>NZ_CP019239.1:1421618-2843236 GCF_001955715.1 Rhodoferax saidenbachensis | reverse complement strand
AGGCTAAGGCGGGGAGGGGAAGTTTGCATGGCGCCTAATATAGCCATTCCGCCTGGCCCACGCGGTGTAGCGGGGGACAGACCACGACAGCATCCATGCTGTTTGCGGCTGTTTATTCATACAGTTAATTGCCGCCAATCACACTACAATCGCGCCCTATGGCAACAAGCAACCCCGTCAAAACCACCCCCGAATACAGCGAAGGCTCGATCCGGGTCCTCAAAGGCCTGGAGCCCGTCAAGCAGCGTCCGGGCATGTACACCCGCACCGACAATCCCCTGCACATCATCCAGGAAGTGCTGGACAACGCCGCCGACGAAGCGCTGGCCGGTCATGGCAAAAAGATCAAGGTCACCCTGCATGCCGACGGCTCGGTCAGTATTGAAGACGACGGCCGCGGCATCCCGTTTGGCATGCACCCCGAAGAAAACGCCCCGGTGATCGAGCTGGTGTTCACCCGCCTGCATGCGGGTGGCAAGTTCGACAAGGGCAAGGGCGGCGCCTACAGCTTCTCGGGCGGCCTGCACGGCGTGGGCGTCTCCGTCACAAATGCTTTGGGCAAGCGTCTGGAGGCCATCACCCACCGTGAAGGCTCGGTCGCGCGCATCGTGTTTGAAGGCGGCGACGTTGCGGAGGCCCTCCAAGTCCGTAAGGCGGGCGAAGGCGACCGCAAGAGCGGCAGCACGATACGTGTCTGGCCCGACCCCAAGTATTTCGAATCCGCCGTGCTGCCTATGGGCGAGCTGACGCACCTGCTGCGCAGCAAGGCCGTGCTGATGCCTGGCGTCAGCGTCACGCTGGTGAATGAGAAAACCAAGGACAGCCAAAACTGGCTTTACAAAGGCGGCCTCAAAGACTATTTGATGCAGACCTTGAATGGCGATCCGGTGATCCCGCTGTTTGACGGCGAAGGTTTTGCCGACAGCCAGAACGACAACTTCGCCGAAGGCGAGGGCGCCAGCTGGTGCGTGGCCTTTACGGAAGAAGGTAACCCGGTACGCGAGAGTTACGTCAATTTAATTCCCACCAGCGCCGGTGGCACGCACGAAAGCGGCCTGCGCGATGGCCTGTTCACCGCGGTCAAAAGCTTTATCGAATTGCATTCGCTGTTGCCCAAGGGCGTGAAGCTGATGCCCGAAGACGTGTTTGCCCGCGCAAGTTATGTGCTCTCAGCCAAGGTGCTGGACCCGCAGTTCCAGGGCCAGATCAAGGAACGCCTGAACTCGCGCGATGCTGTGCGCCTGGTCTCCAGCTTTGTGCGCCCCACGCTGGAGCTGTGGTTGAACCAGCATGTGGACTATGGCAAAAAGCTGGCCGAGCTGGCCATCAAGGCCGCGCAGACCCGCCAGAAGGCGGGTCAAAAAGTAGAGAAGCGCAAGAGCAGCGGCGTGGCCGTGTTGCCCGGCAAGCTGACGGATTGCGAAAGCAAAGACATAGCCTACAACGAGGTGTTTCTGGTCGAGGGTGACTCCGCCGGCGGCAGCGCCAAGATGGGCCGCGATAAAGAGAACCAGGCCATCCTGCCCTTGCGCGGCAAGGTGCTCAACACCTGGGAAGTGGACCGCGATCGCCTGTTTGCCAACAACGAAATCCATGACATCTCGGTGGCCATTGGCGTGGACCCGCATGGCCCCAACGACACGCCCGACCTGAGCGGCCTGCGCTACGGCAAGGTTTGCATCCTGTCGGATGCGGACGTGGACGGTTCGCACATCCAGGTGCTGCTGCTCACGCTGTTCTTCCGCCACTTCCCCAAACTCATCGAAACCGGCCACGTGTTTGTGGCACGGCCGCCGCTGTTCCGTGTCGATGCGCCTGCGCGTGGCAAAAAGCCGGCGTCCAAAGCCTATGCGCTGGACGAAGGCGAACTCACCGCCATCCTGGACAAGCTGCGCAAAGAGGGCGTGCGCGAAGGCGCCTGGAGCATCAGCCGCTTCAAAGGCCTGGGCGAGATGAATGCCGAACAGCTGTGGGACACCACGCTGAACCCGGACACCCGCCGCCTGCTGCCCGTAACCCTGGGCGCCATCGACTTCGGCGCGACCGAGGCGCTGATCACCAAACTCATGGGCAAGGGCGAAGCCGCCGCTCGGCGCGAACTCATGGAACTGCACGGCGACTCGGTGGAGATCGACGTCTGACCATGGCGCATGCTGTGGGTCGTCTATTTGCTATGAAAATGGTAGCTGCTTGCGCAATGTCCATTGGGGCTATGGCCTCTTTTGATGCCCAAGCGGACATCTGGAGTTATGTGGACGAGCGTGGCGTGGCGCACTTCGCCTCCAGCCAGATGGATGCGCGCTACGAGCTGTTTTTCCGCGGGCGCTCCAACCTGGACCCGCTGCCCGACGCGGCCGCCAACGACCCACAGTTGCCACCCCTGCAGTCGGCAACGCCGCGCTTGTTGGCGTTCATTGAGTCGTCGCCCGGCTTCAAATCCGCGCAGCGCCATGTGCAGGCGGCGGCGGACACCTACCGCGTGGACTACGCTTTGCTCAAGGCGGTGATCGCTACCGAATCCGGCTTTGACACCGATGCCGTCTCGCCCAAAGGCGCCGTGGGCCTGATGCAGGTCATGCCTGCCACCGGGGAGCGCTACGGGCTGGTGGACGACCGTTATGGCCCCATCGCCCGCAAATTGACCGACCCTCGCACTAATATCAACACCGGCACCCGCTACCTGCGCGACCTGATCCAGATGTTCCCCAACCGGCTGGAGCTGGCCGTGGCCGCCTACAACGCTGGTGAAGGCGCGGTGCAAAAGGCGGGCAACCAGATTCCCAACTTTCGCGAAACGCAGAACTACGTCAAAACCGTGCTGCAACTCTACGAAGCGCTTCGCCCGCCCAGTGACAAACCTCCGGTGGCCAACGGCCGTGTACGCGCCGTGCTGCCCGGGCCGGGGTACGGGCGCGGCAATATGGTGCGCTCCCTGGACGGCCTGAACCTGGGCCCCGCCATTCCGTCCACGTCCATCAAACCTGCCGAGATACCACTTGGCACGGGTGCCCGTTAGGCATCCACCACCGCTGACCTCTTACTGTTTTTGCTCTTGTTATGACCGACCAACCCATCCTCGACCTCGCTCCTGAATCTGCCGGTGACGGCGATGACCAGCTCAACCTGGCCACTTACGCACAGCGTGCCTACCTGGAGTACGCCCTCAGCGTGGTCAAGGGCCGCGCATTGCCCGATGTGTGCGATGGTTTGAAACCGGTACAGCGGCGCATTCTGTATTCCATGTCGCGCATGGGGCTGGGCTTTGGTGGCGCCAATGGCAACACCGGCGCCAAGCCGGTCAAGAGCGCGCGCGTGGTCGGTGATGTGCTGGGCCGTTTCCACCCGCACGGTGACCAGTCGGCCTACGACGCGCTGGTGCGCATGGCGCAAGACTTCTCGCAACGCTACCCGTTGGTCGATGGCCAGGGCAACTTCGGTAGCCGTGACGGCGACGGTGCTGCCGCGATGCGCTACACGGAAGCACGCCTGGCCAAGATCACCACGCTGTTGCTCGATGAAATCGACCAGGGTACGGTGGAGTTTCAGCCCAACTACGATGGCTCGACCGAAGAGCCTTGCCAATTGCCGGCGCGCCTGCCATTCAGTTTATTGAACGGTGCCAGCGGCATTGCGGTCGGCTTGGCCACCGAGATCCCCAGCCATAACCTGCGTGAGATCGCCGACGCCTGTGTGGCGCTGATCAAGACCCCCGCGATGGCGGATAACGAGCTGTACACACTGGTGCCCGGCCCCGACTTCCCCGGTGGCGGCCAGATCATCAGCCCGGCCCAGGACATTGCCGATGCTTATCGCACAGGGCGTGGCTCGCTGAAAGTGCGTGCGCGCTGGAAGATCGAAGACCTGGCGCGTGGCCAGTGGCAACTGGTCGTGACCGAGTTGCCGCCGGGTGTCAGCAGCCAGCGCGTGCTGGAAGAAATTGAAGAACTGACCAACCCCAAGGTCAAGGCCGGCAAGAAAGCGCTGTCGCAAGAGCAGACACAACTGAAAGCCAGCATCCTGAGCGTGCTGGACGTGGTGCGCGATGAGTCGAACAAGGACGCGATGGTGCGTCTGGTGTTCGAGCCCAAGACCAGCCGCATCGAGCAGCAGGAGCTGATCACCGCACTCTTGGCCCACACCAGCCTGGAAACGTCGTCGCCCATTAACCTGACCATGGTGGGGTTGGACGGCCGGCCCACGCAGAAGTCGTTGCGCCAGATGCTCACCGAGTGGATCAGCTTCCGCCAGACGACGATCGAGAAACGCAGCCGCCACCGCCTGGGCAAGGTGCTGGACCGCATCCACATCCTTGAAGGTCGGCAGACCGTTCTGCTGAACATCGACGAAGTGATTGCCATCATCCGCCAGTCGGATGAGCCCAAGGCCGCGCTGATAGAACGTTTCAAACTCAGCGACCGCCAGGCCGAAGACATCCTCGAAATCCGCCTGCGCCAACTGGCGCGGCTGGAAGGTATCAAGATCGAGCAAGAGCTGTCCGAGCTGCGAGGCGAGCAGGGCAAGCTCGAAGAAATTCTGGGCAGCCCCGCCGCACTGCGCCGCCTGATGATCAAGGAGATCGAGGCCGACGCGAAAGTGTTTGCCGATGCGCGTCGCACGCTGATCCAAACCGAGAAAAAGGCCGTGGCCGAAGTCAAGGTGGTGGACGAGCCGGTGACCGTAGTGATCAGTGAAAAAGGCTGGGTGCGCGCACGCACCGGCCATGGCCACGAGGCGTCCACCTTTGCCTTCAAGGCCGGTGACGGCCTGTACGGCACCTTTGAATGCCGCAGTGTGGACACGCTCTTGGTGTTCGGCTCGAACGGGCGCATCTATTCGGTGGCGGTGTCGCTACTGCCTGGCGGCCGTGGCGATGGCCAGCCGGTGACGACCTTGATCGAGCTGGAAAGTGGCACGCAAATGCTGCATTACTTTGCGGGCCCCTCCAACGCCACGCTGCTCTTGTCCAGCACCGGTGGTTACGGTTTCATGGCCTCGGTGGAGAACATGATTTCGCGGCAGAAAGCCGGCAAGGCGTTTGTCGGTGTGGGGGAGGGCGAGACCCAGTGCGCCCCATCGCTGGTGTCGGGCGCGCAAGGCAAGGTCACGGTGGCGGGAACACCTGCACCGCTGGTCGCGCCTGCAACCCACGTGGCGTGTGCATCGACCGGTGGCCGCATCCTGACGTTCGAGATCAGCGAACTCAAGACCATGGAAAAGGGCGGTCGCGGCCTGATGTTGATCGACCTGGAGCCCAAGGATACGCTGGCCGGTGCGGCCGCCTATACCCGCAGCATCCGCATCGACGGTATTGGCCGCGGCGGCAAGGAGCGGGACGAAACCCTGGAGATTCGCAGCCTGAACAACGCCCGCGCCGCGCGGGGGCGCAAGGGCAAGGCGGCGGATCTGGGCTTCAAACCGACGTCCATCAGCCGGGTGGAGTAGGTCAAACAGCTACTAAATTAGTAGCTGTTTGCGCATATTCCATGCGGGCTGGAGGCTGTTTTTAGTTGTAACTTTCTCCGTGTTTGTGTATTTCGCAACGCATTTTTGACACCCGCCAGGGATGCCGTTACGCTCACCTCCAAGAATGCTTCCGGGCAACACGCCTGAGAAAGCCCGATCGTCGTTGACCCAAAAAACCATGTTTTCCATTTTCAAGAAGAAATCTGCCTCTGCCGCAGCAGAGCCGAACCCGGCGGCTGCCAATACCCAGCGCATGAATCTGGAGGAGCGCAAGGCTTTTCGGCGCGAGATGCTGTACCAGAGCATTCGCGACACCTTTCTGGGTATGGAAGTCATTGGCAGCATGTACAAGTTCAAGGTCATGCCGGTGGATGAGCGCCACCACCGCTTCATTGCCATGATCGATGTGGCCAAGTCCTTCGTGACCAGCCGCCCCAACAAGACCAAAAGCTTCGCCGCCATCGAACACATGTTGCGCATGGACGCCTACAAACGGTTTGGTGTGTTGATCGACGGCACCTACTGGCGTGTGAGCGAGACGGAAAGCCAGTTTGAATTCCACGCACGGGTGACAGACCGCAGCACGGCCGAGGCCGAGGCGCAGCGCAAGCTCGCTTCCGGCGAGCAGCCTGCGGGCCAGAGCCGCATTGCCGCCATCGGCGGCCCCAACTACGAACCGATTTCCGAAGAAGAAACCCGCGCCTTCATGCAGGCACTCAAGGACGGCTACGCGCCTCCGCCCCTGACGGTGGGCGACCGGGAATACCAAAGCGATCTGGCCCCGCTGGACGGCGGCATCATGATCGGCGGCACGCAGTACGGTCGGCTGGACTAAGGGCCCGAAAATTCCGGGCCAACCTTAGGGCCGCGCTACCCGTCACGCGAGCACCCGCGTCGCAACATAGGTGTACAGCGGTATGCCCAGCAGGATGTTCAGGGGAAATGTAATTCCCAGCGATAGCCCGAGATAGATGGACGGGTTGGCTTCGGGGATGGCGAAACGCAGCACGGCAGGTACGGCAATGTAAGACGCACTGGCTGCCAGCACCATGAGCAATGCAGCGTCACCCGCTGGAATGTCAAAGCAAAAAGCCAAGAGAAGCGCCAGCGCCGCATGGGCCAAGGGGGCCAAAACGGCATACGCCATGAGCAGCGGAGAGCGCCCCTTGATTTGTGCCAAATTGCGTGCGGTTAGCAGGCCCATGTCCAGCAGGAAGAAGGCCAGCATGCCCTTGAAGAGATCGCCGGAGAAGGGTTGCATGCTGGCCTTGCCGGAGTCGCCCGTCAGAAGCCCCACGGCCATGGCTCCGAGCAGCAGCAATTGCGCGCCGTCGGTGAGGGACTCGTGCAGCACTTTGCCAAGGGCAACGCGCGGCTGCGAGGTGGAAAATGGCGACTGTATGGCGGCCGCACCTGAACCAAGCGCCAGCTCCCCAACACTCGCTTCACGTGCCCTGACCACATTGGCCAGCAACACGGCAAGGATGATGGCCGGGGATTCCATCAGGGCCATCGCTGCGGACATGTATCCGCCAAAGGCAATACCCTGGTTTTCAAGGGACTGCGTTGCGGTCACAAACGTCACCGCGCTGATGGATCCATAGGTGGCCGCAATCGCTGCGGCGTCCAAGGGAGGAACGAATCGGCGCAGCAGCGCAAAACTGGCAACGGGGATGATGGTGGCCAGCAGCATGGCGGTGCCCAGGCTCACGGCAACCTGGGTGCTCAGGCCGGAATGTGCCAGCGCAAAGCCCCCTTTGAGACCCAGCGCCATCAGCAGGTAAAGCGACAGGAATCGGGATATCTGCGGGGGGATTTCCAGGTTGGACTTCAGGGCTCCAGCCAACGCTCCAAAAATGAAAAAAAGAATCGCCGGGTCCAGCAGGTTCTGCATACAAGTTTCTCCTTGGCGTGCATCCTAGGCAGCCAAGTCATATTTGTAAAATCGATTTATATCTACTTATCTATAGATAAATTTCTATGCATATTTCCTTCCGACAACTTCGACTGGTACTCGCTCTGGCCGAAACAGGCAGCGTGAGTGCCGCCGCCAGGGTCATGCATGTGACCCAGCCTACAGCCTCCATGCAGCTCAAGGAAGTGGCAGACATTTTGGGTATGCCCATTTTTGAGGTCGTCGCCCGCAAGCTGTATCTGACCGCGATTGGTGAGGAGCTGGCGCGTACGGCACGCACCTTGTCAGACGAATGGAATGTTTTTGAGCAGCAGGTCGAAGCGCTCAAGGGCCACCAGCGCGGGAAATTGCGCATCGCTGTGGTCAGCACCGCCAAGTATTTTGTTCCCCGGTTGCTGGGCACGTTTTGCAAACGTTACCCCGAGATTGATGTGTCACTCGAAGTGCTGAACCGTGACGGTGTGGTCGGCCGCCTGAAGGGAAACCTGGATGACATCTACGTGATGTCCACGCCGCCCGCCGATATGGACCTGGTGCAGGAGGTGTTCATGCCCAACCCTCTGGTTGCCATCTGCGCGAGTTCGAACCCGCTGGCGAAACGCAAGGACCTCGTGCTTGCGGATCTGGCGCCGCAGCGTTTCATTCTGCGGGAGGAGGGGTCTGGCACCCGCATGGCCATCGACCGATTTTTCAAAAAAGAGAAGTTTCGCCCCAGCCTTCGCCTGGAGCTGGGAAGCAATGAAGCGATCAAGGAATCGGTGGCGGGTGGTTTGGGGATGTCGATTGTCTCTATCCACGCACTGCACGGGCGTAGCAAGGAGCATGGTGTGTCGGTTCTGAATGTTGAGGGATTGCCCATCCAGTCCAGCTGGCACATTGTGTATCCCAAAGGAAAGAAGCTTTCGCCCATTGCCGACATCTTCCGGCAGCACTTGCGTGACAGTGCACAGGGCTTGCGAAAGCTGGCTGCGGCGGCTGGCGTCTGATGTCAATCCGCCGCCGCTTGAAGCGCAAGGGCCTGCGTTGAAATCGCGTCGCGCGCCGCATCATCCAGCCGCGCCAAATTTTTGAGTTGCATCGCCATGCGCGGGTTCTTGTTGAGCAGCGGCTCGTGCCGTATCAAGAAATTCCAATACAGCGTGGTGTACGGGCAGGCCTTGTCACCCGTGGAAAGCGCGGGGTCGTAGCGGCAGCCTTTGCAGTGGTCGCTCATGCGCTGGATGTATTTGCCGCTGGCTACATAGGGCTTGCTGGCCATCAGCCCTTCGTCGCCAAACTGGCTCATGCCTAAAGTGTTGGGCAGTTCCACCCATTCCACCGCATCTACATACACGCTCAGGTACCAGGCGTGCACCGCCTGCGGCTTCACGCCCAGTAGCAGGGCGTACAAGCCGGTCACCATCAGTCGCTGGATGTGGTGGGCGTAGCCGTGTTCCAGGGTTTGTGTGATGGCGTCTTTAAGGCAGGCCATGTCGGTCTCACCCGTCCAGTACCAGGCGGGCAACTCGGCGTGTGCGTCCAGCGCGTTGCGTTCCAAATAGCTGGGCATCTGTGTCCAGTAGATGCCGCGCACATATTCGCGCCAACCGAGGATTTGCCGGATGAAACCCTCCACGGCGGCCAGCGGTGCATGGCCCGCGCGGTAGGCGTCTTCGGCGGCTTGCACCACTTCGCGGGCTTGTAGCAGCTTGAGGTTCAGCGCGCAGCTCAGGTGCGAGTGGTACAGCCAGGCCTCGCCCGACCACATGGCGTCTTCGTACAAACCGAACATCGGCAGGCGTTCTTGAATAAACGCTTGCAAAGCCACCACGGCCTGTTCGCGCGTCACCGGCCAGCCAAAGGTGTGCAGCGCACCGGGGTGGCTGGCGAATTGTGTGTTGACCAGCGCGATCACTTCGAGCGTGATGGCGTCGGGCGCAAAACGCGTGGGTGGTGGCACGTTCTGCGGACCTGCCTTGCCAAAGGATTCGCGGTTGTCCGCGTCAAAATTCCACTGCCCGCCCACCGGGTCTTTGCCCTCCATCAGGATGCCGTGCTTCTGGCGCAGTTCGCGGTACCAGTACTCCAGGCGCAGTTGTTTGCGGCCCTTGGCATGGGCAGCAAACTCGCGCACGGTGCTGAAGAAGTGGGTGTCATCGCGAAGAGTCAAAGGCAACTGGTGGTCTGCCGCCACCTTGCGCAGGCTTTGCAGCACACGCCAGTCGCCGGGCGCTGTCATGACCAGTGCTGCAGGTTGCAGTTGGGTGATGGTTTTGTCCAGTTCCAATGCCAATGTGCCGCGGTTGTCGCCATCGTCCAGCCGCGTGTAGACCACGGGAAAGCCCCGCACGCGCAGGTCGTTGGCAAAGTGGCGCATGGCAGACAAGAAGACCGCAATGCGCTGCTTGGCCGACCACACATGGGTGGACTCCTCAGCCACTTCCGCCATCCACACCACATCTTGCGTGGCATCGACATCTTGCAAGGCCGAAGAGTGTGCATCGAGCTGGTCTCCCAGCACGATGACCAGATGCCGCACTTGGGCAGGCAGCGGCGCTGGGGTAACTTGTGTCATGGCGTTTTCCGGGCTGCCTTCTGCGCGCGGCAGGCATCGGAGCAGTACAGCACCGATTCCCAGTTTTTAGCCCAGGCTTTGCGCCAGGTCATGGTGCGGCCGCACACGGCGCACAGCTTGCTGGGCAAGGATTGTTTGTTGCCTTTGAAGTCGCTTTTCATATGCAGTGGTCTGTTGCGGTGGCTTGTTTCTCAGGCGAACAGGTCACCCTGCGATGACGGTGTGGCGGGCGCGTCGCTTTTGCGCCTGGGCGTTTTGCGCCGTTGCCCGGTTGGGGGCAAGCCGCTCTTGCGCGAGCCGTGTTTCGCTTGTACTTCACCGGCCTCCTCGCGCGCTTCCTGGGTTTTGCGCAGGCCATACATCCGGTCTTTGGCGGCTTTCATCGCCAGCTTGTCATCCACGATGGGTGCGGGGTAGTCCACACCGATGATGCAGCCCGCCATGCGCTGCACGCTGATGTCCATCTTCCAGGGGGTGGCGAGGTAGGGCAGCGGCACGCGGGCCAGTTCCGGCACCCAGCGGCGGATGAACAGGCCCTCGGGGTCCTGGTCTTGCGCCTGTTTGGTTGGCGAATACATGCGCAGCGTGTTGATGCCGGTCGTCCCGCTTTGCATCTGCATCTGGCTCCAGTGGATGCCGGGTTCGTAGTCCAGGAACTGCCGCGCCAGAAACAAGCCGGTGGGCCGCCAATGCAGCCACAGGTGGTAACTGGCAAAACTCACCAGCATGGCCCGCATGCGGAAGTTGAGCCATCCCGTGGCGATCAGCGAACGCATGCAGGCGTCCACCATCGGGTAGCCGGTGCGGCCCTCGCACCAGGCGGCAAAGTAGTCATCGTTGAAGTCGTTTTCGCGCAGACCGTCGCATACGCGCGCAAAGTTGTGGAATTCAATATCCGGCTCGTCTTCCAGCTTTTGCATGAAGTGGCAGTGCCAGCGCAGTCGCCCGGCAAAGCCGCGCAGGGCGTAGGCCATCTCACGGTCAGGCGTGTTCGCAATCGCGACCTCGGTGGCCTGGTGCACCGTGCGCATGGACAGCGTGCCAAACGCCAGGTGGGGGCTCAGGCGGCTGCAGCCGTCCTCCGCAGTGAGCGGGCTGGAGAGGGACTTGCGGTAGTCGTAGCCCCGCACTTGCAAAAAACTCTTCAGCGTGCGCCGCGCAGCCTTCTCGCCCGCCGCTTGCAAAGCTTTTCCATGGCGTTCCATCCCGAGGTCAGCGAGGGTGGGTAGCTCGGGCTGCTCCAGCGCAACGGCTGGGCTGAAGCCTCCATCCAGCAACTGCAAAGGCGCATCCATGCGTGCTTGCCAGCGCTGGGCCCAGCCCGAGCGGCTGCGCAGGCGGCGCACCACGCCGGTTTGGGTGAATTCCTGCCAGGGGATATCCGCAGATTTGCACCAGGCGGCCACTTGCAGATCGCGCTGGTACGACCAACCCGTTCCTGTCTCTTCGTGGCTCAGCAGTTGCGTGAACACGACCTCGCTGTGCAATTGCGCCAGCACCGGCACAGCGGAGCCCACGCGCACCAGCAGCGGCATACCGCGCTGGGCCAGCGCGATGCGCAGCTCGGCCAGGCATTGCAGGGCGAAGTCCACGTGGCTGGCGTCGCACTCCGGGCTGTGCAGCCATTCCGGCTCGATGATGAAAAGCGCCAGCGCGTCGGTATGCGCGAGGGCCGCGACCAGCGGCGCATGGTCGTGCACGCGCAAATCGCGTTTGAACCAGACCAGTGCGCGCCGCGTTATCAACGTGTTCCCCTGTGTTAGGCGTGGCAGATACCGCTCGGAAAGCGGGGGCAAAAACACAAGGGCGCAAAGGCTTTTGACAGTTTCATGGGGATTCCTTGGGCGGTCCATGGCAGCCACGCACCCGCCATCTCTGGCATTTTTGCTATCGTTTGTATAGCTGCTTGCGCAATATCCGCGGGGGCCATGGCACGATTTGACCATGGGTTTTTGCGGCACATCGGCGCACCGCCAATGCCCCGATGCGGTAGTAGGACACCCGCTGCGCCGCAGCCCCCGGGGCTGTGGTCAGGCCGTGGCCAGGGCCCGCATGGTGATGGCTACACCACCGAGCACCGCATTGCCCGACAGCGGGTCACGCAGTTGATCGTCCAGTAGCGCGTTGAGATTGGCGCCGGGGCGCTGGGCGGCCAGCGTCAGTTTTGCGCCTTGGAGGTCATGCCCCCAGCCGTGCGGCAGGCTCACCACGCCGGGCATCATCTCTTCGCTGATCTGCACATGGGCTTGCACGCTGCGCGGGCCTTGTTTGGATGCGGTTTCGATCTGCGCCAGCGCACCGTCTTTCAGTTGCAACCGTGCTGCATCTTGGGGGTGGACGAGCGCAGTGCAGCGCATGGGCCCCTTGGCGAGGATGGGCAGGTTGTGCATCCAACTGTTGTTGGAGCGAACATCACGCCTGCCAATAATGACCAAATCGGGTGCTGGCGCGCTCAGGGACTGCGCAGCCCGCTCTAAATCTTGTAGCAACATGGGAGGTGCGAGCTCCACCTTTCCGCTGGGTGTGCGCAGCACTTCGGGGATGCGCGGTTGCAATTCACCCAGGTCAATACCGCCAGCGGCGTTCGATGCCATGACCTTGGCGAGTGTCAATCCATCGGGTTTGCGTCCGAACTGGTCGCCATACGGACCTGTGCGCAATGCGACTTCCAGGCCGCGTGAGGGGCCGCGCAGGTTCTTCGTTGCAGCGATCACCGCATTGGCATGTTCGCCAAACATGCGTTGCGCATCCTCCGCAAACTGTGCGTCGTCCAATGCATTCGCGTCCGCCTGTGCACCTTTGCCTTGCACAATGGCGGCCAGTTTCATAATCGTTTGCCACTCTTCGGGTTGACCTTCAGGCGCCGCAAACACCGCAGGGCTGTAGCGCGCATGGTTGCGCCACGAGAGCTGCGGAAAAGCCACGTCGTAATGCATTTCCTCCAGTGGTGAGCGGCCCGGCAGGATCACATCGGCATGGCGCGTGGTTTCGTTCAGGTAGATGTCGAGGCTGACCATGAAGTCGAGCGTGTCCAGCGCTTTGGACAGCCGTGGGCCGTTGGGACTGGACAGCACGGGGTTGGTGGCCACCGTGAACAGCGCACGTACTTGGTCTTCGCCTTCATTCTCTATCTCTTCGGCGATGCAGGTCATGGGCAATTCGCCGTACACCTCGGGCGCACCGCTCACGCGTGCATGGTGGCGCCCCGTGGTAACCCCCTTGCCGATGCCTGGTTTGCCCGCCGTGTTGCTGGCAAATGCAGCGGACTTGGCGAACAACACGCCCCCCGCCTTGTCCAGATTGCCGGTCAAGGTGTTGAGCACATCGACCAGCCAGCTTGCCAGGCTGCCATACTCTTGTGTGCAGGTGCCGATGCGGGCATAGACAGCGGCACGCGGAGCTGCTGCCAATTGGCGGGCGAGGTTGCGAATGCTGTCCGCGTCCATGCCGCAGCGTGCGGCCACGGCGTCGGCGGTGAACGGCGCGACTGCCTTTTGCACGTCGTCCGCCCCATTGACCCACTCCACCACATGGCCCAACGTCACCAGTTTTTCGGCAAACAGCGTGTTGACCATCGCCGCCAGCAGGAACACATCGGCCCCGGGGCGGATGAAGTGGTGGGCATCGGCCATGACCGCGGTCTCGGTGCGGCGCGGGTCGATCACGACGAGTTGGCCACCGCGCGCCTGCAGCGCCTTGGCTTTGCCCTTGAAGTCGGGCACGGTCCACATGCTGCCATTGCTGGCCAGCGGGTTGGCACCAATCACCAGCAGCAGATCGGTGCGCGTGATGTCGGGCAGCGCGATGGACAGCCAGTGGCCAAACAGCAGCCCGCTGGCCAGTTGCTTGGGCATCTGGTCCAGCGTGGACGCGGAAAAAACATTTTTGGTACCTAAAGCGCGGGCCAGTTTGCCAAAGTAGGTCAGCAGACCGATCTTGTGCGCAGACGGGTTGCCAACCACGATGCCTGTGGCATTGCGGCCATGCGCCGCAATCAGCGGCGGCAGGCGGCGTTCAATCTCGGCGAAGGCTTCTTCCCAGGTGGCGGGCACATGCACGCCATTGCGCTTGATCAGCGGTGTGCGCAGCCGGTCGGGGTCTTCGTGCAGGTCTTTGAGCGCCACACCCTTGGGGCAGATGTAGCCTGCGCTGAACACATCAGCGTCATGTCCGCGGATGCTCACGACCTGCTGGTCGCGCACCTTGATCTCTAGGCCGCAACAAGCCTCGCACAGGGGGCAAATGCGGTGGTGGATGGTGTCTGTCGGGCTGCTGGTTGTCATGGCGGTCGGGCCTCCGGGGATGGGGAATGGAATGTCCATCCCCATCACACCGGATTTTCGCCGCGGCGTCCATCACCCGCGTGACAGCGTTATCACTGGCAGGCGGGCAGTTCTGCGAGCTTTTTGTAGGTCGTGGCGCTGATAGCGCTCGCTCCGCGGATTTTGCTGAAGTAGCCCAAGACCTGGGCGCCCGGATTGTTGGCCGAGATATTCTTGGACAACACGCTCTTGGCGATCTTCAATGTGATCTTGCCCGCGGTCTCGCAAACCTGGGCCGTGCTGGTGCCGCTGCCGCCGCCGGTCTGCGAGATCAGCTCGCCCAGAGCACCGGCTTTTTCAGCGGCGATCAGGCACTGCGTGAGCTTGATGCTGTCTTCCACCATGCTCTTGACAGCGCCGCAGGCCAGTGGTGCCTGGACCATGAACAGGGGCGGCGCGGTCAGTGCGAAGCTGGCCGCACATTCCTTGGTGATGGACTGCTGTGCCGAGCGTGCCACCACATCGGGAATGCTCTTGACGTCCTTGACCAGGCTGACCAGTTCCTCGGGGATCTGGCAGTAGTAGCCGGCCTTGAACTCGCTGGCACAGGCCATCACTTCACCGGTGACTTGGTTGCTGTGCGAGGCGTTGATGGCCTGGGCCAGCAGGGTGAGCTGCTGCATGCCCGCCAGCGGGTCCGGGAAGTACTTGGAGTAGGCGGAGCAGTTGCCGCGCATCATGTCGATCATGTTGGTGGTGAAGTCCGCCACCTGGTTGGCTACGGCGACGGTGGTGCTGGCCACGGTGTTGGCGGCCATCACGGTACCGCTGGCAATGGTATTGGCCAACTGGGTGGTGCCGGCGGCGGTCTGGTTGGCCGCGGTGGTCACACCGTTGGCCGTGGCGTTGGCTGCGATGACCGCAGCGTTGGCCACGGTGTTGGCCGCCATCACGGTGCCGTTGGCCACGGTGTTGGCCGCATTGGTGATCCACTGACCGGGCGATTGCTTGGGGTTCTTGTAATAACCCACGTTCCAGTTGGCGCCGCCCGTGCGGCTGGCCATGTTCTTGCCGGGGTACATGACGAGGTTGCCGTCGTCCTGCAAGATCAGGAAGAATTCGCCGTTGCGCGGGCCT
This sequence comes from Rhodoferax saidenbachensis, assembly GCF_001955715.1. NCBI lineage: Bacteria > Pseudomonadati > Pseudomonadota > Betaproteobacteria > Burkholderiales > Comamonadaceae > Rhodoferax > Rhodoferax saidenbachensis. The sequence goes on along the minus strand of NZ_CP019239.1, from coordinate 2,827,905 downwards.
GAAGGGCAGACGATGCCGCCCTTGTTGTCGGCGGGGCCGGTGCCGGCATAGGTGCAGAGGTTGCCGTCACCCTGAAAGATGGTGAAGTACTGGCCGGCGGGGGCAGAGACGTTGCGGCTGCACCAGTTCAGGCCGGGGTAGGTAGGGTCCTGCGGACTTCCCACCTTGTAGACACAGAAGTTTCCATCGCCCTGCTGGACAGCGATGTAGGCCCGCGAGGCGGATCTCAGGTACTGATCGGTGGAAAGCCAGTCTCCCTTGCGCAAATACTGGCGGCCATGGCCGGAACTGGGAGGCCCTGCTTCAAACGCGTTTTCCACCCCGGGCATGGCAAAGCGGCCTTCGCTTTTGCCGATATTTTGATAGTGCTGCACCAGGGCCAGCGCATTCAGGCGAAAGGCATTGCGCAGGTCGGAGTAGCGGTTGGCATAGAACTCCGGGTCCACGCCCAAAGCCAGCGCTTCGCTCAGTGCCTTGCGGCTGGGCAGGCGACCTTCTCTGCTACCGTTTTCTCGCCAGTGCCGGGTCAATGCCCCGAAGTTGTTGCCAAAGGCTTTGGTGAGGTCGGGGTAGTACTGGCGGTAGAAGTCCGGGTCAAAACCAATCGGCATGTCGAAGGGCGTGTCTAGCGGCGTGGTATCAAGGTTCTCCTTGTAGCCCTGCTTGACGTAGTAATCCAACACCGCTTCGTACGTGCGGATGTTGCGGTCCCAAAGAATGCCAGGATTCTTGGCTTGGTAAGCTGGCAGGCTGAAGGCGAAGCTGCTCTGGCGGCCTTCCTTGATGCCGTAGTTCAACCAGTGCTGCTTGGCGGCTTCCAGGTTATTGGGGCCAAACGCTTTCAGTAGATCGGGATATTTGTTCAGGTAGAAACTGGGGTCCAGCACCATGAGGCGCTGGTCTTGCAAGGCGACGCGGGTGGCAATGGGCGTCTGTGGGTCCCAGCCCACGCTCTGCGCGTGCGCAATGCCGATAGGCAATGTCAGGGCGGCCAATGTAGCCAATGTGGCCAAAGTTTTTAACAGGGTTACACGCTGTATCAGCGTAATGAGGTACTTAATCCACACGGTCTTCTCCTTGAGAGGGTAGTGTGGGGATTGTCGGAAGACCTGCTGTGTCTGTATGTCGCCCGTATGTGCTACAGCGCGTCGGCGCGCTCCAGTGGCAACCACAGCGAGAACACGGTGCCGGTGCCGCCGGACAGCCATTCCACCGTGCCTTGTATGGCCTGGGCCCGGCGCCGCTGGTTCTGCAGTCCGCGCCCGCTCATGCGGGCCAGGGCCCGCGTCACATCGAAGCCCTGGCCATTGTCTTCAATCGTCACCCGTACACCCGTGGCTTCCAGCGCGGTGCCGACCCGGATCTGCGTAGCGCGCGTATGGCGCAGGATGTTGGCAATACTTTCCTGCACGATGCGCAGGATGTGCAAGGCGCTGGACGGGTCGAGCCACGGCAGTGTGGGCAGCTCCTGCACCTGCCAGTCCAGTTGGATGCCCGTGCCCTCCAGCCGTGGCTCCAGGCGAAAGCGCAGTGTGGCCAGCAGCAGCAAGAGGTCGGCTTCGACCGGCTCCATCGAGTCGATGGTGAGCTTCAGGTCGTCCAGGCAGTCCTTGAGGATCTGCGACACCTTGGCATCGCTCATGCCGCCATGCTCCACCGAGCGGATGGCGCTGATCAGCGAGGAGCCCAGACCGTCGTGCATGTCCTGCATCAGGCGTTGTCGCTCGTCGCTCAGGGTCTGCTGCATTTCCACCTCGCGCAGGCGCTGGTGGCTCAGTTCCAGCTCGGCTTCACGGGCCTGCAACCGGTCGGCCAGGTGCGCGTTGAGCGCTTCCACTTCGGAGATCGCCAGGATGTAGCGCCGGTACATGAGCCCACCAAACACGAGAAAGGTCACGGCATTGGCGTAGGCGCCGAAATACAGGCTCTCGGGGGTCACGAAGTTGTTTTGCAGCAACCAGTCCGACAGGCCGAACAGAATGCAGGTCACAAAGCCGCCGACTACCAAACGCCCCTCGGGCGAAGTGCGCCATGCGGTCACACCACCGACAACCACCACGATGGCGCCCAGGCTGCCGGCCAGTGCGTAGACCAACGGCGTGATCTTGGCCGTGTTGGGCAACACTGCCAAGGCGGGTAGCGTCAGTACGCCAACCAGCAGCGTGGCACCCAGCACACACCGGTTGAGCCAGCGCTGGGGGCGGCGGTGCACCATGCGCAGAAACAAATGCACCGTCACCACCAGCCAGAACAGCGAGTTGACAGTCAGCCAGGCAAACCAGTCGTTGCTCACAGGCCGGTCCACATAAAAGTGCAAGCTGCGCAGGCAGGACGCGACAGCCAGCGCAAAAAACAGCAGGTAGCCGCTTTCGCGCCGGCGTTGCAGCCAGATAAAAAGCGCAAACACGCCAACGGCCAGAAATGCAGCACTCAGCAGGGCCGGCAGCTCCAGTTGCAGCCAGTGGCGTACGTCGTAGCGCCCGCGCAGTGCCTTCTCGGGGCCGAGCCAGAGTGAAGACACCGCCACCTGGGTTTTGGCCGAATGCTCCACACGCAGCAGGATTTCATACACCGGAACGGCTTGCACCTGTTGGTTGTCCAGCACCAGCCACAAGGGCATGCGGGTGCTGTTCCATAGAGGGCCTTGTGCCTGCGCACGGTGCGCCAGGCGGCCATTCAAATACACGGCAATCGTCCCATCGGTCTTGATGCGCGCTGCGTAAAGGGCCCATGGCTCCACCGAAGCCGCCAATGGCGGCACGGCCAGACGCAGCCAGGTTACCCGTGCCGCAGGGGGGGCGGCCTCGCTGCCGGCCTGGTTGAGCAGGGCAATCGGCAAGGCCAGGGGCAGCGCCACGGGCTGCCAAAGGGGTGCCAGGGCGTGGCTGTCCTGAGAGAGGGCGGGCGTGCTGAAGGCGGCAACCTCTTCCACTTGCCAGTCCGCTTGGGTGAGGTGCAGGGGGGTATCCGCTGCGTCCGGGGCGGTGTGCTCTGGAACCGCGAGCCAGGCGCAGGCGCTCAGCGCCATTGTTACCAGCAGGGCAAGTGCCATGTCGGCGAGGCGGGGGCGGTAAACCATGCGCTGGACGGAGGCCTTTAGTCTGACAACAGGCCCATGGTCCGGGCCTCGTAGATGGCTTCGGCCTTGGAGCTGACTTTGAGCTTGCTGTAGATGCGCCGCACAAAGGTGCGCACCGTAAAGGGGGACAACTGCATCAGCTTGGCGATCTCCTGCGCCGTAAAACCCTTGGTGATGAATTCCAGAACCTCTGTCTCCCGCGCAGAGAGCGGCGATACCGTGGCGTCCGCCGCTTCCTGTGGGGCGGGGCTGGGTGCGGATTGCCGGAACCGCGCCAGTACCTGGCGCGCAATGATGGGGCTGATAGGGCTGCCGCCACTGGCCAGGCTGCGTATCTCGTCCAGCACCTTGGCGGGGGAACTGTCCTTGAGCAGGTAGCCCGCGGCCCCCGCCTCGATGGAGCGCATCACGTGGGTCTCGTCACCAAAAGTGGTGCTGACCATGATGTTGCAACTCGGCCAAAGTTGTATGGCAGCCTGGATGACGGCGATGCCCGAGCCGTCGGGCAGTCCCAGGTCCACCAATAGCACATCCGCCGGTGGGCCCTGCAACAGGGTCAGGCCCTCGGCCTGGGTGGCGGCTTTGCCCGCCAGGTGCATGTCCGGTGCGGCATGCAGCACCTGGCCCAGCGCATGGCTGAAGCCGGGGTCATCCTCGACGATGGCGACGTGGATGGGCTGGGGTTCGGGGTGGTTGGCGCGCGCGGGTTCGATCACCCTGCCATTGTGCGACGAATTCGAGGGGCGTTTGTAGCGCGTTCGCTCTACAGACAGGCCACTGGCGCGTCCCTGCACTCGCCCGCACCGGTATGGAAAGCCCGTTCCCCAAGCCCTGTCTCATGACCTATCCAGTCCAATCCGGTCACCGGACCCCGCCGCCTGGTGGTGGCTCTGCTTCCCGTGTTTGCCACGCTGGGCCTGGCGGGCTGCGAAAGTTTTGGTGGCCTGGCCAAGAGCGATATGGCGAATCCGCTGGAGTCCCCGCTGCCCAAAACCCAGCTGTACGCGTCCATCCCCAAGGACAAGTTGACCTCCGCATCGCGCCTGCTGGCCGCAGAAGGCATCAAGGCCATGGATGCGCGGGATTACAAGAAGGCCTCAGACCTATTCAACATGGCGGTCAAGACGGACATGAGCAGCTCGTACCTGCACTTCCTGAACGGCGTGGCGTATCAAATGCGTGGCATGCAGGGAGAGAGCAGTTTGTTCCCGCTGGCGGAGCAGGGTTTTGAGATGGCGGCCCAGTTTGACAGCTCCAACTGGCTGGCGCGTTACTACAGTGGACTGCTGGCCATGCAGCAGCGCGACTTTGCCAAGGCTAAGCTCAAACTCGCCGATGCCGCTCTGTACGCAGGCAAAGAGCCTGAATTGCTGTACGACCTGGCTGTGGCCGCCTATTACGACCGTGACCCGAAGACCTCCGCTGCCGCCCTGGAAGGTTTGCGTGGCCTCATGGCTGACAAACCCGATGACGCGCGGGTGTTGCGCGCCTCCGCCATCGTGGCCGCGTCGCTCAATGACAAGGAGCAGGCCGGCAACTATCTGGCGCGATTGCGCAGTGCTGCGATTGGTGCGGGCGAGCTCAAGGAGGTTGAAGGCCGGGTGGACTCCTGGCTGGACTCCTACCAGCGCGCGGGCATGATCAAGACCCAGGCACGCACCACCTATCCAGGCGCCACCTTGCCCGCCACTGGCAGTTACCCCGCGACCGGTGCGGGCGTCTACCCCGGCACTGACCTACAGCCTGAACAGTGCCAATGCAAACGCCTTCGCGGAAGCACCCAGTCCTGTCACTTAGCGCAAGTACCAGATCGTCTGGTCTGGCTTGATGCCAAACACCGTGTCGCCGTTCGCGCCGATCTCGTTGAGCAACATATTGGGGATCAGCTGCCACTTCCCGCTGACGCGCTGGTAGACCCGGCTGTCGGTCCCCACCGCATACACCGTGCCGTTGCCGGCGACCGCGACGTCGCGCGCCTTGGGCTCGGCGCTCCAATCCACCCAGCTTGCAGCGGCCTGGCCCGAAGGCGGGTTGTAGCGTGACATGGTGCCGTCCGACCAGGTGACCCAGGCATTGCCCTGCGGGTCGACCGCGATGCGCCGGGCATTGCTGGAGAGGGGTTCCCAGGTGGCATTGCTTGTGAGTCGGTAGATGCCGTAATTGTTGGCGGCCGTGCCAACCATCCACACCGTGCCATTGGCGCCCACGGCCACATCACTGGCCAGCGGGACCGGGTTCTGTTTCACGGGGGAGATCCAGGCCTTGACGCCCTGGTCGTTGTTGTCCCAGTACGCCACATAGCCGTTGGTGCCCACGACCCAGGGGCGCAGCTTGTTGTCCACCGCAATGCGCGCGGCCTTGACGTTGCCGCCCAGCGTCAGCGTCTGCGGCGTTGCGCCCACGGTGCCGCCGACGACATCACCGTTGCTGTTGATGGCCCACAGGGCCACGTTCTTGCTGGCGTCTACACCCACGCCGATGTCTTTGGCCTTGGTGTTGCCGGGGTAGGCTTCCCATGGCGACACGGCGCTGGCTGCGGCACCTGCGCCCGTGCCCGAGTTCGGCTGTGCGGCCGACAGGGTCAGGTTGAAATAGGCCACCGAGCTCGCCTCATAGTTGGTCACACCGTTGGCCCCATATCTGCAATACGGGTTGCCGACGCGCATCAGCGGGTTGTAGCAGCCGCTGGTGGGGGTGGGCCATTCGTACAGGGTCAACGAGGGGTGGCTCATCTTGAGGGTCTGCATCTTTCCGGCTTCGGCGACCACTACCAGTGGTGCGCCAAAGCGTGCTGCGCTGCCGCGCACGCTGGTACTGGCGGTGCCGTCTGCGGCCGTGTAGATGGCTTGCTTGACCACGCCGTCGTCGGCAGATATGCCGTTGTCAACCCGGCATCCGTTGTCGCCAAATGCGGCGGCGTTTGTCTCGTTGGACTTTAGGATGGTGGGCATGCAGCCGAACCAGATGGGGAAGTTGGCCACCGGCGTGCCATCGCGCCAGCGTAGGCGCACTGTCAGTTTGCCAAAACTCCCGCCTGCGCCTGTTTGACCGTCGCCGCTGACCACGGCCAGCCGCATACATTCGGTGCTGGAGGCGTCATTCTTGGCAGGGCAGTTGGCCGGCCAGCCGCCGGCGGGTGCGGTCGGGAGCTCCTTGGCGTTGTCCACCACGGTCGGCACCACGGCTGCGGGCGGCGCGCCGCAGTTGGCCGTGATGCTGGCGGCGCAGACCTTGGGGTCGTTGCTGGTGCAGGCCGCCAGCACAATGCGTTCGCAGCTCTTGTAGTCGATTAGCTTGTCTTGCTGGTAGCACTGCTGCGCCGCTTGGGCGCCCTTCCTCCAGGCGTTCACTTCCAGCTCGGGCACGTTGCAGGTCTTGTCGCAGAAGTCGATCGCGCCACAAAACTGCGCCCGGTTGGTCGCGCCCTGGGTGCAGACCTTGCACTGCTCCTGCAGGGACAGTTTCTTGTCCTGCTTCTGGTTCGCCGCATCCTGCTCCGCCAGGGAGCGCTGCAGCTGCGTCAGCGGGGCGTTGCTGACGGGCTTGGTGGTGGCCGGGCACAGATTGGGCTGGAAGTACTTGCTGCACTTGGGGTAGGTGTAGGCCGAGACGATGCCGGTCACCGACTTCACCACGCCCGTGACCCCGCCGGAGGGAATGCTGGCCTCGGCCAGCTCGGCCGCCACGCGGGCCACATCTTCCTCGGTCACCACGCCGTTGATCTTGCCCTCAAAGTCCGCCATGTCGGAGGCCTGTTTCACCTGGTTCAGGCCTTTGTAGGCGTCTGTCGAGACACCGGCTTTGTAGAGCGCCCGGAGTTCCTTCAGGCGTTCTTTTAGGTCGTTCACCTTGGCGGGGTTTGCCGGCTGGGTTGGTACACCACCCGAGCGGAACGCCGAAACGACAGCGATCAGCGGCTTGATGACCGCCGTCACCTGGCCGCCAATCACGCTGGCGCAGGTGGCGCCGTTCTTGGCCGCGCCCATGCCACAGTCTTGCCAGGTGGCCGGTGCCTTGGCCCAGCACACGGGCCCCACCCCGTCATAGCCGACGGGGCAGGACCTGTAGCACAGCCCGGCGTCCATTTCCTTGCCAGCCTCGCAAATGCTGCCCTTGATGACGCCGATGTTGATGCCCTTGGCGCATGACAAATCAAACGCACCGGGCCGCAGGCCGACCGAGGTGCAGCTGGGCACGGTCTTGGGGCGGCACAGGCAGCAGCCAAAGGGCTCGTAGCCCTCCTTGCACTTGGGGTAGGCAATGGCGCCCCACATCTGGCAGCTATTGGGCGCCTCGGCGGCATTGCAGCGCCCCAGCATGCCGCTGTTGCTGAGTCCGTCCGAGCCCTTCCACGGGTAGCCTACGCCCCGGCCGTACTCTGCCAGCCGGCAAAACAGGCCGTCATTGCGCCAGCCGGGCGGACAGTCGGCATGGCAGTCCAGGCCCACGCGGGTCTGGCCCGGCTTGCACTGCGCATAACACAGCGCGCCAATCCGGTCACTGCCGGCTGGGCAGTTGGTGGGCACGGTGCCTACGCCGCGGGTGACGGTGTCACGCCAGCAGAACTCGGGACCATCCGAGGGCGTGGGGCAACTTGGCTCCGGCACCGTTGTCACCCCCATGGCAACGGTCTGCGCCAGGTCGCGCTGGTCCAAGGTCGTTAGGGCCAGATCCCGTTCATCGGCATACCGTTTGCTGACAAACTGCATCTGGCTGTAGTAGCTGTCGATCAGCTGCACGTTGCTGGCCTGGCCCATGTCCACGGCTTTTCGCGCGCGCTCCAGCGCTGCCTCCATGGCCGCCTGGTTGTCTTCCTGCAGCATGCCCGTTTGCTCCACCGTGCGTGGGCGGTTCTGCGCCAGTGCGGCCTGTGCGTCGGCCTTCAGTTTGGCAACCGCATTCTGGTCCGCTGCCGCGTTGCCCGACATGGCTGGCAAGGGGCTGCTGGCGGCGCCCCGCAGCGCGGTGATGCTGGCCGTGGTGCGGGTCTGGAAGGTGGCCAGGGCTGCGTCCAGCCCCTGCTTGAGTTGGATAAAGGCCTGGGACTGCTCTGCCACGGCTTTGCGGGCGGCCTCTTGCCGCGCCATTTCGTCAGCCCGGGCTTTGGCCTCGGCCGCCGCCTTGGCATCCGCTGCGGCCTTGGTGGCTGCAGCCTGTTGCTGTGCCTGCATTTGGGCCGTGGTGGCGGCCTGCTGTGTGGCTTGCTGGTTTGCCGCTGCGGCCTCTGCTGGGGTGAGGATTTGGACCGAGGGCACTGCGGCCCTTGTGGCGACTGGTGTGGCCTTGAAAAGCTGGTTGGCGCCACCATTGCAGTCGTACTGCATCAGGCTGGCGCCATTCGCCAGGCTAATGCCCAAAACATCCAGGCACTTGTTGCTGTGCTTAAAAACGAAGTTGCCAAAGCCTGCGCCCCGGTCGACATACTTGAGCAGCTGGTTGGCGCCGCCATTGCAGTCGTACTGCTGGACCGCCATGCCATTGGCTTGGCTGAGACCGTTGATGTCCAGGCACTTGTTGCTGTGCCTGGCGACGATCTGGAAGAAGCCGCCTTCGCTGGGTACCAACATGAACTGCTGGTGAGGCCCTGCCGCGCAGTCTTGCTGCAGCAGTGTGGCCTGATTGGCCGGGCTGGCAGCATTGATGCCGAGGCATTTGTTGCTGTGTTGGGCGGTGATGGTGTGGGGGCCATTCTGCGCGAACGCCGGCTGTGCCAGCCCGCCCATGAACAGTGCCACACACGCCAAAAGCCGCAAGACCATCCCGCGCAGACCGGTATTTTTCATTTGTTCGCCCCCTTCGTCACGTTTCGCAGTCGCGGGCACCGTGCCAGTGGCTGGAAAAACCGAAAGAGCATACCCCCAGTCGGTGCAAATTGCCGCAGTATTTTTGCCGGGCGGGCTGACGCCGCCGAGTCGTGAATCTCGCCCGCAATGGAGGGGGGCGGACATAGAAAAGAACGAGGCGGGATTTTTTTGCTACTAATTTGGTAGCTGTTTGCGCATATTCTGTGAGGGCTACAAGCCTAATGGGTGGGCCGAGCGGGTGTTGTAGCGTGTTTGTTCTACAGGCGGCCCTCGAAAGACCGGTTCGTGCGTGCGCCTAACGTCGTATCATCCTGCGGCTGGCGCTCCTCCAGTGCTTCTCCTGCGGAAAAGTTGCCCATGTCCCACTTGCTCCCGATCACCCTGTTTCCCCTTTCTTCCTGCGCGCTGGCCTTGCCCGGGCGCAGGGCGGGCACTGTGCTGTCGGTGTTGCTGTCGGTGGGCCTGGCGGGCTGCGACACCTTGGGCAGCCTTGCCAGGAGTGAGCCCGATAGCCCATTGGCCAGCGCCCAACCCAATACCAACCTCTACAGCAGTATTCCCAAGGAAAAGCTAAACACCGCGCCGCGCATGCTGGCGGCAGAGGGCATCAAGGCGCTGGACGCCAAGGACTACAAGAAGGCTTCGGACCTGTTCAACCTGGCGGTCAAGACCGACATGTCGAACTCCTACCTGCACTTCCTGAACGCCGTGGCCTACCAAATGCGTGGCCTGGCCGGTGAGAGCAACCTGTTCCCGCTGGCCGAGCAGGGTTTCGAGATGGCGACCCAGTTTGACGCTTCCAACTGGCTGGCGCGCTACTACAGCGGCTTGCTGGCCATGCAGCAGCGTGACTTTGCCAAGGCCAAGCTGCGCCTGGCCGATGCCGCGCTGTACGCTGGCAACGAGCCCGAACTGTTGTACGACCTGGCCGTGGCCGCCTACTATGACCGCGACCCCAAAGTGGCCGCCGCAGCGCTGGAAGGTCTGCGCACCGCTATGGAGGCGCGCCCCGAAGACCCGACTGTGTTGCGCGCCTCGGCCATCGTGGCGGCATCGCTCAACAATAAAGATGAGGCTGAAAACTACCTGAGCCGCCTGCGCAAGGCGGCTGTGGGGGCTGATGATGTGAAGCAGGTAGAGCTGCGTGTCGACTCGTGGCTGCGCAGCTACCAGCGCGCCGGCATGATGAAGACCCAAAACCGCAGCGGCGGCGCGCAGGGCTTCACCCAGACGCAGTTTCCGTCCAACAACTTCCCCGGCGCTGGTGGCAACACCGGTTTCCCTTCGGCTGGTGCCAACAACCCATACGGCAACACCATGCAGGGCGGCATGCCAGGAATGCAAGGCCTGCCGGGCATGCTAGGGCAGGGCGGCATGGGCGGTGGCACTGGCTTCGTCGAAAGGCAGATGGCGGTAGTCGACGTCAGCATCATCAGCACGGAAGAAGACAACACCCAGGCCATGGGTGTGAATTTGCTGGACGGCTTGAAGATCCAGTTCGGCAACCCCCTGTCGCAAACACCGGCTTTCTCCAGTAGTGGCGGTGGCAGCACCACTACCGACAACCTGAATTCCGCCAACAACACCAGCACCAACAGCAGCGTGATCACGCGCCTGATTCAGGTGCCTGCGTTGACCTACAGCCTGAACATCGCCAACGCCAACGCCAAGCGCAACGAAGTGCTGGCCCGGCCCACGTTGGTGGCGCTGGGCAATATGCCGTCCAACTTCTTCTCGGGCCAGGACATCGTGGGCGCTGCCGTGTCGGGCGGGCAGGGCAGCTCGGTGCAGATCCAGAAGGAAGTGGGAGTCAAGCTCTCTGTCACACCCGAGTTTTTGCCGGACAACCTGATCAAGCTCAACGTGATTGCCGAGCGCACCTTCCTGGCCATCCCCAGCACCAGCGTGAAGTTCGACTTCCGGCTGGACACCAATAAGACCATGGTGAACGCCAATGTGGTGATGAAGTTTGGCGAAACGTTGATCCTCTCCGGCCTGTCCGAACGTGACCAGACCAAGGACCGCGATGGTGTGCCCGTGCTGCAGGACGTGCCCATCGTGCAGTATCTGTTCTCGCGCAACGTCACGCGGGACTACTACAAGTCGGTGTTGATCCTGCTCACGCCGCGGCGCACGCAGTACACCAACCGTGCCGAGGCCGACATTGCCGCAGAGCGTGCCACCATGTCGGCCAGCGAGGTGGCCATGGCCGAGTTTGAAGACAAGTACAAGCCCTGGTTCAAACCCACGCCCAACGTTGGAGAAATCACCAAAGCGTTAGAGGGTGGCACGATGTACCGTGAGTTCCGCACCGGGGACATTGCAGCCTCTTGGAACCGCATCGAAAGCACCGAAGAGCGCCTGCGCGCAGCGGTTCGCTTTTTGTACTACTAACCGGGCCACGGCGTGAAACGCCTTTTCTTGGCTTTGCTGTGTTGGGCAAGCCTTGTCGCGCATGCCCAAAACGCAGCGGAACGTCTGGCCTGGACTGCGCTGCGTGGCACCGCTATGGACCTGTCAGTGGGCGCCGACGGCACTGCGTTCTCGCTGGACCTGGAGGGTCTGGTGTGGATGCGCCGCCCCGGGCCCAGCACCGGTTGGCTTAGCCTTCCCGGTGCCTTCCGGCGCATAGACGCCGCCTCCGAGCGCAATGCCTGGGCGGTGGATGCCGAGGGTGCTGTATGGCGCTACAACGGCACGTATTGGCAGCCCGTGCCCGCACCCAAGGCGATGGATGTGGGCGTGGGTGCTGCGGGCATGGTCTACGTGGTGACGACAGAAGGGGGCCTGGCGCGCTTCGATACCCGCGCCGGATTTATCGCTGTGACCGGAGCGCCCAAGGCGATAACCCGCGTCGATGTGGATAACCGCGACCTGCCCTGGGTCGTGCTGGCGGATGCAAGCATCCAGATGTTTGACGGCCGGACCTGGGCCAAACTGCCCGGCCGCGCGCAGGACATTTCTGCGGGCGTGCGCAACAGCGCATTCATGGTCAGCCCGGAGCACCAGCCGTTTCGCTGGAACCCGGCGTTGAGCACCTGGGGCCCGCTGCTGGCCGTGGCCGAACTGGTGGCCGCAGGCCCGGAGAACAAACCCTGGATCGTCACGCCGGAAGGCTCCATATTCACCAATGACACCGGCACGCCGCAGAAAGTGGCCCGGCCGACGACCGACCTGAGCGTGTTCACCAAAAACATGGCCTGGCGCCGTGTGCAGGGCAAGGCCAAAGTATTGAGCATCTCTGCCAAAGGCCAGGCCGTGGCACTGGGGCCGGATGGTGAGGTCTGGCAGTGGAAAGGCAAGGACCTGTGGCAACGCTTGCCCGGTGCCTTTGAGCGCATCGCGTTGGCACCCTCGGGTCAGCCCATGGCGGTGACGGCACAGGGTCGCATCTTCAGTTACCGTGGTTCGCAATGGGTCGAGGTGCCGGGGCAGGCGCTGGACATTGCGATCACACCGCAAGGCGTGATCTGGATATTGCGCCCCGATGGCAGCCCCGCGTATTGGGATGTGGTGGCAGGTTGGGTTTCGCTCAATGCGCCGGTCGGCGCACTGCGCCTGGCGGTGGGTTCGTCCAATGCGCCCTGGGTGGTGACGCGTGAAGGCCAGGTGCTGAGTTACGCGCCCGAGGGTTGGAAGGCCCGTGATGGCGTGGTGGCCACCGACCTGGCCATCGGCCCCGATGGAGATGTGTTTGTGGTCACCAAAGACCGCACGCTTGCACGTTTTGACGACTTCTTGCAGCGCTGGGAGGCCCTCAACACCGAGGCCGTGGCGCTGGCCGTGGGCCCAGGCGACAAACCCTGGGTGGTGAATACCCGCGGCGAGATTTATGCGTCATCGCTGTTTGAAGAGCCGGTGCCGAGTGGTGGCGAATGCAGTGGGGCAGTGGGCGGCAAGCTGCCGGACTTCAAGCAGACCGATTTCCGACAGGTGCTGGGTGCGGCACGTAGCCTGGCGATTGGCAAGGATGGCAATGTGATGGCCATCGACACCGACAGCAACCTGGGCCAGTGGCGCAACACCACGCAACGCTTCAAAGCCTTTCCGGGCCAGATGGTACGCGTCGCCGTGGCCCCTGACGGCAAGCCCTGGGGCGTGACTGCCAAGGGCGAGATCTGGCGCCACGACGGCAGCAAGTGGCTGCTGGTGCGCAGCATCTTCACGGCGCGCGACGTGGCGGTGGCCTGCAATGGCACGGTGATGGCCGCGGCCAGTGATGAGTCGCTCTACAAATACAACGCCGCGACCGATGCGTTTGAGAAAGTCGTGCCACCACGCCTGGACGACCCCGCGCCCAAGGGCAAGAAGCTCGCGCTGGACGGGGCTGGCCGGCCCTGGACCATCCGCGACGACTGGATCTACCGCTGCGATGTGCAACCCTGCGAGCGCCAGGCCTTGCGCGCCAAAGAGATTGCCATTGGCCCCGAAGGCACACTGCTGGCGGTGGATATGGATGGCAACCTGCAGTCCTTTAACGTCCGCGACAACCGCTGGGACCGCAGTGGCCCGACAGGTGTGGTGGCGGTAGCCGTCGGTCCTGGCGGTAAGCCATGGATCGTGCGTAACGGCACCGAGGTTTGGGCCAGCGCGACGTTCAACCGCAAGGAAGACAAGGATGACACGGTTGCTGCATCCACCCAGAGCACGCCTGTGAATACGACTACCACGGTGTCGCCATTCACCTTCTCCACCACACTGGTGTTTGATGAAGTGCCCTACAAAGGCGCGGGTTTCCCCACGGCGATCCATGCCATTGGCATCGGCGCCAGCGGCAAGGTGATGGCGGCACGCGGTACAGGGGCTGCGGCCATCGTGGCGTACGACCCGGCGCAGCAGGCTTTTGTGCCTGGCGGCTTGCCCATGATGCCGGGCGGCGAGCTCGATGGCATTGCCGTTGGCCAGGCCGACAGTCTGTGGACCTGGCGCCACCCGGTGAACGGCTCTGTGAGCGGCGGAATCTGGGCCTACAAGAACAATAGCTGGCAGGCCGTGAATGGTGTGGCCGCACTGGGCATCAGCGATGTACCGCTGCCGGCCTTTACCAAGCGCTGGCTGGACCTGGCAGCCCTGGGCGACGGCAGCGTGTACGTGATGGGGCCCGACACTGGCGGCGCTGGTGTGCAGGAGAGTACGTTGTACCGCTACAACCCGGTCAGCAACCTGTTTGCTGCGACCAGCTTCCAACTGCCCGGCAATGAAGACGCGATGGCCGTGGAACCCACGGGAGTGGTCTGGCTGGTGCGTTCCGACACCAACAGCCCGTACACACGCCGCGCCTTCCAGTACATCAACAACGCCTTCTTTGAACGCCCGCCACCGGCTGGCATCACGCTGTGCCCGACCTTTCCGGCCACAGACCGAGCGCTGCCGGGGTGCATGGCCTCGGGTGCCAATGGCTCGGTGTTTGCCATCGGCCTGCAAGGTGCCTCACCACGCCTGCTGCGCTGGAATGCGGCCAGCCTGCAGTGGGATGTGGTGATGACCTCGCCCGTGGTGACGCAGATCCGTTATCTGGCCGTGGCCCCCGATGGCCGTCCCTGGATGATTGCCAGCACGGACGGTGTGACCTTCAAGGTCTACAAGGCACGTTGACACTGCGGGCTGCAGGGGCGGCCTGCACTGCTACCATGAAGGCATGGCTTCTCACACATCAGCAGCGCGTGCGCGCATCGTCATCATTGGTTGTGGTTTTGGCGGGCTGGAGGCGACCAAGGCCTTGCGCAACGCCGACGTGGAGATCACTGTGGTGGACCGGCAAAACCACCATCTCTTTCAGCCCTTGCTGTACCAGGTGGCCACCGCCGGGCTCACGGCCCCGGCCATCGCCGAACCGATCCGCCGCATCTTCCGCCGCCAGCCCAATGTGACCGTGCTGATGGCCGAGGTGACGGGGCTGGACGCGCAGGCACGTACGGTGCAGTTGGGCGACGGCCAAACACTGGTTTACGACCATCTGATCGTGGCCGCCGGCGCCACGCACAGCTACTTTGGCCATGACGACTGGGCCGCCCACGCGCCCGGCCTCAAGACCCTGGAAGACGCCTATGTCATCCGCCGCCAGATGCTGATGGCGTATGAAGAGGCCGAAAGCCTGCGGGCCGACGCACCCGTGACCGAACGCGACGCCTTGCTCACCTCAGTGGTGATTGGTGCTGGCCCTACCGGTGTGGAAATGGCAGGGACCATGGTGGAGATTGCACGCCACACACTCACCGGAGAGTTCCGCCGCTTCCAGCCCAAAAATGCGCGTGTCCTGCTGATCGAAGGCGGCCCGCGCGTGCTGGGCAATTACCCGCAGGCACTGAGCGACAGCGCCAAACGCCAATTGGAAAAAATTGGCGTGGAAGTGCGACTGGGCGCCCGTGTCACACACATCGACGCACAAGGCATCACGCTGGACGAGGGCGGTCAGACCCAACGCATCAACGCCGCCACCGTGGTCTGGGCTGCCGGTGTGGCTGCGTCGCCACTCGGCAAGGTGGTGGCCGCCGCCACTGGCGCCACGCTGGACCGCGCGGGCCGCGTGCAGGTGTTGCCTGATCTGAGTCTGGCGGGCCATCCCGAAATCAGCGTGGTGGGTGATCTGGCCGCCGCCATGAGCCATGTGCCGGGCAAAGACCCCGCGCCCGTGCCCGGCGTGTCACCGGGCGCCAAACAAATGGGCCGCACCGCCGCCGCCAACATCCTGCGGCGCATGCAGGGGCTGGCCGGGCTGCCGTTTCGTTATGTCAACTACGGTGACCTGGCCACCATTGGCCGCAAGGCCGCGGTGGCGGATGTGGGCGTGCCGCTGTTGGGCCAGTTGCGCTTCACGGGTTTCCCGGCGTGGCTGTTCTGGCTGTTTATCCACGTGTTTTTCCTGATCGGGTTTCGCAACCGGCTGGTCGTGATGATTGACTGGGCCTGGTCGTACTGGACGTTCGAGCGGCACGCACGCATTGTGGTGAAGCAGGACAGCTGAAACGCACGGTGTAGTTGGGCTGGATGCGGGGTTGAAGCGTGTGGGGGCTGCACAAGGCGCGCAATCGCGCCACAATGGATGCAGTGCCATCTGCAACCACCCTGTAGGAGAGTTCCATGCCCCACGCTTTCGCGTCCACCCTCAAGAACTTCAAAACCGCGTCCGGCAAAACCGGCAAGTTCTATTCACTGCCAGCGCTGGCCAAGCAATTTCCCAATATCAACCGCCTGCCGGTGTCCATGCGCATCGTGCTGGAGTCTGTGCTGCGCAACTGCGATGGCAAAAAGGTCACGGCGGAGCACGTGGCCGAAGTCGCCAACTGGAGCCCCACCGGCCATCGCACCAACGAAATCCCGTTTGTCGTCTCCCGCGTGGTGCTACAAGATTTTACCGGCGTGCCGCTGTTGGCCGACCTGGCTGCGATGCGCAGTGTGGCCGTGAAGCTGGGCAAAGACCCCAAACGCATTGAGCCGCTGGTACCCGTCGATCTGGTGGTCGACCACTCGGTCATGGTGGACCACTACGGCAAGAAGAATTCGCTGGATCTGAACATGAAGCTGGAATTCCAGCGCAACCGCGAGCGTTACGAGTTCATGAAGTGGGGCATGCAGGCGTTTGACACGTTCCGTGTCGTGCCGCCCGGATTTGGCATCGTGCACCAGGTGAATCTGGAGTACCTGGCGCGCGGCGTGCACAAGACGGCCAAGGATGTGTATTACCCCGACACGCTGGTCGGCACCGACAGCCACACCACCATGATCAACGGCATTGGCGTTGTCGCCTGGGGCTGCGGTGGTATCGAGGCCGAGGCCGCGATGCTGGGCCAGCCGGTGTACTTTTTGACGCCCGACGTGGTGGGCTTTGAGCTGACCGGCCGTTTGCGCGAAGGCGTGACGGCAACTGATCTGGTGTTGACCGTGACCGAAATTCTGCGCCGCCACAAGGTGGTCGGCAAGTTCGTCGAGTTCTATGGCGAAGGCACCCGCACGCTGGCACTGCCAGACCGCGCCACCATTGCCAACATGGCGCCCGAATACGGCGCGACCATGGGCTTCTTCCCGGTCGACGAAAAGACCATGGACTACTTCGCTGGCACCGGCCGCACCAAGCCCGAAATGGAAGCCTTTGAGGCCTACTTCAAGGCGCAGGGCTTGTTTGGCGTGCCTGCGGCGGGCGAGATCGATTACTCGCAGGTGGTCAAGCTGGACTTGGGCAATGTGACCCCCAGCCTGGCTGGCCCCAAGCGCCCGCAAGACCGCATTGAGCTGGGCAAGGTGGCCAGCCAGTTTGAGTCGCTGTTCTCCAAGCCCAATGCCGAGAATGGCTTCAACCAGAGCGCGGCCGTGTTCCACACCCGGCATCTGGCGCGCGCGTCTGGTGTCCAGCCAGATGCCAAGGTGCCCACCGCGCCCGACACGGCACCGGGTTCACCACGCCAGGTGGTTGAGATGGGTGGCGGCAAGCCCACGCTGGCCGCTGGCCATGTTCCACCCACCGCGGCGGTCGCCGCCAGCAGCAAGTCGGACGTGACCATCGGTAACGGCGACGTGCTCATCGCCGCCATCACCAGTTGCACCAACACCTCCAACCCCAGCGTGCTGCTGGCCGCGGGCCTGCTGGCCAAGAAGGCCGTGGAAGCCGGGCTCAAGGTCAAGCCACACATCAAGACCAGCCTGGCCCCGGGCTCCCGCATAGTCACCGAATACCTGACCGAAACCGGCCTGCTGCCGTACCTGGAAAAACTCGGTTTTGCGGTGGCCGGCTATGGCTGCACCACCTGTATCGGCAACGCGGGTGACCTGACGCCCGAGTTGAACGAAGTCATCACCAAGAACGATTTGATCTGCGCCGCCGTACTCTCGGGCAACCGCAACTTCGAGGCACGTATCCACCCGAACCTCAAAGCCAACTTCCTGGCCAGCCCGCCGCTGGTGGTGGCCTATGCGATTGCCGGCACGGTGAACCGCGACCTGATGACCGAGCCCGTGGGCAAAGGCAAGGGTGGCAAAGACGTGTACCTGGGCGACATCTGGCCGACCAGTGACGAGATCTACAAACTGCTCAAGTACGCGATGAAGGGCAAGGCCTTCCGCGAGAACTACGCCAAGGTCAAGACCGAGCCCGGCCTGCTGTGGGACAAGATCAAGGGTGTGGCTGGTCAGGCCTACGTCTGGCCCACCAGCACCTATATCGCCGAGCCGCCGTTCTTCGCCGATTTTGCTATGGATTCCATAGCTGGTCGCGCAGGTTCCACGGGGGCTAAAGGCACAAAAGGCACTGAATCTTCGGTGCAGGGCGCCCGCATCATGGCGCTGTTTGGTGACTCCATCACTACTGACCACATCTCGCCCGCAGGCTCCATCAAAGAAAGCTCCCCCGCCGGCCAATGGCTGCTGGCGCACGGCGTGCAAAAGGCGGACTTCAACTCCTACGGCGCGCGCCGCGGCAACCACGATGTGATGATGCGCGGCACCTTCGCCAATGTGCGTATCAAGAACTTGATGATCCCGGCCGACGCCGCCGGTTCGCGCGAAGAGGGTGGCGTAACGATCTATCAGCACGACGGCCCGGACCAGGGCCACAAGATGTTCATCTACGACGCCGCCATGCAGTACCAGGCCGACGGCGTGCCCACGGTGATTTTTGCGGGCGAGGAATACGGCACCGGCTCCAGCCGCGACTGGGCCGCCAAGGGTACGCAGTTGCTGGGCATCAAGGCCGTCGTCGCCAAGAGTTTTGAGCGCATCCACCGCTCCAACCTGGTCGGCATGGGCGTGTTGCCGCTGCAATTCAAGGGCACGGACTCCTGGCAGTCGCTGGGCCTTAAGGGCAATGAACGCATTGACGTGATCCCGGATGCGAACCTGACGCCGCAAAGCGACGCCACACTGCGCATCACACGCGCCGATGGCTCCACGCAAGAAGTGACGTTGACGCTGCGCGTGGACACACCGATCGAGGTGGACTACTACCGCGCGGGCGGCATCCTGCCGTTTGTGTTGCGGCAGTTACTGGCGGGTTGAATTCCGTTCTGCCTGAGCTTGCCGAAGGCCTGCGTGGCGCTTCGACAGGCTCAGCATGGACGGTTTGGAGGCCTCAGGCCGAACGGATGGGGTCTCAGGCGACCTTCGTCTCCATCGCCTCAAAGTAGCTCGCCAACAGCGCCAGCGCATGGCGCACTTTGGCGGGTTGTTCGCCGCGCCGCGCGGTGATGGCGTAGGTGTCGTAGTCTGGAGGGCTCCAGTCCGGCAGCACCGGTACCAGGCGGCCGTCGGCCAGGGCGCGGCGGTCGTCGTCACTGAGCACGATGCTGATACCCCAGCCCGCCACACACAGGGAATGCAGGGCAGTGACCTGCGTGGCCGACGCGCGGGAGGTTACGTGCACCCGGGCCGTCCGCCCATCGGCGGTGTGCAGCTCCAGTGACTCTTGCGCCGGTGCCTGCGGGCGGCCGCCCAACCAGTCGTGCCGGGCCAGGTCTGCCGGTTGCTGCGGCCAGCCGCGTGCCGCCAGGTAGGCGGGCGAGGCACACAGCTGTGCCCGCAGTGTGCCCAGTTTGCGCGCCACCAGGCTGGAGTCCGGCAGCCCACCTACGCGCACGGCAATGTCCACCCGTTCGGCAATCACGTCCACCAGTGCATCGTCCATCATCAGGCGCAGGCTGAGCTTGGGAAAGTTGCGCAGCGGTGCCAGGGCCGTGGCCAGCAGGCTACCAAAGCCGATGGGCGCAGCAATGCGCAATTCACCCTCGGGCTCGTCCCGGTGGTGCTCCAGCGCCTGGTCGGCCGCACGCGCTGCGGCCACCATGGCGGTGCAACCCTCCACATAACGTGCCCCGGCCTCGGTGAGCGTGAGCTTGCGCGTGGAGCGGTGCAGTAGCGCCAAGCCTAGCGCATCTTCCAGTTGCCGCAGGTGCTGACTCACGGCGGAGGGGGTCATGCCCAGTTGGCGGGCTGCGGCGCTGAGCGAGCCCGCGGTCACCACCTCGGCAAACACGGCCATGCGTTTGAGTTGGTCCATGGGTTGGGTCTTCATTGGTTAGTTTTACTTCACAGTGATAGCTAAATTTACCGTCTATTCAGAAGAATGTGAAGTAATCAAACTAGAGGCTTCTGTTCCCCAACCCATTTTTCACAGGAGTTTTGTATGAAGATCGCTCTGATTGGCGCCACCGGTTTTGTCGGTACCCCCTTGCTCACCGAGTTCCTGAGCCGTGGCCACCAGGTCACCGTGCTGGCCCGCAACCCCGGCAAACTGGCTCCCCAGCCCGGCCTGACTGTGGTGGCAGCCGACGCACTGGACGCATCGCAAGTGGCCATAGCCGCTGCCGGCCATGACGCCGTGGTCAGCGCCTACAACCCCGGCTGGACCGAACCCAAGATCGCCGAAATCTTCCTCCAGGCTACCCACGCCATCTTTGCCGGTGTGAAGCAGTCGGGTGTGAAACGCTTTTTGATGGTGGGTGGCGCAGGCAGCCTGTTTGTCGCGCCCGGCGTGCAACTCGTGGATACGCCGGAATTTCCCGCCGAATACAAGGTGGCCGCCGCTGCGGCGCGTGACGCGCTGAACCTGATCCAGAAGGAAACCACGCTGGACTGGACCTTCCTGTCGCCGGCCATTTTGCTGAACCCCGGTGTGCGCACCGGCCAGTACCGCGTGGGTGCCGATGCGCCCTTGTGGGCTGAAGGCGGCGCCCCCGGCAGTATCTCGGTGCAGGACATGGCCGTGGCCATCGTCGACGAGATCGAGAAGCCCGCGCACATCCAGAAGCGTTTTACCGTCGCCAACTAAGGCGACACATATTCCGTTCGGGCTGAGCCTGTCGAAGCCTTCGACAAACCTCAGGTTTGTAAGCGCTGCGTTTCGACCAGCTCAACGCGAACCGGGGGGGGGCGCATTAACCCCGCCTGCGCTCTATCTTGGCCTCTTCGTAATACCGCGTCTTGGCCTGGTACATGGACTGGTCCGCCGCGTGGATGGCGGCTTCCACCTGGGAGGCGGAGGTGCAGGACGCGGTGCCTATCGCCATGGTCAGTTTCTGGCCGGGGTAGAACTGGTTGTTGAGTTCGATCATGGACTCAATGCGTTCTTTGAGCCCTATGGCCGCGCGCTCATCGCAGCCGGGCAGCAGCGCGATGAATTCGTCACCACCAATGCGCGCCACACAGTAGGGGTAGCCCGCAGTGGCACTGGCCAGCACTTCGCCGGTGCGGCGTAGCAGGGAGTCACCGGCGGCGTGGCCTTCGGCGTCGTTCACCAGCTTGAGGCAGTTCAGGTCCATGGCCAGAATCGCCAGTGGCCACGGGCCCCTGCGGGACAGGCGGTTGAGCTCTTCGACATAAAAAGCACGGTTGCACAAGCGCGTGAGTGAATCGTGTTTGCCCAGGTATTCCAGATAGGCCTCGGCCTTCTTGCGGGCGGTGATATCCACCAGCGACACCAGCACCATGTCCCAGGTGGCTTCGTGGCCCTGCAGCACGGCAAACTGCATGTGGATGTTGATCAGCTCGCCGCTCAGTGCGTAGTTCACCACCTCGCGCGTTTGCACCAGCTTGCCGTTCCACAGGTCAATCAGTTGGTCCGAAAAACTGTGGTGCATCTCGTCGCGGAAAACCACGTCGAGTTGGTTCAGCAGCTCATCACGGTGGTTGGCGGCAAACATGGTCAGGGTTTGCTGGTTCACATCCAGCACGCGGATCTTGGCCATGCAGCGGTTCACAAAATCGCCGTGCACGCTCAGGAACACGCGGAAGTCCTGAATGCCACTGGCGCGTGCCTCGTCCATCAGCGCCTTCACGCCACTAAAGTCTTCCACCCACAGCGAAACGGGGGAGTAATCAAACAGGTTGCGCGCATACCGCTCGCTCTGCTCCAGGCGCGTCCGCGCCTGGGTGTGCTCGGTCACGTCTTCCAGCGCCACCATGACGCGGTCCCATGTGGTCTCATGGCCTTGCAGCACGCGCACGTGGATACGCACATTCATGCGCCGCCCGTCCAGCGCGTAGTTGACCGAGTGGTTGGTGAAGTCCAGCGTGCCGTTCCATAGATAGCCCAGCTCGGCCACCATGCTCTCGAACATGTCGTCGCGAAACACCTCGGACAGGCGCGACAGCAATTCCTGCTGGCTCTCGGCCGCAAATACTTGCAGGGTTTTCTGGTTGACCTTGAGCACTTGGTAACAACGCGAACACTGTTGCGCCCGTTCGGGTGATGCGCGCAAATGCGCTTCCAGATCGGTCACGCCCTGCGCGCGCCAGCTGTCAAACAGGGACTTGAGCGCGCTGTAGTCTTCCAGCCAAAGGGAAATGGGGGCGGATTCAAACAGTTGTTCGAAATCTGCGCCAGAGGTAGCGGGTGCCATGTCTATCGGAAGCCTTTGCTGTGTCTTTGTGTTGTGCGCTTTGGCACAGTTTACTGTCCGCGGCGGTATTGACCCAACGCAAGATTGGGGCCTGCTCACACTAATGTCCCGAGTGCGAACGAGGTGAAAACAGCGCCAATCTAGGTGCGCGACGACGCCCAGACCGGGTGTCTGGGCTAGGAGTGCAACAACGAGTGGCGCTGTTTTCACCACGTTCCCTTCGGGTTGCGGCCAAAAAAGCCATGCGCAAGGCGCGAAACGCAGCCGGGGTATCCCCCCGGCAAGGCTTCGCAACGCCGCGCATGGCTTTTTTGATCCGCAACGCATCTCGGGAAATTAGTGTGAGCAGGCCCTAGGGCCTGCGGGTGCGTGGACAATGCAGGCATGGATGAAGCAATGGTGATTGTGGGTGCAGGCATTGGCGGGCTGGCCAGTGCGCTGGCGTGTGCGCGCCAGGGGCGGGCCGTGCAGGTGCTGGAGCAAAGCCCGGTGCTGGGTGAAATCGGTGCGGGCATCCAGCTCGGCCCCAATGCGGTGCGCCTGCTGGACGGCTGGGGGCTGGGCCCAGCCCTGAAGGCCGTGGCGGCCTACCCAACGCGACTGGAAGTGCGCCATGCGCGCAGTGCCACGTTGTTAGGCACGTTGCCGCTGGGGCAGGCCATGGTGCAGCGGTATGGCGTGGCCTACGCCACCGTGGCCCGTGCCGACCTGCATGGCCTGCTGCTTGCCGCCGTGCGCCAGTCGGGTACGGTGGACATTCAACTGGCTTCTGCGGTGGAGGATGTGGTGCAGGATGCACATGGCGTTCGGTTCAGCACCGTGGATGGGACACGCCGGCAGACCCCATTGCTGGTGGGCGCAGACGGCCTGTGGAGCCGCGTGCGCGCCCAGGTGTGGCAAGACGGGGCGCCGCGTGCCACGGGGCACCTGGCGTTTCGCGCGCTGGTGCGCCAAAGTGATCTGCCACAGGGCCTGCGCAGCCAGGTGGTCACGGCTTGGCTGGGGCCGGCCTTTCACGTGGTGCAGTACCCGGTGCGTGGTGGTGAGTGGCTCAATCTCGTGGTGATTGCCAAGGGCACGGCCCCAGCCGACCTGCAAAGCTGGGACCATGCGGCGAATGCAGCCGAACTGCGCGCGCTCCTGGCCAACGCCGGCGGGCCGCTGCTGGATTTGATCCACACCGTAGACAACTGGCGCCTGTGGGCGCTGTGCGACCGCGTGCCCATGCGCAGTGCGGCCGAACATGTACAGGGCCGCATCGCGCTGCTGGGCGACGCCGCCCACCCCATGCGCCCCTACCTGGCGCAGGGCGCGGGCATGGCGATGGAAGACGCACACCAACTGGCCGCATCGCTGGCAGCGCAGCCGCAAGACAGCGGCGCCGCGCTGCAGCACTACGCCCAGACCCGCTGGCAACGCAACGCCCGCGTGCAGGCGCGTGCGCAGCGCAACGGCGACATCTTTCACATGAAAGCGCCGATGTCCCTGGCGCGGGATGTATCGCTCAGGCTACTGGGCGCACGGCTGCTGGATGTGCCGTGGCTCTACGGGTATGCCGGTGCTTAAGACGCCGTAGCGGCGGGTGCTGGTGCTGACTTTGCTTGCAGGCGGTCCATGGTGTCCATGACTTCCTCCATGATGTCTGCGCGGCTGCGTGCGGTGAATTTCGGCAACATCGACTCTGGGGCAGACGGGCCGCTCCAGCCGCCAAAGCCGGGGCCGAAGTCGGAGTACTTGACTTCTACTTTGCCCTTGCCTTGCAGGGCACGTGCTATCTCTTGCACACGCGCCTTCGGGTCCATGTCGTTTTGGCTCAGCCCGCCAATGTGATGGGCCAGCCCATAACCGCCGCCTTCGTCCACTTCTGCGACCAGCTTGCCATCCACCAGCACTTGTCCCACGGGTTTGTACTGGTGTTCATAGGCGTAGCGGGAATTGATGTCTTCGCGCAGCTTCTCTTCTTTCTCCCGCGTCGCCATTTCCTGCACCAGCGCATCGGGCATCTGGTACGCAGACTTCAAATTGCCCTGGATGACAGGGCCCGTCAGGCGGAACTGCTCCCGGTTGTTATCGGTTGCGAGTCGCAGGGCTTCGTCAGATATAGAGACCCGGGTAGCGCCCTGTGCGGGCGTGGCGTTCGCATCTTCCACGCCTGTCAATGGCGTTCCGAAGAAGTTTTGTCGGGGAGTGGTTGCGTTTGCGGTTTGGATGGGCGTGAGCATGGCGTGTGCTGTGTGTGTTGTGCAGGCGGCGTGGCACCATGCCCGCTGTCTGCATTATGGAAAATGGCCCCACGTTTGATCGCAAAGACTGGCGTATTTTTTCGGCGCAATTGGCAGGATGTCGTCACACCACGGCCTGCTGATAGGATGATCGGCACGGTGGGGTGGGGGCGGTGCGCCGCGCACGGAGAGGCAACAGGAAAACACAAGCATGTTCAAGATTTACTGGACCGATGAAAACAACCAGGCCCACGGTGAAGAGGCCGCAGAGATCGTGCGTGCCCTGCAGATCACCAAGGACAAACGCGACGCCGGTTACAGCTTTGTCACCATGGCCAGCGAAAACACTCAGCACGTGGGCAAGCAGGGCGTGGACACCATTGTTGATGGCAAGACGCCCGACGGACAGGACTACGACTGGTCCAAAGCTGGGCGCGCTGGCAAGCCGCGCAAGAACGACCGCATCATCACCAACAAGGACCATTGAGCGGCCTTCAAATTGCATGCGGCTAAAATTGTTCGCATGACAAGTCGTCTGCGCGCGCTGATCCTCTTGGCTGCCCTTCTCTGGCAGTCATTGGGTGCGCTTGAGGGATTCAACATCAGCCTGCGCGCCGCCGAGTTTGAGCACGTGACCCTGCACGTGCAAGACGCCAGCCACCTGCAGCACCACCATCCCGCAGACCAGTTGCTGCACATGGATGCGGACGAAACCAACCTGCAGCATTTCCACGCCGACGTCGGCTCGGGTGGCATGGGCTTGCTGGCCTCTGCATGGCCGAACCCGCTGGACTCGAACGCCCTGCGTCTTCCTGACACACCCGCATCCTTGTGGCTTTCGCCCACGCTGGAAGGCCCCTTGCGGCCCCCGAGATACATCGCTTGATGTCGCTTGACGGCACGCGGTGCCGTCGCTTCCATCCCCATTTTTCCATTCCCTGGAACGCTCACTTGAGTGCAGGAGCAAGCCGCATTCGGCGCACGCTCCCTTTCCCATGGAATGCAAACGTTTCAAATCAAGACAGGACCCCGTCCATGCAAACCCATTTCACTTCCGTCAGGAGTACCCAATGCGATTGAGCACCCGCGGCAGATTTGCCATCACTGCGCTGATTGACCTGGCTCTTCGGGAAGATCGCCTTCCCGTGCCTTTGGTCGACCTGGCACTGCAGTACCACATCTCTCTTTCCTACCTGGAGCAGGTCTTTGCCAAGCTGCGCCAGGCCGGTATCGTTGAAAGCACGCGCGGCCCCGGCGGCGGTTATTCCCTGGGGGTGCGGGGAGACCGCATTTCCGTGGCGGACATCATTGCCGCCATCGAGGATGACAGCCCGGCAGCAGAGACCCCTGCAGACCGCGGGCCGAGTTTCGATTTCACCGAAGACCTCTGGAATAACCTGCACACCGCGTTGATGGAGCACATGAAATCCATCAGCTTGCGCAGCCTGGCACTGGAGCAGAAGGCCAAAGGCTTCAAGTCCATCGAAAGAAAGTACATCAAGAAAAAGGTGGCCGCCAAGCCGCAGACTCGGCCTGTGCACAACAACACGCCGAACTCCGTGTTTGCGTGGAATGGTGCCTGGCCTATTTCGAAATAGTCAGGCGGTACTGGCGGGAGGTGTCTTGAGGTTCTCGAAACGTTCCGCAAACTCCTGCCGCAGTTCCTTGCGCATCACGGCCGCGGCGTGACGCCGCTTTTGCTCGGGTGAGTCTGGCTCCAGGCGCGGCACCGCAACTGGTTTGCGGTCGTCGCCCACCGCCACCATCGTGAAGAAGCAACTGTTGGCGTGGCGAAGGACTTGCGTGCGGATGTTCTCGGCCACGACCTTGATGCCGACCTCCATGGATGAGGTCCCCGTGTGATTGACCGACGCCAGAAAAGTGACCAGCTCTCCCACGTAAATGGGCTCGCGGAACACCACCTGGTCCACAGACAGTGTCACCACGTAGCGGCCGGCGTAGCGGCTGGCACACGCGTAGGCCACCTGGTCCAGAAACTTCAGCACCGTGCCACCGTGGACATTGCCGGAAAAATTGGCCATGTCGGGTGTCATCAGTACCGTCATGGTCAGTTCATGGGTTGGGAGATTCATATTTAGCTCTTCCGATTTAATCCAGCGGCGCGTGCAGCCGCGTTTCCTTGGTAACAATGCCGCCGCGTTTGCCGATCTCGATGGAACCATAACGCTCTTTGAAACACTCCGGCAACGGCCGGTCGCCCCCAACGGACAACCACAGCCGCAGCAGGTGCCGCTTCTTGCCCGGTTCGGACCAATCGACAAAACCGGTGCGGTCATGCAGTTGCGAATGGTTGTAGACGAACTGCATGTCACCGGGCTGCAACTGCATGCCGAAATGCAGCGCGGGGTCATTGGCCAATGCGTCAAACATGTCCAGCGCCTCCAGGTGCGCCGGTGTCAGGCACATGGCGCCTTCGAAGCGTTGCGCACTGTCGATGTACTGGCGCTGGTAAAACACGGTCAGGCGGCCTGCATGCCAGCTCAGCGGCGGTATCTCCATCCACGGTTGGGCGCCTTCGGGCACTTCGCCCCGGCGGTCCGTGGCGATGGGGTCGAACAGTTTCTCCAACAGGTCAGGGCGCAGCGCGCGCATGCGGTTGTAGATGGTCTCTGCGCTCACCAGCAATGAGCGTCCGCCTTCCTTCGCCTCGCGGATGCACAACAGGCCCACCACGTCCGCGCTGTCGGTGTGAAAGGTCTGGCGTTCGGCCGTCTGGTAAATCCGGGTGTTGGGGTCTTGGGACGAGGCGCCCAGGTCGCGCACATGCCCGAGGATGTGGCCCGCCGCGTTCTGCGAGCGTGCACTGCCGATGTGTGCGCCTATGCCGCAGAACACCGTGGCGGCAAATTCCTGGCTGTAGTTCGCCACGGGCAAGCCGCGCAGCACTTCGATGCCGTTGCCATGCAGCAACTTTTGCTGCAGTGCTTTCAGGTGGCCGGCGAAGGAGGAGAGGGGGAAGTTCGCAGCGGTGACCTCGCCCACGTCGCGGCCCAATGACAAGTAATGCCGCGCCGCGTTTTCCAGATCTGCAATCTCGGCGCCGGACAGTTGGTACAGCCAATTGCGTTCGTCCGCTGCCATGGCCGGGCCGACCCATGCGGCCGGGCCGGTGATGTACTGGGGCAGGGTTGACAGGTCCATGCGCTGATTATCCGCAGACTTTCTGGCGCATAGGCTGCTGCACGGCCGCGCGATACCGCAACGCAACACAAGGTTAACAACCCCGCGCTACCATTTGCCATGGCCACCAGCGAATCCACGACCAAACGATATCTGCCCTGGGTGGTCGCCACGGCGCTGTTCATGGAGCAGTTGGACTCCACCATCGTCAACACTGGCATCCCGTCCATGGCGGCCAGCCTGGGCGTCACGCCACTGAGCCTAAAGGCGGTGGTGACCAGCTACATCCTGGCCCTGGCGGTCAGCATTCCCGTCAGCGGCTGGCTGGCCGAGCGCTATGGCAGCCGGCGCGTCTTCATGTTTGCGGTGGCCCTGTTCACGGTGTCGTCGGTGTTGTGCGGCCTGGCGGTCAACTCCACCATGCTGATTGCCGCGCGCGTGCCGCAGGGCATTGCGGCCGCCATGATGATGCCGGTGGGCCGCATGGTTATCGTGCGCACCTTCTCCAAGGGCGAGCTGCTGCGGGCCATGAACTTCGTCATCATCCCCGCGCTCTTGGGGCCGCTGCTGGGCCCCACGGTGGGCGGGCTGATCGTGCACTGGGCGTCGTGGCGCGAGATCTTTTTTGTGAACGTGCCCGTGGGCCTGGCCGCGCTGTGGTTTGCCAGCAAACACATGCCCAACTACCAGAACGACACGCCGCGCCCGCTGGATGTGCGCGGCCTGATTTTGTTTGCCAGCGGCGCCGGTTTGTTGTCGTGGCTGCTGGAGGTATTTGGCGAAATCAGCCTGTCCAATGAAATGGTGGCCACGCTGGTGGCCGTGTCCCTGGGCCTGCTGGCCGCGTATGGCTGGCATGCCCAACGCGTGCCGTACCCGCTGCTGCGCCTGTCGCTGTTTTCCACGCGCACTTTCCGAGTGGGTGTGCTGGGCGGTTTTGTCACGCGGCTGGGTGTGGGCGGCATGCCGTTTTTGCTGCCGCTGCTGTACCAGTTGGGTCTGGGCATGCCGGTCTGGCAGTCGGGCCTGCTGATGATGCCGGCCGCCATGGGCGCCATGGCCATGAAGGCGCTGTCAGGGCCCATGCTGCGGCGCTTTGGCTATCGGCGCGTGCTCATCGTCAACACGCTGCTGGTGGCCTGCGCCATTGCCTGTTATGCGCTGGTGGATGCGGGCACGCCTGTGGTGGCCATTGTGGCCTTGGGCCTGGCACTGGGCCTGTTCAACTCGCTGCAGTTCTCCAGCATGAACACCATGGCCTATGCCGACATCAATCCCGAAGACACCGCCATGGCTAGCACCCTGGCCAGTACCTTGCAGCAAATGTCCATGAGCTTCGGGTTGGCCTTTGGCTCGCTGATCACGGGGTACTTTCTGCAAGGCTTGTCGCAGTCAGACCAGTTGGCCGTAACGGCGTCGCTGCACCACGCCTTCATCGCGTTGGCGGTGTTGACCGTGGTGTCATCCGCCGCGTTCTGGACGCTGCGGCCGGAAGACGGCGAGAGTGTCAGCAAGGGCAGTGTGGCGCCAACCTGAGCGGCGATAACATCGAGGCACTCGCAGTGCCACCACCACTTCGGAGCTTGCCATGTCCCTCGCGATGCTGAAAACCCTGTTCGCCCAAAAGACCTGGGCCCATGCCGAGCTGTACGACTGCATGGCCACGGTAGACCCGGCCCAACACGCCGAGCCACTGCACACCGCCATCCGCACGCTCAACCACATCCACGTGGTGGACCGCATCTTTCGCGCGCACTTGGCTGGCGAACCGCATGGCTACACCCAAAGCAACACGGAAGAAACACCCGAGCTGGGCGAGTTGCACTTTGCCGCCGCTGAGACTGATTTGTGGTTTGAGTCCTACCTGGCCGACCTGAACGAAGCCGCGCTGGCAGACAGCCTGACGTTCCAATTCACCGATGGCGATGCCGGCCGCATGACGCGAGAGGAAATGCTCTTCCACGTGCTCACCCACGGTGCTTACCATCGCGGCAATGTGGGCCAGGTGCTCAAAGGCATCAGCGTCACACCCCCGCGCGATCTGCTCACCAAATTCCTCCACCAGCACGAGCCTGCCAGACGGCAGGGCTGAAGTGGATAGTCCGGTTTGCTATAAAAACAGAAGCTGCTTACGCATATCCCACGAGGGCTAGAGGCTAATTTGGCTCATAAACCTCAGCGCGACGTTCATCCATCTCACCTTTTGCATAGCGCCCCGGTGGGACCCCCACATGGCGGGTGAAGGCGACGCCGAAGGCGCTGACGGAGCTGTAGCCCACGCGCTCTGCAATCTCTGCGATGGCGAGTTCGCGTTGCCGCAGCAGTTGTTGGGCCAGCGCCATGCGCCAGGTCTGCAGGTAGTCCATGGGCGTGACGCCCACCGTGCGGCTGAAGCGGTCAAAGAATGCGGAGCGCGACATGGCGGCTTCGCGTGCCAGTTGTGCCATGTTCCAGGGCGCCGCGGGCTGCGCATGCATGCTGCGCAGGGCCAGCGCCAGTTTGGGGTCCGACAGGCCCCGCACCAGACCCGGTGATGCAGCCGTGCTGGCGCTGGACCGGAAGGCTTCTATCAGCAGTACCTCCAGCAGGCGGGCCATCACGATGTCGCGCGCGGGCCGGTCGGTGCGGGTCTCGTCGCCCAGCAGTTGCACCAGAGTGGACAAGCGCGGCTCGCTGCGCACGTGCACCCACTGCGGCAGCAGGGGCACCAGCAAGGCAGCGTCTGGTGAGCCCAGCACGCAGTTGCCCACCAACATGCGAACGTCTACCGCGCCCTCGGGGTCGCCGACGCGTGCACCGCCTGGCATGGCTGCGATGGGCGTGTCCACCGCTTCGTCCGCGCGGGGTGGCAGCCGGTCCACGCTGGAGGTTGCAAAACTGCGCGCCGCCGGGATGAGCGCGAAGTCGCCCGCGTTCAGGGTGATGGTGTCGCTGTGTTTCGGCCCGTCCACCGTCAGGTGGCAACTGCCTTCCAGCACCACGAAGTAAAACGGCCGGCCCATCTCGGTGCGGCGCACCGCCCAGGGTGCCGAGGCCGCCACCACTTTGGAGAACGGCGCACCTGGCTGCAGCAAGGACACGACTTCTGCGAGGGGATCAACCATATTGGATCATCTCAACAAAGAAACGGACATTTAAGCATAGTCAGTCCGGTTTCTGGCCCGTATCGTACGCAGCTCTTAACCAAGGAGTTTTTAGATGTCTGCCATTTCCACTGTTCTCATTACCGGTTGTTCGTCGGGCTTTGGCCTGGAGACGGCGCGTTTCTTCCTCGACAAAGGCTGGCGGGTGGTGGCCACCATGCGCACCCCGCGCGAGGGCCTGTTGCCATCCTCCGAGCGGTTGCGCCTGCTGGCCCTGGATGTGACCGATGCCGACAGCATCCGTCGTTGTGTGGAGGAGGCCGGGCCCATCGACGCCCTGGTCAATAACGCCGGTGTGGGCTTGCTGGCGCCACTGGAAGGCGTTGCGCTGTCCAGCGTACGTGAGATCTTCGAGACCAACACCTTCGGCACCATCGCGATGACGCAGGCCGTGCTGCCTCAGTTCCGGCAACGGCGTGCGGGCGTGGTGGTCAACGTCACCTCCAGCGTCACGCTCAAGTCACTGCCCCTGCTGTCGGTCTACACCAGCAGCAAAGCGGCGGTCAACGCGTTCACCGAATCCCTGGCACTGGAGTTGGCGCCTTTCAATGTGCGCGCCAGGCTGGTGTTGCCGGGGCGCGCGCCCAGCACCAGCTTTGGCGCCAACGCCCGCCCGCGCATGGCAGGCAGCACGCACGAGGCGTATGCCGCCTTCACACAAAGCGTGTTCGCAGCCCTGGGAGACACCGCCGCACCTGTCACTCACACGCAAGACGTGGTCGAAGCCGTTTGGCGTGCAGTGACGGACCCTGCCGCCCCCATGCGCATACCGGCGGGGGCGGATGCGGTGGCTTTGTCGCAGGCCTGATTGCTATCAAAACAGAAGCTGCTTGCGCATATTCCACGGGGGCTAGAGGTCCATTTCGTTCAAATTTTCCTTGTTAAGCCTCTGGCAGCTTGGCGATGACCTTGATTTCGAACTGAAAGCCGTAGAGCCAGGTCACGCCAATGCCCGTGAGCGTGGGGTGCGGGGCAGGGCCCCAAAACGCATGGATCACCGGCCAGATGGTCTCCAGATGTTTCTCCGGGTCCACAATAAACACCGTGACGTCAATGACGTCGTCAAAGGTGCAACCCGCAGCCGCCAGGATGGCATTGAGGTTCTCAAACGCCAGGCGCACCTGCTGGGCCACATCCGGCTCGGGCGAACCATCGGGCCTGCTGCCCACCTGGCCGGAGACAAACAAGAAGCCATTCGATTGGATGGCGGGCGAGTAGCGGTTCTGTTCATACAGCGCCTGGCGACCGGCGGGAAAAACAACATTGCGGACTGACATGGAATACCTCGAAGGATGGTGGATGTGTAGGGAAAAGCCAATTGGCTTGCCCTGAATTTAGGGCGCCATGCCTGCGGGATAAACCAGCAAGCCGCACAATCACTGTTTGCAATTCCCAAACAATCAACGGGGTAAGGTAAGGCCGATATGGACCGTTTTGATGCAATGCAAGCCTTTGTGCGCGTGGTGGAGACGGGCAGCTTTACCAAGGCTGCGCAGACCCTGCACATGAGCAAAACCACAGTGACCCAGCTGGTGCAGCAACTGGAGGCGCGGCTGCGCGTCAAGCTGCTCAACCGCACCACGCGACAGGTCCGTGTCACCGCCGATGGCGCTGCCTATTACGAGCGGGCGGTGCGCGTGCTGGTGGATCTGGACGATGCCGAGACCAGCCTGTCCAGCGCCACCGCCTCGCCCCGAGGGCGGCTGCGTGTGGATGTACCGAGCCCGCTGGCGCGCATGCTATTGGTCCCCGCATTCCCGGAGTTCCACGCCCGTTATCCAGACCTTCAGATTGAGATGGGTGTGAGTGACCGCCTGGTCGACCTCATTGGTGACAACGTGGACTGCGTAATACGCGGTGGTGAGGTCACCCAGCCATCGCTCATCGCGCGCCATGTGGGCGACCTGCAACTTGGCGTGTATGCGGCACCCAGTTATCTGCAGAGGGTTGCCAGCCCGTCACACCCTTTGGATTTGGAGGCAGAGCCGCACCGCATCGTTGGCTTTTTGTCGTCGCGCACCGGCAAGCTTTTGCCCAGCACCTTGCGTCAGGGCGATGCGCGTATCGAAGTCAAAGGCAAACACGCTCTGGCCGTGGACGATGGCAACGCCTACCTCGCCGCTGGCTTGGCCGGTGTGGGCGTGCTCTGGCTGCCCCACTACATGGCCAAGCCCCACCTGGCGCGTGGTGAACTCGTGCCCTTGTTCCAAGACTGGGCGTTGGACCCCATGCCCATGTACCTGGCGTTCCACCCCAACCGCCATGTGAGCGTGAAGTTGCGCGTCTTTATCAACTGGGTTGTGGAGGTGATGGAAGCGCATGCACCCATCGCAGCCAGATCAGGAGCTTGAAGAAAGCCTGTGGGTTGCCCGCCATGTGGTCGCGGCGCTAGGCCAAGCTCCGGGAGGAACTGACGGCGCAAGCGCGGCTGTCCTTCATTTCATCCTCAAAAGGCCGATAGAGAGGGTATGCAAGTCTCCCTCTCTTCATCGACCGGCAGTGCGGTCTCCAGTACTGCAGCCAGCGATATTGCCAAGTTGCAAAAGCAGCTGATGTCCTTGGTGGATGAGCTCAAGAGCGTGGCCACGTCCGACATGGACGCCAAGGCCAAAAAGGAGAAGGTCAAACTGCTGCAGGCCCAGATCCAGATGGTGCAGGCCCAGATCAGTGCCATTCAGCGCGCACGCCAACAGGCGCAGCAGGAAGTGCAGTCCCGCAAGGCCGAGGCCGCCAGCGCGCAACGCCGCGCGACAGAACGGCAGACCGCAAGCCCAGGCAGCCAGCTCGATACGTTTGCCTGATCGCCAGGGCGGCCGCACGCGAACACCTGCGGGTGCTGGTGCAGAAGCCCTGGTACTGGTTAATTGCTATCAAAACAGAAGCTGCTCGCGCATATTCCATGGGGGGCGGAGTCAAATCCAAGTGCAACACAAGCTGAGTTTATTGGATGGAGTCAGGAGAGTGCTCAAGCTTGGCCAGCCACTGGCCGTACACCTCCAGCGGAGTCAACCAGCCCAGCGTCTTGCGAGGCCGTCCATTCATCAAGTCAGCAATCCCGTCGAGTTGCTCCTGGCTGTAACCCGACAGGTCTGTCCCCTTTGGCAGGAACTGTCGTACCAAACCGTTGGTGTTCTCATTGGTGCCACGCTGCCAAGGACTGTGCGGATCACAGAAATACACGGCAACCCCGGTGTTGGCTGTCAATTGCGCATGGTGAGCCATCTCACGCCCCCGGTCATAAGTCAGTGTTTGGCGCATAGGCTTGGCAATACCGTTGAGCTTGTCCGTAAACGCTTGCAGCACGTGGGCTGCAGTGGCTGGGTTGGGATGCGGCAGCTTTACCAACATCAGGAGCCGGGTGCTGCGCTCTACCAGGGTGCCCACAGCACTGAGGTTGCCTGCTCCTTTGATCAAGTCACCTTCCCAGTGACCAGGGAACAGTCGATCCTCAACCTGCGGGGGACGTACATGGATGCTCAAGAGATCAGCGATCTGACCGCGGCGGTCTTCGCCACGTGAACGGGGCCAGCGCTTGGTGCGGGCCAGACGCAAACAGGCAATGAGCTCGCGGCGCAGCTCACCCCGGGGTTGGGCGTAGATGACGTTGTAGATGGTTTCGTGAGAGACGCGTTGGTGCGCCTCATGCGGATGCAGTGTAGCTAGGCGAGAGGCAATTTGCTGGGGTGACCAACGCAGTTGCAATAAGGCGTGCACAGAGGCGAAGAGGGCATTGCCCGCCACCAGCTTCGGGGGCGGTCTGCTGTGGCGACGCCTGCGCACAAAGCGCTGTTGTGCGAATCGGCAACTATAGGCACCAGCACCGCTGTTTCGGTTGATCTCACGACTCACCGTGGAGGGGGCACGACCCAGTACTCGGGCTACCGCCCGGATACTCAATCCGAGCTCAAGGCATACAGCAATGGTCTGGCGCTCTTTGTAATCGAGCTGTTTGTACTCTTGGTTCAGTTTCATGGACACACCTTATTGAAGTTTCAATCGGTGTGTTGCACTTCACTTTTGAGCGAGCCGGGGCTAGAGGCCAATTTCTATAAAAATTACCCGTGGAGTAATTCCTGGATTTACCAAGGCAGGTGTGTGCCGTCCTCATGGAAGAAGCCGCCAGTCACATCCGCTTCGTGATGGGTGGCGATGTGAATAACGCTGCCGGCCGCCTCTTCAGCCGTGCGATCCCCCGCGTGGCTGGTGAAATCGGTCTCGGTATCCAGTCCTGGGCCAGCGCGCCAGCGGAAGACACTGTGAAGCTGCAAGTGGGAGCGATGGAAGCGAGGCGGGTCTTCATTTCCTCCTCAAAAGGTCGATAAAAGGGGTATGCAAGTCTCCCCCTCTTCATCGACCGGCAATGTGCCCTCCAGTGCTGGTGCCAGCGATATTGCCAAGCTGCAAAAGCAGCTGATGTCTTTGGTATAAGAGCTCAAGAGCGTGGCCACGTCAGACATGGACGCCAAGGCCAAAAAGGAGAAGGTCAAACTGCTGCAAGCCCAGATCCAGATGGTGCAGGCACAGATCAGTGCCATCCAGCGTGCACGCCAACAGGCGCAGCAGGAAGTGCAGTCCCGCAAGGCCGAGGCCGTCAGCGCGCAACGCCGCACGACAGAACGCCAGACCGCAAACCCAGGCAGCCAGCTAGATACTTTTGCCTGATCGACAGGGCGGCTGCACGCGCATACGGCCGTCCCGCAGCCCCCTCAGCTTTGGATGTGGGAGGCTGAGCTTGTCGTCTGGGGTGAAGCTGCTGCGACCTGGCCCACTGGCAAAGGTACCTCGTCTCCATGGCCTCCGGTGCGTTTGCGAAAGAGTTCGGTGCGCGCCAGCAGGATGGTCGTCACCGGTACGGTGAGCGAGAGAAAAATGATGATGAGCCAGGCATGCAGCGACAGCTTGTGATCCAGCGCCGAGAAGTACAGGATGGACGCCAGCGTCACGCACCACGAGGCAAAGCTGAACGCCAACGCGGGCGGGTGCATGCGCTGGAAGAAGCTATGAAAGCGCACCAGCCCCACCGCCGATGACAGCGTAAAGATGCCGCTGAGCACCAGCAGCAGCGCTACCGGTATCTCAATCCACAGCGAGAGGGCTTCGTTCATTCGATCACCTCGCCGCGCAACAAGAACTTGGCCATCGACGCGCTGCTGACGAAGCCAAAAATGGCGATGAGCAAGGCCGCCTCGAAGTAGGCCGAATTGCGGTAACGAATGGCCAGTACCAGCAGCAACAGCATGCCTATGGTCCAGATCAGGTCCATGGCCAGCACGCGGTCCTGTGCGGAAGGGCCACGCACCATGCGCACCAGAGCCAGTGCCATGGACAGCACGTAACACGCAAGCGTGAAGACGATGGCGGCGAACAGTAGGGTGCTCATTCGAATATCTCCATCAGTGGTTTTTCGTAGCGTGTTTTGATCAGGTCGATCTCGGCCTGCGCTGCGTGTTCGTCGTGCAGGTCAAAGATGTGCACCAGCAGCGCGCTGCGGTCCAGCGCCAGCTCGCTCCAGATGGTGCCCGGTATCACGCACAGGATGGCTGCCAACACGGCCAGGCCATTCGGGTCGCGCAGGTCCAGCGGCACGGTGACGAAGGCACCGCGCGGTGGTGTGCGTGCCAGCGTGCCAAGCAGCACACGCCAGTTCCAGACGATAACGTCACCGCCCACGCGCCAAAACAGTTTGAACGCGGTCCAGGGTTTGCGAAAGCGCACTGGCGTGGGCCGCAGCGGTTGCGTCAGGATGGGCACGGCCACGCCCAGCAGCAGTGCCAGCAGCCATTGGCCCAGGCCATAGTCGCGGTTCAGCACCATCCAAAGGGCGACCAGTGCCAGAGACAGCAGAGGAGCAGGGAAGAGTTTGCGCAGCATGGTCGGTTTCATCGTGTCATGGGGCCGCTGCCTGGGGCGGCGGCAGGCCCAGGCGGTCGGCGTTGGTAGCGGTGGGCAACGGGCGCGCACCCATTACCGCCTGCACGTAGCCCGCCGGTGTGTACAGGGCCTGTACGGTGGAACGGGTGTAAGCCATGACAGTCTCGGCGCGCACCGTGTAGATGCCGCACAGCAGTACCAGCAAAGCAATCGGCAGGAATTCCGCCACGCGCAGTACCGGCGCGGCGCGGTTCACGGGCGCCCAGAAGAAGCGCATGCCCACCCGCGACAGGGCCACCAGCGCAAACAGCCCCGACAGCACCACCAGCGTGAGCAACGTCCAGGCCACGGTGCCGGTGTCTTTCAGCAGGGCCGACAGCATTAGCACCTTGCCGACAAAACCGGACAGCGGTGGCAGGCCTGCCACCAACAGGGTGCAGGCGATGAAAGCCAGGCCCAACAGCGCTGTGGCGGCTGGTATGGGGCGGCCGATCAGCGCCTCTTGCTGGTCGTCCAGGTTGGTGTCTTCGTTCAGTTCCTGCTCGGCCAGGGCAAAGGGCAAATGGTCTTCTTCGTCCTCCGGTGCGAGTCTGGAGCGGGTCTCGCTCAGGCGTGAGCGTTCCATCAATTCGGCGATCAGGAAGAAGGCCGACACCGCAAACGTGGAGGTCGGCAGGTAGTACAGCGCGCCCGCGGTGACCTCGGGCCGCGCCAGCCCGACCACGGCCAGCAGCGTACCTGACGAGACAATGACCGCAAAACCCGCCAGGCGCGCCGGCCGCTGCGAAGCCAGCATGCCGAGTGCGCCAAAGGCCAATGTGCCCATGCCGCCCCACAGCAGCCAGGCACTGCCGAAGCCTGCCGAGTCGCCTGCCTGCGGCGAGAACCATAACGTCGATAGCCGCAGCAGCACGTAGACGCCCACCTTGGTAAGCAAGGCAAACACCGCGCCCGCAGGCGCGCTGGCGCTGGAATAGGCGGGCACGAGCCAGGCATTCAGCGGCCACATCGCGGCCTTGGCCAAAAAGGCGACGGCCAGTACCGCGCAGGCGGCGTGCAACAGCGGCCGATCCTGTGCGGCCAGCAGCGGGATTTTTGCCGCCAGGTCGGCAAAGTTGAGTGTGCCGGTGACGCC
The DNA here is from genome assembly GCF_001955715.1 of Rhodoferax saidenbachensis. Taxonomy (NCBI): domain Bacteria; kingdom Pseudomonadati; phylum Pseudomonadota; class Betaproteobacteria; order Burkholderiales; family Comamonadaceae; genus Rhodoferax; species Rhodoferax saidenbachensis. The sequence goes on along the minus strand of NZ_CP019239.1, from coordinate 2,790,185 downwards.
GTAAATCATCGACGCACCCACCAGGAACAGCGATGAGGCCACCAGATTGATGGTGACGTAGTGCAGCCCCGCCTTCACACGCGACGGCCCCGAGCCGTGCAGCAGCAAACCGTACGATGCGGCCAGCATCACCTCGAAGAACACGAACAGATTGAACAGGTCGCCGGTGAGAAATGCACCGTTGACACCCATCACCTGTATCTGCAACAGCACGTGGAAATGCGCGCCGGCCTTGTCCCAGCGCGCCAGAGAAAACAGCTGCGCCATCAGCGCCACCACCGCAGCGACCACCAGCATCATGGCCGACAGGCGGTCGAGCACCAGCACGATGCCGAACGGCGCCTCCCAGTTGGAGGGCAGGTACACACCATAGGCGCTGGGGCCGGTGCCGCCCATGGCCTGCGCCAAGAGCAGCAGCGCGACGCCCAGGTTGGCCAGCAAAGCCAGCCCGCCCAAGGTGGCCTGGCTGCGGTGCCTGCGGTCCCCGACCAACAGCAGCAGGCAGGCAGCAAGCAGCGGCAGCAGTACCGGTATGACCAACAGATGCTGAATCATTCGGCGTCCCCTTGGCCGTCCACATGGTCGTTGCCGAAGAAGCCACGCTGCGCCAGCAGCAGCACCAGGAACAGCGCCGTCATCGCGAAGCCGATGACGATGGCCGTCAGCACCAGGGCCTGCGGCATGGGGTCGGCGTTGAACTGCAGCGTGACCGGCTGGCCGGGCACCAGCACGGGCTCCAGGTCCACCGCCAGGCGGCCCATGCTGAAGATGAACAGGTTGACGCCGTAACTGAGCAGCGACAGACCCATGATGACCTGGTAGGTCCGGGGGCGCAGCAGTAGCCAGACACCGCAGGTGGTGAGGGCGCCGATGGCGATGGCGAGCATGATTTCCATCAGACCCCCGACGCTTGAGTGGCCAGCACACGGCCCGGCTGGCGACGGCCGCGTACGGCCTGGTGGCCCAGCGCTGTGAGGATCAGCAGTGTGGCACCCACCACCAGTGTGAATACGCCGATGTCATAAAACAGGGCGCTGGCCACGTGTATTTCGCCCAGCAAAGGCAGCGTGAAATGCGCCATGTGTGTTGTCAGGAAGGGGTAACCGAAGAAGAAGGAGCCCAGCCCCGTGCCTGAGGCCGTCAGCAGGCCGAAGGCGATCCAGCGTGGCGGCGCCAGAGGCATGTGCGCCTCGACCCATTGCGTACCCGAGACGATGTACTGCACGATGAACGCGGTGGACAGCACCAGACCCGCCACGAAGCCGCCGCCGGGCAGGTTGTGGCCGCGCATGAACAGGTAGACCGCGATCACCGCTGCCACGGGCAGCAGCAGGCGCATCAGCACGGCAGGCACCAGCAGGTAACCGCGTGCGGTGTCGGTGTCTGTCTGCGCATTGACGAGATCGGTGTCCAGGTCGGCTGGCACCGCCCGCTGTTGCGGCGGCAGCATCACGCTTTCACGCGCGGGCCGGAAGCGGCGCAGCAGCGCGTACACCGTGAGCGCCACCACGCCCAGCACGGTGATCTCACCCAGCGTGTCAAAGCCACGGAAGTCGACCAGCATCACGTTGACAACATTGGTGCCGCCCCCCTCGGGTACGGCGCGCTCCAGGAAAAACGGCGAAATGCTTTGCGGGAAGTTGCGTGTCATCACCGCGTACGACAGCGTCGCCATACCAATACCGGCGCCCAGCGCCACCAGCAGATCGCGTGAGCGGCGTGCCCGGGCTTTCACACGCGCCAGCAAGGTGGGTTCATAGTCCTGCTGCTCAATACGCTTGGGCAGCCAGCGCAGGCCCAGCACAAAGAGCACCGTGGTCACCGCCTCCACCGAGAGCTGGGTGAGCGCCAGGTCCGGCGCCGAGAACCAGGCGAAGGTAATGACGGTGCACAGGCCCGCCACGCTCATCAGCGCCAGCGCGGTGAGGCGGTGGTACTTGGCCTGCCAGGTGGCGCTGACGGCGGCCACGATGCCGACAACCCACAGCAGTGCAAACATCGGTGAGAAGGTGAGTATGGGGCGCGTACCTGTCCACACTGTCGGTGCGCGCAGCGTGAGCCACAGCGATGCCAGCGCGGCCGCCAGCGTCACCACCATCATCAGCAGCACCTGCGGCTGCAGTCGGTGGGTGCTCAGCACGCGCAGCAGCACGCGGCTGGCCGCCGTCAACTGCGCCAGCACACGGCGAAAAGCGGTGTTGCCGCTGAAGCGGCCCAGCAGCGGCGGCCGCACAAATTGCCCAGCGGCCATCGGCCGGCGCAGCAGCGCATACAACGCGATACCCAAGGTCATGGCTACCAGGCTCATCACCAGCGGCGTGTTGAAGCCGTGCCACACGGCCAGGTCAAAGGGCGGCAGCGTGCCGCCCACCACCGGTGTGGCGGCCACCGCCAGCACCTGGCCCACCGACCATTGCGGCAGCGTACCCACCACCAGGCAGGCCAGCACCAGCAACTCGATCGGCACCCGCATCCAATGCGGCGGCTCGTGTGGCTGGCGCGGCAGGGCATTGCAGGTGTCGGGGCCAAAGAACACTTCCACGGTGAAGCGCAGTGAATAGGCCACGCTGAAAGCCCCGGCCACCACCGCGGCCACGGGCAGCAGGTGGTCAAACCAGGGGGCAGAGGTCACGAATACGGCCTCGGAGAAAAACATCTCCTTGGAGATGAAGCCGTTGAGCAGCGGCACGCCGGCCATCGCCGCGCCCGCCACCATGGTCAACGTGGCGGTGATCGGCATATAGCGCCACAGGCCGGACAGGCGCTGGATATCGCGCGTGCCGGTTTCATGGTCGACGATGCCCACCGCCATGAACAGCGATGCCTTGAAAGTGGCGTGGTTGATGATGTGAAACACCGCCGCCACCGCTGCCAGCGGACTATTGAGCCCCAGCAGCGTGGTGATCAGGCCCAGGTGCGAGATGGTCGAATAGGCCAGAACGCCTTTCAGGTCGTTCTGGAAAATCGCCGAGAAACCGCCGATCAGCAGCGTGGCCAGGCCCGTGAGTGTGACGATCCAGAACCACTCCTCGCTGCCCGCAAGCACGGGCCACAGGCGCGCCAGCAGAAATACACCTGCTTTCACCATCGTTGCCGAATGCAGGTAGGCGGAAACCGGCGTGGGCGCGGCCATCGCGTGTGGCAGCCAGAAGTGGAAGGGGAACTGCGCACTCTTGGTGAAAGCGCCCAACAGCACCAGCACCAGCACCACCGGGTACAGCGCATGGGCGCGGACCTGTTCGCCAGCGGCCAGCACCACGTCCAGGTCGGTGCTACCCACGATGTGGCCCAGCACCAGCATGCCGGCCAGCAGGCACAGGCCGCCCGCGCCAGTGACTGTGAGCGCCATGCGCGCGCCGCGCCGCGCGTCCCGCCGGTGGTGCCAGTAGCCGATGAGCAGGAACGAGAACAGGCTGGTCAGCTCCCAGAACAGCGCGATCTGTATCAGGTTGCCCGACAACACCACACCGCTCATCGCACCCATGAAGGCGAGCAGAAACGAGAAGAAACGCGGCACCGGATCGGCCGGCGACATGTAGTAGCGCGCATACAGCACCACCAGCGCACCAATGCCGAGCACCAGCATCGAGAACATCCACGCAAAGCCGTCCATGCGCAGCGTGAAGTTCATGCCCAGTGAAGGCAGCCATTCGATCTGCTGGCGGATGACGTGGCCGGCGGCTATTTCAGGGAAATACAGTGCGGCCTGTACAGCACATGCCAGCGCGATGAGCCCAGCGAGTGTGGACTCCGCATTGCGCGCGTTGGACGGCAGTACGGATGCGATCAGGCTACCGATGAAAGGCAGGGCTACGAGAAGAAGAAGCGGTGCTTGCATGCAGGTCGGTTGGTTGGGTAACTTCTATTGTTACCGACAACACTATGGGCACAGAAAACGGCGGCCCATCGCCACCGCCAGCGTCACACGCAAACTGTGGGGCCGCCTTGCCAATGGGTGGGTGTGGATCGTGGGGGAGGCTTGTTTTGCTATCAAAACAGAAGCTGCTTGCGCATATTCCACGGGGGCTAGAGGCCAATTTGGCTCATAAATCCCAGCGAAACGCCTGCTGAGGCTACTGCGCGTTGACCGAAGGCCGCAGGCCCGCCAGGTGTTTGCGTCCTAGTGGCGTTTGCTCAGCATGCGCACTGCCCGCTGGCAGTAGGCCCTTTACTCCGCCAGGCTGGAGAAAGAGATGAGTCCGCAACGCCTCGTAGTTGCTGTCTTCGTGCGGCACAAAGTAGCCCAGCAAATGTCCACCCAGGCGCGGAATGATGCGGGCCCAGTTGTTGGCGTAGGCGGTGAACTGGTCTTTCTGGAACGGGTCGATTTCGTAGCGGATGAAGCAGGTGATCGCCGTGGGGACTTCTCTTGTGGTGATGAGAGAAGTCTGGGGGGCGAATCTTGGAAATGCTTTGGTGGGTGCCGAAGTGATGGGTGAATCTGTTGGCGGAGCTGTGATGGAGAGGCTATGCGATTAGCGGTTGTTGTCACTTCCGCTGCACCAAAGTTGCTGATTTACTGATTGGCGTTCGCTATAAGAGCGAGGTTTATTAAGCCCTCCCTACGGGCGTTGGAAACTTTTTTCTATAAGTCTCATTACAGGCCAGTCGACAACATCACTATCTTTGACCGCGAACGCATCGCGTGCTACCGGTAAGTCGATGGCGCTGTGTCAACTGGCGCCGGAGTACGAAGCGTGTTAGGTGCCACTGGACATTGCCATTGCTCGCACCGGCATGGAGTAGTTAGTTAGACACCTTTCCCGATTTGCTGAAGAATAGTTGGGATTTCGTCATAGTTTTCATACCAAATAATATTTACTCCCAACTCTCTTAAGACCTCTTCGTTAAGTTTGTGATGTCTATCTAGAAAACGCCGAACTGTTGTAGTTGGTGCACGTACGACAGACTTTTCTCCATCCATTGAAAAGCTCTCATATGTTATTCGCTTCATAAATGCGAAGTGCTTCGGCTTATCTATTGATTTGGCCGATATCTCAAGTAGCCTGCGTAGATTTGGATCAGTTAACGAAAGACCAACCATCAGGCAAGATGTTTCTTTGAGGCTGTTTAATTGAATTAGGTTAGACCAGTGATAGGACTCTCTGTATATCTGGTGGTAGCCTTCCTCTGAAAAAACGAGTGTCGCCTTATTGATGTTTTCATACTCTGATCGGTCTTCCGGAAGGAAGCCGTGAACATGATAAATCGGCAACTCTTCGGGAGAAGGTAGATCTAATTCTTCAAATATGCTCCGATAAGACAGACCTCGACTTTTTACTTCGCGTTCAAGCAAATCGTCAAAGTTGTATGTCAATACGGCTCGCATTTTTGCCCCTGTACGACTTGGTGCGCACAGGTTTGCGATTGCTTTTATTAATTGAGAGCTGATTGAATATTTTTTATTACGGAGGCCGTAGAGTTGGGTCGTCACTGCGGCAATGAATTTGCCCTGCTCCGTTGGTGAGTCTGTGGTGATGCCTTTGCGTATGTATCTTGCCAGCATTAAGGCAGATGGGCCGTCGATTTGTCTAAGCCGCTTGACAATGCTTGATATCTGTTCGGAATCAGTGTTCTTTGTGCCTGCGACGTCCTCTGTGAGCATTGAAACAAATAAAGAATTCAGAAGCGTGTCCCAGTCGGGCAGTCCTGCACTGCTCGACACACCAGCGCCGAGGAACATGGAAAAGCGACCGGACTTATATTGATCTCGAACGGCATTTATTACACCTTCTCTCTGCGTTTTCCAATCTTCTGCATTACTTTCGAGTGCAACTCGAAAGCGATTCGAAAACAAGTTTTCAGCTAAGTTTGATGCCGTCGTCGGATGTCGGTCGATTAAGGATTGAATTTCGCTCGGGCCCCATAGATAAACGCTTGCAGCAGCCGGAAAATTTTTCTTAATAAACGGAACTAAATTGTGACTATATTTTGTTAGTGAAATCAGGAGCAATGATGTGCTTGCTTCTTTGGTTGCACTTGAGAATCTATTAGCTTCTTTGATGACTCTGTTCGTACTTAAAGCCCTAACAATTTCAATGGAAACTGGGCCATGAATGTCTCCGAATCCATTGGGGGCGAAAGCGTCAAACGTTGCAATGTTGCTACCTGAGCTGTGAACAAAATCTTGTTTTTTGGCTTGTGCTTCGGCTTGCAGAAGCTTTATCAAGAAGGATTCAACCAAGTAATAGCCGCCGGTGCCATAGCTTGATAATTTTTCTTCTAATTGTAGAAAGTCCATGAAATCTCCCCAAAGGCGCGTAACGTAATTTGTGCCGCAAATCCTGTACTTTAATTTGGCGACGGAGGATCAACCTTGGCATCCATTTCTCTCGAAATTGGTTTGCTTATTCGCACTTTTAAAAATTTCCGTTAACGCTCGCATGCATTGCAGTTAACTAATTAATCGAACTGGTTGCCTCGACCACTCTAATAATTGCACTATAGCAATGGCAGCTTTCATGTGCTTGAAACGACAGTCAGCACCTAACTCGAAGCCACCGCTACAACGTACATCTCGAAGATCTTTGCAATCAATTTGTTGTAGAAATAGAAGCCTGCTCGCGCAGAGGTTATTTCTCAGAGGCTAGCGACTATTTGGTTTCTAAGTGTCAGTGCTCCGTAGTCGATGCAATGACCAATTGTGAAATACAGCTGTTCTCAAACCATCGAAGCCCGATGCGCCCCAAACCCAGCCATCGCTCCATCCGCGACCGCTAGCGTCACATTCCCCGCAGCCCGCGCGGCATCCCCGCACGCAAACACATTGGGCACGCTGGTGGCCTTGCCTTCGTCCACTTTGATGAACAGGCCCATAGGTCCTTCTTCCAGCGCGCAACCCAGTTGCTCAGCCACAGGGCTGCTCATCAGCGTGCGCGGCTGGGTAAACAGGCCATTCAGCGTGATGGTGCGGCCGTCTTGCAGCACCACGTCGGCGTGGCCGTCTATGCGGCTTATCAACACCGGCTCCACCTGCGTGCCGCGGCGGGCGATGGCGGCCAGGTCTTCTTCGCTGGGTGTGTAGGCATCGTTCAGGAACAGGGTAGGGCTGCCCCAGTCCGGCAGCATGAGGGCGTGGTGCAGCGCCAGTGGTGACGCGGCGATGATGCCGATGCGGCCTGCGTTCATCTCGTAGCCGTGGCAATACGGGCAGTGGAAGATGCTGCGGCCCCAGCGCTCGGTCAGGCCGGGCACGGGTGGCAGTTCGTCGCGCACGCCGGTGGCCAGGATGAGCCGGTGGGCGCTGATGGCCTCCGTGCCCACACGGAACTCCAGCCGCCCATCCGCTGCCACACGCGCGTCTTCTGCGGTGCCGTGCATCCATTCCACGTTGGGGTAGTTCATGAGCTGCTCGCGGGCGTCGGCGGCTATCTCGGCGGGCGGGCGGCCGTCTTGCGTCAGGAAGCCGTGCGATGTTTCGCCTGCTGCGTCCACAAAGCGGTTGCGCCGCTGGCCGGCGTCTACCACCAGTACGTTGCGGCGCGCGCGGGCCAGTTGCAGGGCGGCAGAGAGGCCGGCGTAGCTGCCGCCGATGACGGCAAAGTCAATGGTTTTCATGGGTGTGTTCCTGTAGATGGTGGTGGCCCGCATGGCCCAGCGCTTTGTGCTGCGCCATGCGGTGGTGAAAGTCGTTGGAGAGCGTGGCCAGGGTGACGGCGCCAAAACGTTTGAGCAGCAGGGCTTCGGCCTCTTGGGCGGCGCCGGCCAGGGCGTCGTTCACGGCCTGGGCCACCAAGCAGGTGGGCTGGTCTTCGCGGAAGCCCAGCGACACCAGCGGCGGCGCGCCCAGCGCCTGGTACACGTCGCCCAGGGTGATGCGGTCCATGTCGCACGACAGTACCCAGCCGCCACCATGGCCCTTGGCCGACACCACAAATCCGGCGTCGCGCAGGCCACCCATCAGGCGGCGCAGCACCACGGGGTTGGTCTGCATGGCGGCGGCCAGCGCCTCGGAAGTGGCGGGGCCTTCGCCCTCGGCCATGTGCAGCAGCACGTGGAGGACGTCAGAGAGTTGGCTGTTCTGTTTCATGCAACATTATTAGTTGCATGTGATAAACCTTGGTGAGTGCAAGGGTTATGGTGGGCCGGTGCAGAAGTGCCAAAGTGCTATCAAAATAGAAGCTGCTTGCGCATATTTCATAAGGGCTAGGGGCCTATTTCATGCATAAACTCCCGGTGCCCACCGAGGTAAAAGCATTCCCTTGCCCCAGCCGGGTTGACGTACGGCAACCTGCGGCAGGCACCCCGTTTAGACTTGCCTCATCGCCATTTCTTTTCGTTTTCCCATGTCCACCACGCCTTACCTCTCTACCACCGCCACTTCAGAAACCCAAGCCTGGGAGGCGCTCAAAGCCTTGGGCGACGCCGCACTGGCGCAGGGCGGCTTGCAGGCGGTGTTTCAGATGTTTGTGGGCACGCTCACTGGCGCCGAAGAAGTGGCGCGTGTGAGTGAGGAAGCGGGCCACCCCGAGAGCTTGATCCCCGAAGTGATAGCCCAGTGGATCAGCACCGACTACGTGCCCGGCATGCAGCAGGCGCTGACGCAAGGCGGGGCAGAGTAGAGCGGCATGGCTTCTTCTGTGACCCAGCCCGACACCCCCTTCCAGGCGGCAGCCGACAGCCTGGACCCGACCGACTGGAACGCTGTGCGCCAGATGGGCCACCGCATGCTGGACGATATGGTGGACATGCTGGCCGGCCTGCGCGAAGCCCCGGTGTGGCAGCCCATGCCGGCAGACAAGCGGCAAGCGCTGCGCACGGGTGATGTACCCACGGCGCCCGGCGATCTGGCCGCGGTGTACCAAGACTTTCAGACGCTGGTGCAGCCCTATGGCAGCGGCAACATCCACCCGCGTTTCATGGGTTGGGTGCAGGGCGGGGGCAACCCCGTGGGCATGCTGGCCGAGCTGCTGGCCTCTGCCACCAACCCCAACCTGGGTGGTCGCGACCACGCGCCCATCGAGGTAGAGCGCCAGGTGATCCGCTGGTCCGCGCAGATGCTGGGTTTTCCGCAGGATGCCAGCGGCGTGCTGGTCACCGGCACGTCCATGGCCAACCTGATTGCGGTGCTGGTGGCGCGCACGCGGGCGCTGGGCACGGCCGTGCGCCAGCAGGGCCTGCAAGGTCAGCAACTGGTGGCCTATACATCGGTCGAGGCGCACAACTGCGTGGCCCGCGCCATGGACATGGCCGGCCTGGGCAGCCAGGCGCTGCGGCTGATTGGGCTGGACGCACAGCACCGCATGGACATGGATGCACTGCAAGCCGCCATCGCCCAAGACCGCGCGGCGGGCCTGCAGCCCTTCATGGTGATTGGCAGTGCAGGCACGGTGGACACCGGCGCCGTGGATGACCTGGTGGCCCTGTCTGCACTCACGCGGGCGCAGGCCTTGTGGTTCCATGTGGATGCGGCGTTTGGCGCGCTGGCCATGTTGTCGCCCGCGCAGCGGCATGTGGTGGCCGGGCTCAGCGATGCGGATTCGGTGGCGTTTGATTTTCACAAGTGGGCGCAGGTGCCGTACGACGCGGGTTGCATTCTGGTGCGCGATGCGGCGTTGCATGCATCCACCTTTGCCACGCAGCCGTCCTACCTGCTGCGCAGTGCGCGCGGCCTGGCGGGCAACCACCCGTGGCCAACCGATTTCGGGCCCGACCTGTCGCGCGGCTTTCGCGCGCTCAAGGTGTGGATGACGCTCAAGACCTATGGCACCGACAAGCTGGGCCAGGTGGTAGCCGGCAACTGCGCGCTGGCGCAGACGTTGGCCGCGCGGGTGCGGGCAGATGCATCGCTGGAGCTGCTGGCCCCGGTGACGCTGAACGTGGTGTGCTTCCGTGTGTTGGCCCAAGGCCTGGAAGGGGCAGACCTGGACCAGTTCAACGCCGATGTAGCGGCCGACGTGCAGGAGTCCGGCATGGCCGTGCCTTCCACCACGCGTGTGGATGGCAAGATGGCCATTCGCGTGGCGCTGGTGAACCACCGCACGCGGGAAGAAGATATCGACCTGTTGCTGGCGGCCATTCGGCAGGCCGCAGCCCGCCGTACTTGAATGTCCAATATGCCCACCACCTACACCTTGCCCCCCGCCACTGTGCAGGACTACGCGCGCCAGGGCGCCGTGGTGCTGCGCGGTGTGCTCACACCCGATGAAGTGGCCCAGCTTGCGCGCGGCATAGAGCACAACCTGGCCCACCTGAGCCCGCTGGCGCTGGTGGCGAGCCAGGCCGATGACCCGGGCAAGTTTGTCGAAGACTTTTGCACCTGGCAGCACAACGCAGACTATGCGGACGTGATGCAGCACAGCGCCTTGCCGCGTGTGGCCGCGCAGCTCATGCAGAGCGAGACGGTGCGCATCTACCACGACCACCTGCTGGTCAAAGAGCCCGGCACGCGCCAGCCCACACCCTGGCACCAGGACCAGCCCTACTACAACGTGAGCGGGCGGCAGAACGTGAGCTTCTGGATACCGGTGGACCCGGTGCCGCTGGAGAGCACGTTGCGGTTTGTGGCCGGCTCGCACGCGGGCACCTGGTACATGCCGCGCACCTTCCGCGACCAGCAGGCCAAGTGGTTCCCCGAGGGCACGCTGGCCGAGCTGCCGCAGATTGACGCGCACCCGGAGCAGTTTGAACAACTGGGCTGGACGCTGCAGCCCGGCGACGCGGTGGCCTTCCACATGCTCGCGTTACACGCCAGCAGCGGCGTGGGGCCGGGCAACCGGCGGCGTGTGTTCTCGGCCCGTTACCTGGGCGACGACGCGCGCCACGCGGTGCGCAACTGGCGCACCTCTCCGCCGTTTGCCGGATTGTCAGATCACCTGCCCGATGGTGCGGTGATGGATGATGCGTTGTTTCCGCTGCTGACTACCACTTGACTTTTTCAACCCCAAGGACCTCTTCACCATGACTTCTTCCACGCTGATTTTGTTGCCCGGCCTGATGTGTGATGACGAGGCCTGGGCGTCGCTGTACCCGCATTTGCCTGCGGGTACGACGCCCCGTGTGATCGACTACGGCATGGCCAACAGCATCACGGCCATGGCCGAGCTGGTGTTGCAGCAGGCGCCCACGGAATACTTTGCGCTGGCGGGGCATTCGATGGGCGGGCGTGCGGCGCTGGAAGTGGTGCGCCTGGCGCCACAACGCGTGACGCACCTGGCACTGCTGGACACGGGGCATCTGCCACGCCCGGCCGGTGATGCGGGCGCGCAAGAGGCGGCCAAGCGCCACGCCCTGCTGGACATCGCCCGTATGCAGGGTGTGCGGGCCATGGCGCAGACCTGGGTGCAGGGCATGGTGCACCCCGCGCGTGTGCAGGATACGGTGTTGATTGAATCGGTGGTGGCGATGTTTGCGCGCAAGAGTGCCGGTGTGTTTGCCGCCCAGATCGAAGCGCTGCTGGCGCGGCCTGATGCGTCAGACGTGCTGTGCACGCTGACCGTGCCCACGCTGTTGTTGTGTGGTGCGCAGGACGCCTGGTCCACCCCCGCGCAGCATGCGGACATGCAGAAGCTCGCACCCCACGCGGTGCTGGATGTGATTGAGGACGCGGGCCATATGTCCCTGATGGAGCGGCCCGAAGCTGTGGCGCAAAGCCTGACACGCTGGCTGCAGCGCACGGCGGCGTAGCCATGAAGTCGCTGGCCCAACTGGCCGCAGAGGCCGAATGCCGCGACCTGGTGTTGCGCACGGCCGATGCGGTGGACAGCGGTGACGCGGCGGGTTTTGCCGCGCTCTTTCTGGAAGACGGCGAACTGGTGCGCCCCGATGGCAGCGTGTTGCAGGGCAGGGCGGCCATTGCGCAGGCCTACGCCGCGCGTGACCCGGACCGCCTGACGCAACACCTGATCAGCAACCACACGGTGGCGCTGGACGAGGCCACCGACACGGCCCAGTCGCGCTGCAAGGTGCTGCTGTGGTCAGGCCGGCACAGTGCGGCCCACACGCCCAAAGGCCGCCCGACCGATGCCATGGCACAGGTGGGCGAGTTCATCGACACGCTGGAACACACGCCGGAAGGCTGGCGTATCCGCCACCGCCGCGCGCACTTCATCCTGCACAGCACCTGAAAACAAAACGCCGCCCCTGAATAACGGTAGGGCGGCGTGGGGTGCGCAGTTTGTTACCTAATTGCTATTAAATCAATAGCTGCTTGCGCACATTCCATAAGGGCTAGAGGCCTATTTCGTCATAAAACTACCGGCTGACGGCCAGTTTCTCCCCCAAGATGCCCCGTGGGCGCAGCACCAGCATGAGTGCAATCAACGCGCCAATCAGCACCACTTGCAGCGCCGCAGCGCGGGCCTGGTGGGCTTGCGGGATCAGCTCTCGCATCACGCTGCCGGCCGTAGTCCAGAAGAACCAGACCACGAAGGCCCCGAGGATGGCGCCGCGGTTGTTGCCGGAGCCGCCCACGATCAGCATGGCCCAGAGCTGGAAGGTCAGGATGGGCAAAAAGTCCTCGGGTGCGATGAAGCCGACGAAGTGTGCGTACAACGCGCCGCCCAGGCCCATCAGCATGCTGCCGATCACAAAACTTTGCAGGCGGAACACAAAGGCACGTTTGCCCAGCGAGGCTGCCGCGTCTTCGTCCTCGCGGATGGCACGCAGCACGCGGCCCCAGGGGCTGTGGGCCAGGCTCTGGAGCGCCCAGTACACCAGCGCCAGCAGGGTCAGGCACAGCGCCAGGTAGGCCATCGTCCAGCCCAGGCCGGTGCCCAGCCAGGCCTGCATGGGCTTGGGGATGAACTGCACACCGAACGGGCCGCCGGTGAGGGGAGTGGCGTTGTTGGCGATGACCTGGATGGTGACGGCAATGCCGAAGGTGGTGATGGCCAGATAGTCGTGCCGCAACCGCAGCGCCAGGGCGCCGACCACCAGACCGACCAGACCCGTGGCCAGCATGGCGCAGACCATGCCCACCGCTACTGGCCAGCCGAAGCCCGCCATGCGGTCTGCCGCTGCAGGCGTGGTGACCAGGGCCGAGGTGTAGGCACCAATGGCCACAAAACCGGCCACGCCGACATTAAAAAGACCGGTGAAGCCCCACTGCAGATTCAGGCCCAGCGTGATGATGGCGTAGGCCGATGCGAAGACCAGGAAGAAGCTGGCGTAGGACAGCCAGCCCGTGAAGTTTTCCATCAGTTTTTCTCCCCGAAAATGCCATTGGGCTTGACCATCAGGATGGCGATGAGGACCATGAACGCCGCCGCACTGCGGTACTCAGCACCTATCACCGTCACGGCCACGCTCTCGGCCAGCCCGACGATCAGCCCGCCCAACACGGCGCCCCAGATAGAGCCAATGCCGCCCAGAATCACGGCCGCAAACAGGGGCAGCAGCAACTCCACACCCATGTTGGGCCGCAGTTGCGCGGTGATGCCGGCAAACACGCCCGCCAGTGCCGCGAGCCCGCCGCCAATGAGCCAGGTGGCGCGCAGGATGCGCTCGGGGTCAATACCGGCCACACGTGCCAGACCGGGGTTGATGGAGGCCGCACGCATGGAGCGACCCAGCGTGCTGAGGCGCAGGAAAAGATGCAGCCCGGTCACGGTGACCAGTGCCAGCACCAGGATGAAAAGTTGATCGGGCGTAAACCGCAAGCCGCCCGCGATGGAGCGGGGCAACACGGCGATGGCGATTTGCAGGTTCTCCGAAAAATACTGCGGCACTCCACCTTGCCAAAACAGCAGCAGGTTGCGCAGCACCAGCGCTGCGCCAAAGCTGGCGATGACCAGGGTGATCGTGCCTTGTTTGCGCAGCCGCTTGAACAGGATGGTGTCCATCAGCAGCGCCATGAGCGCGGTCAGCACGGCCGCGACGACCACAGCGGCCAGCAGCGACCAGCCAAAGGAAAACGGCCCCAGCGGCTCGGCCCATTGGCTGTTGATGGCGGTCAGCGTGGTGGAGGCCACCAGCGCCAGGTAGGCACCCCAGCCGAGCAGTTCGCCATGGCTGAAGTTGGAGAAGCGCACGATTGACAGGGTCATGCTCAGACCGATGGCTCCGAGTGCGATCACGGAGCCGATGATCAATCCGTCGGCAATGATTTGTAGCATTACGTTGTTTCCTTTGCCGCTTGTTTGCCGGTGTGGCGGCCGAGGTAGAGCGCGGCGATGCGTTCGTCGTCCAGCAGTTCGGCGCTGGTGCCCACAATGCGTTCGCGCCCTTCGACCAGAATCGCGGCGCGGTCGGCCAGGGCCAGAGCGGCCTTGACGTTTTGCTCCACCAGCAGCACGGTGATGCCGCTGTCGCGCACTTCACGCAATTTGGCGAAGACCTGCTCCACCAGTTTGGGGCTGAGGCCGGCCGAGGGTTCGTCCAGGATCAGGAGCTGCGGGCGCGCGATGAGTGCGCGGGCCACGGCCAGCATCTGGCGCTGTCCGCCCGAGAGTTGACCGGCCAGAAATTTCTGTTGGCGTGCCAGGTCCGGGAACATGGCGTAGATGGGGTCCAGCCGTTCGCGGCGGTCGGCCTTCATCAGGGCGGCGGCGAGTTCCAGGTTTTCACCCACGCTGAGGTTCACGAAGACGTTTTCGGTTTGCGGCACAAAGGCCAGGCCTTCGAACACCATGCGGTGTGCGGGCGTTTTCGTGATGTCGCGACCGAAGAGCAGGTTGCGCCCACCGGTGATGGGCACCAGTCCGGCGACGGCTTTGACGAAAGAGGATTTGCCGGCGCCGTTGGGGCCCAGCACGGCCACGATTTCGCCCGTCTGAACGGTCAATGAGGCACCGCGAACGATGGACAGGCCGGGCTCGTAGCCGGCTTCCAGGGATTCGACCTGCAGTGCGGGTAGGGTGGTCGTCATGCGGTGGTCCCCAGATAAGCTTCAATCACCTGCGGGTCCTTGAGTACGGTGTCGGCCTGGCCGGACATGATCAATGCACCTTGCGCCATGACCATCACGGGGTTGCACAGCGAGGCCACGAGGTCCATGTTGTGTTCGATGATCAGGAAGGTCACGCCTTGTGCGTTGAGCGTGGCCACCTTGTCGACAATCTGGTCCAGCAGCGCCGGGTTGACACCGGCACCGGGCTCATCGAGCAACACCAGCTTGGGCTGGGTCACCATCACGCGCGCCAGGTCCAGCAGCTTGCGCTGACCACCCGACAGGATGCGCGCAGGCTGGTCTGCCAATGCGGTCAGGCCAACAAAATCGAGCCAATACCGTGCGGCCTCCAGCGTCTTGCGTTCCTGCTCGCGCACACGCGCCGGTTGCAGCCAGTTGGCCCAGAAGCGCTCACCCAATTGGCCTGAGGGGGCCACCATGACGTTATCGAGCACACTCATTTCAGGGAAGGGGCGCGGTATCTGAAAGGTGCGTCCCAGGCCTGCCTGGAACACCGCGTAGGCGCCGCGCCCTGCGATGGCTTGCCCACCGAGCGTGATGGAGCCCGAGGTGGGCTTCAGGAAGCCTGCCAGGCAGTTGAACAGGGTGGTCTTGCCGGCCCCATTGGGGCCTATCAGCCCGCCGATGGCACCGGCGGCCAGTTGGAAGGAGACGTTGTCCACTGCCTGGTGGCCGCCAAAGTTCTTGGCAATGCGGTCCACCACCAGCAGGGGTTCAGTGGGTGTCATGAACAATGGCCTCGGCTTCTATTTCGACCAGATACCCGTCACCAATCAGTGCGGCAACCTGCAGCATGGTGTTGGCGGGGCGGATGTTTCCAAAGTAGCTGCCGTGCACCGTGCTCACGGCCTGCCAGTCGTTGGCGTTGGTGAGGTAGATGCGGGTGCGCACCACGTCTTCCACTTGCCCGCCCAGGGCTTTGATGCTGGCGATGATTTTGTCGATGATGTAGCTGGCTTGCACCGCTGCATCACCCTTGCCAATCACGCGACCACTGCCGTGTGTGGCGGTGGTGCCTGACACCATGATGCGGTTGCCATCACGCACCGCGCGTGCATAACCCGCCAGGGGTTCCCACACGCTGCCGGTGTCCACATACCAGCGGTCGGGTTTGCCGGCCACCGGTTGGCGTGGCCACAGCGGTGGCACGGCGTCCAGGTGGTGGCTCAGGTCGCCCGAGGCGGTCAGGAACGGAGGGCGGCGGTATTCGTCACCGCAATCGCCGTTGAGGCGTTGGGTGTTGGCAAAGGACTTGGACAACACGGTGTAGTCATCTGCGTCCAGCGCGAAGTTGAACAGCTTGAGGTTGTCGGCACGGTGTTCCGATTCGCCGAGTCGTGCGCCGAGAATCACCGCCGCCACGGCGGGTTGCTCCAGCACCCAGCGCGTGGCGACATTCGACACGGACACGCCATGTTTGCGCCCGATCTGCTGCGCTGCACGCAGCACGCCTTGCAGCGCTTCCCAGCCACCGACGGCGTGGATGAAGCGTTGGTACTTCATCTTGCTCCAGTCGTTAACGGCGGCTGGCTCGGCAGCGCCGACCCAGCGGTCGCTCAGGAAGCCGCCGCTCAACACGCCGTAGGCCAGCAGCTTGACGCCGCGTTCCTGACACAGCGTGGCCATGGCTTCGTTGCCACGCCGGTCCAGCAAGGACATGCAGACCTGGTTGCTGGCGATGGGAATGCCTTCGCTCAGTAGCAGCCGCAGGTGCGCGGTGTCAAAGTTGGCCAGACCGAGGTGGGCAATGAGCCCTTCTTCGCGCAGCTTGGCCAGCTCTTGCATGGCGTCGAGGTAGCGCGGGTCTTCAAAGGTCCACCAGTGGAATTGCATCAGGTCGATGCAATCGGTCTGCATGCGGTCCAGCGCGCGTTGCACGCCGGTGCGCACCACCTCAGCCGTCATGGGGCCCGGGGGCGGGCACCATTTGGTGAAAGCCCGCACGCCTGCGCCGTCGGGCGACTTCAGCAGTGTTCCGGTGATGACTTCGGATGAACCGTAGTGGTCCGCCATGTCAAAGGTATCGAAACCGGCGCTGGCATAGGCCTTCATCGCTGCTGCACCCGCTTGCGGGTCCAGCAGCGTGCCACTGCGCTCCATGTCGGCCACTTGCCAGAGGCCGGTCACGATGCGCGATATCTCCAGGCCAGGGGCCAGCATGGCGCGCTCGGGGCGGAGCGCGCCAGAGGTTGGAACAGTCTTGCTCATTTGGTCAGTTTGACTTGAATCGCTTGCACGTCTTCGGTCGAGATCTGGCCTACCGTGGTGACTTCACCCTTGGTGATGCGCCAAGTGCGGAAAGGGCCTGCGATGTCGCCGTTCTTGTCAAACTGAACAGCACCAATGACGCCCACGTAACGCACGGGTTTCTTGTCCTTGATCAACTGCAATGCACGGGCAAAACCTTGGGGGCTTGCGTAGACCACTTCACCACCTGGCTCTGTGACTTTGCGAATCGCATCACGAATGGCTGCGGATTCGAATTTGCCTGCTTGTGCGATAGCCAGCCCCAGAATGGCGGCTGCATCAAATGCGCGGTCTGCAGCGGGTGCGCCTGCATCAAAACCACCGCTCATGGCGGGGTAGGCCTTGGCGAAGTATTCGGTGGATGGAGTGGTCGTGGTGCCGGAGGAGGTACCAAAGGCCTCGGTCAGGTATTGCGGGCCAACACCCTTGATGAAGTCGGCGGCGTTCATGCCGTCATTGAGCAGGATGCGTTTGGTGCCGCCTTGCTGAATCCAGGTGCGCACGATGGTGGTGCCGTCGCCGGGGTAACCAATGAAGTACAGCGCGGGTGGCTCGTTCTTGATGGTCTTGGTGACTTCTGCGTTGTACGACGATTGCTCGGGGTTGTAGGGTGTGACGTCAATAATCTTGCCGCCCAGGCCCAGGTAGGCACGGCGGAATTCGTTCACCATGTTCACGCCAAAATCATTGTTGACGTGGATGATGGACAGGGTCGTCATGCCCTGGTCCAGTGCGTACTTGGCGGCGGCGGTGCCTTGCAGTGCATCGCTGGTGATGGTGCGGAAGAACCAGCCTTTGGTTTTGCCTTCAACAGCCAAAGTTGTCAGTGATGGTGTGGAAGATGCGGGGGAAATTTGCACGACACCGGCAGGTGCTGTGACCGATGTCACCATGGGTACCGACACCGAGCTGATGATGCCGCCAATGATGGCAGGTACCTTCTTCAGGTCGACCAGTTGGCGCGCCTGGTCTACCGCCACGGAGCCCTGGCTTTGTGCGTCGCGCAGATCAAATGCGAGTTTGCATCCGGCAATGCCTTGGGCACCGGCTGCTTTGTTCAGTTCGTTGAATGCCAGCTCCACGGATTTGCTGGCAGCTTGTCCATAACGACCCGCAGCTCCGGTGAGTGAAACCACCATGCCAACCGTGTTGGTGCAGGAGGGTGTTTGGGCCGACGCGTTGGGCGAGGCAGCGAGTGTCAACATCGCGAGGGCTGTCGAGGTAAGAAGCAGGCGCATGGTCATTTCTCCGGTGGTTAAGTCAAAGGGGGGTCAGGTTTTATTCAAGTCGTATTTCATGATCCGGCCATGGGGACCGGTCTTGTCACGTTCCAGGCTGTAGGTGTCTCCACCAGGCCCTGGTGATGTAGCAAGAATGGGGCCTAACAATGCGTGATCCGCAGAGTCCAGCTTCAATGTGAAAACATTCAGTGCGTCGCCAATGTGGTCGCCATAACGCGCACCGACGATGGCAGCAGCCACTGCCGGTTGATCGAGTACCCAGCGCGTGGCGACGGTGGAAATGCTCACACCATGCCGGTCTGCAATGGATTTGAGTGCACGCAGCAATGTCTGAAATGCAGCCCAACCTCCGAACTCTTCAATGATGAGTTTGTATTTCACGAGTGAGCGATTGCCGAGGTCCGTGTTGGGTTCACTCTGGTTCAACCAGCGCTCCGACAGGAAGCCACCGGCCAGCGTGCCGTAGCACAGCAGATGCATGCCATGGCGCGCACCCAGACCCGCGAGTGTGTGCGCGGGACGCCGGTCGAGCAGCGAGTACTGCACCTGCATGCTGACCAGTGGCACGTCTGCCTGCAGCATGGCTTGTGTGGACGCCGTGTCGAAGTTGGTACCACCCAGGTGAGCGATAAGGCCTTCCTTGCGCAGCGTGTTCAGGGTCTGGGCCACAGCGACAAAATCACCGGTCTGGTAATCCCACCAGTGGAACTGCACCAAGTCGAGTTGTTCAACCTGCAAGCGCTGCAAGGAACGCGTCACGATGCGGCGGACATACGCTTCATCGACGTGGGCCAAGTCACCATAGTCGGGCACGAATTTGGTGTGCACTTGCAACCGACTTGTGTTGGCTACACGTTGGCGTGCATTGAACTCGCCGTACATGGCTTCGACGCCGGTGTAAATGTCTGCACCGTCCACCGTGTTCAGGCCGACTGCAACAAACGCAGCCATGTCGGTCAGCGCGCGTTCGCGGTTTACTTCACCATGGTCGCCGGCCAGTTGCCAGCCGCCGCGGATGATGCGGGGTATGCGGTAGCCGCGTGTCAGTTCAATGGTTTCCACGGTGTGTGTTGCGGGTGAAGTGATGTTCATGGAGTAGGGGTTTCGGGCAGCGGTACTGCGGTGGTGTCTGCATGGCGGAAAGTGCGTTTGCCGATGCGTGTAATGCGAAAGCGGGTTGGGCAGTGCGGGTCGGGGCAGGCTACTTCTGCATCGGTGCTCATCCAGTCGTTGGGATGGGTTGGCCGCTGTTTGGCAGGCAGCAGCGGCAACAAGGCTGCAAGCGAGTACATTGAGAAACCTTGGCCTTCGGGGAAATGCAGCATTTCGCCCCGGACTTCAAACCAGTCGCCGACCTTGGCGTTGCACTGGATTTTTTTGTCCGTCGGCGAAACGACTTCAACGCGCAGGTCAAACAGTTCGAACTCGTCAGTATTCATAGGCACCTACCAAGGCCGCGGCCAGAATTTAAAAAACTAAGTTTGGTATAAAAATATACTGAACTTAATAAATTATTTGCCGTTATATGAATACTGTCAATACTATTTTTGGGTTCGTGTAAAAAAATCTACGATGGCCACAACGCACGTGCGCCAGCCTCCCCAGTTTGGGGCGCGAAGTGCAAGCGAGCTGTGGAGGCTAGCTGGCTTTTTTGCCGGCGGCCTTGCGTGGCGCTGGTGCTGCACCCAGGATGTTGCTCTTGGCCCCTGCCACCTGCGTCAGAGCGCGGCGGCGCAGGCGCTTGCCGGTCGCGCGTTCCCAGGCTGCTTCCAGCACGCCAATCCGGTCGGCAGTGGCCTGGTCGATTTGCTGGGGGTCACCGCTCTCGATGGCGGTCAGTGACGACGCCAGCGTCTGGGTGGAAACGGAAATGTCAGGCAGCTCGCGCAGCGCCAACATGCGCACCATTTCAATGCGCCGCAACATGACGTCCATCATTTTGACCAGCATGGGGTTTTGCGTGGCCCGCGCCACGGCGACATTGAATCGCGTGCTGGCCAGCGTCATGAGTTGCGCGCCTTCGTTGGTGATCTTGCGGCCGCGGAACCGTTTGACCGTCTCTGCGCTGAGGTTGACCGCGCTGCGCATGCGTTCAAAGTCGGAAGGGGTGCCGTACATCGCGGCCAGGCGTGCAATGTGGGGTTCAAACAGGCGGCGTGCTTCGAGGGTGTTTTCCAATTCGTCAAGCGGCAGGTCCAGCAGAGGCACACCGGAAAGATCGGACGGAATCTGTTCACTGGTGACAAAGATGCCGCCTGAAGAGCCGGGCACCACCTCCACAATACCGGCCTGCACCAGGAGCTTGATGGCCTCCCGCAAGGTCGGGCGGCTGACGCCTAGTTGGGCCGAAAAGTCCTGTTCTGAAGGCAGCCGCTCGCCCACCCGCACGTCACCGGCGCTGATGGCTTCCGTAATCCGGTAGGCCACGATTTCGCAGGGCCGTACCAGTTGTACGGGCTGAAATTCGAAACGGGTTGGTTTGATGCGCGCCACAAAGCCTCCTAAGCGGTCGCATCGTACTTCAACCCCATGACAGGGCTACAAAGCCGTGCGCAGCGTCCAGATCTCGGGGAACAGCACCACGTCCAGCATCTTGCGCAGGTAGCTCACACCGCCGGTGCCACCGGTGCCGCGCTTGAAACCAATCACGCGCTCCACGGTGGTGACATGGCGGAAGCGCCAGAGGCGGAAGGCGTCTTCTAGGTCGGTCAGCTCTTCGGCGAGTTGGTACAGGTCCCAGTTCGATTCGGGCGCGCGGTAGACCTGTAGCCATGCGGCTTCCACTTCGGGGTTAGCCACGTAGGGTTGGGTCCAGTCGCGTTGCAGATGGCTGGCAGGAACTGCAATGCCGCGGCGCGCGAGCAGTTTGAGCGCTTCGTCATACAGCGACGGTGCTTCGTAAGCCGCCTGCACCATGGCCAGGCGTTCGGGCGCATGGGCGTGGGGTTTGAGCATGGCGGCATTTTTGTTGCCGAGTGCGAACTCGATGCAGCGGTACTGGAAGCTCTGAAAGCCGCTGCTTTGCCCCAGGTACGGCCGCATGGCGGTGTACTCGGGTGGCGTCATGGTGGCCAGCACGTCCCATGCGTGCACCAACTGCTCCATGATCTTGCTGACGCGCGCCAGCATCTTGAACGCCGGGGCCAACTGGTCATTTGCGATGTTGGCGATGGCAGCGTTGAGCTCATGCAGCATCAGCTTCATCCACAACTCGCTGGTTTGGTGCTGGATGATGAACAGCAGTTCGTCGTGCGTGGGCGAAAGCGGTTTTTGCGCCGACAGGATAGTGTCAATCTGCAGGTAGTCGCCGTAGCTCATGCTCTTGCTGAAATCGAGCTGGGCTTTCTCTTCGGCGACGATGGCCTCGCCCGCTGCGGGTGAGGATGTTGCGTGCATGGGGCAGCCGGAAGTGGGGTCGCTCATATCAGGTCACCGCGTGTTTTTGGTTGAACTCGGGCTTCTTCCACTCTTCGGTTTCCAGCACCTGGCGCAGGTGTTCCACCGCATTCCACACATCTTCATACCCCACGTACAAGGGTGTGAAACCAAAGCGCAGGATGTCCTTATGGATACCGCCGTCACCGGCGCGGAAGTCGCCAATCACGCCGCGTGCGATCAGCGCCTGGACGATGGCAAAAGCGCCAGAACCCAAGTCACCACCGGCATCGTGTTCACGTGTCAGGCAGACCTGCGAGCCGCGTTGTGCATGGTTACGCGGTGTGGCCAGCCCCAGGCCAAAGCCCTGGCAGCGCTCTTCCACGAGCTGGATGTAGAGGTCGGTCAGTGCGAGTGACTTGGTACGCAAGGCCCCCATGCCACCCAGCTTTTCTGCTGCGGCAAAACAGTCGAGGCCGCACTCCAGCAGCGACAGGCTCACCACAGGTTGTGTGCCGCACAGGTAACGCGTGATACCACCGGCCGGTTGGTAGTCGGGCGTGAAGGCGAAAG
Source organism: Rhodoferax saidenbachensis (assembly GCF_001955715.1). Lineage (NCBI taxonomy): Bacteria > Pseudomonadati > Pseudomonadota > Betaproteobacteria > Burkholderiales > Comamonadaceae > Rhodoferax > Rhodoferax saidenbachensis. The sequence goes on along the minus strand of NZ_CP019239.1, from coordinate 2,767,901 downwards.
GGGCGGAGTGGCCAAACCATCCCGAAAGCGGCTGCCAGCAACGGTCGGTGTGGCGCGGGTGCACCCAGACAAAGGCTGGCGCACCGGGACCGCCATTGAGGTATTTGTAGCTGCAACCCACAGCAAAGTCGGCATCCGCATCGCGCAGACCCACGGGTACTGCGCCCGCACTGTGTGCCAGGTCCCACACCATCAGCCCGCCCGCCTTGTGGACGGCGGCGGTGACGGCGGCCATGTCGTGCATGGCACCGGTGCGGTAGTTCACATGGGTGAGCATCAGCACCGCCAGATCGGCGTTGATGCTGGCGGACACCTCTTCAGGCTCTACCAGCTTCAGCGTGTAGCCGTGCTGGTTGCACAGGCTTTGTGCGATGTACAGGTCGGTGGGGAAGTTGTTGCGTTCGCTGACCACCACACGGCGCTGGGGTGCGTCTTCTTTGGTAATGCTCAGCGCGGCGCTCAGGGCCTTGTAGAGGTTGATGGAGGTGGTGTCGGTGACGACCACTTCACCGTCGCCCGCGCCGATCAGGCGGGCCACTTGGTTGCCCAGCTTGTGCGGCAGGTTGACCCAACCCGCGGTGTTCCAGGAGCGGATCAGGCCCTGGCCCCATTCCTGCGCCACCACTTCCGCAGCGCGTGCGGTGGCGGCTTTGGGCATGACGCCCAGGGAGTTGCCGTCCAGGTAAATGAGCTCCTTGGGAATCGTGAACAGGTCGCGCAGGGAGCGCAGGGGGTCTGCAGCGTCGCGTGCGCGGCAGTCGTTCAGGGAGAGGGGGGAGGTGGCCATATGGTCAGGGGATAAGTGGTTTGATTAATTATGTGTTGGGATTCAAAAAGTGTTGATATCTAATCTTTGAAATAATGAAAATGGACTAAATTAGTCTCTATGAGGGAAAAATTGGAAAAATAATGCAGCAACTCAGCGATAAGGCCGACCGCCTGCTTCTGCGGGCCTTGCAGGACAACGCCCGGCTCACCTCGGGTGAACTGGCGCAGATGGCCAATTTGTCGCAGTCGCCGACATGGCGGCGCGTGAAGCAACTGGAGGATGCGGGAACCATCAAGGGCTACCACGCGGCGCTGGACCGGCGTGCGCTGGGCTATAGCGTGCTGGCCTTTGTGCTGATTGGCATTGACCACCAGAATGAAACCTCGTCGCAGGCATTTGTGCAGGCGGTGTCGGAAATACCCGAGGTGGTGCAATTCCACGCGATTTCGGGGCAGGCGGATTTTCTGGTGGGCTTGGTGGCGCGTGATCTGGACCATTACTCCGAGCTGCTGCAGCGCAAGCTGCACCGCCTGCCCGGTGTACGCCAGGTGCAGTCGCATTTCTCGCTGCAGGAATTCAAGGGGCAGATGGCCGATCTGCCAGTGCCACTGGACTGAGGCGGTTCAGCCCAGTGCCGGCAGCCCATGCCTGCTGCGGGCGCGCTGGCAGGCATCGCTGCCTTCCTCAAACTCGCGGCAGGGCGAGGGGCGCCATTCGTAAATGCCGCAGGCGATGGTGCCACCTACTTTGCCTGTCAGGGCTGCGCAGCGGGGTGGACTGTGGTCGGTACCGCGCATGCGGCACAGGCTGCTGTTCACGTCCACCGTCAGCCCCGAAGGCACATGGCCGCCCATGTCGTCGCTTTCGTGTACCGAAAAATCAACCCGGAAACTGGCGCAGCAGGCGCCGCAGCTGGTGCAGGCAGAGTCAGCCACGGGACGATGCGGGGCGATGGTCGCCCTGGTAGTTTTTGGGCGTGGTGGCGTGGCGCTTTTTGAACTGGCGCTGAAAGTGCGCTTGGTCGGCAAAGCCCAACTGGTGCGCCACATCGGCCAGGGCGGCACCTTGCTTGAGCAACTGCTTGGCCAGGTTGAGCCGCAGGTCGATCTGGTAGGCGTGTGGCGTTTGGCCGTAGGCCTGCTTGAATTTGCGGATCAGCGCAAAGCCGTCGAGCCCGCTGGCGACTGCCAGTTCGGCCAACGCCAGGGGCTGCTCCACGCGCGCATGCAGCAGGTCGCGTACCCGGGCCAGGCCCTGCTGGTTTGAAGTATTTTCGGGCTCCAGCCCGCGTGGAACCAGCACATGCTGCTCTAAAAATTGAAGCAACTGCTCGTCTACCTGCAGTGGATCTGGCGTGCCTACCAGAGTGTCGAAGAGTTCGGTCAGCGCACCAAAGAGGGCGGCATCGTCACTGTGGTGGCGTGCCAGCGCCAACTGCCGGGGTGTGGCTTGCGCATCAAACGGCAGAAAACTTTGGTGCACCCACAACGCGTCCACATACAGCATGCGGTAGGACCAGGGCTGTTGCGGGACAGGGTTGCAGGCATGGGCCAGTCCGGGTTCCATCATCACCGTCATGCCGGGACGCAGGGGCACGGCGTGTGCGCCATGGAGGTAGGTGGCCGCGCCCGCATCAATGCAGCCCAGCGAGTACTCGGCGTGTGTGTGGGTCTGGTAGCTGTCGCTGGCCTGTATGGTGGTGCGCAGCTCCAGGTGCGGCAGGCTGGCGTAGCGCGTGAAGGTATGCGGGCTGGCAGGCATGTCCGGATGGTAAATCGAAACCCTCAGAGCAAGTCCACCATGTCCAGCACCGTGAGTACCAACAGGCCGGCCATCACGCGGTTGAACAGGCGCTGGTGGTGGATTGGCTGTAGCCACTGGCGGATCAGCGTGCCCAGCGCCGCCCAGCAGGCCACGGAGCCGAAACAGACCACCCCGGAGATGGCGCAGAACAGCCAGAGCGTGGTGCCGGCTTCCGCACCCGCCGGCACAAACAGGCTGACACCCGACAGCGCCACCAACCAGGCCTTGGGGTTGAGTCCTTGGGTGAGTGCGCCTTGCAAAGCGCCGTGTTGCCAGTGCGTTCCCGGTGTGGCTGCATCGGGGGTGTACTGGGTCTGCGTGGGAGCGCGCGCAATTTTGAAAGCCAGGTAGAGCAGGTACAGCGCACCTGCGTACTGCGTGGCAGTGGTCAGTGCGGGCCAAGTCTGCAGCAACCACTGCATGCCGCCGCCCATGAGCAACACCACGGCGCAGTAGCTGAGGCTGGCGCCCGCCACATGGGGCAGGGCGCGCAAGAATCCATGTCGGGCGCCCTGGCTGGACGCGATCACATTCACCGGTCCCGGTGAAATGGCCCCGGCCAGGGCAAACAGAGCCATCGATATCCACACTGCAGGCATTGCAAACTCCATCCTTGTTGGTCAAGGTTTGGAGTGTTGCTGCGCGTCAGTGTTTTGTATTGAACGAAATTGCGAAACGGGACGCAGCAAGTCGCCTACAGCTTGCCCAGCAAAAGGTACTCCATGAGTGCCTTTTGCACATGCATTCTGTTTTCTGCCTCGTCCCAGACCACGCTCTGCGGTCCGTCGATGACTTCGGCCTCCACCTCTTCACCGCGGTGGGCGGGCAGGCAGTGCATGAAAAGGGCATCGGGTGCGGCGACGGCCATCATCTCGCGGTTCACACACCAGGCGGCAAAGGCTTTGCGGCGCACTTCGTTTTCGGCCTCGTAGCCCATGCTGGTCCAGACATCGGTGGTAACGAGGTCGGCACCGCGGCACGCATCCATCGGTTTGCTATAGGTTTGATAGCTGCCTACGCCCATGCTGTCTGGGCGCGCGGCCGTTTTTTCATTGACTTCGTAGCCGCTGGGGGTGCTCACGCGCAGGTGGAAACCCAGCAGGGCTGCGGCCTGCAGCCAGGTGTTGGCCATGTTGTTGCCATCGCCCACCCAGGCCACGGTCTTGCCCGTGATCGGGCCACGGTGCTCGATGTAGGTGAAGATGTCGGCCAGGATCTGGCAGGGGTGGAACTCGTTGGTCAGGCCGTTGATGACAGGCACACGCGAGTTGGCGGCAAAGGCCTCCAGCTTGGTCTGCTCGTAGGTGCGGATCATCACGATGTCGGTCATGCGGCTGATGACCTTGGCGCTGTCCTCGATCGGCTCGGCGCGGCCCAACTGGCTGTCGCCCGTGGTCAGGTGCACCACACTGCCGCCCAACTGGTACATGCCGGCTTCAAAACTCACACGCGTGCGTGTGGAAGCCTTCTCGAAAATCATGGCCAGCGTGCGGTCTACCAGCGGGTGGTGTTTTTCGAAGGTTTTGAATTTCTTCTTGATCAGCGCGGCGCGCTCCAGCAGGTAGTGGTACTCCTCGGTCTTGAAGTCCGCAAACTGCAGGTAATGCCGCACCGGCGGTGCACCCAGGGGCAGGGTGCTGGGGACAGCTGCGTGAACAGAAGAACCTTCGCCCCGAGGGGCTGCGGTGCGAGCGCCTTCGGGCGGCCGGGCGGCGCTCATGCAGCCTCCTTGAGCAGGGCAGAGATCAGCGGGCACAGGATGGTCACAATCTCGTCGGCCTCGGCACGGCTCAGAATCAGCGGTGGCACCAGGCGGACCACGGTGTCGGCGGTCACGCTGATCAGCAGGCCGGCGTCCACCGCACGCTGCACCAGCGCACCGCAGGGTTTGGCCAGATCAATACCCAGCATCAGGCCCAGTCCCCGGATTTCCTTCACGCCGCCATTGGCAATCTCGGCTGCCAGCGCGGTTTCCAGGCTGGCCTTCAGGTAGGCACCCACCTTCTCGGCGTTTTCCAGCAGGCCTTCTTCTTCCATGATGCGGATGGTTTCCACACCGGCGCGCATGGCCAGCGGGTTGCCGCCAAAGGTTGAGCCGTGGTTGCCAGGCTGGAAGATGTTGGCTGCACGCGGCCCGACCACCACCGCACCGACCGGCACGCCCGATCCCAGGCCTTTGGCCAGGGGCATGACGTCGGGCTTGATACCGGCCCACTGGTGCGCAAACCACTTGCCTGTGCGGCCCATGCCGCACTGCACTTCGTCAATCATCAAGAGCCAGTCACGTGTATCGCACAGGGCGCGCACGTCGCGCAGGTAGTCCATGTGCATGGGGTTGACGCCGCCTTCGCCCTGGATGGCTTCCATGAACACCGCGACCACATTGGGATTGCCTTCGGTGGCGGCTTTGAGTGCGGCCAGGTTGTTGACCGGCACGCGGATAAAACCTTCCACCAGCGGGCCAAAACCGGCCTGGACCTTGGGGTTGCCGGTGGCGCTGAGCGTGGCAATGCTGCGGCCATGGAAGGCTTTTTCGTAGACCACGATCTCGGGGCGCTCAATGCCTTTGTCGTGGCCAAACTTGCGCGCCAGTTTCAGTGCGGCTTCGTTGGCTTCCAGGCCGGTGGAGCAGAAGAACACATTGGTCAGGCCGGAACGCTCCACCAGCAGGCGGGCCAGCACTTCCTGGTGCGGCACGTGGTAGTAGTTGGAGGTGTGGATCAGCTTGGTGAGCTGGTCCTGCAGCGCGGGCACCAGCTTGGGGTGGTTGTGGCCCACGGTGTTGACGGCAATGCCACCCAGTGCGTCCAGGTACTCGCGGCCATTGGTGTCCCACACGCGGCAACCCTGGCCATGCGAAAGGGCAATGGGCAGGCGGCCGTAGGTGTTCATCACGTGGGGTGAAGATGGTGTGGCGGAAGGCATGGCAAGGCTCCGTGGTTTGACTCAAAAACAAGGCGGCCCAACATGAACAAAGGCAGGTTGGGCCGTTGAAGCCTGATTTTAGGCGCATCGCACAGGGGCCTTGGGTGCTCATTTCTCATCACAGTGATGCGCCCGGGCGGCGTGGGGCTGTCATTTCGCAGACAGCGGAGGAGGGTAGAATTCTTGTGCGGTGCAGCACCTCTAACGCTGTCGCAAACAGCTCACCGCCTTCATCCAATCCATGGTTTCCACCGCTTCCAAAGAACTCTATATCCTGGGCGTTACTGCGCAGGGCAAGACCTTTCGCCCCAGCGACTGGGCGGAGCGTTTGGCGGGGGTGATGAGTCCGTTTCGACCCGGTGGCCCGCAGCCCGGCAGCCATCTGGGCTATTCGCCCTGGTGTGTGCCCACCTCGATCGGGCAGGTCAAGTGCGTGATCATCCACCGCGACCTGCGTGACCACGATGTGATGGCCTGGGACTTTTGCCTGAATTTCGCCAAAGACAACGAATTGCAGGTCAGCGAGACCCGCCCCGTACCGCCAGAGCGCTCCGAAAGGGGCTGAAGCCCTGGCCGGTCCTGGGGGATTCCTCTGGACGGCGCTTTGTGATTCAATGCTGACATCCTCCACCCAGGCGGGGTTTCCCATGAACACTATCGCTTCCACAGCACTCTCTGGTATCAACGCGGCGCAGACCCAGTTGGACTCAGCCGCACACAATGTGGCCAACGTCAACACCAAGGGCTTCAAACGCCAGGAAGTGGAGCAAAAGGAGCAGGTCGGTGGCGGTGTCACCACCAGCCTGACCAAGGCCGAAATCGAAGGCGCGGCGCTGGAGGCCGACATGGTCAACCAGTTACAGGCCAAAAATGCCTACGCGATCAACCTGCAGGTTTTCAAGACCAGCGACAAGATGGCGGGGACCTTGCTGGACACCAGCGCCTGACCTTGCAAAGTGAGCGGGCAACAAAAAAGCCGTCCTAAGACGGCTTTTTTGCTTTGCTGACAGCGCACCCGTTACAAACGGCAGATCCCGGAGGATCTGTGCGATTTGCCTAAAAATTAGGCGGCGAGAGCCAAGGTCTTCACCTTGGATGCCAGACGGCTCTTGTCGCGAGCGGCCTTGTTCTTGTGGAAGATGCCCTTGTCGGCGACGGTGTCGACAACAGCTTGCATCTTCGCAAACAGTTCTGCGGCTTTGGTCTTGTCACCAGCCAGAACTGCCTTCTCAACGTTCTTGACCGCAGTACGGTACTTGGAACGCAAAGAGGTGTTTGCAGCGTTGATCTTGATGTCCTGACGGACGCGTTTACGGCCCGACGCGAGGCGTGGGTTCTTTTTCTTGGGTTTGGTAGATGCCATAGTATGTTTTCCTTGTGTCGTAGGATGTTGTCAGCAAAGCCCGCGATTGTACCATTTGGCACCTGACCGAGCAAATTGGCCAAGATGTGCGCGTGAGAGCAACCCGCCGCCGGGCCGCCCCAAGGCGGGTTAGCCCCCTTGGGGGGGCAGCGACCCGCGCAGCGGCGGAGCGTGGGGGCAACATGCACGCGTGGGGGCTACACTTGCCCGGTGAGCCTTCTTAAATCTGCCTCTACCGTATCCCTGTGGACCCTGGTATCCCGTATCACCGGCCTGGTCCGCGAACTGCTGGTCGCCGCCACCTTTGGTGCCAGTGCCATGACCGACGCCTTCAACGTGGCGTTTCGCATTCCCAACCTGTTTCGCCGTTTCTTTGCCGAGGGGGCTTTCAGCCAGGCCTTTATCCCGGCGCTGGCAGCCAGCAAGGAGCAGGACGGCGAAGAGGCGACCCGGCAGGTCATCAACCACGTGGCGACGGTGCTGGCCTGGGTGCTGGTGCTGGCCAGCGTCGTGGGCGTGCTGGCTGCGCCCTGGCTGGTGCTGGCCATGGCCAGCGGGTTGCGCCAGGACGGGTTTGCGGCCGCCACGTCGATGACACGCTGGATGTTCCCCTACATCGGCTTCATGTCCATGGTGGCGCTGTCGGCGGGTATTTTGAACACCTGGAAACGGTTTGCGGTGCCGGCGGCCACGCCGGTGTTGCTCAATGTGTCCATGATCCTGGCGGCCTGGCTGCTGGCCCCCTGGCTGGCAGGGCGGGGTGTGGAGCCTATTTATGCCATGTCTGCCGGCGTGCTGGGCGGCGGGATTCTGCAACTGGGTGTGCAAATTCCGGTACTGCGCAGCCTGGGTCTGCTGCCACGCATCAGCCTTCGCTGGAGCCAGGTACGCCTGGCTTGGGCGGACCCGGCGACCAAGCGGGTGGTGCACCTGATGCTGCCGGCCTTGCTGGGCGTGGGGGTGGCGCAGTTGTCCATGCTGATCAACACCCAGATTGCCTCGCACCTGGCGCCCGGCAGTGTGAGCTGGATCACCTATTCCGACCGACTGATGGAGTTCCCCACCGCCATGCTGGGCGTTGCGCTGGGTGTGGTGCTGATGCCGCGGCTAGCGGCGGCGCGGGCCAAGAACGACACCGCGCAGTATTCCGACATGCTGGATTGGGGCCTGCGTTTGGTGGTGGTGCTGGCCGTGCCCAGCGCGGTGGCACTGCTGGCTTTTGCCCAGCCGCTGGTGGCAACGCTTTACCACTACGGTGCTTTCAGTGCGTTTGATGTGCAACAGACCACCACGGCGCTGATGGGCTGGGGCGTGGGGCTGGTGGGCATTGTGGCCATCAAGGTGCTGGCACCCGGATATTTCGCCAACCAGGACACGCGCACGCCGGTGCGTATTGCCATTGCCGTGCTGGTGATCACCCAGATTCTGAATTACCTGCTGGTACCGTATTTCCAGCACGCTGCGCTGACCCTGTCGATTGGTCTGGGCGCGCTGATCAATGCGACGTGGCTGCTCCTGGGGCTGCTATCGCGCAAGAGTTACCGGCCACGTCCGGGTTGGGGCATCTTTGCGCTACAGGTGCTGGCTGGCAGCGCGTTGTTGGTGATCTACCTGCTGTGGGCGGCGCAGGAGTTTTCATGGATAGGCCTGCGCGCCGAGAGCTTCAAGCGCATCGGCCTGATGGCGCTGGTGCTGGTGGGGGCTGCCGGGGTGTACCTCGGCGCCATATGGGCCGCGGGCCTGAACCCGCGGCAGTTTTTGCGACGGTAAGCGAAAGCGAGGTCTGCAATGCATCTCTCATTTGATGTGCCCACGCCGCTGGATTACTTTGCGGCCCTGGTGGAGCGTGATACGGAGTTCGCGCTGTTTGAAGCTGCCTTGAGCCTGGCCCAGGACGAATACCCGGAATTGGATGTGCAGACCGTGCTGGCCGATGTGGACCAGTTGCTGGCGCGGGTGCGTCGCCGCCTGCCGGCCGATGCTGGGCCCCTGCAGAAATTCCGGGTGCTCAACCAGTTCTTTTTCAATGACCTGGGTTTTGGCGGCAACGTCAACGACTACTACGATCCGGACAACAGCTTTGTCCATGTGCTGCTGCGTACGCGCCGCGGCATTCCCATTTCATTGGCCGTGTTGTGGATCGAACTGGCGCAAGGCTTGGGCTTGTCGGTGCAGGGCATTGGTTTTCCGGGCCATTTCCTGATCAAGGTGAATTTGCCCATGGGCCAGGCGGTGATCGACCCCCTGACGGGCAAGTCCTTCAGCCGTGAAGAACTGTCTGAAATGCTGGATCCGTACCGACGTCGCAGCGGTCTGGTGGACGAATTTGAGGCGCCGCTGGCTTTGTACCTGCAGCCGGCACCATCGCGTGAAATCATCGCCCGCATGCTGCGCAACCTCAAAGAGATCTACAAACACCAGCAAGACTGGCAGCGTTTGCTAGCGGTGCAGGAGCGTCTGGTGGTGTTATTGCCGGAATCCTGGTCCGAGTACCGTGACCGGGGGCTGGCCCACGCCGAATTGGGCCACGCCAGCGAGGCCCTCGCAGATTTGGAGTGTTACCTCACCCATGCCGACAATCTGGTGGACGTGGATGCGATTGCCGACCAGGTGGATGCCCTGCGCCGACAAAAAGGCTAAGTTGTCGCCGCGCTACTGACGCAGCAGGAACTGGGGCACTCCCGCGCGCTCGGCGCCATTCGTGGGGCGCGATGCAGCGTCTGTGGTTGCGAGTGGCCCGGGGCGGGCAAACGCATAGAGGTTGCCGTGTACCAGTCCTTCCTGAGCGGGCATCAGGCTCGCTGCCCGCGTCGCGTTCATGCGCTGGGCGGGGGCTTCCACTTCCGCCACAGGTTTGATGGGTTCGGGGGGGGGCGCCGGGCGTGTCTGGGGCGCGTGGGTCACTTTCACAATCGGGCTGAGCCATTCCAGTATCGGGTCCCACTGCAGCAGGTCGCCGCTGTGGGCCTGGCCTGGCAGGTCGAACATGGTCAGGCCGTTGTCCAGGCTTTTGACGTATTGCTGGGTCTCGCGCAGCACACCCAGAAACGGCACATTCAGCCCCAGCGCCCATTCCCGCAAGGATTCTGCTGCCTTGGTGCGGGCGTCGACACGCATGCCCACAATGCCCAGCTTGCAGCGCCCCGAGGCCACCCGGGGCAGGGCCAGCAGTTCGGCGTGGCACGCAGCAGCGGATTCGCGGTCAAACATGGAATTGCACACCGGCATGACCACGGCGTCGGCAGACATGACGACTTTGGCTAACTCAAACCCGTGCATGCCGCCCGGGGTATCCAGCACCACGTGGGTGACGCCCGGAGGGACCTTGAGTACGTTTTTCTGGTCTATGGCCCAGGGAACGATGCCAGGCAGTTTTGCGTCACGCCGCTTGAGCCAGGCGCGCGTGGATTGTTGGCGGTCTACATCGCCCAGCATGACAGCCAGCCCCTGGCGAGCCAGCCACGCAGCCAAGTGCGTGGCCATGGTGCTTTTGCCACTTCCACCCTTGCGATTGATCACTGCAATGATCGGCATTGCGCGCTCCGTATAGCCAATAGAGGACAAAGTTTGGAACAAAAAGTGCCAAAAGTCCAGTAAATACGTGCGTGGGCAGCTATAAATTTACTAGCAAACCCTCAGGGCAAGTCGAGTCGCTGTGCCGGAATCAAAGCCCCGGTGGGCGGCAAAGTTCAGGCGACGATGACGGAAGCGCCCGTGCCTTGGGCCGCAATGGCACCAATCGTGTAGACCTTTTCACCAGCGGCGCGCAGGGTGGCGGCGGTGGCTTCGGCGTGGGCCGCATCCACCACCACAACCATGCCGATGCCGTTGTTGAAGGTGCGGTTCATCTCGATGTCGTCGATGCCGGCGGTCTGTTGCAGCCACGCGAAAAGTTCGGTCTGCGGCCAGCTGCCCTTCTTCAAATGGGCGGCCGTGCCTTCGGGCAACACACGCGGAATGTTCTCCAGCAGACCGCCGCCGGTGATGTGGGCCAGGGCCTTGATCGGGTGTTTTGCCAGCGCGACCAGCACATTGAGCACATACAGGCGGGTGGGCTCCATCAGCGCCTGCTTGAACGGTTTGCCGTCCAGCGTGGCGGGCGCGGAAGCGCCTGCGCGTTCGATGCATTTGCGCACCAGGCTGAAGCCATTGGAATGCACGCCGCTGGAGGCCAGGCCCAGCACCACATCGCCAGGTTTCACGTCAGCACCGGTCAGGATTTTGGATTTTTCGACCGCGCCGACGCAAAAACCGGCCAGGTCGTATTCGCCCGCGGGGTACATGCCCGGCATTTCGGCGGTTTCGCCGCCAATCAGTGCGCAACCGGAGAGTTCGCAGCCCTTGGCAATGCCGCCCACGACCGCTGCGGCGGTGTCCACGTCCAGCTTGCCGCAGGCAAAGTAGTCCAGGAAGAACAGGGGTTCGGCGCCTTGCACCAGCACGTCGTTCACGCTCATGGCCACCAGGTCGATGCCCACGGTGTCGTGCATATTCCACTCAAAAGCCAGCTTGAGCTTGGTGCCCACGCCGTCGGTACCACTCACCAAAACGGGTTCCTTGTAGCGCTTGGGGACCTCAAACAGCGCGCCAAAGCCGCCAATACCGGCCAAAACACCTTCGCGCATGGTCTTTTTGGCCAGCGGCTTGATGCGCTCGACCAGGGCGTCACCGGCGACGATGTCAACGCCAGCGTCTTTGTAGGACAGGGGAGTGGAGGAGGAAGATTGGGTCATGAAGCGTGGATTGGGCGGTCTGATGGACCGAGCCCTATAGAATTTGCCCAGATTTTAGCTTCGACTTAACAAACCCTCCGGTTAGTTGTTAGTCTCCGCTGAAGCTTTGCTTTAGCTTCGACGTAACAAGTCCCTTGGACAATTGTTAGTCTTCGCTAAAACTGCGTTTAAAGATCGATCCCCACACATGCAATTCACCCCCACCCAAAAAAGATTCATCGCCTGGGCGCTCATCGCATTGCTGCTGGTCGGCGTGTTGTGGCTGTTGGCCCCGGTGCTGGCACCGTTTGTGGTGGCCTCGGTGCTGGCCTATGCGCTGACACCGCTGGTGGACTGGCTGGACGATGCGGGGCGGGGGCGTATCCCGCGTCTGGTGGCAGTTGTGCTGGTGGAGCTGCTGTTTGTGGTGGCGCTGCTGGGTGTGTTGCTGCTGATCGTGCCCATTTTTGCCAAGGAACTGCCGCTGATGCGTGAGCAGTTGCCGGTGCTGCTGGACAGCATCAACGGCACGCTCAAACCCTGGCTGGCGCAGTGGGGCATCCACATCTCGCTGGACGTGACCAGCATCAAGGGCTTTGTCATGAAGTACCTCAACGCCAATGTGGAAGACGCCGTGGGCTCGGTGCTGGCCTCGGTCAAGCTGGGCGGCAGTGTGGCCTTTGCCATCATTGGCAATGCCATCTTGATACCCGTGGCCTTGTTTTACCTGCTAATGGACTGGGACCGCTTTGTGGCCCAGGTGCGCAACTTCATTCCGCCCCGCATGCGGGCGGGTACGGACAGTTTTCTCGCGGAAGCGGATGCCGTGCTGGGCCAGTACCTGCGTGGGCAGTTGCTGGTCATGCTGACGCTGGCCGTGGGCTACAGCGTGGGACTGGCCCTGTTTGGGCTGGATCTGGCGCTGCCGATTGGTATCTTCACGGGCCTGGCGATTTTTGTGCCTTACCTGGGCTTTGGTGTGGGGCTGGTGCTGGCTACTTTTGCCGGTTTGCTGGAGTTTTCCAGCACCGGTGTGGTTTACCCGCTGGTCATGGTGGCCGTGGTGTACGGCCTGGGCCAACTGATTGAAAGCCTCTATTTGACGCCACGCCTCGTGGGAGAGCGCATCGGCCTGCACCCGCTGGCGGTGATTTTTGCCTTGCTGGCGTTTGGCCAGTTGTTTGGATTTGTGGGGGTGCTGGTGGCCTTGCCGGTCAGCGCCGTGCTGCTGGTGGCGATTCGCCGCATCCGTGCCAGCTATTTAGCCAGTCGCTTGTACTTAGGATAAGACCTTGGCAATGCAACAGATCGCCCTGGACATTGGTTTGTCTGCCGGGCCGACGGTGGCGAACTTCTGCGCCGGGCCCAATGAAGCAGCGCTTAAACATCTGGAACTCTGGATTGGCGCCAAGGCTGGGTCCCATACGCGTTCGCCCGTGCCCACCTATTTCTGGGGCTCCGGCGGTAGCGGCAAGAGCCACTTGCTCAAGGCGGCGCGCGAGGCCTTGCGCGAGCAGGGTGCCCGAGTGGGGTGGATGGATGCCTCGGTATTGGAGCCCGTCGAGTTTGACGAGGGCTGGGCAGCGGTGCTGATGGACGATGTGCATCTGTACACCTCCGAGCAGCAGCACATGGCCTTCAACTGGTTTGTCAACGCGCAGACCCACCAGCGCCCGGTGCTGGCGGCAGGCGAGTTTGCGCCGGTGGAACTGAAACTGCGCGATGACCTGCGCACCCGCCTGGGCTGGGGCCATGTGTTCAGCCTGCAGGCGCTGAGTGAACCCGAACGCCGTGCGGTGTTGCGCCAGGCGGCGGACGCACGCGGCGTGTTTTTGAGCGATGAGGTCATGGACTTCATGCTCACCCGTTTCAGCCGCGACTTGGGCAGCCTCATGGAGCTGCTGGAGTTGATGGACGGTTACGCCTTGCAAACCCAGCGCGCCATCACCATCCCGCTGATCAAATCGATGCTGGAAAACCAATGACATTGCAAAGAATTGCACTCTTCGACCTGGATCACACGCTGATCCCGTTTGATTCGGACTACGCCTGGGGCGAATTCACCACAGCCCGCGGCTGGACCGATGCGAATGAATTCAAGCGCCAAAACGACGCGTTTTACGCCCACTACAAGGCCGGTACCCTCGATGTGCACGCCTATGTGCGCTTCGCCACCGCCGCCATCGTGCGCCACGGTGCTACGGATTCCATAGCTGCTCACGCAGACTTCATGAGGGATACAGTGCTAAAAGGCATCCAATCCCAGGCGCTGGAGCTGGTGCAGGCGCACCAAAAGGCGGGCGACCTGGTGGTCGTGGTGACCGCTACCAACGAGTTTGTGACCCGCCCCATCGCGACGGCGCTTGGGGTGCAGGAGCTGATTGCGATTGAACTGGAGCGCGATACTGCGCCTGGCGGTACCGGCTGGTACACCGGCACCATTGCGGGTGTGCCGTCCTTCCGCGAAGGCAAGGTGGTGCGGGTGGCGCAATGGCTGCAGCAGCGCGGCCTGGACTGGGGCACGGTACACACCACTTTCTACTCCGATTCCATGAACGACCTGCCGCTGCTGGAGCGGGCCAACACCCCCGTCGCGACCAACCCCGATGCCACTCTGCGCGCCCTGGCGCAGGAGCGGGGATGGCGCATACTCGACCTTTTCGCCTGATTCGCGAACCGATTCCCCTAGGACAACTCACTTGATCAAGAAATTTATCGACAAACTGCTAGGCAAATCTGCCAGTGCGTCCTCCGCTTCCAAAAAGCCGCAATTCGGCAAACGCGTGGAAGTGCCTGCATCCTCACACGGCATTGACCCTGCCCTGGTGGATGAGCGCGCCAGCAACGTGGTGCACACCCTCAAACAAGCGGGTTTTGAGGCGTACATCGTGGGTGGTGCGGTGCGTGACCTGCTGGTCGGCCTGCGTCCCAAGGACTTTGACGTGGCCACCAATGCCACACCCGAGCAGGTCAAGGGCTTGTTCCGGCGCGCCTTCATCATCGGCCGGCGCTTCCGCATCGTGCACGTGGTCTATGGCCGCGGTCGTGAGCACGAAGTGATTGAAGTCTCCACCTTCCGTGCCTACCTGGACAACGCCGCGGCCGAACAGGTAGCGGGCAACGAGAAAACCAGCAAAAGCGAACTCGCCGGCATGAAACACGCTGTGGACAGCACCGGCCGTGTGCTGCGCGACAACGTCTGGGGCCCGCAGGAAGAAGATGCGGTGCGCCGCGACTTCACCATCAACGCGATGTACTACGACCCCGAGACACAAATCGTGGTCGATTACCACAACGGTCTGAAGGATGCGAAGAGCCGCACCTTGCGCATGATTGGCGACGCTGCCACGCGTTACCGTGAAGACCCGGTGCGCATCATCCGTGCCATCCGTTTTTCTGCCAAGCTGAGCCCCCTGGGTTTCAAGATGGACGCCAAGACGGCTGCGCCGCTGATCAAATCGCAGTCCTTGTTGCACGACGTGCCACAAAGCCGCCTGTTCGACGAAATGCTCAAGCTGCTGCAGACCGGCCATGCGCTGGCATCCATCGAACAACTGAAGAAGCTGGGCATGTCGCGCGGCATCTATCCGCTGCTGGATGTGGTGGTGGAGCGTGCCGAACAACCGTTTGTCAGCGCGGCACTGAAAGACACTGACCGCCGCGTGGGCGAAGGAAAACCCGTAGCGCCGAGCTTCCTGCTGGCCTGCGTGTTGTGGGCCGACGTGCGCGACGGCTGGGCCCGCCGCATGGCAGACCGCCAACACGGCCATCCCGCACTGATGGATGCGATTGACGATGTGTTCCATGCGCGTATTGGTGACGTGTCTGGCGGCGGCAAGCTGGCCAGTGACATGCGCGAAATCTGGGTCATGCAGCCTCGTTTCGAGAAGCGCGTGGGCAGCACGCCGTTTGGCCTGGTGGAGCAGGCACGTTTCCGTGCGGCGTTTGACTTCATGCGCTTGCGCGCCGATATTGGCGAGGTAGATGAAGTGCTTGCCGACTGGTGGCAGGAATTCAGCATGGCCGACGACAGCCTGCGCCAGGACCTGGTAGACCAGGTGCGTGCCGAGCAGCAGCAACGCAAGCCGGCACCCCGGGTGCAGCGCGCTCCCGCCAAAGAGGGGGCCCCCAAGAAGTCGGTGCAAGCCGATGCGGACCCCGGTGCAGATGTGCAAGAGCGCGATGCACAAGGCGCAACCGATGAAGACGGCCACAACCCGCCCCGTAAACGCCGGCGTCGCCGCCGTTCGGGTGCGGCCAAGGGCACGGACCAGGGCGCTGGCAATACCGGCGAGGGCGGCGGCGCAGACACTGGCGCCTGATGCGCGTGAACATGCCTTAGTCCATGCGGGAACTGGTTACCGCGTATATCGGCCTGGGGGCCAACCTCGGCTCAGCGGCGTCGACCGTGGCTACCGCCATTGATGCGATTGCCGATATGGATGGTGTGGCGCTCACGCTTCAGTCGTCCCTCTATTCCAGCGCCCCGGTGGATGCTGGTGGCCCCGACTATGTCAACGCCGTCGTAGAAATACAGACGCGTCTGACAGCGCCCGATTTACTCTCTGCGTTGCAGGCCATTGAGCTGGGCGCGGGCCGTGAGCGCCCTTATCGCAATGCACCGCGCACGCTCGATCTGGACCTGTTGCTCTATGGTGATGCCCGCATCGCCAGTGCCACGTTGGATGTACCGCATCCGCGCATGCGGGAGCGGGCCTTTGTATTGCTCCCGCTGGCTGAAATTGCGCCCCACCGGGTAGCGCAAGACCAGTTGGATGCGGTGGCCAACCAGCGTGTCCAAACTTATGGTTCCTGACAAAGCATCGGTGTACGATAAACCCCATAAGCTTTGAAAAAATAACAGCGACGTACAGCTGATAAATAGGAGACATTCGTATGGGATTCAAAAGCATCAACACGTCTACCAAGCTGTGGATTTTCATTGTTCTGGTTATCTTGGGTATCGTCTCCGTGGCCGTGGTTGGACTGGTCCGCAGCGCCAGCATCCTGGGTGAAGGGCGCGTGGCCCAGAGCCTGGCCACAGAGATGGTGCAAATCACCACCGAGTGGAATGGCATGACGGAGACCAATGCGGCACGCAACCAGGCCATCATTCTGAGTGGCGAGCCCGGTGTCACGGCGGCCTTCAAGGATGCGGTTACGGCCACCAGCAACCAGATCTCCGAGCTGCAAAAGAAGATGGATGCCATGCCGCTCACCGAGGCGGACAAGGCCCAATTGCAGAAGATCGCCGCCCTGCGCAAGACCGTGATCGAGACGCGGGACAAGGTGCGCCTGATGAAGACCGATGGCAAGGCCGATGAGGCCATGAAGATGATGAACGGAACCTACCTGCCGGCCATGGGTAGCTATCTGGCTGCCCAGAAGGAAATGATCAAGATGCAGCAGCAGCGTGCGCTGGACATTCAGGTGGATACAGAGGCCCGGCGCATGGCCAACACGTACGGTATTTTGGTCGGCTTGGCGGTGATTGTGTCCATCATTTTCCTGGGCACGGCATGGCTGGTGCGCTCCATCCGTGAGCCACTGGCGCAGGCCAATGAACTGGCCGCGCGCATTGCCCAGGGCGACCTCAGCTCGGAAGTGCACACCGAACGGCACGACGAATTTGGCATGCTGCTGCGCTCCCTCGCAGACATGAATGGTTCATTGAGCCGCATGGTGTCTCAGGTGCGCCAGAGTACGGACAGCATCGCCATCGCGAGTGCGGAAATTGCCACCGGTAACAACGACCTGGCACAGCGCACAGAACAAACTTCCAGCAACCTGCAGGCGGCGGCTTCCAATATGGATTCCCTCACCGGCATGGTGCAGCACAGCGCAGACAACGCACGGCAAGCCAGTACGTTGGCGGCCAGTGCATCCACGGTCGCGCAGCGCGGCGGTACGGTGGTGACGCAAGTCGTGACCACGATGCAGGAAATTGACGCCAGCAGCAAGAAGATTGCCGACATCATCAGCGTGATCGACGGCATTGCCTTTCAGACCAATATCCTGGCGTTGAACGCGGCTGTCGAAGCGGCGCGTGCCGGTGAGCAGGGACGGGGTTTTGCCGTGGTTGCCAGCGAGGTGCGCAGCCTGGCCGGACGCAGCGCCGAAGCCGCCCGGGAGATCAAGGGCTTGATCAGCACCTCGGTGGCCAAGGTCGAATCGGGTACCCAACTGGTGACCGATGCGGGTGCCACGATGGAAGAGATCGTGCAGTCGGTGCAGCGCGTGGTGGACGTGATTTCCGAGATCACCGCCGCAGCCAGCGAGCAAAGTTCCGGCATTGCGGGGGTCAACACCGCCATTGGCGATCTGGACCAGATGACCCAACAAAATGCGGCGCTGGTGGAAGAGAGTGCGGCTGCTGCAGAAAGCCTGCGTGAGCAGGCCGACCGCATGAAGCAGGCCGTGGCCGTGTTCAAGGTGGCAGGCGGCGGTCACGGCGCAACACCAGCCTTGGGCCACGGCTGAAGAAGCATTCGCTGACGAAAAAAAGGCGCCCGAGGGCGCCTTTTTTGTTGTCGCCATCGGTGCCACACGGCACTGCCCAAAACACACGGTATGCGCGTTTACCCGGTTCATGGAAGACCATGTCACATGATTTAATTAAAAATTAATTAATGAGGAGTTGGAATGCGTTTTGACAGGTTGCGCCTGGCTACCAAGCTATGGCTGGCCATGGTGGCAATGGTGCTCATCATGGCGTTGATTTTGGGGTACAGCGCCCTCCAGTCCCGTCAATACCGCGCCGCGTTCGCCACTGCGAATACGGCCATGTTGGCGCGCATCAAGACCGCCAACCAATGGGCTGCGCTGTCCGAAGTGAATGCCACCCGTTCTTATGCCGTGGTGGTGTCCATTGATCCGGGTGTGGTCAACGCCTTCAAGACCGAAATTTCCGACAGCCTTGCGCGCATTGCCGAGCTGCAAAAAAACCTGGAAAGCATGGGCCTCTCGGAGCAGGACACCGCACAACTGGCCAAAATTGCCGGGCTGCGGCAAAAGGTACAGGAGCTCAGCGGCCAGACGGCCCTGCTCAAGGTGACGGGCAAACCAGGCGAGCTCACCAGTTTCATGGAAGCCCAGTACCGCCCGGCCGTGCTGGCGGTGCAAAAGGCGCACCAGGAATTCGTGGACAGCCAGGAGCGTGCCAATGACGCCCTGCGCGCAGACTTTGATGCACAGAGTGGCCAGTTGGCATTGGCCTCTGCCGTGGGCCTGATGGCGCTGGTGGCGGCTATTTTTGCGGGTGCGGCCTTTCTGATTCGCGCGATCAAGCAGCCGTTGCTGCAGGCCAATGGCCTGGCCTCGCGCATTGCGCAGGGCGATCTGAGTGCCGATGTGGACGAGTCCCGTGCCGACGAGTTTGGCGACCTCATGCGTTCGCTGGCCGCCATGAACCGCTCGCTCGGCGCCATGGTGTCCCAGGTGCGCAGCAGCACCGACAGCATTGCCACGGCCAGCGCGGAGATCGCCACTGGCAACAACGACCTTGCGCAGCGCACCGAGCAGACTTCCAGCAACCTGCAAACCACCGCATCGAGCATGGGAAGCCTGACCCAGGCGGTACAACAAAGCGCGGACAACGCACGCCAGGCCAGCACGCTGGCTGACAGCGCCTCCAGCGTCGCCGAGCGCGGCGGATCGGTGGTCACCGAGGTCATCACCACCATGCAGGAAATCGATGCCAGCAGTAAGAAGATCGCAGACATCATCGGTGTCATTGACGGCATCGCCTTCCAGACGAATATCCTGGCCCTGAACGCGGCAGTCGAAGCTGCCCGCGCGGGTGAACAGGGGCGCGGTTTTGCCGTGGTGGCCTCTGAAGTGCGCAGCCTGGCGCAACGCAGCGCGGAAGCGGCGAAGGAGATCAAGGGCCTGATTGGCACTTCGGTGAGCAAGGTCGAGTCGGGCACCCGGCTCGTCAGCGATGCCGGCTCCACCATGCAGGAGATTGTCCAGTCGGTGCGCCGGGTCGTGGAGGTCATCAGCGCGATCACCGCGGCGTCTTCGGAGCAAAGCACGGGCATTGCCGAAGTGAACCAGGCCATCGGCCAACTGGACCAGATGACGCAACAAAACGCAGCGCTGGTGGAAGAGAGTGCGGCGGCGGCGGAGAGCCTGCGCGAACAGGCCGACCGCATGAAACAGGCCGTGGCTGTGTTCAAGGTGGCCAGTGGTGGCCATGGGACGTCGTCGCGGGCCTTGTCCCTCGCCTAGAGGCCGCGTCCAATAAAAAGGGCGCCTGGGGCGCCCTTTTTATATTCAGGCGACTTCGACAATCATTTCAATTTCGACACAGGCACCCATGGGGATTTGTGCCACACCAAAGGCGCTGCGGGCATGGGCGCCTTTGGTGCCAAACACCTGACCTATCAGTTCACTGGCGCCATTGGTCACCAGGTGCTGTTCGGTGAAGTCACCCGTGGAGTTGACCAGCGACATCAGTTTGACGATGCGCGTCACGCGGTTCAGGTCGCCCACGGCGGCGTGCAGGGTGCCCATCAGGTCAATGGCAATCGCGCGTGCGGCGGCCTTGCCTTCTTCGGTGGTGGTGTTTTTGCCCAACTGACCGACCCAGGGTTTGCCGTCTTTTTTTGCAATGTGGCCGCTCAGAAAAACCAGATTGCCGGTCTGCACAAAAGGCACATAGGCGGCAGCCGGTACCGCGACCGGGGGCAGGGTGATGTTGAGTTCGGCGAGTGTGTCGTAAATGCTCATGGTGTTTCCTTGTTCAATGGGACGTACCCTGGGTTTGTGACTGGCTCTGCCCCAGGGCAGAGGAGGTTTGTGTCTGTGTCTGGTTTTGCACCTGCATGCCTGGCGCGTCACCGGCGGGATTGTCTCCGATGGCCGATACCGTGACACCCACCGTGAGAGTGTGGCTGGCGCCGCCGTGGATCACGCCACGCAGCGGCGATACGTCGCCAAAATCGCGACCGGTGGCCACGGTGACATAGTCCACACCCGGCGCATACCAACCCCAGCGGTTGTTGGTGGGGTCAAAGTCGCACCAGCGCCCGCCCTGCGGAAAATCGGCCACGTAGACGCTGACCCAGGCGTGTGATGCGTCGCTGCCCACCAGCTTCTGGGTACCGGGTGCCGGTTCGGTCAGCAGGTAGCCGCTGACATACCGTGCGGGCAGGCCCAGCGTGCGCATGCAGGCCAGCATGATGTGGGCAAAGTCCTGGCACACACCGCGGCGCATGGCCAGGGCCTCCAGCGCCGGGGTGTTGACCTCGGTGCTTTGGCTCTCATACGTGAAGTCGGTGTGGATACGCTCCATCAGGCTGGTTGTGACATCGAGCACACTGGCTCCGGCCAGAAAGCTGGGGCGCGCATAGGCGGCAAACTCGGCGTGGCGCGGCACAAAGGGCGAGGCAAAGACAAACTCCGCCGCCGAATCAAAAGGGCTGCCTGCCTGGTAACGGAAGCTCTCGCGCTGCTGCTCCCACGGCATGGCACTGGCGGGCAGACTGTGTGCCCGCGTAGAGACCAGGCTGTGCGCCACCACGGTCAATTCTTCATGCGGTACCTGCAGCGAAAAGAAGCAACGGGTGTTGCCATACACATCGGGCATGTCGCGCTGTTGTGCGGGCTGCGGGCTGATGTGCAGGCTGTGGCTCAACAGGTTCTGCCCGTCGTGGGTATTAGGCTGCAGATAGGCCACGTGTTGCGCGGTCTCTACCGCGGGCTGGTAGCGGTAGTGCGTTTCGTGCGTAATCTGCAGCAGCATCAGGTCCCCACGCTGGTTTTCGTTTCACCCGAGTGGGTGAAATAGGTGGTGCTGATGTCATCCGATACGGCGTAGGCGGCATGGCCCAAAGCGTCCAGCAGTTCCATCAGTGCGGGGGGCTCCGTGCTGGTTGTGGTGGTTTCGCACAGCTCGGCCAGTTCCCATCCATCGGGGTCGGGTACGCGCAGGGACAGCGGGCTGAGCACGCCGGTGGCCATGCCCGCCAGCTTGGCCAGGCGTCCGCGCAGGGTGTGTGCCACCCAGGCCAGCGACCGCGGGTTGTCGCGGTCCAGCACCAGCAGGTTCACCATGGCGGCCACGTCGCGGCTTTGCTGGTACTGGGCGTGGAAAGTGATGGTGCTGTCAAACAGACCCAGCAGGGCTTCAAAGCCGCCCTCGCTGTGCACCGCACCGGCCTCAAAGCCGCGTGCCAGAGCGGCAGCCAGGAAGTTGAGTCGCTCCACATGGCGGCCAATACTCAGCAGGCGCCAGCCATCGTCGCGTGTCATGCGGTCGGTCTGCGCGCCAGTGATGGCGGCGAGATGGTCGCTGGCGGACTTGAGCACGCGCAAGGCTTCGGTCGACGCATATTCTCCGTGCAACGTCAGCCGTGCGCAGCGGGCAAACAGTTCTTCCTCGGCGCGCACGATGACGCTCCAGTGTTCCTGCGACAGGCGCTCGCGCACAGTGGCGCCGGCCATTTTGAGCGCGCGCAGGTTGTAGCCCACGCTGGTGGCGCCGTCGGTGGCGCCCAGGCTGGAAATCAGGGAGCGCTCAAACACCCGGCGTGCCTGCAGGGCAGAGGGCACGCCCGGTAGCACTAGGGTGTTGGCCACCGCCATTTTGCTGAGCCATTGCAGCAACGGGGGCGACGTCTGGTCTTCTCCACCCAGGGCTTCCAGCGTCAGGCGGGCCAGGCGGATCGAGTTTTCTGCCCGCTCGGTGTAGCGGCCCAGCCAATACAGGTTTTCGGCGGCCCGGCTGGTGACCAGTCGTTTGTGTTGTGCCAGCGTGGCCGGTGTCAGCGCCTGGGGCAGCAGGGTGGTGGTGTCTATCTCGCCTTGGGTCAATGCCCAGACATCCGCACTGCTCCCACCGCGCTGCATGGAGGCAATGTCTGCACTGGCGCCCGCCACCCGGGCCAGGCCGCCTGGCAGGATGCGCCAGCGGGGTTGGCCAGTGGCTGGGTGGGTGCCGTCCGACACGGCGAAAACGCGCAGCAGCACCGAGCGCGCCACCATGTGGCCGTGGGCCGTGTCCGTGTCGCCCGTGGTGGTGGTTTGCCAGGTGGGCAGTTGCGACAGGGGCAGGTAGGCCTGCACGGTATGGTCTTCACTCTGGCGCATGATGCGCCCAGCCCAGGCATCCAGCTCGGTCTGGTCCAGCGTATGGCCCAGCACGGCGTCGAAACTGCCGTGGATGGGTGAGCCGGGGTAGGTGGGCTTGATCGCGCGTTCGCCCAGCAGCGGCAAGGCTTCCTGCATGGCGCTGCGTTCACCGCACCACCAGGTGGGCAGGGCCGGCAGCAGCAGTTCTTCCTGCAGCACATGGCGCGCCAGCGCCGGCAAAAAGCCCAGCAGTGCGGGTGACTCCAGAAAGGCCGAACCGGGTGCGTTGGCCACCAGCACATTGCCTGCACGGATGGCCTGCAACAGACCGGGCACGCCCAGCGTCGAGTCGGGGCGCAACTCCAGTGGGTCCAGGTACTGGTCGTCCACGCGTTTGAGCAGGCCGTGCACGGGCACCAGGCCACGCAGGGTTTTGAGGAACAGACGCTCGTCGCGCACGATGAGGTCACTGCCTTCGACCAGGCTCAGGCCCAAGTAACGCGCGAGGTAAGCGTGTTCGAAATAGGTTTCGTTATAGGGGCCAGGCGTCAGAAGGGCGATATGGGCGTCTTTGCCCAGCGGACTCATGGCCTTGAGGCTGTCCATCAGCGCGCGGTAGGTGCCCGCCAGGCGCTGCACTTTGAGGTGCTGGAAGGCCTGCGGGAACTGGCGCGACACTGCCAGCCGGTTTTCCAGCAGGTAGCCGAGGCCGGACGGGGCCTGGCAGCGCTGGCCGACCACCCACCAGTTGCCGTCCGGCCCGCGGGCCAGGTCAAATGACGCCACATGCAAATGGGTACCGCCCACGGGTTTGACGCCGTGCATGGGGCGCAGGTAGCCGGGGTGGCCCTGTACCAGGGCCGGTGGCAGCAGGCCCTGGGCCATGAAGCTTTGCGGGCCGTAGACGTCGGTCATCACGGCCTCCAGCAAACGCATGCGCTGCTGCACGCCGACCTCGATCTGCTGCCAGCTCGGTGCGTCGATGATCAGGGGGAAAAGGTCCAGCGACCAAGGGCGCTGCGGCCCTTCCTCGTCGGCGTACACGTTGTAAGTCACGCCGTTGTCACGGATCTGCCGCTGCAGGCTGGCACTGCGCTGGTCCAGGTCGGCCCGGGTCTGCGCCTCCACATGGGCAAAAAATTGGCCCCAAGCCCCCGTGAAATCTGCGCAATCAGCTACAGAATTGATAGCGGATTCGGAGGCGGATGAGGGGGCTTGTGCACCGCTGTTGCTGGCACGGCCACGCAATTCATCGTAGTGGCCGGTGCTGGCGATACAGTCCGAGGCGCTGCTCAGCACTTCGGAGGGTTTGCGTGTCGCTGCAGCGGTGGGGGATTCGTTGGCGTCTTTCACTGGTGCAGAGTATGCCAGCCTGCCTGTCCCTTTACCGGGCCTTCACACACGCAGACAACGGCAGGAACTCTTTTTCGCCGGATGTCATCATATGATTGGGCCAGGCCGCACAAATCTTGTGCCTGGCACGCTCCCCTCCAAAGACTTTAGGCAGATATGAAGACAGGACTTTTATCCTTGGGTGTGGCCTGCAGCGCCATTGTGGTGTTGCTGGCTGGCTGTTCCGAAAAAGCAGCTTCGCAGGCCCCGGCCGCTGCTGCAAGCGCCCCGACAGCGCCCCAGACTGCAGTGACCGTGAGCCTGGTACCCGCCCAGCAGCGTGACTTCGTGGTGGTGCTCAAGGCCTCTGGCACGGTCACACCTCTCACGAGCGTGGATGTGCGCGCCCAGGTCACCAGTACCGTGAGCAAGGTGCATATCCGCGAAGGCCAGTTCGTCAAGTCCGGTGAGTTGTTGTTCACACTGGATGCCCGTACCGACGAAGCCAATGCCGCCAAGGCGCGGGCCCAGTTGGCCAAGGACAACGCGACCCTGGCCGATGCACAGCGCCAATTCGCCCGGGCGCAACAGTTGTTCTCGCAGAACTTCATCTCCCAAGGCGCCGTGGACACGGCCCAAGCCCAGGTCGAGTCAATTTCCGCCACCATTGCGGCGGACCAGGCTGCGATTGATGCGGCCCGTGTGGCACTGTCCTACTCCCGGGTCACCGCCCCCAACTCCGGACGGGCCGGCGCGGTCAATGTGTCTGCTGGCAGCGCCATCCAGGCCAACCAGACCGCATTGGTCACCATCACCCAACTCGACCCCATGGGCGTTGCCTTCAGCATTCCGCAGCGCGACCTGCAGGATGCGCTGGCGGCCCTGAAAGACGGTGGCGCCTCTGTCAGCGCCGCTTTGGCCGATGGCGGAGGCACGTTCAAGGGCCGGCTGCAGTTTGTCGACAACGCGGTCGACCCCAGTTCGGGCGCCGTCAAGGCCAAGGCCGTGTTTGACAACAAGGACGGAAAACTGTGGCCCGGTGCGTTCGTGGAAGTGACGCAAACCGTGAGTACCCTCAAGGATGCGGTGGTGGTGCCCCAGGCGTCCCTTATCCAGACGGCACGCGGCACGATTGTGTATGTCAAGGAAGACGGTAAGGCCGTCGCGCGCCCGATCAAGCTGGTCTATGCACAAGGCAATGACGCGGCCGTGACCGGTGTCAAGCCGGGCGAGGCCGTCGTGCTGGACGGCAAGCAGAATGTGCGACCCAACAGCCCCATCGTCGAGCGGGCCAAAGAGTCCCGGCCAGACGGCAAGGCGGAATCCAAGTCCGCAGCGGCAGACGCTGCCAAACCCGCCAAGGCAGGCACACCATGAACTTCTCGGAACTCTTTATCCGCCGTCCTGTGATGACGGTGTTGCTCAACCTGGCCATCGTGCTGGCGGGGATTATCGGGTTCCAGAGTATTCCGGTCGCGGCATTGCCCAGCTACGACACACCCATCATCAATGTCTCCGCCTCGCTGCCTGGCGCGAACCCCGAGACCATGGCCAGCTCCGTGGCGCTGCCACTGGAAAAGCAGTTTCAGACCGTGCCCGGTCTCAAGACCATCAGCTCTACCAGCACACTGGGCAGCACGTCCCTGACATTGGAGTTCGAAGAAGGCCGCAGCATTGACGCGGTGGCGGTCGACGTACAAGCCGCCTTGTTGCGCGTGCAGCGCTCGTTGCCGCAAGACATGACGTCGCCGCCGTCCTACCGCAAGGTCAATCCTGCAGATGCGCCGGTACTGCTGATCTCGCTGCGCTCGCCGTCGCTGGCCCCGTCGGATTTGCAGGACTACGCCGAGCACCTGATTACGCCCACACTGTCCACCGTGGACGGTGTGGCCCAGGTCAATATTTTTGGCTCCAAGCGTTACGCGGTGCGGGTGCAGGTGCAGCCCGAAGCGCTGGCAGTGCGCAATATCGGTCTGGACGAACTGAGCGCGGCCCTGCGTGCCGCCAACGTCAATACGCCGGTGGGAACCCTCGAAGGACCGCGCCAGACCCTGGTGCTGCAGGCCAACCGGCAACTGCGCAACGCGGCCGAGTTTGCCGACCTGATTGTCAGCAACCGCGGCGGCAACCCGGTGCGCTTGCGCGATGTGGCCAAGGTGGAAGACAGCATTGAAAATCTCAAGAGCTGGGCTACTTTCAACGGTGAAAACTCCATCACTGTCGCCATCCTGCGCCAACCCGGTGCCAATACGGTGCGCGTGGTGGACGCCATCCGCGCGGCCTTGCCCCAGTTGCAAAGCCAGATGCCGCAGTCTGTGACGATGACGCCGGTGAACGACCGGTCCATCTCGGTGCGCGAAGCCCTGCACGATGTCTCCCTGACCCTGATTGGCACCATCATTTTGGTGGTGCTGGTGATCTTTCTGTTCCTGCGCCGCTTTGTGGCCACGGTCATTCCTGCACTGTCCTTGCCCATTTCGCTGATGGGGGCGGTGGCGCTGCTGTGGGGGTTCTCGTACAGCCTGGACAATATTTCCCTGCTCGGCCTGACACTGGCGGTGGGCCTGGTGGTGGACGATGCCATTGTGGTGCTGGAAAACATCATCCGCCATGTGGAGCGCGGTGAAGAGCCGTTCCAGGCCGCATTGCGCGGCGCACGGGAGGTAGGGTTCACCATCGTCTCGATTTCCATCTCGCTGATCGCGGTGTTCATCCCGATCTTCTTCATGCCGGGTGTGATCGGTTTGTTGTTCCACGAGTTTGCCGTGGTGGTGGGCCTGTCCATTGTGGTGTCGGCCTTTGTCTCACTGACCCTGGTGCCCATGTTGGCCAGCCGCTTCCTGAGCGACGAGTCCCATAAGAAGCCGCCGGGCAAAGTGGTGCGTGGTTTTGAGCGCGGCTTTGATGCGTTGCTGGCCGGTTACACCCGGGTGCTGGACAAGGCACTGTCCCACCGCAAGATCGTTCTGGGGGTGGCTGCCGCTACCTTTGTGGCCACCGCGTTGCTCGTCATGGTGATTCCCAAAGGCTTTTTTCCCGAAGAAGACCTGGGGCAAATCCAGGTCACCACCGAAGCCAGCGAAGACACCTCTTTCCCCCAGATGGTGCGCTTGCAGGAACGTGCGGCAGAAATCATCCGCAACGACCCGAATGTGGCCGCCGTGAGCTCCTTCAATGGTGGCAACGGTGCCCAGAGTTCCGGGCGTATGTTCATCAGCCTCAAGCCTTCCGGCACACGCCAGCCCATGAAGCAGGTGGTGGAGGGCTTGCGCCGCAAGTTGCGCGATGTGGCGGGTATCAGTGTGTTCATGCGCCCCATCCAGAATCTGCAACTTGGCGGGCGGCAAAGCAAGGCGCAGTTCCAGTACATCCTGCAAAGTGTGCAGGCTGATGAGCTGAGCAGTTGGGCGGCCAAGCTGCAGGATAAATTGCGCGGCGACGCCATGTTCCGCGATGTGACCAGCGATTCGCAATTGCGCGGCCTGCAGGCGCAGCTCAAGATCGACCGCGACCGTGCCAATAGCCTGGGCGTATCGGTAGACAACATCCGCACCGCGCTGTACAGCGCGTTTGGTGAGCGCCAGGTGTCCACGATCTACCTGCCCACCGACAGTTACCAGGTCATTATGGAAGTGCGGCCCGAAGCCAAGCAGGACGAAAGTGCTCTGGGCGGCATCTATGTGCGCGCTTCCACTGGTTCTTTGGTGCCCTTGTCTAGTTTCACCACGGTGGAGCGCACGGTGGGCGCCACCTCGATCAACCACGTGGGCCAGTTGCAGGCGGTCACCGTGTCGTTCAATCTGGCACCCGGTGTGGCGCTGGGTGACGCGACTGCAAAGATCGATGCAGCGCGCGAGGCCATCCAGATGCCCGCATCCATCATCAGCAGCTACGGTGGTGATGCCGCGGTATTCAAAAGCTCACAGGGCAGCCAGGCCATCCTGATTGCGGCGGCGCTGCTGGTCATTTATGTGTTGCTGGGCGTGTTGTACGAGAGTTATATCCACCCCATCACCATCCTGGCCGGTCTGCCTTCGGCAGCGGTGGGGGCGCTGATCACGTTGATGTTGTTTGGGCAAGACCTGACGCTGATCGCGACCATTGGCATCGTGCTGCTGATCGGTATCGTGAAAAAGAACGCCATCATGATGATTGACTTTGCGCTCGATGCGCAACGCCACCAGGGCATGAGTCCGGAGGTGGCCATCCGTGAGGCCTGCATCTTGCGCTTCCGCCCCATCATGATGACCACCATGGCCGCTCTCATGGGCGCCTTGCCCATCGCTTTGGGTATTGGGGCCGGCGCCGAGTTGCGCCAGCCGCTGGGGCTGGCAGTGGTGGGTGGTCTGGTGTTCTCCCAGGCCATCACGTTGTTCATCACGCCGGTGATTTACCTGGCGCTGGACCGCTTCAGTGGCACGGGGCCGGTGCTGACGCCGTCGGTGCCTCAACAGGCACAGGCCTGACCGCCTCTCCCTGCGAAGGGAAGCTGCACTGCCACGCAGTGCGGGCGCTTACAAGTGGGAGAAAACGTCCCGCAGATCTGGCTTGGCGGTCGTTGCGGGGTTGACCACGCCGGGCTTGGATGGCCCGGGGGCGGCCGCAGTGCGGGGGGCTTTGCGGCGCTCAAAAAGCTCAGGCGGTTTTTGGGTCTTGCTGGCTTCGAGCTTCTTGGCCCATTCTTCGGGCGCGGGCATGGTGGGGAAGGGGCTGGCGCAGTCCGCGGAGAATCGCCATACCCATTCGTACTGGCCGTGGTCGACAGAAGGTTCGTAGCGGTCCAGGCACTGGCGCAACTGGGTCTGGAACGCCACGGCATAACGCAGCAAGTGCCCGCTCCACTGCTGCATGACCAAATGCACCTGCATGCGTTCGGCCATGCCGCGGTCGGCCACCAAACGCACTTCACAGCTCAGCCAGTCGGCCGGTACGCCAGTGGCACGCAGGGTGTCCTTGAAGGCCACGCGCACCAGTTCGCGTTCGATATCGGTGCCGCCTCTGCTGGAGTTGGCGGCACTGGGGCTCACACTGTCGGTGGCGGGGAGCCGGGAGTCGACCGCTCCCCGTTTGGATAAATTAAACATGTTCCGCACCCCGTTCCTCTGCGCCCGCAGCTTTCAGTTCTAGAAAAATACCGTAGTGCTGAAGGTACGCCTCCCGAGGCTCCGTGTCTATCCCCCAAATGGGTGATTCTTGATCCGCAGGCAGTGTGATAGCGTGAAAAATTAACGTCGGCGCAGGTCCCGTGTGAAAGGAAACTCCTTGCTGCCCGCCACGTTGATGGTGGCTGGCGGCACCAGCAGCTTGCCGGGGGTGTGCCCCATGGCAGAAAAGCGGGACAGGCGGCGGCTTTCGGCCTCGTAGGAATTGACCGGGAAGGTCTCGTAGCTGAGTCCACCGGGGTGGGCCACAAAGTACTGGCAGCCACCCAGAGAGCGCTTGACCCAGGTGTCGACCACGTCAAACACCAGCGGCGCATGCACGCCGATGCTGGGGTGCAGGCTGCTCGGCGGGTTCCAGGCCTTGTAGCGCACTGCGGCGACAAATTCGCCCACCGTGCCGGTGTTTTGCATGGGCAGGGCCTGACCATTGCAGGTGATCACGTAGCGGCTTTCGTTCATGCCGGTGACACGCACTTCCATGCGCTCCAGCGACGAATCCACATAACGCGCGGTGCCGCCTGCTGTGCCTTCTTCGCCCATCACGTGCCAGGGCTCCAGCGCATTGCGCAGCGTGAGTTCCATGCCTGCGGTTTGCACCGAACCGACGATGGGGAAGCGGAACTCGTAGTGCGGCGCAAACCAGCTCGCGTCAAACGCATAGCCCGCCATATTCATCTCCGCGATCACATCGTCAAAGTCCTGCTTGATGAAGGTGGGCAACATGAAGCGGTCGTGCAGCTCGGTGCCCCAGCGGGTGGCGGGCGCCTTGTACGGTGCCTTCCAGAACCGCGCGACCAGGGCGCGCAGCAGGAGCTGCTGCACGCTGCTCATGTGCGGGTGCGGCGGCATCTCGAACGCGCGCAGCTCCAGCAGGCCCAGGCGGCCGGTGGCCGAGTCGGGCGAGTACATCTTGTCGATGGAAAACTCGCTGCGGTGGGTGTTGCCGGTCGCGTCGATCAGGATGTTGCGCAGCGTGCGGTCCACCAGCCACGGCGGCATGCTCTGGCCATAGATCTCGCGGTTTTTGTAAATCTGCTCAATCGCAATTTCCAGCTCGTACAGTTGGTCGTTGCGGGCTTCGTCCACACGCGGCGCCTGGCTGGTTGGGCCGACAAACATGCCACTGAACAAATAGCTCAGGGACGGGTGGTTATGCCAGAACAGCAGCAGGCTGGCCAGCATCTCGGGTCGGCGCAGGAACGGGCTGTCGGCCGGTGTGGCGCCGCCCATCACAAAGTGGTTGCCACCGCCGGTGCCGGTGTGGCGGCCGTCGGTCATGAACTTCTCGGCCGAGAGGCGCGATTCGAACGCGGCGTTGTACAAAAACTCGGTGTTGTAGACCAGTTCTTTCCAGTTGGTCACCGGGTGGATGTTGACTTCGATCACACCGGGGTCGGGTGTGACCTGCAGCAGTTTCAAACGTGGGTCGCGTGGCGGCGGGTAGCCCTCCAGCACGATCTCCACTTTGAGTTCGGCTGCGGTGGCTTCCACGGCGGCCAGCAGGTCCAGGTAGTCCTCCAGTTTTTCCAGCGGCGGCATGAAGACGTAGATCACGCCGGACGCCACGCCCACGGCTTCGGCCTTGGGGCCGCTGGCGCGGCGCGGGTCGCGCACTTCCACACACAACGCGGTTCGGGTGATCCAGTGCGCAGACTCGTTCTTCGCAGGTACGCGGGCAAAGTCAGCCGGTTCCGCCTGGTCCACGCTCTGGGCGTTGGCGGCGACGCGGCTGATGGCGGGGCCAATCGATTGCTGGAATTTGCGCGTGGCCTCGGGCCGTGGCCCGGTGCCCGAGAGGTAGGGCGCACCACTGTCCAGCACGGTACCCGGGCGGACCTGTGCGCCAGGCGCATAACGCGCAGCCATGCTGCCGTGCGAGGGCAGCGGGCCACGTGGTGCGGACGGGTCCTGTTCGATCAGATACGGGTAGTCGCCTTCGCTGACCCAGGGCAACGAATCCAGGGGCAGGCGCAGGCCCATGGGCGAATCGCCGGGCATGAGGTACATGCGTTCGTCGCGGAAGAACCAGGGGCCGGTGGTCCACGCCGGTCCGGCCAGGGCAGGGCCTTCGGTGGGCTTGACCGGCAACACATAACCAATGGCCGCATCCAGCTTTTGCGTGAAGACACGGCGCAGGCGGGCACGCTCCATCTCGTCGTCGAGTTTGGAGTTGAATGGGTCCACATTCACCGGCAGGCGGCGCTCGCGCCACAGGTAGTACCAGGTGTCTTCGTAGGCGGTCTGGATGTATTTGTCGGTCACGCCCAGCTTGCCCGCCAGCGTGCGGATGAAGCGGCCAGCGTCTTCGCTGGTGTAGTGCGTGGGCACGCGTTCGTCGGCAAACAGTGTGGGGTCGTTCCAGACCTTTTGTTTGTCGGTGCGCCAGTAGATGTTGAGTGCCCAGCGTGGCAACTGCTCGCCGGGGTACCACTTGCCCTGGCCAAAATGCAGGAAGCCGCCCTGGCCATATTCTTCGCGCAGCTTGTGCACCAGCTCGGTGGCAAAGCCGCGTTTGGTCGGGCCCAGTGCGTCGGTGTTCCACTCGGCGGCCTCGCGGTCGCCCACGGCCACAAAGGTGGGTTCACCGCCCATGGTGAGGCGCACGTCGCCCGCATTCAATTCCTTGTCGACGGCTTCGCCCAGTGCCATCACATCGGCCCACTGTTCCGGTGTGTAGGGTTTGGTGACGCGTGGAGATTCGTAGATGCGGGTGACCGCCATCAAGTGCTCGAACTCCACTTCGCTTTCGTCCACGCCGCCTTCAATGGGCGCCGCGCCCGAGGGTTGGGGTGTGCAGGCCAGCGGGATGTGGCCTTCGCCGGCCAAGAGGCCCGAGGTGGCGTCCAGCCCGATCCAGCCGGCGCCGGGCAGGTAGACCTCGCACCAGGCGTGCAGGTCGGTGAAGTCGACTTCGGTGCCGCTGGGGCCGTCGAGTGATTTGACGTCGGGCTTCAACTGGATCAGGTAGCCGGAGACAAAACGCGCGGCCAGGCCGCAGTTGCGCAGCAGTTGCACCAGCAGCCAGGCCGAGTCGCGGCAGGAGCCGGAGCCCAGCGCCAGCGTTTGCTCCGGCGTTTGCACGCCGGGTTCCATGCGGATGGTGTAGTCCACCGATTGGTGCACCATCGCATTCAGATCGACCAGGAAGATGACGCTGCGGCGTTTGGTGCGGTCTATCTTGTCGAGGTAGGACTTGACCAGCGGTGTCAGCGGGTCAGCGGCCAGGTAGGGGGTGAGCTCTTCCTTGAGCTCGGCTTTGTAGGCGAAGGGGAATTCTTCGGCCTCGGGCTCCAGGAAAAAGTCGAACGGGTTGTAGACCGCCATGTCCACCACCAGGTCGACCGTGACCTTGAATTCGGTGGTTTTCTCGGGGAACACCAGGCGCGCCTGGTAGTTGGCAAACGGGTCCTGCTGCCAGTTGACGAAGTGGGTGGCGGGCTCGATCTTCAGTGAGTACGACAGCACCTTGCTGCGGCAGTGGGGGGCAGGGCGCAGGCGGATCACCTGCGGCCCCAGGTTGACCGGGCGGTCGTACTTGTAGTGGGTGACGTGGTTCAGCGCGGCGTGAATGGACATGGATGCTCTCTGAGTGTTGAGAGCCTTCCTACGGTCTATACGGGGCCACGCAAGTGCCTTTTCGGGATGGGCTGCAAGGCGCAAAACGCAGTCGGGCTGGTGCCCGGCAAGGCTTTGCAACGCCGCAGACTGCCCGAAAAGGCACTTGCCGTTCGGGTTGATGCGAAATCGGGCGATTTGCCCACCAAACCCCTTGCATGGGCATGAGCCCATGCGGCGTGGTCTTGGCGGACAACTCATCCCGATTGCGCATCAACGTGACCCCGTATAGATCGTAGGCAGGCTCTTCGACAGGATAAAGCAAAAGCCGCGCCATCCCGGGTTTGCCATCCGTGCCGGGTTAGCATGACCGCATGCATGGCCTTGCACATTTCCCGTCGCTTCGAGGGCAGACCCTGTTTCTGGCCCTGGCGGGACTTCTGGCGGGCACGGCGCTGCAGTTGCAGCAGTCCGCCCTGTGGCACTGGGGAGTTTATGCACTGTTTGTGGCTTTAGCCCTTATCCTGCTTGCGCAAGCAGCTACTAAAAAAATAGCAAATACCGCGTTGCTCGTGGTGGCTGCGTTGGTACTGGGCTGGGGTGCCACGGGTTTGCGGGCATCGGCTTTCTTGCAGCACGCACTGGACCCGGCGCTGGAGGGGCGCGACCTGGTGGTCACCGGTGTGGTGACCGACATGCCCCAGCGCAACGAGGCCGGGCTGCGCTTTCGCCTGCGCGTGGAATCTGCGGCGCTGGATGGCCAGCCCATAGCCGTGCCGCCGCGCATCGATGTGGGTTGGTACGCCGGTGTCTACCCCACAGGGACCGAGTTGGCGGGGCTGCAGCGTGTGCCCGACGTGGTGCAGGCCGGTGAGCGCTGGCGCATGACGCTGCGGCTCAAGGCGCCGCATGGCAGCCGCAATCCGCACGGGTTTGACTACGAGCTGTGGCTGTGGGAACAGGGCGTGCAGGCCACGGCCTATGTGCGCGCCGGTGCCAACGACCCCGCACCACAACGCCTGGGGCAGACCTGGCGGCATCCGGTGTCGCTAGTGCGCCAGACGGTACGTGACCAGATCCTGGCCCAGATCACGCCGCGCCAGTATGCCGGCCTGATTGCGGCGCTGGTGGTGGGGGACCAGAACGCGATTGACCGGGTGGATTGGGATGTGTTCCGCGCTACCGGGGTCGCCCATTTGATGTCTATTTCGGGCGTCCATATCACGATGTTCGCCTGGGCGGCCGCGCTGGTGCTGGGCTGGTTGTGGCGACGCTCGGGCCGCCTTTGCCGATGGTGGCCCGCGTCCAGTGCCGCGCTGGCGGGTGGCGTTTTGCTGGCCATCGCCTATTCGGCGTTTGCGGGTTGGGGTGTGCCGGCCCAGCGCACCTGTGTGATGCTGGCGACCATCGCCGCCCTGCGCCTGAGCGGCGCGCGCTGGCCCTGGCCGCAGGTGTGGATGCTGGCCTGCGCGGTGGTGGTGGCGCTGGATCCGTGGGCCTTGCTGCAGCCGGGTTTCT
The DNA here is from genome assembly GCF_001955715.1 of Rhodoferax saidenbachensis. Classification (NCBI taxonomy): domain Bacteria; kingdom Pseudomonadati; phylum Pseudomonadota; class Betaproteobacteria; order Burkholderiales; family Comamonadaceae; genus Rhodoferax; species Rhodoferax saidenbachensis. The sequence continues at coordinate 2,733,689 of NZ_CP019239.1, read as the reverse complement.
GGCTCAGTTTTGTGGCGGTGGGTGTGTTATTTGCTACAGATTCAGGAGCTGGTCGCGCACATTCCACAAGGGCTGGAGGCCGATTTGTTTCGGAATTTTCCGCTGGGCCGCCCCAAGGGAAATTAGCCCCCCTGGGGGGCAGCGCAGCACACGCAGTGGCAAGCGTGGGGGCCATATTCCGGGAGCAGTGGGTCATTACGCTGGCTCTGGCGCCATTGACGTTGCTGTTGTTCGGGCAGGTTTCCATTGTGGGTTTGCTGGCCAATGCGTTCGCCATTCCCTGGGTCACGCTGGTGGTGACGCCGTTGGCACTCTTCGGTGTGTTGGTGCCCGGCCTGTGGGATGTGGCAGCGGGCGCTGTGGGCTTGCTGCTGGCGGGTCTGCAATGGCTGGCTGCGTTCCCCTGGGCGGCACTGTCAGTGGCGATGCCGCCGCTGTGGCTGGGTGTGGCCGGTGTGCTCGGAGGCATGGCGCTGGTCTTTCCGTGGTCGTGGCCCATGCGGCTGCTGGGCTTGCCGCTGCTGTTGCCGGTGTTTTTGTGGCAGGCGCCGTTGCCCCCAGAAGGTCAGTTTGAACTGCTGGCCGCCGATGTGGGGCAGGGCAATGCGGTGCTGGTGCGTACGGCCCACCATGCGCTGCTGTATGACGCCGGGCCGCGCTACAGCCTGGAGAGTGACGCCGGTCACCGCGTGTTGGTGCCGCTGTTGCAGGCGCTGCACACACGGCTGGACACGCTGGTGCTGAGCCACCGCGATGCTGACCATGTAGGTGGCGCGCAGGCGGTGTTGGCCATGCAACCGCAGGCCACGTTGTTGAGTTCCATCGAACCGGAACACCCATTGCAGGTGCTGCGGCCCGCGCAGCGTTGTGTGGCCGGACAGCAGTGGCGCTGGGATGGGGTGGACTTCGCGGTGGTACATCCGCGTGCTGAGGATTACGACCGCCAGGGCAAACCCAATGCCCTGTCGTGTGTTCTGCGCATTTCCAGCGGGGCACATACGGCGCTGTTGGTGGGAGATATCGAACAGGCCCAGGAGGCGCGTCTGATTGCCGACAGTGCGGATCTGCTCCACAGTGACGTACTGTTGGTTCCACACCATGGCAGCAAGACCTCCAGCAGCGCGGCGTTTCTGGATGCGGTGGCGCCGCAGTTCGCTCTGATGCAATCGGGCTACCGCAATCGCTTTGGGCATCCAGCGGCGTCCGTTTTGCAGCGCTACCAGGAGCGGAGCATCGTGGTGCATGACTCGCCCCATTGTGGTGCCATGCGTTGGCAGTCGTGGAATCCCCAAAATGTGGCATGTACGCGGGAAAGCTCGCAGCGGTATTGGCACCATCGTGTGCCATAGTGGTGCAAAAAACAAGGTCGGTTCGCACTGGCAGAAAGTCGTGTGAGCGGGCTCTAGCTGGTCTAAAGATTGCTTAGAGAGTGTTCAGAGAGGTTCTTATGCGGAAATTCGACGAGATGTACACCCAGCTCCCCTACGAGTTTTTTACCAAGGGGGCGCAGATACGAGACCACTACAAGATCTACGACGAATGGCTGGCCCGACAGCCCGGCGACATGATGGCCAAGCGCCGCGAAGAAGCCGAGATGATCTTCCGCCGCGTGGGCATCACCTTCGCCGTGTACGGCGAGAAAGACGAAGAGGGCGCGGGCACCGAGCGCCTCATTCCCTTTGACCTGATCCCCCGCATCATCCCGGCCCACGAGTGGTCCAGCATGGAAAAGGGCCTGGTGCAGCGCGTCACCGCGCTGAACCGCTTTATCCACGACGTCTACCACGACCAGGAAATCATCAAAGCCGGTGTGGTGCCGCGTGAGCAGATCGAAAACAACGCGCAGTTCCGTCCAGAGATGGTCGGTGTGGATGTGCCGCACCAGATTTACTCCCACATCAGCGGTATCGACATCGTGCGCGCGCCGGATGCCCAGGGCAACGGTGAGTACTACGTGCTCGAAGACAACCTGCGTGTGCCCAGCGGTGTGAGCTACATGCTGGAAGACCGCAAGATGATGATGCGGTTGTTCCCCGACCTGTTCAGCGCGCACCGCGTCGCGCCGATTGCCCACTACCCCGACTTGTTGCTGGAAACGCTGCGCCAGAGCAGCCCCGACACCATTGCCGACCCGACTGTGGTGGTGTTGACCCCCGGCATGTACAACAGCGCGTACTTTGAGCACGCCTTCCTCGCGCAGCAAATGGGCGTGGAACTGGTCGAAGGGCAGGACCTGTTTGTGAAAGACAAGTTCGTCTACATGCGCACCACGCGCGGCCCCATGCGGGTGGACGTGATCTACCGCCGTGTGGACGACGATTTTCTGGACCCCACGGTGTTCCGCCCCACCTCCACATTGGGTTGCGCGGGCCTGCTGGACGCCTACCGCGCCGGTAATGTGACCATCTGCAACGCTGTGGGTACCGGTGTGGCGGACGACAAGTCCATCTACCCCTATGTCCCCAAGATGATCGAGTTCTACCTCGGAGAGAAACCCATCCTGAACAACGTGCCGACTTACATGTGCCGTAACAAGGATGACCTGGCCTACACCCTGGCGAATCTGAAAGACCTGGTGGTCAAGGAGGTGCACGGTGCCGGTGGTTACGGCATGCTGGTGGGCCCGGCCGCCACCAAGGCCGAGATTGAAGACTTCCGCAAGGCCGTGCTGGCCAACCCCAGTGGTTACATCGCCCAGCCCACGCTGAGCCTGTCGAGTTGCCCGACATTTGTGGAAAGCGGCATTGCGCCGCGCCACATCGATTTGCGTCCCTACGTGTTGTCGGGCAAGACCGTGCAGATGGTGCCCGGTGGCCTGACCCGTGTCGCGCTCAAAGACGGTTCGCTGGTGGTCAACTCATCGCAAGGTGGCGGCACCAAAGACACCTGGATTCTGGAAGACGATTCCGCGCCCGCTGCCGCACCTGCTTCATCCGCTTCGCAGTCCCAAACCCAGTCCGCTTGAGAAAGGCCAGCCACCATGTTGTCACGCACCGCTGACCACCTCTTCTGGATGTCCCGCTACACCGAGCGCGCGGAGAACACCGCGCGCATGCTGGACGTGAACTACCAGACCTCTTTGCTGCCGCAGTCCGAAGCCGTTGCCCAGGTGGGCTGGCAGGGCCTGCTGTCCATCAGCGAACTGCTCTACACCTACAAGGAAAAATACGGTGAAATCCAGGCCCGTGAAGTCATGGATTTCATGGTCAAGGATGAGAGCAATCCATCTTCCATCCTCTCCTGCCTGAGCGCCGCGCGTGAGAACGCCCGCGCTGTGCGCGGCACGTTGACCACCGAAGTCTGGGAAACGCAAAACCAGACCTGGCTGGAAGTCAAACGCATGGTCAAGAGCAAGGAATTCGAACAGGACCCGGCGCAGTTTTTCGAGTGGGTGAAGTTCCGCTCGCACCTGTCACGCGGCGTGACCGTCGGCACCATGCTGATGGACGAAGCCCTGTACTTCATGCGCATGGGCACATTCCTGGAACGCTCCGACAACACGGCGCGTCTGGTGGATGTGAAGTTCCACGCCGTGCAGAGCGACTTCTTTGGCACTGCCAGCGAGAAGGACCAAGAGTACGACTTCTACCACTGGAGCGCGATTTTGCGCAGCGTCTCGGGTTTCGAGGTGTACCGCAAGGTCTACCGTGACGTGATCAAACCGGAGCGGGTGGCCGAGCTGCTGATCCTGCGGCCCGACATGCCGCGTTCGCTGCATGCCAGTTTGAACGAGGTGGTGGCCAATCTGGCGCTGGTGGCGGGGGATCCGTCCAGCGAGACCTTGCGTCGTGCGGGCAAGCTGCGGGCGGATTTGAAGTTTGGCCGGATTGATGAGATTTTGGCTACTGGCTTGCACGCTTACCTCACGCAGTTTTTGGATCGGGTGAATGATCTGGGTGCGCATATCAGCCGGGAATTTTTGGTTCCGGTGACCTGAGTCTTTTTTCGTTTCCTTCTTGGGGCGTTACTTCTTTTTTGGCGTGTCGGGATGTGCGCCCGACAGCGCAGTAACTTTTCTTTGCTTCGCCAAAGAAAAGTCACCAAAAGAAAGGCGACCCTACTGTCTGCGACCCCTACGCTGCGCTTCGGGGCAACCTGCGGTGCTCGGGTTCAGTGGGGTCTGGCTCGAACTCGCTGCGCTCAGACAATCGCCAGCCCTGATCCACTGAACCCTGCGCTCCTCGGCGCAGCCAGAAGGGATTAGGGCGAATTACAGGCCATCGCTACGCTCGGCCAAATGAGATGAATACCCGTCCGCGCGTAGCGCGGACGAAGTTGGTATTTGGTCTTCGGTTACTTGGCTGGTGCCGTAATGAGGAGGCGAGTAGCGCAGGTTTGGGCGGATCAGGGCTGGCGATTGTTTGAGCCGAAGGCGAGTTCGAGCCAGACCCCGCCCAAACCGAGCAACGCAGCGTGCCCGTAGCGAAGCGAAGGGCCGACGAATCCGGCTCGCCTTCTTTTGCTTACTTTTCTTGGCGAAGCAAGAAAAGTGAGTGCGCTGTCGGGCGCATATCCCGACATGCCAAAACCTCAAACCCTCTCACCAGCAAAAGCCTGATCTTCGGCCATGCAGTGGTCTGAGCGCTAGCGTTGGAACAACTCTGCGTCCAACCCAAGCCCACGAATACGCTCTGCCGCAGCATCCGCATCACCAATAGCCTCAAACGGTCCCACGCGCACACGAATGCGTTTGCCCTTGGGCGTTTTCATCTCTTCGGTGAACGCCACCAAGCCCGCGTCCAGCAGCTTGGTGTGTGCATTGCGCGCATTGGTCTCCTCGGCGAAGAGGCCCACATTGATGAAGTAACGTTGTGCGGCCAGCGGTTTTTTGGGCGCGACGGTGGCCGTGGCAGGTGCAGGCTGCGCTTTGGCCGGTTTGGCTGCGGCGGCCGAAGGTGTTGGGGCTGGCGTTGTGGTTACGCGCGGTGCCGAAGCGACAGGCTTGGCAGGTGGGGTGATGGCCGGTGTTGCAGCCTTGGCGGCTAGGGGTGCAGAAGCGACTACCAATGGCGCTGAGGCCGCTTGCAAAGCTGCTGCTGCGGCGGCGGGGGCCGAGGCAGGCCCAGTCGTTACCGCGCTGGCTGCTGCCACTGGGGCAGACGCTGCGGCAACCGGTGCCGAAGCCGCGGGTGCCGCTGCAGAGGCGGCGAGTGCTGGGCCGGACGCAGCATCGGTGGTGCGACCGACTGCGACATTGCGGGCATCTGCGGGCTGGTCGGGGACGATGCCCAGGTTCGCCACGTTGGGTAGCAGGGTGTACGCGGCCGCAGCGGCGCCCACGACGGCCAGGTTGGCCAGCGCGAGCCAGATAAAACGCCGGCGTGTGCTGGCCTGGCGGCTCAGCATGGACACGGCTTCGGGCAGTGTGGTGTTGGCGGCCAGAGCTGCGGCCATGCGTTTGCGGGTTTGGGCGTGGAAGATCGCGTTGCCGTACAGGCCGGGCAGCAAAAACGCTGCTGCCACAAAACCGGCCAGCAGGCCCCATTCGGTTTCCTGCGAGAACTGCAGCACCAGGCGGCCAATGCCAAACACCAGCAGGGCACCGCCGACCAGCGCACCCACATAGACCAGCGCGGCACTCCACAACTGCCGGAACACCATCCAGTTCAGGGTGCACAGGCAGGCCGCAGAGTTCCAGCTTGCGCCCGCATGGTCGGCCGCTTCAAACTGGGCGAAGCGTGGCGCGTAGTAGTCGGCATTGACGGGACCGATCGCAGCGCGGTACAGCGCCGCAGTGGCGCCCTCGTCCGAACGGTCCAGGGTGGTAGCGGCAGAAGAAGGTGCAGTGGCCATGGCTTATTTTGGCATGGGAAGTTGCTGCCCCAAGCTCCACCGCTGCGCTGGGTCGCTGCCCCCCAAGGGGGCTAACTTCCCTTGGGGCGGCCCGGCGGTAAGTTGGTGCCCCCACGCTCTGTCGCTGCGATGGCGGCGGCAACGGCCTCACCCAGCTCAATGACGGCCAGCGCGTAGTAGCTGCTCCAGTTGTAACGTGTGATGGCGTAGAAGTTTTCGGTGCCTGCGATGTACAGCGGCTCGGCCTCGCCGTTTTGCAACTCCACCAGCGCCAGCGGGCCAGTGTGGTTCAGTGCCGCACCCTGCAGTACCGCGCCTTTGGCGGCAAAGGTGGCGGTGGTGAAGGTCGGCAGGATGTCGGGGGCGAGCAGTGCGGCCTTGTCGAGTTTCGCGGCGTCAAAACCCACGGGGTAATGCGTGGGCATGCCGGGCTGCCAGCGGAAGGCGCGGAAGTAATTGGCGACCGAGCCGATCACGTCGGCCGGGCTGTGGAACAGGTCGATGCGGCCATCTCCATCAAAGTCCACCGCGTATTTGTCCCAGCTCGACGGCATGAACTGCGGCAGGCCCATGGCCCCGGCGTAGCTGCCGCGCAGGGCCAGCGGGTCGGTGCCGGTGCGCTGGGTCAGTGACAGGTAAGACTCCAGCTCGGCGCGGAAAAAGGCAGAGCGGTCTTTGGCGCGTGGGTGTTCCTTGGGGAAGTCAAAGGCCAGCGTGCAAAGCGCGTCGATCACGCGGTAGCCGCCGGTCTGCTGGCCGTAAATGGTTTCCACACCGACGATGCCCACGATGATGGCGGCAGGGACACCGGTTTCGCGCTCTGCACGCGCCAGCGTTTCCTGGTTGGCCAGCCAGAACTTCACGCCGGCCTTGATACGCACCTGGTCGATAAAACGGCTGCGGTACACCGCCCAGTTTTTGACCGTGCCCACGGGCGGCGGCGTGATGGCGCGGGCAATGGCTGGCATGTAGCGCGCGTGGGCCAGGGCGTGGCGTACCCAGTCGGGGTCCAGCAGACGGCGTTCGGCGATGGTGTCGGCCAGTTGCATCACCTCGGGGCGCGTGGCGTACAGCGGGCCGGTGATGGCCACAAGAGGGGGTGCGCGGTGCTTTTTAGGGTGTTTTTGGGCTGTAGCCCAGGTACTTGTTGCGCAGGAAGCTATCAAAAAAGTAGCAAAAAAAGAGGCAAAAGGATTCACGGAATAGCTTAGGAAGCAGACAGACGTTCGGGCCAGCGCAACCGCCGGAATTCGCGCTGCAGTGTACCCAGTGTGGCGTGCGGCGCGGCGCTGTAGCGCCAGGCTTCGAGCTGCAACAACCACCTATGTACTTCCGCTGTACCCGCGTTGTCGGTATCGGCCTGTGCCTGCAACAACGCCGCCATCTGGCGCGGCGGGGTGTTGGGCGTGACGGCCAGACCCGCCTGGTGCAGCCGCGCAGCGGCCTGGTGCAACAGGCGCAGCCAGGGGTCCTGGCGGTGGCGCTCCCACAGCGTCCACGCGGCGGCCAGCAGGCTCACTGCCACGATGATGGCGATCAACACATAACTCAGGTCTTCCCAGCTGGGTGTCTCAAAACCCAGGTTGCGCAGCAGGTCCAGCTGTTTGGCTTGCGAGTAATTCAGCACCCACTGGTTCCAGCGGTTGTTGGCGGCCTCCCACATGGCGCGCAGGTTGATGGCAAAGCCCGGGCTCACGGTGTTGAGCGCCTGGGTGAATACGTTTTGCGGTGCCTGCAGCCGGGTGAATGATCCGGTGCGCGCAGGGGACACGGCCGAGGTCGGGTCCACCCGCACCCAGCCCTGGCCCGCTACCCAGACCTCGGCCCAGGCATGGGCGTCACTCTGGCGCACGGTCCAGAAACCGTCCACGCTGTTGACCTGGCCGCCCTGGTAACCGGTGACGATGCGTGCGGGCACGTCCAGGGCGCGCATCAAAAGCACAAAGCTGGAGGCAATGTGTTCGCAAAAACCCAGCTTGCGGTCAAACCAGAATTCGTCAGCCGTGTGGGTGCCATAAACACCCGGCTCCAGCGTGTATTCGTAACCACCGGTGCGCAGGCGTTCCATCACAGCATTGACCAGGGCCGGTGTGTCGGCGCGCGCCAGCGCGGGGGAACTGCGCATGTCCGTTGCCAGTTGCTTGGTGCGCGGGTTGAAGCCCGCTGGCAAGTCCAGATAGTCCTGCAGGCCCACCGCGAGCCGTTGGGGGCCGTGGCGGAATTGCGGGTAGCTGGTGGCGCTGTAACGCACCAGGTCGGCGATGGGACGGTCGGACAACCATTGCAGGTCTGGCGTCATGGTGGGGGTGTAGCCCACGACCTCGGGTTTGGTGGGCGTGGCGTCCAGCACCAGCAGCCAGGGGCGGTTGTTGGCGGCCAGGGTGACCTGGTATTTCACGGGGGCGCCCAGCACCTGCACCTCAGGCTGCAACTGGTAGCGCGCAGGCAGGTTGGAGCGTAGCGGGCGCCACTCGCGCCCGTCAAAACTGGAGAGCACGGGGCCGCGGAAATACAGGTCGGGTTGCAGGGGCGGCGGTCCGTCAAAACGTACGCGCATGGCAATGCTGTCGTCCAGCGCCAGGCTGGCAATGGTGCCCACCTGCATGCTGGCGGACAGGCCGCTGCGCCCACTCATGGCGTCGCCCGGCAGGCCCCACAGCGGCGCAATGCGCGGGAACAACACAAACAGCACTGCCATGATGGGTGCCCCCAGCAGCGCCATCCAGCCGGCTGTTTTGGCGGCTTGCATCAAGGGCGGCCGACCGACGGGCATGTGCGCATTGACCAGCGCGGTGAGCAGGCCCAGCAGCGCCACCAACATACATGCGGCGGTCAGCAGGCTTTGCGAGAAAAAGAAGTTGGAGAGCAGCGTGAAAAAACCGAGAAAGAAGATCACAAACGCATCGCGCCGTGCGCGCATCTCCAGCGTCTTGAGTGCCAGCAGTACGACGATGAACGTCACACCCGCGTCACGCCCCATAATGGTCTTGTAGGTGAAGGCGGTGCCCGCCGTGGCCAGCACCAGCAGGACCATCAGCCACCAGCGCGACGGCAGGGGCTGGTTGCGCACCGCAATCCAGCCACGCCACAGCAAGATGCCTGCGGCCATGGCACTGCACCACAGCGGCAGGTTGCCCACCTGCGGCGCAATGGTCCACGCAATCACACCCAGCAAAAACAGGGTATCGCGTGCTTCGCGGGGCAGGGAGGTCAATCGGCTGAACATGGGAATGCTGCCAGCAGGCGTTTAGTCAAAAAAGTTGTCCAGGTCGCTTTGGGAAAGATTGTCACCGCCATCCGCCGCAGGGGTGCCGTCAGGGGCCGGGGAGGGATCGTCAAGGCGGGGTGCGGTGTCCGCGCTTTGGCTGACCGGCGGGTTATTCACCAGCTCCAGTTGGCGGGGATCTACGCGGAACAGGCGCAACTCCGGCTTGTTACCGTCGGCAGGAAAATAGACCGTCGGTTTGCTCACGACGTTGCCATCGGTTTGAACCACGCCGATGCGACCTGCCAGGCCCTGCCTGTCACGCGGTGTCAACACGGCCAGCCGCTCCTGCGCGAAGCGTACTTCCGCGTTCAGTAGAAATAGGGTGCTCATAAAAGGTGTCTAGTAAATGGCCAAGGCTTGCAGGCAGTTTCTCTTGTGCGCCTCACCGCTGTCGGGCGCGATGTCCCGCCCACCCAGACGCATTCCGTAGCGCAGGCCCTGCTTCTCGGCCAGCAGCACCCAGGCGCACAGGCGGGACAGGCGCGCTTCCAGTGAGGCTTGTGTGCCACCGGCCAGGCCGGTGTGGTTCAGGTCCAGCCACAGTTCCAGGCGCTGTACCTGCTGTGCGTCGCGGCTGACCAGTTCATCGGCCTTGGCGACTTTTTTCCAGACCACCAGCTTGAGCGGGTCACCGCGCCGGTAGGCACGCACACCGTCAAACTCGCCGGTGTCATGCCGCTGTACGGTGCTGGCGCCACCCGCTCGGGGTTCACCGGGCGGCAAGGGCGGCGGGTGTGCCTCGGGCGCCGGGTAGACCAGTGCCTGGGCGGCGGGGCGCCATACGGTCCAGACACGGAAGGTGCCCAGCGGAAAGCGGGTTTCGGCGGTCAGTGTGGGCAAAGGGTGCAGGCCGCGGTGTGTGGGCGTAAAACTGACGTGCACCTTGGCACTACCCTGAGCGGGCACGTCGGTCCAGCTCCAGTGTTCATTACCCCAGACGGCCAGGCCAATGCCATAACGGATGGACTTGCGGTCGCTCACCAAATTAATGGAAATCGGCACGCTAGAGCCCACGAACTGTGCGTCAGGCGCTACCAAATTCATAGTAATGCCGCGCAGCGTGCCGTGGCACACGTGCATGCCGATCACGGCGCTGCCGGTCAGCAAAAAGGTCAGCACATAGCCCAGGTTGAGCTGGTAGTTGATGCTGGCCACCAGCAGCACCAACAGTGTCAGCGCCATCATCCAGCCCGGCCGTGTGGGAAGGATGTAGACGTTGCGCTGGGTCAGGGTGGTGCTGTCGCGCGGTGTTAACCGGCTGTTCCAGAAGCGCTGGATGCGCCCGCGCACATACCTTATGGGGTGAAGCCAAGCCCTTGTGGTTTGCCCCGCCTCTTTGTCCGTTCGCGCTGAGTCTGCCGAAGCCTGATGCAGTGCAAACCCTTCGACAGGCGCAGGGCGAACGGTCGCGGTATTCATGGCAAAGGCACAGCGGCCAGCATGGCGCGCACCTGTTCCTCCGCACCACGACCCGAGTTACCCACGGGGACCATGCGGTGCGCTACGGCCTGCGGCAAGATGGCCTGTACATCGTCAGGGGCCACATAGTCGCGCCCGCTCAACAGCGCCTGCGCCTTGGCCGCGCGGATGACGGCAATGCCGGCACGGGGCGACAGCCCCTGCATGAACCACTGGCCCGAACGCGTGGCGGCAATCAGGTCCTGCACGTAGTTCAGCAACGGGTCGGCCGTGTGCACGGCGAGTACCAGGCGCTGCAAGGTGTGCAGTTCGTCCAGCGTCAGCAGGCTGGGCAGCTTGTCCACCACGTCGCGACGGTCTTCACCCGACAGCAGTGCGCGCTCGGCGGCGCGGTCAGGGTAGCCCAGCGAGATGCGCATCAGAAAACGGTCCAACTGCGATTCGGGCAGCGCGTAGGTGCCAATCTGGTCCAGCGGGTTTTGCGTGGCAATCACAAAAAAGGGCTGGGGCAGGGCGCGGGTTTCGCCCTCCACCGTGACCTGCTTTTCTTCCATGGCTTCCAGCAAGGCGCTTTGGGTTTTGGGGCTGGCGCGGTTGATTTCGTCGGCCAGCAGGACCTGGGCAAAGATGGGGCCGGGGTGGAACACAAAGGCCTCTTTGCCACGCTCGTAAATGGACACGCCCGAAAGATCGCTGGGCATCAGATCCGAGGTGAACTGCACGCGCGAGAACTGCAGACCAAACGTGCGGGCCAAGGCGTGGGCCAGCGTGGTTTTCCCCACACCCGGCACGTCGTCAATCAGCAGGTGGCCGCCGGCCAGCAGGCAGGCCACGCAGTCCTGAATCTGGGCCGGCTTGCCGACGATCACCGTGTTAAGCTGGTCTGTGATTGATTTAAGCTTGTGTTGTGCATCCATGGCATGACGTTAACCGAAAATACAGAATCAAGAGCGTATTGGTGAACAAGACCGGATACTTTAGCCACAGCGATTGCCGCAAGCACGATATGGGCGATGGGCATCCCGAATGCCCCCAGCGTTTGGACGCCATTGATGACCGTTTGCTCATCAGTGGTGTAGGCGATGCCCTGGATCGCCGCGAGGCGCCACCCGCGCCCATTGCCGACCTGGAACTGGCCCACGGCCGCATGCATGTGGCCTCGCTGCGGGGTCTGACAGACAGCTTGCGCGAAGACATCGCCGCAGGTGGCCCGCAACACGCCCAGATAGACCCGGACACCTGTATCAATGTGCACACGTGGGACGCCGCTCTGCGTTCTGCGGGCGCAGCGCTGGCTGCCACCGATGCGGTGATGGCGGGTGAGTTGGAAAACGCTTTTTGTGCCGTGCGACCACCGGGGCACCATGCTTGCCGCGACAAGGCCATGGGGTTTTGTTTTTTCAACAACGTGGCGATTGCGGCGCGTTATGCGCTGGAGCGCCACGGCCTCAAGCGCGTGGCGATTGTCGACTTCGATGTGCACCATGGCAATGGCACGGAAGACATCGTGGCCGGTGACCAGCGCATCCTGATGGTCAGCTTTTTTCAGCACCCGTTTTACCCCGAAGGCGGCTCCCATTCGCGGGCCAGCAATCTGGTGAACGTGCCGGTACCGGCCTATACCAAGGGCGCCGCCATCCGCGAGCTGGTCAGCACCCACTGGATGCCGCGCCTGGAGGCCTACCGTCCGGAAATGATTTTTGTGAGTGCCGGTTTTGACGCCCACCGCGAAGATGACCTGGGCCAGATGGGGCTGGTGGAGAGCGATTACGCCTGGATCACCCAGCAAATCAAAGACGTAGCCCGCCGCCACTCCCAAGGGCGCATCGTGTCCTGTCTGGAGGGCGGCTACAACCTGGATGCACTGGCCCGCAGTGTGGAAGCGCATGTGCGCGTATTGGCAGAACTCTGATGGCAAGCCCGCAACAACGTATTGGATCCCAACCGATTGACGATTTCGAGGGCTGGTTATCCGCCTTCACCCAGCCCACGGTATTGATAGAGCTGCTGGTTCTTGCGGCCTGTGTGGCTCTGGCCTTGGGACTGGTCGCGGTGGCGCGTCGTGCCTTGACGCTCAAGGACGAACGTTCCATCCTGTTTGGCAAGCGCAATGTGGATGGTGTGCTGTTTCCGTTGCTGTTGTTGTGTCTGGGTTATGTGGCGCGCGCGCTGCTGGAGAGCCGCCTGCATGTGGCGGTGTTCCAGATCGCCATTCCCGTGCTGGTGGCCCTGGTGGTCATCCGCGTCGGGGTCAAGGTGTTGCAGGTGGCTTTTAACGAAGCGCCCTGGGTGCGACTCATGGAAACCAGCATCTCCTGGGTGGCCTGGCTGGCCATGGTGCTGTGGGTCAGTGGCCTGTTGCCAGTCATCCTCAATGAACTGGATCTGGTGACCTGGAAGGTGGGCGGCACCACGCTGTCGGTGCGCAACCTGATTGAAGGCCTGCTCACGGCGGCTGCCGTGCTGATTCTCACGCTGTGGATTTCTGCGGCACTGGAGACGCGGTTGTTGCGTTCGGCCACCGGAGGCGAGTTGTCCCTGCGCAAGGCCGTGAGCAATGCGACGCGTGCGCTGCTGATGTTTGTCGGCCTGATGCTGGCGCTCTCCGCGGTGGGGATTGACCTGACAGCCTTGTCGGTGCTGGGCGGTGCCGTGGGGGTCGGTATCGGCTTTGGTCTGCAGAAGCTTGCTGCCAATTACGTCAGTGGTTTTGTCATCCTGGCCGAGCGCAGCATGCGTATCGGTGACAACGTGCGCGTCGACAACTTTGAAGGTGTGATTACGGAGATCAATGCCCGCTACACCGTGGTGCGCTCAGTGACCGGGCGCGAGTCCATTGTTCCCAACGAAATGCTGATCACCAACCGGGTAGAAAACCTGTCTCTGGCCGACTCCAAAATCTCCCAGAGCACCGTGGTGTCGGTAGGGTATGACAGCGACGTTGAACTGGTCATGCGTCTCTTGTTGCAGGCGGCACTCGATCAAGAGCGCGTGCTGCGTACCCCTGCACCTTCCGTCGCACTCTCGAACTTTGGTGCAGACGGGCTGGAGTTCACCGTGGGCTACTGGATCGTGGACCCCGAAAAAGGGCAGGGCAATCTGCGCTCGGAGGTGAATCTGGCCATTCTGGCGGCGCTGCGCCAGCACCAGATCGACATCCCCTACCCGCAGCGGGTTGTGCACCAGCGTTAAAGCTGCGATTTATGGCCATTCTTCTCGCGCCCATGGAGGGCCTGCTGGACTTTGTGCTGCGCGACATCCTCACGCGTGTGGGCGGGATAGACCGTTGTGTTTCCGAATTTATTCGCGTGACCAACACACTGCTGCCTGACCGCGCTTTTATTCGCATCGTGCCCGAGTTGCTGAATGGCGGTCGCACTTTTGCCGGCACACCGGTGCGGGCGCAATTGCTGGGCTCCGATCCCACGTGTTTGGCTGAGAACGCTGCCAAGCTGGCGGCACTGGGGTCGGACGGCATCGACCTCAACTTTGGCTGCCCGGCCAAGGTGGTGAACCGCCACGGTGGTGGGGCCGCGTTGCTCGAAGTGCCGGAGTTGTTGACCGACATCGTGAGTGCCGTGCGCCGTGCCGTGCCCGCCCACATGCCGGTCTCGGCCAAGATGCGCCTGGGGTTTAACGACGACAGTCGGGCCGTGGAATGTGCACTGGCCATTGCCGAGGGCGGGGCGGACGAGTTGGTCGTGCATGCCCGCACCAAGGCCGATGCCTACCGTCCGCCTGCGTACTGGGAACGGATTGCCGACATCCGCGCAGCAGTGCGTATTCCGGTGGTGGCCAATGGCGAAATCTGGAACGTGCAGGACGCACAGCGTTGCCGCGCCCTGTCCGGTTGCGACGACCTGATGGTGGGCCGCGGCATGGTGACCGACCCGGGGCTGGCGCTTGCCATCCGCGGGGCTGCAACGGGCGTTCAGGACGAGGCGGTGACATGGCAGACCTTGGTGCCACTGCTGCACGATTTTTGGCACTTGGTATGCACCGGGCTGGAGAAGCGCCAGCAGGCTGGGCGGCTGAAGCAGTGGTTGAACTTTTTACGGCGCAGTTACCCGCAGGCCGAAGTGGCCTACCAGGCGCTGCGCACGGTGAATGAACCAGCTGCGGTGGAGCAGTGGCTACTGGCCCATCTGCCACGCCCGCAATGACGCGCTGAAGGAACCACAGATCTGCTTGCGTAGACGTGAATGTGGTGTTTTCTTGCAGTTATAATCATAAAAAAGCACGGTCGTTCTTTTTTGAACTTGATGGAACTGTCCCGCCGGGAACCGGTGGGGGCGGGCATCGCGGCATAGAATCGGCGAGTTGACGTGTACGTCAAGTAGACAGACCCCATTTATTACTCTTGGAGCGGCAGCAATGAAAGTCCTGGTACCCGTGAAACGTGTGGTGGACTACAACGTGAAGGTTCGAGTCAAGTCGGACGGCACGGGTGTAGATATCGCCAACGTCAAAATGAGCATGAATCCCTTTGACGAAATCGCGGTGGAAGAAGCCGTGCGTTTGAAGGAAAAGGGCGTGGTCACCGAAGTGATTGCCGTCTCCTGCGGCGTGGCCCAGTGCCAGGAAACCCTGCGTACCGCGATGGCCATCGGCGCCGACCGCGCCATCCTGGTCGAGACCACCGAAGAACTGCAACCCCTGGCTGTGGCCAAGCTGCTCAAGGCGCTGTTCGACAAGGAACAACCCGGCCTGGTGATCCTGGGCAAACAAGCCATTGACGACGATTGCAACCAGACCGGCCAGATGCTGGCTGCGCTGAGCGATCTGCCGCAAGCCACGTTCGCTTCCAAGGTGGAAGTCGCTGACGGCAAAGCCCATGTGACACGCGAAGTGGACGGTGGCCTGGAAACTTTGTCGGTGACATTGCCCGCCATCATCACGACCGATCTGCGTCTGAACGAGCCACGCTACGTGACCTTGCCCAACATCATGAAGGCGAAGAAGAAGCAGCTCGACATCTTCAAGCCCGAAGACCTCGGCGTCGATGTCGCTCCACGCATCAAGACACTCAAGGTGTCTGAGCCTCCAAAACGCAGCGCCGGTATCAAGGTGCCCGATGTGGCCACGCTGGTCGCCAAACTCAAGACCGAAGCGAAGGTGATCTAAATGACTGCACTGGTAATTGCCGAACACGATAACGCATCCATCAAGGGTGCTACCCTCAACACCGTGACCGCTGCCGCACAAGCCGGTGTTGATGTGCACGTGCTGGTCGCTGGCCACAACGCGGGTGCTGCGGCAGCCGCTGCCGCACAAATCGCGGGCGTGTCCAAAGTCATCCACGTGGAAGACGCGGGTCTGGCCCATGGTCTGGCAGAAAACGTGGCAGCCCAAGTGCTGGCCATCGCCTCGGCCTACAGCCACCTGGTTTTCCCCGCTACCGCCTCTGGCAAGAACATTGCGCCGCGCGTGGCCGCCAAGCTGGACGTGGGCCAACTGTCCGACGTGACCAAGGTCATCAGCAGCGACACGTTTGAGCGCCCCATCTACGCCGGTAACGCGATTGCCACCGTGCAAGCGACCGACGCCGTGAAGGTGTTGACCGTGCGTACCACGGGCTTCGATCCCGCGGCTGCCACGGGTGGTTCTGCTGCAGTGGAAACCGGTACGGCTGTGGCTGCCAACGCCAAGGTCACTTTCCTGGGGTCCGAAATCGCCAAGAACGACCGCCCCGAACTGACTGCTGCCAAGATCATCGTGTCCGGTGGCCGTGCCCTGGGTTCCAGCGAGAAGTTCATGGAAGTCATGACCCCGCTGGCCGACAAGCTCGGTGCGGCCCTAGGCGCATCGCGCGCTGCGGTCGACGCGGGTTACGCGCCCAACGACTGGCAAGTGGGCCAGACCGGCAAGATCGTTGCGCCCCAGCTGTACATTGCCGCTGGTATCAGCGGCGCCATCCAGCATTTGGCCGGCATGAAGGACAGCAAGGTCATCGTGGCGATCAACAAGGACGAAGAAGCACCGATCTTCTCGGTGGCTGACTACGGCCTGGTGGCCGACTTGTTTGTGGCTGTGCCCGAACTGGTTGCGGCACTCTAAGCCGCCATCGATAAGGGACACAATTCCGCGCCGGGCCGCCCCAAGCGGAATTCGCCCCCTTGGGGGGCAGCGAGCCGCGCAGCGGTGGAGCGTGGGGGCACCAACTGATGGTGCCCTTTTTTTGTCTTTCTAGGAGTTACCCATGAGTTACAAAGCCCCCGTCAAGGACATGTTGTTCAACATCGAACACCTGGCCAACATCGCAGAAATCGCCAAGATCCCCGGTTTTGAAGACGCCGGTCTGGACACGGCGCAGGCGGTGCTGGAAGAGGCGGCCAAGTTCAACGAAGGCGTACTCGACCCACTGAACCGCGAAGGTGACATCAACCCCTCCAGTTGGAAAGACGGTGTGGTCACGGCCACCAAGGGCTTCAAAGAGGCATTCAAGTTGTTCACCGAAGGCGGTTGGCAAGGCCTGCAGCACCCGGTGGACTTTGGCGGCCAGGGCTTGCCCAAGACCATTGGTTCGGTCTGCGGCGAAATGCAAAACTCCGCCAACCTGAGCTTTGCGCTGTGCCCGCTGTTGAGCGATGGCGCGATTGAAGCGCTGCTGACCGCAGGCTCCGACGAACTCAAGGCCACGTACCTCGAAAACCTGGTCAGCGGCAAGTGGACCGGCACGATGAACCTGACGGAGCCACAGGCGGGCAGCGATCTGGCCATGGTGCGCAGCCGCGCCGAGCCACTGCCCGACGGCACCTACAAGGTGTTTGGCACCAAGATTTTCATCACCTGGGGTGAGCACGACATGGCCGAGAACATCGTCCATCTGGTGCTGGCCCGCGTGCAGGGCGCGCCCGAAGGCGTGAAGGGCATCAGCCTGTTTGTGGTCCCCAAGTTCATGGTCAACAAGGATGGAAGCTTGGGCGCCCGCAACGATGTGCACTGCGTCTCCATCGAACACAAGATGGGCATCAAGGCCAGCCCGACCGCGGTGCTGCAGTACGGCGACCACGGTGGCGCGATTGGTTACCTCGTGGGCCAGGAAAACCGAGGCCTGGAGTACATGTTCATCATGATGAACGCCGCGCGTTACGGCGTGGGCGTGCAGGGTATTGCGATTGCCGAGCGCGCGTACCAAAAGGCCGTGCAGTTCTCCAAGGACCGTGTCCAGAGCCGCCCGGTGGACGGATCGATTGCGGCGAGCGCGCCCATCATCCACCACCCCGATGTCAAACGCATGCTGATGACCATGCGTTCCTACATCGAAGGCTGCCGTGCCTTGGCCAGTGTGGCCGCCAGCGCCTATGACGCCGCGCACCACCACCCCGATGCGCAGGTGCGCAAAGACAACCAGACCTTCTACGAATTCATGGTGCCACTGGTCAAGGGCTACAGCACCGAGATGAGCCTGGAAGTCACCTCGCTCGCGGTGCAGGTGCATGGCGGTATGGGCTTTATCGAGGAAACCGGTGTGGCCCAGTACTACCGCGACGCCAAGATTCTGACCATCTACGAAGGCACCACCGCCATCCAGGCCAACGACCTGGTCGGTCGCAAGACCTCGCGCGACGGTGGCGCAACCGGCAAGGCGCTGGCAGCGCAGATCGAAGCCACCGAAGCAGAGCTGGCCAAGAGCGGCACGCCCCACGCGCTGGCCATGGCCAAACGCCTGAAGGCTGCGCGCGAAGCGTTTGTTGACGTGGTGAACTTCGTTGCCGGCAACACCAAGGCCAGCCCGAACGCTGTGTTCGCGGGCAGCGTGCCCTACCTGATGCTTACCGGCAACCTGATGGCCGGCTGGCAGATGGCGCGTTCGCTGTTGGTGGCACAAGAGCAATTGGCCGCGGGCAATGACGCTGCGTTTATGCAGGCCAAGATCACCACCGCGCGTTTTTATGCGGACCACCATTTGGCCAAAATCCCCGGCACGCGTGACAGCATTGTGGAAGGCGCGGAGTGCGTCACCGCACTGGCGCTCGAATCGTTCTGAGGCAATGCTGAATACACCCGTTCGCGTTGAGCTTGTCGAAACGCAGCCCCTGCAGGACAGGCGGTTCAACCCGAACGGTATTCCGCATTTGCTATTGAATTAGTAGCTGCTCGCGCAATCTGTGCGGGGGCTACAGGCACTTTTCTTATAAATTTTTACAGGAGACAGCATGTCCAGACTCCCCGGCGCACTCGCCCATCTGCCTTTCCCCGTGATCGGCTCACCGCTGTTCATCATCAGCAACCCCAAGCTGGTGATCGCGCAGTGCATTGCCGGTGTGGTCGGCTCCATGCCCGCGCTCAATGCGCGCCCGGCCGAGCAACTGGAAGAGTGGCTGATCGAGATCACCGAAGGTTTGGCTGCCTGGAATAAGGCCAACCCCGACAAGCCCGCCGCGCCATTTGCGATCAACCAGATCGTGCACAAGAGCAATGACCGGCTGGAACACGACATGGCGATGTGTGTGAAGTACAAGGTACCCATCATCATCACCAGCCTGGGCGCACGTGAAGAGATCAACGCCGCAGCGCACAGCTACGGCGGCGTGGTGCTGCACGACATCATCAACAACAAACACGCACACAAGGCCATCGAGAAGGGCGCCGACGGCCTGATCGCTGTGGCTGCCGGTGCAGGTGGCCACGCGGGCGTGAAGAGCCCGTTTGCGCTGGTGCAGGAAATTCGCCAGTGGTTTGACGGCCCGGTCGCATTGTCTGGCGCCATCTCCACCGGTGACGCTGTGCTGTCCGCCCAAGCCATGGGCGCCGACTTCGCCTACATCGGCTCCGCCTTCATCGCCACCGACGAAGCGCGCGCGGTGGACGGTTACAAACAGGCCATCGTGGACAACGACTCCGACGAGATCGTCTACAGCAACCTGTTCACCGGCGTCCACGGCAACTACCTGGCCCCCAGCATCCGCGCCGCGGGCCTGGACCCTGCCGCGTTGCCCGAGAGCGACCCGAGCAAGATGAACTTCGGCGGCAGCTCCGCCAAGGCCTGGAAAGAAATCTGGGGCTGCGGCCAGGGCATCGGCGCCATCACCAAGGTGCAGCCTACTGCTGACTATGTGGCGCAGCTGAAGCGTGAATACGCGGCGGCAAGGGTGCGGTTGCAACTGGCGTAAGTTGCTACGGTGGGCATGGTGACTCCATGCCCACGCGACTTAGGCCAGCGCTTCCCGCACAAAATCCAGCCGATCCTGCCCAAAAAACATCGTGCCATTCACAAACACTGTGGGTGCGCCAAACACCCCGCGTGACACGGCCTCTTCGGTATTGGTCTTCAGCGCGGCCTTGATCTCCGGATCATTCACCAGTGCAAACACCTGCGCTGGGTCGAACCCTGCCGCCGCCAGCGTGGCTGCCACAGTGGCTGGGTCGTTCAGGTTGGCCGCTTTCACCCACAGTGCTTCAAACACCGATTTCAAAAACGCATCCAAACGCGCAGGCTCACGCAACTGAATGCCAATGACACCGCGCATCAGTTGCAGTGTGTTGATGGGGAAGTGCGGGTTCATCACAAACGGCACGCCGTAGCGTTTGGCAAAGCGGCCCAGGTCGTCGGTCATGTAACTGCCTTTTGCGGGTACCGTGGCGGGTGATGCATTGCCGGTGGCCTGGAACACGCCGCCTAGCAGCATGGGCTTGTAGACCAGTGTGGCGCCGGTCTGCGCGCACAAGGCTGGTAGTTGCGTCCATGCCAGATAAGTGGCGGGGCTGCCTACATCCAAAAAGAACTCTGCGGTTTTGGCCATGTCTGTCTCCATCAATAAATGGTCGTTTACTAAACGTACGTTATGTAATAGAGTCTGGCCTGTCAATATGGAAATCCCGGAGTCCCCGCATGCGCTACGCCAGTACCCACAAGAACGAGACGCGCCAGAAGCTGCTGGACAGCAGCCGTGCGATTGCGAAGAAGGGCGGCTTTGCCAGCACCGGCGTGGATGCACTGATGGCGTCCATTGGCCTCACGGGTGGGGCGTTTTACAGCCACTTCCCGTCCAAGCAGGCGCTGTTTGAGGCGCTGGTCGCTGAGGAGATGGAGAACAGCAGCAGCATGCTGGCGGGTGACAAGGATGCGCCGGACAACCATGTGGCCAAGTGCGTGCGCGATTACCTGAGCAGCTTCCACGCGATGAACCCTGATGTGGGCTGCGCGCTGCCGGTACTGGGTGCAGAGATTGCGCGCGCGGGCCCCGAGGTGCGCAGCACGGTGGAGGCTGCTCTCAAGCGCACGCAAAAGAGCTGGAGCGCGCGCACCGGTGACGCCGATGCGGCGTGGGCGCTGATTGCCCAGTGTGTGGGTGCCGTGGTGCTGGCACGTGCGGTGGAGAGCGAGCGCACGCGCAAGGAAATTCTGGCGGCCAGCCGGCGCTTTATCGACAAGGCCGAACGCAAGGGCGCCAGTGCGCCCACCTCTTCTTAAGGAGCATCCATGTCTTCCACTTCATCCCAACCCAAAGTCGCGCTGGTTATTGGCGCGGGCGATTCCACCGGTGGCGCGATTGCCAAGCGCTTTGCGAAAGAGGGCTTTATTGCCTGCGTGACGCGCCGCTCGGCCGACAAGCTGCAACCGCTGGTGGACAGCATCCGCGCTGAGGGCGGTCAGGCCTTTGGCTACGCCAGCGATGCGCGCAAGGAGGAAGACGTTGCGGCCTTGTTCGAGCAGATCGAAGCCGAGCATGGCCCCATCGAGGTGCTGGTGTTCAACATCGGCGCCAACGTGCCCTGCAGCATCCTTGACGAGACGGCGCGCAAGTACTTCAAGATCTGGGAGATGGCTTGCTTGAGCGGTTTCCTGAACGCGCAGCAGGCGGCCCGGCGCATGGTGAAGCGGGAGCGCGGCACGATTCTGTTCACCGGCGCGACAGCGGCACTGCGCGGTGCATCCCACTTTGCGGCCTTTGCCGGTGCCAAACATGCGCTGCGTGCGCTGGCGCAAAGCATGGCGCGCGAGCTGGGGCCGAAGAACATCCACGTGGCGCACGTAGTGGTGGACGGTGCCATCGACACTGATTTCATCCGCACCTCGTTCCCCGAGCGTTACGCACTCAAGGACCAGGACGGCATCCTGAACCCCGAGCACATTGCGGAGAACTACTGGTATTTGCACAACCAGCCGCGCGACGCGTGGACGTTTGAGCTGGACCTGCGCCCCTACATGGAACGCTGGTAGCCCGGGAATTTAAGTCTTTTAGGCCTCCAGCCCTTATGGGGTGTGCGCAAACAGCTATTGAAATAATAGCAATTTGCCTCGGGGGAGGTGTCAGGCGGCGAGCTGGTTCTGCCCTTCGCTGTCGGCCATGAGTTTGTCCAGCGCGCGCGAGATGATGGGCGCCTGGTCCAGTTGCTGCAGCGTGCCCATGCGCAGCATGGCGGCCACTTCGCGTTCGGAGCGCACAAAGGCGTCGTGCCCTTCACGGTTGGTAAACAGGAAACGGGTGCGCATGGGGCTGACCCAACTGAGCTTGCAGCGGTAGGCGGCAGCGGGTGCTTCGCTGATCTCAAACCAGAGCCCACGCGCCAACTGGTGGGCAGCTTCGTCAAAGGCATCGATGCCGAAGGCCAGCTTGCTGGCACGGCGTTCGTCCAGCGCGGTGATGGCCTGTTTGCTCTCGGCTTCTTCCAGTGAAGCGGCCTGGCTGTCCTGGGGCGCCGGGGCCTTCATGCGGATGGCCAGCATGTGGGTGTTGATCAGTCGGCGTGTGAACTTGGCGCGCGGGTCGCCGTCCCAGGCCATGTCGTCCAGCCCGGCGTTCAGGTTGCGGATCATCTCCGGCAACACGTCCACCAGTTGGCGGCGGTCTTCGGCCGTGGTTTTGGGCTGGGTGCTCCAGATCAGCGCGTCCATGGTTTTGAGCGCAGCGTCCCCCGCGCCGTGCTCGGTGTCTTTGCGCAGCAGGGCCAGGGCGACTACCTCGCGCCATTGTGTGGTCAGGAAGGGCGTGAGAAATGGTGCCAGCGTCAAACCGGCTGGCAGAGCGCTGATGCGTGCGTGGATGGCCTCGTCGGCCTGGGCGCGGGCATCGGCCAGCGACTCGACATTGCGCTCCTGTGTGGCGACGGGCTCGATCTGCCGCTCGACCTGCTGCTCGGTCTCGAACAGGAACTCGCTGAACTCCACCAGCAGGTTGCTGAACAGGTCCAGGTCGTCTTCAAACTCCTTGAGGACGCGCTGCACCGTGTGTTCAATACGCACGTAGAGCGGGTCGTTCTCGCCTTTTTCCGGGGCCCAGGCGACGGACGCCGAGGCCAGTGTGTCGACCAACTTGCGCGCCGGATGGTCACCCGACAAAAAGAAGTCGCGGTCGATCATGGCCGCCTTGAGCACCGGGATCTGCAGGCGGCCAATCACCATCTTCATCTGCAGCGGAATGGCCAAATCGGCAAACACGTAGTCGAATACTTCAGCCAGCGCGTCCACCGTGCCACGGTCTAGCTCGGGTGCGTTGCGCACCTCTTCGCGGTCGCGCATCTGGCGCAACACGTTGTGGTTGTGGATGTTCTCGTCGTCCGAGAACTGGTAGGCGGACGACGCGTCAGTGCCGTCCTGGATGTTTTGCAGGTAGTTCAGGAAGACCGGGTCGGCTGCCTGTTGCACGGCAGCGGGCTGTGCGTCTGGTGCGTAACCCGCGTCGTCGCCCAAAGGCATGGCGCGGGATGCGTTGGCAGAGCTGCCGCCAATGCCTACGCCCAGTCGCTGCAGGAAGGCGCGTGCCTGTGTGGCAACCTGCGCGGCGATGGTGCGGCCCACAGGTGCCAGGCCGCCCCAAGCGGATTGCGGTGCCTGTGACTGCAGGGATGCATAGCCCGAGTCGTTGCGCGACAGAGGGGCGGGCTGGCTTTCCAGGGGCGCCGGCTTGCTGGAAAGCGGGGCCATGGAAGAGTTGGGCGCTTTACGGATGCGGTGCTGCTCGGTGCGGGCTTGCACGCCCGCCATCGCCAGCACAGCCAGCAGGTCTTTGTACAAGGGGGCCAGGTCAATGCTGTGCTCGGGCACCAGCGTTTGCATCAGGTCTTCGGTGGCCTCTTCGTCGAACTTGCCTTCGACCCAGGCGTTCATGAAGGCCTTGAGAAAAATGGCCGGGCGAAAAGGGTTGCTGGACAGCGATGCGCTGTCTGCCGCAAATAACACGGACAGGCGCTGCGACAGCGGCGTGAGGCTGGCCTCGTACACCGCGTTGAAGGGCTGGGAGATGCGGTCCAACAGCAGGATGCGGTGCACCTCGTCTACATCGATCAGGCTCAGGGTCAAACCGTCCAGGTCATCGCTCTTGGCGGTGGTCTGGGCGGAGAGGTTCTCCAGTTGCGGAAAGGCGGCTCGCACCTCTTCGTTCACGCACTGCTGCAGGGTTTGGCCAAAGCCGCGCAGAAACGCATCGGCCTGCCGGTCCAGCAGCACAGCTGCAGAGCGCAGGTGCTGGCCCTGCAACAGGGAGGGCTTGCCGTCGGCCCGGTCCAGCAATTGCGCGCGGACTTGCTTGAGAAACGCTACCTGGTGGTCGGCAAAAAAGGTCAGCGTCTTGCCCACCATCGCCCGCACCAGACGCTGCGCCAGCGCGCGCGACTGGGGGCCGGACAGCGGTTCAGCAGGTGACGGTATGGCGTTCATCAAAATATTATGAAAACCGCTTGATCAGCGTTCACTGACAGCGGTATGGTGTCCAACGGAAAGGCAGGCTTTGATGATCGCACAGCCCGTGCTACACACCGGTGACTCGGGTGGCCAGGCGGGTGCTGCAGTGTGTAACTGCTGCAGATTAATAGTGACAACTTGTAACTGGATGCGTTCTTACAACGTTTGCAGCGGCAGGCTGCGAATTTGCGGCGCAAACAGGCCGTCGGGATTGCCTGCCACCCATTCGGGTTGTTTGTGCATGACTGCCGCAAAAAGCGGCGATGCCTCGAATGCCTGTAACCAGTCTTGCAGGGCGGGCCAGGGCTGAGCAGCAAACCAGCCGGTATCCGTGTGCGCGAACTGGCGCACAAAGGGCGCGATGGCAGCATCTGTGAAACCGAAATGTGTTCCTGTCAGAAAGGGCTGGATTGCCAACTTGGACTCCAGTTGAGCGAGGAAGGCAGCCCCCTGATCACGGTCTGCTGCACCGTTTTCCAGTGCGTAGCGGCTCGGGTATTTGTAACGGTCCAGGTTTACTTTGAAGGGGCCGTCGCAGGTGGCAATCCATTGCAGAGCCTCCGCGAGGGTGCCTTCGCCTTCGGGGAGCCAGGCGTGCGGATCGTGTCGGTGCAGTGCCCACCGCATGATGTCCAGGCTCTGCTCGATGACCGTGCCATCGGCCAGCACCAGTACTGGTACGGTGCCTTTGGGGGATGCTGCCAGCATCTCGGCGGGCTTGCGTGCCAGAGCGATCTCGCGCAGCACACACACCTGGCCACTGGCGGCGAGTGCCAAGCGGGCGCGCATGGCATACGGGCAACGGCGGAAGGAATAGAGGATGGGATACAGCCCCCGTTCGCCCTGCGCTTGATGAAGAGCCTGTCCTGAGCTTGACGCAGGGGCTTCGACAGGCTCAGCCCGAACGGGGTTGTGCTTTGTCGGCATCATGGGGTATGGGTTTGGGCAGTGTGGCGCCAATGTGCACTTGCGCGCGCTCCTTGGCCAGTTCCCATTGGCGCTGGCGTTCGCGGGCGCTGTTCTTTTGTGTCTCACTGGTGTGCGCGTGGCAGCGTGGGCAGCTCACACCGGCCTCAAACAGGGGGGAATCCGTGGCACCGTCTTCCAGCGGCTGGCGGCAGGCGCGGCACAGGCCGTGGTGGCCCGGCACCAGGCCATGGCCCACGGAGACGCGTTCGTCGAACACAAAACATTCGCCTTGCCACAGGCTGTTTTCCGGTGGCACGGTTTCCAGGTATTTGAGGATGCCGCCTTCCAGGTGGTAGACCTCTTCATACCCTTGCGCACGCATATAGGCGGTGGATTTTTCGCAGCGTATGCCGCCGGTGCAGAACATGGCGACCTTGGGTTTTTTCTGTGGGTCGGCGCCCGCATGCAGTGGCCCGTAGTGGGCGACCCATTCTGGCAACTCGGAAAAACTCTTGATGCGCGGATCGACTGCGCCTTTGAATGTCCCGATCTCCACCTCGTAGTCATTGCGTGTGTCCACCACCACGACATCCGGGTCACTGATCAGGGCATTCCAGTCGGCTGGTTTCACGTAGGTGCCGGCCATGTGTGTGGGGCTGATACCGGGCACATTGAGGGTGACGATCTCTTTTTTGAGCCGTACCTTCATGCGGTAGAAGGGCGCCTTGTCGGACCAGGATTCCTTGTGCTGCAAGTCAGCCAGAAGCGGATCGCTGCGCAGATAGGCGAGCACGGCGTGTACGTCGTCGGGGGCGCCGGCAATCGTGCTGTTGATGCCTTCCTGGGCCAACAGGATCATGCCCTTGACGTGGTGTGCCTCACAAAATGCCAGCAGGGCGGGCTTGCGCGCCTGATAGTCAGGCAGCTCGACAAACTTGTAAAAAGCTGCGGTGAGAAATTTCGCAGGAAAAGTGGCAGAAGATGCGGGAGCAGGGCACATGGCGCTATTTTGCCTTGTCAGCTTTCATATGCTTTATGGCTCTGCTGAAGAAATCCGTTCGCGTTGAGTCTGGCCTGTCCTGAGCTTGACGAAGGGCAAAACGCAGCGCTTGCAAACCAAGCAATTGTTGAGGACTTCGACAAGCTCAGTCCGAACGGTGGTACTCGTTGAGCGTCGCCTCTACTACCTCACATCACAGTTGCCGTTCATGGCAGTAACCCATTGGCGCAGCAGTTGCACGCCTTCCTTGTCCACCAGGCTGCGGCCCATGCGCGGCATCATGGCCTGGCCGGTGGTGGCTTCCATGCGGGTGACCAGCAGGGACTTGTCGGGCTTGCCGGGCACGATGTCAAAGGTCAGGTTGGCGCCACCTGAACCGGCGGCTGCATGCTGCTTGCACACGCCCAGATGGCTGCCGGTAGCGTCCAGCGTCAGGAACAAGCCCGACTGGCGCGCATCACCCAGTTTGTTATGGCAGTGTGCGCAGTTGATTTCGGCATAGGCGCGGGCGCGGGCTTCGAGCGTTCCGGTTTGTGCGTCGGCGTAGGCCACATTGCGGGGCAAAGCGGCCAGGTCAGCCGGAAGGTTGTCCCAGGTGCCAATTTGGCCCAGGCGCACGAGCTGGTTGAGCTTGCCTGCGGTGTAGCCATACTCCAGGTTCAGGAAGCGGCCCTTGGGGCCAATCGGCTCAATACCGACCTGGCCTACCGTGGCGTCCACCGCATGGCAGGTCTGGCACTGGCGGGCATTGGGTACGTTGTATTGCAGCGGTGTGCTCTCTCCGGTGGCTGGGTCGCGCAGCGTGCCGTTGACCGTGAGGCCAATTCGGCGCAGCGCGGCGCTGGTCTGGGTGTCGTTCCAGATGTAGGTATTGGCCTGCCAGCTACCGTCGGTGTCGCGTTTGAGGATGCGGGTCTCCACCAGTTGGTAGGCGGAGAGGTCAATCGACTCACCGGTCAGGCGTGCCGGGCTTTTGAGCCAACCGCCTGGGGTCTTGGGATCTTTGGCGTAATAGAAGGTCTTGCTGATGATGGTGCCGATGGGCAGGTCCACCACAGCATCGGCCTTGTAGCCCAGCTTGGCGCCTGCGGGCAGGGTGATGGTGCGGAACTTGAGGGCGTAATCCGTGAACAGCGGCGAGGCCAGCCCATAGACCATGGTGTTACCCGACAGCGTGAGTGTCTTGCCATCGCTTTTGAGCACGCCATACGCGTCGAGCTGGTCCGGCAATGGGCTGGCGGCCAGGCAGGCCCCGGCCCAGACCAGCGCCAAGGCGCTGGTCCATGTCTTCAATACTTGCATGGAATCAATGGGCCTTGGCAGTTTGGATTATTTCGCAGCGACAACCGCTGTGACAGCAGGCAGCGGCGGCAGGCTGCAGTCGTGTTCGGCGGGCACAGCGGCATAAGCGCGAGGTTTCCAGAAGCGGAACAGCGCCTTGAACAGACCGGCGTTTTCCAGATCCAGGTTTGCAAAAGCCACGGCGGGGGACTCAATCGTGTTGTTCTTCATGCACAGCTTGAGTTCGGCGATGTCCTTGATCTTGCCGGCCTTGATGCCGTCGTGCAGCACCTGGGGCATGGGGTCGAGCTTGACGCCGGCCCAACCTGCGCCATCCTTGATTTCGTTGATCATGCCGGACGGCTTGGCGCCGGAATTGCGCATCACGTTGTCATGGATGAAGGTGTTGCGTGCCTGGGCTTCATAGGTGGGGTCCTTGATGGGGCGCTCGGAGGCATAGAAGCTGGTCACGATGACGCTGGCGGTCTGGTTGTCTTCAATCGTATTGTTGAAAATTTCCACGTCGCGGTTGGCCAGAATCATGACGCCGGTACCGGCAGGCACCAGGCCCACGATATTGCCCTTGGGCGCAAAATTGGCGGTGTTGTTGCCGGTAATCTTGTTGCGGAAAATGCGCGTTCCCACGCCATTCTGGATCACCGGCAGGTCGGGCATGGAGAACACCAGAATGCCGCCGGTGTTGCCATAGGCCTCGTTGTCGTACACGTCGGCGCGCAGGCAGTTCTCAATCTCGATGCCAGCCACGTTTTCAGTGATGCGGTTGTTGCGCAGCACCACATCTTCCGACTGGCCGACGTACAGGCCCGAGTCCGAAGCCCCGCGAATGTAGGACTTTTCCACCAGGATGCGTTTGCAGGCCACGGGGTACACGCCGTAGCCGCCATTGGTTTCCTTGGGCGGACCCGTCCAGTCCACCGACAGGCTGCGGATCAGCAGGTCTTCGCAGTTCTGGATCTTGAGTCCGTCGGCCTTGGAGTCGATGATGGCGAAGCCTTCGAACGTGAGCTTCTTGCCGGTGGCATCAATGCCGTTGCCGGTGTTCTGGCCCTTGAAGGACAGGATGGTCTTGTCAGCGCCTGCGCCTTTGATGGTCACGTTGTTGGCCGAAATCGACAGGGTCTGGGTGAATTCAAACCGGCCTTCGGGAAGCGTGATGACGCTGCCGTCCTTGGCATCGATGAATTGCTCCATGATTTGTTCGGACGGTGTCAGCGCGTAGGCTTGCAGTGCGAACAAAGCCAGCGTGGCGCTGGCCAGGCGGGTGAATCGGGTCATGCGAATCTCCTGATGGTAATGCCACAAAGTATAGGGTTCCATCCTCTGGTTTCTGCTGCCCGGCAGGGACATCGCACTAGGGGTTTTCGCGGGGCAAGGGCCAGAAACACCGATGCCGCCAGATCCTTGCGGACCGGGCGGCATCGGTGCGGAGAGAGTGCTGTGCGCGTCAGCTAAACAGGTTCTTCAACCGGTCGGTCCAGCTGTCACCCGAAGGTGAATGTTTGCTGCCGCCCTTCTTGAATGACTCGTCCAGTTCCTTGAGCAGGCGGCGCTGGTGTTCGCTGAGCTTGACCGGCGTCTCCACGGCGATGTGGCAGTACAGGTCGCCAGGGTAGCTGGAGCGCACGCCCTTGATGCCTTTGCCGCGCAGGCGGAACTGTTTGCCGTTTTGTGTGCCTTCAGGAATGTCGATGGCCGCTTTGCCGGCCAGCGTGGGCACGTCGATCTCGCCGCCCAGCGCGGCACTCACCATGCTGATGGGCACCGAGCAATGCAAGTCATCGCCATCGCGCTCGAAGATATCGTGTTTCTTGAGACGGATCTCGATATACAAATCGCCAGCCGGGCCACCATTGGTGCCGGGCTCACCATTGCCAGCGCTGCGGATACGCATGCCACCGTCGATACCGGCGGGGATTTTGACTTCCAGCGTTTTCTGGCGCTTGATCTTGCCTTGGCCGCTGCAGGCCACGCAGGGTTCAGGGATGACCTTGCCGGCACCGCGGCAGGTGGGGCAGGTTTGTTGCACGCTGAAAAAGCCCTGGCGCATCTGGACCTGGCCTGCGCCATTGCAGGTGCCGCAGGTCTTGACCTGGGTGCCGGGCTTGGCGCCGCTGCCCTTGCAGGTATCGCAGGAATCCCAGCTTGGGATGCGGATCTGGGCGTCTTTGCCATGTGCCGCTTCTTCCAGCGTGATCTCCATGGCGTAGCTCAGGTCGGAGCCGCGGTAAACCTGACGGCCACCCGCACCAGCGCGTCCGCGCTGCTGGCCAAACATGTCGCCAAAAATGTCGCCAAAGGCCTCGGCGAATCCGCCAAAACCTTCTGCGCCCGGGCCACCGCCGCGGTTCGGGTCCACACCGGCGTGGCCGTATTGGTCGTAGGCGGCGCGCTTTTGCGCGTCCGACAGCATTTCGTAGGCTTCTTTGCCTTCCTTGAATTTCTCTTCTGCGGCCTTGGACGCATCACCCTGGTTGCGGTCCGGGTGGTGCTTCATCGCCAACTTGCGATAGGCCTTTTTGATATCTTCCTCGGACGCGTTTTTGGCAACGCCCAGGATTTCGTAATAGTCTCGTTTGGCCATGTTCTCTCTGCGCCTGGTTACAACACAAAAGCCGCGTTAGGCGCCAAGTGGGCGTCCAACGCGGCGCGCGTGTGATCGGTCACCGCTGCCGATGACCTTTCGTGTTTAGCCCTTCTTGACTTCCTTGACTTCTGCGTCGACCACGTTGTCATCGTGGGGGCGGGCTGCTTGTGCATCGCCACCGGCCTGGCTGGTCGCTTCGGCTTCGGGGGCCTGGCCTGCAGCAGCCTGCTTGGCCTGTTCGTCGGCGTACATCTTCTCGCCCAGCTTCTGGCTGGCGGTCATCAGCGCTTCGTTCTTGGTTTCAATGGCGGCCTTGTCGTCGCTCTTGAGTGCGTCTTCCAGGTCCTTGATGGCGGCTTCGATCTTGTCTTTCTCGCCTGCATCCAGCTTGTCGCCGTACTCGGTCAGGCTCTTCTTGACACTGTGCACCGCGGCATCGGCCTGGTTCTTGGCTTGTACCAGTTCCAGTTTTTTCTTGTCGTCGGCAGCGTTCAGCTCGGCGTCTTTCACCATTTGCTGGATTTCTGCTTCCGACAGACCGGAGTTGGCCTTGATGGTGATCTTGTTTTCCTTGCCGGTGCCCTTGTCCTTGGCGCCGACGTGCAGGATGCCGTTGGCGTCAATGTCAAACGACACTTCAATTTGCGGCGTGCCACGTGCTGCGGGTGGGATACCTTCGAGGTTGAACTCGCCCAGCATCTTGTTCACGGCGGCGATTTCGCGCTCGCCCTGGAATACCTTGATGGTCACGGCAGGCTGGTTGTCGTCCGCAGTCGAGAACGTCTGTGCAAACTTGGTCGGGATGGTCGTGTTCTTGGTGATCATCTTGGTCATGACACCACCCAGGGTTTCGATACCCAGGGACAGAGGGGTCACGTCCAGCAGCAGCACGTCCTTGCGGTCACCGGCCAGTACCTGGCCCTGGATCGCGGCGCCCACGGCGACGGCTTCGTCAGGGTTCACGTCCTTGCGGGGTTCCTTGCCGAACAGTTCCTTGACCTTCTCTTGCACCTTGGGCATACGGGTCATGCCGCCGACCAGGATCACATCATGGATGTCGGAGGCGCTGACGCCAGCATCCTTCATGGCGATGCGGCAAGGGGCAATCGTGCGTTCGATCAGTTCTTCGACCAGGCTTTCCAGCTTGGCGCGGGTGAGCTTGATGTTCAGGTGCTTGGGACCAGAGGCATCGGCTGTCACGTAGGGCAGGTTGATATCGGTCTGCGCGCTGGAGGACAGTTCGATCTTGGCCTTTTCAGCGGCTTCTTTCAGACGTTGCAGGGCCAACACGTCCTTGGACAGGTCTACGCCTTGCTCTTTCTTGAACTCGGAGATGATGAAGTCGATGACGCGTTGGTCAAAGTCTTCGCCGCCCAGGAAGGTGTCGCCGTTGGTGGACAGCACTTCGAATTGCTTCTCGCCATCGACATCGGCGATTTCGATGATGGACACGTCAAACGTGCCGCCACCCAAGTCGTACACGGCGATCTTGCGGTCGCCCTTTTCGTTCTTGTCCAGACCGAAAGCCAGCGCGGCCGCGGTGGGTTCGTTGATGATGCGCTTGACGTCCAGACCGGCGATACGGCCAGCGTCCTTGGTGGCTTGGCGTTGGGCATCGTTGAAGTAGGCGGGAACCGTGATCACGGCGTCCGTCACTTCTTCGCCGAGGTAGTCTTCCGCCGTCTTCTTCATCTTGCGCAGAATATCGGCGCTAACCTGTTGTGGCGCCATGCGGTTGCCGCGCACTTCCACCCAGGCGTCGCCGTTGTCGGCGGCGGCAATGGTGTAAGGCATCAGGTCGATGTCCTTTTGCACTTCTTTTTCAGAGAACTTGCGACCGATCAGGCGCTTCACCGCGTACAGGGTGTTTTTGGGGTTGGTCACCGACTGACGCTTGGCGGATGCGCCAACCAGCACTTCGCCATCTTCCTGGTAGGCGATGATGGACGGGGTGGTGCGTGCGCCTTCCGCGTTTTCGATGACTTTGGGGGTGTTGCCCTCCATGATGGCCACGCAACTGTTGGTGGTGCCCAAGTCAATGCCGATGATTCTTCCCATGATTTACTCCTGCTTTTGGTCAGTTGGGGACGGCGCTAAAAGCCTGTCCCGCAAAGTTATTGAAATTCAGATGTGATGAACGTGTGGGCTGCTGAGACAGTTTCAAGAGCCCACGGGGCGATTGGGGTCAATTCAGGCCCAAATCGCCCAATTGGTATTGGTTTGCCGGTTATTTGGGGGCGGAAACGGTGACCAGCGCAGGGCGCAACACGCGCTCCGCGATGGAATAGCCCTTTTGCAACACGCTGACCACCGTGTTGGCTTCCTGCTCGGAAGGCACCACGCTGATCGCCTGGTGCTGGTGCGGGTCGAACTTGGTGCCAGCGGCCGGGTTGATGGCGACCACTTTGTTGCGTTCCAGCGCAGCGACCAGTTGGCGCAGGGTGGCTTGGGCACCTTCGCGGATTTGCTCGACGGTGGCGTCCTTGATCACCAGGCCGGCTTCCAGGCTGTCAGCCACGGGCAGCAGGCTTTCGGCGAAGCTTTCCAGCGCGAACTTGCGGGCCTTGGAAATTTCATCGTCGGCGCGGCGGCGGGCGTTTTCAGCCTCGGCCTTGGCGCGCAGATACTGGTCTGCCAATTCGCTGCTCTTGGCTTGCAAGGTGGCCAGTTCGGCCTGGGCGTGGACCAGCGGATCGATTTCGTGCTGGCTCTGGGATGCGGCCAAATCTTCGGTGCTTTGGTAGCTGGCGGCCGCGGCAGAGGAGGGGGGAGTGGAGTGGTTGTCAGACATGGAAAAAATGAGAAGTTGCGGTTTCTGGCACCGCAGATGGGGGCCAGAAACACCAAGTCAAGGGGGCAAGCGGGGTTTAGCCCGAAACGCCCAGCAGTTCCACGTCAAATTTCAGGGTGGCATTGGGCGGGATCACGCCGCCTGCGCCACGTGAGCCGTAGCCTAGGGCGGCGGGAATGATCAGGGTGCGCGCGCCGCCCACTTTCATGCCAGCCACGCCTTCGTCCCAGCCGCGGATCACCATGCCAGCGCCCAGGCTGAACACGAACGGATCATTGCGGTCCTTGCTGGAGTCGAACTTGGCGCCTTGCACGCCATCGTTGTAGAGCCATCCGGTGTAGTGCACGGTGACGCTTTGGCCCTTGGTGGCCACGGGGCCGGAGCCTTCCAAAGTGTCTTCGTACTGCAGTCCGCTGGGAGTGGTTGTCATATGAGGCCTTTTTGCTATGAAATTAGTAGCTGCTTGCGCACGTTGGTATTGCGCTACAACCGGAAAACCCGAAATTATGCCGCAGACAAAAAAGACAGGTCCAGCCTGTCTTTGTTTTGCCGTGGAGCCTTGTGCTCCAGCGAGGGAAATTACTTGGTCTTCTTGGACTGGCTGGCAGCCCATTTGCTAGCAAATGCCTGTAGGTCACCGAGTCGTTTGAGCAGGTCAGCACCTGCTGCAGTCACTGCATAACCTTCGCCACCGTGGGTCAGCAGGCCGGCTTCGCGCAGTTCCTTGATACGGGTGTTGAGGGTGTTGGGGGTGATGCCGCCCACGCTGTCCTGGAGGAGGCGGAAGGTTTGTGCATGTCCGTCACGCAAGGCCCACAAAACACGGATTGCGTAGCGGGATTCCAACAGTCCCAACAACTGGCCAATAGCGACCGATTCTTTTGCACTCATTAAATTACCTCTCCTCGATGCGGTTTTGGCCGGCCTACCGTGTGGTTTTTGAAGTCCGAAACGGGAAATTGCGCAGCATGTTGATTCAGGGGGAAACTATATCGCAGTTTTCTGGCTGCTACAAGTTTCATAGCTAAGAATGCCTATGAATCTGTAATCACACACAATTCTGCAGACGGATATCCTGCAATACCTTCACAGATTGCGTCAAGCGACTTTTGGTTTTACCGGGTCAGAATCCTCGCTTTTTCGGCGTTTTCGCAAATCGCGGCAGACGGTTGTTGCGGTCCACATGGCGTCGGCCCTCTGTTTGCGGGTCTATTGAGAAGCCGGATCGGCCGCATAGCGGCAAGTCTGATGGTTGTTGGCTACTTGTCAGCCTACGGCAGTGGTGCTAAGGTCGAACGGCTGCGCGGGCCGAGTGGTTTGGCGCTTTGCCCCGCATTTTGGAGACTCTCATGGTGTTTAATTTCGAGCAGGTTCACAACTACTACGAACGTCTCGTTTTCGAAGAAGTGGCAGGCCGTGCGCGGGCTCATCCTAGTTTCACGGCCGACATGCTCGCCGATGTGGCCTGTGTTGCGCTCAACCGCTTGCCCGCACGTTATGTGCGCCATGACGTGGACATGATGTTTTACCTGACCGAGCAGGAGCGCCAGGCGATTGAACTCTCGCTGGAAGAAGTGCTGCAGTTCGCCTTTGGGTTTGTCGGCGCACGCGCCGCCAAACAGGTCGCTTAAACAGGCGGCTTGTACAGGCGCTAAAGCGTCGCCTGCACCTGGGCCAGCAAGGCCGGGGTGACGTCGGGGCGCATACCAAACCAGGCTTCAAATGCCGGGCGGGCTTGGTTCAGCAACATCCCCAATCCGTTGACCGTAGCGTTGCCACGTTGCCGTGCTGCCGCGAGCAGTGGCGTTTCCAGCGGTACGTAAATGATGTCGGACACCAGCGCCTCCGCCGGCAAACGGTCCAGCGACAGGTCCAGTGCGGACTCACCCTGCATGCCCTGGCTGGTGGTGTTGACCAAGAGGGCTGCACCATCCAGCGCGTTGTGGCGGTCGGCCCATGGCACGGCGTGCACGATGGCGGAGCCAAACTCCTGCGCGAGGTCATGTGCCTTGTCCCAACTGCGGTTGCACAGGCGAATGGAGCGCGCGCCGCCATCGATCAATCCGGCTAATACTGCACGTGCGGCGCCGCCTGCACCGAGCACCACAGCCGGGCCGGCATCGGCGCGCCAGTCCGGTTTGGCATCCAGCAGGCTTTGCACAAAGCCGTAGGCGTCTGTGTTGCGCCCGGTCAGGGCACCGTCCGGTCCCACCACGATCGTGTTGACGGCACCAATGCGCTGCGCTAGGGGCTCCAGGTGGTCGACCAGTGGCATGGCGGCCACCTTGTGCGGAATGGTCAGGTTGCAGCCGGCAAAGCCCAGGGCCGACAGACCACGCAAGGCCACGGCCAGTTTGTCGGGTTGCACCGGCAGCAGCACATAGGCGCCGCGCAAACCATGCTCGGCAATCCAATGGTTGTGGATCAGCGGCGAACGCGAGTGCGAGACCGGCCAGCCCATGACGCCAGCGAGTTTGTAAGTGTGTTCCGTAGCCATGCTTGATGATTCACTATCAAAAAAATAGCGCCCTGCGCACGCTGTATGCGGCTTGGGGCGCTATTTTGCTTGGGTTTTCAGGCTTACAGCGTGTCGGTGAAGCTGCGCAGCTTGTCCGAGCGGCTGGGGTGCTTCAACTTGCGCAGCGCCTTGGCTTCGATCTGGCGGATGCGCTCACGCGTCACGTCAAACTGCTTGCCCACTTCTTCCAGCGTGTGGTCCGACGTCATCTCGATACCGAAACGCATGCGCAGCACCTTGGCTTCGCGGGGCGTCAGGCTGTCGAGGATGTCCTTGACCACGTCGCGCAGACCAGCCTGCATCGCGGCTTCCATAGGCGCGGTGTTGGCGCTGTCTTCGATGAAGTCGCCCAGGTGGCTGTCGTCATCGTCACCAATTGGTGTTTCCATGGAGATCGGCTCTTTGGCGATCTTCATGATCTTGCGGATCTTGTCTTCCGGAATCTCCATCTTCGCGGCGAGCACGGAAGCATCGGGTTCAAAACCAAACTCTTGCAAGTGTTGGCGGCTGATGCGATTCATCTTGTTGATGGTTTCGATCATGTGCACCGGGATACGGATGGTGCGCGCCTGGTCCGCGATGGAGCGGGTGATGGCCTGGCGAATCCACCAGGTGGCGTAAGTCGAGAACTTGTAGCCGCGGCGGTATTCAAACTTGTCCACGGCCTTCATCAAACCAATGTTGCCTTCCTGGATCAGATCCAGGAACTGCAGACCGCGGTTGGTGTACTTCTTGGCGATGGAAATCACCAGGCGCAAGTTGGCCTCGATCATTTCCTTCTTGGCCGCGCGCGATGCGTATTCGCCCGCGTTCATGAACTTGTTGATGTCCTTGAGTTGGTCCAGTGGCACCACCACCCGGGCTTGCAGGTCGGTCAGCTTTTGCTGCAGGTCCTGCACGGGGGGAATGTTGCGCGCCATGATCGCGCTCCAGGGCTTGCCGGCAGCGGCCTGCTTTTCAATCCACTTGAGGTTCAGCAGGTTGGAGGCGATCTTGTTGCCGTTCTTGTCGCGACCGCTGAAGTCAGCGATGAAGTGTTCTTGCGGGTAGCCGCACTTGTCCACAATGATGCGGCGCAGCTCACGCTCTTTCTTGCGCACGTCGTCCACTTGGGCGCGCACCATGTCGCATAGTTTTTCAATCGCCTTGGCGGTGAAACGAATGGTCATCAGCTCTTCGCTCAGGGCCTTCTGGGCCTTCACGTAGGCGGGCGTGCCGTAGCCTTCCTTGTCGTAGACCTTGTGTACCTTCTCGAAGAGTTCGCGCATCTTGTCGAAGCGCTCCAGTGCCTGTTTCTTCAGCTCTTCGAGCTTCTTGGTCAGTGCCTTGGAGCCGCCTTTGCCGTCGTCATCGTCGGCTTCGTCGAATTCGTCGAAATCTTCTTCGGCCACATAGTCGTCGGCCTCGTTGGGGTTGGAGAAGCCGTCCACGATGGTGGTGATGACGACCTTGCCTTCGCGGATTTCTTCGCCCAGGCGCAGGATCTCGGCGATGGTGGCAGGGGAGGCGGAGATCGCCTCCATCATCGCCATCAGGCCGCCTTCAATGCGCTTGGCGATTTCAATTTCGCCTTCGCGGGTCAGCAACTCAACCGTACCCATTTCGCGCATGTACATGCGCACAGGGTCCGTCGTGCGGCCGAACTCGCTGTCAACGGTGGACAGGGCGGCTTCGGCTTCTTCTTCCGCTTCTTCCACCGTCGCGGCAGTGGAAACGTTGTTGTTCAGCAGCAGGGTTTCTGCGTCAGGGGTCTGCTCGTAAACAGCGACACCCATGTCGTTCAACATGGAGATCACGACTTCCAGCGTTTCCGCGTCGACCAGCTTGTCGGGCAAGTGATCGGAGATTTCGCCGTGCGTCAGGTAGCCACGGGTCTTGCCCAGCGTGATCAGGGCCTTGAGGCGCGCACGGCGCTTGGCCATGTCTTCTTCGGACAGCACGGTCTCGTCCAGACCGAATTCCTTCATCAAGGCGCGTTCTTTCGCCTTGCTGATCTTCATGCGCAGGGGTTTGACTTTTTCTCCAGTGGCTGCCACCGGTTCGCCAACCAGGTCGGCTTCAATGTCCGACATGTCCATGTCGTCACCGGAGGGTTCGGCACCGGCCTTGGGCTTGCGGCCGCGCTTGGCGCCGGTCTTGGCCGGTGCGCTGGATTCAGCGGCAGCGGCTTTGGGCGGGCGGCCCGGTTTCTTTTTTGCCGTGGCACTTGCGGCAAGCAGGGCGTCAGCGGCTTCCTGCAATTGCTGGGCTTTGGATTTCGCGACAGGGGCTTTGGATGCGGGCACGGGTTTGGCTTTCTTGTCGGGCTTGGCGGCAGATTTGGCGGCGGACTGGACAGGCTTGGCAGGTTTTTGAGCAGGCAATTGATCACCTCAGGACATCAAAAAAACACACGGACAGAACAGGCGCCTCCTACATCGCGTGCGCGACGGGTGTAGTTAGCAGGGCAGGGAATCAGATTCCCCAATGGCAAGATGAGAGGGCGATCATTTGGAGTGCAGTCCTTGCGGTAAGGTGGCCGGTCGTGATCAGTGTCATCGTTTGGCCTGGCCCGGAGGTGCTGCTGTCGCTCTTGCCGAATCAACCTTGGATTATACCGTCGATTTGCAATTTTTCCAGTTCCCGGCGACGGGCCTGCAGTTCGCGGTAGCGTTGCAGGGCGCTGGGGTCGGCCTTGGAGTCCTCAATCGCCTGGGTCTCTTGCTCCTTGATACGCTCTATCAGCATGCGGTTGAGCAGGTCGCGCAGCTCGGCCGCAGACTCGTCGGTGGGCTCCACTGGTACGCCCGTGTCGGACATCAGGCGCAGGGCCAGGCCTTGCGCTTCGTGCTCTTCCAGCCCGGCGCGCAGGGCTTCCCAGGGCAATGGGCCGTGTTCGTGTAACTGGGCTTCCAGCCAAACCATGAGTGGGCCATGGGGCTCGGGCAACTCGCACAACAGGCCATGGTCTTCACCGGATAAGGCTTCCCACAGTGCGGCGTGGCCCAGCAGGATGCGGGTGGCGTGGTCGGCGCGGCTGGCCAGTGGGCCGCGCAGCGGTGGGCGGCTGGGGCGTTGACTATCCCATTTGCCTTTGCCCTCCCACTTGCCCTTGCCTTTCCATTCCCGTTTTCCTTTCCAGGTGCTGGTGCCTTCGCCATCCAGGGGGTGGCTTTGCACGCTGGAAGTGGTGCCGTAATCGCCATCGGGATCGGCTTGCCAATCGTCACGGTCACGGTGGGGGGCGGGACGGTGCGGGGTGCCGCTGTTGGCCCACAACACGGCCAGCTCCTGGCTGGGCAATTGAATCTGGGTGGCGAGTTCACCGATCAGTTGCAGCTTGAGCGCGCCGTCGGGCAGCAGGCTCCATAGCGGCTTGGCGTTGCTGGCCATGCGGGCGCGACCTTCGGCGGTGTTGAGGTCGCAGCCTTCGCGAGCCGACTCCACCAGAAAACGGCTCAGCGGCGTGGCTTCGCCCACATAACGTGCGAAGGCCTCTTTGCCGTGGGCGCGGATAAAGCTGTCGGGGTCGTGTTCGGTGGGCAGGAACAGGAACTTGATACTGCGCACATCGGTGGCGTAGGGCAGGGCGGCGTCCAGCGCCTTGCGGGCGGCGCGTTGGCCAGCAGCGTCGCCGTCAAAGCTGAACACCACCGAATCCGTAAAGCGGAACAACTTGTGCACATGGTCGGCCGTGCAGGCCGTGCCCAGCGTGGCCACCGCGTTGGGAAAGCCCAGTTGCGCCAGCGCCACCACGTCCATATAACCCTCGGTGACCAGCACATAACCCTGTTCGCGCAGCGCGTTGCGGGCCTCGAACAGGCCGTACAACTCGCGGCCTTTGCTGAACACCGGGGTTTCCGGGGAGTTCAGGTATTTGGGCTTTTCGTCGCCCAGCACGCGGCCGCCGAAACCTATGCACTCGCCCTTGATATTGCGGATGGGGAACATCACGCGGTCGCGGAAGCGGTCGTAGCGCTTTTCGTCGTTGCCTTCCTCTGCATTCGAGATCACCAGGCCGCTCTCGACTAGGAGTGGATCGTCGTACTGTGGGAACACACTGGCCAGGCTGCGCCAGCCTTCGGGGGCGTAACCCAGGCCAAACTGTTTGGCTACTTCGCCCGAGAGGCCACGGCCCTTGAGGTAGTCGATGGCCCGGGGGGAATCCTTCAATTGTTTGCGGTAGGCCTCGCCCGCCTTCTCCAGCACGTCGGTCAGCGTGTTTTGCCTTTGCCGCTGCGCGAGCGCGCGGGCGCGGTCTTCGGGTGAGCCTTCTTCTTCGGGCACCACCATGCCGTACTGGCCGGCCAGGTCTTTTACCGCTTCGATGAAGGTCATGCCCGCGTGTTCCATCAGGAAGCTGATGGCGTTGCCGTTCTTGCCGCAGCCGAAGCAGTGGTAGAACTGTTTAGCCGGGCTGACCGAGAACGAGGGTGACTTTTCGCCGTGGAACGGGCACAGGCCCATGAAGTTGGCGCCGCCCTTTTTGAGCTGCACATAACGGCCCACGATCTCCACCACGTCCGCCCGTGCGATCAGTTCCTGGATGAAGGTTTGGGGGATGGCCATAGGTGAATTGTAAGAACGTGGCCCCCACGCTCCGCCCATGCACGGCTTTTGGGCCGTGCCGGGCGTATTTGCCACAACGTGAGCGCATCTGCGACCGCAGATGCGTGAGCGGGTCGCTGCCCCCCAAGGGGGCTAATTCCGCTTGGGGCGGCCCGGCGCGGAATTGAGGGCTATGCTGGATTTGCTATTACTTATATAGCTGCTCGCGCACATTCCACAAGGGCTACAGGCTAATTTGGCTTGTAAACCCACTAGTGTCCGGTAAATTTTGCATCAGGGCAGTTCAAACCTAAGCTGGATGCGGGTTTCAAGAGCTTTTTGGATTCCGGCGATTTGAAATCCGATTTTTGCCCGTGGGCATATCGTGACCTCATTTTTCGAGGTTTACGTCATGAACGCTGGTCGCACGGTATTCGCGCAATTGCTGGCCGTCGTACCGTTTAGCCACTTTGAACACCTCGTTGATAGGTACCAAGCCAACCGCTGGACACGGGATTTCACTGCCTGGAGCCAATTCATTTGCATGGCCTACGCGCAGTTCACTCGCAGGGAAGGCTTGCGCGACCTGATCGTGTGCCTGAACTCGCAAAGCTCCAAGCTTTACCACTGCGGCCTGCGTCAGCGTGTATCACGCTCCACATTGGCCGATGCCAACGAGCGGCGTGACTCGCATTTGTTCGAAGCACTGGGGCAACGCCTGATCGAAACCGCGTTGGATTTGTACAAAGACCATGACATCGGCTTGGGCCTCAAGGAGCCACTGTATGCCATGGACTCCACCACCATCGACTTGTGTCTGAAACTGTTTCCCTGGGCTGACTTTCGGTCCACCAAAGCGGGAATCAAGGCCCATACGGTGATCGACCTGCGGGGTGCCATTCCAGTGATGCTATCGATCACCACCGGCAAAGTCGGCGACTCGGGGCAATTGGATGCATTGAGTCTGCCCAAGGGCTCTATCGTCGTGCTGGATCGCGGCTACGTGGACTTTGCAAGGTTGCACCGCTTGGTGCAACGGGAGTGCAGCTTTGTGGTGCGCGCCAAAGACAATTTGAGCTTCATCTGCAGTGAAGCCCACGCGGCTGATGTGCAAACCGGCGTGTACTCGGATCAAACCATTGTGCTGACGGGGGAGCGCTCCAAGAAAGGCTACCCTGAGCCTTTGCGCCGGGTACGTTTCTACGATGCAGTGAGTTGTTTGGAACTCGTCTTTCTAACCAACCGTCTAGACCTATCCGCCCTCACCATCGCAGCCATCTACAAGCAGCGCTGGCAGATTGAGCTGTTCTTCAAATGGCTCAAGCAGAACCTGAACATCCAACACTTCTTTGGCAATTCATTGAACGCGGTGAGATCACAGATATGGATTGCAGTGTGTACCTATTTGATAGCTTTGGTCGCACACCACGGACTACATACTGACCTGTCACTGCGTAACTTCTTGCATCTGGTGGAGGTCAACATGTTTGAGAAGATCTCTTTGGCTCAGATGGTAGACAACGCTATCAAGGACGACAGTTTCGAAGAGCTGAAATCGCAGGTTGAACTCTTCTGAAAACGGGGCAAAATTTACCGGACAGTAGTGTTGTAAACCCTGGGTTTAGTCCCCCAGCACCACACCTTCGCGCCGCGGGTCGGCGCCACCAAACCAACCGGTGGTCGTGCGCTGGATGGCCTGCAGCCCGCTGGGCAGGGCGGTTTTCACCACCGTATGGCCACGCGCCTGCAGGGCTTGCACTGTGGCGGCGTCAAAGCGCTTTTCTTCCAGCAGCATGGGGCCACCTAGAGATGCAAAGTTGGGCAGATCGATAGCCTGCTGCGTATTCAGCCCCCAGTGCAACACACCGTACAGCGTCTTGGCTGTGAAGTGGATGATGAGCGCTCCGCCCGGGCTGCCACCGCTCAGGACAAGTTGGCCGGTGGCTTTGTCAAACACCAGCGTGGGCGCCATGCTGGAGCGTGGCCGCTTGCCAGGCTCGACGCGGTTGGCCACGGGTTTTCCGTCGGCGCCGGTCGGGCTGAAGCTGAAATCGGTGAGCTGGTTGTTCAGCAAAAAGCCGCCCGAGAGGCCAACACCGCGGTTCACCATCTGGCGCGAGCCCCAGGCGTCTTCGATCGTGGTGGTCATGGCCAGCGCGTTCCCATAGGCGTCGACCACCGAGATGTGGGAGGTGCCGTACTCCAATTGGTCCGGCATCGGCGCGTAGCTGACCCGAACCGCACCCGGCTGGCCGGGCGGCACGTCTTTCATGGCTTTTCCGGTCAGGCTGGTGTCCATGGCCTTGGCGCGTGCGGCCAGGTAACCGGGCGCCAGCATGCTTTGCCAACTGCCGCCGGGTGCCGCCACAAAGGCGGGGTCCGCCACGTACTGCGCGCGGTCGGCAAATGCCAGGCGCGAGGCTTCGGTATAGAGGTGCAGCCAATGTTCTGTCGGCAAGCCCTGCGCCAACGGCAGGCTGGCAGCAGGTGTGTTGTTCAGCAGGCCGAGGATTTGCCCTATCGCAATCGCGCCTGAGCTGGGTGGCGGCATGCCGCAAATGCGGTAGTCCCGGGTTTGCACGCGGTAGTCAAAACACAGCGGTTCGCGCACCCGCGGTTGGTAAGCAGCAAGGTCCTGCGTGCTGAGCGTGCCGGGGTTGGTTGCGTGGCCCTGCACCTTGGCGGCGATGGTGCGGGCCACGTCGCCTTGCAGCAGCGCGCTGGGGCCTTCGTTGGCAATGCGTTGCAGCACAGCGGCCAGCTCGGGGTTGCGCAGCACATGGCCCGCAGGCCAGGGCTTGCCCGCCGCGTCATAGAAATAGGCGGCCGCCACCGGGTCTTTCTTTAATGCCTGCTCGGACTCCAATAGCGTGGCCATGCGTGGGCTCACAGCAAAGCCTTGCGTGGCCAGCGTGGTGGCCGGTGTGAAGAGCTGCGCCCACGGCAGGCGACCGTGTTGCCGGTGCGCCAGCGCCAGCATGGCCACGGCGCCGGGCACGCCCACGGAGCGGCCGCCGACGACAGCCTCGGAAAACTTCATCGGCTGGCCGCTGGCATCCAGAAACAACTGCGGGGTGGCCTGGGCGGGCGCGGTTTCGCGGCCATCAAACGCCTGGGTGCGTTGGCCATCAAAGTGCAGCAGGAAGGCGCCGCCGCCCAAGCCGCTACTTTGCGGCTCCACCAGCGCCAGCACCATCTGCACCGCAATGGCAGCGTCCACCGCGCTGCCACCGGCACGCAGCACCTGCTGCCCGGCGTCGGTGGCCAGCGGGTTGGCGGCCGCGACGGCATAGGTGCGTGTGGCCCAGCCGGGTTTGGCGGTGATGCCGCTGGCGCCCTCGGGTTGAGCCGGCACGGCGTACTGCAGGGCGTTGGGCGCACTGGCGCAGCCCGCCAGGGTGGCGGCCAGCAGCAGACTGATGGAAGTGCGCCGCACGGGGTGACCTACTTGGCTTTGGGCACACGGCCCAGCAAGTAGAACTCGGGGTTGGGCATCATGCTGGTCACATTGGCCATGCGGTTGGAGAGGCCAAAGAACGCGGTGATGCCAGCGATGTCCCAGATGTCTTCGTCGTCAAAACCGTGGGCGTGCAGCGCGTCAAAGTCGGCGTCTTCCACCGTGGCGCTGTGCAGACAGACCTTCATCGCAAAGTCCAGCATCGCGCGCTGGCGCGGGGTGATGTCGGCCTTGCGGTAGTTCACCGCGACCTG
Source organism: Rhodoferax saidenbachensis (assembly GCF_001955715.1). Taxonomy (NCBI): domain Bacteria; kingdom Pseudomonadati; phylum Pseudomonadota; class Betaproteobacteria; order Burkholderiales; family Comamonadaceae; genus Rhodoferax; species Rhodoferax saidenbachensis. Next base: position 2,690,240 of record NZ_CP019239.1, on the reverse strand, counting down.
GTCGGCGACCAAAGGCTTCTTCTCGTAAATACGCAAGATCGCGCCGTGGGCCACCACGCAATAGAGGCAGCTGTTGGCCGCGCTGGTGGTCGTGATGATCATCTCGCGCTCGCCTTTGGTCAGACTGCTCTCGGTGCGCAGCATCAGCGCATCGTGGTAGGCAAAGAACGCGCGCCATTCGGCCGGGCGCCGTGCAAACGCCAGAAACACATTGGGCACAAAGCCGGATTTTTCCTGCACTTCCAGAATCTTGGTGCGTATGTCTTCGGGCAGCGTATTGAGGTCGGGCTGGGGGTAGCGGGGCTGTGGCAAAGGTGTTGGGTTTGTCATGGTGTCTCCTGGTGATATCGTAAGGCCGCGTTAGGTTCGGCCTTGGGCATTGGCTTTGCCTATAGATTTCATTAATAAAACTATCTTGATCGATAGATGATCAAAATCTACACTGGCCCGGTCAGTTCATCACCAACAACCCAAGGAGATAAGCCATGTCAAGCGAAGCCAAATGCCCCTTTCACCACGCAGCCGGTGGCGGCACCACCAACAAAGACTGGTGGCCGAACCAGTTACGCGTGGATTTGTTGAACCAACACTCCAGCAAATCCAACCCACTGGGCGAAGCATTCAACTACGCCGAAGAATTCAAGAAGCTCGACTACGCCGCGCTGAAGGCCGATCTGGTCAAACTGATGACCGACAGCCAGGACTGGTGGCCCGCCGACTTCGGCCACTACGGTCCGCAAATGGTTCGCATGGCCTGGCACAGCGCTGGCACCTACCGCACGCTCGATGGTCGTGGCGGTGGCGGGCGCGGGCAACAGCGTTTTGCGCCGCTGAACTCCTGGCCTGACAACGTCAACATCGACAAATCGCGCCGCCTGCTGTGGCCTATCAAACAAAAATATGGCCAGAAGATTTCCTGGGCCGACCTGTTCATCCTGGCTGGCAACGTGGCGCTGGAGTCCATGGGCTTTCGCACCTTCGGTTTTGCCGGGGGGCGTGAAGACGTGTGGGAACCCGATATGGATGTGAACTGGGGTGCAGAGACATCTTGGCTGGCCGCCGACAAGCGCTTCAGCACCCCCAACGGCACTTCGTTTGACCGCAACAAGGGCGAGGGTGACCTGGACAAGAACCTGGCCGCCACCCACATGGGACTGATCTACGTGAACCCCGAAGGCCCCAACGCCAGCGGCGACTACATGGCCGCCGCCAAAGACATCCGCACGACCTTCTACCGCATGGCGATGGACGATGAAGAAATCGTCGCGCTGATCGCCGGCGGCCACACCTTCGGCAAGGCGCACGGCGCCGCACCCGAGTCACACAAAGGCGCAGAACCCGAAGGCGCAGGCATCGAAGCCCAAGGCCTGGGCTGGAACAGCAGCTTTGGCAGCGGCCACGGCAAAGACACCGTATCGAGCGGCCTGGAAGTGACCTGGACCACGACCCCGGCGCAGTGGGGCAACAACTTCTTCGAGAACCTGTTCAAGTTCGAGTGGGAACTGACGCATTCGCCTGCGGGTGCCAAGCAATGGGTTGCCAAGAACGCGCCGGACATCATCCCCGACGCGCATGTGCCCGGCAAGTTCCACAAGCCAACCATGTTGACCACCGACCTGACGCTGCGCTTCGACCCCGCGTTCGGCGCGATCTCCAAGAAGTTCCACGACGACCCGCAATCCTTCGCCGAAGCCTTTGCCCGCGCCTGGTTCAAGCTGACCCACCGCGACATGGGCCCCAAGGCCCGCTACCTCGGCCCCGAAGTGCCGAAGGAAGATCTGATCTGGCAAGACCCGCTGCCTGCGGCCACGCTCCAGCCCACAGCGGCCGACATTGCGGATGCCAAAGCCAAGATCGCTGCATCGGGCCTTAGCGTGTCCGAGCTGGTGTCGGTGGCCTGGGCCTCGGCTTCCACTTTCCGCGGTGGCGACAAGCGCGGCGGTGCCAACGGCGCGCGCCTGGCGCTGGCACCGCAGAAGGACTGGGAAGTCAACAAGATCGCAGTCAAGGCGCTGTCCAAACTGCAAGGCATTGCAGGCAAGCTGTCGCTGGCCGATGTGATAGTGCTGGCTGGTGTGGTCGGTGTGGAGCAGGCCGCCAAGGCGGCCGGCGTCAACGTGAGCGTGCCGTTTGCTGCGGGCCGTGTCGATGCCACCCAGACCCAGACCGATGTCGAGTCCTTTGCGGTGATTGAGCCAGCAGCCGACGGCTTCCGCAACTATAAGAAGGGCGCTATCGGCGCTGCAACGGAAGCGCTGTTGCTGGACCGCGCCCAGTTGCTGACCCTGACTGCCCCCGAGCTGACCGCACTGGTCGGCGGCCTGCGCGTGTTGGGTGCGAATGCCGATGGCGGCAAGCACGGCGTATTCACCGACAAGGTGGGCGCGTTGTCCAACGACTTTTTCGTCAATCTGCTGGACATGGGCACCGAGTGGAAAGCCGCGGACGGTACCGGCGAAGTGTTCCATGGCAAGGACCGCAAGACCGGCGCGGTGAAATACACCGGCACACGCGCCGACCTGGTCTTCGGCTCCAACGCGGTGTTGCGCGCCTATGCCGAGGTCTATGCCAGCGCGGATGGCAAGGAGAAGCTGGTCAAAGACTTTGTCGCTGCGTGGACCAAGGTCATGAACCTGGACCGCTTCGACCTGTAAAGCAGATCGGGTTTTGCATAGGACGTCGTCAAACCATCGTTCCAAACAATGGCTGCTTAGCGGCTGGCGCTGGATGGTGGTGACGACGTTCCGACAGGTGTTGCATTGGCAAGGCCAAACTCAATACGCAGCTCACATAGGCGCGTCCGGAGAACTGAACCAATTCGACCTGGCGGAAGCCTTGTGCCTCGTAGAACTGAATCAGGTGCTTGGCCGGTAGCGGCGTGTCCAGGGCGAGTTCTTCAAAGTGGTGCTCGCGTGCCCATTCCATCGCATGCGACAACATGCCCTTGCCGATGCCTGTCCCTTGGTAAGCAGGGTCCACGGCAAACTGGTGCAGGCTGGTGACGTGGGGTTGTCGGTACCAGCGGCAATCGCTGCGGCGTCCCGAACTCTGAAGGGTGACCGTCCCCACTATCCGACCATCGACAACGGCCACAAAGCATTCGCCGACTGCAGCACGCTGTCGGGTCATTTCCTCGGACTGGTTGTAGCTGGTGCAGCCGATGCCACTCCTGCCCATGGGCGAGAAAGCACGGTGCAACATGGATGTGAGGTCCTGCATGGGGTCGTCAGGAGTCAGCGAACGGATTTGAAAAGCAGGTTGCATTGAAGTTCAAGGTCCATGGGTGCACTGCAATTTGCAGTACATGGATTGAACGCATCCCAGGATAAAAATAGGGTAGGGAGTTGCGCGACGGGCATAAAAATTTGCTAAAAATGCACTGCATAGGCCGCTGTGTGGCGGCGTCTCGCAGACGCGGGATCGGCACTTCATCCTCTCGTCGCTGGGCTGGGCGCTATGCTCGGGGCCTTCTTTTGGGAGATACCGACATGGATTCCTTTTCAAAGGCCAGCGAGACCGGTCTGGCCACCCGCAAGCAGGTGATGGGCGAAGCGTTTGTCGAAGCCGCCCAAGCCAATACCACTCCCTTTACCCAGCCCATTCAAGATCACATCAACCGTGCCGCTTGGGGCGACACCTGGCAGCGCCCGGGGCTGGACTTGAAAACCCGCAGCCTGATCACGGTCGCCATGCTCACGGCGCTCGGCAAACAAAACGAGCTCAAGGGCCATGTGCGCGGTGCGCTGAACAATGGCGCCACGGCGGCAGAGATTCAGGAAGTGCTGCTGCACGCAGCCATCTATTGCGGCGTGCCTGCGTCGGTCGAGGCGTTTCGCACGGCGAATGAGGTGGTGGGTGGGCAGGTTTAGTTATCTGCGGTGAACCGAAAACTGACCCTTAAAACTATCAAAGATCGTTGATAACAATGGTGTTTATTGGTGAAACCAAGTTGTTGAAAAGTGCATGTGGCGTTTAGAGCCGTTTGGCGTAGGGTTTAGTTCGACGGGGCCTTGAACTGTTCAAGTTCTTTTTCATTTTCGACAAGCCATGTTTCTAGCTTTTCGAAGTGCCCTTGCCATCTTGCGTATTCATGCTCGAATATTCCCATCACCATGAGAAGACCATCCTGTTGCATCTTGGCGTACATATTGTTAGTTTTGTTGCTAAATGTTGTCAGTTTCTTTTCGGGATCAGTGCTGGAGTACGACAGTCGCATTCCCTCATAGTTCGGGTGAGCGCTTTCTGAAAGCCAAGAGTAAATCTGCTTAATACCGGCATGATTTTTTTCGCATTTTTCAAGCACCGTAATAATGTTCATGGCCTTTTGATCGGTCGTGCCATCTCGTGATCCTGCAAAGAGATTTATCACCTTTTCCAAGAAATCTTTGAATGAAATTGTTCTCGAGACGACATCCTCAGTTAGTCGATTGAGAAAAATTAGCATTGCAAGAGTTTCAATTGCGCTTCGAAGAAGAATTCTTGACCCTAGTGATTTTTCACGTTGGTGGAGGATCCATGATTGGCCCAGGATGTCTACAAAGCGCCATGCAACAGTTTCTCGCAAACATAGGCACTGATATGTGACTTTCCATTTATGCGCGGTTGGATTTCTGTCAATGAGAGAGAGTATGTCTACTTCCTTGCAGAGGGATTTTTTATAACCTTCTATGGCTTGATCGATTGAGTGCATAAGAGATCTAATAATTGAGACTACAGGTTTGGGGAGGTCCTTTGCACAGGCCTACTGGAGTGTTGGACTCGGCTTTTTTGTTGGACGCCTCCATATATGTCTTGGCCATATTCTGCTACCGGCGGTACTTCCATGGCACTTAGGTGACGCCCCTTCGGATGCTTCACCCCTAAGCTTGCCAGCATCTCAACCCGCAAGCCAGATTTGGCAACAACACATGAACGATCTGTTTTCACTCAAAGGCCGTACCGCACTCATTACTGGCGGATCGCGCGGCATTGGACGCATGATTGCCGAGGGCTTTCTGGCCCAGGGCGCGCGCGTCTATATCAGCGCGCGCAAGGCCATGGCCTGTGACCAGACGGCGATTGAGCTGGCGGCGCTGGGCCCCTGTGTTTCGTTGCCTGCTGATGTGTCGACGGTGGAAGGCGCGCAGGCGCTGGTGGCGGCGTATTCCCAGCATGAAAGCTCTTTGGACATTCTGGTCAACAACGCCGGTGCGGCCTGGGGTGCACCGTTTGACGACTTTCCCGAGAGTGGCTGGGACAAGGTGGTGGACCTGAACCTCAAGACACCGTTTTTCCTGACGCAGGCGCTGCACGGTCACCTGCAAAAGGCCGGCAAGGCCCACGCGGCCAAGGTGATCAACATCGCCTCCATCGACGGTGTGTCGGTGAACCCGCAAGAGACGTACTCGTATGCGGCCAGCAAGGCCGGTCTGATCCATCTGACACGGCGCATGGCGCTGCGGTTGGTGAAGGACAACATCGTGGTGTCGGCGATTGCACCGGGCGCTTTTGCGTCCGACATGAACAAGGACGCACGCGACCACGCCGAGGAGATTTCGACGCACATCCCATCCGGGCGCATCGGCACGAAGGAGGACATGGCGGGTGCCGCCATTTTCCTGGCCTCGCGCGCGGGAGACTATGTGGTGGGCTCCACGTTGGTGGTGGACGGCGGTGTGACCTACGCACGCGGCTAGGGCCGAAATTTATAAGAAATCGGCCTCCAGCCCTTGTGGAATATGCGCAAGCAGCTATTGATTCAATAGCAATTTAGGCGAATCAAGCCCAACCTTCCAGCACCACCTTGCCCCGCGCCGTGCCGGATTCGACCAGCGCGTGGGCGCGCTTCAGGTTGTCGGCGTTGATGCTGCCAAAGCGTTCGGCCAGCGTGGTGCGGATCAGGCCCGCGTCGACCATCTGCGCCACTTCGTTCAATAAATGGTGCTGGGCGATCATGTCGGGCGTGTTGAACATGGGGCGGGCAAACATCATCTCCCAGTGCACGGACGCGGCCTTGCGTTTGAAGGGCATCACGTCCAGCGAGGGCATGTCGTCAATCAGGCCAAACTTGCCTTGCGGTGCCAGCGCTTCCACGATTTGCGTGAGCCGGTCTGCGGTGTGCGTCAGGCTGACGATGTTGTCGACCTGCGGAATACCGATGCGCGCCAGTTCGGTTTGCAGCGGCAGGCTGTGGTCGATCACATGGTGGGCGCCCAGTTCTTTGACCCAGGCTTGCGTTTCAGGTCGTGACGCAGTGGCAATGATGGTCAGCGCGGTGAGCCTGCGCGCCAATTGCACCAGGATGGAGCCGACGCCACCTGCGGCGCCAATGACCAACAGGGTTTGTGGATTGGGCTTCTTGCCCGGCAAGATGCCCAAGCGGTCAAACAACAACTCCCACGCGGTGATGGTCGTCAGCGGCAGCGCGGCAGCCTGCGCAAAGTCCAGGCTGGCGGGCATGTGGCCGACGATGCGCTCGTCCACCAGGTGCAGTTCGCTGTTGGTGCCTGGGCGTTGGATGGCACCGGCGTAGTAGACGCGGTCACCGGCCTTGAACAGCGTGACCTCCGGCCCGACAGCGCGCACGACGCCTGCCGCGTCATAACCCAGCACCTTGTGGGTCTGGCCCTCGGCCGGCGCGGCACTGGCGCGGACTTTGGTGTCTACCGGATTGACTGAGATGGCGCGCACTTCGACCAGCAGGTCATGGCCCAATGCGACCGGGTCGGGCAGGGTGATGTCTTGCAGCGCGGTGGCTTCAGCAATGGCTTGGGGGCGTTGGTAACCGATGGCTTTCATGGTGATTTCCTTGAAGGTTTGAAGAGATGGCTGAATCATCTCGCCCATCGTCATAAAGAGAAATAGTCTACCGATTGAACCTATATTCAAATAAAATTTGAAGATGAAGGCATTGCAAGATCTGGACATCTTTGTCCGCACCGTGGATTCGGGCAGCCTGTCGGCCACCGCGCGGGCACTGGACATCACACCCGCGGCGGCCAGCGCGGCGCTCAAACGGCTGGAGGCAGAGCTGGGTGCCAGCCTGCTGGTGCGCTCCACGCGCAGCCTGCGCCTGACGCCCGAAGGCGCGGTGTTTCTGGAGCATTGCCGCTCGGCATTGGCCACACTGCAGGAGGGCCAGCACGCGCTGGCCACCGGGCGCACGCAGGTGCAGGGCGTGCTGCGGCTGGCCGCATCGTCCGACATGGGGCGCAATGTGCTGCTGCCCTGGCTGGATGCGTTTCAGGCGCTGCACCCGCAAGTGCGCTTTCGGCTGCAACTCTCGGACCGTCTGGCGAATATGTACAGCGAGCCGGTGGACGCTGCCTTTCGCCACGGCGAGCCGCCGGATAGCAGCCTGGTGGCGCTGCCGGTGGCACCCAACAACCGGCGCGTGCTGTGCGCGTCACCCGCCTATCTGGCGCAGCGCGGTGTGCCTCAGAAACCTGGCGATTTAACGCAACACGACTGCCTGTGCTTCATGCTGGGTGGCGAGGTGAATGACCGCTGGAGCTTCTTTCGCGATGGCAAGGAAGAGGCTATCAGCGTGGGTGGTGGCCATGTCACCAACGATGGGGATGTGGTGCGCCGCTGGGCCATAGCCGGGCGCGGCGTGGCCTACAAGGCGTGGCTGGATGTGGCGCAGGATTTGAAGGCGGGCCGGCTGGTGGCGCTGTGCACCGAATGGCAGACCGAGCCCGTGCCGCTGTACATGGTGCTGCCGGACCGGCGGCAACTGACCCCGGCGCTGCGCCTACTGCGCGAGTTTGTCAGCCAGGCGTGTCTGGATTTGCAGGCGGCTCAATAGTGCGGCGGTAACTCGTCGCGCAAGTTGCTGGTGCCTGGAGCGGATTCGGGCCGCTGATCCCGCAACTTCACCAGTGCTTCTACCAGTTGGTCGATCTGCTGTTGCTGGCGGATGATGACCTGGTCGAGCTTGTCGATCAGGTCCTCTTGGTAGCTGGACTTGATTTCCAGCTCGGTGATGCGGTGTTCCAGAGTGTCTTGGGTGTCCATGCCTGCATTGGACACCATTTGCCGCTCAGGGCAGTGCGGGCTCGAGCTGGTTGTGCGCGCTGGCGTGCCGCAGGGGCTTGTTGTGGTGGTGCACGGGCGTGGGGTGGATGACCGCGAAGGATTGGGTGAGCTGGGCGTCCTGCTTGCGTTTGCGGCAGTCGCGGGCGACCTCGGCCTTGGATTTCTTGCTGCGCGGGGCGTCCTTGTCGTTGCCCAGCTTGTAGACACGCAGGCTGTCGCGGCCGGTGGCGTCCTTTTCCCAGGCGCCAATGTGGGCCACCCCCTCTTTGCGCAGGGCCCGCATGTACTCGTGCAGGGTGTTGATGCTCAACCCGCTGATGACCTTGAGTTCCTGGATGCTGCAGGGCCCGTCCATCAGCGCACGCATGACCTTGGCCATGCTCAGTGCGCCGAGCCGGACAGGGCGGGACAGGTCGTCGGTGGGGTGCATGGTGTCGTAAAAGGTGGGTTAGTCCCTTTTGCTATCGACATTTATGCGCCTTTCTTGAGCGACCGTCCACACCCTGGCTATCAACCGTTTTGGCAAAACGGTATTACTTGGCCTTTTCAGCCACCCCCATGGGCAAGTCCACGGGGGGGGGCTCAGGCGGGCTGCTGGCGCAAGACCTTGCGTTTGATGCGCCCCACAAAGTGTTCGATGTCATCCACGATGGTGAAGAAGCTCGGTGTCACCAGCAAACTCAGGATGGTGGAGGTGATCAAACCGCCAATCACCGCCGCGGCCATGGGTGCGCGGAAGCTGTTGTCGGCGTGGCCCAGGCCAATCACCAGCGGCAGCATGCCCGCCACCATGGCGATGGTGGTCATGATGATGGGGCGTGCACGTTTGTGGCAGGCATCCATCAGCGCGTCAAAGCGGTTCAGGCCGTGTTCGCGGCGCGCCATGATGGCGTACTCCACCAGCAGAATCGAGTTCTTGGTCGACACACCGATCAGCATCACCAGCCCGATGAAGGACGGCATGGACAGCATCTTGCCGGTGACCAGCAAGCCCATGAAGGCGCCGCCGAACGACAGAATGACCGCCGGAATGATGGAGATCGGGTGCAGGAAGTCCTTGAATAGCAGCACCAGCACGATGTAGATACACAGCACGCCGGTCAGCATGGCCATGCCAAATCCGGCGACCATTTCGCCCTGTACTTCGGCGTCGCCAATCTCCAGTTGTTGCACACCAGCGGGCAGGTTCACGATGCTGGGCAGCTTGGCCACGGCCTCGGTCACTTCGCCCAGCGGCACGCCGGACAACTCCACTTCGAAGTTGACATTGCGCACGCGGTTCAGGCGGCTCACCACCGCAGGCCCGCCCGACATTTCAAACGTGGCCACCTGGCTCAGCATCACCGGGCCTTTGACACCGGGCACCATCAGGCGTCCCAGCACTTCGAGGTCCTGGCGCGCATCGGTCGCCAGCTTCACCACGATGGGCACCTGGCGCTGGCTCAGGTTGAGCTTGGCCAGCGCGGAGTCGTAGTCGCCCAGGGTGGCGATGCGCAGGGTTTCTGCAATCGCGGCGCTGGTCACACCCAGGTCGGCCGCCTTGGCGAAGTCCGGGCGAATGGCGATCTCGGCGCGTGTCAGGCTGGCACTCGATGAAATGTTGCCCAGGCCCGGAATCTTGCGCAGGTCTTTCTCTACCGCGGCGGCGGCTTGCGCCAACACCGCGGGGTCTTCGCCCTTGAGGGCAAGCTGGTATTTCTCACCCGAACCGCCCAGACCGACCTTGAAGCGCGCGCCTGGCAATTCCGACAGGGCTGTGCGCATCTGGCTTTCAATCACCTGCTTGCGCGGGCGCTTGCCGCGCTCTGCCAACAGCACCGTGAGTGTGGCCTTGCGCACATCGGTGGTGGCACCGCCCGCAAACGGATCGGAGCCGACGGCACCGCCACCGACCGTGGTGTAGACGCTCTCCACGTGGTCAACCTTGCCAATCATTTCGCGTGCACGCTCTGCGGCCGCACGGGTCTGCGTGATGGTGGTTCCCGGCGGCAGCTCCAGATAGACCTGGGTTTGCGAGTTGTCATCGGGCGGAATGAAACCGGTGGGGATCAGGGGCACCAGAAACAGCGAGCCAACGAAGAAAGCCACGGCAGCCGATACGGTGATCCAGCGGTGGCTCAGCGTCCAGCGTGTGATGCGCAGGTACACGGGCATCCATATCGGCTCCTCGTGCACATGGGTGGACGGCTTCATGATGTAGGCCGCCATCATGGGCGTGAGCACCCGTGCCACCACCAAGGATGCAAACACCGCGAACACTGCGGTCCAGCCAAACTGCTTGAAGAACTTGCCAACCACACCACTCATGAAGGCGGTGGGCAAAAACACGGCGATCAACGCAAACGTGGTGGCGATCACGGCCAGGCCGATTTCATCGGCCGCTTCCATGGCGGCCTGGTAGGGTGTTTTGCCCATGCGCAGGTGGCGCTCGATGTTTTCCACTTCCACAATCGCGTCGTCCACCAGAATACCGATGACCAAGGAGAGTGCCAGCAGTGTCACGATGTTGGTGGTGAAGCCCATGTAGTTCATGCCGATGAACGCGGGAATGGCCGACAGCGGAAGCGCCACCGCAGACACCAGCGTCGCACGCCAGCTGCGCAGGAAGAACCACACCACGATCACGGCCAACACAGCACCTTCGTACAGCATGGTCATGGATGCGTCGAACTCCTCCTGCACCGGCGTCACAAAGTCAAACGCCTGGGTCAGCTCCAGATCAGGGTGCTGGGCCTTGAGGGCATCCAGCGCAATTTGCACCGCGGCGCCCACTTCCACTTCGCTGGCGCCCTTGCTGCGGGTGATCTCAAATCCGACCACGGGTTTGCCGTTGAGCGAGGCAAAGCTGCGCTGCTCGGCCACCGTGTCCTTGACACTGGCAATCTCATCCAGGCGCACACGTTTGCCATTGCTCAAGCTCAGTTCCAGCCGGGACAGTTCGTCCACGGTGGCGACGGTGGCCAGCGTGCGCATGGGTTGCTCGGAGCCACCCAGGTCGGCACGGCCACCGGCGCTTTCGGTCTGCACCTGCTTGAGCTGGCGTGACACGTCAGCCGCCGTGGCACCCAGGCTTTGCAGCTTGAGCGGGTCCAGCGCGACCTGCACTTCGCGGGTGACGCCGCCGACGCGCACTACCGAGCCCACACCGCGCACACCCAAGAGCGCGCGCGAGATGGTGTTGTCGACGAACCAGCTCAGCGCTTCGTCGTCCATCTGTCCGGAGCGGATAGTGAAGGCCAGAATCGGTGCGCCTGACAGGTTGATCTTGCTGACGATGGGGTCGCGCAAATCGCTGGGCAAATCGCTGCGCACCTGCTGGATGGCGCTGCGCACATCGTCCACGGCTTCCTGCGTGGATTTTTCCAGGCGGAACTCGGCGGTCACCGTGACCAGGCCGTCCGACACATTGGTGTAGATGTTCTTCAGGCCCTGCAGCGGCGCAATCGCGTTCTCCAGTTTGCGGGCGACTTCGGTTTCCAGTTGGGCCGGCGCGGCGCCCGGCAGGCTGGCCGATACCGAAACGGTGGGCAGTTCCAGATCCGGGAACTGCTGCACCTTCATGGCCTTGAAGGACATGATCCCCGCCAGCGTCAGCAGCACAAACAGCATGACGGCGGGGATGGGGTTTTTAATGGACCAGGCGGAGACATTCATACTGTCTCCCGCCGAGCCGCCTCAAGGGCGACAGGCGCCCCCTCGGGGGGCAATGAACGCATGTGAATGTGGGGGCTCATGTTCCTTGCTCCTTATTTAGTAGCTGGCTGCGCAGGATTGGCGGGGGCTGAAGGCACATTTGGCTTGGAATCCACGACTTTCACCAGATCGCCTTCACTGAGGAAGCTGGCACCGCTGGCGACCAGCCTGTCCTCAGGTTTCACACCGCCCAGCAGCTCGATCTGGTCGCCCAGCGTGCGGCCGGTTTGCACCTTGATCTGCGAGACACGGTTGTCGGCCGCGATGCGGTAGACGTAGCTGAAACCGTCACGCACCACCACAGCGGTATTTGCCACCGTCAAGGCCCCGGAGCTGCCCAGTTCAAACTCGCCACGCGCAAACATGCCCGGCTTGAAGGCACCGGTGGCGGCGTTGGCGCCGGTCACGGGCCCGCTCAGATCGACATAGACCAGGCCGTTGCGGGTCGCCGCATCCACCGTGGGCGCAACCATGCGTACCTTGCCTTTCATTTGTGCGCCGCCCGGTGCGGTCACCACAACGGGTGTGCCGTTGGTGATGCGCCCCAGTTCGGTCGAGGTGACTTCTGCGCGCCACTCCAGACGGCCATTGCGGATCAGCTTGAACATCTCGGTGCCTGCACCGATGACCGAACCCACGGTGGCAGTGCGCGCAGAGATGATGCCGTTGTCAGGCGCTTCCAGTCGGGTGTGTTTGAGCCGCAGCAGTTGGGTATCGAGCTGCGCCTTTGCGGAGTCGACCCGCGCCTTGGCCGCCAGCTCGGTGGTCAGGTACTGGTTGATTTGTTGTGCACTTAAAGCACCGGTGCCTTGCACGGCGCGGGCGCGGTCGGCATTGGCGGTGGCTTCTGCCGCGTTGGCTGTGGCCTCAGCGACGCTGGCGCGCGCGAGTGCGACGTCGGCTTGCACACTCTCGGCCGCAAAGCTGGCCAGCAGTTGGCCGCGCTGCACCCGGTCACCAATGGCGGCGTGCAATTCTGCAACGCGCAAGCCATTGGCTTCTGCGCCCACGCTGGCTTCCTGCCAGGCCGTGACGCTGCCGTTGGCAGAGATGGCGATAGGCAGCGAGCGGGGCTTGGCCTGCGCCACCGACACGGTAAGCGCGGGCTTGGCGGTGGCCGCGGGTTTGCCGCCGTCCGCAGCGCGCGATTGGGTGGCGATCAGCCCCAGGCCGCCCACGGCCAGTACGCCGGCAGCAATGAGCGACAGGGTGAGGGGGCGGAGTTGCTTCAGACGCTGCGTCAGGCCATTGGTGAGAGGGTTCATGGTGCGTGCTCTTTAAGAAATGAGATTCGACGAATGGAGTTGGAATTCAGGATTGCGGCGCCGTCTGGCCACCAGTAGACGTGGCGTCGGGTGCTGTCCAGCCTCCGCCCAGGGCGCGGTACAGCGCCACCCAGGCGCGGTTGCGTTCCAGTTGCAGGTTGAGCTGGGCTGTTTGGGCCGCCAGCGCGCTGCGGCGGGCGTCTTCCAGCTCCACCAGGTTGGCCAGTCCTTGGCCATAGCGGGTCTGGGTGGCGGCCAGCGATTCGGCGTAGCCTTGGGTGGCCACGGTGGCATCTGCGCGGCGGGCCTCGGTGCTTTGCAGGGTGACCAGCGCTTCTTCCACTTCGCGCACGGCCTGGCGCACCTTGCCCTGGTACGCCACGACGGCGGTCTGGTAGGCGGCACGTGCCGATTCCACTGCGGCGGCGCGCTGGCCGGCGTCAAAGATGGGCAGACTCAGCGCCAGCGGGCCGAAGGACCAGGTGGAGCCGCTTTGCTCCACGCCCGCGGTGTTGATGCGCATGGCACCAATAGAACCCGACAGGGAGAGGCGCGGCAGCCGCTGGGCAATGGCGCTGCCGACCTGGGCGCTGGCCACCATCACATCGCGCTCGGCACTGAACACATCGGGGCGCTGGGAAATCACCTGGGCAGGCACACTTGCTACAGAAAAAGAAGCTGCTTGCGCAGGCTGCATGCGGGTTGCAGCCAGTTTTTCTTTCAATTGTGGCTCGGGGATAGCGGTCAGCGCGACCAGGCCCTTGGTGTTGATGTCGCACTGGGCGGACTGCTGGGTGACGCGGCTGTTGGCGTCTGCGGCACTGGCACGTGCCAGCGCAGCCACCGAGGGCGCCACAAAGCCGACTTTGGCGTTGATCTCGCTCAAACGTGCGGTTTCCTGGCGCGAGCTGCTGTCGGCTTTGGCCACGTCCAGTAGTTGCTGGCAGGTGGACAGGCTGTAGTACAGGTTGGCCACTTCTGCCGCCACCAGTACCCGCGCGTCATGCCACTGGGCCTGGTTGCTCTCGACCTGCGCCTGCGCGGCCTTGCTCACGGCGCGGTTGGCACCCACCAGGTCCAGCTCCCAGCCCGCTTGCAGGCCCAGGGTCTGGGTGGTGATGACGGGGTAGTCGGGCTGGCTCACACCGCGGCTCGCGCCCAGTTGCGCATTGACCTGGGGCAGCAGGGCCGAGCGGGCGGTGGCCTGGTTGGCGCGCGCCTGCGCAATCCGTGAGAGCGACTGCGAGACCGAAGGGCTCACCGCTTCCGCCGCGGTAATCAGCTCGACCAGCAAAGGATCCCCTTGTTGCTGCCACCACTGCGCCAGCGACACCACGGTGCCATCGTGCGGCAGCGGCGCGTACCACTGGGCTGCGGCCGGGGCGTCCACTTTGGTGGGCGGAAGCAAGGAAGAGCAAGCCGAGAGCGCCAGCGCGGCGGCCAGGGCTGAGGCAGTTCGGAGGGGAGTCTTCATTTTTGGGTCTTGCGTTTGGAAGGGGAAGAAGAGGGGGCGGGCGTGGGTTGGGGGGCGCGGCGGCGGGCTTCCGCTTCGACCAGCGCCATGGCGCTGTCCACCATGCGCGCGTGGTACCGGTCCAGTGCGGTGGCGGAGCCGAGCAGCGCCGGGCGGATGGCCTGAATCACATCGATGCCCACATGCAGCATCACGCCCAGGCCTGCAATGTCGAAGGCCAGGTGGTGCATGTCGTCGTCAGGCTTCTTGACGCCCAGATGGCGGCATAGCGCGAGCACCAACGCCTCGTGGGCGGGCTTGATGTTGTCGTCGATCTCGGCCTGCCACATACCGGTGGGTTCGATCATTTCGCGAAAGTGCAGCTTCATGCACTGGCGAATTTGCTGCCCGGTCTTGAGGGGTTCTACGAAGGTGCGCAACATGAGGGTCAGGGTGCTGCGGATGTCCAGCGGCGCCGCATTGTCGTCAGGCGGTGCAAACGGCGGGTTATAGCGCGGGTCCGCGAACACCGCACGGTACAGGCCGTCCTTGTCACCGAAGTAATAACTGATGGAGGCGATGTTGGCCTGCGCCGCCTGCGCGATTTCGCGGGTGGAGGTCTTGGCGAAGCCCTTGTCTGCGAACAGTGTCAGCGCCGCATCCAGCAGGCGGTTGCGTGCCTCCTGCCCGTCACTCCGCAGGGGCTTGGCTGTTGGAGAAGTGCTTGGCGTTTTTGGCATGAAGCGCGGATTGTACGATTTAAATCAATCGTTTGATTTAAGTACGGTTGCAGAGATCTTGCAGCCGATGCGCCTGCGGGAACCCTGTGTCGCGGCTTAGCCCAGCGTGTCGGCCGCAGCGGGGCGCCCAAAGAAATAGCCCTGGAACGCATCGCAGCCCATGTCGGCCAGAAAATCGCGCTGGCCCGCAGTTTCCACCCCTTCGGCGATCACGGTCAGGCCCAGGCTGTGCCCCAGCGCCAGGATGGTACGGGCGATGACGGCATCGCTGGCGTCGGTCATCAGGTCGCGCACAAAGGACTGGTCGATCTTGAGCTGGTCCAGCGGCAGGCGCTTGAGGTAGGAGAGGGATGAATAACCGGTGCCAAAGTCGTCCAGCGAGAAGCCCACACCAAAGGCCTTGATCGCTGTCATTTTCACGATGACGTCTTCCACGTCGTGCACCAACAGGCTCTCGGTCAGCTCCAGCTTGAGCCGCTGCGGGTTGGCGCCGGTGGCCTGCAGCGCATACGCCACGTTGGCAACGAAGTCGGCCTGTGCAAACTGCGAGGCACTGACGTTCACGGCCAGCGTCCACGCTGCGGTGCGCGGGTCGGCCGCCCATATCACCAGTTGGCTGCAGGCAGTCACCAGAACCCACTGCCCCAGCGGCAGGATCAGTCCGGTCTGTTCGGCCAGCGCGATGAAGTGGTAGGGCGTGATCAGGCCTTTTTCGGCGTGGTTCCAGCGTACCAGGGCTTCGGCGCCGATGGGCTCCCCCTGCCGGTTGACCTGGATCTGGTAGTGCAGCACAAACTCCTGGTTCAGGAGGCCGCGTCGCAGGTCTTTCTCCAGCGCCTCATGCGCGGCGACTGCGGCCTGCATGGCGGGGTCAAAAAAGCGCGCCGTGTTGCGGCCAGCCGACTTGCCTTGGTACATGGCGAGGTCTGCCTTCTTGAGCAGGTCGTCCATGGTTTCCGCGTTGCCCGAGAACACTACGATGCCAATGCTGGGGGTGCTGTCGTAACGGTAGCCGTTGAGATTGAACGTCACATGAAAAATGTCCAGCAGTTTGGTGGCGATGACCTCGGCCTGGGTGGCCGCCTCATGGGGCTGCGTGCTCAGCGCTTCCAGCAGGATCACAAATTCATCACCGCCCAGGCGGGCCACACTGTCACCGTCACGCACGCAGGCCTGCAGCCGCAGCGCCACCTGGCGCAGCAGCAGGTCGCCCACGTCATGGCCCTGGGTGTCGTTGAGCAGCTTGAAGTGGTCCAGGTCCAGGAACATCAGCGCGCCGTGTTTGCCGGTGCGGTGCGAGGTGACTATGGCCTGCTTGAGCCGCTCCATCAGCAGGCGGCGGTTGGGCAGACCGGTGAGCGAGTCGTAAAAGGCCAGACGGCGGATTTCCTCCTCGTCCTGGCGCTGCTGCGTGATGTCGCGCACGATGGCAATCAGCGTGGCCTGCCCGTCGCGGGACACGCGCGACATGGACAGGTGGATCGGGAACAGGCTGCCGTCCTTGCGCCAGACTTCCAGCTCGCGCGCCACGATGGACCGGCCCTGTGCGATGTCGGCAAACTGGTCGGCGAGCTGGTTGGGGGCGTTGTCCTGGTCCGGGCCGCTCAGGAACAGGGTGGCGGAGCGGCCGATGACTTCTTCCGGCGTATAGCCAAAGATGCTGCAGGCGGCCTGGTTGAAGGATGCGACTTCTCCCTGCGCATTGAGGGTGATGACGCCATCCACCATGTTGTCCAGGATGGACTGCGTGTGCAGGGCCGATTCGCGCAGGGCGTTTTCTGCCTGCTTGCGGTCGGTGACGTCGCGGATCATCGCCATCAGGTTGCCGTCGGGCATGCCGGTGGCGATCACTTCAGCAGGGAAGGTGCTGCCGTCCTTGCGTCGGAACTGCCACTCACGGTGGTAGTCAGGCGCGGTCTGTATAGCCTGCAGCGCCGCCCCGATATACGGGACTTCCGTGGGCATCACAATGTCAGAAGCGTGCAGTCCGATCAGCTCTTCGCGGGTGTAACCCAGCATGCGGCAGATGCTGTCATTGGCATCCAGGTAGTAGCTTTGGCTATCGGCAATCACGATGCCGTCGGGGGCGTATTCAAACAGCGTGCGGTAACGGCTATCGCTTTGCCGCACGGCGATCTGCGCCATCCGGTGTTCGGTGATGTCGTGGAATGCACCCACCAGCTTGACGGCACGTCCGTCTTCCATCACCGGGAAGCCCTGGGTTCGGACCCAGATGTGCCGGCCCTTGGCGGTGATCACGGGCAGCTCCAGGTCCCAGGCGGTGCCGTCGTCAATGGCTGCCTGTACGGCCGCGGCGATGGTGGGGCGGGCTTCGGGCGCATAAAAGGAGATGGCCTCGTCCTGGCTGGGGGTGGTCGACGGGTCCAGGTCGTGGATCCGGCAGGTCTCTGCAGACCAGAACGATTGCATGGTGCGCAGATCACGGTCCCAGCCGCCGACCTTGGCCAGTTCGCCGATGCGCTCCAGCAGCTCCACATTGGTGGCGAGGGCTTCGCGCACCCGGTATTGTTCGGTGACATCGCTGAAGACCAGCACCACGCCCACGATTTGGCCGCCCGCATCACGGATGGGCGCTGCGCTGTCGAAGATCTGGTACTCCGGGCCATCGCGCGCCAGCAGCGCCGTGTGGTTGGCCAGCCCGACGACTTCGCCTTTTTCAATGACCAACTGCACCGGGTTGAGCGAAGGCGCGCGTGTCTGCGCGTTGATGATGCGAAACACTTCGGTCAGCGGTTTGCCTGTGGCCTCCGATAGGGGCCATCCCGTCAGGCGTTCCGCGGTCGGGTTCATGCGCACTATGTGGCCTGCCGTATCGGTGGCAATGACGGCGTCGCCGATGGAGTTCAGGGTGATGGACAGGCTCTGCTCGCTCTGGCGCAGTTTCTCCTCGGACTGCTTTTGCGCGGTGATGTCCAGCCGCACACCCATCAGGCGTATGGCTTTGCCCTCTGCATCACGCGCCAGTACCCGCCCGACCACTCTGACCCAGCGGTAGCGGCCATCTGCGTGGCGCAGGCGGGCTTCGTATTCATAGGGCAGGTCGGCACCGGCCAGGACGGCCTGGATGCGGGCATTCACGGCTTCGCGGTCCTCCGGGTGCAGGCGTTCGATCCACTGCTGGCGGTCGGCAAAACCCTCTTCCGGGTCGTAGCCCAGCATGGTGAAGTAGGTGGGGCTGGCGTACCACTGGTCGGTGCGGGCAATGTCCCAATCCCAGATGCCCACGGAGGCCGCATCGGTGGCCAGCCGCAGGCGGTGTGCCAGCCGCCCGGCTTCAGTTTGTGCCGCGACTTGCCGCCGCCAGGCCCGTGCTAGAAACAGGCACATCAAGGTGCCGCATGCCGCAGCCACCAGCCAGATGGCGGCTGCCAGCGCGGCGAGATCGCGCCATGGTTTCAGCAGTACGTCGTAGGACAAACCGACCACGGCCACAAACTCGGGCTGTGCGGACAGGCTCCGGTAGGCAAACATGCGGGCGATGCCATCGATCGAGCTGACACTCTGAAAGCTGCCCGCGGGACTGCGGGGCAGCATGTCCTTGAATAACACGGCATTGGGGTAACGCTTGCCCATGGTGGAGTCATCAAACGGGCTGCGCATCATCAGCACACCGTCGCGGCGAAACAGGGTCACCGCACCATCAGTGCGCAAGTCAATGGTTTTCCACAAGGCGTCGAAATAGAGGGGATCGACCGCCGTGGCCAGCGTGCCCTTGAAGCGACCGTCTGCAGTTTTCAGCGGCAGTGCCACGGGTATCAGCCATTTGCCATCCAGGCGGCTTTTGGCCGGTGTACCGATCAGGAAAGGCGTTTGCGGCCGGGCTTGCAGCTCCCTGAAATACTCGGTGGCGGAAAGGTCGGCACCGATGTTGCCCACATTGGTGTCATAGATCAGCCGCCCTTTGGCATCGGTCACCCAGACAATCCGCGCGAAGGGAAGGGATTGGAGTTCCTGGCGCAGAAGCTGGCGTGCCGAGTCTTCGTTCAGTCTGCCCGAGAGCTCCAGTTGGGCCAGGCGCAGGGCAGTGAGCTGCAGGGTTTGTTCGGTGGACTGGAAGGTGCGGGTGGTTTGCTCTTCAATCACCTTGGCCAGCGATTCAGTCAGTCGGCTGCCGGATGTGATGGCCTCGGTCCGCAGGTGAGCCAGTGTCAATGCCAGCAGGCAGCCAGACACCAGCGTGACCCCTGCCGCAAGCCATAACAATTGATATCGCACAGCAACATGTGCCGCTACCACCTCGGGCTCTACCGATGGGGTAACAGCAGACGTTGGAGGCGTCCAGACTGCTGACATGAACGAAGCTCCCCCTGCATTTGTGTTTTTGCAGTCTAAAGGACTTCCTTCCTTTGAACAATCGTGTATGCCAGCGCAGGGTGAACCCTGATAGCGTGCTCAGGCCCGACTCAACCCGCAGTCAGCCGGTGCACCAGATCGGCGGTGGTGCTGGCTTTGTACTTGCGCATCAACCGGGCCCGATAAATCTCTACGGTGCGGTGGCTGATGGTCAGGGTTTTGCCAATCTGTTTGGAGGTGAGACCCTGCATCAGGTGGGCTGCGACCTCGCGCTCGCGCGCGGTCAGCTCGGCTTGCACCGGGCGGCGCGCGCTGAGGTCCTCAAAGCTCCAGATGCCAGCCTCGTGCGGCGCGTCGCGGTTCAGGGCGCGGCCGGTCACGTGGCACCAGAAAGTTTCGCCCTTGTATTGGCCGTCCACCCGCTTCATGATGCGGTCGTCGGCGTAGGTTCCGTCGCGGTTCAGGATGGGGCTGATACGCGCGCCGGTGCGTTCGTATTCGTCGGCACTGGGGTAAAGCACCTGGAAGGATTCGCCAATCAGCTGCTCGCGCTCCACGCCAAACATGTCGCACAGGCGCTGGTTGCAGTCGATGATGGCGCGGTTGCGCGACAGGGCCAGGCCCACGGGGGCCATATCGAAAGCGAGGCGGTAATCGATGTCCATGGGGGCAACGGAGTACTAGGGTTGGGCTTTACGAAGAACTACGTATATGGTTACGTAGTATCGTACGGTCACTGATTTCATTATTGGAGACACGGCAGTGAACAAAATCTATCCCAGCGCCGCAAAGGCGCTTGAAGGCATCGTGAAAGACGGCCAGTTGCTGGCCGTGGGCGGCTTCGGCCTGTGCGGCATTCCCGAAGCGTTGATCGACGCGCTGAAAGAAAGTGGCGTCAAGGACCTGACGGCCATCTCCAACAACGCCGGTGTCGACGGTTTCGGCCTGGGCAAGTTGCTGGAAACCCGCCAGATCAAGAAGATGATTTCTTCCTACGTAGGGGAGAACAAGGAATTTGAGCGCCAGTACCTGGCAGGCGAACTGCAGCTGGAATTCACCCCGCAGGGCACGCTCGCCGAGAAGCTGCGTGCTGGCGGCGCTGGCATTCCGGCCTTTTTCACCAAGACCGGTGTGGGCACCATGGTGGCCGAGGGCAAGGAACTGCGCGAGTTTGACGGCGAGACTTATGTGATGGAACGCGCGCTGGTGCCCGATGTGGCGCTGGTCAAGGCGCACCGTGCTGACAAGTCTGGCAACCTGCAGTTTCGCTTCACCGCGCGGAATTTCAATCCGGCGGTGGCGATGGCGGGCAAGATCACCGTGGTGGAAGTCGAAGAGATCGTCGAGACCGGTGACATTCCGCCGGACCAGGTGCACCTGCCCGGCATTTATGTGCACCGCATCGTGCTCAATGCCAAGCCCGAAAAGCGCATTGAGAAACGTACTATTTCTGAGAAAGCGGGAGTCTGATCATGGCCTGGACACAAGACCAAATGGCAGCGCGCGCTGCACAAGAACTCGAAGACGGTTTTTACGTGAATCTGGGCATTGGCATCCCCACGCTGGTGGCCAACCACGTGCCAACGACCAAGGAAGTCTGGCTGCAGAGCGAGAACGGCATGCTGGGCATTGGCCCGTTTCCCACCGAAGACGAAGTGGACGCCGACCTCATCAACGCCGGCAAGCAAACCGTGACCACGATCAAGGGCTCCAGTATTTTTGGCAGCCACGAAAGCTTTGCGATGATCCGCGGCGGCAAGATCAACCTGTCCATCCTGGGCGCCATGCAAGTCAGTGCCAAGGGCGATCTGGCGAACTGGATGATCCCCGGCAAGATGGTCAAGGGCATGGGCGGGGCGATGGACCTGGTGGCCGGCGTCAAACGCGTGATCGTGCTGATGGAACACGTGGCCAAGAAGAAGGACGGCACCGAAGATCTGAAGATATTGCCGACTTGCACCTTGCCGCTGACTGGCGTGGGTGTGGTGGACCGCATCATCACGGACCTGGCTGTGATGGATGTGACGGCTGAGGGGTTGAAATTGGTGGAGTTGGCGCCTGGAGTGACTCGGGATGAGTTGCAGGCTAAGACTGGTGTTCCGTTGATTTGATGGTTGGTGTTTGAGGGGCGTTTTTTCTTGCTTGGCGTGTCGGGATATGCGCCCGACAGCGCAGTAACTTTTCTTTGCTTCGCCAAAGAAAAGTCACCAAAAGAAAGGCGACCTACTGTCTGCGACCCTCCGCTGCACTGCGGGCAACCTGCGGTGCTCGGGTTCAGTGGGGTCTGGCTCGAACTCGCCCTTTGGGCTCAAACAATCGCCAGCCCAGATCCACTGACCACTGCGCTCCTCGGCGCATACAGAAGGGACTGGGGCGATTCACGTGCCATCGCTGCGCTCGGCCAAGCGAGATGAATACCCGTCCGCGCGTAGCGCGGACGAAGTTCGGTATTTGGTACCCGGGTGTTTGGTCTTCGGCTACTTGGTTTGCGCCGTAATGAGGAGGCGAGTAGCGCAGGTTTGGGCGGACTAGGGCTGGCGATTGTTTGAGCGAAGCGAGTTCGAGCCAGACCCCGCACAAACCGAGCAACGCAGCGTGCCCGTAGCGAAGCGAAGGGCCGACGAATCCGGCTCGCCTTTCTTTGCTTACTTTCTTTGGCGAAGCAAAGAAAGTGAGTGCGCTGTCGGGCGCACACCCCGACATCCCAAAACATCCAACCCCTCATCGTAGGCAAGCCCAACCCGGCGTGAAACAGCCCGATCCACCCGAAAAGGAACGCTCCGAGCGCCCCTTTTCACCGGTAAGATAGCGCGCAATCCATTCGCACCGCCACTTCACCCGGGGAAACCATGTCCAGAGCTCTCAAATTCCTGATGTTCATTTACCTCGTGGTGTTTATCGCCACCGGCGTGTTCATGGTGTTGATCGTGAACGCAGATGACGCTTCTGCCCCTTGGATCACGCTGCTGGTGCGCAACCACGGCATCGTGTTTGCATGGCATCTGGCCTGCTGGATGGTGCTGGGCATGTTCACCAATTACTACTGGGACCTGTTCAACCAGGGCAAGGGGCTGGATGCGATGCAGGTGCCACGCATCCTGATCCCGCTGATGGTTTCTCCGTTTGTCTTTTTGCCTACCTACAACCTGTGGCTGGCGTCGAGTTCTCAGAGTTACCTGCTGTTCTCGGTGATTTCCATTCAGGCGGGCTTCTTCTGGCACGCGCTGTTCACCAAGGCCGACCAGACCCTGAACAAGACTGCCAGCATCCCATGGACTGTGAACAACGGTACCGGACGCATGAGCACCAAGGCCGCTCCGGCTGCACCTCAGGCGCCACAAGAGCCACGCTGATTGCCGCTTGCGGCAGCAGCCACAACAAAAAAGGGGCCGAGGCCCCTTTTTTGTTGGTCAGCGTGGGGTTCAGTCGCCCCAGACTTCCCGTGCTGTTTCCACCACCAGGCGCAGTTTGTCGCGCTGGGCTTCCACGGCGATGTCATTGCCATGCACCGTGCTGGAAAAACCGCACTGGGGTGACAGGGCCAGTTGGTCCATGGGCGCGTAACGGGCGGCTTCGTCGATACGGCGCTTCAGGTCGTCCTTGCTTTCCATGGCGCCAAACTTGGTGGTCACCAGGCCCAGCACCACGGTTTTGCCCTTGGGCAGGAAACGCAAAGGTTTGAAGTCGCCGCTGCGGTCATCGTCGTATTCCATGAAGTAGGCGTCGAGGTTCATTTCCTTGAGCAGGGCTTCGGCCACGGGTTCGTAGTTGCCGCTGGCGGCGTGGGTGCTCTTGAAGTTGCCGCGGCACAGGTGCATGCCCAGCAACATGCCTGCGGGCTTCTGGGCGACCACCTTGTTGATGAACGCCGCATAACGGTGGGGCAGCTCGTTGGGATCATCACCGCGCTGGCGGGCGGCTTCGCGCATCTTCTCGTCGCACAAGTAGGCCAGGTTGGTGTCGTCCATTTGCACGTAGGTGCAGCCGGCAGCGGCCAGGCTGCGCAATTCGTCGCCATAAGCCTTGGCCACGTCGTCGTAGAACGCCGGGTCCAGCTCGGGGTAAGCCTCACGGCTGATGCCGGCACGGCCACCGCGGAAGTGCAGCATGGTGGGGGAGGGGATGGTGACTTTGGGCGTGTTGCCCGCGCTGACCTGCGACTTGAGGTACTGGAAGTCGGCGAGCTGGATGTCCTTGACGTGGCGCACCTTGTCGATCACGCGCATCACGGGTGGCGCGAGTTCTTGTGTGCCATCGGGGCGGATGATGGTGACGGGGATGTCCGTCTTGACGCCGCCGATCTGCTCCAGAAAGTCGATGTGGAAGTAAGTGCGGCGGAACTCGCCGTCGGTGATGCTCTTGAGGCCCACGTCTTCCTGGAATTTCACGATCTCGGCAATCGCCTTGTCTTCCACCAGACGCAGTTGCTCGGCGCTGATGGTGCCCTGGGCCTTTTGTTCACGCGCGTCCAGCAGGTACTTGGGACGCAAAAAGCTGCCGACGTGGTCGTAATGGGCGGGTAACCGGGTCATGAAGGTCTCCTGTAGGGTTGTTCTTGGTGTGATGTTAAGGCAGGTTTAAGTCGGGTTATTGAATACAGGAATACCAGATAGAAAGTCTGAAAGGCTATTTTTGTTGAGAAATTTGGCATTTATGTATACATTGTGTATCCATGAAAACCCAAAACTCTTCTTTCCCCTTGAACGCGTGGTATGCCGCTGCCTACGATGTGGAAGTGGCCCGCAGCCTGATGCCGCGCACCATCTGCAACCAGAAGCTGGTGCTGTACCGCCAGCTCAACGGCACAGTGGCGGCGCTCGAAGACGCCTGCTGGCACCGCCTGATGCCGCTCTCGCTGGGGCATCTCGATGGGGACGAAGTCACCTGCGGTTACCACGGGCTGGTCTACAACGCTCAGGGGCGCTGTACGCATATGCCGAGCCAGGAAACCATCAACCCCAGCGCCTGTGTGCGCAGCTACCCGGTCATTGAAAAGCACCGCTTCGTCTGGATCTGGCCGGGCGACCCGGCCAAGGCAGACCCCGCACTGGTGCCGGACCTGCACTGGAACGACGACCCCGCCTGGGCGGGGGACGGCAAGATGATCCGTGTGCAGTGCGACTACCGCCTGGTGGTGGACAACCTGATGGACCTGACCCACGAAACCTTTGTGCACGGCTCCAGCATCGGCCAGCGCGCCGTGGCCGAAGCGCCGTTTGTGGCCACCCATGGTGACCGCACCGCCACCGTGACACGCTGGATGGACAACATCGACGCGCCACCGTTCTGGGCGGGCCAGATCAAACATGCGCTGGGTTACGAAGGCCCGGTGGACCGCTGGCAGATCATCCGGTTTGAAGCGCCGTGCACCGTGACCATTGACGTGGGGGTGGCGGAGGCCGGCACCGGCGCCATCCCGCCCGGCGGCAACCAGGGTGATGCCTCCTTGAGCCAGCGCCAGCGTGGCGTGAACGGCTTTGTGCTCAACACCATCACGCCCGAGACGGATGGCACCTGCCTGTACTTCTGGGCCTTTGCGCGCAACTACTGTCTGGGAGAACAGGCCCTGACGCACAAGCTGCGCGAAGGCGTGGCCAACATCTTCCGCGAGGATGAGCTGGTGCTCGAAGCGCAACAAAAGGCCATTGACGAACGGCCCGACTACGCCTTCTACAACCTCGGCATCGACGCGGGTTCCATGTGGGCGCGCCGCCTGATCGACGGGCTGGTGGCGCGTGAGCAGAGCGGGAAAGCCGCTGCATCGGGCGTGATTCCCATCCGTTCCGTGGCCTGAGTCAGAAAGAAGATCAATGGCAATTGCTACCAAACTTATAGCTGCTCCCGCAATAGAGGCGGGGGCTACAGGCCAATCCAGCGTACAGGTGCAGGCCCTGTTGCGTCTGCGCGAGATGATTCTGGCGGGTGACTTGCCCGGCGGAACGCGCATTGCCGAGCTGTCGATTGTGGAAAAGCTGGGCTTCTCCCGTACCCCCATCCGCGCCGCACTGATGCGGCTGGAGCAGGAAGGTTTGCTGGACGCGCTGCCCAACGGCGGTTATGCCGTCAAGACGTTTTCGGAGCGGGATGTGTCCGAGGCGATTGAATTGCGCGGCACGCTGGAGGGTCTGTCCGCGCGCATGGCGGCCGAGCGCGGCGCGGCGCCGGTGGTCGTGAGCGAGGCCCGCGAGTGCCTGCGTGCCATCGATGCGGTGCTGGGCCAGAGTGCGCTCGACGACGAGTCGTTTTCGCAGTATGTGGACCTGAATGCACGCTTCCATACCCTGCTCAGTGAAATGGCCGACAGCTCGGTCATTGCGCGGGAACTGGAGCGTGTGTGCAGCCTGCCTTTCGCCTCGCCCTCGGGTTTTGTCGTGGTGCAGGCCAACAGCCCCAAAGCGCGCGACATGCTGATCGTGGCGCAGGACCAGCACTGGCAGGTGCTGGACGCGATTGAGCGGCGCGAGGGTACGCGGGCCGAAAGCCTGATGCGCGAACACTCGCGCATCGCCCAGCGCAATCTGCGTGAGGCGGTGCAAAGCCAGCGCCTGGACCAGATGCCCGGTGTGCGCCTGATCCGCAAGCGCAGCGACGTGGGAGGGCGATAAGGCCATGGCGACCAATCTGTATTGGGCAGACGCCCGCGTTCAGTCGTACCGCGACATCACACCCACGGTGCGCGAGTTCACCCTGGCGCTGGAGGCGCCAGCCCCGGTGTCTTCACCTGCCCACGGTCCCGGCGCCCACCTGCCGGTGCAGCTGCTGGTGAACGGCCGGCCGCAAACCCGCACCTATTCGCTGGTGAGCGCACCTGAAGGCCAGACCTGCTGCATTGCCGTCAAACGCCTGGAGCAGGGCCGAGGAGGATCGATGGCGATGTGGCAGCTGGCCGTGGGCGACCGCCTGCGTGTGGGTGAGCCGCGCAACGATTTTCCGCTGAGCCTGCAAGCGCCCGCCTACCTGTTGGTGGCCGGTGGTGTGGGCGTGACGGCTCTGGTGCGCATGGCGCAGACCCTGGCGCAGCGGGGTGCCCAGGTGCGCATGCTGCTGGCCGCGCGCTCGGACGAAGAGCTGGCCTATGTTGAGGCGCTTCGCGAGGCTCTGGGCGAGCGCCTGCAGACCCACGTGTCCGCGCATGGGGAGCGTATTGACTTTGCCAGCGAGATTGCCGCCTTGCCCGCTGGTGCGCAACTGATGTGTTGCGGCCCGGTCTCCATGCTGGATGCCGCGCGCCAAGCCTGGGCACAGGCCAACCGACCCGTGGCCGACCTGCGTTTTGAGACCTTTGGCAGCAGCGGACGGCTCGCGCCACAGGCGTTTCAGGTGCAGATACCGCGCCAGCAGATAGACATTACCGTGGCCGCCGATTGCAGCCTGCTGGATGCGATTGAGATGGCCGGTGTGCAGGCCCTGTCCAATTGCCGGCGCGGCGAGTGCGGCCTTTGCGCGATGGACGTGTTGGCGGTGGAGGGTGAGATTGACCACCGCGACGTGTTTTTGAGCACCCACGAGAAGCAGCAGAACCAGCGCATTTGCATCTGTGTGTCACGTGTGGTGGGGCGCATTACACTGGACAGCGCCTACCGCCCGGACCGCTTCGACGCCGCGGCCTAGTTATTTCAAACTGTTATAACTAAGAGTCTGAAATTACTATTGCGACGCTCTGTTTTTGAGGCCATAGTGCGCACAGGCCGTTACCCCTAGATAACCCGCAGGAGACAAAAGATGCAAAAGCGACAATTCCTCAATGCCACCGCACTCGCAGTGCTGGCATTGGCCGGTGGCCAGGTCATGGCCCAAAGCAATACCTTCAAGATCGGTCTG
The DNA here is from genome assembly GCF_001955715.1 of Rhodoferax saidenbachensis. NCBI lineage: Bacteria > Pseudomonadati > Pseudomonadota > Betaproteobacteria > Burkholderiales > Comamonadaceae > Rhodoferax > Rhodoferax saidenbachensis. The sequence continues at coordinate 2,662,938 of NZ_CP019239.1, read as the reverse complement.
ATCCTGCCCATGACGGGTCAACAGGCCACGACCGGGCGCCAGATCGAAGCGGCGGCCAAACTTTACATGGCGCAAAACGGCGACATGATCGGAGGCAAGAAGGTCGAACTGATCATCAAGGACGACACCAGCATTCCTGACGTGACCAAACGTTTGGCCCAAGAACTGGTCGTCAACGACAAGGTCAATGTGCTGGCCGGCATGGGCATCACGCCTTCCGCCCTGGCGACCGCCGCGATTGCCACGCAGTCCAAGACCCCTTTGGTGGTGATGGCTGCGGCTACCTCCAGCATTACCGAAGCCTCGCCGTACGTGGTGCGCACCAGCTTCACGCTGCCCCAGGCATCTGTGGCACTGGCCGACTGGGCACCCAAGAACGGTATCAAGAAGGTGGTGACGCTGGTCTCCGACTACGGCCCCGGCATCGATGCCGAGAAGTTCTTCAAGGAACGCATGCTGTTCAACGGCGGCCAGATCACCGAGTCCCTGCGCGTGCCTTTGCGCAACCCCGATTTCGCCCCCTTCCTGCAAAAAGTGCGTGACCTGAAGCCTGATGCACTGTTTGTGTTTGTGCCGTCTGGCGCAGGCGCTGCGGTGATGAAGCAGTTCCTGGAGCGCGGCATGGACAAGGCCGGCATCAAGCTCATCGGCACCGGTGACGTGACCGATGACGATCAACTGAACGACATGGGCGACGGCGCCCTGGGCGTGGTCACGTCGCACCACTACTCCGCTGCCCACCCATCGCCACTGAACAAGAAGTTTGTCGACGCCTTCCAGAAGGCCAACAAGGGCCTGCGCCCCAACTTCATGGCGGTGGGCGGTTATGACGGCATGCGCGTGATCTACGAAGCACTCAAGGTCACCAAGGGCAACGGCGGCGGTGATGCACTGCTGGCCGCCATGAAGGGCCAGATCTTCGAGAGCCCACGCGGCCCGATGTTCATCGACGCGCAAACCCGCGACGTGGTGCAAAACATCTACCTGCGCAAGGTGGAACGCAAAGACGGCCAGCTCTACAACATCGAATTCGACGTGATCAAGGACGTCAAGGACCCAGGCAAGGCGCGTTAAGCGTGGCCGCAAGGCCTTCTTGCATGTATTAACCAAAAAAGCGATGGGCCGCCCCTTCGCTTTTTTTTCGCTGAATTATGTTGACCATACTTTTTGACGGTATTGCTTACGGCATGCTGCTGTTCATCCTGGCAGTAGGCTTGGCCGTGACCATGGGGCTGATGAATTTCATCAACCTGGCCCACGGCGCCTTTGCGATGGTGGGGGGCTACATCACCGTGCTGCTGATGCAACGCCTGGATGTTCCATTCCTGCTGTGCCTGCCGGCCGCGTTCCTGGGGGCTGCCTTGCTGGGCGCTGTACTGGAACGCACGCTGTACCGCCCGCTGTACCACAAGCCGCATCTGGACCAGGTCTTGTTCTCCATCGGCCTGACCTTCATGGCCGTGGCTGCCGTGGATTACTTTGTGGGCTCGACCCAGCAGATTCTGCAGTTGCCTGAATGGCTCAAGGGCCGCACCGAACTGGGTGAGGGCGCCTGGATGCTGGGCATGGGTCACTACCGCCTGTTCATCATCGCGGTCTGCGCGGCGCTCACGGTTGCGCTGCAGTACATCCTGACCAAAACCCGCTTTGGCAGCCGCCTGCGCGCCTCGGTCGATGATCAGCGTGTGGCCGCGGGTCTGGGCATCAATGTCAATGTGGTTTTCCTTTCCACCTTTGCGGTGGGCTCAGGTCTGGCCGGTCTGGGCGGCGCACTGGGCGCCGACGTGCTGGGCATGGACCCCACCTTTCCGCTGAAATTCATGATTTACTTTTTGATCGTGGTCGCCGTGGGCGGCACCTCCAGCATCACCGGCCCGCTGCTCGCGGCGCTGCTGCTGGGCATTGCCGACGTGGCCGGCAAGTACTACATCCCCAAACTCGGCGCGTTCATCGTCTACAGCCTGATGATTGTGATCCTGGTGTGGCGTCCGCAAGGCCTGTTTGTGCGCAAGGGAGGCAAGTCATGAGCACGCCATCGACCCCTGTCCAATCGACTAACCACTCCGCCAGCCAGAACGTGCTGCTGCACAAGAGCCGCTGGCGCTGGTGGGAAGTGCTGCTGTGGGCCGCCGCGCTGTCGTCGCCCTGGGTGCTGTCCAGCCACGCGCTGATCATCAACGAGATTGCCATCGTGGCGTTGTTTGCGCTGTCGCTCGATCTGATCCTGGGTTACACCGGTATCGTTTCGCTGGGCCACGCCGCTTTCTTTGGCATGGGTGCTTACTCGGCCGCGCTATTCGCCAAACACGTGATGCCCGACCCGCTGGTGGGCCTGGCGGTGGGTATTACTACCTCCGCAGTATTGGGCGCCATTTGCAGCGTCACCATCCAGCGCGGCACGGACCTGACTCGCCTGATGGTGACTTTGGGCGTGGGCCTGATCTTGATGGAGCTGGCCAATAAACTCGACTGGCTCACGGGCGGTGCTGACGGCCTGCAAGGTGTGATGATGGGCCCGGTGCTGGGACGTTTTGAGTTCGACCTGGCCGGGCAGACTTCGGCCTGGTATTCGCTGGCGGTGTTGCTGGTGTTGTTTGTGATTGCGCGACGTTTTGTGAGCTCGCCGTTCGGCTCCACGCTCAAGGCGATCCGTGACAACCGCCTGCGTGCCATGGCCATTGGTATCCCGGTGTCCAGCCGCCTGGCGGTGGTTTACACCGTGGCCGCCGCAGGTGCCGGTGCGGCGGGTGCCTTGCTGGCGCAGACTACAGGCTTTGCGTCGCTCGACGTGTTCGAGTTTCACCGCTCGGCCGACGTGATGCTGGTGCTGGTGATTGGCGGCGTGGGTTGGCTCTACGGCGGTGTGGCCGGGGCCGTGGTCTTCAAGCTGATGCAGGATTTCATCTCCAACATTACCCCCCAGTACTGGACTTTCTGGATCGGCCTGTTCCTCGTGGTGCTGGTGCTGGTGGGCCGTGAACGCCTGGTGCGCCCCTGGACCTGGTTCCAGAAGGGAGGCAAGGCATGAGCACTTCCATGACAAAACCTTCCACTTCTACCGTGCTGAGCGCGCAGGGCCTGGTGATGAAGTTTGGTGGCATCACCGCCACCAACAACGTCACGCTGAACCTGCACCAGGGCGCACGCCATGCGCTGATCGGCCCCAATGGCGCGGGCAAAACCACGCTGATCAATTTGCTCACCGGCGTGCTGCAGCCCACCGAAGGCAAGATCATCCTCGAAGGCCAGGACATCACCAACCTGGCCCCGCACCAACGTGTGCGCCGCGGCATGGTGCGCACCTTCCAGATCAACCAGCTGTTTGACACCCTTACGCCGCTGGAAACCCTGGCCATGGTGGTCAGCCAGCACCGCGGCCTGGGCGGCCAGTGGTGGAAGGCATTGGGCGGCAACAAAAACGTGACCGAGCGTTGCGAGCAGTTGCTGGAGCAATTCCACCTGACCGAAGTCATGGCGCAGGAAACCCGTGTGCTGGCCTACGGCAAACGCCGTTTGCTGGAGATTGCGATTGCGCTGGCCTGCGAACCGCGCGTGCTGTTGCTCGACGAACCCGTAGCCGGTGTGCCCGCCGGTGAACGCGAAGAGCTGCTGCAAACCGTGGCCGCCTTGCCTTCGGACGTCTCCATTCTTTTGATTGAACACGACATGGATCTGGTTTTCAGCTTTGCCAAACGCATGACGGTGCTGGTCAACGGCACGGTGCTCACCGAAGGCGACCCGGAGCAGATCGCCAATGACCCGCAGGTCAAGGTGGTGTACCTGGGCCACGCCGAAGGCGAAGAGGTGCACGCATGACCGAGTTGCTGAAAGTCGAAGATTTGTCCGCAGGTTACGGCGAAGCCGTGGTGCTGAACGGCGTGTCCATCCGCCTCAACGAAGGTGAAACCCTGGCCCTGCTGGGGCGCAATGGCACGGGCAAGACCACGTTCATGAACACCCTGGCCGGAGCGACCCGCCAGCATGGCGGAACCATTGCCCTTGGCGGCGCGGCGCTGCACAAGCTGCCGCAGCACGAACGTGCCGCGGCCGGTATTGGCTGGGTGCCGCAAGAGCGCAACATCTTCAAGTCGCTCACGGTGGACGAGAACCTGACCGCTGTGGCCCGCCCCGCACGCGCTGGCCGCAAGGCAGCGATGTGGACACCGGCCCGTGTGTACGAGCTGTTCCCCCGCCTGGCCGAGCGCAAGACCAATCTGGGTACGCAGTTGTCGGGCGGCGAACAGCAGATGCTGGCCGTGGGCCGTGCGCTGGTGCTCAACCCCACGCTGCTGCTGCTGGACGAACCCTGCGAAGGCCTGGCGCCCATCATCGTGCAGGAGCTGCTCAAGGCGATCCGCCGCATCACCCGCGAAGAGGGCCTCTCGGCCATCATCGTGGAGCAGCACCCGCAGGCCATTCTGGCGATCAGCGACACCGCTGCCGTGCTGGACCGCGGCACCGTGGTGCACAGTGGCACGGCCAAGGGCTTGCAGGAGAACCCTGCGCTGCTGGACAAGCTGCTGGGTGTAGCACGCTAAACCGTCTGTTTTTTTTGAATTGCTATTGATTTGATAGCTGCTTGCGCATATTACATAAGGAGTTGAGACATGAAACGCTTGAAATTCACAGCCATCCTCGCTGGCGCCATTCTGGGTCTGGGCACCTTTGCTGTAGCCCCCGCCATGGCGCAGGCCTTCCCGTCCAAACCCATCCGCATCGTGGTGCCCTTTGGTGCTGGCGGCGTGGCCGATCTGACCGCGCGCACTGTGGCGCAAAAAATGTCCGAATCGCTGGGCCAGCCCGTGGTGATTGATAACAAGCCTGGCGCCGGTGGCGTGGTGGCAGGCGACACCGTTGCCAAGGCCGATCCCGACGGCCACACCCTGCTGCTGATGTCCAACGGCACCGCGGTGAGCGCGGGCCTGTTCAAGAGCCTGCCGTTTGACGCATTGCGCGACTTCGCGCCCGTGTCCACCCTGGGCTACTTCGATCTGGCGGTGCTGGCATCGCCCACCGCACCCTTCAAGACCATGACCGAGCTGCTGGCCTATGCCAAGGCCCACCCGGGCAAACTCAATGTGGGCACCATCAATATCGGCAGCACGCAGAATCTGGCGGCCGAATTGTTCAAGTCCCGCACGGGCCTGGACTTTTTGATCGTTCCCTTCAACGGCACACCGGCCGTGATCACCGCACTGCGCGGCGGCCAGGTCGATGTGGCAGTGGAAATTCTGGGCCCCATGATGGGCCAGGTGCAGTCCAAAGCAGTGAGTGCATTGGCTGTGATGGGTGACGCCCGTGCGCCCCAGTTGCCCGATGTGCCCACACTGATGCAAAGCGGTGTGAAGGACTTCGACGTGTCCTCCTGGAACGCATTGGCGGCTCCCGCCAAAACACCCAAGGACGTCATCGCCCGCCTGAACAAGGAAGCCCAAGCCGCGCTGGCCAGCCCGGATGTGAAGAAACGCCTTTACGAACTGAACGTGCAAGCCCGTGGCTCCAGCCCTGAGAAGCTGGGCGAACTGTTGTCCAGCGAAATCAAGCGCTGGAGCGAAGTGATCAACAAGGCGGGTGTTCCAAAGCTGTAAGGTCTGCAAACATGGCCTTGCTACTGCAGCATCTGGGCGTCGTGGGTTACGGCGAGGTCGGGCGCATCTTCAGCGCCGGTCTTCGTGCCCACTTTCAGTCCACCCAGGTGTGGGACCTGAAGCTGGCGGACGGTACCCTCACACGTGGTGCCATGCATGCACAGACCGTAGCTGCGCAGGTGACGCCTGTGGACGGTGTGCAGGCGCTGTGCGCGCAGAGTGACTTCATCATCTCGGCTGTCACCGCGTCCAACACGCTGGCGGTGGCAGAAGCGGTGGCGCCCCATTTGCGGGCGGGCACTGTGTTTCTCGATCTGAACTCTGCCTCTCCCGGCACCAAGCAGCAGGCCGCCAAGCTGATTGAGGCTGCGGGTGGCCGTTATGTGGAAGCCGGTGTGATGACCTCGGTGCCGCCCTATGGCATCAAGGTGCCCATGCTGTTTGGCGGTCCACTGGCGGCTGAGCTTGCGGTATTGCTCAATGCCATGGGCATGGACGCCAAGGCCGTGGCCACCGAGATCGGCGTGGCGTCGGCCATCAAGATGTGCCGCAGCGTGATGATCAAGGGCCTGGAAGCGCTGGTCATCGAGAGCTACAGCACCGCCCGTGCTTATGGCGTGGAAGACCATGTGTTGCCCACGCTGGCAGAAACCTTCCCGTCCATCGACTGGGAAAAGCAGGGCGCCTATTTCTTCAGCCGCGTCGTGCAACATGGCCAGCGCCGTGCCGAGGAAATGCGGGAGTCCGCGCGTACGGTCAGCGAAGCCGGCTTTGCGCCCACCATGGCCAGCGCCATTGCCGACAAGCAGCAGTGGGTGGCGGATCAGGCGCGCACGGGCTTGTTTGCAGACGTGCCCAAGGACGCGCCTTGGCAGGATTACGCGGATCGGTTGCTTAAGAAGTAACTTTCTTCTTGAGGGCTGCCTTGGTTTCTGCTGGACCAGGCGGATTGCACGTTTTGCTCTGTGTCCCCCGGCCGCTTTGCGGCCTCCTCCTTTTACCTGCGCAAAACGCACAACCCGCCTGATCTTCCAACGGGTTTGACATGGTGGCAAGAACAGCCAGACCTCCAGCAACGGGCATGGGGTGGGTGTTCTGCGTAGGTAAAAGGAGGAGCCCGCACCGCGGGCGGGGGACACGGAGCAGAGCGCCTACCCCGTGTCCGTTGCGAGGCGCACAAGAGAACCGTTCACCCGCTGCACTACCATGCTGGCGTGAGACAACAAAAAATAGCAATCATCGGCAGCGGCATGGCGGGGCTGGCCGCGGCCTGGTACCTTGGAGACAAACACCATGTCACGCTGCTGGAGCGCCAGCCGCGTATCGGCATCGGCGCGCACCGCGTTGATCTGGACGGCGGTGCGGTGGACGTGCCGCTGCGTGTCATCTACCCCGGCTACTACCAGGCCCTGATGCGCCTGTTTGCCGACGCCGGCATTGCGCTGCAGCCACTGGACGCTTCGCTGTCCTTCGCCCAATGGGGCGGTGACAGCTACTTCCGCTACCGCAACACACGCGTGCTGGGCCGCACCGTGCCTTGGATGCCACCCACGGTGGCCCTGCAGCCCGACGCACTGCGCATCCTGCGTGACCTGGGGCGCCTCATGGTGCAGATGCCGCTGGCCCTGGCGAGCGGTACATTGCAAGGCACCACCTTGGGCGACTGGCTGGATGGCCAGGGCTACTCCCGCGTATTTGTGGATGGTTTTCTGGTGCCGTGTTTCGCCGGCATCAACACCGCTAGCCATGCAGCCGTGCGTGCCTACCCGGCCACCACCATTGCCCAGTACTTCACCCCCGGCTTTCTGCTATCACCCGTGTACCGCGCCGTGGGTGGCGCGACCGCGATTGCCGATGCACTGTCCCAGCGCATCGCCAAGGTGCAACTGAATGCAGACATTGCCCGGGTAGAGCGCACGCCAGACGGCGTGCGTGTGCAGCACACCGACGGCCACACGCAGCATTTCGACGCCCTGATCTTCGGCACCCAGGCCAACCAAGTGCTGCCGATGTTGAGTGACGCCAGCCGCGAAGAACGCACCGTGTTGGGAGGCTTCCGTTACGACAGCGTGCGCATCCTCATGCACCACGACACGCGCCTGGCACCCAAGCACCAGCGCGACTGGGCGCCCGTGAACTACCTGCTGGACCCGGCGTGGGACCGGCCCATGGTCAGCATCTGGGTCAACCGTCTGCTGCCGGACTACCAGAGCGAACGTCCCGTGTTCCAGACCCTCAACCCGTTTGAAGAACCGGATGCTGCCACGGTGCTGCAAGACACCACGCTGCAGCGCCCGCTGGTCGGGCTGGATACGGCCAAGCGCCTGCAACGCCTGGACGCGCTGCATGCGCAGGATGGTCGGTGCGTGTTTTTCTGCGGCTCATATGCGGCGCAGGGGATTCCGCTGCTGGAGAGCGCAGTGGCTTCGGCGCGGGCTGTTGCGGGGTTGGTCGGGTAGCTCTCCGCACAGGATTTCAGACTGATATATAACCAAGACTTAAATCTAGGGACGCCTCAACAATGAATATTTGGCCACGTTATTCCGCGTTTCTGCGGCCCATACAAAGTTAGCCATCATGCCGAGTTACGTCTGGCGCTGTCTTGCTTGTGGGAGCCCGAACAAACCCTCGGGGAGTCAATGCGTTCTATGCGAGTGTTCGGCAACTCCGAGGGTGTCAGACATCGATCGTGCGCGGCAATTGCATCCTGAGTTGCCTGGCGTCAAGCAACTCCAGTTTGAAGAGGCGGCTGGCGAGGCCAATCCATTTGAGATCCTTGGAGCCCTCTTCTGGCCGCTGTTGGCGCTGCTTGGCATTCCGCTCTGGACCGGAAGAGGTAAGAAATGACAGCTGACAGGTTGTTCGACACAGACGTGCAGGCACTTTGGTGTGCCGGTCAAATCCAAAGTTGACGTGAGTGACGAACTGACCACAGCCAAGTCAGCCCACCGACAAATCAATCCGCCTTAACCCGTCCCCCACTAATCACCGGCTTCCACCGCGCAATCTCCCGCACGATCAACTGACCGAACACGGCAGGCGTGTTGGGTGTGGCAATGGCACCTTCGTTGTTGAGGCGGGTTTTCAGTTCAGGAGAGGACAGCGACAGGTTGATCTGTGTGTTCAGCTTGGCGACGATCTCGGGTGCCGTGCCTGCGGGTGCGACCACGCCGTACCACTGGTCGGCCTCAAAGCCTTTGTAGCCTGACTCTGCGACGGTCGGTACGCCGGGGAAGCTCTCCAGGCGCTCGGGGCTGGAGACGGCCAGCGCGCGCAGGGTGCCGCTTTTCACCTGGCCGATCACGGCCGGTGCGCCGGTGAACAAGACCTGGATTTGCCCGCCCATCAGATCGCTGACCGCAGGTGCTGTGCCGCGGTAGGGGATGTGCAGCAGCGAGGTTTCGGTCTGCAGCTTGAAGTATTCGGTGGCCAGGTTGGCTGCGCTGCCGTTGCCACCTGAGCCGTAGTTGAGCTGGCCGGGTTTGGCCTTGGCCAGTGCCACGAGTTCTTTCACATTTTTGGCCGGCAGGCTGGCGTTGACCACCAGCACATTGGGCACACGCGCCACCCAGGCCACGGGCGCAAAGCTCTTGACCGGGTCATAGGGCAGGTTGGGGTACAGCGACGGGTTGACCGCCAGCGTGCCGATGTGGCCCATCAGCAGGGTGTAGCCGTCGGCAGGCGCCTTGGCCACCTTGTCCGCTCCAATGGCGCCGCCTGCGCCGGGCACGTTGTCAATGACTACGGGCTGGCCCCAGGCTTCGGTGAGTTTTTGCCCGATGGCGCGCGCCAGGATGTCGGTGGAGCCTCCGGGTGTGAAGGGCACGACCAGGCGGATGGGTTTGTTGGGGTAAGTGGCTGCAGCCTGCGCCAGTGCAGAATTTGTATAAAAAAGGCCTGCAGCCCCCATGGATAGTGCGCAAGCAGCTATGAATTTTGTAGTGAATTTGGACATGAACCGAGTCTCCTGGATGGCTGTTGTAAGTATTGCCTCGCAGTGTGCGGGTTTCGGCAGGGCCGCAGCAAGTTGAATAACGCGATACCAGCTATGCAAAAACGGCCTGAGACAAGACTGCGCAAATCTCCCCGTTCGGGCTGAGCTTGTCGAAGCCGCATTTGCCAGTCAAGAACCTATTGAAGGCTTCGACAGGCTCAGCCCGAACGGAAGGGAGGGCGAACGGAGGGGAATACGAGGCGGACGCGAGTGTGTGGCGCAACCCTCAGCGCTCAATCGCCTTGAGCACCACCTGCGTCACCACTTCCATGGCCTTTTTCTGTGTCTGGGTGATAGGTCGCCGCGCTGACCACACCAGCATCAGTTGGCTCATGATGCGCGGGCTGTGGATGGACTGCACGCTGAACGGGTCGGGGTTGTCAAAGTTGCTCAGTGTGTAGCTGGGCAGCACGGCGTGGCCCATGCCTTCTTTCACCAGATTCAGGATGGCGTTGAGGCCGTCCACCTCCATCATCACGTTGGGGCGCCGGCCAATCGTCATCATCTCGCCCTCCAGCAGGATGCGGAAGGCGTTGGGCCGGCTGGGCAGGATCAGCGGCAGTTCGGCCACCTCGGCCAGGCTGATGGCGGTGGTGGCGCGGCCGGTGCGTTTGCCCTTGGACGCCAGGCCCACCAGCGGGTTGGGAGAGATCAGCGACAACTCGTCTTCGTCCAGCGTGGACATTTCCAGATCGGCCGACTGCTCGGGGTTGTAAAGCACCGCCATGTCCAGGTTACCCACGCGCAGGCCTTCGTGCATCTGCACCGAGAAGCCCTCGGTCAGCGTGAGCTGGGCCTTGGGCATCTGTTCGCGGAAAGTCTTCACCAGCGGCACGGTGATGACCTTGGACAGGCTGGGCGGCAGGCCAATGGACACCCGGCCCGCCAGTGCGCCACGCGCCGCACCCAGCTCTTCACGCGTGAGCTCCACCTGGTGCAGGATGCCGCGGCCGTGTTCCAGCAGCAGTTTGCCAGCCTCGGTGGGCACGGCGCCACGGCCATTGCGGGTCAGCAGGTTTTGCCGCAGCTCCACTTCCAGCAGGCGAATCTGGCGGCTCAGGGCCGGTTGGGCCACGTCCAGCGCGATGGACGCGCGCGTGAAACTGCCCATTTCGGCTACGCGTACAAAGTATTCCAGCTGTTTGAGGTCCATCGTGGTGGTCTACATCCGAAAGTGAGAACAGCGAATAGCTGCGCTCCGATTATGCCAATATGTGATAGCTGCTAGTGCCATCGTTGACTTATCAAATACCACCCGCGCGACCAGAATACCGACCATGCAAAGCATGCTTCAAGGTATTTCGTCTATGGCCACCCGCCAGTTGCTGGCCGAGCTGACGCAGGCCTATACACAGCGCACGGGGCAGGGCGTGGCCATTGAGTCGGTCGGTGGTGTGGATGCGGCCAAACGCGTACAGGCCGGAGAGGCGTTTGACATGGTTTTTCTGGCTTCGGACGCGATCGACAAGTTGATCGCCGCAGGGCATATCGACGCGCAGAGCAAGGTCGACCTGGCCCTCTCCGGTGTAGCCGTCGCCGTACGCGCGGGCACCACCGCCCCCGATATTTCGAGCGAAGAGGCGGTGCGCCAGGCCGTGCTGGCAGCGCCCAGCGTCAGCTATTCCACCGGCCCCAGCGGCGTGGCGCTGGCCAAGCTGTTTGAGCGCTGGGGCATTGCCGACACCATCCGCGAGCGCATGGTGCAAGCGCCCCCCGGTGTGCCAGTGGGCAGCCTGGTGGCGCAAGGGCAGGTGGCGCTGGGTTTTCAGCAGCTCAGCGAACTCATTCACCTGCAAGGCATCGACGTGGTGGGCCCGTTGCCACCCGCCATCCAGATCACCACCACGTTTTCAGCGGGGCTGTGCAGCAGCTCCAGCCAGTTGCCCGCCGGGCGGGCGTTGCTGGCCTTCATGGCATCCAACGATGCCGCAGAGGCCAAGCGACGGCAGGGCATGGAACCCGCCTGAGCCCACAGGCCACCTACTACAAATACAAACAAGGAGAGACACTGATGATCATCGACTGCCACGGCCACTACACCACGGCGCCCAAGGCGCTGGAAAATTGGCGCAACGCACAGATTGCCAACCTCAACACGCCCGAACTGGGCCCCAAGGTGGCAGACCTCAAGATCAGCGACGACGAGTTGCGCGAGTCGATTGAAACCAACCAGCTCAAGCTGATGAATGAGCGTGGTTCGGACCTCACGTTGTTCTCGCCACGCGCCAGTTTCATGGCCCACCACATTGGCGACTTCAATGTGTCGTCCACTTGGGCAGCGATCTGCAACGAACTCTGTTTCCGCGTCAGCGAGCTGTTCCCGGACAGCTTTGTTCCTGTGGCCATGCTGCCGCAATCGCCCGGTGTCGACCCGGCCACCTGCATTCCCGAGCTGGAAAAGTGCGTTAAGGAATACGGTGCGGTGGGTATCAACCTCAACCCCGACCCATCCGGTGGCCATTGGAACAGCCCCCCGCTGACCGACAAACATTGGTACCCCATTTACGAAAAGATGGTGGAGTACGACCTGCCGGCCATGATCCACGTGAGCACCAGTTGCAACGCGTGTTTCCACACCACCGGCGCGCATTACCTGAACGCGGACACCACGGCCTTCATGCAGTGCATCCAGGGTGACCTGTTCAAGGACTTCCCCACACTGAAGTTCCTGATTCCCCACGGCGGCGGTGCCGTGCCCTACCACTGGGGCCGTTTCCGCGGATTGGCACAGGAGATGAAAAAGCCTTTGTTGACCGAGCATGTGCTCAACAACATCTACTTTGACACTTGTGTGTACCACCAGCCAGGCATTGATTTGCTCAACACGGTGATCCCCGTCAAGAACGTGTTGTTCGCCTCTGAAATGATTGGTGCTGTGCGCGGCATTGACCCGACCACCGGTAACTACTACGACGACACCAAGCGTTACATCGAAGCCTCCACGATCCTGAGCGCTGCAGAGAAGCAGCAGATCTATGAAGGCAATACACGCCGTGTCTTCTCGCGCCTGGATACGCGCCTGAAAGCAAAGGGCAGGTAGGTTGCTGCGATGGTGAGACAGGAGTGGGTGCACGTTTTGCTGCGTGTCCCCCGCCCGCTTTGCGGGCTCCTCCTTTACCTCCGCAAAACGCACACCCACTCCTGTCCTCGCGAGCGCGTTTAGAGCGGGCCGCGGAACATACAGTCAGAAATATCAAGGAGAGTTGAATATGTACGAACTAGGCGTTGTCTACAAAAACATCACGCGCGCAGACCGCGCAGCCGCAGACGGCCTGGCCGCCCTCGGCTCCGCCACCGTGCACGAGGCCATGGGCCGCGTGGGCCTGCTCAAGCCCTATATGCGCCCCATCTACAGCGGCCAGCAAGTGTCTGGTACAGCAGTCACCGTGCTGCTGCAGCCCGGCGACAACTGGATGATGCACGTGGCCGCCGAGCAGATCCAGCCTGGTGACATCGTGGTGGCTACCGTCACTGCCGAATGCACCGATGGCTTCTTTGGTGACCTGTTAGCCACGTCCTTCCAAGCCCGTGGCGCACGCGCGTTGATCATCGACGCCGGTGTGCGCGATGTGAAAGAGCTGCAGCGCATGGGCTTTCCTGTGTGGAGCAAGGCCATCAGCAGCAAGGGCACGATCAAGGCCACGCTGGGCTCGGTGAACATTCCCATCGTCTGTGCAGGCATGCTGGTCACGCCCGGTGACGTGATCGTGGCGGACGATGATGGTGTGGTGTGTGTACCCGCCGCACGCGCCGCCGCCACGCTGGAAGCTGCGCAGAAGCGCGAGAGCTTTGAAGGCGAAAAACGTGCCAAGCTCGCTGCCGGCGTGCTGGGGCTGGACATGTACAAGATGCGCGAGCCGCTGGCGGCCGCTGGTCTCAAATACATCGACTGAGGCCACCATGAGCAAACCTACTTCGGGTGATTTCACCAAAACCGCAGGCTGGATGGACTGGTACACCGGCCCGGCCAAGCCCACTTTCAAGCTGCCCGCAGGCGCGGTCGATGCCCATTGCCACGTGTTTGGCCCCGGTGCAGAGTTTCCCTATGCGCCCGAGCGCAAGTACACGCCCTGTGACGCCTCCAAAACGCAACTCTTTGCCCTGCGCGACCATCTGGGTTTTGAGAAAAACGTGATCGTGCAGGCCACCTGCCACGGCGCCGACAACCGCGCCATGGTCGATGCGCTCGTGCACAGCAACGGCAAAGCGCGTGGCGTGGCCACGGTCAAACGCAGCGTGACAGATGAAGAGCTGCAAGCCATGCACGACGCTGGCGTGCGCGGCGTGCGCTTCAACTTTGTCAAACGCCTGGTGGACTTCACGCCCAAAGATGAATTGCTGGAAATTGCCGGTCGCATTGCCAAGTTTGGCTGGCATGTGGTGATCTACTTTGAAGCGGTGGACCTGCCCGAGCTGTGGGACTTCTTCACTGCGCTGCCGACCACCGTGGTGGTGGACCACATGGGCCGCCCCGATGTGTCGCTGCCGGTGGATGGCCCGCAGTTCGCGCTGTTTGAAAAGTTCATGCGCGAACACACCAATGTGTGGAGCAAGGTGAGTTGCCCCGAGCGTCTGTCGGTTACCGGCCCGAAGGCGCTGAACGGTGAGCAGAATGCCTACCGCGATGTGATCCCGTTTGCCCGCCGCATCGTCGAGCAGTTCCCCGACCGTGTGTTGTGGGGCACCGACTGGCCGCACCCCAACCTCAAGGACCACATGCCCGACGACGGCCTGCTGGTGGACTTTATTCCGCATATTGCGGTGACACCGGAGCTGCAGCGCAAGCTGCTGGTGGACAACCCCAATCGCCTGTACTGGAAAGACTGATATGTCACTCGATAAACCCTACCAGGACATTCCTGGCACCACGATTTTTGATGCGGAGCAGAGCCGCAAAGGTTACTGGCTCAACCAGTTCTGCATGTCGCTCATGAAGGCGGACAACCGCGAGCGTTTCAAGGCCAACCAGCGTGCCTATCTGGACGAGTGGGCCATGTCTGAGGAGCAGAAGCAGTCCGTGCTGGACATGGACCTGAACCGCGCCATCAGCCTGGGCGGAAACATTTATTTCCTCGCCAAAATCGGCGCCACCCATGGCCGCAGCTTCCAGCAGATGGCGGGCAGCATGACCGGCATGACCGAAGAGGAATACCGCAACATGATGATCGGTGGTGGCCGTTCGGTGGAAGGCAATCGCAAACTCGGTGAAGACGGTACCGCCCAGCCACAGAATCAACCCCAAGGCCGACATTCCACTGTTGACGCCAAGAAAGCCTGAACCTTATGGCCAAAATTACCGCCTCCGTATTTACCTCGCACGTGCCCGCCATCGGCGCGGCCATGGACCTGGGCAAGACCCAGGAAGACTATTGGAAACCGCTGTTCGCGGGCTACGACTATTCCAAACAGTGGCTGAAGGACAACAAGCCCGACGTGATCATTCTGGTCTTCAACGACCACGCCACGGCCTTCAGCCTGGACATGATCCCCACCTTTGCCATTGGCACGGCCGCCGAATACATCCCCGCTGACGAAGGCTTTGGCCCACGCCCTGTGCCCAAGGTACAAGGCCACCCGGACCTGGCTGCGCACATCGCCCACTCCGTCATTCAGCAGGACTTTGACCTCACTATCGTGAACAAGATGGATGTGGACCACGGCCTGACGGTGCCGCTCTCGCTGATGTGCGGCCAGAAAGACCCGGTGAAAGACGCATGGCCCTGCCCGGTGATTCCGTTTGCCGTGAATGTGGTGCAGTACCCCGTGCCCAGCGGACAGCGTTGTTTCAACCTCGGCAAGGCGATCCGCAAAGCTGTGGAGAGTTACGACGAAAACCTGAATGTGCAGATCTGGGGCACGGGCGGCATGAGCCACCAGTTGCAGGGCGCACGCGCTGGCTTGATCAACCGCGAGTGGGACAACGCCTGGCTGGACCAGATGATTGCCGACCCTGAGGCCTGCGCCGCCACGCCGCACATCGACTATGTGCGTGAAGCGGGTAGCGAAGGCATCGAGCTGGTGATGTGGCTGATCGCACGGGGTGCCATGGCCGATGTGGCCGGCGGCCCCAAGCCCACCGTCAAGCACCGCTTCTACCATGTGCCCGCCAGCAACACGGCGGTGGGTCATCTGATTCTGGAAAACCAATAAACACACCGTTCGGGCTGAGCCTGTCGAAGCCCTTCGACAAGCTCTGGGTGAACGGATAACAAGGAGAGATTATGAGCAAGACCATCAAAGTCGCACTGGCTGGCGCCGGTGCATTCGGCATCAAACACCTGGACGGCATCAAGAACATCGATGGCGTCGAAGTCGTGTCCCTCATCAGCCGCGATCTGGAGAAAACCAGGGAAGTGGCCGTCAAATACGGCATTGGCCATGTCACCACCGAGCTGGGCGACAGTCTGGCTTTGCCCGAAGTGGACGCAGTGATTTTGTGCACCCCCACGCAGATGCACGCCGAGCAGACCATCGCCTGCCTGAAGGCCGGTAAACACGTGCAAGTGGAAATTCCGTTGGCGGACAACCTCCAAGGTGCGCAGGATGTTGTGGCCCTGCAGAAGCAAACCGGCCTGGTCGCCATGTGTGGCCATACCCGCCGCTTCAACCCCAGCCACCAGTATGTGCACCAGCAGATTGCGGCAGGCAAGTTCAACATCCAGCAGATGGATGTGCAAACTTACTTCTTCCGCCGCACCAACACCAATGCACTGGGCCAGGCGCGTAGCTGGACCGACCACCTGCTGTGGCACCACGCTGCCCACACCGTGGACCTGTTTGCCTACCAGGCCAACAGCCCCATCGTGCAGGCCAACGCCATCCAGGGCCCTATCCACCCGGTGCTTGGCATTGCCATGGACATGAGCATCCAGCTCAAGGCGGCCAACGGTGCCATCTGCACGCTGTCGCTCAGCTTCAACAACGATGGCCCACTGGGCACTTTCTTCCGTTACATCGGCGACACGGCGACTTACATCGCGCGTTATGACGACCTGTTCAACGGCAAGGAAGACAAGATCGATGTGAGCAAGGTGGACGTGTCCATGAACGGCATCGAGCTGCAGGATCGGGAGTTCTTTGCTGCGATTCGTGAAGGTCGTGAGCCTAACTCCAGTGTGGCGCGTGTTTTGAATTGCTACGAAGTGCTGCACAAGTTGGAGCAGCAACTTAACGCTGGCTGATACGCGGTTTACTGCCACTGAGGCTGGAGAACCTGCTACGTTGGTGCGGGGGCTCTGGCCTTTTTGTTTCTATCCTCTTCATTTTTCTGAGGTGTTTGCTTTTGTGGCGTGTCGGGATGTGCGCCCGACAGCGCACTCACTTTCTTTTGCTTCGCCAAAAGAAAGTAAGCAAAGAAAAGGCGACCCTACTGTCTGCGACCCCTACGCTTCGCTACGGGGCAACCTGCGGTGCTCGGGTTCAGTGGGGTCTGGCTCGAACTCGCTTCGCTCAGACAATCGCCAGCCCTGATCCACTGACCCCTGCGCTCCTCGGCGCATACAGAAGGGATTGGGGCGACTTACGGGCCATCGCTGCGCTCGGCCCGTCCGCGCGTAGCGCGGACGAAGTTCGGTTTCGGTTGTTCGGCTGTTTGGACTTTGAATTCGGACTCCACGCCGTTATGCGGAGGCGAGTAGCGCAGGGCTGGGCGGATCAGGGCTGGCGATTGTTTGAGCCGAAGGCGAGTTCGAGCCAGACCCCGCCCAGGCCGAGCAACGCAGCGTGCCCGAAGGGCCGACGCATCCGGCTCGCCTTTTCTTTGGTGACTTTCTTTTGGCGAAGCAAAAGAAAGTTACTGCGCTGTCGGGCGCACATCCCGACATTCCAAGCAAGAAGAAATACTAAGCAAAGACGAACACCCCCGTGAAAGGAGAGAACTCTAAAGTATCCCCCGCAATTCCCGCGCCGCATCCTGCAACACAGGCAACTGCTGACGCAAGAAATCCCCAGGCGAGCGGGTACGCGGCGTAGCCACCACATTGAGAGCCGCCAACGTGCGCCCCTGCATATCCCGCAGCGGAACAGCCAGCGCATGCACGCCTAACTCATGCTCTTCACTGGCCAGGCAATAGTCTTGCGCACGCACTTGGGTGATCACCGATTTGAATGCTTTGTGGTCGGTCACTGTCAATGGTGTCAGACGCGCTAGTGCGCGTTTGCCAAGTTCACCATCCGGGCCCCGCACCTTGAGCCAAGCATTGAACGCGGGTGTCTGCAGCGCGGCCAACAGTACACGCCCGGTGGAGGTGGCATGCGCGGGCAGCCGGGCGCCCAGATGCAGGCCATAGGCCAGCATGCGTTCGGCGCCGCTGTAGGTGGCGCTGCGTGCAACGATCACCACCTCGGCTTCATCGCGTACCACCACCGAATAGGACGACAGTGTTTGCGCGGCCAGGCGGTTGAGCGTGGCCTGGACGATGCGGGGCAAACGGGCGGAAGCCAGGTAGCTGCCGGAAAACCGCAGCACCTTGGCCGACAGCCAGAACGCATGGCCGTCACTTTCCAGGTAGCCCAGGTGCGCGAGGGTCAGCAAGTGGCGTCGTGCCGCAGCCCGGGTGATGTTGGCCCGCTCTGCGGCTTGGGTGGCATTGAGCCGCTGGCGTTCGGTGTCAAAACTCTCCAGCACCGCCATGCCTTTGGCCATGCCTTCGATGAAATCGGCTTTCTGGATGCTCGGCTCGCTTTGGAGCTTGTCAGGGGAGGGTGGGGGTGGCATGGGTGGTGCGGGAGAAGTATTGTGCGATTATCGCGCGCATCATCTGATTATCGCGCAATAGATGGGTTTTCCGCTTTCATGAAAGGCCCAGTGCATCTACGCTCTGGCGATTGAATACCAACGAGGAGTCAGGACATGCGTACGCAAGTTGCCATCATCGGTGCAGGCCCCGCAGGGCTATTGCTCGGCCAGTTGCTGCACAAGGCGGGCATTGACAACGTGATTCTGGAGCGCCAGGACGGCGACTATGTGCTGGCCCGCATTCGCGCCGGTGTGATCGAGCAGACCACGGCCGATCTGCTGGACGAGGCCGGTGTTGGCGCACGCATGCACCGTGAGGGCATGGCGCACGACGGTTTTGAGCTGTGCTTCAACGGCGGCCGCCACCGTATTGACTTGAGTGGCCCCACCGGTGGTAAACACGTGGTGGTGTATGGCCAGACCGAAGTCACCCACGACCTGATGGATGCGCGCAAGGCCGCGGGCCTGACCACCGTGTACCACGCGGACAAGGTGGAGTTGCACGACTTTGACACCACCAAGCCCTGGGTCAGCTACACGGCCAATGGCGAGTCACAGGTGTTGCACTGCGATTTCATTGCCGGCTGTGATGGCTACCACGGCGTGAGCCGCGCGAGTGTGCCGGCCAGTGCGCTGTCGCTGTACGAGAAGATCTATCCGTTCGGCTGGCTGGGCATTCTGGCCGACACGCCGCCGGTGGCGGAAGAGCTGATTTATTCCAACCATGCGCGCGGTTTTGCACTGTGCTCCATGCGTTCCCCCACACGTACGCGTTACTACGTGCAGTGTTCATTGGAGGACAAGGTGGAGCAGTGGAGTGACGATGCGTTTTGGGACGAGCTGCGCCGCCGTTTGGACCCGGCCACGGCCGAGGCCCTGGTGACAGGCCCCTCGATCGAAAAGAGCATTGCGCCGCTACGGAGCTTTGTGGCCGAACCCATGCGTTTTGGGCAACTCTTTTTGGCAGGGGACGCAGCCCACATCGTGCCGCCGACGGGTGCCAAGGGCCTGAATCTGGCGGCATCCGACGTGCGTTATCTGTCGCGGGCGCTGATCGAGCATTACATCGAGAAGAGCGAGGCGGGCATCCGCCACTATTCCGACACCTGCCTGCGCCGTGTCTGGAAAGCCGAGCGCTTTAGCTGGTGGTTCACCTCGTTGACCCACCTTTTCCCGGATCAGGGCGCCATCGGCGCCAAGCTGCAACAGGCCGAGCTGGATTACCTGGTGCACTCGGAAGCGGCCCGCACCGTGATGGCGGAAAATTACGTAGGACTGCCTTTCTAGGGCTTTTTCGCGTGTTGGGCGTCTCGCCCGTCCCTAGAATGGTGCACAAAGCGGCGATCTTATAAGCTGCAAAGGGACGAGATTCGACATGTACACCAACACCGCATACAGCGCCTGCCGCAGGCTGCTGGTTCTAGGATCGTTATTGGCGCTGCCTGGGTTGGCAGCGGCCAGTTGTTCACGCACGATCAACGTACCCATCGCACCGATTGGTCTGAGTGTGTTTGTTGCACCTGACAACACGGTGAGCGGGGTGTACCCGGAAATTTTGCGCAGCATGAGCACCAAAGAGGGCTGCACTTTCGAGTTTTCTGTGGTGCCACGTGCCCGGCTCGACGTGTTGTTTGAATCCGGCCGTGCAGACCTGCTGATACCTGCTTCACGCTCGCCTTTGCGTGATGAGCAAGGCCTGTTTGTTCCCTTGATCTACAGCCGTGCCACGCTGATTACCGTGGCGTCGGAGCGTCCTGCGGTCAAGACGGCGCAGGATTTGCTGACCCGACGCGATATCCGGGTGGGCGTGGTGCGCGGTTTTGATTTCGGCCCGGGTTACCAGTTGCTGGTGCGTGAGCTGGCCGAGCAGGGCCGCCTGGTGCAGGAAGTGGACGCCGCGTCGGTCGCTCGCCTCATGCAAAGCGGCGCGGTGGACCTCACCATCATGGCGCCCAACATTCTGCTGGGGGCATTGCAGGGGGAGCCCAAGGTGGCGGGCCTGGTGCCCCGTCTGCGTTATGAGGCCATTGAAGAATTGCCTTGGGGCGACAGCGGGGCCTACATCTCCAAGCACCTGAACGAGGCCGACACCAACAGCCTGCGTGAAGCGCTGGAGCGCTCCAGCAAGTCTGGTGCGGTGTGGAAGGCTTTTCTGCGTTACTACCCGGCGAATGCGCTGGTGGGCAGCATTCGCTCCAGGTAATCGCTTCCTTTTCTAGTGGGCGCCCGCAGCGGCGTCTGCTGCACCGGCCGCGCCGGCACCACCCATGCGTTTGGGGCGCGACAGCCAGACCAGCGGGATCAGCATCAGGAAGATGATGGCCGAGGCGTAGAACACGTCGTTGACCGCCAGCATCGCAGCCTGCTGGTCGACCATGCGGTTGATCTGGCTCAGTGCCTGCTCTTGTGACATGCCTGCCGCATCGAACCCGGCCAAGGCTCCGTTGGCCGCACTGCTGCCGCGGTTCACCAGCTCTGACAGTTGGGCATGGTGCAACGCGATGCGGTTTTGCCAGACCGTGATCGCAATCGAGGTGCCAAACGATCCACCCACGATGCGGGCGAAACTGGACAGGCCTGAGGCCGAAGGGATCTTCTCGGGCGGCAAGCCACCCAGCGTGATGGTGGTCAACGGGATGAAGAAGAAGGCCACGGCCACACCCTGCACGACGGTGGGGATCATGATGGTGTCAAAGTCCGCCAGCGTATTGAAGTGCGAGCGCATGAACAGCACCAAGGCGAACACCACAAAGGCAAAGCTGGTGAGCATGCGCGGATCAAAGCGGCTGACGTTCTTGCCCACCCAGGGCGAGAGAATGATCGCGAAGATGCCCACCGGCGCCATCATCATGCCGGCCTGGGTGGAGGTGTAGCCCATGTACTGCTGCAACCACAGGGGCAACAGCACGATGTTGCCCATGAACAGGCTGTAGGCCACAGACATGGCCACGGTACCGGTCCAGAAATTGCGCATTTTGAGCAGCTTCAAATCCACCACCGGGTGTTCATCGGTCAGCTCCCAGATGATGAAGAACCCAAAGGCAATCACGGACGTGATAGTGAGCGTGATGATTTCAGCGGAATGGAACCAGTCCAGCTCGCGGCCACGGTCCAGCATCATCTGCAGCGCCCCTACCGCAATCACCAGCAGTGACAGCCCCATGGTGTCAATCGGGAGCTTGCGTGTGGCGGTTTCCCGTTTTTTGTAGATGGTCCAGGTGGCAAACGCCGCCAGCAGCCCCACGGGAATGTTGATGAAGAAAATCCATCCCCAGTGGATGTGGTCGGTAATCCAGCCGCCCAACAGGGGCCCCATCACCGGGGCAACCAGCGTGGTCATGGCCCACATGGCCATGGCCAGCCCTGCCAGCGCGGGCGGATAACTCGACAGCAACAGTGTCTGGGCCAGCGGCATCATGGGCCCGGCGACCAGGCCCTGCGCAGCGCGCATGGCAATCAACGATTCCATGTTCGGTGCAAGTCCGCACAACCACGAGGTCAGCACAAACAGCAGCACACTCATGGTGAAGAGGCGCACCTGACCAAAGCGTTGGGATAGCCAGCCGGTCAGCGGCAGGGCAATCGCGTTGGCCACACCAAAGCTGGTGATGACCCAGGTGCCCTGGTTGGGGCTCACGCCCAGGTCACCCGCGATGGCGGGCAGCGAGACGTTGGCAATGGAAGAGTCCAGCACGTTCATGAACGTGGCGGCAGACAGGGCAATCGTGCCCCACAGCCTGGCGCTGCCTTGCAGCGGCGCCAGGGGGGTGTTAGCGGGGGAGCTCATGCAGGTTCCGGCTTAGTGGGCCTGTGCGGTGGTGGCGACAGCGGCGTGGGCGTGTTGTGCGGTTTGTGTCTTGCTGCTGCGCCCCAGGTTGGCGGCAATCACGCGCTTGACTTCGTTGTTGGCGCTCGTTTCAACGACCGAGTACACCTCGGTCTGCACGCTGGAAGCGCTGCGTGGTGCATCGGCCAAAGACTTGCCGCTCTGGTCGGTCACATCCACCGTGGCTTCCATCGAGAGGCCCACGCGCAAGGGGTTCTGGGCCAGTTGCTCGGCGTCCAGCGCCACACGCACCGGCACGCGCTGCACCACCTTGATCCAGTTGCCAGTGGCGTTTTGCGCGGGCAGCAACGCAAAGGCTGCACCGGTACCGGCACCCAGGCCGGCTACGGTGCCCTTGTATTCCATCTTTTTGCCGTACAGATCAGCCGTCAGTGTGACGGGCTGGCCAATGCGGATGTTGCGCAGTTGCACTTCCTTGAAGTTGGCATCCACCCACAGCTGGTTCAGCGGGATGATGGACATCAGCGGCGCACCGGCGGCCACGCGCTGGCCCAGTTGCACGGTGCGTTTGGCGACGTAGCCGTCCACCGGGGCGAGCAGGGCGGCGCGGTGCAGTGCCAGGTAGGCCTCACGCACCTTGGCGGCGGCGGCCATCACGCTGGGGTGGCCTTCCACGTTGGTGCCATCGGTCAGGGACTGGTTGCTGGAGAGCTGTTCACGTGCGGCTGCCACACCGGCCTGGGCGGCGGCCAGTGCGTTCTGGGCGCTGGTCAGTTGCGACTTGGCGTGGTTCAGTTCTTCTTTGGACACGGCACCGTTGCCTGCCAAAGACTGGCGGCGGTTCAGGTCGTCGGTGGCGCGGGCGATTTCGGTTTGTGCCTTGGTGATGTCGGACTCGCGCAGGGTCACCTGGGCCGACAGACTGCCGTTGTTGGCATACAGGGTGCGCACCTGGCGCACGGCCTGGGCCAGGTTGGCCTCGGCTTGGTCCAGCGCCACCTTGGCGTCGGCCGGGTCGAGTTGCACCACGGGCTGGCCGGCTTTCACGAAGTCGGTGTCATCGGCCAGGATGGCGGTGACCGTGCCGCCAACCTGCGGCGTGATCTGGACTACGTTGCCTTGCACATAGGCGTTGTCGGTTTCTTCGGCATGGCGCGAGCCGTACCAGTTGTAGCCGCCGTAGGCCAGGCCCAGCAGGACCACGATGGACAGTACGGTGAGCGCCTTCTTGCGCTTGGGGTTGGGAGCGCCGGATGCGGTGACGGTGGATGCGGAGTTGGTTGGAGCGTTCATGATGGATGTGTCTTGAAAGAAGGGGTGTTCGATTACTTGGCGGCAGCCACGGCTGCTGTGTTGGCCTGGGGTTCGGTGTAACCACCGCCCAGGGCGCGTATCAGTTGCACCTGGGTGTCCAGGCTGCGGGCGGTCAGGTCCACGCCCAGGCGGCGTTGGGCCAGCACGGCGGTCTCGGCGTTGAGCACGTTGAGGTAGTTACCCAGCCCGGCTTCGTAGCGTTGCACGGCAATGTTGTAGGCCGCTTCGGCAGAGCGCAGGGCAGACTGCTGCTCGGCCTGCTGGCGGCGCAGCGCCTGGGTGCTGGCCAACTGGTCGGCCACGTCGCGCACGGCGTCGATCACGGCGCCGTTGTAGGTTTCAATGGCGGCGTCCAGGTCGGCGGCCTTGCCCTTCAGGTTGGCGCGCAGGCGGCCCCCTTCAAACAGGGGCAGGCGGATCGCCGGGCCCACGCCCCATTGTTCGCTGCCGCTCTCCACCAGCCGCTCCAGCCCGATGCTGGAGAAGCCGGCAAACGCGGTGAGGTTGATGTTGGGGTAGAACTGGGCGCGGGCGCTGTCCACATCGCGGGTCGCAGCCTCCACGCGCCAGCGTGCGGCGGACACGTCGGCGCGGCGGCCCAGCAGGTCCAGCGGGATGGACTGCACTTCGCCCTGTGTATTTGCTACTGTATTGATAGCTGCTTGCGCAGGTTTGATGAGGGCTAGAGCCTGATTTTGCTGTGAAGTCAGAGCGGTCAGGGCATTGCGCAGCAGGGCGTCCTGTTCCTTCAGCGCTTCGATCTGGTAGCGCGCGTCGGGCAGACCACTTTCGCTTTGCTGCAGTTCGAGCTGGGTGTCGAGCCCGGCCTTCACGCGGTCCTGCACCAGTTGTTTTGACTGCTCGCGCTGCGCCAGCGTGCGCTGTGCCACATCGAGTTGCCCCTGGATACGCAGCCACTGAAAGTAGTTGCGCGCCACATTGCTGGCCAGCAGCATGCGGGCGGCTTGCGCGTCGGCTGCAGCGGCACGGCTTTGGCCAATAGCAGCGTCCAGTGCTGCGCGGTTTTTGCCAAACAGGTCGAGCTCCCACGAGGCGCTGGCCTGCAGGGTGCCGCTGTCACGGGTCGAGCCGGCCAGCGGCGCGGGGATCATGCCGTTCTTGGTGAATTTCTGTTGTGTGGCATCCAGGCTGGCGTTCACTTGGGGCAGGTTGGCCGCGTCAGCGTTGTCGATACCGGCCTGCACGCGCTGCAAGCGGGCCTGGGCCACGCGCAGCGAGGGGTTGTTGGCCAGTGCCAGGTCCACCAGGGTGTTGAGCTGGCTGTCGCCAAAGGTCTTCCACCACTGGGCGTCCAGCGCCGGGTTGTTGGCGGGGATGGGCGTTTCAGACAGGCCCACTGCCTGCGGCGTGATCGGCTTGGCCTGCGAAAAAATACCGGAGAAGTTGGCGCAAGCTGTGAGGGATGCCAGGGCCACCACGGTCAGTGCGTGGCGGGCCCAGCGGGTAGAGATGGGGAAGTCATTCCGCATGGTTGTTTCCAGAGGTTGCAGGTGAAGAGGCGTCATGGGGTGGGTCGGTTGGTGTTGGGGCGCTCGGTGCGCGGGTGTTGTTCAGGATGCGGTGCAGATAGCTCTTGAGGGTTTCAAACTCCTCGACCGAGAAACCCACCAGATTGGCGTTTTGCACACGGCTCAATATCTTGGGAATGTCGCGGGCGGCTTCGGTGCCGGCCTCAGTCAGCGTGATGTTGACCACGCGGCGGTCGACCTCTGAGCGGGCGCGCTGGCACAGGCCCTTGGCTTCCAGCCGGTCCAGCGTGCGTGTCATGGCGCCCGCGTCCAGGCGGCATTCGCGGGCCAGTTCGGCCACGGTGGAGGCTTTGCCCATGTACAGCTTGAAAAGGGGAATCCACTGCGCGTTGGTCAGCTCGGTGTGCGCCAACTGCTTTTCCACCTCCTGGGCAACGGCATCCAGGATCTGGCGGACCAGATAGGCAATGCTGTCTTCAGGGCGGTAGTCCTTTGCGCAATAAAAGGGCGTGGCTTGCGCATCCGCTTGGGGGGAAGAGGGTGTCGGCTTTTTCATGGATGTTGCGAATAATACTTGCCTAGGCAAATATTGTCAAGGCTTGGATTTATACGATGTCGCGGGCCGTGCGGGAAAACCCGGATATAAGAGACGTTGCTGCAATGCGTGACGTTCTTCCCGGAATGCCGGCCCGGAATAACTGAAAGTGGCGTCGTCGCATTGGGCAAACAAGTTTCGGCACGCATAGTTGTCGAGCATCAGAAAATCAAACTCAACGCCTACGACGTTGCGCACAAAAATGAAAAAAAGCATGTTCAAGCCCATCGTTCAATGGACCTTGGGAGGATTACTTTCCGTATGCACACTGGTCGCCAACGCGCAGACCGGCGGCGACATCGTGATCGGTCAGGTAGCGCCGTTCACCAACATTCCAGTCACGGAAGCCCTGGAAATCAACCAGGGCGCCACGTCCTATCTGGCGCAACTCAATAAAACCGGTGTCCAGGGGCGCAAAGTGGTGCTGTTCAAGATGGACGACGAATACAACGCCGACAAGTTTGTCGAGCGTTTCGCGTCGGCCATGGAGAAGCGCCCCGTGGCCCTGATCAGCCCGATTGGCTCTACCGCCATCAAGCGCATGCTCGACGACAAGTTGCTGGACAACGCCGATGTGGTGGTCGTGAACGCCATTCCGGGCGCAGAAAGCCTGCGCAACCCGGGCCACCGCAAGCTGTTTCACATACGGGCCGGTGACAAGCAGCAGATCGAGAAAATCGTCAACCACGCGCGCACCATCGGCATCAGCAAGCTGTCGATGCTCTACCAGGACTTCGCCATGGGCATATCAGGCGAAGCCGTTGCGCAAACCGAGTCCACCCGTGTTGCGGGTCTGGCGTTCAAGAGCGTGAAATCCGCGATAGATGAAAAGTCCCTGACCCAGGCCGCCGCCGAACTGGCCGCGCAGAGCCCCCAGGGCATCCTCATCGTGGGCGCGCCTCGATTCTCGGTGGATGGCGTCGCCGCACTGCGCAAGGCGGGTGTGACCCAGTCGATTTTTGTACTCTCGTATGTGCAGCCCGGCCTGTTGATCAAGGTGGCGGGGCTTGCAGGCGCACGTGGTGTGGGTATTGCCCAGACCTACCCCAATCCCAACGGCCGCGTACTGCCCCTTTTGCGGGAGTTCCAATCCGCCATGAAGGTGTCATTCCCCGACATCAAGGAGTACACGCCTTTCCATCTGGAAGGCTATATGTCCGCCAAAGTGGTGGGCGAGGCCCTGTTGCGGTCCAGGGACAAAGACATCACCGGCGCCACACTGGCCCGCAGCCTCAAAGCCATGGGTGAAGTGGACCTGGGTGGTTTTCGGGTGGACTTCAGCAAGGGGAATACGGGCAGCAGTTTTGTCGATATTGGTGTGATGAATGTTGATGGGCGGCTGATCTATTGAACGGTTGAAGATTCACCCGAATGGGGGATATCCAGGCTTGGTTGGGCCGTGGACAATGGGTGGAGATATAGAGGACAGACGAGCTTCGGCAATTGCGAGGTTTGTTGCTACTTTAGGTATAGCGAGGAATGCAATGCCGGTAAGGGTTTGTGTGGGTTTTATCGGCAGATTCGCCATGTTATTTCGCAGTGGTTTGCGATCTAAATTACGTTATGTGTCACGGGGAAATGAATGAATGACACTGTTCTCCTTGCAGGCTTTAGCAATATGGACCTCGTTGATTTTCACTACCACATCGACTGGCAGTCTTGGAAAGACAGCTACATTGAGCTGATTGCCCAAGGCCAAGGAAGAAAGCGGCACCTGCGCTTTTCAGGTGTGTCCAATCTGCGAATCGACGAAGGTTTTAATGGTTCCTTGTCAGGAATGGAGATAGTGGACATCTCCGATCGCCATTGGGACTCTGCACGAATTGAAGTAAGAAACTTCGAACAAGATCCAAGTGTCACATTTTTGGCGGCAACCATGGAGACCGTCAGTGACACATAACATTTTGCTCGGCACGGACACACAACAGCAGAATGCCGCTGCGCGGCGTTTGCTGCGTGCCGGGCACGCTTTGACGTTAGACGGCGTCGAATGAACATGGTGCTCCTCAAAGATCCTTCTTTGCGCCGGTTTTGGTTTGTGCTTGCTCGCGGACTCGGTATTGGCGTTACAGCCGGTTCCCGATTGGAGGCGGAGACTCTCGCTCGTAACGCATGCTCGCAATCCGGCTGGTCGTTTGAGCCGATTGAAGTGCTCGAAGATGTGGACGTTCGCGACCTCGACCAGAATCACGTAATTCCGAATATGGGTCCGCCGAACTTCAAAGGCGTATGGTTCCCTCGTCTAAACACCTAGGAGGTTTCGTGGCCTCACACTCGCCCTCTAACGTGTCAATCGACACGGACCCACAACAGCAGGAGGCGGCTCCGCCGCAAGTGTTGGTAGCCCGGTCATTTTTACGTTAGGCCGCAGAAATGCATCCTGTACTTCGACTGCTTGACCAGGCTATGGCATGGTTGCTGGCAGGAGCCGCGGTAGCTGTTGGTTTGGTCCTGGTCTTTTCATCTGTGGTCGAACCGCTACTCTCCGGTCACGGAGTACAGCCGGATCAGGCTATTTTTGCAATTGGGGCCCTGCTTGCGGCAGGTACGCTCACCTACTACGTCAGGTACAGAACTAAGGCCGCGAAATGGGCCACCTACTTCATGGTTGGGTTCTGCATATGGGCTCATGGGCTTGCCTTTGTGGTGATGGAGCTGTTTCGAGGTAGCGCGATAGAGCTTGGGGACTATCTGCGATTGGCCGCAGGGGTTTTGGTTCTCTCCGCATTCGGTGCCCTATGGGTCAAAGCAGGTCGCGCCGCGCCGGCCAAGGTTCCGAAATGAGGGTGTCATCGAGAACTCTGCGGCCTAGCCTGTCGCCCGAGCCAACTCGCGTCGGCAGGCCGCCACTCGCGGCTCAGCTTAAATGTTAGACGCCTCATGCCACGCAAACCATTCACTGCTGGCGACTACTTTGCGATTCCGCTGGGAGATCCGTATGCCCCAAAAGTTGATGATCCTTTAGGTTTGGGTCAGATTCTTTCGATCGAGCAGGGCTCAATGGCAAGCTATGGGTGTGCGTTCTGGCCTTGCATTGAGCAAAGCGCAGAACACCAGACTAGCAAACCGCCCACCATCGTTTCACTAGTCACGACAGAGCTGCTCAAGTCCCGACAATGGACGGTACAAGGCAATGCAACGATTCATGTTCCTGACAACGTTCGCCGGTATGAGCAGTTCCGTTCTAAGAAGTGGGTAGGAGCGAAGATCGTTGGGGCGGGAGCCATTCGAGTTACTCTCCGCGCCTTTCACGGTCTCGAATACTGGGATTGTTATCACGATCCCGATTACATGACCAAGCTATTACAGCCAAACGTCGGAATACCAAAAAATGCGCGCTTCAAACCCAGCGCCTAACCCGTCCATCGAGAGGCGGCGCAAGGGCTGCGCCGCCTCTCATATCAAACATTGATCACAAAAAAGGCTCCATCGGAGCCCTTTTCTTTATGCAGTGATTACTTCTGAATATCCCCAATGCAGAGGTACTTGATCTCCACATAGTCGTCCATGCCGAAGTGCGAGCCTTCGCGGCCCAGGCCGGACTGTTTCATGCCGCCAAAGGGCACGTGTTCAGTTGCCAGAATGCCGACGTTGATACCCACCATGCCGTACTCCAGCGCTTCGCCCACACGGTAGATACGGCCGATGTCGCGGCTGTAGAAGTAGCTGGCCAGGCCGAACTCGGTGTTGTTGGCCGCGTCAATGGCTTCCTGCTCGGTTTTGAACTTGAACACGGGGGCGAAGGGGCCAAAGGTTTCTTCCTTGGCGCACTGCATGTCGGCGGTGGCGTCGGCCACCACGGTGGGTTCGAAGAATTGTTTGCCCACAGAAGTCAGGCGATGGCCTCCGACCAGCACGCGACCGCCCTTGGCAATGGCGTCTTTCACATGGCGTTCGACCTTGTCGACGGCAGCGTCTTCAATCAGCGGGCCCTGGTTCACGCCGTCTTCAAAGCCGTTGCCGACCTTGGCCGTCTTGACCTTGGCGGCGAACTTCTCCACGAACTGGTCGTACACGCCCTCTTGCACATAGAAGCGGTTGGTGCAGACGCAGGTCTGGCCGGCGTTGCGGTATTTGCTGGCGAAGGCGCCTTCGACGGCGCTGTCGATGTCGGCGTCGTCAAACACAATGAACGGTGCGTTACCGCCCAACTCCAGCGACATTTTCTTGATAGTGGGTGCGCTTTGCGCCATCAGGATGCGGCCGACTTCGGTGGAGCCGGTGAAGCTGATGTGGCGCACTACATCGCTGGCGCAGATGACCTTGCCGATGGCGATGGAGTTGGCGCTGTCGGCGCTCAGGATGTTGAGCACACCGGCAGGAATGCCGGCGCGGATGGCCAGCTCGGCAGCGGCCAGCGCGGTCAGGGGGGTCAGTTCAGCGGGCTTGATAACGACGGGGCAACCGGCGGCCAGTGCAGGCGCCACTTTGCGCGTAATCATGGCCAGCGGGAAGTTCCACGGCGTGATGGCGGCGCACACACCGACGGGTTGTTTGATGACCATTAGGCGGCGGTTATTGTCGAACTGGGGCAGGGTTTCGCCATTGACGCGTTTGGCTTCTTCCGCAAACCATTCGACAAAGCTGGCGCCGTAGGCGACTTCGCCTTTCGCCTCTGCAAACGGCTTGCCTTGCTCGGCAGTCATCAGGCGGCCCAGGTCTTCCTGATTCGCCATCAACAGGTCGAACCACTTGCGCAGGATGATGCTGCGCTCTTTGCCGGTCTTGGCACGCCAGGCGGGCCAGGCGGCATTGGCTGCGGCAATGGCGGCCTCGGCGTCTTTGGGGCCCAGGTTGGCCACGTCGGCCAGCTTGGCGCCGTTGGAGGGGTCATTTACATCAAAACGTGAGCTGCCCTTGACCCACTGGCCGTTGATCAGGCCGTCGGTCTTGAGCAGGGTGGGGTCGTTCAGTAGGGCGAGGGGGGAGGTCTTCATGTCCATGGTGTCGGTTCCAGTCGCTTGGTGTCGGTAACAGCCTATAAGCGTAGCTGTTTTTTGCAGGCGGTGCTGTACCGCCTGCGACCCCATGGATGGGGCCACTTGGGGCGGGACTAGGGCCTGTTCACACTAATTTCCCGAGTGCGAACGTGGTTAAAACACCGCCAATCTAGGCGCGCGACGACGCCAAGACTGGCCGTCTTGGCTAGGAGTGCAACAACGAGTGGCGCTGTTTTAATCCTGTTCCCTTCGGGTTGCGGCCAAAAAGGCCCTGCGCGGCGTTGCGAAGCCTTGCCGGGGGAATACCCCGGCCGCGTTCCGCGCCTTGTGCATGGCCTTCTTGATCCGCAACGCATCTCGGGAAATTAGTGTGAACAGGCCCTAGAGCAATCCGCGCTTGGCCAGATTGCGCATCAGGTGCGAAACGCCAAAAGTCCAAGGGGGGCAATGGTCGGTTTGCTGCATGCGGTTGGTCAGGGTGCCCAGCTTGGGGGTGGTGATGGTCACGAGGTCGCCCAGCTTGTGGGTGAAGCCGCCACCGGGTGTGTCGCGGTCTTGCACCGGGGCAAACAGCGTGCCGAGGAACAGCATGGCGCCATCGGGGTACTGGTGGTGTGGGCCCATCATCTGCGCGGCCAGGTCTGCAGGGTCGCGGCTGATACGGGCCATGCTGGAGAAGCCGTCCATGACAAACCCATCGGTGCCCTCCACGCGCAGCATCAGCGTGGCCTGGCGCACGTCGTCCAGTGAAAAGCTGTTGTCGAAGAAACGAATGAACGGGCCGATGGCGGCCGACGCATTGTTGTCCTTGGCCTTGCCCAGCAGCAGGGCGGAGCGGCCCTCTACATCGCGCAAGTTCACATCGTTCCCCAGGCTGGCGCCAACGATGCTGCCGCGCGAATTGACCGCCAGCACCACTTCGGGCTCGGGGTTGTTCCAGGTGGAAGAAGGGTGCAGACCGGCGTCAAACCCGGTGCCCACGGCTGCCATAGCGGGGGCTTTGGTGAATATCTCGGCGTCCGGGCCAATGCCCACTTCGAGGTACTGGCTCCAGGCCCCTTGTTGTAGCAACACCTGCTTGAGCGCCATGGCTGCATCCGAGCCGGGCTTCAGGCGCGACAGGTCATCGCCAATCAAGGCTGCAATTTCGGTGCGGATGGTGGCCGCTGCGGCCGGGTTGCCACGCGCCTTTTCCTCAATCACGCGCTCCAGCATGGACGTGGCAAAGGTGACGCCTGCCGCCTTGATGGCTTGCAGATCACACGGCGCCAGCAACCAGGGGCGGCTGGGGTCGCGGGTGGCGGGCGGCGTGTTGGCCAACACCTCTGCAATGGACCCCATGACCTCGCCTTGCGCGGCCCGCAAGGCCGCCGCCGGGTCGGGTGCCTCGCACAGGTCGCGCATGGTGGGAAAGCTGCGCGTGATATCGATGACGGCTCCCTCACGCAGCGCCACGACGCTGGGGCCCTGCAGGTCCTCGCGCCATATGCGGGCTGCCAGGGCGCCGGTGGTGCCGTCGTGGGGCAAGGTGTTGGCGGGTGTAAGTTGCATGGTGTTTGGCCTGGGTTAATGGGTAACGTAGCCCATGGTTTGTGGCAACCAGAGCACGATTTGCGGGAAAACAGTAATGGCCAGTAAAAGGCAGAGCAGCATGACCAGGAAGGGCCAGCCCTCTTTCATCATTTCACCAATAGGAATGCCCGTGAGCGCTTTGGTGACAAACAGAAGCATGCCAAAAGGTGGGTGAATCAGGCCGATCATCATGTTCAGCACCACCAGCACACCAAAGTGGACCAGGTCCACCCCCAGCAGCTTGGCTGCTGGCAGGAGCATGGGCACGAAGACCAGCAGCAGCACAGACACATCGAGAAAGCAGCCCAGCACCAGAAACATCACATTCACCAGCAGCAGAAACTGCAACTGGGACAGGTGCATGCCGTCCACCCACAACGCCATGCTTTGGGGTACGCCTTCGGCTGTGAAGGCGTAGTTCAGCATGAAGGAGCCGGCCAGGATCAGTGTGATCACCGCGCTGCCGCGGGTGGATTCCATCACCACACCCCAGAAGCTGCGCCAGGTCAAAGCGCGAAACACCACGGTGGACAGAATCAGGGCGTGCAGTGCCGCCACAGCCGCAGCCTCGGTGGGTGTGAAGGCACCGGAGTAAATGCCCCCCAGGAGCACGATGGGCATGGAGAGGGGCAGGGCACCGCGGAAGATCAGTCCGGCCCATTCAGAGCGGGGCACGGGTTCGTCGCGCGGCATATTGCGTTTGACCGCAATGATGTGCACCACGCCCATCATCAAGCTCGCCATCAGAAAGCCTGGCACCACGCCGCCGAGGAACAGCGCACCTACCGAGGCACCCGACACCAGCGCGTAAATCACCATGGGAATGCTGGGCGGAATGATGGGGCCCAGCGTCGCGCTGGCCACCACCACGGCACCCGCAAAACCGCGCGTGTATTCGGGCTTTTTCAGCATCTGGCGGATGGTGACCAGGCCCGGCCCGGCCGCATCTGCGATGGCGCTGCCGCTCATGCCCGAGAAGATCACGCTGACCAGAATGTCCACCTGCGCCAGACCCCCGCGCATGCGGCCCACCAGAATGCGGCAGAAGTCAAAAATGCGCTCGCTCACGGTGCCCGCATTCATGATGTTGGCGGCAAACACGAAGAGCGGCACCGCCAACAGCACATAGCTGTTGTACAGGCCATTGCCCACCTGCTCAGCCACCAGACCAATGTCTTGCCCCTTGGCCACCAGGTAGGCAATGCCCGCTGCCAGCATGGAAAAGCCGATGGGCATGCGCAGCAGCATGCCGCCGGCCAGCACGAGCACCAAAATCCAGATACCCGAGGTCATAGGCGCAGCTCCGTTTCCAGGCCGATGCCAAGCACGGAGTTCCAGATGGCCCAACTGCAGCGGATCACCAAGGCAATCAACAGCAACACAAAGGGCAGGAAAATCCACATGAAGGAAATGCCCAGCACCGGTGAGCCTTCACGGTTCATGAAGTGCACGTAGTCCCAGCTCGCGGGAATGGCCACCAGCGCCAGGCCACCCACCAGCAGGTTGCCCACGATGCGCATGGCCTGGCGGGCGCGGTAGCCCACACTGTTCCACACCAGGTCAAAGACCACGTGTTCGCGCTCGGGCACCACGGCAGCGGCGGCCCAGAGGATCACCCACACATACAGAATCACGGCCGCTTCATCGGTCCAGGGCAAAGGCTTGTTGAAGCCAAATCGCGCAACGATCTGGACGATGAAAACGACAAACAGGGTCAGGAAAAGGCCGCCGCCCAGAAGGTTGGCGGCCTGTTGCAGTCGACGCAGCATGTTGGAGGCGTCGCTTATTTGGTCGCGTTGATGCGGTCCAGCAATCCCTTGGGCCAGACCTTGGCGTAGTCAGACGCCTGGTAGGTGGCCTGCACCGATTTGCGGAAGGCATCCACATCGGGGGTGGTGACCTGCAGACCTTCCTTCTTGAAGAACTCCACCAACTGGCCTTCTTCCTTGATGCGGTTTTCGTTGTTGTAGGCGGCAGCGGCCTGGGCGGCGGCAGTCACCTTTTGCTTTTGCGCGGCGGTCAGCGCGTTGAAACTCTTGTTGGAGATGGCAATGAAGATGCCATCCACCAGGTGACTGGTCAGCACCAGTTGTTTGGTGACTTCATAAAACTTGGCGGCACGTACCGAGGGCAGGGGGTTGTCCTGGCCATCGATGGTGCCGGTCTTCAGGCCCATGTAGACCTCACCAAAGGCCAGGGGTGTGGCGGTGGCGCCCAGCGCATCGCCCAGAAACAGCCACTCCTTGGAGCCGGGCATGCGCAGCTTCACACCCTTGAGGTCGGCGGGTGTCTTGACGGGCTTGGCATCGCGCAGATTCACCTGGCGGGTACCCAGGTACACCGTGGACAGAGGAGTGACGTCCATCTTTTCGGACACCAGCTTGAACAGCTCGGTGCCGATGGGGCCGTTGAAGATTTTTTGCTGTTGGTCCGGGTCGCGCACCACATAACCGGCCGTGAAAATGGAGAACTCGGGCACCAGCTTGGCAATGTCAAACGCCGAGATGCTGGTCAGCTCCAGGTTGCCGCGCGCCATGGCGGCGGGCTCGGCGCCCTGCTTGAACAGGGTGGCGTTCAGGTTGATCTGCACATCGAACTCACCGGGTGCCGTTTTTTCCAACTGCTCCTTGAACACGGTCCACATCTTGGCGTGCCAGTCGTCGGGCACGGCGGGGGTGGAAATGCGCAGCACGGTTTTGGTCTGCGCCATGGCGGGCAAAGCGGTGGCACCCAGGGCGGCAGCGGCGCCCAGGACGGTGCGGCGGCTCAGGTGGGATGGGGTCATGGTGTTGTCTCCATTATTTATGTGAATTTACAGTTGGCTCAAAGCGCCAGTTATTGCACGATAACCGCTGCGCACGGATTGCAGCTCAGTGTTATCCAAGGGGCTGAGCGGTGCGCGCATGTGCAACCAGGCGTTGTCGCCGGTTTGTTCGGCCAGCATCGCTTTGTACACGCCCACAAAAGGCATGCCCGGCAGTATCGACAATAGCTGAAGCAAGTCCAGAATCAGTTGCGCATCGGCCGGCGCTACCTGCGCAGGGGCGCTCATCACGCGTTTCATCAGCCGCGGGGCAATATTGGCCAGGCCATTGATGGAACCCGAGCCCCCTTCGCACATCACCGGCGCCACATGGGGTTCTGCACCCACAAGAATGGCCAGTTGCGGGAAGGCTTTGGCCAGCGCCAGCGAATGTGCCAAGTCGCCGCTGCTGTCCTTCACACCCACCACCTGGCCGGGGTGGCGTTTGACCAACTCGGCAATCGCGGCGTGGGAGAAACCAAAGGTGCTCATGGCAGGGAAATGGTAGAGCAGTAGCTTCAAGCGATCATCGCCAATGCCGCGCACCACCTGCGACACGGCTTCCACAATGCCGGCGTCCTTGGGTTGGTTGAAGAAGAAGGGCGGCATCAACATCTGGCGGTGCACGCCCAGGCGGCTCGCGTGGCGGCCCAACTCAATGGCATCGTCCAGCGCCAGCGTCGTGGTGGTCACCACAACCTGGTCTGCCCGTACGCCCGCACCCAGCAGGGATTCCAGCAGGGCCTTGCGCTCGGCCATCGTGAAGGCCGGGCCCTCACCCGTGGTGCCAAACAGCGTGACACCATCACACCCGGCTTGCAGCATGCGCTGCGCGTGGGCGATAGCGCGGGGCGTATCGAGTGCGCCGCTGGCGTCCATGGGCAGCAGCAGGGCAGGCCAAAGGCCGTGGATATCAGGGTTCAAAGGACTCTCCTTGGGGTGTTGGGCGGCCATTCGCTGCGCACCTGCTCCAGCGGTGCGTTCATCACACGGTTGCGGGCGCTGGTGATGTGGTCTTCGAGTAACTCCATTGCCAGCGCGGCATTGCGCTGGCGCAGGGCCTCAATAAAGCGCACGTGCTCCAGCATGGCGGGGATCAAGCGGCTGGGCGTGATCACGCTTTGCTCCAGCTTGATCAGGCGCACACGCAGGCTGTTGACGCGGTACTGCTCGGAAATGATGTCATTGCCCAGTGCGTCCACCATGCGGTCATGCAGGCCCCAGTCCACCGCCTGGGCATCGTCCAGCAGGGCGGCGTCGTGCAGGGCATCAGGCGCTTCGGTTCTTTGCAATATGGCGTGGTGGCTGGCTTCAATGGCCGCCAGCTCGGCGTCGCTGGCGCTGTGCACAAAGCCCCGCACCGCTTCACGCTCGATCATGGAACGCACCTGAAAGGCGTTGCGGATCAGCTTCAGATCCACGTGCGCCACCTGCAGTCCGCGCTGCGGCACGGTTTTGACCAAACCGGCCGCTTCCAGCCGCGGAATCATCTCGCGCACGGCGCCCAAGGGCATGTCCAGCAGCAGCATCAGTTCGCGCTGCGAGACGAATTGCCCGGCGCGAATGCCGCCCGTGAAAATTTGCTGGGTAAAGCCCTGGTAGGCCCGTACGCGCTGGCTGGTGGCGTCATCTGGAAGTGTGGCTGCAGCCTGATTCATAACTAACATGTTAGTTGGGGCTGGCGGCTTTTTACAGCGGTGTTTACCCTTGTTTTGTCCAATCCAACTACCGCGCAAGCGAGTGGCGCAGGGCGGCGATAATAGAGGGCTCCATTGACCCCCACGCTCGAAGAAATACAGACATGACCCAGCCCGTAATGAGTGTTGCCGACATCCGCAAGACTTTCCTCGACTTCTTTGCCTCCAAGGGCCACACCGTGGTGGCGTCCAGCCCGCTGGTGCCAGGCAACGACCCCACGCTGATGTTCACCAACTCCGGCATGGTGCAGTTCAAGGACGTGTTTCTCGGCACCGACAAGCGCTCTTACGTGCGTGCAGCCTCCGTGCAAGCCTGCCTGCGCGCCGGCGGCAAACACAACGATCTGGAAAACGTGGGCTACACCGCGCGCCACCACACCTTCTTTGAGATGCTGGGCAACTGGAGCTTTGGTGATTACTTCAAGCGCGATTCGCTGAAGTGGGGCTGGGAGCTGCTGACCCAGGTCTACAAGCTGCCCGCAGACAAACTGACGGCCACCTGCTACATCGACGACGACGAGGCCTACGACATTTGGACCAAGGAAATCGGCCTGCCGCCCGAGCGCGTGATCCGCATCGGTGACAACAAGGGCGGCAAGTACAAGTCCGACAACTTCTGGATGATGGCCGACACCGGCCCCTGCGGCCCGTGCTCCGAAATCTTCTACGACCACGGTGACCACATCCCCGGCGGCCCGCCCGGCAGCCCGGGCGAAGACGGCGACCGCTTCATCGAAATCTGGAACCACGTGTTTATGCAGTTCGACATGCAGGCCGACGGCAGCATCGTCAAACTGCCCGCGCCCTGCGTGGATACCGGCATGGGCCTGGAGCGCCTGGCCGCGATCCTGCAACACGTGCACAGCAACTACGAGATCGACCTGTTCGATGTGCTGATCAAGGCCGCCGCCCGCGAGACTGGCTGTACCGATCTGAACAACAAATCCCTGCGCGTCATCGCCGACCACATCCGCGCCACCGCGTTCCTCGTCAGCGACGGTGTGATCCCGAGCAACGAAGGCCGCGGCTACGTGCAGCGCCGCATCATCCGCCGCGCGATTCGCCACGGTTACAAGCTGGGCAAGAAGACGCCGTTCTTCCACAAGCTGGTCAAAGACCTGGTGCAGGTGATGGGTGCGGCCTATCCCAACCTGGCGAACCAAGAAGCGCGTATCACCGAAGTGTTGCGCGTCGAAGAAGAGCGTTTCTTTGAAACGCTGGCCACCGGAATGCAGATCCTCGATGAAGCGCTGGCTGGTGGCGTGAAGACGCTGCCTGGTGATGTGGCCTTCAAGTTGCACGACACCTACGGCTTCCCGCTGGACCTGACCAACGATGTGGCCCGTGAAAACGACGTGACTGTCGATGAGGCGGGTTTTCAAGCCGCGATGGACAAGCAGAAGGCTGCTGGCCGCGCCGCTGGCAAGTTCAAAATGGACAAGGCGCTGGAATACACCGGTGCGGGCAACACCTTTGTCGGTTACGACCACCTCACGCAAGCTACCAAAATCGTAGCGCTTTACGCAGACGGTACGCCGGTTGTGGCCCTGAATGCGGGTCAACAAGGCGTCGTGGTGTTGGAATCCACGCCGTTCTATTCCGAGAGCGGCGGCCAGGTGGGCGATGAGGGTGTTTTGTTTACCGGCCATGAGCCTAAGTCAAAACAAACCATTGAAATAAACCTCCCGCCAGACACTATTCGTTTCTGGGTTGAGGACACACAAAAGATCAAGGCCGACGTATTTGGCCACCACGGCACGTTGAAGACCGGTACGCTGAAAGTAGGCGATGCGGTCACTGCCCAAGTAGACATCGCAAAGCGCACCGCCACCATTCGCAACCACTCGGCCACCCACCTGATGCACAAAGCCCTGCGCGAAGTGCTGGGCGAGCATGTGCAGCAAAAGGGTTCGCTGGTGAATGCCGAGCGCACCCGCTTTGACTTTGCGCACAACGCTCCGGTGACCGACGCGCAAGTTCGTGCGATTGAAAATATCGTCAACGCAGAGATTCTGTCGAATGCAGCGACGCAAGCGCGTGTGATGGACATCGAGTCCGCCCAGAAGACCGGCGCGATGATGTTGTTTGGCGAGAAGTACGGCGAGACCGTGCGCGTGCTGGACATCGGCACCAGCCGTGAACTGTGCGGCGGCACACACGTCACCCGCACCGGCGATATCGGCCTGTTCAAGGTCGTGGCCGAAGGCGGCGTGGCCGCTGGCGTGCGCCGGATCGAAGCGATCACGGGCAGCAATGCGTTGCACTACCTGCAGGACCTGGAAGACACCGTAGGCGCAGCCGCTGCCACGCTGAAGGCCCCTGTGGCCGAGCTGGGCGAGCGCCTGAGCAGCGTGGTGGACCACGTGAAGACGCTGGAGAAAGAAATCTCTGCGCTCAAGGGCAAACTGGCTTCCGCCCAGGGCGACGAGCTGGTGACGCAAGCGCTGGAGATCAAGGGCGTGAAGTTGTTGGCCGCCAAGCTGGAAGGCGCGGACACCAAGACGCTGCGCGAGACCATGGACAAGCTCAAGGACAAGCTCAAGACGGCTGTCATCGTGCTGGCCGCGGTCGAAGGCGACAAGGTGCAATTGGCGGTGGGCGTGACCACCGACACCACGGGCAAGGTCAAGGCCGGTGAGCTGGTCAACTTCCTGGCCGCGCAAGTGGGTGGCAAGGGCGGCGGCAAGGCCGATATGGCGATGGCGGGTGGTACCGAACCCGCCAAGCTGCCCGCCGCGCTGGCCAGCGTGCAGGCTTGGGTCACTGAAAAGCTGTAAACGAGACGCTGCAAAGTCTCTCATTTGCTATCAAATACGGAGCTGCTTGCGCAAATTCCACGTGGGCTAGAGCCGTATTTGATGCATAAATCCCAATGAGCCTCCAACGTCGGCACCTGCTGTTGGCGGGCTGCGCTGCGGGCTTTCCCGCGTGGGCAGCAGCTGCAGAAACGGGCTTTGACGTGCAGCACTGGAGCCGCAAGCAACCGGTTCCCCAATTTCCGATGCAAGACCAGGACGGCAAGCCCTGGTCATTGGCCGCATTGCGGGGCCGTGCCGTGCTGCTTAACTTCTGGGCCACCTGGTGCGAACCCTGCCGCGCCGAGATGCCGTCCCTGCAGGCGCTGGCCGCGCGCGAAGCAGACCGCCTGAGCGTGGTCGCCATCAACCTCAAGGAGTCGCCCGAGGCGATTGCGCGTTTTGTGCAAGCCACTGGCCTGCAACTGCCCGTGGTGCGTGATGCACAGGGTGACATGGCCCGGGCCTGGGGGATCCGTATTTATCCGTCGACCGTGTTGATAGACGACACCGGCCGCGTGCACAGCGTGGTGCGTGGTGCGCTGGACTGGGCGGGGCCTGAGGGTGCGCGCCTGCTGGCGCCGCTGTTTGCCGATCAGCGCGTGCGCAAACGCTGAGTCAGCGCCACCACGTCGGGCGTGGTGACGCTGCTGCCGCCTTGCGCAGCAGACTGGATCAGGCGACGCAGTGTTTCCAGGTGCGGCGTGACGGTGCCAAAAAAGCGCGTGTTTTCGCCCGCTGCAATCAACAGGGTAGGGAAGTTCTCCACCTCGATCGGGTCCACCAGCTCGGACTCGTCCTCAATATCCACCCAGACGAAGCGCACACCAGGAAAGTCTTTTTGCAGCTGTGCAAACAACGGCTGGTAGTCCGTGCAGGTGCCGCACCAGGCGGCGCACAGGCAGGCCACCAGCAAAGGTGCAACGGCAGGTGAAGGCGTGGTTTGGGACATGCAGGCTTAATGACTCAAATCAATATGGATATAACAAGTCTCGGGGGTATGGAGTTTTACAATATCAGGGTTCGCCCTAGCCATTCTGGCAGCGGGCATATCCCTCTGACTGACACCCACCCAAGGCCCCCATGAGTGCATTTCTGGAAGAAACGGTTTTAAGCGTACACCACTGGACCGACCGTTTGTTTAGTTTCACAACCACTCGGGATACGGCGCTGCGCTTTTCCAACGGCCATTTCACCATGATCGGCCTGCGCCAGGAAAACGGCAAACCGCTCTTGCGCGCCTACAGCATCGTCAGCGCAAACTACGAAGAGCACCTCGAATTCTTCAGCATCAAGGTGCCGGATGGCCCGCTGACATCGAAGCTGCAACACATCCAGGTGGGCGACAAGATCATTGTCGGCAAGAAACCCACGGGCACTTTGCTGATTGACTACCTGCTGCCGGGCAAGAATCTGTACCTCATTGGCACCGGCACGGGCCTGGCGCCCTTCCTGTGCCTGATCCGCGACCCGGCCACATACGAGAAGTACGAAAAGGTCATCCTGTTCCACGGTGTGCGCGAGGTCCAGGAGCTGGCGTATGCGGACTTCATCAATGTTGACCTGCCCAATAACGAGTTTCTGGGTGACCTGGTCAAGGCGCAGTTGCTGTACTACCCCAGTGTGACGCGTGAGCCATTCAAGAACCGTGGTCGTGCCACTGACCTGATCGCCAGCGGCAAGCTGGAGGCTGACCTGGGTTTGCCCAAGATCGATCCCGAGCGCGACCGAATCATGATTTGCGGCAGCCCGGCACTCAACAAGGACATACGCGCACTGCTGGACGCCCGTGGCTTCAAAGAGGGCAGCACTACCACGCCCGGTGATTACGTGGTCGAGCGAGCGTTCGTAGAGCAGTAATTCGTTGGGGCAGACCGCGCACGAAGTGATGTGCTCTGCCCCCAACCGGTCAAATTGAAGTCCGCAACTGATTAAGATTGCGGGATGACCAATAAATACGACCTCTACGCCATCGGTAACGCGCTGGTGGACTCCGAATACGAAGTCAGCGACGCGCAACTCAAAACCCTGGCCGTGGAGAAGCGGCACATGACGCTGATCGACGCCGAGCGCCGTGCCTACCTGCAGGCGCAGGTGAAAGACAAACACTCGCGCAGTACCGGTGGCGGTTCGGCCGGCAACACCGTGGTGGCACTGGCCCAATTGGGTGGGCGCGCTTTTTACTCCTGCCGTGTTGCCGATGACGAACTGGGTGCCTTCTACCGCAAGGACTTGGCTTCGAATGGCGTCGACAGCAATCTGGCAAACGGCCCGTTGTCGTCTGAAGGCCAGACCGGCACCTGCATGGTCATGGTCACGCCCGATGCCGAACGCAGCATGAGCACCTTCCTCGGCACCACGGCCGACCTGGACCACACCGCACTGGATCCGCAGGCGATTGCCAATTCCAAGGTCTACTACATGGAAGGCTATTTGGCAGCGTCGCCCACGGGGCTGGATGCCGCCATCCAGGGCCGCGTGATTGCCAAACAGGCCGGCGTGAAACTGGCCACCACGCTCTCCGACATGAGCATGATCAACTTCTGCCGCCCCGGCCTGGAAGCCATGATTGGCAATGCCCAAGTGGGTGGTCTGGACTACCTGTTCTGCAACGAAGAAGAAGCCCAGGTCTGGTGTGGTTCACAAGACTTCGCAGCGGTCTGTGAGCAAGTGAGCCAACTCGCCACCACCGTATGCCTGACACGCAGCGCGAAGGGCTGCGTGGTGATCGAAGGTGACAAGCGCACCGAAGTGCCTGCCGCGCAGGTGAAGGCTGTCGATACGAATGGTGCGGGTGACATGTTTGCCGGTGCTTTTCTTTACGCCGTGACGAAGGGGCGTAGCCATGCGGACGCTGCTTGGTTGGCCAACCAGGCGGCTGGGGCTGTCGTGGCGCAGTATGGGAATCGGTTGACGCAGCAGCAGTTGGCTGCGATCAATGCGCGGTTTATTCAGCATCTGGGTTGAGACGGCGACCGACATCCGTTAAAGCCCGTTCGCTCTTAGCTTGTCGAAGGGCAGGGGTTCTTGGCTTTCTTGGCTAGCCGGGTTTCGCCCCGGCAGGCGACCTACTTTCTTTGCTTCGCCAAAGAAAGTAGGCAAAGAAAGGCGACCCTGCTGTCTGCGACCCCTACGCTGCGCTACAGGGCAACCTGCGGTGCTCGGGTTCAGTGGGGTCTGGCTCGAACTCGCCCTTTGGGCTCAAACAATCGCCAGCCCTGATCCACTGAACCCTGCGCTCCTCGGCGCAGCCAGAAGGGAGTTAGGGCGATTCACGTGCCAACGCTGCGCTCGGCACGAAATGAATACCCGTCCGCGCGCAGCGCGGACGAAGTTCGGTATTTGGTATCCGGCTGTTGGATTGGCGGTAGCGCCGTAATGAGGAGGCGAGTAGCGCAGGTTTGGGCGGATGAGGGCTGGCGATTGTTTGAGCGCAGCGAGTTCGAGCCAGACCCCGCCCAAACCGAGCAACGCAGCGTGCCCGCAGGGCCGACGAATCCGGCTCGCCTTTCTTTGCCTACTTTCTTTGGCGAAGCAAAGAAAGTAGGTGCGCTGTCGGGCGCACAACCCGACATGCCAAAACATCAAACCATCCAGCCGAAGTGAGAAACACCTCGCAGGCCTTTCTTCAAGGCGCCAACAGTTGCTGCTGTGTCAGCAGATAACGCAAGTTCAACTGATCGCGGTCAATATCCCGGAGGTCATTTCGAAGTCGCCTTTTTTCTTCGTCACTCTTGGACGCATCAAGACGCTTTTGCAGGCGCTCTGATTCACTGGTGTTGCGTTTCATCTGTTCCTGCGTGCTGTGCACCTGCAAGCCTGCGCCCAGGTAACGTGCAAATCCGGCATAACCTGCCTGCCCCTGGCAGACTGAGGCTTTGCCGGAATTCCCCAGTGTGCCCTCGCGCCAGCCATTGGCGGGGGTGCAGAAATTCACAATGCCAGCGTCCCAGCCTTTGCGGTAGGCCTGCGGGTCGGTCTCAATGCCGGCTTCGCCGCAGTCTTCGGTGTAGCTCGCTATGCGGCGATCACTCACCCCGCGTGCACCATCGGAATACCCGACGCGTCCCCAGTCCGCGACCTTGCATTCGGAGACCGACATGGACTCGCAGCCCGCAAGCAGGGTGCTTACCAAGAGCAGCAAGGCCATGGCTTTCTTCATGTGGGTTCCTGGTGGATGTGTGTGCGTCAAATAATACCGCCACTCTTGCGCTGCTCCTGCCGATAGGGCGGCAAGCCACTGAGCATGCGCCGCCCATACGCCGTCAACGTCAGCCGCTTGTCATAACAAACCACATGCGCGTGGTCCTCTTCCGTGCGGATCGCGCGTCCTGTCCACTGCAACAACTTGATGCCGGTGGCCGGAATCACCAATTCGTTGAACGGGTCTCGCCCCACACTGCGCAGCCACTCTGCGCGTGCTTCGTCCACCGGATCGCTGGGTGGCGCAAAGGGCAGCTTGGCAATAAATACGGTCTCGCACAGGGCGCCGGGCAGGTCCAGCCCTTCGCCAAAGGATTGCAGGCCAAACAGCACCGAGGGCATGCCGCTTTCCACGCGCGCCGTGTGTGCCGCCAGCAGGCGCGCGCGGGACTGTGTGCCCTGCACCAGCACCATGTCCATCAAATGGCCGGGCGCGGCCTCGGTGGCGGCGCGCATTTGTGCGCGGGAGGTGAACAACACGAGTGCGCCGCGTTTGACCTGCTCGATATCGTCCATCAGCATGCCCACCATCTCGGCCGTGTAGGCGTCGGCTTGCTTGGGGTCGGCGCGGGTGTGCACCACGGTGAGCGTGCCCTGGGCAGCGTAGTCAAACGGGCTGGCCACTTCGAGTGCAGTGACATAGGGTTTGTTGGACAGGCCTGCTTCCTTGAGGAAGTAATCAAAGCTGCCGCAACTGGTGAGTGACGCGCTGGTGACGATGGCGCCGCGCACCTGGCTCCATAAAAACTGGCGCAGCAGGTCGCCGGGCACGATGGGGCAGGCATGTGCGGTCATCGTCAAAAAGCTGCTTTCGCTCTCGGCCTGCAGCCATTTGGCCAGCGGCTGTTCGCCATGCTCCAGCAGCAACTGCGATGTGGACACCAGGCTGGCCAGGCGCGGCGCCAGACCGCCCAAATGCGCATAAAGCTGTGCGCACAGTACGGCCTGGCTCGGGTCAT
This sequence comes from Rhodoferax saidenbachensis, assembly GCF_001955715.1. Lineage (NCBI taxonomy): Bacteria > Pseudomonadati > Pseudomonadota > Betaproteobacteria > Burkholderiales > Comamonadaceae > Rhodoferax > Rhodoferax saidenbachensis. Next base: position 2,618,464 of record NZ_CP019239.1, on the reverse strand, counting down.
CTTTGGCCACCGCCTTCACGTCCACACCCAGCGCCTCCAGCACTTTGGACAGGCCCGATGCCTGCGCATGGATCTGCGTGGTCGGTTCGACCAGTGCTTCGGGCAGCACGCCGTTGGCAAAGCGCAGCGTGCCGTCGTTACCGCTGCCTTGGGCGTTGCGGCCGGTCTGGGCCCACACCAGGTCCATGGCCATGCGCGCCAGCGTAGTGAGTGCGCCTTTGAGCTGGCTGGTCACGGTCTGCACGTCTTCGCCCAGGTGCAGCGCGAGCTTGCCCGCCACCTCGTTCATGGTCTTGGGCAGCTTGTCGAGCCAGCGCAGATTGCTCAAATCCATGGCGCTGGAGAATTGGTCCAGGGCCACAGCGGGCAGGTGGTGGCCTTCGTCGAACACCACCAGGCAGTTGTCCAGGTCGGGCAGGGTTTTCATGCCCAGGCTGGCCAGCACCAGGTCGTGGTTGGCCACGATGACGTTGGCTTCGGCCAGTTTGGTGCGCGCGTTGTAGTAGCTGCACTCTTTGTAACGCGGGCAGTGGCGCGCGGTGCAGGTGTGGCGTTCGGCGGCCACGGCCGACCAGTCGCGTGGGTCGGGTGTGTCGGGCAGGGTGTCACGGTCGCCGTCCCAGCTCACCACGGCCAATTTGTGGGCCATGCTTTCGTAGAGGGATTGGCGGCGTTCCTCGATGGCCTCTTGCGACAGGGCCGACACCTTGGGCTGGGGCATGTCGTCGTCAAACAATTCTTCTTCCCCGGCGCCGGTGCCCACCAGCCGCTCCAGCTTGACCTTGCAGACATACCGCCCACGGCCCTTGGCCAGCGCGTAGGCAAAGGGTTTGTCCATGCTGGCTGCCAGTGCCGGCAAATCCTTGGTCATGAGCTGCTCCTGCAGCGCCACGGTGGCGGTGGAGATCAGCACGCGGGTCTTGCGCTCCAGCGCCATGGCAATGGCGGTGCTGGCATAGGCCGCGCTCTTGCCCACGCCGGTCCCGGCCTGGATCACGGCGATGGCCTTGGTGGGTGTGGCGTGTTCACCCAGATCGGCCTGGGCCAGGGTGTCGGCGATGCACTGCGCCATGGCGTGCTGGCCCGGGCGGGGGCGGAAACCGTCGGTACCGTGGACGACTTTCTCAAACGCGGCCAGTGACAGGGCGGCCAGGGCTTTGGCAGTGGGGTGGTCGGGGGTCAAACGGGTAAGGCCGGGAAAGCGCGAAAAGGGGTTTGCACAGAATGAGGCGCTGAATATACAGGGCGCAGAGGATAATCATGGGCTGCGCTACCCCGGGGTATTTGTATTACGCCGTACGCGCCTTGTTTCATTACACCGGAGTTCTCTTTATGACCACCGTTTTCTCGCCCAAGCGTGCGGATTCGCGCCGCAATTTTCTGCAAAAAACGGCTGTAGCCCTTGCCAGTAGTGCGCTGCCTGCTATCAATTTTGCGCAGTCTGCTGCTCCGACCGAGCGCAAGTTCAGCCCTGTACCCGGCCAGTGGCGCACTTTTGAGGTGACCACCCGGGTGGATATTGCCAAACCCCAGGGCGTGACCCGCGTGTGGCTTCCCATTCCCAGCGTCAACAGCGACTGGCAAAAGTCCCTGGAAAGCAGCTACTCCAGCAATGGCACGGCCCGACTGGAAGACGACAACAGTACCGGCGCACGCATGCTGTATGTGGAGTTTGCGGAGAACGAAGCCAAGCCCTATGTGGAGCTGACCAGCCGCATCCAGACGCAGAACCGCGCGCAAAACTGGGGCCAGAAGGCCGCCGTGGCCGAAGACGCCGCCACCCTGAAATACTGGACCCAACCCACCGCACTGCTGCCCACCGACGGCATCGTGCGCACCACCGCGCTGGAGGCCACCCGCGGCGCCAAGAGCGATGTGGAAAAGGCGCAGAAGATTTATGACTGGATCGTCACCAACACCTACCGCGAACCCAAGGTGCGCGGATGCGGTGAAGGCGACATCAAGACCATGCTGGAAACCAACAACCTGGGCGGCAAGTGCGCCGACCTGAATGCGCTGTTTGTGGGCCTGTGCCGCGCCGTGGGTGTTCCCGCACGTGACGTATACGGCCTACGCGTGGCGCCCAGCGCCTTTGGCTACCGTGAGCTGGGTGGCAACTCCGCCAGCCTCAAGGGTGCGCAGCACTGCCGTGCCGAGGTCTACCTCAAGGGCCACGGCTGGGTCGGTATGGACCCGGCCGACGTGGCCAAGGTCATGCGCCAGGAAACGCCCGAATGGATCAAGTCATCCAGCAACCCGCTGGTGGCACCGGTCAACAAGAGCCTGTTTGGAGGCTGGGAAGGCAACTGGATGGCCTACAACGTGGCGCACGACGTGGTGCTGCCCAACGCCAAAGGCCCCAAGCTCGGTTTCTTCATGTACCCCGCTGCAGAAAATGCTGCAGGGCGCCTTGACTCCTACGCGCCGGACGACTTCAAATACCAAATCAGCGCACGGGAAATCACCGGCTAAATCACCGGCCAATCGCACACATGAAGCACAGCACGTGGTGGGTCGTTTTGTTGGGCATGCTGCTCCCCGGCGCTCAGGCGCTGGCGGAGCAGGAGCCCATCATTTTGTATTTTCTGGAGCGCCCGCCCTTCATGATGCGTGGGCCCAACGGCACCGTGTCGGGCTCCCTGGCCCCCACCGCCCTGCAGGCATTCGCCAAGGCCGACGTGGCTTATGAGTTGCGGGAGGCCTCGCCGGAGCGCCAGTTGCATGAGTTGAAAACCAACACCCGGCGTGTTTGTTCGCTGGGCTGGTTTGTCACTGCCGAGCGACGCAAGTTCGCCAAGTTCAGCAAGCCCCTGGCGCAGGACGCACCGGTGGTGGGTGTGACCAATCCCGAGTTCCGGCTCGCGCCAGGTGCCACCATTGCGGCCGTGCTGGCCAAGCCCGAGATCCGGGTGCTCATCAAGGACAGCACTGCGCAGGGCACCTACCTGCAAGCCCAATTTGCCAGCATGCGTGCCAAGACCGTGCGCACGGCGGCGGAGTTTCCACAAATGCTCGTCATGCTGCGCAGCGGCCGTGCCGACATTGTGTTCATGCCCAAAGAAGAGGCCGAGTACTACGCCAAACACGCCGGATATGCCGAGGGTGATTTCAACCTGACCCAGTTCCCCGATATGCCGCCTGGTGAGCACCGCTACCTGATGTGCAGCATGAAGGTGGAAGACACCGTCCTCGCCAAAATCAACGTAGCGCTGGGCGGCAAGTAGCGCACTGCGTTCCGGGTACCCCTAAAACCCCTCCGTTCGGGCTGAGCCTGTCGAAGCCTTGTGAGCCCTTCGCCCATCCGGCAAGCGCAGGGCGAACGGCTTTAGATAGCGTCCAGCGCCCGCAGCTTCAAGCGGCTTTCAAACTGCATGGGTTCTTCGCACAAAGGGTCGGTAAACGCAATCGATTGGGCTAGCAGCTGCAGCGGATTGTTGTAGTCCTCGGTGCCCTCCGGTGTCAGCACCGGGTAGATCCCGTCGCCCAGTAGGGGCAGGCCCAGTGCGGCCATGTGCACGCGCAGCTGGTGGCGCTGGCCGGTGATGGGTTTGAGCGCGTAGCGCGCCCAGTTACCGTGCACCTCAATCGGTTCAATGTCGGTGATCGCGTTCACCTCGCCCACCTCTTCGGACTGCTGCATGAAGTGCTGCGCATTGCCAATGCGCGTGGCGCGGTGTATGGGCCAGGGTAGGGCGGGGTTCCACGGTGCGATGCATTCGTAGTGTTTGGTGACCTGGCGCTCGCGAAACAACGCGGCATAGGCGTTGCGCGTGGCCGCCCGCACTGAAAACAGCACCAGCCCGGCCGTGTCGCGGTCTATGCGGTGGATGGGCGTGAGTTCGGGCAGGTCAAACTCTTTTTTCAGGCGCACGAGCAAGGTTTCCTGCACATATTTGCCCGACGGCATCACCGGCAGGAAATGCGGCTTGTCGGCCACCAGCAGATCGTCGTTGCGCCATAACACCGTGGCTTCGAACGGAATGGGTACCTCGGCCTCCACCTCGCGGTAGTAATAGAGCCGCTGGCCGGGCACACACGGGGTGTCGGCGCTGAGCACTGCGCCCGAGTCGTCGCTGACGGAACCTTGTGCCAGGCGCTGCTGCCAGATGCCGGGCGCCACGCGGGGAAACTGGTGCGCCAGGAAGTCCATGACGCTGGGCCATACGCCCGCGGGCACCACTACGCAACTGGCGCCAACGCCGTTGCGCGGAGCAGGCGCATGGTGGCGGGTGGCACGCATGCGGCTAGTTAAACGCGCTCAAACACCACATCCCAGACGCCGTGGCCCAGCTTGATGCCACGGTTTTCAAACTTGGTCAGCGGGCGGTAGTGCGGCTTGGGTGCGTAGCCCATCAATTCAGGATGGCTGACCAGGGCGCGGTTTTTCAGCGCAGGTTCGGCCGTCAGCACTTCCAGAATCTGCTGGGCGTAAGGTTCCCAGTCGGTGGCGCAATGCAGGTAGCCACCCACCTTGAGGCGCGCCGCGAGCTTGGCGATCAGCGGGCTCTGGATCAGGCGGCGCTTGTTGTGTTTGGTCTTGTGCCAGGGGTCCGGGAAGAAGATGTGCACGCCGTCCAGGCTGCCCAGCGGCAGCATGTGGTCTATCACCTCCACCGCGTCGTGGTTGCAGATACGGATGTTGGTGATGTGGTTCTCGCCAATGCGCTTGAGCAGCGCACCCACACCGGGCTCGTGCACTTCGCAGCACAGGAAGTTGGTGCCCGGCAGCGTGGTGGCGATCTTGGCCGTGGCCTCACCCATGCCAAAGCCGATTTCCAGCACCAGCGGGCGTTCAGCATGTTTCTGGCCTGCAGCCCCCGCTGCATCTGCGTAAGCCGCTTCAAAATCAATAGCACTTTGCTGGTAAGGCAGCAGAAACTGTGGCCCCAATTCCTCCATGGCCCGTATCTGCCCACCACCCATGCGCCCCGCGCGCTTCACAAAACTCTTGATGGTGCGCATGAACGGTTTTGCCTGGTCTTCAAGGGCGGCTGGCGTGACGTCGGGGGTATCGGAACGGGTTTCTGGTGTGGTCATGGGCTTCTGGCGCGTCTGGGGCTGGGGCATGCATTGTAGTGAGGGGCTGAAAAAGGCTGCCCGCAAGCCCAGGCCTGCGCGGGCGGGGCCCGCGTTGCCAGTCCGGTGCGGCCATGCGCACAACATTTGTGTCAAGACGGAAATATTATTTCAATTAATTCCATTTAAAAATCAATTGGGTAAATATAGTATTTCAATATTATCTATATATAAATGTCTGGTTAATGTGGTTTTTCGAGTATCAGAAGTAATTGGTTTTTCATATTGTCATTGGGTTATTTGCTTGGAGTGCAAAAAACTAATATTCATTCGTCCTTTAACGAAACTCAGGAGAATGCGATGAGTAATATTGGTTCGGTGTCCTCATATGTGTCGTCGCTGGTGTCCCCGCCGCAGACGCATTACGACGTGAATAACGCGGCCTACGGGCCGGTTGTCGCTGGTGTGGTGGGGGTGGCAGAAGCCGCAGCCGACTCGGTCAGTGCGGTGGTGTCCTTCAGTGCGGAGAGCCTGGGCAAGCTGGGTGATGTGGCCGAGTCCGGTCTGCACTCTGTCAGCGATGTTTTTGGCGATGTAGCCGATGCTGTAGGCGATGCGGTGGACAGTGCTGAGAACAGCGTCGTCTCACTGTACAACGAGGTGGCTGGCATGGCCGAAGACACCTTTGATGCGGTGGGGGATGCAGCCTCCAGCCTTGCCGATGGCATCAGCTCCGCCGCAGGCACCGTGGCAAGTTATGTTGCCATGGGGGTAGAGGCAGGCAAGCAAACCGTCAGCGAAATCCTCTGACCATGGCCTCCCCCATGGCCTCCTTATTGCCGCCGGTGGCGCTTTCGTTGGCTGTCCTGACCTTGTCAGCGTGTTCCATCGTGAGCCCTGTCCCTCTGTGGGAGCTTGCCAAGGCCACCGGTGGCATGGCCACGATGTCCATGCAGTCGGAGCCGGGGGAGGCGGTCAACACGGTGTACTACCCGCACGCACCCTTTACCACGCTGTGTATTGAGTTCAACCCCAATACTGCCAGCGCCGATGTGATTCCCGCGCTGCAAACGGCCCTGCGTGCACACCAGATCGAGAGCCGCGTGTACGACGAGCAGAGCCCTGTCGCGGCCTGTGCCGTCTGGCTGCGTTACAGCGCGCAGATGACGTGGGACAAGCGCCCCATGACCGATAGCTACCAGGCTTACGTGAGTGCCGCGTCCCTGACCTTGCAAAGTGCCAAGGGGCAGGTGCTCTCCAGCAGCCACTACGTGGTGGATCCCGACTTCGGGCGTAGCAAATGGGCGACGACCCATGACAAGCTGGCGCCCGTGGTGGCGGCGCTGGTGACAGGCATCGTTCCAGAGCGCCGTGGGGCTCCTCTTTCCAAGGAAAAATCATGAACTCCAACCTCCCAGTCCGTCACCTTGTGGCCTTGAGTCTGGCGGTTTTGTTGGCCGGATGTGCCAACCCGTCACCCACCATCTTGCAACTGCCGGCGATTGCTGCGCCGATTGCGCGCCCTGCCAATGTGGAGCGTGTCCACACGGGCTCGTTATTCAATCCCACATCCGGGTCCTTGTACACGGGGCGCCAGAAAGCACGTGCAGTGGGTGACATCGTCAAGGTCAATATTTCGGAGACCCTGAGCGCCAGCAACACCGTCAAGACCGATATCAGCCGTGAGAGCGCGCTGACCTCCAAGGGCACTGGAAACGCCAATGCCGACTCCCTGCTGAGTCCATGGTTGAACCAGAACGACGCTGCGTCTGGCAGCAACACCTTCAAGGGCAACGGCACCTCCAAGAATGACAGCAAGTTCACCGGCCAGCTTGCGACCTCGGTGATCAATGTGCTTGCCAACGGCAACCTGGTGGTGGCGGGCGAACGCAGCATTGCCCTGCAAGGCAATAACAGCACCTTGCGTTTCTCCGGTGTGGTGGATCCGAAGGACATGGCGGACGGCAATGTCATCCAGTCCAACGACGTCGTGAATGCGCGTCTGGAGGTGGTGGGGCAGGGCGATACGTCAGACGCTGCATCGCGCAACTGGCTGCAACGCGTGCTCAACAACTCTTTGGCTATCTGGTAGCCGCAAGGTCAGGAGAAAACCATGTTTACAGGCTTTAAAACCACATTGGCCGCGACTGTATGCGCGGTTGCCTGCCTCCCGTGTTTCGCGACGGCGGAAATGGAGGGCGTCGCGCTCGACGATTCGGTCCAGGTGGCGGGCCGGCACCTCAAGCTCAATGGTGCAGGCGTCAGCAAGCGCCTGATCTTCAAGATCTATGCCCTGGGGCTATACCTTCCCGACCACCGGGCGACGGTGCAGGAGGTGTTTGAGGCCGAGGGACCGCGCCGGCTGGCGATTTCCATGCTGCGTGACGTCAGCGGCGCAGATTTCAGCGAGGCGCTGCTGGATTACGTGGCAGCAGAACGGGCCAGCTTGCAGGAGGGGGTGGTGGGGAGCATGCTGCACTTGGGCAAGGCGATTGCAAGCCAACCCCAAGGTCTGCGCAAAGGCGATAGCTTGACGCTGGACTGGGTGCCGGGAACCGGGACCATGGTGGAACTGAACAAAAAACCGCTGACGGCACCGCTGCGCGATATTGCCGTCTATAACGCCTTGCTGAATATCTGGCTGGGAGAAAAGCCAGCTGACCCCGCGCTAAAAATTAAACTGCTGGGACGCCCGCCCATAATACGCACCGCGCTGACATATTAATTTGATACGTCGCTTGAGTGGGTTTATTTCAGCTTTGTAAATTGATTGTGTCAATATTATTTCAGTATTGATAAATATAAAGCCGATTTGGTTGGGCGGCTTTATTTTCAAGATACCATCAGTATGCTGACAAAGTAAATACCCCCCCCTATTTCACAATGACTTTCAAGGCAAAAGTATTAATTGTTGATGACGATGAGGATATCAATAGCCTGCTGGCCAACTATCTGCGGCCCTATGGGTTTGAGACCCATGTGGCCGTGGACGGCACTGGCATGCGCACCCAGCTGGCTGCGCATGCGATTGACCTGATCGTCATGGACGTGGAACTGCCTGAAACCGATGGCTTGAGCCTGACGCGCGAAGTGCGCCAGCAAACCCAGATGCCTATCATCATGCTGTCTGCCCGGACAGACCCTTACGACCGGGTGGTGGGGTTGGAAAACGGAGCCGACGATTACGTCGTCAAACCCTTTGAACCGCGCGAGCTGGTGGCCCGCATCCAGGCGGTGTTGCGCCGTGCGGCGGTGTCGTCGGACGGGCCGGAGGCGCGGGCGCTTGCCAATGTGTACAACTTTCAGGGCTGGACACTGGACCGCGAAAGCCGCAGTTTGCTGGCCCCCAGTGGCTTGACGGTCGCTTTGTCCCATGCTGAATTCCGCCTGCTGTGCACTTTTTTACAAACCCCGCGGCAACTGCTGAGTCGCGAACAACTGCTGGAGCTGGTGGGCGGGCGCCAGATCGGTGCCGGCGTGCGAAGCATCGATTTGCTGGTATCGCGTCTACGGCAAAAGCTGATGGCTGCCTCCGAAGGGCTGGACATCATCAAAACCATCCGCGGCAAAGGCTACCTTCTGGACCTACCGGTAGTGCAGGGTTGCGCATGAACGGCTTGGCCGCGTCATCCGTGGCGGGGCAGCGGTGTAGGGAGCGTTCTTGGTGATGGGGGAACAGCATCAGGCCCAAGTGTGAGAGGGTGGGGCGCCTTACTGGCCAGTCGTGCGCTGTGCTAAAACCACGCGATGGCCATCAAACACCATGGATCATGCCTTTGCAAAGGCGTGCAGTTCACTATCGAAGGAGCGCTGGCGCCGGTGCAGGTTTGCCATTGCGCCCAATGCAGGCGCGCACAAGGTGGTCCGTTCGCCACCAACATTCCGGTTGATGCATCGCGGTTGTCGTTCTCGTCAGGGCAAGCGTTGTTGCACCGCTTTGAATCCTCGCCCGGAAAGGTCCGGGTTTTCTGCGCGGTCTGTGGGTCGCCTGTCTTCAGTGCGCGGGATTCCTTGCCCGGTATCGTGCGGATTCGTGCGGGACTCCTGGCAGAGCCCGTGCAAACCCGGTTGGCGTTCCACGCCCATGTGAATTCCAAAGCAAGCTGGTGGCCGATCGATGATGCGCTGCCCCAGCATCCAGAAGGCTATGTTCCACCCACCCAGCCTGCACGCTGAACGGCCCACGTCCAGAAAAGCGCAACCATGAAAACCCAGTACTTCACCGCGACCAGTCTTGATGGCTTCATTGCTACAGAGGATGACTCTCTGGAGTGGCTGTTTCCGCTGGGTGACATCAACCACTCCAGCTATCCCGCGTTTATTGCCGAGGTGGGCGCTTTGGCCATGGGGTCTTCCACCTACGAATGGATGCGGCGCAACGCCGACATGGTGATCGCCGAGACGGGCTCGCCGTGGCCTTATACCCAGCCGGCTTGGGTGTTCTCCAGCCGCACCTTGCCCGCCCTACCCGGCGCGGACATCCGGTTTGTGCAGGGCGATGTGCACCAGGTCCATGCCGAGATGCGCGCTGCGGCGGGTGGTAAAAACCTCTGGATTGTGGGCGGTGGTGATCTCGCGGGGCAGTTCCATGATGCGAGTTTGCTGGACGAGCTGATCATTCAAATAGGTTCTGCCACGCTGGGCAAGGGCAAGCCGCTTTTCCCGCGCAGGGTGTTAAACCCGACCTTGCGTCTGGTCTCTGCACAGCAGATGGGGGCGGGTATGGCGGAGCTGCGTTATACCGTGGACAAAAACGGCCCGGCTGGCGTGGCCTAGTGCTGGCGCCAGGCGGCATGCAATACACCGAGACCGTATCCCGATGAATGTGCACGAAAAACTAAATGCAGGCGGTGCGACAACCCAGGAGGCACTTGCGCTGTTCGATGCACTGTCGCCGGTGGAGACGGACTTCATGCTCGGAAGCTGGAAAGGGGAGGGCTTTGAAACCGGTCACCCCATGGATGGCCTGCTGGAGGCGTACCACTGGTACGGCAAGCGTTTTGAGAGTGCAGAAGACGTGCACCCTCTGGTGTTCTCAACCCTCGGCGGCGGCCTTGCCAGCGTGAACCCGGCGCGGATGGGGCCTGCGCTCAGTTGGAGCGACCACGTGGCACTGCCCAAGTCGGCCACTCTGGGTCGGGTGTTTCAGGCCATGATGCCGCTGTTCACGACCACCCGCTCGCGTGCGAGATTGCGCATGACCAGCTACCGCGGCCAGTCCAGCGCGACCATGGTGTACGACCAGCTTCCCATCAACGATGTCTTCCGCAAGATCGATGCAAACGCCGTGTTCGGCGTGATGGATCGCAAAGGCATGCAGAAGCCGTTCTTCTTCATCCTGCGTCGTGTCACTGCGGGCCACTAGCGGGTAACCAGTCTCTCCAGACTTCGCCTAAATTCTTCGCTACGGTCTGCGTCCATGGCGCACTGGTGGCCGCGCTCTGGGCGGCCGTGTGGTGGTGCGTGGCAGCGCTAGCCAAAATGCGGGGATGACCCTATCCTCTTGCCCAGGGTGATCCACACCATTCACCTCCCATGCTGAAAACCAAGCCCGCCACAAACCCAGACGTCTATGTTGCGGCGACAACACTGAATGCCCAATGGGGCGACCCCACGCGCCTTTAAATCACGGAGTCCCGCCTTGAACAGTGACACCACCACTATCCTGATTTTCATCACCGCCACGTTTGTGGCCGCCGGTTTTGTCAAAGGGGTGGTGGGTATGGGACTGCCCACGGTGGCCATGGGCGTGCTGAGCCTGTTCATGGCGCCAGTCGCTGCGGCCTCGATGCTGATCATTCCTTCGCTCGTGACCAATGTGTGGCAACTGGTGGCGGGGCCGCCTCTGGGGTATTTGTTCAAACGGTTGGCCACCATGATGGTGATGATCTGCTTGGGCACGTTGCTGGGCATCAGTGTGTTGACCGGTGCGTCCTCGTCGGTGGCCAGTGCAGGCTTGGGCGCCATCCTGGCGCTGTACGGGGTCATAGGGCTTGCGGCGCGCCAGTTCCGCGTGCCTGCGCGGGCCGAGCCCTGGCTATCGCCGCTGGTGGGGCTGGTCACGGGCCTCGTGACGGGCGCCACAGGCGTTTTTGTGGTGCCCGCCGTGCCGTATCTGGGATCGCTGGGTTTGGCCAAGGAGCAGCTCATACAGGCGCTGGGCCTGTCATTCACAGTGTCTACCGTGGCGCTGGCGGCAGCCCTGGCCCTGCAGGGCAGCTACCAGTTGCCCGCGTCGGGCAGTTCGGCCCTGGCGGTGTTGCCTGCGCTGGCGGGCATGTTTCTGGGCCAGCGGGTGCGCGCCACATTGCGACCGGATGTATTTCGCCGCTGGTTCTTTGTGGGCCTCATCGTGTTGGGGATCTATATGTTGGTGAGGGCTGTGTCATGACCATCCACCTCGATCACACCATCGTGCCGTCGCACCACGCGGTGGCCTCGGCGCGGCAACTGGCCGAACTGCTGGGTGTACCGTGGTCCGAGACCGGGGTCGGCCCGTTCGCGCCGGTGTTTATCAACGACGGGCTGACGCTGGACTTCATCCAGACGGACGAGGACTTTCCGGTCTACCACTTTTGCTTTCGGGTGGAGCAGGCGCAGTTTTACGCCATCCTGGCGCGCATGCGTGCGGCGGGCGTTGCGTTTCGCAGCACGGTGCGCGGGCCGGAGGACGGCCAGATCAACACCGACTACGGCGGCAACATGGTTTACTGGAATGTGCCCGATGGTCACCAGTGGGAGATGCTCACCGTGAGCTACGCGCACCAGCCCTCTCCGTAGTGGCGAAACGCCTTGGGAGGGTGTGGGTTCAGGTACGATTCTTGTGTGTGGTGAATGTTGGCAAGTATCGACAAAGCCGTACAGGGAGATTTCTAGTGCCTTTTGGTGGGATATTTGAACGGTGCGCGCGTAGCGTGCGCTGGATGCTCGTCGTGCTTGCGGCCTGGTGTGTGGGCGTGGCCAGTGCCGCAGTGCCCGTACAACTCAGTGCCGAGCAGCATTCCTGGCTGGTGGCCCACCGCGACAAAACCTATACGGTGGGGTTTGATCCGCATGCCGGATCCGACTATTTTGAGTTTCGCGGCCTGCGCACCGGGCTGTTGCCGGAACTGCTGAAAGACATTCAGTCCCAACTGGGGCTCAAGGTGGTGCCGGCCGACATCAAAGGTTGGGACGACGCCTACACGCGGTTCCTGCGTGGAGACATCGACCTTCTGTACGGCGCCAACCCGACCCCTGAGCGTGAACGCACCATGTGGTTCACCCGCCCGTTGCTCAAATACCCCTACACCGTGTTTGCGGGCAAGGATTCGCCGGTGCAGACCCTGGGTGATCTGGATGGTCGCAAGGTGGGTTTCATCCGTAATGACTTTGTCATTCAGCAACTGCCCAAAGAGTTTCCGAACATCCATATCGAGACCGTGGAGTTTGATGCCCAGGACGCCGGGCTGCACGCGCTGGAGATGGGCCAGATCGATGGTTTTGTCACGGCGGGTGGCGGCGTGGAGTACGAATTTTTGTACACCCACCCCAAGCTCGGGCTGGTGGCACAGTTGCGTGCCATCACGTCGGACATGACCATGGCGGTCCTCAAGGAGCGGCAGATGCTGGGCAGCATTCTGGACAGCTACATGGCGCAGCGCGAGCTGGAAATTCTTGCCCTCAAGGACAAGGCGCAAAGCATCTACAACCGCAAGATCCTGCGCCTGAGCGAGGCCGAACTGCGCTGGCTGGAACAAAAGGGCACCGCCGTGGTCGGGGTGGCAGAAGACTACCTGCCGTTTGACCACTACAGCAACGGTGAGTACCGCGGCATTGCCGGCGAAATGCTCAAACGCGTTGGCGATACGGTGGGCATACGCTTCAAGGTGGTGAGCGGCACGTTCGCCGACATCATGGACCAGGCACGCGCCGGTACGGTGCATGTGGTCGACATGGCCAAGACCGAAGACCGGCTCAAGGATTTCATCTTTCCGCACGCCATCAGCACCGAGCGCGACATCATCGTGGGCCTCAAGAACAGCCCGCCGGTGCAGGACGTGTATGACCTGGACGGCCAGCGCGTGGCGGTGATTGACGGTTTCTGGCACGAGGAGTACCTGCGCAAGAACCTGAAAAATCCGCAGATCGTTACCACGGAGGACATCATGGAGTCGTTGCGCCTGGTGCGTGATGGGAAGGTGGCCTACATGATCGAAAACCCCACCGTGGTGGAGTTTTATATCAACGGGCTGGGCTACTCCGACGTCGTCAAGCGGGGCAATACGTCCAAGGATTCGTTTGTCTACTTTGGCGTGAGCCGCAAGCAGCCGGAGCTGGCGTCCATCATGGACAAGGTGATCCCGCTGATCAAGTTCGAGGAAGCCAAGTACGCGGGCATCCAAAGTGTGCCCACCTTGCGCAATGAGACGAACATGCAGTTGCTCAAGCTGGTGGGCGCGTTGGGTCTAGCGCTGGTTGCCATCGTGCTGGTGGTCATTGCGGTGGTGCGAAAACTGGTGGCGCAAAAGGCCGCGACTCAGTTCCTGACGGAGCGCGAGCACCTGCTCTACACCGACACGCTGACAGGTTTTTACAACCGCAACTACTTCAGCCAGAAGGTGGATCCGCAGCCCCTGGGGGTTTATCCCCAGGCCGTGGTGGTGGCCGACCTGAACAACCTCAAACACGTCAATGACGTGTATGGCCATGCGGCCGGCGATACCTTGCTGGTGCGGTTTGCTGACCAGGTGCGCGCACAGTGGCCGCAGGGGGCGTGTTTCCGCATTGGTGGCGACGAGTTCCTGATTGTTCTGGCCAACAGCAGCGAAGAGCAGGTGCTTGTTGACCTGGAGGCCTTCCGGCTGCGTTGCCAGGGTGCCAGCTACGCGGCGCCTGACGGCAACCCTATCGAACCCAGTGCCGCCATGGGCTACGCGCTGCGCGCGAGCGCCGACACCTCGCTGGACAAATGCATTGCCGAGGCCGACGCGCGTATGTACCAGGCCAAGGCCCAGATGAAAAAGCGCCGTGCCGAAGACGCGCTGCGGGCCTGAGCCAATTTCTCTCACACAACCCATGCCACCCGTCCACGCCCGTCTTGCCACACTGCAGGACCTGAGCACCGTCGCCGCCCTGTTTGACGCCTACCGCCAGTTCTACGAACAGGCGCCAGACCTCGCTGCGGCCACGCAGTTCATCGCTGCGCGCATGCACAAGCAGGAGTCGGTGATCCTGCTGGCCGAAGACGCGGACGCCAACGCCGTAGGCTTCTGCCAGCTCTACCCGACGTTCTGTTCGGTGGAAGCGCAGCCCATCTACGTGTTGTATGACCTGTTTGTCACTCCGCAAAGCCGCAAGACCGGAGCTGGCAAGCAGCTGTTGCTGGCCGCCGAAGACCTGGCCCGCAGGCACGGCATGGCGCGCATGGACCTCACCACCGCAAGAACCAACCTGACCGCGCAGCGTTTGTACACAGCACTGGGCTGGGTGCGGGACGATGTTTTTCTGGCCTACAGCCGGCGCATTGCGGCCTGAGCCAGCCAAAGTCCGGTCCACCCGCTCAGGGCGTCTTGCACTGGGCCCACTTGCTGGGGCAGACCCAGCGTGTGCGCTGCCTGGTTCAAGGCCACCAGCGGGGCGGACAGGTCCAGCGCCGCAGCACCATTTTGTTTGCTGAGTTTTTCACCATTGGCACCCAGCACCAATGGCGTGTGCAGGTAACTGGGTGTGGGCAGGCACAGGGCGCGCTGCAGCAGGATTTGCCGTGCGGTGTTGTCGGTGAGGTCTTCGCCGCGCACGACGTGGGTGATGCCCTGCGCGGTATCGTCCACCACCACCGCCAACTGGTAGGCAAACAAACCATCAGCGCGCAGCAGCACAAAGTCGCCCACCTCGGCGGCCACATCCTGGGCCTGTGCGCCCAGGCGGCGGTCGCTCCAGTGCACGACCGGGTCTGAATTTGCTATGGTTTCAGTAGCTGCTTGCGCAATCTGTATGCGGGCTAGAGGCATATTTGGCACTGAAAAACCCGTGTGCAGGCGCCAGGCACGTGCGGCCTTGCCGTGCAGGCCGCCTCGCTCGGGTCTGCAGGTGCCGGGGTAGATCAATTCGCCATGGCGCGGCTTCTCTATACCTGCGGCCTGCAGCGCAGTTTCAATATCTTTGCGCGAACAGGCACACGGATAGGCCAGGCCGCTTATCACCAACTGGTCCAGCGCCTGTTGGTACAGGGCCGTGCGCTGGCTTTGCCACACGGGCGGGGCATCGGGGTGTAGGCCACAGGTGGCGAGTTGTTGCAGGATGGTCAGGTCTGTGCCGGGTACACAACGTGGCGTGTCCACGTCTTCGATGCGTACCAGCCACTGGCCGCCGTGGGCGCGGGCGTCCAGCCAACTGGCCAGTGCGGCAACGAGGGAGCCCGCGTGTAACGGGCCGGTGGGCGAGGGCGCAAAGCGGCCGATGTAAGGAGGCATGGGGAAATACCGTTCACCCTGCGCTTGTCGAAGGGTTTGCAGGGCCTCGACAAGCTCAGCCCGAACGGAGGGGCGCTTGTCAGACTATCGCGAGGGCCAGCTCCAAGCCGGACACAAACGCGTTTTCCACGCGGTGGCCCAGGCACCAGTCGCCGCAGACACCCAGGCCCAGCTTGGCGTCCCACAGGTGGCTTTGGCCCAGCGGTTGCTGGGTTTGCGCATACGACCAGCGGTGGACTTCGACGTGGGCAGGTTCGGCGCGGATGCCGGTGACTTCAGAAAACGCCTTGATCAGTTTGGCCTGCACGCGGGCCGGGTCGTCGTTCAGATGTTCTTGTGACCACGCGGCGCTGGCCTGCACGGTCCAGCGCTCCACCTGGCCGCGGCCGGGCTTGCTCGATTCACGGGTCAGCCAGGCGATGCGGTGGTGGGTGCTGCGCGCGGCGTTCCACTGCGGGCCCAGCGTGGTCAGGCCGGGCTGTACCGCTTGTGGGAACGCCAGCATCAGCGTCCAGCACGGCGCCACCGAGGATTTGGCGGTTTGTTTGAGCAGTGCGCTGGCCTTGGGGGCGGTGGCCAGCAAGGCCTGGGCCTGTGGGCCGGGGACGGCCAGTACCACGGCATCAAAACCGCTGTAGACATGGCTGCCATCGTCGGTACCCGTGGTGCGCAGTTGCCACTGTGCCTTGTTCAGCGCGTCGGCTTCGATGTGGGTGACCTTGGTGTTGAGCTCCACCACGCCCGCATCCACCAGCGGTTGGCCCCAGCGGCGCACCAGTGCGTTCATGCCGGGCGAGGGCACCAGGTGTTGCTCGCGTGCGGGCAGGCCGGCGGCGGCTACGCGGCCATGCGCGTCCAGCACACGCACGGTGTTGGCGCTCCAGGGTTTGCACAGGGTGGGTGTGGTTTTAAGGGCCAGCGCAAAACGCGCATCGCGTACGGTGAAGTACTGCGCGCCGTGGTCAAAGGTGCCAAAGGGGCTGGTGCGCGTGGCCATGCGGCCACCCAGGCCACTGCTCTTCTCAAACACGGTGACGCGGTGACCGGCCTGCACCAGTGTGCGGGCGCAGGTGATGGCTGCCATGCCGGCCCCCACGATGGCGATGTGTTTGGAAGTGGTCATGGGCAGGCTCTCCAATAGTTATGCGTATGTCTGCTTTATACACGCTGGTGTGGACATGCAGAGTCAATCTGACCACGTGCAAACCCGCACCACCGTTCGGCCCGCGCTTCGACAGGCTCAGCGTGAACGGGCTTGGGGCCCAGTGCGAACAAGCTTCACGCGCTGCGATGCTCTTCCAGCAGCGCCGCGCGCGTGGTCGGGCTTTCCAGTTGTTGCAGCCACCACTGCAGTGCACGGCCTTGGGCTGCGGCTTTGCCGCCGCGCCAGGCGTAGCTGATGGCCACGTGGCGGAAGGGGCGTTCGGTCTTCTTCACCACCAGGCGCCCGGTGTCGATGTAGCTGTCTGCCATGCAGCGCGGCAGGTAGCCGCCGCCCAGGCCGCGCAGTTGTGCGTCCAGCTTGGCCTGCATGCTGGCCACGGTGAACACCTCCTGCCCGCCCAGCAGGCCAAAGGTCATGCCGCCGCCGCGCTGGATGGAGTCGGCCACGGCCACGGCACGGTGCTGCTGGATGAGCGCGTCACTCAGCGGCTCGGGTGCGCTGGCCAGCGGGTGGTGCGGTGCCACGGCGTAGACGAAGGTGGAGGTGCCCAGGGGTTTGCTGTGCACATCGGTGTGGTTGCTGGCATCGGCCGCGGCCACACCGATGGAGAGATCTGCCTGGCCCGAGGTGAGTGCGGCTATCGTGCCCGAGAGGGTTTCGTCCCGCAGACGGATGCGGGTGGGGGGCGAGAGGCTGAAGAAACTCTCGCACAGCTCCATCATGGTGGGTTTGGAGATGATGGTGTCGATGGCAATGGTGAGCTGTGACTCCCAGCCGGTGGCCACGCGTTTCACGCGGTTGGCCACGGCATCGATCTCGGTGAGCAGTCGCGCACCTTCGCGCAGCAGTTCGGCCCCGGCCTCCGTGAGTTTGGCTTGGCGCGAGCTGCGGTCGTACAGCAGCACGTCCAGTGCATCTTCAATCTGGCGCACACGGTAGGTCAATGCGCTGGGCACCATGCCCATATCGCGGGCGGCAGCGGCAAAACTGCCGGCACTGGCAATGGCCTGCAGCATGGCCAAGGCGTCGGGGGTCAGAACGTCGCGTGCAGTTTGCATGGAATGCGTCTTTTAATTGAAATTATTTGAATGATGCCATCAAACCGGATGGATGGTAAAGACCCAGCCGAGGCCTAAAGTTCAACCCATCGCAGGCACATCGCCAGCGCTACAGAAGGAGTGCTTCACCATGTTGACCATTCGTAAATCCAATGACCGCGGCTATGCCGACCATGGCTGGCTGAAGTCCTTCCACAGTTTTTCGTTTGCCGGTTACTTCGATCCCAAACACATGGGATGGGGCAACCTGCGCGTGATCAACGAAGACCGCATTGCCCCCGGCACCGGCTTCGGTACCCACGGCCACCGTGACATGGAAATCATCAGCTACGTCATGGAAGGCAACCTGGCGCACAAGGACAGCATGGGCAACGTCAAGGGCATTCCCCCGGGCGATGTGCAGCGCATGAGCGCAGGCCGTGGCGTGCAGCACAGCGAGTTCAACCACGCAGACGGCCAGAACACCCACTTCTTCCAGATCTGGATTGAGCCCAACGTGACCGGCATTGCGCCGAGCTACGAGCAAAAGACCTTTTCCGCTGAAGAGAAAACCGGCAAGCTGCGCCTGGTGGCCTCACCCGATGGCGCCGAAGGCTCGGTGTTGGTGCACGCCGATGCACGCATGTACAGCGGTCTGCTGGACGGCGCGCAAACGGCCGAACTGGCGCTGGACCCCGAACGCAAGAGCTACGTGCAACTGCTGCGTGGCGAGCTCGAAGTCAATGGCGTTGCACTCACCACGGGTGATGCGGCGCTGCTGGAAGGCGAAAGCCGCATTGCCCTGGCCAAGGGAAAAAACGCCGAAGTACTGGTGTTTGACCTGCAGCCCTGATTTTTTTGTTTCTCTTATTTTTTAAATCCACTTTCAAGGAGCTTCCCATGTTTGAAAAACTGCAATCCCCCCTGTCCCTGGCCGCACGTGTTTTGCTGGCTGCGTTGTTTGTGCCCGCGGGCTTCAGCAAGATTGCCGGCTTTGCCGGTACGGTCGGCTACATCGGCTCGGTCGGTTTGCCCTTGCCTCAACTGGGCGCGATCATCGCCATCGTGGTGGAGCTGGGCTTGGGCCTGGCGCTGCTGGTAGGCTTCCAGACCCGCATTGCTGCGCTGGTGATGGCCGTGTTTTCTGTGGCTGCTGCCGTGTTTTTCCACGCCTACTGGGGCATGCCCGCTGAACAAGTCATGATCAACCAGATCATGTTCATGAAGAACATCGCCATCGCTGGCGGCTTGCTGGCCCTGACGGCCTTTGGCGGCGGCGCCTGGAGTGTTGACGCCAAGCGCGGCAACTAAGCACACACGGATTCCCGGGGGAGCCTGCAGCCTGCAGGCTCCCGTTTTTAACGTTCTCTAGGAGTATGACTATGGCAAAAGTAGCAGTTGTTTTTCATTCAGGTTATGGCCACACCCAGCGCATGGCGCAAAGCGTGGCTGCGGGCGCTGGTGCCGATCTGGTGGCCATTGATGCAGAGGGCAATTTGCCCGAAGGCGGTTGGGAAACCCTGGCTGCAGCCGACGCCATCATCTTTGGCTCGCCCACCTACATGGGCAGCGTGAGCTGGCAGTTCAAGAAGTTTGCCGACGCGTCGAGCAAGCCCTGGTTTGGTCAGGCCTGGAAAGACAAGGTCTTCGCAGGTTTCACCAACAGCGCCACGATGAACGGCGACAAGCTGTCCACCTTGCATTACCTGTTCACGCTGGCAATGCAGCACAGCGGCATCTGGGTCGGAACAGGTTTGATGCCCAGCAACAGCAAGGCAGCACAGCGCAACGACCTGAACTACGTGGGCTCCTTCAGTGGCGCCATGGCCCAGTCTCCGTCCGATGCATCTGCCGACGAAATGCTGCCGGGCGACCTGGAAACGGCCAAGCTTTTCGGCAAACGGGTTGCTGAAACGGCTGCCAAGTTCAAAGGCTGATCCACAGCTGAGCGAAAATAGCCTTTTGCATTGACACCAAGGAGATCGGCATGAGCATTGCGTTACAACGCAAGTCGGGTGAAGCACTGTCACAGACGGTGCGTATTCGGCAGCACTTGCTGCTCTCTGACGTGTCGGTGGCTGAAGGCGGCACTGACGAAGGCCCCAGCCCGCACGATTTGTACGATGCGGCGCTGGGCTCTTGCAAGGCACTCACCGTGCTTTGGTATGCGCGCAAAAAAGGCATACCCGTCCAAGACATCCAGACCGAAGTCCTCAGCGACAACAGTGAAGAGCGCAAAGGCACTTACCGCCTCAGCACCCGCCTGAAAATCAGCGGTGACCTGACCGACGCACAACTGGCCGAGCTGACCAGCGTGGCCGAGAAGTGCCCCGTGCACAAACTCATGACCACCGTCACTACCGAAATCACCACCAGCGTGGAGCGTGCAGCATGAGCGCCCCCACCTTGCTCAAACCCCACAACAAAGACCTAGGCGGCGGCTTTGTCGTGCGCCGCCTGCTGCCCGCAGCGCAGCGCCAGGGCGTGGGTCCATTTATCTTTTTCGACCACTTTGGTCCGGTCACCGTGCAGCCCGCGGACAACCACGACGTGCGCCCGCATCCGCACATTGGCTTGGCCACGTTGACCTACCTGTTTGAAGGCGTCATCCTGCACCGCGACAACCTGGGCTACACCCAGCGCATCGAGCCCGGCGCCATCAACTGGATGACCGCCGGCAGCGGCATCGTGCACTCCGAGCGCCGCCCTGCGGAGCAGGCCAACACCACCTATGTGAACCACGGCCTGCAGCTCTGGCTGGCGTTGCCCATGGACCAGGAAGAAGTGCCCGCCAGCTTCATCCACACGCCTGCGGCCGCCATCCCCGAGCTGACCCAGCAGGGCGCTGCGGTGCGTGTGCTGGTGGGGGAGGCCTTTGGCGTCAAATCACCCGTTGCCACCTTGTCTCCCACGCTGTACCTGGACGTGCGCCTGCCCGCAGGTGCCACCTGGACGCTGCCCGTGCTGGCCGAAGAACAGGCTGTGTATGTGGTGGATGGCAGCGTGGCCGTGGACGGCCAGCCGCTGGAACCCAACACCATGGCCGTACCGTCTGGCCCCGTGCAAATTTCTGCCGAGCAGGGCGCGCGTTTTGTGGTCATTGGCGGCCAGCCGCTGGGCCACCGGTTCATGTCGTGGAACTTTGTCTCCAGTAGCAAGGAACGCATCGCAGAAGCCACCGCCGCCTGGGAGCGCATGGACGCCACCGCTGGCATGGGCCAGGTCCCCGGCGAAACCGAGCGTATTCCTGCGCCCACTGCCCCAGCTTCGCGCTGACCGGCTACAGCCCTGCGGGGCAGTTTTATGTCACTAGTGTCCGGTAAATTTTGCATCAGGGCAGTTCAAACCTAAGCTGGATGCGGGTTTCAAGAGCTTTTTGGATTCCGGCGATTTGAAATCCGATTTTTGCCCGTGGGCATATCGTGACCTCATTTTTCGAGGTTTACGTCATGAACGCTGGTCGCACGGTATTCGCGCAATTGCTGGCCGTCGTACCGTTTAGCCACTTTGAACACCTCGTTGATAGGTACCAAGCCAACCGCTGGACACGGGATTTCACTGCCTGGAGCCAATTCATTTGCATGGCCTACGCGCAGTTCACTCGCAGGGAAGGCTTGCGCGACCTGATCGTGTGCCTGAACTCGCAAAGCTCCAAGCTTTACCACTGCGGCCTGCGTCAGCGTGTATCACGCTCCACATTGGCCGATGCCAACGAGCGGCGTGACTCGCATTTGTTCGAAGCACTGGGGCAACGCCTGATCGAAACCGCGTTGGATTTGTACAAAGACCATGACATCGGCTTGGGCCTCAAGGAGCCACTGTATGCCATGGACTCCACCACCATCGACTTGTGTCTGAAACTGTTTCCCTGGGCTGACTTTCGGTCCACCAAAGCGGGAATCAAGGCCCATACGGTGATCGACCTGCGGGGTGCCATTCCAGTGATGCTATCGATCACCACCGGCAAAGTCGGCGACTCGGGGCAATTGGATGCATTGAGTCTGCCCAAGGGCTCTATCGTCGTGCTGGATCGCGGCTACGTGGACTTTGCAAGGTTGCACCGCTTGGTGCAACGGGAGTGCAGCTTTGTGGTGCGCGCCAAAGACAATTTGAGCTTCATCTGCAGTGAAGCCCACGCGGCTGATGTGCAAACCGGCGTGTACTCGGATCAAACCATTGTGCTGACGGGGGAGCGCTCCAAGAAAGGCTACCCTGAGCCTTTGCGCCGGGTACGTTTCTACGATGCAGTGAGTTGTTTGGAACTCGTCTTTCTAACCAACCGTCTAGACCTATCCGCCCTCACCATCGCAGCCATCTACAAGCAGCGCTGGCAGATTGAGCTGTTCTTCAAATGGCTCAAGCAGAACCTGAACATCCAACACTTCTTTGGCAATTCATTGAACGCGGTGAGATCACAGATATGGATTGCAGTGTGTACCTATTTGATAGCTTTGGTCGCACACCACGGACTACATACTGACCTGTCACTGCGTAACTTCTTGCATCTGGTGGAGGTCAACATGTTTGAGAAGATCTCTTTGGCTCAGATGGTAGACAACGCTATCAAGGACGACAGTTTCGAAGAGCTGAAATCGCAGGTTGAACTCTTCTGAAAACGGGGCAAAATTTACCGGACAGTAGTGGTTTTATGTGCAAAATAGGCCTCCAGCCCTTATGGGGTGTGCGCGGCAAGCTATCAAAAGCATAGTAATCTGACTTCTCTGAAGAGGCCGCAGCGCGTGGCAGACCCGTCCACAGGTCCCTGCGTGGCGCACGGTTCAAGGCCATAGTCTTCCATGGCGTTTAACATGGCAGCAAGCGTCTCTTCCCTTGGCTTAGATGTTAGGACTCTCACCATGCGGTTCGTAGCTCTGGCAATTACCTCTCTTCTGGCTCTTGTATTGGCCGGCTGTGCCGTCGCTCCGGCAGCGAAACACGAGGTCCAGATCGCACACTTGCCCGTCGAGCAGGTGTTCCCGCTTGAAGGTGAACAGTGCGGTTGCATGTCCTTTCGTGCAGGCGCCCAACAGGCGAAAAACGCAGCCCTCTTTTCCTTCACTCCCACGCAAGGCCGCCTTCGGGTGAATGGCCAGAACCTGGAGCTGAAGCAGGCCGCCCACCGCACGGCGGCAGGCGGGCACGTTAATGAATTCACCGGAAGCGGAGTGAGTGCACTACTCACCGCTAAGGAGGTGCCTTTCCTACAGGCGTGTTCACCTTATCCAGAACCACCCGTGCATGGCTCCTGTTTTGTCGGCACGCTGGATGTCAAGGCGGAGCAGGGATCGGAGTCCCTGCAGGTGGTCCAGTTGTGTGGATGCTGAGCGTTAGCTGCGCTGTCCAGAAGAACTAACGGAGCCCAATGATGTTGTCATTCTTCCGAATTTTTGCATTGTTGTGTGTGCTGGTCTGCGGCTCTGCCGCCTGGGCGCAGATGTCGGGCTCCGCCTGTATTTCCATGCGCGACGGGACCACGGTATGCCCCAAACCCGATTCGCAATGCAAGCTGAACCGCTACGGTGATCTCATCTGCTCCACCCCCGGCGGTGGCATTGAGGCCGACCGGTACGGCGACCTGGTGTGCGGGCCCGGCTACTGCGTAAAAGACCAGCGCGGTGAAGTCTTCTGCTCCAGCGCGCCGCGTGGTGCATCGGCGGTAGACCTCTACGGCAACGCAAGCTGCTCGGTAGCTTGCGTCCAGGCCGCTAGCTCACTCTGCGTGGTACCCAAGGCCGTTCGCTGAAGCTGCTGGTTTGCGCGGTGGCAGCGTGTGCATGAAGATGCGCTTGATCACCGTGGCGTATTGCTTCCACAAGCTGCCGGTGTTGTAACGCAAGCCGTATTTTTCACACAGCGCCTGGATCTGCGGCGCGACTTCGGGGTAGCGGTGCGCGGGCATGTCGGGGAACAGGTGGTGCTCGATCTGGTGGCTCAGGTGCCCGGTCATGACATGGAACAGCGGGCCGCCAGTGAGGTTGCTCGACCCCGTGAGCTGGCGGATGTACCAGTCGCCGCGGGTCTCGTTGCGGGTGTCTTCCTCGCGGTAGATCGCCACGCCTTCGGTGAAGTGGCCGCAAAAAATCACGGTGTAGGTCCACAGGTTGCGGATCAGGTTGGCGCAGAAGTTACCCGCCAGCACGCGCGGTGCATTCCACAGCGCCAGCGCCGGGAAGAAGATGTAGTCCTTGAAAATCTGCTTGCCTGATTTCGCGAGAAAGCGATGCAGTTTGGGCATGAACTCTTCTTTGCTGACCTTGCCATATTTGTAGCGCCCAATCTCCAGATCGTGCGAGCCCACGCCGTACTGAAAGCCCATGGCCAGCATCAGGTTGGCGATTGGTTGAAACAGGTGGCGCGGTTTCCATTTCTGCTCGGTGGACATGCGCAACAGCGAGTAACCAAAGTCGCGGTCTTTGCCCAGGATGTTGGTGTAGGTGTGGTGGTTCACGTTGTGCGAATGGCGCCACTGCTCGCCGTCGCAGGCAATGTCCCACTCAAAGGTCTGCGAGTTCAGGCGTGGGTCACCGGTCCAGTCGTACTGGCCGTGCATCACGTTGTGGCCAATTTCCATGTTGTCCAGAATCTTGGCGTTGGCCAGCGCCAGCACCCCCGCCACCCAGCTGACGGGCCCCGGGCCAAAATGCAACAGCGCGCGGCCCGTCACCTCGCTGGCGCGGCAGATACGAATCATCTTGCGGATGTGGTCCACATCCTTTTGACCCAGCGTGTCCATGACGGACTTGCGGATGGCATCCACCTCTTGTTCAAACGTATCAATCTGGGCGCGGCTCAGGGCGGGCAGGGCGGTGTAACTCATGGTGGTTCTCCGAATGGTATGTGGGGTGATGTTGGCTAAGTCCGTTCGCGTTGAGCTTGTCGAAACGCAGCCCCTGCAAATCAAGCGCCTGTAGAAGGCTTCGACGGGCTCAGCCCGAGCGGGCGTGTTTGTGCCGACTCAAAGGATCAGCGTCAGGTCCGAGCGCGCGGCAGAGATGCAAAGGCGAATGGTCTCGTTGGGCGCGCTGGAGATGTCGCCTGTCACCAGGTTTTGCACGGTGCCAATGGTCTTGGTGCACTGGCACGACGCGCAGATGCCCATGCGGCAACCGTGCTTGGGTGCCAGTCCCGCACGCTCGGCCTGCACCAGCAGTGCATCGGACCCGCTGGTGGTGAAGGTCTTGCCGGTGGACGTGCAAACCACGGCTGCGGGTGCGCCAGCTTCTGCGGTGATGCGTGGCGCAGCGGCAAACCGTTCGCTGTGCAGCGGCGCTGCAAAACCTGCGTCGCCCCACAACGCATGGATGCTGTCCATCCACGCACCAGGGCCACACATCCAGGTGGCGCGCTGAGCCAGGTCCGGCACCAGGGCTTGCAACGCTGTGGTGTCGAGGCGGCCGTGTTCACCAGTGAAATGCGCCACCAACCGCAGTGCGGGCCAGGTGGCTTGCAGTTGTTGCAACTCTGCGCCAAAGATCATGTCTTGCGCATTGCGGCACATGTACACAAACAACACATCTGCCTGGTAGCGGCGGGTGTGCAGCTCACGCAGCATGGCCATCACGGGCGTGATGCCACTGCCTGCGCTGAGCAACAGCATCTGTGCGGGCAGCACGGCCGGCAGCACAAACTCACCCGCGGCCTGGCTCAGCGTCAGCACATCACCCACGCGCAGGCGGCTGTGCAAATGGGTGGACACCTGGCCACCGTCTTGCCGCTTCACGGTGATGCAGATGCGTTTGGCGCCCGCAGGAGACGACAGGCTGTACACCCGCTCCACCAGCCGCCCATCCATCTCTATCTGCACGCGCACAAACTGCCCGCTGCATGCGCCTTGCCAATGGGCGTTGGGCCGCAGCACGAAAGTCTTGGTGTCAGGCGTCTCGTCCACGATGCGCTCGACCCGCGCACGCACCTGGCTCAGCGACAGCAGCGGGTGCAGGGCGGTGAGCGTGTCCTCAATGGCGCTGCTGCGCACCATCGCCGCCACCAGAGGCTGGTCGGCCAGGCGGGTGAGGTGCGCCGCGATGCGGGGCCATAGATGGGGCTTGGCAGGGCGGGTGGTGGGGGCAGCGGTGTTCACAATCAAACTCCTTCGACGTGGAATGGTTTGAATTGTGTACATACGTACACCAAATAAGTAGAGAGCCCAGCCAAATGTATCTATGTGAATTCATAAGTTGTTGATAAATAACGGTTAAATCCATAAAAATCGGGTTGATAAATAGAACGTTTGTAGTCAAAATAGCCGCCAATGACCCTCAAAAAAACCACCGCCAAGCCCTCCAAGCCCGCAGATGCACTCAACCGCAGTGCCCGCAAAGACCTGACGCGGGCCAACCTGCTACAGGCCGCGCTCAACCTGATGGGCCAGGGCCGCAGCTTCACCAGCCTGGCGCTGCGCGAGATTGCGCGCGAGGCGGGTGTGGTGCCCAACGCGTTTTACCGGCACTTTCGCAATACCGACGAGCTGGGCCTGGCGCTGGTGGAAGAGGTGGGCATCACCCTGCGCCGCCTGCTGCGCGAGGAGCGCCAGGTGCAGGTGGCGCCCAAGGAGCGGCTGCGCCGTTCGGTGGCGGTGTACCAGGAGTATGTGAAGAGCAACCGCCTGCAGTTCATGTTCATCTCCAGCGAGCGCTCGGGCGGCAGCCGCATTCTGCGACTGGCCATCCGCAACGACGTGACCCACTTCACCAACGAAATGGCGCAAGACTTTCGCCTGCTGGGCGTCTACCCCGAGGTGTCCACCACCAGCCTGCAGATGATCTGCGGCCTGATCGTCATGACCATGCTGGCCGCCGCCACCGACATCCTGGATCTGCCGCCCGAGCAACCGCTGCTAGAGGCCGAGATGCAGGAAAACTTTGTGCGCCGGCTGCAACTGGTGTTGCTGGGGGCATCGTTGTGGAAGGACAAGGCGCGCTAGTTTATAAGTCTATTGGCCTCTATCCCTGGCTCGCTCAAAAGTGAAGTGCAACACACCGATTGAAACTTCAATAAGGTGTGTCCATGAAACTGAACCAAGAGTACAAACAGCTCGATTACAAAGAGCGCCAGACCATTGCTGTATGCCTTGAGCTCGGATTGAGTATCCGGGCGGTAGCCCGAGTACTGGGTCGTGCCCCCTCCACGGTGAGTCGTGAGATCAACCGAAACAGCGGTGCTGGTGCCTATAGTTGCCGATTCGCACAACAGCGCTTTGTGCGCAGGCGTCGCCACAGCAGACCGCCCCCGAAGCTGGTGGCGGGCAATGCCCTCTTCGCCTCTGTGCACGCCTTATTGCAACTGCGTTGGTCACCCCAGCAAATTGCCTCTCGCCTAGCTACACTGCATCCGCATGAGGCGCACCAACGCGTCTCTCACGAAACCATCTACAACGTCATCTACGCCCAACCCCGGGGTGAGCTGCGCCGCGAGCTCATTGCCTGTTTGCGTCTGGCCCGCACCAAGCGCTGGCCCCGTTCACGTGGCGAAGACCGCCGCGGTCAGATCGCTGATCTCTTGAGCATCCATGTACGTCCCCCGCAGGTTGAGGATCGACTGTTCCCTGGTCACTGGGAAGGTGACTTGATCAAAGGAGCAGGCAACCTCAGTGCTGTGGGCACCCTGGTAGAGCGCAGCACCCGGCTCCTGATGTTGGTAAAGCTGCCGCATCCCAACCCAGCCACTGCAGCCCACGTGCTGCAAGCGTTTACGGACAAGCTCAACGGTATTGCCAAGCCTATGCGCCAAACACTGACTTATGACCGGGGGCGTGAGATGGCTCACCATGCGCAATTGACAGCCAACACCGGGGTTGCCGTGTATTTCTGTGATCCGCACAGTCCTTGGCAGCGTGGCACCAATGAGAACACCAACGGTTTGGTACGACAGTTCCTGCCAAAGGGGACAGACCTGTCGGGTTACAGCCAGGAGCAACTCGACGGGATTGCTGACTTGATGAATGGACGGCCTCGCAAGACGCTGGGCTGGTTGACTCCGCTGGAGGTGTACGGCCAGTGGCTGGCCAAGCTTGAGCACTCTCCTGACTCCATCCAATAAACTCAGCTTGTGTTGCACTTGGATTTGACTCCGCCCCTTGTGGACTGAGCGCGAGCAGCTATCAAAATCGTAGTGAAATGACCTCTTTGCAGAAATTGCGCTGCATGCAATTCCACGCGTCACCGGCATGGGGGTGTGCATAAGCAGGTCGGTGCGCCAGAATCACGCCATCACCAACCACCAGACGCCACCATGTTGTATTACGCCATTGTGTTTCTGCTGATGCTCGCACTGCCTGCCGTGTCCATCGCCATCGAGGCCTTCATGTCCGGCGCGATGCCGCTGGTGGTTCTGCTGGCCAAATGGTTTGTCTTCTGGGCCGTGGGCATGCGCCTGTTTCTGGCCGGCGTGCGCCAGATCGCACAGCCCAAGTACACCGCCCAGGTCATTCTGGGTTTGAAGAGTGATGAAGTGCTGCTGGTGGTGCGCGAACTGGGCTTTGCCAACCTGTCCATGGGGCTGCTGGGGCTGGCCACTCTGGCCGTCCCTGGCTGGCAGCTTGCTGCGGCGCTGGCGGGCGGTATTTTCTACGGCCTGGCAGGTATCAACCATGCACTCCAGCCGCACCGCAACCGCCTGGAAAATGTGGCCATGGTGTCTGATTTGTTGGCTTCGGCCGTGTTGCTGGGGCTTTGTATCCTGGCGCTGGTTTAAGAGTCGCACATGCCTATCTTTGTAGCCCTGATGCGCGGCATCAACGTCGGCAAAGCCAAACGTATTCCCATGGCAGAGCTGCGTGCGCTGCTGGAGGAACTGGGCTACACCAACGTAGCGACGCTGCTCAACAGCGGCAATGCGGTGTTCCGCTCCGCCAAGGGCACACCGGCCAGCCACGCCAAGCAGATTGCCGCGGCGATTGCGTCCCGCATGGGGTTTGATGTGCCGGTGGTTGTGAAGTCGGCCAAAGAACTGGCGGCCATCGTCGCCGAGAACCCGCTGGCCAAAGCGGCGGCCAACCATTCACAACTGCTCACCGTGTTTGCGCAGGACCACAAGACACTGACCGGGTTGTCCACGATCGCAACGCTGATCCAGCCACCCGAGCAGTTTGTCGTGGGTGACAACGCAGCCTATCTCCATTGCGCAGCGGGCATTCTGGAGAGCAAGGCGGGCGAGGCGCTGCTGGGCAAGGCAGGCAAGTCAGTCACCACCCGCAACTGGGCCACGGTGCTGAAGCTGCAGGCTTTGGTGGATGAGAGCAAGACTTAGAGATTCAGCATAAAAAGTGGCTGTAGCCCTTATGCAGTGTGCGCAAGCAGCTACCAATTGCGTAGCGACTCCCCGGATGGTCGGGTTCGGGCCGCCAGCACGCTGCCGCGGGAAGTCCTAGCGCGAAGACTGCCCCAGCAAGGCGCTGCGCAATTCCGGTCGTTTGGTTTTGGGGTCCAGCCAGATCTTGAAGAAGGCTTCACTGAATGCCACGTCGCTGGACTCGCCGAGCAGCTTGCCGTTTTGGAAGAAGCGCACGCCTTCCCGTGGCAGGTGTACACCAATGAGCCTGTCGCCAGCCTTGACGTCGACAAAGATGGCTTCCAGCAGGGCGGACCAGGCCACGATTTGTTCGGGGGATGACGGGCCGATGCGCTGCATCTCGATCAGCGAGGTATTGGCAATGTCGCGCGCCTTCACCGCCGTTGCATAACGGATGTCCAGCGCAAACGGCCGCGCGAAGCTGAAGCCCGCGTCTGTGCCAGACAGCCACAGGCTGGCGTCATAGGCCTTGAACCCGAAGAAGCGCAGCGTACCCGTGCCTTTGGCCTGCCAGTTATTGCCATAGGGCGCCAACTCTGAAGGGGCGCTGGCGGTTGCTTCGGCCACATTGGGTGCCACCGGTTGTGCATGGGCGGGCAGCACACAGCACAGTGCCAGCACCGAGGCCAGAGCGATCAGGGTTTTGGACGGTTGTTTCATGGGGACTGCCTCCAGGTGGTGATGGGGTGATAGCGCAACGAAAAATGCCCAAGACTGGTTTGCAATCCTGGGCATGTGGGGCGGAGCCGCGTTTACTTGGGGATGACCACGCTGTCGATGACGTGGATGACGCCGTTGTCGGCCACGATGTCGGTCTTGATGACTTTGGCGTTGTCTACCATCACGCCGCCTGCAGTGGTCACGGTCAATTCAGAGCCTTGCACGGTTTTGACTTTGCCGGCACGTACATCCGCGGCCATCACCTTGCCGGGCACCACGTGGTAGGTCAGCACCGCGGTGAGCTTGGCTTTGTCCTTGAGCAGGGCGTCCAGGTCTGCTTTGGGGATTTTGGCAAACGCTTCATCGGTGGGCGCGAATACGGTAAACGGGCCCTTGCCCTTGAGGGTGTCGACCAGACCGGCAGCACCCAGTGCCGTCGCCAGTGTCTTGAAGCTGCCAGCGTCTACCGCTGTGTCCACGATGTCCTTGGCCTGTGCGGACAAGGTAAAGCCCAGGGTGAGAACGGTTGCAATGAGAAGTTTTTTCATCGAAATCTCCATCACTTTGAAGTGGTTTGAACCCGCCAAAAATGTGGCGAACCAGCACTTTAATACCAACAAGTAACCTTGTGAACTGTGCGGTATTTTATTGTCCGTTTCGGTATTTTCGGAAAAAAAGCCACCCCGCAGATGCTAAAAATAGACGAAATACGTCCTTATCCCTTGCGCAGTCTGCGCAGGCAGCTATCTATTTTGTAGCGATTGGATGGGGGCTGCCTCTGATGTGCAGCCCCAATGGCTTCTCAGCCCGGCGCGTTGCGGTGGTTCAGCGCACTCAGGTCCGCCCCCACCGCTTCCCGTTCGTCGAACACAAAACAGCCGCCGTTGTAGTGCGCGCCGCCGGTTTCTTCGAAGTATTTGAGGATGCCGCCCTCGAGCTGGTACACATGGTCCAGCCCGGCCTCCTGCATGAAGATGGCGGCTTTTTCGCAGCGGATGCCGCCGGTGCAAAAGCTCACCACGGTCTTGCCGGCCAGCTCGGCCTTGTGGTCCAGCAGGGCCTGGGGAAACTCGGTGAACTTGGTGATGCGCCAGTCGATGGCGTTCTCAAAGGTGCCGCAGTCGATCTCCACATCGTTGCGTGTGTCCAGCGTGACCACCGGGCGGCCTTCGTCGTCATGGCCCTGGTCCAGCCAACGTTTCACGGTCAGCGGTGACACCGCCGGTGCGCGACCTTCCGCGGGGCGGATGGTGGGGTGGTTCATGCGGATGATTTCGTTCTTCACCTTCACCAGCATCTTTTTGAAGGGCTGCTTTTCGGACCAGCTTTCCTTGGGCGTGATGTCGGCAAAACGTGCATCGGTGTGCAACTGGGCGATGAAGCTGCGCACGGCCTCGGCTGGCGCGGCCAGAAACAGGTTGATGCCTTCTTCGGCCAGCAGGATGGTGCCTTTGAGCTGCAAGGCCGTGGCGCGTGCCAGCAGGGTTTCGCGCAGCGCAGCGGCGTCGGGCAGGGTGACAAACTTGTAGGCGGAGATGTTCAGGATGGTGTTCACCCCCTGATTTTAGGTTTCCCGCCTGAGCTAACTCCGGGGGGCGCAGATTTCTACTTCGCCTGCAACTGTGCCTGCAGCCATTCCTGGGCTTTGGCGTAGTCGGTAAATACGCCTGAGGGGATGATGCCGTCCAGTAGGTTTTCGAACCGGGGGCGCATCAGTGAGGCGGCTTCCACCTGCGGGCCAATCACAAAAGCGACAGCGGCCAACCGTGAGCCCGGGGGGCGCGCCGCATACGCCAGGCGGGTGTTGGTGTAGATGTCTTCGCTGTAGACCAGTGTGTCATGCAGGCAGTTGATGATGCCCCAGGGGCCGGCAGCGTTGAGCGTGGGCGCGTGTTTCATCATGGCCTTGCCGGTTTGATCACGCATTTCCGCATTCCAGTCGCCACGCATGTGCACTGTCAGGATGGCTCCGGAGCGCTCGACCTGGGCCGAACCATGGGGCTTAAAAAACGGCGGTGTCATGGGCGGGGCCTCCATCGTGGCGGGCTGCAGCTTTTATCTGCATGTATTTTGGGTCTCCTGTTTCGCATTATGAAGGTGCGGGTGCTTATCAGCCAAATCCGCAGGCTGCCAAAACTACAATGAAGCCATGTTTATCCACCTGCGCCTGCACACCGAGTTTTCTGTCGTTGACAGTACCAACCGTATCGACGACATCGTCAAGGCCGCAGCCAAGGACGGACAGCCCGCGCTGGCGATTACGGACCTGAACAACCTGTTCGGTGCCATCAAGTTCTACAAGGAAACCCGGGGCAAGGGCATCAAGCCACTGATTGGTGCGGAGATCATGATTGAAGGCCTGGGCAGCGATGCCACGGCCACCAGCCGCATCATCCTGCTGGTGCAGAACAAGCAGGGTTACCTGAACATGTCCGAGCTGATCGCGCGGGCGTATACCAAGAACATCATCAAGGCCCAGGCCGTGGCCAAGCTGGAATGGCTCAAAGAGCTGAACGAAGGGTTGATCTGCCTGGCCGGTGCGCAGGCCGGTCCCGTGGGGCAGGCGCTGGTGCAGGGCGACACCGCCCGCGCGCATGAAGCCGCGCTGCAACTGGGCAGTATTTTTCCGCACCGTTTTTACCTGGAGCTGCAGCGCGCAGGCCGGGTGGACGACGAAGCCCATGTGATGGCCACCGTGCATCTGGCCGCGCGCATGAAGCTGCCGGTGGTGGCCACCCACCCGGTCCAGTTCACCGAGCAGGATGATTACGAGGCGCATGAAGCGCGTGTCTGTATTGCCGATGGCGAAATCCTGAGCAACCCCAAACGGGTGCGCCGTTTCACACGCGAGCAGTATTTCAAGAGTTCGGCGCAGATGGAGGCGCTGTTCAAGGACATTCCCTCGGCCATTGCCAACACGATTGAGATTGCCAAGCGCTGCAGCCTGACGCTGGTGCTGGGCAAAAACTACTTGCCGGAGTTTCCGACCCCGCTGGTCGATGGGAAGCAGCTCACGCCGGAAGAGTATTTCCGCTACGCGTCGCACGAGGGGCTGAAAGACCGCATGGCGCATCTGTACCCCGATGCGGCCAAACGTGAGGCTGAGATGCCGCGTTACGTGGCGCGGCTGGAGTTTGAGATTGGCACCATCCTGAAGATGGGTTTCCCGGGTTACTTCCTGATCGTGGGGGACTTCATCAACTGGGCCAAAAACAACGGCTGCCCGGTGGGGCCAGGGCGGGGTTCCGGGGCAGGCTCTCTGGTGGCCTACGCGCTGAAGATTACCGATCTGGATCCGCTGCAGTACAACCTGCTGTTCGAGCGTTTTCTGAATCCCGAGCGGGTTTCCATGCCCGACTTTGACATCGACTTTTGCCAGACCAACCGGAATCTGGTGATCGACTATGTGAAGGACAAGTACGGCAAGGATGCGGTGAGCCAGATTGCCACCTTCGGCACCATGGCCGCGCGCGGCGTGATCCGCGATGTGGGCCGTGTGCTGGACATGCCCTACAGCTTTTGTGATGGCATCAGCAAACTGATCCCCAACAAGCCGGGCACCAACGTCACGCTGCAACTGCCACCCACTGATGGCAAGAAGAGCGACAAATACATCTACGCCAGCGAGGCCGAGCCGATACTGGCCCAGCGCGAGGCCGATGAAGAAGACGTCAAGACGCTGTTGGAGATGGCGCGCAAGCTCGAAGGCATGACGCGCAACATCGGCATGCACGCCGGTGGTGTGTTGATTGCACCGGGCAAGCTGACCGACTTTTGCCCGCTGTACCAGCAGCCTGGCAGCGATTCGGCCGTGAGCCAGTACGACAAGGACGACGTGGAGGCCATTGGCCTGGTGAAGTTCGACTTCTTGGGCCTGGCCACGCTGACCATTCTGGAGATAGCGCGCGAGTTCATCATCAAGCGCCATCCGGGCCAGGAGAACTTTGCGTTTGAAAACCTGCCGCTGGACGATGCCAAGGTCTACCGCCTGTTTTCCGAGGGCAAGACCGAAGCCGTGTTCCAGTTTGAAAGCCGCGGCATGCAGGGCATGCTGCGCGACGCCAAACCCACGCGCCTGGAAGACCTGATTGCGTTGAACGCCTTGTATCGTCCGGGCCCAATGGACCTGATCCCCAGCTTTGTGGCGCGCAAACACGGGCGCGAAGAGGTGGAGTACCCGCACCCCGCAGTGGCGGAGATGCTGAGTGAGACCTACGGCATCATGGTCTACCAGGAGCAGGTGATGCAGACCGCGCAGATTCTGGGCGGCTACTCGCTGGGTGGCGCCGATCTGTTGCGCCGCGCCATGGGCAAGAAAAAGGTCGAGGAAATGGCCAAGGAGCGCGAGAAATTCCGCGCCGGTGCCCTAGCCACCCACAACATTCCACAAGACAAGGCCGACGAGGTTTTCGACTTGATGGAAAAGTTTGCGGGCTACGGCTTCAACAAGTCGCACGCCGCTGCTTACTCACTGTTGGCGTACCACACGGGCTGGCTCAAGGTGCACTACGCCGCCGAGTTCTTCTGCGCCAATATGACGGTGGAAATGGACGACACCGACAAGCTGAAAGTCTTGTTTGAAGACGCGGAGAAGATGGGCCTGGAGTTTGAGCCGCCCAACATCAACCGCGGCTTCTACCGCTTTGAGCCTATCTCCAACAAGCAGATTCGTTATGGCCTGGGCGCCCTCAAGGGCACAGGCCAGCAAGCCATCGACGCCATCGTAGCGGCGCGCGAGGGCCGGGGCCCAACGGAAGAGGCCGGGCCCTTCACCAGCCTGTTTGACTTTGCCCGCCGCGTGGACCGTAGCCGCCTGAACAAACGCTGCGTGGAAGCGCTGATCAAGGCCGGTGCGTTTGACACCTTGCAGCTCAACCGCGCATCGCTGGTCGCCAGCATGGACCGCGCGTTCGAGTTCGCTGCCGCTACCGCTGCCAATGCGAACCAGCATGGCCTGTTTGACATGGGCGGCGAGGACGACCACGGATCGAGCACGCAAGAGCCGGATCTGGTGGAGGCCATGCCCTGGGGCGTGAAGGAGCGGCTGACGCAGGAGAAGACTGCCGTTGGGTTCTACCTGTCCGGCCATCTGTTTGACGAGGTGGCGCTGGAAGTACGGCGCTTTGCCAAGCGCCCGATCGAAGAGCTCCTGGAAACCCGCGAGCCGCAGTTGCTGGCGGGTATCGTCAACGACCTGCGGGTGATCAACGGCCAGCGTGGCAAGCTGGCGCTGTTCAAGCTCGATGACAAGTCGGCCAGCATCGAGGCGCGCGCCGACGAGTCGCTGATCAACGCCCACAAGGATTTGCTCAAAGACGACGAGCTGATTGTGGTGATGGGTAAGGCCCAGCCCGACCGTTTTTCGGGTGGCATGCAGTTCACCATCCAGCAGATCTGGAGCCTGGAGCAGGCGCGCTGCCGCTTTGGCAAATACCTGCGCGTGGCGGTGAATGGCCGCGCGCCCGATGTGCAAAAACTGTTGCGCGAGTTTCCCGCCCAACGTGAAGTGTCAGAGCAGGGCGAGCTGATACGCGGCTTGGGTGTGCGCCTGGTGGTGCAGCGTTTGGTGGACGCAGATGCTGCCGATGCCGGCTGCGCAGGCGCCATGGCCGAGCTGCAGTTGGGCGACAACGCCAAGTTCTTCCCGACAGATGCCGCCCTGGCCGGCTGGCGCGCCCAGGCCGACCAGGGCCGCGCGGTGATTGCCTACGACTGAGGCTTTGCCAAGGCCCGGTTTGGGGCAGGTTTATGCATGGTTTAGGCCTCTAGTCCGCGTGGGTATTGCGCAAGCAGCTACTGAAAACATAGCAATTTCGCTTACTGGCCCAGTAGAGTTTGGGGCGACAGTTCGATGATCATGGGTGACCAAACCTTGCCATCATCCAGCGGTACTTTGGCGGTCTTCTCGATGGCGTTGAGTGCCGCGTTATCCCAGGATGGATTGCCACTGCGCTTGGAAATACGGCTGCTCAGAATGTCGCCACTGGGGCTGAGCGTGACCGTGACTTCTGTTTTCGGATTGCCTACGATGGTGTCGATGTAGGTGACGTTGGGCTTGATGCGCGCCGCTACGCGGCCCGAATAGTTCGCCGAGGGTCCGGACGACTGCATCGCGGTAGAAGTGGAGCCGGGCTGGCCGCTGCCACCACTGCCAGCCAGACCGGCCATGCGTTTGAGATTCTGCTGGCGTATTTCTTCCAGCTTCTTGGCCTCGGCCAGCGCCTTGGCCTTGTCGGCCTTTTGCGCGCTCTGGTCTTGCTGCGCTTTCTTGTCGCGCGCGAGTTTGTCCTGCTTTTCCTTCTCGGCTTTGTCTTTGGCCAGCTTTTCTTTGAGCTGCTTTTCTTTCAGTTCTTTCTCTTTTTCAAGCGCGAGCTTTTTCTTTTCCTGCTCGGCCTTTTCTTGCTGCAGTTGTTTCTCTTTGAGCAGCTTGGCCTTTTCTTTCTCTTTGGCCAGCGCAATATCAACCTGCGGCGGCGGCACGGGCGCCGGAGGGGCAACCACCGGCGGGGGCTGCACGACGGGGGCGGGCTCTGGCGGTTGGGGCGGCTCGGGTTCGGGTGGTGGTTCTTCCGCGGCCGGGGCTGCAGCTTCTACCGGCAGGGCGGACCACAGCTCGGCCTCTACCGTGACGGGTGTGGCCTCGCGTTTCCACTGCACACCCACGGCCAGTACGGCCAGCAGTGCGGCGTGCGCCAGGATGGCGAGCAGCATGGCGCGCACCAGGCCCGGTGTGGGCGGTGGGGCAAATTCCATGCGTTCGCGCAGTGTGGACATGGCCGGTGGCGGTGCTTAGTTGGCGAGCTGGACCGACAGGCCCACACGCTGTATGCCTGCGCGCTGCAAGGTGTCCATCACCTGGACCACGCTCTCGTACATGACGTTTTTATCGGCGCTGATGACCACGGCCGAATTGGCTGCGGCGGCGCTGTCTTTTGCGCCTTGGGCAGATTTGACGGCAGCCGCCAGCTCCTTGAGGGGCAGGGAGGTGGTCTTGTCCTTGATCTTCATCTCCAGCGCGTCATCCTTGCCCAGGATGATCTGGATGATCTGGTCGGGCTGGCGCGCGGCCTTGCCGACGCTGGGCAGGTCAATCATGCTGGGCGTGATGAGCGGCGCGGTGACCATGAAGATGATCAACAGCACCAGCATCACGTCAATGAAGGGCACCATGTTGATCTCGTTGATGGTGCGCCGTCCGCGGCCACGGTGTGAAACAGCTGGCATGGGGGGTGTTCCTCGGGGCGGTGTGCGGTTAGCGGCTGTTGGCGGCGGCGCTTTGCGCGCCCACGTTGCGCTGCAGGATGTTGGAGAACTCTTCGATGAAGGTCTCTTGCTGGATGGCGATGCGGTCCAGGTCACGCGCGAAGCGGTTGTAGGCGACCACGGCTGGGATGGCAGCAAACAGGCCGATGGCGGTGGCGACCAGGGCTTCGGCAATGCCAGGGGCCACGGTGGCCAATGTGACCTGCGTCAGTGCGGCCAGGCCGGTGAAGGCGTGCATGATGCCCCACACGGTGCCAAACAGGCCCACGTAAGGCGACACCGAACCGACCGACGCCAGGAAGGACAGGTTGCTTTCGACGACGTCCATCTCGCGCTGGAAGCTGGCGCGCATGGCGCGGCGCGCGCCGTCCATCAGCGTGCCCACATCCGTGATGCGGCGCTCGCGCAGCTTCTGGTATTCGCGCATGCCGCTGGCAAAGATGCGTTCCATGGGGCCGCAGTTGCGCGCGTTTTGCGTGGCGGCGGAAAACAGGTCGTTGAGGCTGGAGCCGGACCAGAACTCGCGTTCGAAGGTTTCGTTTTGCGACTTGACCCGGTTCAGCGAAAACAGCTTGCGGAAGATGGCGGCCCAACTGGCGATGGACACGCCCATCAGCAGCAGCATGACGGCTTGGACCACGATGCTGGCGTTGAGTACCAGATGGAGAATGGACAGGTCTTGGTTCATGGCATTCAAGGGTAAATTCAAATCAGGATGGAACGCAGGCGTGTTACAGCTTCTTGCAATTGCGCCATGGAGCTGGCGGTCGAGAAGCGCACAAAGTTGGCCGTCTGGGCGGTACCAAAGTCACGCCCCGGCGTGACGGCCACATGGGCTCGGTGCATGACTTCATAGGCAAAGTCCCAACTGTCCTTCACGCCCAGCTTGGCGCAGGCGGCGGAGCAGTCGGCCCAGGCGTAGAAAGCGCCGTCGGGCATGACGGGGACGGTCAGCCCCATGGCGTTGAGCGCGGGAATGAAGTAATCCCGTCGGGCCTTGAATTCATTGCGGCGCTGCTCGTACAGCGCGATGCTCTCGGATTCAAAACAGGCGAGCGCAGCGTGCTGGGCAATGGTGCTGGGGCAGATAAACAGGTTTTGCGCCAGGCGCTCTATCACCGGCACTAGCGTGTCAGGCACCACCATCCAGCCTAGGCGCCAGCCGGTCATGTTGAAGTATTTGCTGAAGCTGTTGATGCTGATGATGTTGTCGTCCAGCGCCAGCGCGGTCTGGCCAAACTGGGCGTCAAAACTCAGCGCCAGGTAAATCTCGTCCACCAGCGTGATGCCGCCCTTGGCCTGCACCACCTGGTGGATGCGGCGCAGCTCATCGGGGTGGATGGACGTGCCCGTGGGGTTGCTGGGCGAGGCCAGCAACACACCGCGTGTGCGCGAGCCCCAGGCGGCTTCGACCTTGGCGGCGCTGAGCTGAAAGCGTTCTTCTGCGGTGGTTGGGATCAGCACGGCCTGGCCTTCCGCAGCGCTCACAAAATGGCGGTTGCAGGGGTAGCTGGGGTCGGGCATCAGGATTTCGTCGCCCGACTCGATCAGCGCCAGGCAGGCCAGGTGCAATGCGGCCGAGGCGCCTGCGGTGACCACAATGCGCCGTGCTGGCACATCCACACCAAAACGGCTGGCGTACCAGGCGCTGATGCGTTCGCGCAGCGGTTCCAGGCCCGTGGCCTGGGTGTATTGCGACTGGCCCGTACGCACCGCGTGTTCTGCGGCAGCCTGCACCAGGGGCGGTGCCGTGAAATCGGGTTCGCCAATGTTCAGGAAAACCATGGGCGCATCGGTGTGCGCCACCTCTCGGCCCAGCGCGGCGGCGGCCTTGGCCACCTCCATGACGTAAAACGGTTCTATCTTCTGGGCGCGTGATGCGATGTGCATGGTCTGCAGAGGGGGCCTGGATAACTTAAGCGCGTGGCTTCTTGGCCGTGCGGTCGGCTTCGACTTCGGCGACGCGTAGTGTGGGCGCCAGGCCGTTGAGCACGGCGTTCACATACTTGTGGCCGTCGGTGCCGCCAAACTCCTTGGCCAGCTCAATGCATTCGTTGAGTACCACGCGCCACGGCACGTCCAGGCAGTGCTGCATCTCGTACGCGCCAATCCACATCACGGCATGTTCGATGGGCGAGATCTCGGTCATGGGGCGGTCCAGCAGCGGCACGATCAGCGCGTCCAGTGCCGCGCCTTGCTCCACGCAACCATGCAACAGCGCGTCGAAGTGGGCCGCGTCGGCCTTGTTGAAGCCAGCCAGGTCACGCGTGAAGGTGTCGATGTCGCTCACACCATTGCGGCCCACCAGGCTTTGGTACAGGCCCTGCAGCGCAAATTCGCGGGCGCGCGAACGGTTGGACTTGCTACCGGCCTTGCGGGCGCCGGTGCTGGTCACGCCTGTGCGGGGTTGGCGGGGAGGGCGCTTTGGTGTGGAGGGGGTGTTGTAGTCGCTCATCAGATGGATTCCAGCAGGTTGGCCATTTCAACGGCAACGCGGGCGGCGTCGCGCCCCTTGTCGACCTGGCGGGCTACCGCCTGGTCCATGTTTTCGGTGGTGAGGATGGCGTTGGCAATGGGCAACTGGTAGTCCAGCCCGACGCGTGTGACGGCGGCGCCGGATTCATTGGCCACCAACTCGAAGTGGTAGGTCTCGCCACGGATGATGCAGCCCAAGGCGATCAGTGCGTCGTAGTTGGACTTTTCGGCCATGGCCTGGAGGGCCACCGCCACTTCCAGCGCGCCGGGCACAGTGATGTGGTCGATGTCTTTGTCAGACACGCCCAGTGCGAGCAGCTCGGCCTTGCAGGCCTCGGCCAGCGCGTCGGTCACGCTGGCGTTGAAGCGGGCTTGCACGATACCGATCTTGAGCCGCTTGCCGTTCATGCGGTTGTCGGTGGTGGCCACGTTGCCTTTGTCTGCGCCAAACATATGGAGTTCCCTTGTATTGCTGTTTTATTTAGTGATGTAGCCGGTGATTTCGAGTCCGTAGCCGGTCATGCTGGGCATGCGGCGGGGGCTGCCCATCAATTGCATTTTGTGCACACCGCACTGGCGCAGGATTTGCGCGCCAATGCCGTAGGTGCGCAAGTCCACGCGGCCACGCTCGGGGCCGTGGGTGGCGCGGGCGGTGCCGTCAAACTGGGCCAGCAACTGCGCGCCGCTTTCGCCGCAGTTCAACAGCACGACCACGCCTTTGCCTTCTTTGGCCACGTGAGACAACGCGGCATCCAGGCTCCAGGAGTGCATGGTGCGGCCGACTTCCAGCGCGTCCAGCACGGACAGCGGCTCGTGCACGCGGGCGGGCACGGACTCGTCTGCAGACCATTGGCCTTTGACCAGTGCCAGGTGCACGCCGTGGCCGGTGGTGTCGCTGAAGGCGTGGGCGGTGAATTCGCCAAATGCGGTTTGAATCGGGCGCTCGCCGACTTTCTCGATGAGTGATTCGACGCGGCTGCGGTGTTCGATCAAATCGGCAATGGTGCCGATCTTCAGGCCATGCTCGGCGGCAAAAAGCTGCAGGTCCGGCAAGCGGGCCATGGTGCCGTCGTCCTTCATGATTTCGCAAATCACGGAGGCGGACGAGCAGCCGGCCATCACAGCCAGGTCGCAACCGGCTTCGGTATGGCCCGCGCGCATCAGCACACCGCCATCCACCGCTTGCAGCGGGAAGATGTGGCCGGGCTGCACCAGATCGCTGGGCACGGCATCCTTGGCCACGGCGGCCTGCACGGTGCGGGCGCGGTCTGCGGCAGAGATGCCGGTAGTGACGCCTTCGGCGGCTTCAATCGACACCGTAAAGGCTGTGCCTTTTTTGTCGCCATTGCGTACCGTCATCGGGGGCAATTGCAGGCGTTCGCAGCGTTCGCGGCTCAGCGTCAGGCAGATCAGGCCCCGGCCGAAACGTGCCATGAAGTTGATGGCATCGGCCGTGACGTGGTCGGCAGCCAGTACCAGGTCGCCTTCGTTCTCGCGGTCTTCTTCGTCAACCAGGATCACGATGCGGCCGGCACGCATGTCGGCAACGATGTCTTCCACGGGGGAAATGGGTACGGGGGTGAGTGTGGTCATGGTCAATGGATTTAAATAGGCTTCAGGCCGCTGTGGGCGCGGTCATCATGCGCTCCACATAACGTGCGACGGTGTCAATTTCCAGGTTCACAGCGGAGCCAGCAGTGAGTGCGCCCAGCGCGGTGTTCTCTACCGTGTGGGGAATCAGGTTGATGCTGGCTTCACAACCGTTGGCCACGTCGGCTATACGGTTGACCGTGAGGCTCACGCCGTTGATGGTGATGGAACCCTTGTAGGCCAGGTACTTGCCTAGCGCCTTGGGGGCCAGCACGCGCAGTTCCCAGCTTTCGCCCACTTGGGCAAAGTGGCTTACCGTGCCGATGCCATCCACATGCCCGGAGACGATGTGACCGCCCAGCCGGTCATTGGCGCGCAGGGCTTTTTCGAGGTTGATGGCACCCACGGCATCCAGGCCTGCGGTCTTGTCCAGCGATTCGGCGGAAATATCGATGGTGAACTGCTGCTGCGCCACGTCCAGCGTGGTGACCGTCATGCAGGCGCCGTTGAGCGCAATGCTGTCGCCCAGGCCCACGTCGTCCAGGTAGTCCGCAGGGCAGGTGATGGTCAGGCGCTTGCCGTGCGTAGAAGAGCTGCCTAAGGCGTGAACGGCGGCGATGCGCCCCACGCCGGTGATGATTC
The DNA here is from genome assembly GCF_001955715.1 of Rhodoferax saidenbachensis. Lineage (NCBI taxonomy): Bacteria > Pseudomonadati > Pseudomonadota > Betaproteobacteria > Burkholderiales > Comamonadaceae > Rhodoferax > Rhodoferax saidenbachensis. Next base: position 2,576,873 of record NZ_CP019239.1, on the reverse strand, counting down.
CGGTAAACATGGCCGCATTTTCGCAGGGATTGGGGCGATGTCCGGGCCTAAGGGAAAATCTTCTGCGCTAAAAGAGGTCGCGGCCTGTAACGCGGGCGACGATGCGCAGGTCTGGCCCCACCATTTCGGTCGATTTGAACTCCAGCGGCAGGGCGTCATTCAGCGCGGTCAAAGGCCCGAAATTCGCCATATCGGCGCCTTGCCCCATGAGTTTGGGGGCCAGGTAGACCAGAAACTCGTCCACCAAGCCCTCGCGTACCAGGGAACCATTGAGCTTGTGCCCGGCTTCCACGTGCAGCTCATTGATCTCGCGTTTGCCCAGATCACGCAGCATGGCGGCCAGGTCGACCTTGCCAGTAGGCGTGCCATCGGCATGGTGACCGGGAAGGTAGATGATCGTTGCGCCCTGAGCTTGCAGGGCTTCGGCTTTGGCATCATTTTTGGCTGCAGCATAGATGAATACTGCGCGACCAGCTATAAAAAGAGGAGCGTCCAGCGGAGTTTGCATGTCACTGTCTACTACCGCCAGATGCGGCTGGCGTGGTGTTTCCACCAGGCGCACGTCCAGTCGGGGTTGGTCTTGCAGCACAGTGCCTATACCGGTCAGCACGGCGCAAGCACGGGCGCGCCAGGCGTGCCCGTCGGTGCGCGCTTCGGAAGATGTGATCCACTGGCTGGCCCCGTTGGGCAATGCGGTCTTGCCATCCAGTGAAGCAGCTACCTTCAGGCGCACCCAAGGTGTTTTGCGGACCATGCGACTGAAAAAGCCGATGTTGAGTTCGCGAGATTGGATCGCCAGTGGATCGCTCGGGTGGAGCACCTCCACTTCCACGCCCGCAGCCCGCAGTCGCGCAAAGCCTTGGCCCGCGACCAGCGGGTTAGGGTCGGTGTTGGTGGCGACTACTTTCTTGATACCTGCCTGAATCAGCGCGTCGCAGCAGGGGCCGGTACGCCCGTGGTGGGAGCAGGGCTCCAGCGTGACGTACGCGGTTGCACCTTGCACGGAGTGGCCCTTGGCCGCTGCATCGCGCAAAGCCATGATTTCGGCATGGGGGCCGCCTGCGCGTTGCGTAAGTCCTTCCCCAAGAATTGAACCATCTAATGCGATCAACACACATCCGACACTAGGATTGGGGTTTGATGAGATGTGCGAGTCACGAACCTTTGAGAACGCTAGGCCAAAAAATTTTGCATCATTCATGGCTGCAAGCTTTACCTATCCCAGTAGTTTCGCGCAACGTCGCTTCGGTAATTTTGATCATTAGCCCCCTATAAATTGCAATTGTCCAGAGACAACATGCCACAACTATATCCAGTATGTGTTCCCGTGGGGGTTGCAACGATCGTGTACGCAGTGGTCGACGGGGCTGCATGAAAGGTGATGTTGCGGCACTTACTTGTTACTACCGGAGTTTTAACTAAATCCCAGCCGACAGCACACACGGCCGTAGGGTATGAAAATTAGGGGCCCGATGCGGCCAGCCAACCGTTTGTCGCGCAAATTGCACCAATCTTCGTATTTGTCCTTCCTTTTTGCGGCAAGACAGTTAACCTCAGTTATCGGCAGTCCTGCTGTGTCTGTATTGTTGTTAGTAGCACATCACGTTTTTGGAGCACTCAAGATGACTCAGCATTTCAAGCTAAAGACGGTCAATTTGGCGATTCTTATTGCTTTTTCTGCCGGAGTTTCCACAAGTTATGCTGCAGAAGCGTACCCGGCTTTGCCACCCTCACTGTCAACATCAGTGCCGCCAAACGTGATGTTCTTCATCGATACATCCGGAAGCATGTTGCAGGATGAAAACAATGCGTGGATGCTGACGGGGGTTTGTAATTCCAATACGGCCGGTTGGAATAACTGCGTCGATAACAACACGAACGGTTACCGAACTCAGATTGACAGCATGGTGACTTCGCCAAATACCAAAATGAACATTGCCAAAAGAGTGGTGACGAACTTGGTAAACAACAACCCTGATATCCGTTTTGGATTATTCTCATTTGAAGATAAAGTCGGCTCAATCGGTGGCCCGGAGCGGGGGCAGGGGTCCATTAAGCGCGCTGACATCAAGGATTTGACCGCACGGACCTATCCGTCGCCCACACCCAACACGACAGCCGCGATGGCTGCGACCAATAAAGCCAGTCTGATTGCCGCCATTTCGGCCCTTAACGGAAGAACCTCAACGCCACTGGGCGAGGGTTTGCTTGAAATAACGAGGTACTTTGGCGGAATGAGTTCTCTCTATAAGACAGGAACTTACACCAGCCCTATCCAGTACCGTTGTCAGAAAAATTTTGCCCTGGTCATTACGGACGGTGATGCCACTGACGATGAAACGTTTGCTGCCCAAACCTACACCTCAAGAGATGCGACTGGTGCGGCGACTACTCGAACTATGAATGTATGTACAGTCGGAGATGGGACGACGACGGGGAATGATCAAACCGTGAATTGCCCTGCCGGACTGGAAACGACGAGCGGTACTTTTACCGCAGCTGCAAGTTTTGGTGATGGCACTAACCGGCCTCGCGCGCTGCGGGATATTGCCAAATTTGGACAAGTGGCCGATTTGCGGGTCGGAGGAACGGACTTGGATGGAAGGTCGTTTGATGCAAGCCCCTTCTTTAAACAAAATTTGGCAACCTATACGGTAGGGTTTACGGTTGCTAATGCTGTTCTGCCTGCTGCGGCCGTAGTAGGTGGCGGGAGGTACTACAACGCAAATAATGAAGCACAGCTAGCCAGTTCGCTGGCTGGGGTCATTAACAGCATCAATGCTTCCACATCCAATGCAGGCGGTGTTGCGGCCCAGAGTGAAGTGACCACTGTAGGAAACAATATTTTTCAACCGGTTTTCAATCCCAATGGTTGGTATGGAGAGTTGCGTTGTTTTAACCTGGTTAACAATGCCCTCGGGGCGGCATGCACGCCAAATGCCAAAGCTGTTATTCCTGTAGAGACGAGTCGAAATATTTACTCGTCGAAAGTTGTAGCTGGAGTTACTACACCGTTTGCTTTTAACGATTCGACCGGCTTTACAGCGATGACCGCTAATCAGAAAGCGGTGCTTGGCGCTGATGCTACTGCTCAAAAGAACACGATCAAGTTTTTGCGTGGAGTAGAAGGCATTGCCGGATTCAGGTCACGCCCCATTGTGGACGGTGTTAAGTCCTTTTTGGGCGACATTGTTGACGGGCAGCCTGTAGTAGTGACCCCTCCTGGGGGGTTCACCAACGCCGCAGACTACAACGCCTTCAAAACCGCCAACAGCGCGCGCAATATGGTGCTTGTTGGTGCCAATGATGGCATGTTGCACGCGTTCAATATCGGAAATATGACCGAGCTGGCGGCGTATATTCCTTCTGGCGTTTTTCCTCATCTGAAAGCGTTAACGGCCTCAGATTATGGTGTGAGTGGTGGCACTGATCACACCTACCATGTCAATGGATCTATTGCTAATCCAATTGACTATAAACCCAGTGCTGCTGGTGCGTGGAAGACCATGGTTGTGGGTGGTCTGGGTCAAGGTGGACAAGGTCATTACGCTTTGGATGTCACGAATACGACTAGCCTTGGTGCAGCGACCACTATGGTTAAGTGGGACTATACGGACGTCAATGACTCAGAAATAGGTTACTCCATGGGTTTGCCGATCATATCTAATGTGCGTACGTCGGCAACAACAACGGTACCTGCAGTTATTTTTTCCAACGGATATGAAAATAGCTTTGATGACACTGCTTCAGGCGGGCAAAAAACCGCTTCGAATACGTCAGCGCTATATATTGTCAAGGCCGATGATGGGACCTTATTGAAAAAAATAAGCCTACCCACTTCGGGAACTTACATAAGCCAAGGCCTTTCCGCTCCTTGGGGAGTTGACATTGCGCAAGACGGCATCTTGGACTATGTCTATGCTGGTGACGTCAATGGCAATATGTGGCGTTTTGATTTGACGGCCGACGTGGCAGCTGACTTTAAAGTAGCGACCAATGCAGGCGGCATTGCGGTCCCTATTTTTAAGGCCCCAGCCGGGCAGCCTATTACCATGCGCCCAGCTAGTTTAGGAGTGGCATCATCGACTGGCACCGGTATTGGCAATATGGTGCTTTTCGGCACTGGCCAATTGCTTAAAGATGCTGATCGCAGCACGACAACGACCCAGGCTTTGTATGGCGTATTGGACAAAATGGCCAGTTCAATAACAACGCTGACCATTGCTAGTAATTTCCAGCAGCAAACCATCACCGATGAGTACACGTTGGCTGCAGGCACCAATGCTGCGGGGGGGACTTACCGTAAAGTGAGTACCAACGATATTGACGTTACAGACCCTGCCTCAACCATGTTGGGTTGGTATATAAATTTGCCTACATTGTCAGAGCGCATGGTGATAACGCCTCGGATCTATAACAATAGAGTTAATTTCGGAACAGGTATCCCCATCGCAACGGAAAAATGCACACCGGGGGGGGATGGGTGGATCATGGGTCTGAACCCCCTTACGGGTTCTGTAGTTACCAAGAATAATCAAAAACCCTCCATTGGTATCGCCTTTTCTTTTCTTGATATCAATCTAGACGGCAAGTCGAGTGCTGCCGACCGATTGGCGTTTCCTAGTGGCGCTGCCTACGCTAGTGGTTTTAAGACTCCAGGTATTCCCACTGAGCTTACCTTTATCGCAACATCATCTGCACTAACCAGTGCTGCGCCCTTGGTAGGAGTAGACCCTTATGATGGTTCTGGTGGGTTTGTTGCCATGCGCGAGGCCAACTCGCAGGGCGTTGGTAAGGGCTACGGTGGTGGTGGCACGCAGGGGACGATGATCCCCCGGATAGATTCCGGGGACGAAGGAACTGTATGTAGTGGAACAGTGGGCAGTGATAGTGTTTCGTGCCGTAAGCTCAACAAGGCGCCTACAACTGGTGTCAAAGTTGAGTCCAGCACATGGCGTGAAATAAAGTAGGGCTGTTCATGTTGCTCTCCAAATTTTCCCCTGCAGCCGTAATCACCAACAAGACTCACCAGACGGGTTTCAGTTTGGTCGAGTTGATGGTGACCCTGGCCATTGCCGCTATCTTGCTTGTCATTGGTGTGCCCAGCATGATCGATTTGATCCGCGATGCGCGCCTGGCATCGCAATCAGACATGCTGGTCAGCACACTCAATTTGGCGCGGACTGAGGCGGTTAAGCAGCGCAACAATTTCCGGGTGTGCCCATCCGCTGCCCCCAATACCGATGCTCTATTAACCTGCGCTGCTGGAGCGGGTGCTTGGTCTACGGGGTGGATAACGATCTATCAGGACACCGCCAATGCCGGGGCTGCGAAAGCTATTACGCAGCGTTCGGTGGCCAGTTCAGATTTGACAGTTACAACCGCTGCAACTTCGGTAGAGTTCTCAGGCACCATTGGCAGTGCCACGGCTGCCACGAGCTTCGTTCTTTGTACCCCTAACCGCAAGCAACATTTGGTTGATGTGTCTCTGTCGGGGCACATCAGCAAACGCATTGGTACTACGGTATGTCCATAAATAGAACCGAATCTGGTGCCTCGTTAATCGAGGTCATGGTGGCAGTCACCATTCTCGGCTTTGGCTTGCTGGGCTTGGCCGGTATGCAAACTAAAACCGTCACCATGAATGACAGTGCCTACTACCGCAGCATTGCTGTAGACCTTGGCAATGATCTTGCGGATCGTATTCGCGCCATTCGCACGCCCTATATGGTCAATGTGGATGCGAACCCGCAGCCCCCCGCACCACCTGACTTTTCTCTATGCACTATTTATCTCACTACGGTGACTTGCGCCGCACAACAAACCAGCCCCAAAGACCGTAGTACGAATGCAGCATTGGTCACCACAGAGATGAGAGAGTGGGCGGCCTTGCTGCAAAAACAGTTGCCCGGCGCTACCTATAGTTTGGTACAGGCGGCGAGCAGCTCGACTGATTATTTCCGCTACACGCTGACCATCACATGGTTGGACGATAGAGGTACTGCTACCAACTCAAGCTACAGCATGGTGATCGAATGAAAACGCAGCAAAGTGGTTTTTCGCTGATTGAGTTCTTGATCGCCATTGCCATATCCATGGTTGCTATGGTGGCGGTAACAGAGGTTTACGTGTCGTCCAAGGCTAATTCACGGGTGCAAGAGATGCAAAACCGGCTGAGCGAGGACGGCCGGTTTGGTAACGCTATGATGCAGCGGGTCATTTCTCAAGCGGGCTATAGAGAAACACCCTCCAACGCCGTTGCCGCAGACCGCATTGGCATTGCGGCTAATGTTATTACGGTCAAGTTCAGGTCAGACGGCGCCAATCAAATGGTGTGTGACGGTTCAACCCCCGCCGTGGCCGATCAAACGGTAGTGATTAGGAAGCATGCGACTTTGCCTAAACTGATCTGTGATGCGGTTGACTGGATTGCGCCTGCAACGGCGGGGGCTGGCAATGGTACTGAACTTGTCGATTTCTCAGTCAAATTTGGAATTGACACCGGACCAGCGGCAACGAATGAAAATTTGGGCTGTGGCACCTCCGTTGCCTTACTTAAGCCACGTGATTGCATCGTAGATTCTTACGTCAGTGCATTGCCGGGTGGTGTAACGGCCGACCAGATTGTGGCGGTCAAGGTTTGTTGGATGCTTCGCACGGAGGCTACCGACGCCTCAATTGTCAAAGGCGCGAATGTGTCGGATTGTGCAGGAACCGCCATTGCCAATACACAGAACGACCGCAAGTTGTACCGCACCTTCAACACAACGGTGTTGTTAAGGAATCGCTAATATGATCTACTCACCAAGACAAAAAAAACAGCAAGGCTTTGTGCTTATTGTCACCATGATTTTGCTGATGGTAGTGTCGCTGCTGGCTGTGGGGGGCATGCGGGTGAGCGTGATGGGTGAGCGCATGGCGGGCAACGCCATGGACCGCAACCTGGCCAAATTGGCGGCGGAACAGGCCATAACCCAGGGGCTCGCAAAACTGCAGGCAAACTCGACAGTATGTCTCGATACGGGATGCGTAAACACCAATACCGTAGGAACGGGTGTGGCAATTGCGAGTGCAACGATGCCCAGTGTATGGAGCCCCACCGATTCTGTGGACGTTACTAAGGAGCTAGTGGCTGCAGGGGGACAAAAGTCCTCTGCAAAATACCTAATTAACTGGCTGAACAACGTCGCCTTTACTCCCGCTCTCAGCTCCAAAAGCACGTGCAAGGCTTATAGTGTGATGGGCAGGGGAGAGGGGAAAAACTCTGCGAGTGTCGTGGTGTTGCAAACGATTGCTTATGTGTGTCCAACAGATTGAAATTCAAATGATGAATAAACATGCCTCTAGCGACCAGCCAAGCCGCAGCAGTGGCCAAGGTCGGAGCCGTGGCTTCACGTTGATCGAGCTCATGATCACTGTAGCCATCATTGGTATTTTGGCTTCGATCGCGCTGCCGTCCTACAGAAGCTACATCGTTAAGACACGGCGCACCGAGGTTCAGCAGCAATTGGTCTCAGCCGCGCAAAATCAAGAGCGTTATTTCACAACCAATGGGCGTTACACGGCTGTTGCGGGCACAGCTGGGTGCGGTGCTGCGGCGCCAGTGGATACCGCTTTCTATACATTTGTAGCCACTTGTCCAAATACCAATAACTCGTTCTCAATTACCGCCACACCAGTGGGATCGCAAGCCAGTGACGGCACGCAAACGCTTGACAACACAGGTGCCAAGACCAATAGCGTCACCGCCAGCAAGTGGATTCTCTAATATAGTAGCGGGCTGCCCTAAAACAGGACATCGATGTCACCAGCCCCAAAATAGCAATGCCGACCCTGTAAAGCCAGCGCAGGAAGTATAGGCTGTCTAGATCCGCTTCAAATTGCGCCGCTGTTTTCGCGATTTTTTTGCCTCCATTCCCAGCCAGGTAGCCAGTTTTTCGGCATAGGGGGTCGAGCTCGCCAGAGCTGGCCCGCTTTGCATAGGTGGGCTCAGTCTCATCGGATCGCAGGTACTTCTTTACGGTGTTGCGAGCCATGCCTGTACGCCTGGAAATCTCGCGGATGGACATGTTCTCTCGCAATGCCCAACGCCTGATGACATTCAATGTCGCCACGTTTATCACTCCTAAGTTCCCCTGCTTTAAAAACTAGCAGGGTAGGTCCTACGTGGGTCAGTTTTGAATGGAAATTACTGTTCTAAGTGGGTCAGATTTCGACGGAATTCAACAGCGGGGCTCCACTTCACCCCCCACATGTCGCGGGCTCAACGGGTCGGTTTGTCATTTATGCTTTTTGCGACGCCCCCCCCCGTCGTTTTTTGCCTACCGCTGCACCTCATCCACCAACGTCTTGAACTCGTCAATATCCTCAAAACTCCGGTAAACGCTGGCAAAGCGCACATAAGCGACCTTGTCCAGCTTCTTGAGTTCGCGCATCACCAGTTCTCCGATCCGCGTGGACTGGACTTCGCGCAGGCCCAGGTTGAGGAGTTTTTCTTCGATGCGCTCGATGGCGCTGTCGATCTGCTCGGTGCTCACGGGCCGCTTGCGCAGGGCCAGGTTCATGGAGGCGAGCAGTTTGACGCGTTCGTATTCAATACGGCGCCCGTCTTTTTTGACGATGGCCGGAAAGTTGACGTCCGGGCGCTCGTAGGTGGTGAAGCGCTTTTCGCACGATCCGCACTGGCGGCGGCGGCGGATGAAGTCCCCATCCTCAGAAATCCGGGTCTCCACGACCTGGGTTTCAGAGTGGCTGCAAAAGGGGCATTTCATAGGGTAGGGGCGCTCAATTCAGTGCCAAATAGGTCTCTAGCCCTTATGGGGCAAGCGCAAGCAGCTATTAAAAAAGTAGCGTTTTCGCTTGCCATGAGGCTTAGCCGTAGACCGGGAAGCGTGAGGTCAGCGCGTGCACCTTGGCACGTACAGCCGCAATGTTGGCCTCATCGCGCGGGTTGTCCAGCACGTCGGCGATCAGGTTGGCTGTGGCGCGGGCTTCCTCGTCCTTGAAGCCGCGGGTGGTCATGGCGGGGGTGCCAATGCGCACGCCGCTGGTGACCATGGGCTTCTCGGGGTCGTTGGGGATGGCGTTCTTGTTGATGGTCATGTGGGCGGCGCCCAGTACAGCCTCGGCTTCTTTGCCGGTAATGCCCTTGGAGCGCAGGTCCACCAGCATCACGTGGCTGTCGGTACCGCCGCTGACGATACGCAGGCCGCGGGCCGTCAGTGTTTCCGCCACGATTTTTGCGTTGCGGGCCACTTGTTGCTGGTAGGTCTTGAACTCGGGCGCCATGGCTTCCTTGAATGCGACTGCCTTGGCAGCAATCACGTGCATCAGCGGGCCGCCTTGCAGGCCAGGGAAGATCGCGCTGTTGATGGCCTTTTCGTGCTGGGCTTTCATCAGGATGATGCCGCCACGGGGGCCGCGCAGGCTCTTGTGGGTGGTGGAGGTCACCACATCGGCGTGGGGCACGGGGTTGGGGTACACACCGGCTGCGATCAAACCTGCGTAATGCGCCATATCCACCATGAAGATGGCGCCCACGTCCTTGGCCACTTTGGCGAAACGCTCAAAGTCGATGGTCAGGGAATAGGCGGAAGCGCCAGCGATGATCAGTTTGGGCTTGGTTTCGTGCGCTTTCTTTTCCATCGCGTCGTAGTCGATGGCTTCGTTGGCGTCCAGGCCGTAGCTCACCACGTTGAACCACTTGCCGCTCATGTTGAGTGCCATGCCGTGGGTCAGGTGACCGCCTTCGGCCAGGCTCATGCCCATGATGGTGTCGCCGGGTTTCAGGAAAGCCAGGAAAACGGCTTCGTTGGCAGAGGCGCCGCAATGGGGTTGCACATTGGCGGCTTCGGCACCAAAAATCTGTTTGATGCGGTCGATGGCCAGTTGCTCGGCCACGTCCACGTGCTCGCAGCCACCGTAGTAGCGGCGGCCGGGGTAGCCTTCGGCGTATTTGTTGGTCAGTTGGCTGCCTTGGGCGGCCATGACGGCGGGAGAGGCGTAGTTTTCGCTGGCGATCAGCTCAATGTGGTGTTCCTGGCGTGCGTTCTCGGCCAGGATGGATGCCCACAGTTCGGGGTCGGCTTGTTCAACAAGGATATTGCGGTCGTACATGGCAGTCCTAAAAGACAAAGGGCCTGTGGGTCGACAAGACCCAGGGCTGCCCAGGCGAACGGCTGATCACAAGCCCGAGAGGGTTGCGGCACGCTTCCCAGTGGTGTCCCACGTCAGCGCCATGGGCCTTGGAGGGCCCGGCGCCTATCGCCAGTTGCGTGCAGGGCGAGTTTACCCGACGCCGCTTACGAGTTGGCCAAGCTGGCCACGTTTTCTGCAGCCACAGGCGCCTTGGTCGGCATGTGGACCGGAATCACCTGGGGGGGGGCCATGGGGACAGATCGGCCTGTCGCCACCACTTGCAGGCGGTTGTACTCTGCCATGACTTTGGCGGCGTAGCCTCCGTCGTCTTCCAGGTTGGCGGCGCCGACATAGTATTTCAGGCCACCTTCCAGCGAACCAGCACGGTTGATGCACTCCTGCAGCACCTTCACGCCCACGCGCAGGTTGGTCACCGGGTCAAATGCGGCCAGCTTGCCCCCAAAGTCCTGGTACTTATCGGTATGGACCTTGGTCATGACTTGCATCAGGCCTTGGGCGCCCACCGGGCTCTGGGCAAAGGGGTTGAAGCCGGATTCGATGGCCATGATGGCTAGGATCAGCGTCGGGTCCAGCTTGGTACGGGCACCGGTTTCATAGGCTTCGGCTACCAGCGCGCTCAGGGGTTCGGGCGCGATGTTGTACTTTTTGCTCAGCCAGTAGGCCACCGCGGCTTGCTGTTTGGGCAGGCTTTGGGGGTTGGTTGCGGTGGCACGGTCATTGGCTTCCATGTCCGTGGCAATGCCAGTCAGGGCGGTTTGACGGTTTTGCAGCCAGCCCATCAGCTGGATTTCGCCAGCCTGGCGGATTTCGGGGCGGGCCGTGAGGGTGATCACGGCAAACATGACGGCCAGGCCCAGCAGGGCAAAACCGTTGTGTGTGATTTCAAAGAAACCTTGGGCAATGTCGCTCGCGAAGATGCGCAAGCCCTTGGTGAATTTTTGAGTCGCTGTCATAGCTCTTCCTTCTTTGGCGGGGGCCAGGGCTTTGGCGCTGTCATGCAGCGGGGCGGCTCGGACACCTCGTTTGGGTTGGTACGCTATCAATATCCTGCGGCGTCGTATCGACATGTGCAGCGATTTGAATATGCCGGGTTCGGCAGCGGGTGCGGGTTTGTCCGTACTCAAATTCGGGACAGGGCGGATTCTAGGTGGGTCTATTATACCGAGTCAACAATATTAAATAGGTTTGTTATTCTACTTTTGATCGTATGAGCGGTTTTTTTCAAGCCTGGCTTGGGTTTGCGGCGCTTTCCTCAAGCCGGTAAATCTGCCAATCACGGGCCGCTTTTCCATTGAAAAGTCGATTTGCAATCGGGTGGGGGGCTCACTAGACTGCTCTTGCTTGAGTCATCAAGCGCTCTGTCGGCAGTAGCCAGTCCGTGCCTGAAAAGGTATTTGCGATAAAGCGGCCCCGACAATTCAAGGAGGCAATCCATTGCTTCTAGTCCGCTTGGGGACTTCAATCTCCCCGGCGGCAGCCCTGACGGCATGGACCTTTGGTCAGCCGTCGAGCCCGGCGTCAGGACCTTTCGGTTCGGGCCCGGGCTTTCTGTTTTTTGCACCCGTTTCCCTAGAGATTTTGCGCAGCCTCTATATATATGTAGGCGAGGGGGTTGTTCCTTGGGAAGCGCCGGAGCGCGCCTGCAAGCTGTTGGCGTGTCAGTTTGCTATTTATTTAATAGCTGCTTGCGCAATATCCATAAGGGCTGGAGGCAAAAATCATATGAAATCTGAGTGTCCGGCGTGACCACGCGTTGCTCCTCAAATCTGCGTGTGGGCAAAAACACTGGGGCTCCCTGCAATTCGCGGTGAAAATACGCGGTTGCTTTTTACCTTCCAACCTAATTCTGAAGCCCACCGTGACGTCGCCTACTCCTGCCAAACATAACGATACCGCCCATTTAGACCGTCTCACCGGTGGCGCTTTCTCTGCCCCCACGTCCGGTGAACGCGCTGCGCGGGTCCGGGAGTGGCTGCAGGGCAACCCCGAAGCCGACCAACTGGCCGAGGTGTTCAAGGAACTCAGCGCCCGGGACAAAGGCGCCGCCAAGCTGGTGCGCGAAAAACTCGACGAAGCCAAGCGTTCCAAGGGCCAGGAGGCACTGGGTGCCGAGTGGGCCGCCAAGGCGCAAACCTTGCTGGACCTGCAAAAACTCAACATGGCCGACGCCCTGGCCTGGCAGCGCGATGCCGCCAAAGCCGGTGCGCCCCTGAGCAAAGAACCCTTGGTCACCCTGAAAACCCAGCTCGCCGAGCGTGTGCGTGTGATCGAGGACCTGCAACACCGGGTGCAGGTGCAGCGCGAAGCCGCTGTTTTGCTGGCCCAGCGTATTGAAGTCCTATCTACCAAGCCCTGGAAAGACGCCCAGGCGGTGGTCGACACGCTGCGTACCGACGTCGAACACTGGCAAACCCAGGCGACTGAACTCACGGCCGATGCCAACTGGAGCAGTGTGGACATGAAGTTCCCGCCGCTGCTGGACGCTTCACGCGGCCAGCTGCTGGTGGTGTGGGATGCTTTTCAAGGCGCTTTGGCGATGGCTGTGGCTGCAGCCCAGGACGGTGCGGCAGCGTTACCCCCAGTTCCGGTGTGGGCCGACGAGTTGCGCATCGCGCGCGGTGTGCCTGCCGAGGCAGCGCCAAAACAAGCCAAACCCAAGATCGACCCCGAAGTCCGCGCCAAGGCCGTGGCCGTGGTGCGCGAAGCCCTGACCACGCTGGAGCAGGAAGTGGGCGAGGGCCATGGCAAAGCCAGCGCCGGCGCCGCCAACGCACTGCGCCATGCGCTCAAGGAATTTGGCAAGGTCATCGACGACAAGCTGGAAAACCAGGCCCATGCGGCCCTGGCAGCAGCGGGCGAGTTGGAGGGCTGGCAGCGCTGGCGCGCCGACCAGTTGCGCGAAGAGTTGGTGGCCAAGGCCGAAGGCCTGCTCAAACGCCCCGAAGGCCAGACCATCGGTGGACGCAAGATGCAGGAATCTTTGCGCACCCTGCGCGAGCAGTGGAAGCAAACCGACCAGGGCGGCGTACCGAACCATGCGCTGTGGAAGCGTTTTGACGAAGCCTGCAACGAAGCCCATAAGGTGGTCGAAGCCTGGCTGGAGAAAATCAAGGCGGAGTCTGCCGAGCACAAGGCCCAGCGCCTGGCCCTGATTGCCGAGGTCAATGCCTGGGCCGAGGCCAACCGTACCGCGCTGGACGACGATTGGAAGGGCTTCAACCGCATCCTGCACCAGTTTGGCGACCGCTGGCGCGAAGGTGGGCACGTGGGCGAAAAGACCTTTGCCGAACTGCAGCCCCTGTGGAAAGCCGCCATCTCCAATGCCGCCGCTCCGCTGGAAGCCCTGCAGGCGCAAAGTCTGGCCCTGCGCCACGCCATGATCGACGAAGCGCGGGTTTTGGGCGACGCGCCCATGTTGCGCATTGACGCCGTCAAGGCACTGCAGCAGCGCTGGCAGGCCCAGGCCCACGCAGTGCCAATCGACCGCCGCCAGGAGCAAAAGCTGTGGGACGCGTTCCGCAAGCCGATTGACGACGCCTTCAACCGCAAGACCGCCGAGCGCGAAAAAGCCGAAACTGCGCTGGGCGCACGCGACCGTGTGGTGCTGGATGCCGCCAAAGCGCTAGAAGCGGCCAACGCCAGCGGTGACGCCCAGGCCATCCGGACTGCCATGGCTGCGCTCGATGCGGCTTTGCACGGACAAGCCCAGGCGCAAGCCCAAGTCACAGCGGCCGGTGCCCAGGAGAGTGCCGCCAAGGCTGCGGCCGCAGAATCTGAGCAAAATCAGCCTCCAGCCCCCGAGGAGACTGCGCAAGTAGCTACAGAAAACATAGCAAATGAGGCGCCGGCAGAGGAGGGTTCCGCAGCAGAACAGCCCGCACCCGAGCCCGTGGTGCCTCCGAAACCGGCCCCCAAACCCGTGGTTGCCATGCGTGGCGATGACCGCCCCGGCATGAAAAAAGAAGCCCCGGCACCCGCTGCGGGGCGTGGCGGCAAGTGGGGCGACCGCAAGGACAGCAGCCCGCGTGGTGGTCGTGATGGGCGTGACGGCAAACCCGCCGGCCGACAAGATGGTTTTGGACGCGGTGACGACCGTGCGCCCCGCCAAGCGGCGTGGCAAGAAGCCCCACGTCTGGGGGACACCGCATTCCGTGCCCAACGCGACGCGCTGGAAAACGCGCAACAGGCGTTGCGCAAGCTCGCTGCCCAGGCCCATGGCGAAGCACTGACCCAGTTGCTCACTGCCTGGGAAAAGCGCGATGCGGCGCTGGTGCCCAGCGCGCAGGACCTGGGTGGGCGTGCCACACCTGCTACCCGCACCGCCTGGGTGCAGGCACTGGGCGGTACTGCTCCGGCCAAAGCGCCCAATCCGCAAGAAGCCTTGCTGCGCCTGGAAATGGCGGCCGAGGTGCCCACTCCGGCAGAACACCTGAACGCCCGGCGCATGCTGCAGCTCCAGTTGCTCACGCGCCGCAACGACCCGGCACCGGCGCAGACCTGGGGTGACGACGCAGCGGCCGTGCTGGCAGGCGAGTTCAGCGCGACCGATGCACGCCGTGTGCAAAACGTGCTCAAGGTGTTGCTCAAGCGCTAAAGAAGCGCGCGCAAGTGCGCGCAGATGTGGAACAATCCTCCGGCGTACCTGTTGCGCATGCATTCTTGAACAAGGGATACACCGGTGGATTCAATAGAAGACTTGTTGCGGCGCCTGGAGCAGTTGAATGCCATTGGCACTGCCCTGTCCAAGGAACGTGACATCACCCGCCTGCTGGAGAGCATTCTGGTGGCGGCCAAAACCATCACCCATGCCGACGGCGGCACCCTCTACCGCATGACCCCGGACGGGGATGCGCTGCGTTTCGAGATTCTGCGCACCGACTCCCTGCACATTGCCATGGGCGGCAGCTCCGACAAGCCCATCAACTTCCCCAACTTGCCCTTGCGTGACGCGCAGGGCCAGCCCAACGATTCACTGGTGGCTGCCTACGCTGCCATCCACAACCAGACCGTCAACATCGCCGACGCCTACACCGAGCCGAACTTCGACTTCTCGGGCACGCGCCAGTTTGACGAACGTACCGGCTACCGCTCGCAGTCCTTCCTGGCCGTGCCCATGAAGGACCATGAAGGTGATGTGATCGGTGTGCTGCAGCTCATCAACGCCAAACACCCGGTCAGCGGAGAAGTGGTCTCGTTCTCCAGCGCCGACCAGAGCCTGGCGGAGTCGCTGGCCTCGCAGGCGGCCATTGCCATCACCAACCGCAGTTTGATGTCGCAGCTGGAAACGCTGTTTGAAGCCTTCATCAGTCTGATCAATCTGGCGATTGACGAAAAGTCCCATTACACCGGTGGCCACTGCCAGCGCGTGCCAGCGCTGACCATGATGCTGGCCGAGGCGGTCAATGCCACGCGGGAAGGCCCTTTGGCCGCGTTCAGCATGGACGACCGGGACCGTTACGAACTCAAGATCGCCGGGCTATTGCACGACTGCGGCAAGGTCACCACCCCGGTGCATGTAGTCGACAAGGCCACCAAGCTGCAAACGTTGTTTGACCGCATTGACCTGCTGGACACGCGTTTTGAAATTCTCAAGCGTGACCAGGAAATTGCGGCGCTGCGTGCGCAGTTGGCACTGCGTGACCAGAAGGATGCCGCCGCCGAAGCACGGATCAACGCGCAGTCCCGCAGCAAGATCGACGCACTGGACGCAGACCGTGAGTTCCTTCGCAGCACCAATATGGGCGCCGAGTTCATGAAAGATGCCGACCTGCAGCGTGTGCGCGATATCGGTACTGGCCATGTCTGGCGCAATGTGAACGGGCTCGAAACGGAATTCCTGAGTGCCGACGAGATTGAAAACCTGACCATCCGCGCGGGCACCCTGACCTCGGCCGAGCGTGACACCATCAATTACCACATCGTGGCCACCATCAAAATGCTGGAGCAATTGCCCTGGCCCAAACACCTGAAAAATGTGCCCGAGTACGCCGGTGGGCACCACGAACGCATGGACGGCAAGGGTTACCCCAAGGGCCTCACACGCGACCAGATGTCCGTGCAGGCACGCGTGATGGGGATTGCCGATATTTTTGAGGCGCTCACCGCGCGGGATCGTCCCTACAAGCAGGGCATGAAACTGTCACAGGCCATGGACATCATGCACAAGTTCCGCATGAACGGGCACATCGATCCCGACCTGTTTGATGTGTTTGTGAGAGAAGGCGTGTACTTGCGTTATGCCAAGGAGTTTCTGGACCCCTGGCAGATTGACGACGTCAATCCGCAAGTCTGGCAGCACTAGCCGGAGATATCCGCTCCACACGCACGGGCATATCCGTGGAGTCCGTCAAGGAAAGGCGCAGCACCTCGGCACGTGGTGGTTGTGCACCACCATCCCAGTCACTCAGTACCACCCGTTTCCGCCCAGCGCCCAGCGCATGTTGGCCCGGGCGATGGGTATGCCCATGGATCATCTGGTCGGCGCCCAAGCGCTGCAGCCATTCGTTGGCGGCTGCGTGGTCCACATCGGCGTAGGTAACACCTGTGTGTTTGCGGGCTTCGCTTTGCGTGCGCAGGCCGCGCGCAAAAGCCAGCCTGTCTTGTAGCGGGCGGGACAAAAAGTCCTGTTGCCACTGCGGACTGCGCACTTGTGCGCGGAACTGCATGTAGTCGGTGTCGTCCAGGCACAGTGCATCGCCATGGGTCAGCAGCCAGCGCTCCGGGCCGAAGGAAAAAACGGTGGGGTCTGCGAGCAATGTGGCATTGCAGGCCTGCATGAGCGCCTGGCCCATCAGGAAGTCCCGGTTACCGTGCATGATGTAGATGTCCATGCGCGCAGATGCCTGGCGCAATACATCCACACACTGGCTCTCAAAACCCTTGTCCTGCGTCAGCACATCGTCGCCCACCCAGACTTCAAACAGGTCGCCGAGAATGAAAACTGCGTCCGCGCAGGTGCTGGTCAGGTAGTCCTGCCAGAGGGAAAAGGTGAGGGGTTCAGACGCCTGCAGGTGCAGGTCTGAAATGCAATCGACACAGCGCCAGCGGGATGGGGCCAGAAGTTCCATCCCGCGGGTGGCCAGATTTACAGTGCGACGGCTTTTTCGATGATGACGTCTTCTTTCGGCACGTCATCATGGAAACCCTTGCGGCCGGTCTTCACGGCCTTGATCTTGTCAACCACATCGGTGCCGGAAACCACTTTGCCAAACACGGCATAACCCCAGCCTTGGGCGGAGGGTGCAGTGTGGTTCAGGAAGCCGTTGTCTGCGATGTTGATGAAGAACTGGGCGGTGGCCGAGTGGGGGTCGCTGGTGCGCGCCATCGCCACGGTGTAGTTGGCGTTCTTCAGGCCGTTGTTGGCTTCGTTTTCGACAGGCGCGTCGGTGGTCTTTTGGGCCATGCCGGGCTCCATGCCACCGCCTTGCACCATGAAGCCGGGGATGACGCGGTGAAAGATGGTGTTGTTGTAGTGGCCCTTGGCCACATAGGACAGGAAGTTGGCGACCGACTTGGGCGCCTTGTCAGCGTCGAGTTCCAGGGTGATCACACCGTAGCCGGCGACGTGGAGTTCTACTTGGGGATTGCTCATGATTTATTTCGCCAATGTGGCGGAGTTGATAACAATGGGAGTGCGCGGTACGTCCGTGGGAAACGGGCCACCGGCGCCGGTGGGGGTGGTGCGGATTTTCTGGACAACGTCCATGCCGCTCACGACCTTGCCGAACACGGTGTAGCCAAACAGCTGGGGCGCATTGACCAGCCGTTCTCTGGGCATGTCCTTGTAGACCTGGCCCTGGTATTCAAAGCGGGGAACCGGGTCGCCCGGCGGGATCACCGTGGGGTCGAGAAACGCGTTGTCCTGCACGTTGATAAAGAACTGCGCGGTGGCGGACTGCGGGTCGCCGGTGCGGGCCATGGCCAGCGTGCCGGTCACGTTTTTGAGGCCGCCGCGCTCCATGGCTTCGCGCCCTTCGTGGACCACGGGGGGGCGGGTTTTCTTCTCTACGTACTTAGCGTCAAAGCCGCCACCCTGCACCATAAAGTTGGGAATCACGCGGTGAAAAATCGTGCCGTCGTAGTGTTTGTCTTTCACGTACTGCAGAAAATTTTCTACGGTCTTGGGCGCCTTGTCGGGGTAGACCTCGACCACGAAATCACCTGCCGTGGTCTGGAATTTCACACGGGGTGCAGTCTGTGCCAAAGCGGGCAGGGGCAGCAGTGCGGCGGCACATGCGGCGACCCACAGGCGGCGGCTCAGTGATTGCAATGCCATTACAGCGTTCCTTCAAAGAAGATTTTCCACTGGGTGCCCTGGCGCATCCAGTACTGGCGCTTGGTCCAGCCGGTTTTGGTGCCGTCGGCGACTTCGCCAAAGGTCACCACCATGGTGTCTGCAGCGTCGGTCCAGCGCAGATAGCTCACATCCTTGAGTTGCACGGTGCGGCCTTGCACTTTGGAAATTTCGGTTTTCAGCGTCGGAGTCCACTGTGACAGTGTCTTGCCGTTGCTGGTGAAGTCCGGCGTGTAGAAAGACAGAATCTGATTCAGGTCGCCCGCCGTCTTGGCATTGCGCCAGGCGTACAGCGCGTCTTCAAAAGGTTTGCTTTCGGCGCGTGCGCTGCTAGGCGTAACCCACTGCAGCTGGGTCGCAATGACCACCGGCGTGGTGCGCACCTGCACCGTACGGATGATGTGCTCCAGGTCGGGGTTGGCCAGCACCACACAGCCGTCGGTCGCCAGCGGAGGGCGCGAAAACTGGTTGGGTGGTGTGCCGTGCAGCCAGATGCCGCTGCCGGTCTTGCCACGTTTGCTGTCCAGAATGTTGGGGTAGTTGATGGGCAAGGCACCCGAGCCGTAAAAGTCCTTCAGAGACTTCGGGTCCAGGTTGCTGGTGATGTAGTACACGCCCAGCGGTGTGCGCTGATCGCCTTCGACCGTCTTGGACGTGCCGGCCTTGCCCACCGATATGTAGTAATCAGACACCAGCCGCAGGCCGGTGGGCGTGTTCTCAAACAGGTACAGCCGCGAGCGCGAAGCATCTACTGCGATGGCATGTTTGGAACGCTGCGACAGCGCCAGAAATTGCGAAGGAATGGAGCCAGCGGGTGGGCGTTCACGCAGCGCTTTGAGGCGGCGTTGTGATTCCTCACGCAGCTCGCCCAGCGTGGTGCTGGCACTGCGTGCCATGTCTTCGGGCACATCGCCAAAGGTCTTGACCTGGCGCGTGCGCGCTGCCAGCAGGTCGCCGTAGACCAGTTGTGCCAACTGGAAAGTCGGGTGGTCCTCGACCAGGGCCTCGGCTTTTTCAAAAGCTGTCCGGTTCTGGGCCTGACCAATCAGGTTGTAGATCTCGATCAGGCGGGCTTCGGCAACTCCGTCATTGTTCTTCTGGACGGGGCGGGATGCTTCGACCTTGACGGTACGCGCTTGTGGCGCTGCGTGCGCCGCCGGGACAGTCGCCACCAGCACAGCGGCCAACAGTGGCAAAAAAAACAACCGTGTCATTTCAGCGGATCAGCTGGCATTGGATTCTTTGACGATTTGCCAGCGCTCGCCGTTTTTCACCAAATCCAGCGTTTTTTGGCTGGAGACAGCCAGGCTACCGGACTTGTAGTCCTGGCGGAACTTGGCCGTGGCCTTGTTGCCATTGACCGTCACATGGAGATTGCTAAGCCGGACCGTGATGGTGGCTTTGGTGGTAATGCGCTGGCGACGCTCTTCTTCCCAATCGCTGCGGGTCTTGGATCCCGGTGGGTCGAATTCCTTGCCGTAGGCACCCAGGTAGCCCTTGACATCCTTGGCCGCCCAGGCGGCGGCCCAGGCGCGCACCGCGGCTTCGGCTTCCTTGACGCCCGTGTTGGTAGCAGCAGGCGGGGTGGGGGCAGGTGTCGGCGTTGTGGCGGCGGGCGGGGCGACAGTTACGGGGGCCGATGCAACGGGTGCCGGTGCCGGCTTGGTTTCAGGCGCCTTGGTGATATTGGTGGCCGGCAGGGTGGGCGGAGGCTTGCTTGCCACCGGTGGTGTCACCGCAGCCGCAGGTGCGGTGGGTGTGGTTGCCGAAGACAGCGTAGGGCGTTGGCCCTTGGCACCGGGTGCAAACAGTTCGCGGATCAGTGCCAGCTTGGGCGCCACGGCCGGGTTGGTGCCGTCGAGTTGCAGCGCCTTGTTGTAGGCCTGGCTGGCCAACTTGGCATACACGTCACCCAGGTTTTCATGGGCGGTAGCGTAGCTGGGGTTGGTTCGGATGGCCATTTCCAGCGCGGTGCGGGCCTTGTCAAACTGGCTCTGGCCTGCGTACAGGACCGCCAGGTTGTTGTACGGCTCGGGCAGCTCCGGGTAGTCCTCGGTCAGGCGGCTGAACGTGGCAATCGCGTCATTGGTTTTGCCGGCGTCGCGCTGGATCACGCCCTTGAGGAAACGCATCTGCGGGTCGCGCGGTTTGGTCGCCAGATACAGGTCGGCTTTGGTGAGTGCTTCGGGCAATTTGCCGGCACGCACCAACTGGGAGACGTCCGCATACTCGTCAGCGTGCGCCACCGAGAACATCATGCTGGCTGCAAGGGCCAACAAGCGAAGGGAATGGGATACGGGGGAACGGGCGTGCTTCATAAAGCCTTTTGATTCTTGCGCATGGAATGGCCCCCTGCATGGGAGCTATATACTGCGCTGGATTGTAGCTGAGGGGTGGCGCTGCCTGCTGTGGCAGACCACTAAGATTGACTCTAACGAGAACCGTAGCGGCTAGAGACTTTGCCGGGGCATGGTAGCCCCGCGCAACCGCACTGAAATACCCATGAGTTTGCGCATTTACAACACGCTGTCGCGTGCGATGGAGCCGTTTTCCCCGATCGAGGCAGGCCACGTGCGTATGTACGTCTGTGGCATGACCATTTATGACCTGTGCCACATCGGTCACGCGCGCATGATGATGGCGTTTGATGTGGTGCAACGCTGGTTCAAGGCCAGTGGCCTGCGCGTCACTTACGTGCGCAACATCACCGACATTGACGACAAGATCATCAAGCGTGCGCTGGAGCGGGGCATCACCATCCGCCAGCTCACCGACGAAATGATCGTTGCGATGCACGCCGATATCGGTGCACTGGGCATTGAGCCCCCGTCGGTAGAGCCCCGTGCGACCGAGTACGTACCACAAATGCTGTCCCTGATTGGCCAGCTCGAAGGCAAGGGCCTGGCCTACCGCGCCAGTAACGGCGATGTGAACTATTCGGTGCGCAAGTTTCCAGGCT
This sequence comes from Rhodoferax saidenbachensis, assembly GCF_001955715.1. Lineage (NCBI taxonomy): Bacteria > Pseudomonadati > Pseudomonadota > Betaproteobacteria > Burkholderiales > Comamonadaceae > Rhodoferax > Rhodoferax saidenbachensis. The sequence goes on along the minus strand of NZ_CP019239.1, from coordinate 2,555,463 downwards.
ACGGCAAGCTGTCGGGCAAGTCGCTGGACGAGTTGCGTGCCGGTGAACGTGTGGCGGTGCTGGATGGCAAGGAAGACCCGCTGGACTTTGTGCTGTGGAAATCCGCCAAGCCCGAAGAGCCGGCCGACGCCAAATGGGCGAGCGTGTTTGGTACGGGGCGTCCAGGCTGGCACATCGAGTGCTCGGCCATGAGCTGCTCCACGCTGGGCGAAACCTTTGACATCCACGGTGGCGGGGCTGACCTGCAATTCCCGCATCACGAAAACGAGATCGCCCAGAGCGAAGGTGCCACGGGCAAGCCGCTGGCGCATTTCTGGGTGCACAACGGCTTTGTGCGTGTGGACAACGAGAAGATGAGCAAGTCGCTCGGCAACTTCTTCACCATCCGCGACGTGCTGAAGCAATACGACGCGGAAACCGTGCGCTTTTTCATTGTGCGCGCCCACTACCGCAGCGCGCTGAATTACAGCGACGCGCATCTGGACGATGCACGCCAGTCCCTCAAGCGCCTGTACACCGCGCTGGACCAGATGGCACCGGCAGTGGTGGCGATTGATTGGGCCAATCCCTACGCGGCGCGTTTCAAGGCTGCCATGGATGAAGACTTTGGCACGCCCGAGGCGGTGGCGGTGCTGTTTGACCTGGCCAGCGAAGTCAACCGCACCCAATCGGCTGAACTGGCCGGGCTGCTGCGCGCGCTGGGTGGTGTGCTGGGCTTGTTGCAGCAAGACCCCAAGGCCTTTCTGCAGGCGGGAGCCGCGCTGGATGACACGGCTATCCAGGCCCAGATTGCAAAACGCGCTGCGGCCAAGGCCGCCAAAGATTTCGCATTGGCCGACAGCATCCGCAAGGAGCTGCTGGCGCAGGGTATTGTTCTCAAGGACTCTCCCACTGGTACGACTTGGGAAGTGCTGCAGTAATGGCCACGACCAAAAAAGTGCTGCCCGTGCAGCAGACGCCCTATTTTTGGGAAGAGGCCTGCAAACATCTGGTCAAGAAAGACCGGGTGATGAAGCGCCTGATCCCCCAGTTTGGTGATGCCTGCCTGCAAACCCGGGGCGACGCTTTTGTGACGCTGGCGCGCAGCATTGTGGGCCAGCAAAGTTCGGTGAAGGCGGCCCAGACCGTGTGGGACCGTTTTGCGCTGTTGCCCAAACGCATGACGGCCGCCAATGTGCTCAAGCTCAAGGTGGACGATATGCGCGCCGCGGGCCTTTCCGTGCGAAAGGTCGAGTACCTGGTGGACCTGGCGCTGCACTTTGACAATGGCACGCTGCACGTCAAGGCCTGGGAAGGCATGGCGGACGAGGACATCATTGCCGAACTGGTCGCCATCCGTGGCATTGGCCGCTGGACGGCCGAGATGTTCCTGATCTTCCATCTGATGCGGCCCAACGTACTGCCCCTGGACGACGAGGGGCTGCTCAGCGGCATCAGCCACAACTATTTTTCGGGCGACGTAGTGAGCCGCAGCGACGCCCGGGAAGTGGCCGCCGCCTGGGCGCCGTACTGCAGTGTCGCAACTTGGTATATTTGGCGCTCGCTGGATCCGCTGCCAGTAGCGTACTAACCGGTGACGGGCGCCCCATGGGGGCCCCAGCCGCAAGAAGGAGAGAAGCATTGGCCAAGAAGACATTTCTGGATTTTGAGCAACCGATTGCCGAGCTGGAAGGCAAGATTGAAGAATTGCGCTATGTGCAAAATGAGTCTGCTGTTGATATTTCTGCGGAAATCGAGCAGCTCAGCAAGAAAAGCCAGCAACTTACCAAAGACATTTACAGTGACCTGAGCCCCTGGCAGATCACCAAGATCGCCCGCCACGCCGAGCGTCCCTACACGCTGGACTATGTGGGCGAAATCTTCACGCACTTCGTGGAGCTGCACGGTGACCGCCACTTTGCCGACGACCTGAGCATTGTGGGTGGTCTAGCGCGGTTCAACGGCACGCCCTGCATGGTGTTGGGCCAACAAAAGGGCCGCGACACCAAGGAACGCGGCCTGCGCAACTTCGGCATGAGCAAGCCCGAGGGCTACCGCAAGGCGCTGCGCCTGATGAAGCTGGCCGAGAAGTTCAAGCTGCCGGTATTCACCTTTGTGGACACGCCTGGCGCCTACCCCGGGATTGACGCCGAAGAGCGCGGCCAGTCCGAGGCCATTGGCCGCAACATCTTTGAGATGGCCCAGCTTGAGGTGCCGATCATCACCACCATCATTGGTGAAGGTGGCTCTGGCGGCGCGTTGGCGATCTCGGTGGCCGACCAGGTCATCATGATGCAGTACGCGGTGTATTCGGTGATCAGTCCCGAAGGCTGTGCGTCCATTCTGTGGAAGACCTCGGACAAGGCGCAGGAAGCGGCCGATGCACTGGGCATTACCGCGCACCGTCTCAAGGCCCTTGGGCTGGTCGACAAGATCGTCAACGAACCCGTGGGTGGCGCCCACCGCGACCACAAGCAGGCTTCGGCTTTCCTCAAGCGGGCTTTGGCAGATGCCTACCGCCAAATCAGTGATCTCAAGGTCAAGGAGCTGCTGGACCGCCGCTACGAGCGCCTGCAAAGCTACGGCCGCTTCACCGACACCAAGGCCAGCGCCAAATAAGGCGATGGTTGTGCCGCCATGACCCAGTCGCTGGACGCGGCGATGCGGGGCTTTCAGCCCGCCTTGCCGCTGGCGGTGGGCTTGAGCGGTGGTGCTGATTCGACAGCATTGCTGTTGGCCTGCGCCCGCCAATGGCCGGGGCAGGTGGTCGCTTTTCACGTCAACCACGGTTTGCAGGCCGCCGCCGCCACATTTGAGCAACATTGCCAGGCACTGTGCGCAGGGCTCAACGTGCCGCTGCACATTCAAAAAGTGGACGCCAGTGCCCGTGACGGGCAAAGCCCCGAAGATGCCGCCCGTATTGCGCGTTACAAGGCTTTTAGTGCTCTAGCCCGCATGGAGACTGCGCAGCCAGCTATTCAATCGATAGCAATTGCGCAGCATGCCGACGACCAGGTGGAGACCCTGTTGCTGGCGCTGAGCCGTGGCGCCGGTCTGGCCGGCCTGAGCGCCATGCCAGCGCGCTGGCAGCGCGACGGTATCGATTACCACCGCCCGTTGCTAGCCGTCAGCGCAGCCGATATCCGCCTCTGGCTGGCGGAGCAGGGCGCTACTTTTGTGGACGACCCCACCAACACGGATGAGAATTTCACGCGCAACCGCATTCGGGCGCGGCTGTTGCCGGCCCTGCAGGCCGCGTTTCCCCAGTTTCGTGACACTTTTGCGCGCAGCGCCAGCCATGCGGCGCAGGCGCAGGCCTTGCTGGATGAGGTCGCGCAGCAGGATTGGTCAGGCGTATGCGCTGACGGCGATAGTCAGCCCCGTATCAAGCAGGTGCAGCTTCTCAGCCGCGCGCGCCAGGCCAATTTGTTACGGCACTGGCTCAAGCTCACCTACCAGGTTATTCCCAGCACCGCCCAACTGGAGGAGCTGCTGGACCAGGTGGCCGCCTGCACCACGCGGGGTCACCGCATCCATATCAAGGTGGGGCAGGGCTTTGTGCAGCGCAATGGCCCGGGGTTGGCTTGGTACAATCCCTAGTTCCCCTTCGGTTTAGCTCTTAAAAAACAAGATTTCATGGCTCTGATCGTTCACAAATACGGCGGCACGTCGATGGGTTCTACGGACCGCATCCGCAATGTCGCCAAGCGCGTTGCCAAATGGGCGCGCGCTGGCCACCAGATGGTGGTCGTTCCCTCCGCCATGAGTGGCGAAACCAACCGTCTCCTGGGTCTGGCCAAAGAGCTGGCCCCGTCCAAACAGGGCGAGGCCTATGGCCGCGAGCTGGACATGCTGGCCGCCACCGGCGAGCAGGCCTCCAGCGCGCTCTTGGCCATCGCGCTGCAGGCCGAAGGTATGGAATCGGTCAGCTACGCCGGCTGGCAAGTCCCCATTCGTACCAACAGCGCCTATACCAAGGCCCGCATCGAATCGATTGACGACGTGCGCGTGCGCGCCGATCTGGATTCCGGCAAGGTCGTGATCGTGACCGGCTTCCAGGGTGTGGACGACGAAGGCCACATCACCACGCTGGGACGCGGTGGCTCGGACACGTCAGCCGTGGCGGTAGCCGCTGCCATGAAGGCGCATGAATGCCTGATCTACACCGATGTGGACGGCGTCTACACCACTGACCCGCGCGTGGTGCCCGAGGCGCGCCGCCTGCAGACAGTGAGCTTTGAAGAGATGCTGGAGATGGCCTCCATGGGGTCCAAGGTCCTGCAAATCCGCTCGGTGGAGTTCGCCGGCAAATACAAGGTGCCGCTGCGTGTGCTGAGCAGCTTCACCCCCTGGGATATTGACATCAACGAGGAAGCCGCATCCGGCACCCTGATCACTTTTGAGGAAGACGAACACATGGAACAAGCCATTGTTTCCGGCATTGCATTCAACCGCGACGAGGCCAAGATCTCCGTGATGGGCGTGCCCGACAAGCCCGGTATCGCGTACCAGATCCTGGGTGCGGTGGCCGACGCCAACGTCGAAGTCGATGTGATCATCCAGAACGTCAGCAAGGACGGCAAGACCGATTTCAGCTTCACCGTCAACCGCGGCGAATACGCCAAGGCGATGGACCTGCTCAATGACAAGGTGCTGCCCAGCCTGGGCGCCAAGGAAGTGGTGGGCGACACCAAGATCTGCAAGGTCTCCATCGTCGGAATCGGCATGCGCAGCCACGTGGGCGTCGCCGCCCGCATGTTCCGCGTGTTGTCCGAAGAAGGCATCAACATCCAGATGATTTCCACCTCCGAAATCAAGACTTCGGTGGTGATTGACGAGAAATACATGGAGCTGGCCGTGCGCGCCTTGCACAAGGCGTTTGATCTGGACCAGCCAACTGCGTAAAAACAGCCCAGAGTCGTGCGATAATCTCGCCTGACCTTTAGGAGACGTGACCGAGTGGCCGAAGGTGCTCCCCTGCTAAGGGAGTATGGGGTGTAGAGCCTCATCGAGGGTTCGAATCCCTCCGTCTCCGCCAAACCTGAAAAGCTCCGCAATGAAAATTGCGGGGCTTTTTTTATGCGTGTTTCTGCGGAAGGACTTAGTCCACCGACGCGCTCCAGCGCTCACCCCATCCCTTGTCCAGATCGCGCCGGTCGCGCTTGGTGGGACGGCCGTGGGTGATGGCGGCGGCGGGTTCCGGGCTCAGGCGCTTTTGTTCTGCCATTTTGGCGCGTTGCGCGAGGCTGTCAGCGGTTTCCTCAAACAGCTGCGCTGCTATCGTGGCCGAACCACGCTGTGCGCTGAGGCCTTTGACCACCACGATGCGGCGCACCTGGCCCTGCAGCAGGGTGATGGTGTCGCCGATGTGGACCTCGCGCGAGGGTTTGGCATCCAGTGGCCCTACTTGCACCCGGCCGCGGGTTAGTTCTTCGGCTGCCAGCGCGCGGGTCTTGAAGAAGCGCGCGGCCCAGAGCCACTTGTCGATTCGGATTTTTTCCATGTTGTGGGGGATTACCTCAAAGGGAACTCAGGGGCAGTTTGACACAGGCGTCGAGTCCGCGCACCAACCCTTCCTCAATGCGGTTATTGAGCTGGATACTGCCGTCCAGCGAACGCACAATTTCCAGCGCAATCGTCAGGCCCAGGCCCGTACCGGTGCGGGTGTTGCCGGTGGCAAAGGGCTGGAACAGGCGCATGCGCAACTCGTCAGTGATGCCTTCGCCCGTGTCCGTGATGGTCAACACCGCCATGCCTTGGTCGGGTTCCACGCGTACGGCAAGCGTGCCTTGCGCAGGCGTGTGCCGTATGGCGTTGTGCAACAGGTTGCGCGCCAGTTCGCGCAGCATCCAGTCGTGGGCCAATACCAGGCAGGGCACGGTGTCCAGCGCGAAGTCGATGTCTTTTTCAGCAATCAGGGGCGACAGGTCCAGTGCCAGCGCACGCACGATGGCCGACCAGTCCAGCGGCGCAAAATCGCGCTGCTGGCGCAACTGTTCCACCTTGGCCAAAGAGAGCATCTGGTTGGCCAGCACGGTGGCGCGGTCTACCGTGACTTCAATGTCCTGCAGCGCGGTGACTGCCTCCAGGTCACCACGCAGCGCGGACTGCACCTGCACCTTGAGCACGGCCAGCGGCGTGCGCAACTGGTGGGCTGCGTCGCGCACAAAACGTTTCTGGTTGTCCAGCAAATGCTGCAGCCTTGTCATGACCTGGTTGGTGGCTTCTGTCAGTGGTTGCAGTTCGCGCGGCAATCCGGAATGTGCGATGGGCGTGAGGTCATCTTCGTTGCGCTGGCGCAAGTGGTCGCTGAGCTGGCGCACCGGACGGGTCGCGCGTTGCACCACCACCAGCACCACCACCAGAATGACGCTGATGAGCATGGCCTGGCGCTGCAGTGTTTCGACGAGGATTTGCCGGGCCAGTGTGTGCCGCAATTCCAGCGTTTCGGCCACCTGCACTATGGCCATGGCGCGCCCCCGATTGCTGGCCACGGGCTGCAGCAGCACGGCCACGCGCACCGGGTCGCCACGGAACTGGTCGTCGTAAAAGTCCACCAGCGCCGCATAGGGCCCCTGGTTGGGCAGGGTACCGTGCCACGCGGTCAGGTCTTCGGCACCATCAATCCATTGGCCGCGCGCATTCGAGACCCGGTAGTTCATGCGGCTGCGGTTGTCGGCCTCAAAAGCCTCCAGCGCAGAGTAGGGGAGTTCCGTGCGGATGACGGCGTCCGGGCCTTCGCCTTCCACGTCCAGCAATTCACCAATGGCCTTGGCCGACGCCAGCAGCGTGCGGTCGTAGGCAATGTTGACGGCCTGCAACGCTTGCCGGTACAGGCTGATCGTGTCCACCACCACAAACAGGGCGATGGGTACCAGGATGCCGATGAGCAGGTGTCGGCGCAGGGAGCCCGGGCGCGCAGGGGTGGACATGTCAGCTCGAAGCTTTCAGCAGATAGCCCAGGCCACGCAGGGTCATCAGCGTGACGCCGGTGTCGGCCAGTTTCTTGCGTAGCCGGTGCACCACCACTTCAATGGCCTCGTAGTGCACATGGTCCTCTCCGGGGAAGACGATTTCAAACAGCCGCTCCTTGGCCACGGCGTGGCCGGGCTTGGCCATCAGGGCACGTAAGAGCGCCAGCTCACGCGGTGTCACATCCATGATGTCCTGGCGCAAATACATGGCCCCATTGGCGGGTTCGAAGCGCAGCGGGCCCACGCGCACGCTGTCTTCGGCAGGCGCACGGGGGCTGTTGCTGTGGCGCCGGTGCAGGGCGCGCACGCGGGCTTCGAGTTCGTCCAGGTCAAACGGCTTGGGCAGGTAGTCATCCGCGCCGGCGTTGAGGCCCAGCACTTTGTCGCCCACCGTGCCGCGCGCCGTGAGCAGCAGCACCGGGGTGTCCAGGGATGCCTGGCGGGCACTGCGCAGCACGTCCAGTCCGTCCACGTTGGGCAGGTTCAGGTCCAGCACCACCACGTCCGGCAGCAGGCTTTGCCACAGAGGCAGGGCGAGTGCGCCGTCATGGCACACGTCCACACGCATGCCGCTGCGCGACAGGCTGCGCTGCAGGGTGGCGCGCAGTGTCAAATCGTCTTCAACGAGCAGCAGATGCATGGGGTTTTCCCTAGGGATTTGGACAGCCGTTTGAAAGGCTGGCGGCGCATCATAGGACGGTTTTCATACTGAGGAGATACCAACATGCGTCGCGATACCTTTCTGAAATCCATGGCCGTTTTGGCCGCAGCGGGTGCCCTGCCCCTGACTGCCCGTGCAGCTGCCAATCTGAAGATGATGATTCCGGCCAACCCCGGTGGTGGCTGGGACGGCACAGGCCGTGCCCTGGGAAAGGCCTTGATTGATGCCAAGGTGGCTGACACGGTGCAGTACGAAAACAAGGGCGGCGCGGCTGGCGTGATCGGTCTGGCCCAGTTCGTCAACGCGGCCAAGGGCGATGTCAACTCCATCATGATCACCGGCGCGGTGATGGTGGGCGGCATCATCACCGGTAAACCTGCCGTGTCTCTGGACAAGGCCACGCCGATTGCCCGTATCACCAGCGAATACAACGTGTTTGTGGTGCCTGCCGACTCTCCCCTCAAGACCATGAAGGATGTGGTCGCCCAGATGCAGAAAGACCCCGGCAGCGTGAAGTGGGGCGGCGGTTCGCGTGGCTCCACCGAGCACATTTGTGCTTCCATGCTGGCTACCAAGGTCGGCGTCGATCCCAAGAAGGTCAACTACGTAGCCTTCCGGGGCGGCGGTGAGGCGACGGCGGCCATTCTGGGTGGCAACGTGACGGTGGGCGGCAGCGGCTACAGCGAGTTTGCCGAGTACATCGCCGCGGGCAAGATGCGCCCGATTGGTGTGACCTCCGAGAAACGCCTGCCCGGCATCAATGTACCGACCATGAAAGAGCAAGGCTACGACGTGGTGCTGGGCAACTGGCGTGCGGTCTATGGCGCGCCCGGCATCACGGCCGAGCAGCGTGCGGCGCTGACCGAGCTGGTGGTCAAGGCCACCAAGTCCAAGTCCTGGGCCGAGTCGCTGGAGAAAAACGGCTGGACGCCCGCGCTGTTGACGGGCAAGGCCTTTGACGAGTTCGTGGACAACGAGTTCGCCAGCCTGCGCGGCATCATGCATCTGTCGGGAATGGTGTGATGTCGGCAACGATCAAGACCCGCCAGCAGTTGCTGGTGGGCCTGGGTGTGTTGGTGCTGGCGGTCGGTCTGGCCGCAGGCGCCTGGATCATCCCGTCAGAAGCCGGTTATGCCGGCATCGGCCCAGACTTCCTGCCCTGGCTGGTGTCGGTAGCTTTGCTGGTCTGTGGCGGTTTTCTGGTGTGGGAGTCCCAAACCGGCGGCTTTCGCGACATGGACGAATCCGACAGTGATGAGCCGCCCTACTGGGCAGGCTTTGTCTGGATGTCGGCCGGTCTGCTGCTCAACGCCGCCCTGATCACCACCATTGGCTTCATCTTCAGCTGCGCACTGTGTTTTGTGCTGGCCTCGCGTGGCATGCGTTTGGCGCAAGGCACGGCGGGCACGGGCCTGCGTGCCTGGTTGACGGACGCGGTGGTGGGGCTGCTGATTGCGGCACCGGTGTATTGGATGTTTACGCAGTTTCTGGCCATCAACCTGCCGGGTCTGACGCAAAGTGGGTGGCTGTAATGGATATCTGGAACCAACTTTTACAGGGCTTTGTCACGGCGGGTACGCCAGTCAATCTGCTCTGGGCCTTTGTCGGCTGTGCGCTGGGTACGGCGGTGGGCGTGCTGCCCGGCATCGGCCCCGCCACCGCTGTGGCCATGCTGCTGCCCATCACCACCAAGGTGGACGCTACCGCATCGATGATTTTCTTTGCCGGTATCTATTACGGCGCGATGTACGGCGGCTCGACCACCTCCATCCTGCTCAACACACCGGGTGAAACGGCCAGCATGGTCACGGCCATGGAAGGCAACAAGATGGCCAAGAGCGGGCGTGCGGGTGCGGCGCTGGCCACCTCGGCGATTGGCTCGTTTGTGGCTGGCACCATCGCCACCATCATCGTGACACTGTTTGCGCCGGTGGTGGCGGAATTTGCCGTCAAGCTGGGCCCACCCGAGTACTTTTGCCTGATGCTGCTGGCCTTCACCACGGTGAGCGCGGTGCTGGGCCAAAGCACAGTGCGTGGCCTCACGGCCCTGTTCATCGGGCTGGCTGCTGGCCTGATCGGCATGGACCAGATCACCGGTCAGGCGCGTTACACCGGCAATGTTCCGGAGCTGCTGGACGGTGTGGAAATCGTGCTGGTGGCCGTAGGCCTGTTTGCCGTGTCCGAAGCGCTGCATGCCGTGCTGTTTGAAGGCAAGGTGAAAGAGTCCGAGAACCAGATGAGCCGCGTCACCATGACCAAGAGCGACTGGCGCCGTTCCATCCCGGCCTGGATTCGTGGCACCGCCATTGGTGCGCCGTTTGGTTGCATCCCCGCTGGCGGCACCGAAATCCCTACCTTCCTGAGCTACGCCACCGAAAAGAAACTCGCCAAGGGAGAGCACCAGGCCGAGTTCGGCACCAAGGGCGCCATCGAAGGTGTGGCCGGGCCTGAGGCCGCCAATAACGCCACGGTAACCACCGCGCTGATTCCTCTGCTGACGCTGGGCATTCCGGTGTCCAACACCACGGCGATTTTGCTGGGCGCATTCCAGAACTACGGCATCCAGCCCGGACCGCAGCTGTTCAGCAGTTCGTCTGCGCTGGTGTGGGCGCTAATTGCGTCGCTGTACATCGGCAATGTGATGCTGCTGGTGCTGAACCTGCCGCTGGTCGGCCTGTGGGTCAAGCTGCTCAAGGTGCCCAAGGCCCAGCTCTACGCCGGCATCCTGATCTTTGCCACCGTGGGTACTTACGGCATGCGCCAGAGCGCCTTCGACTTGCTGCTGCTCTATGGCATTGGCGTGCTGGGTCTGCTGATGCGTCGCTTCAGCTTTCCCACCGCCCCCGTCATCGTGGGCATGATCCTGGGCCCATTGGCCGAAGCGCAGTTACGCAATGCCATGTCGATCGGCGAAGGCAGCGCCATGATCTTCCTGCAGCGCCCGATGTCGCTCACGCTGCTGGTGATTGTGGTGGCGGTGTTGGTGCTGCCACGCGTGGCCAAGGCGATGTCCAAAAGGTCTGTCAAAACGCTGGCCTAGCCGGATTTTCAGCCACTAGTGTCCGGTAAATTTTGCATCAGGGCAGTTCAAACCTAAGCTGGATGCGGGTTTCAAGAGCTTTTTGGATTCCGGCGATTTGAAATCCGATTTTTGCCCGTGGGCATATCGTGACCTCATTTTTCGAGGTTTACGTCATGAACGCTGGTCGCACGGTATTCGCGCAATTGCTGGCCGTCGTACCGTTTAGCCACTTTGAACACCTCGTTGATAGGTACCAAGCCAACCGCTGGACACGGGATTTCACTGCCTGGAGCCAATTCATTTGCATGGCCTACGCGCAGTTCACTCGCAGGGAAGGCTTGCGCGACCTGATCGTGTGCCTGAACTCGCAAAGCTCCAAGCTTTACCACTGCGGCCTGCGTCAGCGTGTATCACGCTCCACATTGGCCGATGCCAACGAGCGGCGTGACTCGCATTTGTTCGAAGCACTGGGGCAACGCCTGATCGAAACCGCGTTGGATTTGTACAAAGACCATGACATCGGCTTGGGCCTCAAGGAGCCACTGTATGCCATGGACTCCACCACCATCGACTTGTGTCTGAAACTGTTTCCCTGGGCTGACTTTCGGTCCACCAAAGCGGGAATCAAGGCCCATACGGTGATCGACCTGCGGGGTGCCATTCCAGTGATGCTATCGATCACCACCGGCAAAGTCGGCGACTCGGGGCAATTGGATGCATTGAGTCTGCCCAAGGGCTCTATCGTCGTGCTGGATCGCGGCTACGTGGACTTTGCAAGGTTGCACCGCTTGGTGCAACGGGAGTGCAGCTTTGTGGTGCGCGCCAAAGACAATTTGAGCTTCATCTGCAGTGAAGCCCACGCGGCTGATGTGCAAACCGGCGTGTACTCGGATCAAACCATTGTGCTGACGGGGGAGCGCTCCAAGAAAGGCTACCCTGAGCCTTTGCGCCGGGTACGTTTCTACGATGCAGTGAGTTGTTTGGAACTCGTCTTTCTAACCAACCGTCTAGACCTATCCGCCCTCACCATCGCAGCCATCTACAAGCAGCGCTGGCAGATTGAGCTGTTCTTCAAATGGCTCAAGCAGAACCTGAACATCCAACACTTCTTTGGCAATTCATTGAACGCGGTGAGATCACAGATATGGATTGCAGTGTGTACCTATTTGATAGCTTTGGTCGCACACCACGGACTACATACTGACCTGTCACTGCGTAACTTCTTGCATCTGGTGGAGGTCAACATGTTTGAGAAGATCTCTTTGGCTCAGATGGTAGACAACGCTATCAAGGACGACAGTTTCGAAGAGCTGAAATCGCAGGTTGAACTCTTCTGAAAACGGGGCAAAATTTACCGGACAGTAGTGATTTTCAGCATCAAAAGGGGCTGTTGTCCGCACGGAATGTGCGCGTGCAGCTCCTTTTTTTATAGCAAATTGCAGACCGTAGCGCACGGGTAACATCGCCGCATGGACAAGCCCGATATCCTCCCACGCGACGCCCAGAGCATTCTGGAGCTGGCGGCGCGCTCCATGTTCGAACTCTTCGCCAGCGCCAGCGAAGGCATGATGCTGGTGGACCGCCAGGCGCGTGTGGTCTGGATCAACGACCAGTACAAACGTTTCTTGCCCGCCCTGGGCTTTGAGCGTGAAGAAGACTTTGTCGGCCATCCGGTTTCGCAGGTCGTGCACAACACCCAGATGCACCAGGTGCTGGAGAGCGGCAAGCCCATCCTGATTGATTTGCTGACCAACCGCGCCGGTACCTTTGTGGTCAGCCGCATTCCGTTGCGTGATTCCGAAGGGCAAGTCATAGGCGCCTTGGGTATCGTGTTGTTCGACCACCCCGAGACCACGCTGCAGCCGCTGATCGAGAAATTTGCGCTCTTGCAGCGCGACCTGGACGACGCGCGGCGCGAACTCGCCAGCCAGCGCCTGCAAAGCACCGGACAGAGGCAGTCCAAATACACCTTTGCCAGCTTCGTGGGCCAAAGCCCGGCAGCGGTGGAAGTCAAACGCCAGGCGCGCCGCGCCGCACAGTCCAGCAGCCCCGTGCTGCTGCTGGGAGAGACCGGCACCGGCAAGGAGCTGCTGGCCCACGCCATCCACGCCGCCTCCGCGCGCGCCAAGGGCGCTTTTATCAGCGTCAACATCGCGGCGGTGCCCGAGTCGCTGCTGGAGGCCGAATTCTTTGGCTACGTGCCCGGTGCCTTTACCGGCGCCGACCGCAAGGGTCGCGACGGCAAGTTCCGCCTGGCCAGTGGTGGCACCCTGTTTCTCGACGAAATTGGAGACATGCCCCAGGCCCTGCAAAGCAAGTTGCTGCGCGCGCTGCAGGAGGGCGAGATTGAACCGTTGGGCTCTAACAAGCTGCTGCCCATCAATGTGCGGGTGATTGCCGCCACCTCACGCGACCTGGCGGGCCTGGTCCGCGCGGGCACGTTCCGCGAGGATTTGTTCTACCGCCTCAATGTGTTGCCCATTCGCGTGCCGCCGCTGCGCGAGCGGCGCGCCGATATTGCGGCGCTGCTGGAAGTGCTGGGCGAAGATGTGGCCCTGCGCAGCGGCTTGCCATCGCCCGAACTTTCGCCGCAGGCGCTGGCCCTGCTGGAAGCACAAGCCTGGCGCGGCAACATCCGTGAATTGTGCAATGTGCTGGAGCAGGCCGCCATGCGCAGCGAGTCGCACCGCATCGAGGTGCAGGACATTGAGACCGTGTTGCGCGAGTCGGGCCTGCCACCCTTGGCCGCCACGGTACCGCAGGCGGATCAGGCGACACCCGATGCCGGCGATGCACCCTCCGACACGGACGGGCTTTTGCGCCCATTGGCCGAGCAGGTCGCGGAGCTGGAAACCAGGGCGATCCAGGCCGCCCTGAGCGCCCACAAAGGCAACAAAGTGGCAGCAGCCAAGGCGCTGGGGATTGCACGGGCGACCTTGTATGGACGTCTTTAGTGTGGCCAATATTTATACAAATGTCTAAAAATGAGACAATATTTGTGTATTTAAATTAGACATAAATTAAAAATAAAGCCTGAATTTCAAAAATATCCAATGAAATCAAGGCTTTGAAATTTGGCATGGATCGTGCAAAACGGTGCATGGTTAGCTATTACAACAGGAGACTTGCATGCACCCAACCCGTCTGAAGACTGTGGCCGTCCGTGCCACGCTGATCGCCGCTGGCCTGTGCGCCGCTGTGGTCGGCAGCACCGCCATCGCCCAGTCCAACGAAATCAAGATCGCTCACATTTACAGCAAGACCGGCCCTCTGGAAGCCTATGGCAAGCAGACCCAGGTCGGGTTCATGATGGGCCTGGACTACGCCACCGGCGGCACCATGATGGTCGCTGGCAAAAAGATCACCGTGATCGAGAAAGACGACCAGGGCAAGCCTGACCAGGGCAAGAGCCTGCTGGCCGCCGCCTATGGCGATGACAAGGTCGATCTGGCCGTGGGCCCCACGGCATCTCCCGTCGCGCTGGCCATGTTGCCCGTGGCTGAGGAATACAAAAAGATCCTGTTGGTGGAGCCTGCCGTGGCCGACTCCATCACCGGTGACAAGTGGAACAAGTACATCTTCCGCACCGGCCGCAACAGCTCGCAGGACGCCATCTCCAACGCCGTGGCGCTGGACAAGGCCGGTGTGACCATTGCCACCATGGCGCAAGACTCGGCCTTTGGCCGCGACGGCGTCAAGGCCTTCCGTGAAGCCATCAAAAAGGCCAAGCTGGTCCACGAAGAGTACCTGCCACCCGCCACCACCGACTTCACCGCCGGTGGCCAGCGCCTGATCGACAAACTCAAGGATATCCCCGGCCGCAAGGTGATCTTCATCATCTGGGCTGGCGGCAACCCCTTCAAGATTGCCGACATGGACTTGAAGCGCCATGGCATTGAAATCGCTACCGGCGGCAACATCCTGCCCGCCATGACCGCCTACAAGCAGTTCCCCGGTATGGAAGGCGCGGCGTACTACTACTTCGGCATTCCCAAAAATGCGGTCAACGAAGCCATGGTGGCGCGCCACTACAGCCAGTTCAAGTCGCCACCCGACTTCTTCACTGCCGGTGGCTTCAGTGCTGCGATGGCCGTGGTCACTGCGCTGAAAAACAGCAAAGGTGATACCAGTGCCAACACGCTGATCAAGACCATGGAAGGCATGAGCTTTGACACGCCCAAGGGCAAGATGACCTTCCGCAAGGAAGACCACCAAGCCATGCAAAGCATGTACCACTTCAAGATCAAGGTCGACCCGGCTTTTGCCTGGGGTGTGCCTGAACTGGTGCGCGAGATCAAGGCGGAAGAGATGGATGTCCCCATCCGCAACAAACGGTAACTGATCAAGTGCTCTGCTACTGCGCGTGCCGATGGCGGCGTTGCGCAGTGCTCGAAATCCTCACGTACACAAGTACGTTCCGGTTCCTGCGCGCTGTGCGCCTTGCCCTCGACCCGCTCGCTACGCCGCTCCCTTGATCAGGGGAGGCAAAAACAAAATGCTCGAAACCAAAGAACTCACGATCCGCTTCGGTGGCCACGTGGCGGTGAATGCTGTCAGCTGTACGTTTCAGCCTGGCACCTTGACCGCTATCGTCGGCCCCAACGGCGCCGGTAAAACCACCTACTTCAACCTGATCTCCGGTCAGTTGAAGGCCAGCCATGGCGAGGTGTTTTTGAATGGCCATGCGCTCACGCAGATGAGCCCTTCAGCACGCACGCGTGCTGGTCTGGGGCGGGCGTTTCAGCTGACCAATCTGTTTCCCAATCTGTCGGTGCTGGAGAATGTGCGCCTGGCGGTGCAGGCCACACAGGGTGGCAAACATTTGCGCGGGCTCAACCTGTGGAGTATCTGGAGCGACCACCGGGCGCTGACCCAGCGTGCGCTGGAGATTCTGGGGGATGTGGCCATGCTGGAGCAGCAGGAGCAGACTGTGGCCAGCCTGCCGCACGGCGACCAGCGCAAGCTGGAAGTCGCCTTGCTCATGGCGCTGGACCCCGAAATTTTCATGTTCGACGAACCCACCGCGGGCATGAGCCACGACGAGGCCCCCGTGATCCTGAACCTGATCCGCGCGCTCAAGAAGGACAAGCGCAAAACCATTCTTCTGGTGGAGCACAAGATGGACGTGGTGCGCGAACTGGCCGACCGCATCATCGTGCTGCACAACGGCACGCTGGTGGCCGATGGTGACCCGGCCGAGGTGATTGCTTCGCCTGTGGTTCAGGAAGCGTATCTGGGCGTGGCGCCAATTTCCGAGTCCGTTCGGACTGAGGAACCCGTTCGGGCTGAGCCTGTCGAAGCCCTTCGACCCGCTCAGGGCGAACGGGGAGGGGAGCACGCATGAGCGCTGCCAACAACAACCTGCTGACTCTGTCCGGCGTACATACGCACATTGGTGCGTACCACATCCTGCACGGCGTGGACCTGTCCATTCCGCGCGGCCAGCTCACCATGCTGCTGGGCCGCAATGGCGCGGGCAAGACCACCACGCTGCGCACCATCATGGGCCTGTGGCATGCCTCCAGTGGCTCGGTGCACTTTGACGCGCGCGATATCACGGCGCTCGAAACACCGCAGATCGCCGGCCTGAACATTGCCTATGTGCCCGAAAACATGGGCATCTTTGCCGACCTCACGGTCAAAGAAAACATGCTGCTGGCCGCACGCGCGGCCAAACGCGCCCAAGATATGGACGACACGCGCTTGCAGTGGATTTTTTCGCTGTTCCCCGCGGTAGAGAAATTCTGGAACCACCCCGCAGGCAAGCTCTCGGGCGGACAAAAACAGATGTTGGCGGTGGCCCGCGCGATTGTCGAGCCGCGCGAATTGCTGATCGTGGACGAGCCCAGCAAAGGCCTGGCGCCCGCCATCATCAACAACATGATCGACGCGTTTGCCCAGCTCAAGAAGACGGGCACAACCATTCTGCTGGTCGAACAAAACATCAGCTTTGCCAAACGCCTGGGTGACCAGGTGGCGGTGATGGACAACGGGCGTGTGGTGCATGTCGGCACCATGCAGGAACTCGCAGACAACGAAGAACTGCAGCACACGCTGCTGGGGCTGGCCATATGAAATCAATCGACTTCGACTGGAAGCCGCTGGCGCTGGTGCCACTGCTGGCTGTGCTGGTGTTGCCCTTCATCGGCTCACCTTCGACCTGGCTCACGCTCACGGTGGCGGGCCTAGCCATGGGCATGATCATCTTCATCATTGCCTCGGGCCTCACGCTGGTGTTTGGCCTGATGGACGTGCTGAACTTCGGCCATGGTGTTTTCATCGCACTGGGGGCTTTTGTGGCCACCACCGTGATGGGATTCATGGGTGACTGGACCGGTTCGGATGTGCTGTGGCGCAACTGGGTGGCTGTGCTGCCTGCGATGCTGGTGGCCATGCTGGTGGCCGGTGCGCTGGGGTTGGCGTTTGAGCGTTTCATCGTGCGGCCGGTGTACGGCCAGCATCTGAAGCAGATTCTCATCACCATGGGCGGCATGATCATTGGTGAAGAACTCATCAAGGTGATCTGGGGCCCGGCGCAGATTCCGCTGCCGCTGCCCGAAGGCATGCGCGGCTCCGTGTTGCTGGGCGACGCAGCCATTGAGAAATACCGTCTGATGGCCGTGGTGGTGGGGCTGCTGGTGTTTGCCGCACTGGCCTGGGTGCTGAGTCGCACCAAGATCGGTCTGCTGATCCGCGCCGGCGTGCAGGACCGCGAGATGGTGGAGTCCCTGGGCTACCGCATCAAGCGCATCTTTATCGGTGTGTTTGTGGTGGGCAGCGCGCTGGCGGGCCTGGGTGGTGTGATGTGGGGGCTGTACCAGCAGTCGGTCACGCCGCAGATGGGCGCACAGGTCAATGTGTTGATCTTCATCGTGATCATCATTGGCGGGCTGGGTTCCACCGGTGGCGCCTTGATCGGGGCCTTGCTGGTCGGGCTGATGGCCAACTACACCGGCTTCCTGTTGCCGAAGGTCGCGCTCTTTTCCAACATTGCACTCATGGTCGCCATTTTGTTGTGGCGTCCGCAGGGTGTCTATCCAGTCGCGAACCGGTAAGGGGCACAAATATGTTCCAACGCATTCTTTCCAAAGACCTGCCACGCAGCCGCTGGCTGTCCGGCCTGTTGCTGCTGCTGGTCCTGGCGCTGGCGTTCACGCCGTTCATCTTTCCGGGTGTGAAGCCACTCAATGTGGCGGCCAAGGTGTTGATCTTTATCGTGCTGGTCGCCAGTTTCGATCTGTTGTTGGGCTACACCGGCATCGTGAGTTTTGCGCACACCATGTTTTTTGGCATTGGTGCCTATGGCATTGCCATTGCCACCACACGTTTGGGTGCCACCTGGGAGGCGCTGGCCGTGGGGCTGGGTGCGTCGCTGCTGCTGTCGTTTGTGCTGGCGCTGGTGGTGGGGCTGTTTTCGCTGCGCGTGCGGGCCATCTTCTTTGCCATGATCACGCTGGCGGTGGCCTCGGCGTTTCTCACGCTGGCCTCGCAACTGCACGAGTTCACCGGTGGTGAAGACGGCCTGAGTTTCAAAGTGCCCGAAATCCTGTCGCCCAGCTACGAGTTCAGCGAGCAGCCTTTCCTGGGCGTGTCGCTCGATGGTCGCCTGCTGTGTTACTACCTGCTGTTCGTGACGGCCGTGGTGCTGTTCCTGGCCTTGCTGCGCATCGTCAACTCGCCGTTTGGCCGCGTGTTGCAGGCCATCCGTGAAAACGAATTCCGCGCCGAGGCCATTGGTTACCGCGTGGTGGTGTACCGCACCACGTCCAGCATCCTGTCCGCGCTATTCGCCTGTATGGCCGGTGCGATGCTGGCGCTCTGGCTGCGCTACAACGGGCCCGATACCTCGCTGTCCTTCGAGATCATGATGGACGTGTTGCTGATTGTGGTGATTGGCGGCATGGGCACCATGTATGGGGCGGTTGTCGGCGCGGCGCTGTTCCTCGTGGCGCAGAGTTACCTGCAGGAGTTGCTGCGCATGGGCAGCGAGGCAGTCGTGGCCTGGCCCATGCTCTCGGCCTTGCTGTCGCCCGACCGCTGGCTGCTCTGGCTGGGCGTGTTGTTTGTGCTGTCGGTGTATTACTTCCCCACGGGTGTGGTCGGGCGCCTGCGCCAGGCTGCGCTGCCCACGACCGCCGCGCCATTGCGCTAACCAGCAGAGGTTGCCACCATGATGCCTACTTCCCACTACCTGCAGTGCGCTGGCTATGAAATCCACACCACCCAATGGGGGCCGGTGGATGCGCCGGTGGTGATCGCCTGGCACGGCCTGGCACGCACGGGCCGCGACATGGACGAACTGGCCCAGCACCTCAGTGGCCGTTACCGCGTGGTCTGCCCCGACACGCTGGGCCGGGGCTTGAGCCAATGGAGCAGCAAACCCGATGAGGAATATTGCCTGGCGTTCTACGCGCGTATTGCCGCTGACCTGTTTGAGCAGTTGAAGATTGAACGGGCACACTGGGTGGGCACCTCCATGGGCGGTGCCATTGGCACGGTGTGCGCGTCGGGCCTGTTTCAGCCTGCGCTCAAGGCCCGCATTCAAAGCCTCACGCTCAACGACAACGCGCCCGAACTGGCACCCGAGGCGCTGACCCGCATCCGTGCCTACGCCGGTAGTCCGCCATCCTTTGCCACGGTGCAGGAGCTCGAAGCCTTCTTCCGCCAGGTCTACAAACCGTATGGCTGGCTCAGCGACGCGCAGTGGCGTCGCCTGACCGAAACCTCCACACGCCGCCTGCCCGACGGGCGTGTCACCCCGCATTACGACCCGGCCATGGTGCGCCAGTTCATAGCGCACACCAATGACTACCTGATCTGGGACCACTATGACGCGCTGGACCTCCCCGTGTTGTGCCTGCGTGGTGCCGATTCGGACCTGGTCTTGCCCCACACCACGGCGGCCATGTTGCAACGCGGCCCCGGCTTGCGCGGCCAGACACGGGTGGTGGAAATCGCCGGTTGTGGCCATGCACCGGCGCTCAACGTGCCGGACCAGCTCACACTGGTCAGCGACTTCATAAACGCCCATGCTTGAGCAGATCAAACGCGGCCTGCAGCGCATGCTGCATGTGGGTGAGGGTGCCGCCTTGGCCCCGACCCAGATGGGATTGATCCCGGTGGAAGAGATACGCCACTGCTTGCTGGAATGCCTGGGTGAGCTGGGCAGTGCGCGTTACCCGGCGGTGGAGCGGCGCATCTGGCTGGAGAACCATGTGGCCGGCCTGTGGTGCCTGCGCGCCGATCTGATGGCGGCCCTGTCCGACCTGTACGGCGAGGTGGTCGCGCTGGAAAAGCTGCGCCAGGTCACCCCCTTGTTTGCCGGCCACGTGCCGCAGGCAGCAGCATTTTCCGTCTCGGAGCGCTAAACCACGCCAGGGCAGACCGTCTGGACTGTCACCCATGAGGCATCTCCTCTGGCCTCCTCTGTTATAGAGTGGCCACACAGGAGACACGTACGATGAAAAGACAAGTCTGGTTCGGGGCACTGGCCCTGTGGTTCTGCGCAAGCGCCATGGCTGCTGGTGCAGCGCGCCCCAACATCGTGGTGCTGGTGGCCGACGACTGGGGCTTCACCGACGTCGGCGCTTTTGGCGGCGAGATCGCCACGCCCCACCTCGATGCGCTGGCCCAACGCGGCGCCCGTTTCTCCAACTTCCACGTGGCGGCCTCCTGTTCCCCCACACGCTCCATGCTGCTTACCGGTGTGGACAACCACCGCAACGGCGTGGGCAACCTGCGCGAAGCCATGCCCCCCGAGCACCTGGGCCAACCCGGGTACCAAGGCTCACTGACCAGCCGCGTGGTGACGGTGTCCACCCTGCTGCAGGACAGCGGTTACCGCACTTACATCGCCGGCAAATGGAATGTGGGCTCCGAGCCCTACAACCTGCCTAACGCGCGCGGCTTTGACCGGTCCATCATCCAGGGTGATACCGGCTCCGACAACTGGGAACCGGCCAAACGCTACCTGCCGCACTCGGCCAAGGTGGATTGGTTTGAAGACGGCAAAGAGGCGGTCATGCCCGCGGACTACTACTCGTCGCAGTACTTTGTGGACCGCACGATTGACTACCTCAAGACTGACGCCAAGGTCGGCAAGCCATTTTTTGCCTATGTGGGCTTCCAGGCCAACCATGTGCCGCTGCAGGCACCTGCGGCCTTCATTGAGAAGTACCGCGGCAAATACAAGGACGGTTGGGACGCACTGCGCCTCGCACGCCGCGACCGCGCAGCCGCACTGGGCCTGATCCCCAAAGACACGCCCATGGTGCGCATGAACACCACCGCCGACTGGAACGCCCTGAGCGAGAAGGACAAGCTTTACGAGCAGCGCCGCATGGAGGTCTACGCCGGCATGGCCGATGCGATGGACCACGAAGTGGGCCGCCTGGTGGACTACCTAAAGCAAAGCGGCCAGTACGACAATACGGTGTTCGTTTTTCTGTCCGACAACGGCGCCGAAGCTTCGGATTACAAGGAAGCGCGGCTTTGGCTCAAGACCCAGTACACCCAGGACATCGACAAGCTGGGGGGCAAAGGCGCCTACGGTATCGCCGGCCCGAGCTGGGCCAGCGCCAGCAGCTCGCCGCTGAACACCTACAAGTTTTACGCAGGGGAGGGCGGCATCCGCACGCCGCTCATTATCTCGGGTGTGCCCGGCATGCCGCACAACCAGATCCAGCAGGGGCTGGCCCACGTGACAGACATTGCGCCCACGCTGCTGGACCTGGCGCAGGTGGCGCGCCCCGGCAACACCTACAAGAACCAGCCCGTGGAGCCGATCGCTGGTGTGAGCCTGTTGCCCGTGCTGCTGGGCCGCAGCCAGCAGGCGCGCGCCAGCGACCAGCCGCTGGGGTATGAGCTGTCAGGCAACCTGGCCTTGTTCAAGGGCGACCTCAAGCTGGTCAAAAACCTGCCGCCCGTGGGCGATGGCCAGTGGCACCTGTACGACCTGCGCACCGACCCCGGCGAAACCCGCGACTTGCAGGTCCAGATGCCCGAAGCCTTCCAGGCACTGCAGGCCGACTTTGACGCGTATGCCAAGTCCCATGGCGTGTTGCCCATGCCCGAGGGCTACAGCCCGTCGCGCCAGGTGCTGATCAACAGCGTGCTGCACTATTGGTGGCCCACCTATGGGACCAAAGTGATATCGGTGCTGGTGGCCCTGCTAGCGCTGGTGACCTGGGGCCTGCTGCGGCGGCGCAATCGGCGCCGGATTTTTTAGAAGCCCGAGCAGGGAGCATTGACAAGCGAAATTGGCCACTAGCCCGCATGCAGATTGCGCAAGCAGCTATCTATTCAATAGCATTTTGTGCCTGCCAGGTCGGTACCCCACCCAGCAGGATGGGTGTGCGTCGGCCTAGCCGAAGTCGCTTTTGTCGTGGCCGCCTATGGATTGCAACTGGTCCAGCCGGATGGTCTGGCCGCTTTCGGTGACCAGATATTCCGCCCCCTCCTTGGCAAAAACATCCGTCACTTTATCGTGCAGGGTCTGCACGTCCCCCACGGCGTCCATGACCACCAGGGTGACCGGTTGGCGCCGGGTGATGGTGGACTCAATGACGTCGTGAAACTCGCAATTGATGGGGGTGTAAGTGGTCATGTGGGGTCTCCGAGGTGGCGCACCCTTGCCCGCAAGGTGTGCTTTTCGTCCATCCGCTCACGTGGGGCGCAATATGTTGGCTTGCAAGGCGGCCAAGCGCAACAATTTCACCGTATTGCCCCCAAACCCGGGCAGGGTGCAGAAATCTGGGGCAAACAAGGCGTTATTCTCTGTGCAGTTCTAAAATCAGAGCGCGTCTAATCGGTGATCCGCTATCTCTAAGGTAGAAATTCAGTATGTTTGTAATCATTGGCTGGCTGGTCGTCTTGGGCTGCGTATTTGGCGTGTTCATTGCCCACGGCGGCAATATCACCGTGGTGTTGCATGCGCTCCCCTTTGAAATGTTGACCATTGGCGGTGCCACACTGGGGGCCTTTCTGGCCAACAACCAGATGAAGGTCATCAAGAAAACCATGGCCGGCCTGGGCGCCTGCTTCAAGGGCAGCAAATACACCAAGGCCCGCTACATGGACCTGATGGCGCTGATGTACGACATCCTGCAAAAGGCCCGCAAGGAAGGCCTGATGGCCATCGAAAAAGACGTCGAAACCCCCGAAGAATCCGAGATTTTCAAGAAATACCCCACCGTGGGCACCGACCACCACGTGGTCGAGTTCATCACTGATTACCTGCGCATGATGGTCTCGGGCAACCTCAACGCCCACGAGATCGAGTCCCTGATGGACAACGAAATCGAAACCCACCACCACGAAGAACACGCCGCTGTGGCCGCCATCCAGCGTATCGCTGGCGGTTTGCCAGCCTTCGGTATCGTGGCCGCGGTGCTGGGTGTGGTGAACACCATGGGCTCGGTGGGCCAGCCGCCCGCCGTGTTGGGCGGCATGATCGGTTCCGCGCTGGTGGGTACCTTCCTGGGTATTTTGCTGGCCTACGCCTTTGCCGAACCCCTGGCCGGTCTGCTGGAGCAAAAGGTGGAAGAGCAGGGCAAGGAACTGCAGTGCATCAAGACCACACTGCTGGCCAGCATGCAGGGCTACAACCCCTCCACCGCCATCGAGTTTGGCCGCAAGGTGCTGTACTCCACAGAACGCCCCACCTTTACGGAACTCGAAGAGTTCGTGAAGAAGAAATAAACCCTACCGCTTTTTTAAGCGAAAAGTGCCCGCAGCCCTTATGGGGTCTGCGCAGCCAGCTATCAATTGTGTAGCTATTGGGGTTGCTGCAGCGGTCAGGCAGCCATACCTTCTCCCGTTTCTCAGCCCACCTGCGCCGGACCTATGGAGGTCTGCCGCATCTTGTGGATGTCCCGCAGCGGCGGTTCTCCAAACATGCGTCGGTACTCGCGGCTGAATTGCGAAGCGCTTTCGTAGCCCACCTGCACCGCTGCATTCACGGCGTCCAGGCTGCTGTTGAGCATGAGATGCCGCGCCTCCTGCAGCCGCAGGTTCTTCAAATACTGCAAAGGGCTCATGCCCGCCACGTTGCGGAAATGGGCGCGGAAGGTGGACGGGCTCATGTGCGCCCTGGTCGCCAGATCCTCTACAGAAATATCCTCGGTAAAGTGGTGCCGCATCCAGGCAATCACTTTGCCGATGTGCTGCCCGGGTGAGCCTGCGGCCACCAGGTTGCGCAAGGTAGGGCCGTGCGGACCACGCAGCAAACGCACCACGATCTCCTGCCGGATCAGCGGCGCCAGACTCTCCACCAGGGCAGGCTCATCCAGCAACTGCACCAGGCGTGTGAGCGAGGCCAGCAGACCATCGTCCAGCGACACCACCGACATCGCCCGGGTGCCAGCTTCCCGAGGTGCGGGTGCAAAGGGCATGTCGGCAGCCCATTGCGTAATGGCGCGGGCATCGAGTTCGAGCAACAGCCTCAGAAAAGGCTCTTGAGCGCTGGCACGTATGACATACGACGTGACAGGCAGGTCCACGGTGGTGATGAGCGACTGCCCGGGGCCGTAGTGGAGCACCTCTTCGCCCAGCGTGACGCGTTTGCCGCCTTGCAAGGTGAGCGCCAGGCTCAGGCCGTAGACACAGTGCATGGGTTCTGACACCGCGCTGCGCCGGTAGACCGTGAGTCCGGGAATGGCTGTGCTGAAGTCCCCATCACTTTGGGCAATGTGGCCCACCAGGTGGGCGAGGGATTTGTCTGCCATGGTCGATGTCTTTCCCTAATGCCTGCGGGTAATTTCCAAAACTGAAGGTTAAGGCCATTCCCGCCTTCGCGCCACTGCAGCGCCAGCGATCCGGCGAATCAGGCAATAAACGCATCGAATCCAGCAGCCGAAATAACACCTGCCCACGCACACTTCCTGGCATCCGTTCAACGACAGGGCCGCCATCGGTGGTGGCCCTTTACCAGGAGTTAAAAATGAAGAAGGTATTGCTGATCAACGCGCACCAGTTCTATGAGGGCATTTCGTCCGGCGGGCTGAACAACACAGTGGCAGGCGTCATTCAGGAGGAGATGGTGCAGCGCGGATTCGCGTTTCAAGAGACGCGTATTGAGCAGGGTTATGAGACCAACGCAGAGGTGCAAAAGCACCTGTGGGCGGACTTGATCATCCTGCAGTCGCCGGTGTACTGGTTTGGTACGCCATGGATCTATAAGAAGTATGTGGACGAAGTGTTTACGGCAGGAATGATGCAGAGCAGCTTCATCACCGGCGACGGGCGCACTCGCGAAGACCCGGCCAAGCAATACGGCAGCGGCGGCCTGCTGCAGGGCAAGCAGTACATGGTGTCGCTCACCTGGAATGCGCCAGCAGAAGCATTTGGCAACCCGGCACAAACCCTGTTTGAAGGCCGCTCGGTGGACGATGTGTTCATCCTCAACACCGCGAACTACAAGTTCTGCGGCATGGAGGTGTTGCCGTCCTTTTCATGTCACGACGTTCTGAAAGCGCCCGACATTGCCCATGATCTGGCAAGGTTGCGCCAGCAACTGGCAAACATCGCTGCGTAGTAAATAGAAATAGGCTGCACGCCTGACCCTGCCAAAGGTGGGGTTGGGCGTCGTGCATTTCCCAATGCGGCGAAAATGGGGCGAATGCACACACCATCTCGCTTTTCTGCGCCAGCCTGTGGCTGGTTGTCTCCCGCGGTACTGACCCTCCTCACACTGGCGGGTTGCGCCTCTTCACCACCGGTCGCAACCAAAGCGCCATCCTCACCGCCCCCCGTCACTACAGCCTCGGTGGAAGCGGCGCAGGCCGAAGCCGCCGAGATCGGGCACCAGCAGCAGTTCGCCCGTTGGGTGGCCGACTTCAGCACCAGCGCCCGCGCTGCGGGCATCACGGATGCGACGCTGCACCTCGCCTTCGACAACGTGCGCTTTATCCCGCGCGCCGTCACGGCAGACCGGGCGCAGCCCGAGTTCACCCGCGCCATCTGGGATTACCTGGACAGCGCGCTGTCCAAGCAGCGTATCGCCCAGGGGCAGGAGAAACAGCAGCAACTGCCACCCGAAGCCGTTGCGGCGGCCGGGCGCTACGGCGTACCCATAGAGGTATTGGTGGCGATCTGGGGCGTGGAGAGCAACTACGGCCGCAACGTGGGCGACATTCCGGCCATTGACGCGCTGGCGACGCTGGGTTTTGAAGGGCGCCGCGAAGAGTGGGCGCGGGGCCAGTTGCTGGCTGCGCTCAAGATTTTGCAGAACGGCGATATCAGCCGCGCGCAGATGATCGGTTCGTGGGCCGGAGCGATGGGCCAGACGCAGTTTTTGCCAACGGCCTTCCTGGCCTACGCGGTGGATGCCGATGGCGATGGCCGGCGCGATATCTGGGGCAGCGTGCCCGATGTGATGGCGTCGACCGCCAACTTCCTGACCCGCTCCGGCTGGCAGACCGGTCAGCCCTGGGGTGTGGAGGTGCGTTTGCCCGCCGGGTTTGACTACACGCGTGCCGATGCAGAGGTGCGCCTGCCTGCTACCCAGTGGGCCGATGCAGGTGTGCAAACCATGGACGGCACGCCGCTGCCCGCGCTGCCCGACAGCGCCATCCTGCTGCCCGCGGGCGCGCGCGGTCCGGCGTTTCTGGTGGGGCCCAACTTCCGCACCATCCTGCGCTACAACAATGCCACCAGTTATGCCCTTGCCATCAACCTGCTGGCGCAGCGGTTGGCCGGTGGCCCGGCCGTGCAGGCCCCCTGGCCGCGCGATCTGCAATTGTTGGGGCGCACCCAGTTGCTGGCGCTGCAGACGGCGCTGAATGCCCGTGGATTTGACAGTGGCAAGCCCGATGGAATGATGGGCCCGGCCACACAGCGCGGCGTGCGCCAGTACCAGCAGAGCCTGGGCATTCCGGCAGATGGTTACCCCACCCTGGACCTGCTGCAGCGCCTGCAGTGAGGTGAGGGGATCAGGTCAACGGTGACGGCCGGGTGGTCGCCAGCTTGGCAAGCCAGGAAGTTCCGGGCGCGTCATCGCCTTCCACCCATTTGGTCATCATCTCCGGCGTCATGGGTTTGGCGAACAGGTAACCCTGCAGGTCATCGCAATGCAGGCGCGTGAGCACATCGCGCTGGGCGGCTGTCTCCACGCCTTCGGCCACCACCTTGAGCCCCAGCACATGGGCCAGGCCAATCACGGCTTCGACAATGGCCCGTGCGTCCGCGCTGAATTCCAGGTCCTGCACAAACGAGCGGTCGATTTTCAGCTCGCCCACCCGCAAGCGGCGCAGGTAAGACAGGCTGGAGTAGCCGGTGCCAAAGTCGTCAATCGACAACTTCACACCAATGCGGCTCAAGTCTTCAAACATCTGCAGCGTGCTCTCTGCGTCTTCCATCGCCACCGATTCGGTGATCTCGAAGGTCAGCAGCACAGGGTCGATCTTGTGTTGTGCGATGGCTGCCGATATGCGCTTCGCCAGATCATCCTGGCGCAACTGGTGCACCGACAAATTGATCGCCACCCGCATCCGCATGCCCTGCGCGGACCAGGCCGCCACCTGCCGGCACGCTTCGTCAATGACCCAGCTACCCAATGCGCCTATCAAGCCAAAACGTTCGGCCACGGGGATGAACAGGACCGGGCTCAGCATGCCGCGCGTTGGATGGCGCCAGCGCACCAGGGCTTCCACGCCTGTGATGAGGGATGTGCCTGCGTTTACCTTGGGCTGGTAATGCAGCTCAAACTCGCGGCGTTCTATGGCCAGGCGCAAGTCGCGCTGCAGTTCAATCTGCTGGCGCACACCGGCGTTCATGTGCGGTTCAAAAAACGCATACCCCGAGCCACCGGTGCGTTTGGCCGAATACATGGCCGCGTCGGCATGCGCCATCAACTCTTCGTGTGGCCCGTCGGACGGATACAGCGCGATACCAACCGAGCAGGACAAGCGCACATCGTGTCCGCTTTCGGTCATGGGCTCGCTGATCACGTCGATGAGGCGCTGCGCCATCTGCGCAATCGCGGTGGAGTCGGCGGCGCCTTCGCGCAGCAAGACGAATTCATCACCGCCCACGCGGGCCACGGTGTCGGTGGCGCGCAATTGCAGGCTCAGGCGGCGGCCAATCTCGCGCAGCACCTCGTCGCCCACGCGGTGGCCAAACGAGTCATTCACGGGTTTGAAGCCGTCCAGGTCGATGAACAACATGGCCAGGCTGGTGCCATCCCGGCGGCAGCGCTCCACGGCCGAGTTGACCCGGTCGTCAAACAGCAGGCGGTTGGGCAGACCGGTCAGGGCGTCACGAAAGGCAATTTGCTGCAGCTCGGAGTTGGCAGCTTTCAGTGACGCGGTCAGCTTCTCAGCCTTGCCCTGCATACGGGCGTCCAGCGTGGAGGTGAACATGGTGATGCTCAGCAGAATGCTGGAGGCCACGGTGACCAGCAGGCCCAGGCTGTCGCCGCTCAGTTGGTCGGCGCTCAGGCAGACACTGTTGGCCGAAAACCCGGCGGCTGCCATACCCGTGTAGTGCATGCCACAGATGGCGGCGCCCATCACCAGCGCGGCCACCAGTTGCCAGTTGCGTTCGGCGCTGCCGGTCAAGTCGCGCAGCATGAAGAAAATCAGCAGCGCCACGGCGGACGCGGTGACTGCGATGGCCGCCGACACCGCGATGAGAAACCAGTCCCACTGGATGCCAGGGGCCATGTCCAGCGACGCCATGCCGGTGTAATGCATGGTGCAAATGCCGGCGCCCATCGCCAGCGAGCCCATGGTCAAGCGGGAAATGGTGAGTTGCGAATAACCGGCCACATACAGCGCCACCGCCGACACGGCCACCGCCGCCACCCACGACAGCGCTGTGATGATGTAGTCGAACCCCACCGCAAACGGCAGCGACACGGCCGACATGCCAATAAAGTGCATGGACCAGATGCCGGTGCCCATCACCACGGACCCGCCGACCAGCCAGGCCCGGGCAATGGACTTGTCCTGCGAACGCACGCGCTTGGCCAGATTCAGCGCCACATACGACGCGAAACTGGCGATCACGAACGAAAGCGCCACCAACCATTGGTTGTAGCTGATATCGACGAGGGCTGATTGCATAAGACTTTGGTCACTTCAAGCAGATACGGCGCGCCCGGCGGTGTATCTGCACTGTGGTTCCCGCGTTGGGCGGTGAACGTACTCCCCTGGTCCATCTCGGGGCGAAATGGTGCAACTGATTGCAGGCCACAAGTGTAGACCGTGACCCACTTCAATGTATGGCCGAAGTATGACGACGCAGTGCAGCGTGAGGTCTTTGGCGGTGTCGTATGGTGAAACGCAGAGCTTGCGAATCGGGGATTGCAGCGGGGCGTTTTTTGCCGGTTCGCCGTCCAGCCGCTCTTTTCAAGAGAAAAGTGCCTCTAGCCCTTATAGGGCTTGCGCAAGCAGCTCACCTTTTGATAGCGTTTTGGTGGCTCTCTGGCCGAGGTGCGCGTGCATGGTGGCGGGTGTTGTTCGCATGCCGAATTCGCCGGTTTTCCCCATCGCTCGCTTGGCGAAAACCCATGTCTTACGTCGCCCCGATGCTATGCTGGTGCGGCTACTGATAGCCAATAAGGAGAGGGATCTGATGGACGCACTGGATTTCACAAAAAAGCCAACCGTGCTGGTCGTGGACGACACGCCGGACAACCTGTCACTGATGTCCGGCCTGCTCAAGGAGCAATACCGGGTCAAGCTGGCCAATAGCGGCGAGAAAGCGCTCCAGTTGGCGCGCGCCGAAGAAGCTCCCGATCTCATCCTGCTGGACATCATGATGCCCGGTCTGTCCGGTTATGACGTCTGCAAAATCCTCAAGGACGACCCGACCACCCAGCACATTCCCATCATTTTTCTGACTGCCATGACGGCGTCCGAAGAAGAGAGGAAAGGGCTGGAAATGGGCGCGGTGGATTTCATTACCAAACCGGTGAATCCGCCCATCATGCTGGCGCGGGTGTCCACCCAATTGCAGGTCAAGGCCGCAGCCGATTTTTTGCGCGACAAGAACGACTACCTGGATGCGGAAGTCCAACGCCGCGGGCGTGAGCTGGCGGCGATCCAGGATGTGACCATCCTGGCCATGGCATCCCTGGCGGAAACCCGGGACAACGATACCGGCAACCACATCCGGCGCACGCAGCATTACATGCGCCTGCTGGCCAACCAGTTGCGCACGCATCCGCGATTCCACCAGTTTCTGGACGAACGCACCATTGACATCCTGTTCAAGTCTGCCCCTTTGCATGACATTGGCAAGGTGGGCATTCCAGACCGCATTCTGCTCAAGCCGGGCCGGTTCGAGCCCCATGAATTCGAGATCATGAAGACCCACTGCAAGCTGGGCCGCGATGCGATCCAGCACGCGGAAGACCAGCTGGGCCTGGAGGTGGAGTTTTTGCACTAGGCCAAGGAAATTGCCTACAGCCACCAGGAAAAATGGGATGGCAGTGGTTACCCCGAGGGCTGGGCGGGTGACGCGATTCCGATCTCCGCGCGTTTGATGGCGGTGGCCGATGTTTACGATGCGCTGATCAGCCGCCGTGTCTACAAGGAAGGCATGCCACACGAAAAGGCGGTGGCCATCATCACCGAGGGGCGCGGCCAGCATTTCGACCCCGATATCGTTGACGCGTTTCTGGTGCTGACGGAGCAGTTCCGCGCGGTGGCGCTGGAGTTTGCGGACAGTGATGAGGCCATGGCCCACAAGGCCGAGAGCCTGAAGGTGATTACGGGCTGATACGCCGTGAAACGGCTTCTTGTCTATTTGGCGAAAAACGCGCCTGCCGCCTGGGCACTCATCGTGGGTGTCGCGCTGGCTTTTGCCATTGGTGTCTTCTGGCTGGATGTGGAGATCCGCACCCAGCAGCGCCAGACCCTGCTGCAGACCGAGGTGCAGCGCAGCGGGCTGGAGCTCATGTCCACCACGCTGAACGGCAACCTCATGGGCTCGGTCACCCTGCTGGGCTTGCTGGACGGTGACATCAAGCAGGAAGCCTCCAATGGGCTCGCGGCGGAGGATGCCAATGTCGCAGGCACCATGTCCATTGTGGGCAATGCGTTTGCGGCAGAGGGTGTGTTTGTGGTGGGTATGGACGGTATCGTCAAGTCGTCCTGGGACCGCATCAACAAACCCTCCACCGGGCTGGATGTGCGGTTTCGCCCCTATTTTCAAATCGCCATGCGGGGGCAGCCCAGTGTTTACGCTGCAGTCAGCATGGCGCGCGGAGACCGTTCCCTGTATTTCACCGCGCCGGTGTTCCCGGAGCACGCGCGTTCGACCGTGGGGGTAGGCGCCATCGTGGCGCGCACCACCCTGGACCGTGTGGACACCCTCTTGCAGGGCAAGTACGACGTGGCGCTGCTGCTTTCTCCGCAGGGGGTGGTTTTTGCGGGCAACCGGAATGACTGGACGGGGCGGCTCGCTGGTGTGGCCACACCGGAGCGCCTGCAGGCCATTCGGGAACTGAAGCAGTTTGGTGCGATGTTTGAAAACCAGACTCCGCTGGCCCTGCCGCTGGAACCCACATCGGGTGTGCAGAAGCTTGACCAGCATGCCTATGCCGTGGCAATGGCGCCCGTGAGCTGGAACGACCCGGCCGGGGATTGGAGCCTGGTTGTTGCGGAAGACCTGGGCCGCACCGTGCCCGCTGCTGCCTCGGCCGGGCGTGCCATGGGCGCCGCCCTGTTGGTACTCCTGCTGGGCTGGATGTGGTTGCGCCTGCTGCGCGTGCGCCATGCCCAGGAACTGGCGTCGGCGCAATTGCAGGTCTATGCCAGAGAGCAGACGCAGCAGGCCCAGTACAGGACGCAACTGGGTGTTTTGTCGTTGCGCTTGCAGCACAGCGCGGAATGGACTGATTTTGCAACCACGTTTTTCCAATCCGCACGGGACATGGTGGGGGGGGTGCAGGGCAGCCTGTATGTCACACAGGGCGAGGCGGAAGACCAGGTGCTGGTACTGGCCGGTTATGCCGCTTGCGCTGAGGCACCACAACCCCTTTTGCATCTGGGTGAGGGGCTTCTGGGGCAATGTGCCCTGGAGCGCAGCGCCCGCGTGATCGAAACACCGCCAGACGGCATCTGGAATCTGCGCTCCGGTCTGGGTGCAACCCCCATGGCAGCGCTGCTGCTGGCGCCGCTGGTGATGCAGGACGTGTTGATTGGTGTGGTGGAAATGGGCCTGTTGACCGTTCCAGACACGCAGCAGCGGCAGCAACTGGATGAGCTGGTGGCCCTGCTTGCCAACCATCTGGAAATACACCGCCGGGCCTTTGATCTCGAGGTCCCGGCCGAATCTAATGAAATCGTTGAGGTACCGGCATGAACTACTTCTCCCGCGCGCTGGAGCAATGGCGACTTTCCAGAAAGCTGGCGGCTGGCTTCCTTCTGTTGATGCTTTTTGCGGTCGGCGTGAGCCTGCTCAACATGCAGGCCCAGAAGGAGCTGATTGCACAAATCCAGTTGCTCAATGACAAAGACTTGCTGGGCGTATCCAATGCACGCGCAGCACAGGTCCAGTACTCGGTGATAGGCCGCGAGCTGCGTCAGGCCCTGCTGGTTGGGCCAAGCACAGCGCGTGTAGAGGCATTGAAAATCGTCAGCGATGCAGATGTCCGACTGGTCAGTGAGCTCACGGAACTGCGCGGCAGACTGTACCGGGATGCCAACAAACGCAGGCTGATTGCGGTTGAATCGGAGTACGCGATTTACAAAGCCAATGCGGGCAAGGTTCTGGAATTGATGGCCAGAAACCAGGAAGAGGAAGCCCGGCTGTTCTTGTCGTCCGAGGAGTATCGGCGCGTGGGTACCTCCATCAACACGCTCATGGGCGAAATCGCAGATGCCAAGGAAAAGCAGGCCCGCGAGGGAGTGGATACCGCCGTAGCGCATGCCGAGGAAGCCCTGCGCGACGCCGTGCTGCTGCTCGCGCTGGGTACGCTCATGAGCGGGTTGATTGGCTGGCTGGTGGCCCGCTCCATTCGTCGCCCCGTGGCCGGTATCCGCAATGCAGTGCAGAAACTGGCAGATGGCGACCTCGCAACCGACGTCCCTTGTGCCGACTACGACAACGAGATCGGCGACGTTGCCCGCTCGGTCAAGGTGTTGCAGCAAGGTGCTGCCGCGATGGACAGCATGAGCTGGGTCAAAGGCAACCTCGCCGAGATCTCCAATGCCCTGCAAACCGTAGACAACTTTGCCGAGCTTTCGCAGGTGTTGTTCAGCCGGCTGGGGCCTTTGCTGCATATCGGCCATGGCGCCTTCTACATCCACGAAGAGCAGGAGCGCCGCCTGCGCCTGCTGGGGGGCTATGCCCTGCGGGAGCGCAAGGAGCTCAACCAGTACTTCACCATCGGCCAGGGGCTGGTGGGGCAGTGCGCGATGGAGCGCGCACCCATTGTGCTCACCCAACCGCCGTCCGACTATGTGCGCATTGGCTCGAGCCTCGGCGATGCGGTCCCGGTCACCATCGTGGTCTTGCCGGTATTGCGCAATGAGCGGTTGCTGGGCGTGGTGGAAATTGCCACGTTTGAGGTGCTCTCGGCACGGGAAGAGTCCCTGCTGGACGGCGTCATGCCCACGCTGGCCATGAATCTGGAGATTCTGGAGCGCAGTGTGCGCACCAATAAGCTGCTGGAGGAAACCCAACGCCAGGCGCAGGCCATGCAGGAGCAAGCCGCCACGCTGGAAGAACAGACCGTGGAGCTAGAGGCGCAGAAAGACTCCATCGCCGCCACCGAGGCCTGGTACCGCGGCATCATCGAGTCCGCACCTGATGGGTTGATGATCACGGACGAACAGGGCATCATCATCATGGTCAACCCGCGCATGCGGGATCTTTTTGGCTATGCGGAACACGAACTCATCGGACAGCCTATGGAGATATTGGTGCCGTCCGCCATACGTGCCAGACATCCGAGCTTGCGCCAGGGATTCATGCAAGTTGGGCAATCACGCAATATGGGGAGCACAGACGGAAGCCTGAGAGGTTTGCGTAAAGACGGCAGTGAGTTCCCGGTGGAGGTGGGCCTGTCGCGCCTGCCTGCCATCGGTGGCCGTGGCATGTGCGTGTGTGCCTCCGTGCGTGACGTGACCGAGCGCAACCGCGTGGAGCAGGAAGTCCGCAACAGCCAGCGCCAGATCCGCACCCTGGTGGACAGCATCGGCTCCATCATCACCTTGAAGGACCGTGAAGGCCGCTACGAGCTGCTGAACGCCACGTATGCAAAGTACATGGGCGTCAGCGAGAAAGATGTGTTGGGCAAAAGCGCCTATGACCTGTTGCCCAAAGACGTCGCGGACAAAATTGCAGAAGTCGAGAACCGTGTTCTGCAGACCGGGAAGGCCATTACCTACGAAGAACTCATTCCTACGGCCGATGGCTCGGAGCTGCGCTCGTTCATGACCACGAAGACGCCGCTCATCAACGAAGCGGGTGAGATCTACGGCGTCTGCGGCATTGCTACCGATATCACTGAGCAGCAGAAGGCCCAGGAGGCCATGCGTATTGCCAACGCCGAGCAGACCGCCATGTTTGAGGCCACGACGCTGGGCATTGCCTTTATCAAGGACCGCGTGATCGTGCGATGCAACAGCCAGCTCGATGCGCTGTTTGGAACTGCGGATGGTGCGCAGATGGGCCAGTCCCCACGCGCCTGGTATTTTTCTGAAGAAGCGTTCGACAAAGGTGTCAGCGAGATCTACGAACAGCTCAACCGCGGCGAAAAACACCACCGCGAAGAAGAACTGGTACGCGCCGATGGCTCACGCTTTTGGTGCCAGCTCAGTGGCGCAGCCATTGACCCGAGTGACCTGAGCAAAGGCACTGTCTGGATGCTGCTGGATGTGACCGAACGCAAACGCATGGAGGCGGAAATCCAGCGCACCAACTTCCTGGCTGACATCGCACTGGAGCTGACGGACAGTGGCTACTGGTATGTGGACTACAGTGATCCGGAGCACTACTTCCAGTCCGAGCGTGCGGCACGCATTCTGGGGGAGCACATCAAGCCGGATGGCCGTTACAAACTCGACAGCGAATGGTTCGCGCGACTGGAAGATGCCAATCCGGAAGCGGCCCATCTGACGATGGAGCGCTACCGGGGCGCCCTGGACGGCAAGTACGACAAGTACGACGCTGTCTACGCCTACAAACGTCCGGTGGATGGCGAGACCGTCTGGATCCATGCCGGCGGCAAACTGGTGCGTGACGAGTCGTCGGGCAAGGTACTGTTCATGTACGGGGCCTACCAGGACATCACGCAGCAGAAAAGAACCGAGACCGAAATCCTGCTGGCGCGCGAGCAGGCCATGGAGGCCACGAAAGCCAAGAGTGACTTCCTGGCCAACATGAGCCATGAAATTCGCACGCCAATGAACGCCATCATCGGCATGTCGCACCTGGCGCTGCAAACCAATCTGGACAAGAAGCAGCGCAACTACATCGAGAAGGTGCACCGCTCCGGTGAAAACCTGCTGGGCATCATCAACGACATCCTGGACTTCTCCAAGATCGAGGCCGGCAAGATGTCCATGGAGAACATCGCATTCCGGCTGGAAGACGTGATGGACAACTTGGCCAACCTGGTGGGCATGAAGGCAGAAGACAAGGGGCTGGAGCTTTTGTTCAACGCGGCACCCGAAGTGCCCACGGCGCTGCGGGGAGACCCCTTGCGCCTGGGCCAGGTACTGATCAACCTGGGCAATAACGCAGTCAAATTTACCGACACTGGCGAGGTCGTCATAGGCATCGAGAAGGTGGCCGAGGACGCCAACGGCATAGAGCTGCATTTCCGGGTACAGGATTCAGGCATTGGCATGACGCCGGAGCAATGCGGCAAGATGTTCCAGAGCTTCAGCCAGGCCGATGCGTCCACCACCCGCAAGTACGGTGGCACCGGGCTGGGCCTGGCCATCTCCAAGAATCTGGTGGAGTTGATGCAGGGGCACATCTGGGTTGAGAGCGAGCCGGGCAAAGGCTCCGTTTTCCATTTCACCGCGCGTTTTGGTATCCAGGAAACACCGCAGGCGCGGCGCATGTTCCGTGCCGACGAACTACTGGGGGTGCGCGTCCTGGTGGTGGATGACAACGCAGCGGCGCTGGAAATTCTGGCTTCCATGGCCCGCTCTTTTGGCCTGGAAGTGGATGCTGCCCGCAACGGCCAGGATGCTCTACGCATGGTGGGGGAAGCCGACCACAAGCAGTTGTCTTACGACCTAGTGCTCATGGACTGGAAGATGCCTGGCATGGATGGTGTGCAAACCATTCAGCACCTGCAATCCGAGACACTTGCGCATGCGCCCATGGTCATCATGGTTACGGCCTATGGGCGGGAGGAGGCCATGGGCTCGGCCGAACAGCGTGGCGTACGGCTCCATTCCGTGCTGACCAAACCGGTGACGTCTTCGACGCTGCTGGAAGCCATCGGTGAGGCACTGGGCAAAGGTGGATTGGTTGAGACCCGGGCAAGCGTCAAGTCTGACATCTACTCGGGAGCCATGGCGCAATTGGCCGGTGCGCGCCTCTTGCTGGTGGAAGACAACGACATGAACCAGGAGCTGGCGCTGGAGTTGCTGCGCAATGCGCAGATAGATGTGGTGCTTGCAAACCATGGACAGGAGGCGTTGGACATTCTGGCGAAGGACGGCGCTTTCGATGGTGTGCTGATGGACTGCCAGATGCCGGTGATGGATGGCTACACCGCAACGCGCGAGATCCGCAAAAATCCCGCCTTCAACGACCTGCCCATCATTGCCATGACGGCCAATGCGATGGCGGGCGACCGCGAAAAAGTCATTGAAGCTGGCATGTGGGACCACATCGCCAAACCGCTGAATGTGGAAAACATGTTCAACACCATCGCCAAATGGGTGAAGCCCAAAACCGGAGCCGGCAGTGTTGCTGCGAACGATGCTGCGGACTCCGGCGTGACTGCTGTGCAAGCCGCTAGAGAAGGTCGGTACGGCCTGCCGGAACTGCCGGGGATTGATGTCGCTGCAGGGCTGGCGACCACCATGCAGAACGCGAAATTGTATGCCCGCCTGCTGGTGAAATTCCGGGAGAGTCAGGGGAATTTTGCACAGCTGTTCGAAGCAGCATGCCAGGATGCAGACGCTACCGCCCCGGCACGCGCGGCGCACACGTTAAAGGGAACCGCAGGAAATATTGGCGCCACCGACGTGCAGGCTGCCGCTGCGGCACTGGAGCTGGCCTGCCACGAAGGTGCTGGCGAAGCTATTCGAAAAGCATTGCTGGACGCTGTGGTGCGCACGCTGGAGCCTGTCATCACTGGGTTGAACCAACTGGAGGACAGCCAAGCCCACCCTGGTGCGAATGTTTCCACCGTGGATATGCGCAATGAACTCCAGCCCGAATTGCAAAAGCTGGAGAAGCTCCTGGCGCGCAGCGACGGTGAAGCGGCGGACGTGCTGGAGGAGATCCAGCGCAAGGCTGAAGGAACGGCCCTTGCCCGGCAATTAGCGGCAGTAGAACGGCCGCTGAACAGTTTTGATTTTGACGAAGCGCTGGCGCAGCTCAAACAAATATTGACCCAACAGGAAGCCTGACCCATGGAGTGCGTGCATGTCCCTTTTTGACGAACCTGGTGCTTCCCAACTGGACAAGCGCAAGACCTACCTGGTGGTGGATGACTTCGACACGATGCGGCGTGTCACGGTGAACCAGCTTCGGCTGTTGGGGGCAGAAAAAATCAT
This sequence comes from Rhodoferax saidenbachensis, assembly GCF_001955715.1. Taxonomy (NCBI): domain Bacteria; kingdom Pseudomonadati; phylum Pseudomonadota; class Betaproteobacteria; order Burkholderiales; family Comamonadaceae; genus Rhodoferax; species Rhodoferax saidenbachensis. Next base: position 2,518,131 of record NZ_CP019239.1, on the reverse strand, counting down.
CACAGCCAACGATGGCATGGAGGCCATGCGCATCTTGCGCAACCAGCAGGTGGACATGGTGCTGTCCGACTGGAACATGCCGGTCATGACCGGCATTGAGCTCCTGAAGGAAGTGCGTGCCGACGAGCGGCTTTTCAGCTTGCCATTTGTGATGATCACGGCGGAGGCAGAGCGCCGCCACGTGGAGACTGCGGTGGCCAGTGGCGTCAGCGCCATGCTGCTCAAACCGTATTCACCCAACCAGTTGGGTCAGCGGCTGGAGCGGGCATTGGCAGTCAAACACCGCAGGATGGTGGCAGCCGCAGAGCCAGAAGATGAAGCACCCGTACCCCAAAAAGAGTCATCGGGCTTTTATGGCGTGACGGCGCCGGCGGCACCTGAAGCTGCTGAAGAGGACGCACGTATGACCGTGCTGATTGTGGACGACACGCCGGACAACCTGACCTTGCTGGGCCACCTGCTGAAAGACGAGTACCGCGTGCGGCTGGCGCCCAACGGGGCCAAGGCGCTGGAAATCTGCAGCTCGGACGAGCCGCCAGACCTGGTGCTGCTCGATGTGATGATGCCGGGCATGGATGGTTTTGAAGTGGCCAAACGCATGCGTGAGCACCCCAACTCCGAATCCACCCCGGTGATCTTCGTGACTGCGCTGACGACCTCTGACGCCCACGCCAAGGGCATGGAGCTGGGGGCTGTGGACTTCATCACCAAGCCCATCAATCCCGAGCTGCTCAAGCCCCGCGTGCGCAACTTCATGCGTTACGTGCAGTTGCGCAAGTCCATGCAGGCGGATTTCGATGGCATGGTGGAAACCGCACGCCTGCGTGAACAGGTGGAGCACATCACGCGCCACGATATCAAGGGGCCGCTGGCCGGCGTCCTGGGACTGTTGCAGGGCATGATGGCGGATAAGGACGTGACACGCAGTCAGGTTGAAACGTTCAAACTGCTGGAAGACACTGCGATGACGATCATGAATATCGTCAACATGTCCTCCGAACTGCTGAAGATGGAGACCGGGCGTTTTGTGCTGCGCGCCGAACCGGTAGATCTGACCGCCATCCTGCGCCGGGTGGCCGAACTGAACCGGCAGGCCTTTTCCAGCAAGGGTGTGACCATCTCGGTGGCCGTGGATGGCGCCGCCGGTAACGATTCGCCGCGTGCCTTGGGGGAGGGAACGCTGTGTTATTCGCTCTTCCAGAACCTGGTGAAAAACGCGTGCGAAGCGGCGCCTGAAGGCAGCACCATCAGCATCACGCTTTTTGACGAAGACCCGCTGCGCGTCGTGGTGCGCAATGTCGGTGCGGTTCCCGCTGCCATTCGCGAACGCTTTTTCGAGAAGTTCGTGACCGTCGGAAAGCAGGGCGGCACCGGCCTCGGAACCTACTCGGCCAAGCTGCTCAGCGAGGCGCAAAACGGTGGTATCAGCCTGGCCGTGGATGACAGCAGCAATACCACCGCCATCACCGTGACGCTGCCGCGCCAGGCGTGAGCCCAAGGCGGCGTACCCCCTGTGGAGGGGCGTGCGATATGGGGTTTAGGCATCAAAATGGCCTCCGGCCCTCGTGGGTATTGCGCAACCAGCTCTTCTTTTGATAGCGTTTTAGCCTGCGGCGGCAGGCTTCCTCAGCAGCCGCAAGCCGTTCGCTACCACCAGCAGACTCGCGCCCACATCTGCAAACACGGCCATCCACATGGTGCCTGCGCCGGTGAGTGTGAGTACCAAAAAAACCGCCTTGATGCCCAGCGCCAGCGCGATGTTTTGCACCAGCAGCGCATGCGTGCGGCGCGACAGGCGCACGAAGCGCGGCAGCTTGCGCAGGTCGTCGTCCATCAGCGCCACGTCGGCCGTCTCAATCGCGGTGCCGGTGCCTGCGGCGCCCATGGCAAAACCGATGTCTGCGCGGGCCAGGGCGGGGGCGTCGTTGATGCCGTCGCCCACCATGCCCACGGCCCCGCCGGTGCTGATCTTGGCTTCGATGGCTTTGAGTTTGTCTTCGGGCAACAGGTCACCACGCGCTTCATCAATGCCCACCTGCGCGGCGATGGCCTGGGCGGTGTGGACGTTGTCGCCCGTCAGCATGATGGTTTGGATGCCCAGCGCGTGTAACTCGGCAATCGCCTGGCGGCTGCTTTCTTTCACCGTGTCGGCTACGGCAAACATGCCGTGCACTTCTCGTTCGTCTGCCAGCAGGATGACCGTCTTGCCTTGCTGCTCCAGCGCCGACAGGCGCGCTTCGAGTGCGTCAGAGCAGCGGCCTTGTTCGTGGATCAGGCGGTGGTTGCCCAGGTAGAGCAGCCTGCCGTCGATCACGCCTTGGGTGCCACGGCCGGGCAGTGCGGCAAACGCATCCACCGCGCGCAGTGCCACACCATCCCGTTCGGCGGCTTGTGCCAGCGCTTTGGAGACCGGGTGGTCGGAGCGGGCCGCCAGGCTGGCGGCCAGGCTGCGCAGATCGGCGCTGTCCATGCTGCTGAGCACTACACAGTCGGTTTGTGCGGGCTTGCCGTGGGTGATGGTGCCGGTCTTGTCGAGTGCCAGCCAGGTCAGGCGGCGCCCCTCTTCCAGATAGACGCCGCCCTTGATCAGAATGCCTTGGCGCGCCGCAGCCGCCAGACCGCTGACGATGGTGACCGGCGTGGAGATGACCAGAGCACACGGGCAGGCGATGACCAGCAAGACCAAGGCTTTGTAGATCCAGTCAAACCAGACACCGCCCAGCAGCAGCGGCGGCAATACGGCCACGCCCAGCGCCAGCGCAAACACCACGGGCGTGTAGATACGCGCGAACTGGTCGACAAAACGCTGCGTGGGTGCGCGTGCGCCTTGCGCCTCTTCCACGGCGTGGATGATGCGCGCCAGCGTGCTGTCGCTGGCGGCGGCGGTCACGGTGTATTCAAACGAGCCGGACGCATTGATGGTGCCGGCAAACACCGTGTCGCCCTCGGCCTTTTCCACAGGCAGGCTTTCACCCGTGATGGGGGCCTGGTCGATGGTGGAGCGCCCGCTGGTGATGGTGCCGTCCAGTGCGATGCGTTCGCCGGGCTTGATACGCACACGCGCACCCACGGCCACGGTTTTGGCCGCCACGTCTTGCCAGGTGCCGTCTGCCTGCAACACGGTGGCGCGTTCGGGGGCGAGCTGCAGCAGGCCGCGGATGGCGTTGCGCGCGCGGTCCAGCGACTGGGCTTCGATCAGCTCGGCAATGGTGAACAGCACCATGACCATGGCCGCCTCGGGCCACTGGCCCAGTAAGAGCGCGCCGGTCACGGCGATGCTCATGAGCGCGTTGATGTTGAGGTTGCCATTGCGGATGGCAATCCAGCCCTTTTTGTAGGTCGTGATACCGCTCAACGCGACCGCGACCAGCGCGAGCGCGGCGGCCAGCCATTCCGGCATTCCGGCCCAGTGCGCGGCTTCAGACGCAATGGCCGCCACGCCTGCCAGCGCCAGCGGCCACCAGGGTTTGGCGGGCTGGGGTGCCGATGATTCCTGGGCTGCTGCACCGGTGGCAATTTCGGGCGTGAAGCCCAGCGTGCGCACTGCGGCCAGGATGGGCTCTATCGCTTGCGGCGCGTGGGTCACGGTCAGCACGCGCTGCATCAGGTTGAACTCCAGCCCTGTCACGCCGGCCATGCCGCCCAGCTTCTTGCGCAAGAGCGCCTCTTCGGTCGGGCAGTCCATCTGCAGGATACGGATAGGGGTTTGCACACCGTCTGCCTTGGCTGCGGGGGGCGCGAGCGGTGCCATGGGCGGGGCTTCACTGGTACCGCAGCAGGCATCACCGCCGTGGGCATGGGTGTGTGGTTCCGGGTGTGAATGGCCGTGGTCATGGCGGTGGTCGTGGCCATGGGCCTCGTGATTGTGCTGGGTGGACATAGGGCTTTTTGGTGAATTCCCATCCATTAGGCAACCTGAAGCTACTATAGGGTCAAGACATTTCTGGAGGCTCCATGAAAATAGGTGAACTGGCACAGGTGGCGCAATGCACGGTGGAGACGGTGCGGTATTACGAGAAGGCCGGTCTGCTGCCCGAGCCGGGGCGTACCGAGGGCAACTTCCGCATCTACGGCCCTGCGCATCTGGAGCGGCTGCGCTTTATCCGCAACTGCCGCGCGCTGGACATGAGCCACGAAGAAATCCACACGCTGCTGGGCCTGGCCGATGCGCCCGACCAAGGGTGCGGCGCCATCAACGCCGTGTTTGACCAGCACATCACCCACGTGGACGAACGCATCCGCGAGCTGACCCACCTGAAGGAACAACTGGCCGCCCTGCGCGAGCGCTGCACGTCTGATCAGGCGGTGGACGCCTGCGGCATCCTGCAAGGGCTGGCGGCTATGGAGACCGAGGCCCGGCCCGAGCGGCATACCCATCTGGGTTGAACCACTATGCGCCACACACATTCCGTATCACTGCACCGCGCGGCCTGGCCCGCATTGGGCGCGGCTATTTTGTTTGGCGCCAGCACACCGTTCGCCAAACAATTGATGGGGGAGGGGCTGGCCGCCACGTCGCCTTTTCTGCTGGCCGGACTGCTCTATCTGGGCAGTGGCCTGGGGCTGACGCTGCTGCGACTGCTGCGTGACCGGGGCTGGAAACCTGCGGGGCTGCCGCCACAGGAGTGGCCCTGGTTGCTGGGCGCCATAACCTTCGGCGGCGTGCTGGGGCCGTTGCTGCTGATGGTCGGGCTGGCCCACACCACGGCAGCCACGGCGTCGCTTTTTCTGAACCTGGAGGCGGTGCTGACGGCGGTGCTGGCGTGGCTGGTGTTTCGCGAGAGTACGGACCGGCGCATCGTGCTGGGCATGGCGCTGATTGTTGCGGGCGGTGCCGTGCTGGCGTGGCCCGGCGGGGATGCATCGGTCTCCGGCATCGGCCCGCTGGCCTTGGCGGGCGCGTGCCTTTGCTGGGCTATCGACAACAACCTCACGCGCAAGGTCTCTGCATCAGACGCGCTGTTTATTGCGGGCAGCAAAGGGCTGGTGGCGGGCTGTGTCAACACCGCACTGGGCTTTGCGCTGGGGGCTGCCTGGCCCACGGCGGGGCTGCTGTCGTCCGCGTTGCTGGTGGGGTTCTTGGGCTATGGCCTGAGCCTGGTGCTGTTTGTGCTGGCCTTGCGCGGGCTGGGCACGGCGCGCACCGGGGCGTACTTTTCCACCGCGCCGTTTGTCGGGGCCTTGCTCTCGGTGGTGGTGTTTGGCGAACCCACCAACACCGTGTTCTGGGCGGCTGCGGCGCTGATGGCGGCGGGCGTCTGGCTGCACCTGAGCGAGCACCACGCCCACGACCATGCACACGATGCGCTGCTGCACGGCCACAGCCACCGGCACGATGCGCACCACCAGCACAGCCATGCGTTTGCGTGGGACGGCGTGGAGCCGCACACCCATGCGCACCAGCACACCACGCTGCAGCACAGCCACGCGCATTTTCCCGATATCCACCACCGGCACCCGCATTTTTAAGTCAAATCGGCCTCCAGCCCATATGGAATATGCGCAAGCAGCTATCAAAACAGGAGTAACTGAGCATGTCAGACGCCACGCAAAGCACCCATGAACCCATGCCCGAGGCCGCGTTCACCGCGCTGGGCGACAACCGCTTTCGCGCCAGTGTTCTCACGCGAGGTCCGTGGGATCTGCAGCAGCAACATGCTGGTCCGCCCATTGCGCTGGTGAGCTACGCACTGGAGGCGGCCGCGCAGACCCACGGCCTGCAACACATGGCGCGCCTGACGGCCAACCTGCTGCGCCCGGTGCCGATTGGCGATGTCGAGGTGCGTGTGCAGGAAGACTATGTGGGCCGCAACGCCGGGCACTTCTCGGCCGTGGTGCTGGCCGGTGGCAAAGAGCTGATGCGCGCTACCGCCCTGTTCCAGCGCGAGGACGACGTGGCCCTTCCCGATGGCCTGCCCGGCCACCCGCTGCCGCTGGCGCCCCAACCACCCGCCGATGCCACGCCGCAGCGCATGCAGTTTCTGCACGACGCGATCAGTTACCCCGACCTGATGGAGACCCGCGTGGCGGTCGGCCGCATGTTCGGTGGCCCCAGTGCCGTGTGGTTTCGCTTTCGTTACCCGCTGGTGGCGGGGCACACGCCCGGCCCGTACCAGCGTGTGGCGGTGGCGGCTGATTCGGGCAACGGCATCAGCGCCGTGCTGGATTTGTCGACGCACCTGTTCGTCAACTCCGACCTCACCATCAACCTGCTGCGAAAACCCGTGGGCGAGTGGATCTGCCTGGATGCCCGCACCCACCTCTCCAGCCACGGCGGTGGACTGGCCGAGTCGGCGCTGTATGACGAGGCCGGGCTGATCGGGCGGGCCACGCAAAGCCTGTTTGTGCGCAAGCGGGCCTAGGGCACTTCGAGTGGCCGATGGCCCCGCCATTCGCGCAGTACCATAGCGCGATGCCCCTTCCCGTTATCTACCCCCTTGAGGGTGGTTGTGGTTGCAAGGCGGTTCGCTACCGCATGACCATGGCCCCGATGTTTGTTCATTGCTGCCACTGCCGGTGGTGCCAGCGCGAATCAGGCTCCGCGTTCGCGCTGAACGCGATGATTGAGTCCGACCGGGTGGTGAATCTGGGCATGGAACCAGAAATCGTGCACACGCCAACAGAAAGCAGAATGGGGCAAAAGGTCGCCCGCTGCCCCATCTGTAAAGTTGCCGTGTGGAGCCATTACGCAGGCACCGGTCCTATTGCCAAATTTGTGCGCGTAGGGACGCTGGATTGCCCTGACACACTGCCCCCAGATGTGCACATCTTTGTCCAATCCAAGCAGCCCTGGGTTGTACTGACCGGGGATGCGCCCGTCTTTGATGCGTACTACGACAGGGACGCACTATGGCCCAGGGAAAGCCTGGCACGCCGCGAGGCCTTGCTTCCCCAAATCGAAGCCTATTTAGCGAACCGGCCCAAGGTTGCCGGTGTGTAGGAGGGCCAGGCTGCCTGCTTCACGCTGTCGCGCACACCCCTGCGCGGGCGTGTGCGCCCCGGTTTACGCAAAGATATAGCGGTCGCTGAAGGCCATCAGTTGCTCGGTATAGATCGACTCCTGTGCCGGTAGGTAGGGCGGGTTCTGTGTGCCGCTGAACTCCACATACGCGCCATTGGGCAGTGCGTGCTGCCCCAGCAAAATGCGGGCGAGCAACTGCGCAGAGCCTTGCGGCGTGCTCGTGCCCTTGAGCATCTTGCTCACCACGGGCATCACGTACTTCCACACCAGATTGACCAGCACCCCTTGCTCGCGCGCCAGGCCTGTGCCGGCCATCAGGCCAGGGTCGTAGGAGAAATAGCGGCGCTGGCCAAGCTCGCGGGCCGCAAAGTGGCGTGCCGACAACACGTTGAGCCCCTTGGAGCTGGCGTAGGCATCGCGGTTGATCTGGGCCGCATTGGGCGCACTGGCGTATTGGCCCTGGGCCAGCGCCTCGGGTGCCAGGTAGTGGGCACCCAGAAAGCCGAAGTTCTTGGCAACGCGGTCTTTCGGATCATGCGTACCGCTGGCCGTCCAGCCCACGATGGCATCGGGCTGGAGCAGAGGTTCCAGTGCACGCAGCAGCACGTGGTGGGACAGATGGTTGACCGCAAAGCTCTGCTCCAGACCGTCGGCGGTGCGGATCACCGCGTCGGCCGATTGCACGCCGGCATTGAACATGACTGCGTCCAACGGTGCCGACAATTGCGGCGCGAAGCTGCGCACACTGTCCAGGCGCGCCAGATCCAGCAGCGGGGTACTGAGGCTGGCATGGGGCAGGGCGGCGCGCAGCTGTTCTGCGCGTTGGGCATTGCGCACGGGCAACACCAGATGCAGGCCGGGTTGGGTAGACAGGCGCTGCGCCAGGGCCAGGCCCAGGCCGGAGGTGGCACCGGTGATCAGAATGGTTTTGTGCATGAGAGGCTTCAAAAAAATTAGTGAGGACGGAATAATATGAACAATAATTCAGTTTTGATATTCGCATTCCACCATGCCAACCAAGCCTAGCCTTTCTCCAAGGAAACCGCCAGTCCAACGGCGTTCTCAAGAGACTTTGAAGGTCATTCACGAAGCAAGTATTCAGGTTTTGCTGTCGCACGGCATCCATGGCCTCACGACCACCCGCGTGGCGGAGCGGGCCGGCGTATCGGTGGGCTCGGTCTACCAGTACTACCCCAACAAACAGGCGATGCTGGCAGCCGTGCTGCAGCAGCACCTGGAAGACGTGATCGGTCAGATGGAAGCCGTGTGCCGCAGCCACCGGGCTCGCACGGCGGCCGAGATGGCGCATGCCTTGGTGAATGCATTTATCGACGCCAAGCTGGCGCGCTCTGACGTGTCGCAGGCCCTGTACGCCATCCCGTCTGACCAGGGCCGCGATGCGGTGACTGCCACCATGACGCAGCGCGCCCAGCTCGCCATCTGCGATCTGCTGGCCAGTTGCACCGACCGGCGCTTTCAGGACCCCAGCCTGGTGAGCTTTGTGTTGACCACCTCCCTCATCGGCCCCGCCCAGGTGCTGGTGACCACGCTGCCGCCCGTAGCGCAGCGGGAAGCGATCAAGAAGCAGTTGGGCTTGATGGCGCAGAGCTATCTGGAGCGGGCGGGCGATCCGTTATAAAACCCGAAGCACTTGGCGGCGGGCTGGCCGAGTCAGCGTTGTATGACGAGGCGTGTCTGATCGGGCGGGCCACGCAAAGTTTTTTGTGCGCAAGCGGGCGTAGGGCACTCAGTGGGGTAGCGCACAGACAGCGCCCAACTGCTGCACCACCATGGCGCCATGACATACCAAGGCGCAAAGGCTCGTCCCCTCGACGACGAGACAAAACGGTTCTTTTCAGTTTCCAAAATTCGTTTGGATTCAGCAGGATGGGCAACGCATGTCCTGTGGAGCGAGGTGAATCCCAAAACCAATGGCGATGTGGGTGAACCGGTCGTCGTACCCGTGGCGGACGTTGTGGATGCCATTCGTGATGGCGCCCATGTGTCTGCCACCTATCTGCAACCGAACGCGCACTTGCCAGACATTGGGTTTGAAGTGGTTGAACGCTGGGACGGCAGAGATGCGATCGATTTGGTCAAGCGCTCTGGCGCTGACTCAGCCCGGTCTGTAGACATGACAATGCTGGCGCCCCTGGATGACCAGGAACCCACTCCCACGCGCGCCCGCGTGGCGAACACACATGCGCGACCGAAGCGGGTATTTGCAGTGTCACAGGTTGGATTGGATGGCGACGGGCGTATTACCGAGGTGTTGTGGGGCCAGGTCGACACCGCCAGAAATGCGTGGGCCAGGCCAGAAATGCGCGCGCCGGTTGCCGATGTCGTTGACGCACTTCGTACAGGTGATCAGGTGTTTGCGCTATTTCCATCCACCCACGGACACATGCCAGACCGCGAGTTTGTGCAGGCCAATTACGATGGAAATGTACGCACTATTGTGTTGTTCGGGCCTGCTGCGTATGCGCGGGAAATCCACGACATGGATCGCATCGCGAACTGACCCTTGAGGCCCCTGACATGGCGCGCTGTCCGCTATTTCAGGGGAACGGTTGACGGGCCAATATCCTGCAAGGGCCCTAGCGGGTTGGTCTTGACATCGGATTCATTGACGGTCGGTTGCCCGCCCCAATTGCGGTACACCACCACGTCGTCCATCAACAGGATGACGGCGTTGAACCGCCAGCCGGAGGTTTCTGTATGCCGGGAAAAATTGAAAAAATCGGCGAAAAAGTTGCCGGTTCTCACCGCGGTGATGTGCGAAGCGTTCAGTTCGATGCCATGGCAACGGTCACGCGCTTCCAAGCAGGCCACGATGCCGGGGTCCAGATCCGGCTTTTCCAGGATGCTGGAAGGAACAAACAGCCTGACGACATCCGCATGCGTCAACAGTTTTGCATTGGCCAGCTTGAGAGGGTCAATTCCCAGCGTCTTCAACGTCTCCATGTCACTGTGCATGGGCACCAGGCTTGCCACCGCATGCTGTGCATCCGCAAACGTGCTGAACGGGGAGTTGTCGTTTTGCGAATGGGGCAAGAAACTGGAACAACCGGCGAGAAAAAACACGCCGGCCAGGCAGAGCCACCGCACAGGGCCGCCAACATACAAGATTGATCGTCGATGGCCCGACATGGAGGCGCCCTTTTTTTCTGGTCAAGACATTGAATCATTCCGCTATGGAGCAATCCTTATCCAGAGGAAATTTTCACACGCACGTCGGTGGACGGGATGATCTATGTCAAGTAATCAAAAACATGGGTGCGATTCTTTCGACTAACGTGACTCGCTATCCCTGACCACCATGTTGCCCCACTGCATGCGCTCTGTGGCCATCGATGCAACGACCTTTGCGCTGTGCCGGTCTGACCGGTTTTCGTGCCTGGACGACACCGCCATCCAGACGCACGCGATCATGCCTAGAATCGTTGCCACCCTATGAACGCTTCCAACACGCCCCACAAAACCGCATCACTCCAAGCCCTGGCGCTCGCAGCCGCGTGCTCAGCAGGTTTCCTCTGGGGAACAGGCGCCTTGGTGGTGAACATACTGATCGCCAGCCACGGGTTCACGCCAGAGAACATTTCCTTCTGGCGGTTCAGCGTTGGCGCTGTCGTGTTGCTCGCCGTGTTTGGCCGCAAGATGCGTTGGGCGCAATTGCAGCCTCTGCTTGCGGCGGTGATCGCCGCTGGCATCGCGATGGCGGGCTATGTGTTGTTGTGGTTCCTGGGCATTGAGCGCATTGGCGCCGCCATCCCCACGCTGATCGCACTGTGTCTGCCACCTGTTCTGGTCACCATCGTTGCCGTGGTGCGCGGCCAGGAAAAGCTGGACGCGTACCTGGTCACGATTCTTGTCGCGGCCTTGGTCGGGACGGTGTTGATCGTTGCCCGCGATATCGGTGAGTCTGGTGGCTCCGGGCGGCGAAATATGTTCTTGGGCGTCGCGTTCGCCATTGGCTCTGCGCTTCTGTATGCGGGCTTCACGCTCATCAGCGGCCGCCTGTCCAAGAGCCTGGGGGCAGGGCAGGCGACCACCTGCCTGACGGTCGTAGCCGCACTGGTGATGGGTCTCTCGGCCATCTACCGGCCACTGCATTGGCCCAGCGGCGTTCCGCCGCAGGCCTGGTTTCTCTATCTGGGGGTGGTGACTGCCGCGCTCGCACTGCTGGCCTTCAGTTGGGGCGCCGCCCGGCTGAGCCCGACGGCCTTGACGGTTGCCACGCTGGTGGAGCCACTCACCGCCGTCCTGCTGGCGGCGCTTTTTCTGGGCGAGCAGTTGAGCGGTTTGCAGTGGTTGGGTGGCGGCCTACTGTTGCTGAGCATTTGGGGGCTGGGTCGCAGGTCTCCCGCTGCTGCCCACTAGACCGCATCTACCCGGTCACGCTCTGGCAAGTCACCCAGCGGCACCACGCACAGTCTTACGCCATCCAGCGTGAGCGCAAGCATTGGTGTGGCGGCGGGCGCGGGCGGCTGGTGAGTACGCCAGAGGCCTGACTACGGCGCCGCGAGGCGGGTTTGTCGCACCAGCTTGGGCGACGCATCAAACCACCGCTTGCAGGCTCTGGTGAAAGAGCTTTGCTCGTTGTAGCCCAGCATGGTGCCGACGGTCTGCAGCGACAGCGCCGCATTGCCCAGGTACTCGGTGGCCAGGTCACAACGCAGCTCGTCCACGATGGACTCGAAATAAAGGCCCTGCTCGGCCAGCAGGCGCTGCAGCTTGCGTTTTTGCATCTTGAGCTGGCCCGCAATGTTCTCGATGGTGGCGCCGCCGAAGGCAAGCTGCTCAGCCACCAGCGCTTTCACCTGCTGGGCCAGGTCCAGCGGATGGCGCCGCATGATGGTGGCGATATAGCCTTCCGCCGTGGCAACGAGTTCCGGGTCTGCATGCGGGACCACAAAGTCCAGCGCCCGCCGGGGCAACACAATCGCGTCGGTCTCCTGCTCAAAACTGCACGGGCAGCCGAAAGACTTTTCGTACACACGCGGAGGCACGGCCGGCGCGTGCCGCAGCAATATGCGTGCTTGCGCGGCTTCGGAGGGGACCATCGTGGACCACAGCTTGGCCGCCATGCCGTATGACTGCTCCACGATCTGCCGACTGGGTGTGCCCGGCTGCAGGTTCAGGGCGTAACGCACGCAGATGACATCCGGGTCCGCGTCGTCCGCAATCTGAAAACTGGCCCCGGGCGTATGAAAGGCAAAGTGGCGCATCAGCCCCACCAGCGCGTCGCCTACCGTCTGCGCATGCAGCACGATCAGGGCCAGCGGCCCATACAAGGTGAGGTCCTGGCAGCGCGACAACTGCAGCCCAAAGTCTTCCATCTCCAGGACCTGCGCCGCATGGTCATACAGGCTTGCCAGGCTGTCGAGCGAAATGGGGAGGTCTGGCTTGGTCAACGCGGCCAGGGGAATCTTGCAGCGCGTGAGCAGGGCTTTGGGGTCACCGCCGTGCGCTTCCACCAGCATGCGAAAGCCGCCCAGCGCGCGTGCCTGAATCATCTCTTTTGCCATCCCCGCAGACACGTTTTGCACCTCGTAACTTGTCACCAAATGACAATACTTTAGCGCACCGTACCGCCAGAATCTGCCTTGACTTTGTCGGAGACATGCCATGGATACGAATAAAAAAACATTGCAAAGCCTGGGTGCGCCCTGGGTAACCGCGCGCTCAGCCGAACTTTTCGATTGGGCGCCAGGCCAGGTGCTCAAGCTGTTCCACGCGGGCTTTCCGGCAGAAGCGGCCCACTGGGAAAGAGAAAACCTGCAGGAGGCGCACGCTTTGGGCGTAACGCAAGTGCGTTGTTATGGCGAGGTGGAAGTGGAAGGGCGCAGGGGGCTCATCCTGCAAAAAATTCCAGGCAAAACGCTCACCGCGTGGGCCGACACCAATCCCTTGAACTTCTTCGCGCTGCCCCGCGCACTGGCGCGCCTGCATGCGCAGGTGCACGGGGGCGAAACCCAGAAGCTGCGCGATATCAAAACCATCATCGGAGAATGCCTCGCACTCCCGTCCATGGACTTTCTGTCGGGCAGCGATAAAGACGCTCTGCTAAGTTATGTGGCTCAACTGCCCAACGGCAACACGCTGCTGCATCTGGACTTTCATACGGACAACATCCTGAAGTCCAAAGAGGTTGAAACGGTGATCGACTGGGCCACGGCGGCCCGGGGCGCGGTGGGTGCTGACCTGGCCATGACCTACTTTCTGTTCACCGAAGCGGAGCTGTTTCCCGGCATCACGCGGTTTCAGGAAATCCTCTACAACACCGCACGCAAGTTCATCTACCGGCGCTACTTTCAGCATTACCTGGCGCTGCGCGGCCTCGAAGCCGCTGATGTGATGGCGCAAATTCAGGCCTGGTACCTGCCCATCATTGTGTACCGCCTGGCCACCTGGCAGGCCACCACCGAAGTCGCGCGTTTGCAAAAGAAGATTCTGGAGGCCGTGCATGCGCTCCCAAGCGCTTGAGTTGGCGGCAGGGCAGGCGTGGGACCTGGTCGTCATTGGCGGTGGCATCACCGGCGCATCGGTGTTGCGGGAGGCCGCGCGGTCCGGCCTGCGCAGCCTGCTGCTGGAGCAACGCGACTTTGCCTGGGGCGCATCCAGCCGCTCCGGCAAGTGGGTGCACGGCGGGCTGCGCTACCTGCAGCAAGGCCAGATGAATGTCACCTGGCACTCGGTGCGCCAGCGCGAGAAACTGTGCCATGAACTCACCGGTTTGATTGACATGCAACCCATGCTCTGGCCGCTCTACAAAGGGCAATTGGCAGATGAAGTGCTGATCCGTGCGGGGCTGTTTGTATATGACCTGATCGCGGGCAAGCGCTGGCGGCGCAGCATGCCTCTGGCGGCCGTGCAACAGGCATTCCCCGACCTGCACGCCCCCCATCTGAAAGGTGGCATCTGTTTCTACGAAGGGCAGACCGACGATGCACGCATGACGCTGCGTGTTCTGCAGGAGGCCCGCAAAGCCGGTGGTGTCGCCCTGAACTACGCACCGGTCGTTGGGCTTCACCGGGAAGGCAATCTGGTGCGGGGTGTGCAAGTTGCCACGTCGTCAGCGCAGGAGCCGCTGCGCATCCAAGCCAAACAGGTGATTGCCGCCACCGGCGCCTGGTCTGACGGCATCCGCGCGCACGTTGCGCATGACAAAAATTCTCGCCTGCGGCCGCTGCGTGGAAGCCACTTGGTCTTTGATCGCGTGCGTTTGCCCATCGACGCAACGATTGTGCTGAAGCACCCCAGAGACCGCCGGCCGGGTTTCATCGCACCGTTTCAGGGGCGCGTGATTGTCGGCAACACGGACCTGGACCACGACCAGGACATGCGCAAAGAGGCATCCATCACGCCCTGGGAGGTGGACTATCTGCTGGAGACCGTGCAGCACTACTTTCCTGCGTTGCAGATAGGCCGCCAGGACATCATCGCCACGTTCTCCGGTGTGCGGCCTGTTGTCGATTCGGGTGCGTCCGATCCGTCTGCGGAGTCGCGTGACCATGTGGTGTGGCACGAAGATGAGCTCATCACCATCGGCGGCGGCAAGCTCACCACCTTCCAGCACATTGCGCTGGATGCCCTGCAACGCGCGAAAGCCAAGTTTCCGCAGATGAAGTTGGACGGGCCGCCTGGTCCCATCCTCACGCAGCCCAACCCGTCCCTCGGTGTGCCAGACTCCCTCTCCGCCGCGCAATGGCAACGTTTGCAGGGCCGCTATGGTGATGCGGCCAGCGCCATGGTGTTGGCGGCAGAGCCCGGCACGCTGACCCTGATCCCCGGCACGGAGACGCTGTGGGCCGAGCTGGTGTGGTGTGCCGCGCATGAAGATGTCCAGCATCTGGACGACCTGCTGCTGCGCCGCACCCGCATCGGGATATTGCTCGCAGAAGGCGGGCGTAGCTATATGCCCCGGATCCGGGAGTTGACCCAGCCCGCACTTGGCTGGGCGGACGACCAATGGCATGCGGAAGAAGCCCGCTACCTGGAAATCTGCCGCCAGCATTACAGCGTTCCACCCGTGCCCGGGAGCGATGCATGAAGTTCCAGCCGCAACGCCAATTGCTGGTGGACTTGTGCCAGCAGCTCTCGCACCAAGGCTACTTTGCAGGAACCGGTGGCAACATCATGCTGCGCCTGGATGCAGCCCACGTGGCCGTCACGCCGTCGGCCACGTCTTACGCCACGATGTCTGCAGAGGATATTTGTGTGCTGTCCTTGCGCAACCTGAAGCAGACCGAGGGCGCGAAGGTCCCGTCGGTAGAAAGCAGCCTGCATGCCCATGTGATGCGCCTGCGGCCCGACGCAGGGTGCACGATCCACACCCACCAGCCCACGGCCAGTGCCTGCGCCTTGCTGGGTGATGCGCCGACTGTTCCACCCCATCTGCAGGATTCGCTGGGCGCCCACATCGCTGTGGTGGGCTACGCCCCATCGGGCACCGGCCTTCTTGCAGCCAAGCTGAAGTGGGCCGTGCGCGACGACGTCAACACCTATTTGATGCGCAACCACGGGGTGGTTTGCTGTGGCAAGGACAGTTCCACAGCCATGGCGGCTATCGAGAACCTCGAAGCTTTGGCAAAAAACCACCTTCGCGCGTTGATCCAGCGAAGGCGCGATGACGAAAAAAATATGCCCGCTGCACTTGCCCATTTGTTAACGGAAATCTGTGATGACCTCGCACGCTAGTTCTCCACAGCCGCCCGAGATTGCAGCCTGGGCGCAAACCCGCGACCGCCTGCGGGCCCACGGTTTGTTCAATGGCCCGGGGTCTGCGGTGTCCCTACGCGTGCCTGCGACCCATGCCTTGTGGTTTGGTCGGGCAGACGATGCCGCACCGTTGTGTATTGCCATCGACGGAGGTGTGTTTCAGGACGAGGAACTTCGCCTCCACCAAGCCATTTACCAGCACCGTACCGACGTCTGCGCCATCGCCAGCGGGGTGGGCCGTTATGGCCAGCACCTGACGGAGTGGGGAGGGCGCATGCCAGGCATCTTTGATGAACAGGTGCGCCACTTGGGCGCCATGCCTTTCCCGGCGGTGAACGATGCGCTCCTGCAGGCCGCACTCTCCCATGGCACGAATGCGCTGTGTCTATACGGCCAACCCGTTGTGCTGGGTATGACGGCGGAACGCCTCGTTCTCAACGCCGAATTGTTTGAAAAGTGCGCCAAGGCGTTTGGCCTGGCAACCGCCACGGGGCGCAGTGTCAAGGCCCTGCCGTGGCTGGTGCGCTGGGTGGCCAACCGCCGCCTGTTCAAGGACCAGCAAAAGGCCATAGGCCGTGTGCGCCAGGGGCTGCTGCCGCAAGAGTCTGCAGGGTATTAATTTTTAGGAGTCTCGACTTATGCCACGTTACGAATTGTCTGGCCGCGTTGTTGTTATCACGGGGGCAACGGGCGCGCTGGGCAGCGCCTTGGCGCGGGCATTGCGTGCCAAAGGTGCGCGCATTGCCCTGTTGGCCAGAGATATGGACAAGGCGCAGGCCCTGGCCCAGGAACTGGGCGGCGCAGAGGTGGCCCTGGCGTGCCGTGCAGATGTGCAGTCTTATGACGAACTGGAGCACGCCATGGCGGCGGTAGTGAGTCACTTTGGCCGCATGGATGTGGTGCTGGCCAATGCCGGCATTGACCACGTCGCACCCATGGTCCACATGGACGCGCCCACCTTTGAGCGGGTCATCGACATCAACCTCAACGGCGTGTGGCGAACCTTCCGTTCCAGCCTGCAGCATGTGCAGGCGCAGCAGGGCTACCTGATGGCCATTTGCTCCATGGCCGCCTTCGTGCATTCGCCCTTGCAAGCCCACTACACAGCCAGCAAGGCCGGCGTTTCGGCTCTGTGCAACAGCGTGCGGCTGGAGCTGCGCGACCTGAACGTGGGTGTGGGCTGTGTGTACCCCACCTTCTTCCCGTCGCCGTTGCTGGAGCGCATGCAGGACGACGATGCTGGCAAAAAACTCTGGAGCGGCAACCAGCGTGGCCTGTGGGAAACGGTTTCTCTGGAAGACGTGGTGGCAGGCATCGTGCATGGCATCGAGCGCCGCCGCAGTACCGTGGTGGTGCCCAAGCGCAATGCCTTGGTGATGCTCATGCCGGGCCTGTTTCGCCTATTGATCGAACCCATTGGCTTCAAGCGCGCCGCCGTCAAAGCAGCAATCGCCTTGACGCGCCCGCGCTGAACGCCTCGCCGACTTCAAGCGAGCCGAGGTAGAAGCTGCGGTGAAAGCCGCAAAGCGCAGAGATTCATTTGCAAAAAAGCTTGCCGACTTGGCCGTGGTTCTCAAGGACTGAACAGGAAATGCTATAAAAATAGAAGCTGCTCACGCACGTTCTATGCGGGTTTCAGGCCAATTTCCCTCCTGAAACCCAGCGAAACACCTTTGAAGATCAAAGCGCGTTGATCGAAGGCAGCAGCCCGCCCCGGCGGGCTAAGCACTTCTGGAACCAAGACCTTTGGCACTCACATCCGCCAGCGCCTTGAACACCGCAGGTGTGCGTTCCAGCCGTGCAATCGTTCGTGCACCTTCAAGGGCAGCCGTCAACGCGGTTGCGGTGGAGGCTGCGCGTTTGGGAGTAAAGCCACATCCCCGGAAATGCTCCACAGCGATGTTGGTGGACTCAACAAATCCGCGCGCTATCCGTTCGGTTAACGCAGCGTCCAGCCCGGCCAGCTCATTCGCCAGGTTTTGCATCAGACACCCATATTGGAAGTCCGAAGCGACCATGTCTGCTGCGGCCGCGCTACAAAGCTGTTTGACGAAGGCCAAAGCGTCGCCTTGCGTGTTCTCGGAGATCTGTCGAATCGACGTCGCTCTGTTAGCAACATAGCGATCGATCGTTTCCTCAGCAAGCTGCGTTTTGCCGCGCGGGAAGTGAAAGTAGAAGGATCCTTTCGGGGAGCCGCTCTCTTCCAGGATCTGCGTCAATCCGGTCGCAGCGTAGCCCTGCATCCGAAACAATCGCTCGGCGGCGTCTATCGCGCGAACGCGGGAGTCAGTGATACGTGGCATATGGGTGTCATTTTACGCTACCGCTTGACTTTACTAGGGTGATCGCCATACTATGGTGATCACCTTATTAAAACCAGTTTCACTGGAAAGTCTCTATGCCAATTTCCAAATCCGCCGTTCCGATGACCATCAATCGGCGCAACGCCATATTTTTAGGAGCCGCCATGTTTGTTCGTTCTGCTTACGGGGAAACTTCAAGCGATGCCATATGGCACAACAAAATCCCCCCCTTGTTGAGTGAACCTGCCGTTGATATCGACAAGGACCCCAACCTTCTGCACAAGTACGCAGACAACGCAGGAACGAAAATCCACTATGTCACGATGGGGTCCAACAAGAATCCGCTGATGGTGTTTGTGCACGGCTTCCCCGATTTTTGGTATTCGTGGCGAAATCAGATTCAGACGTTCTCAAAAGACTACCAGGTGGTCGCAGTTGATCTGCGTGGCTACAACATGAGTGGTCGGCCAGAAGGTGTCGACAACTACAAGTTTGCGGTTCTGCTTGATGACATCCGGGCCGTGATCAGCGCAGAGAGCAACGGTCGCAAGGCCATCCTGGTTGGACACGACTGGGGTGCCGCCTTGTCGTGGCTCTTTACCGGGCAAAACCCAGACCTTGTCGAGAAACTTGTCGTTCTCAGCGTCCCGCATCCCGGCGCCATCAAGAAGGAATTCCTCCCGTGGAACCATCCGCTCGCACAGCTTGATGCCAGCGCCTACGCCACGCGCTTCTTGGCGCAAGGCAAAGGCGACAACTTAACGCCGCAAGATTTGGCCTATTGGGTTTTGGACCCGCGGGCCAAAAGCCGATACATCGAGGCATTCACAAAATCCTCCCTCACATCCCTGATGAACTATTACAAAGCCAACTACGCCTTGTCTCAGGTTGCGCTCAGCTTTTTTGATTCAAGCATGAAGAAGATTTACAGTGCCCCAATCAAATGCCCGGTTTTGCATTTGCATGGAAGCGAGGAGCACCACGCTTTGGTTAGCACCATGGAATTGGAAAAATCATGGATGGAATCTCCCGGCAATCTCACCGTCAAAATAATCCCCGGAGTTGGCCATTTCATTCAGCATGAAGTACCCGACTACTTGGACAAGACGATTGCAGCTTGGTTAAAGACATAGCTTGCGGTGGGGCGTTGGTACATGATTTTGCTGAGTCTGCTATCAAAATAGAAGCTGCTTGCGCATATTCAACGGGGGGCGGAGTCAAATCCAAGTGCAACACAAGCTGAGTTTATTGGATGGAGTCAGGAGAGTGCTCAAGCTTGGCCAGCCACTGGCCGTACACCTCCAGCGGAGTCAACCAGCCCAGCGTCTTGCGAGGCCGTCCATTCATCAAGTCAGCAATCCCGTCGAGTTGCTCCTGGCTGTAACCCGACAGGTCTGTCCCCTTTGGCAGGAACTGTCGTACCAAACCGTTGGTGTTCTCATTGGTGCCACGCTGCCAAGGACTGTGCGGATCACAGAAATACACGGCAACCCCGGTGTTGGCTGTCAATTGCGCATGGTGAGCCATCTCACGCCCCCGGTCATAAGTCAGTGTTTGGCGCATAGGCTTGGCAATACCGTTGAGCTTGTCCGTAAACGCTTGCAGCACGTGGGCTGCAGTGGCTGGGTTGGGATGCGGCAGCTTTACCAACATCAGGAGCCGGGTGCTGCGCTCTACCAGGGTGCCCACAGCACTGAGGTTGCCTGCTCCTTTGATCAAGTCACCTTCCCAGTGACCAGGGAACAGTCGATCCTCAACCTGCGGGGGACGTACATGGATGCTCAAGAGATCAGCGATCTGACCGCGGCGGTCTTCGCCACGTGAACGGGGCCAGCGCTTGGTGCGGGCCAGACGCAAACAGGCAATGAGCTCGCGGCGCAGCTCACCCCGGGGTTGGGCGTAGATGACGTTGTAGATGGTTTCGTGAGAGACGCGTTGGTGCGCCTCATGCGGATGCAGTGTAGCTAGGCGAGAGGCAATTTGCTGGGGTGACCAACGCAGTTGCAATAAGGCGTGCACAGAGGCGAAGAGGGCATTGCCCGCCACCAGCTTCGGGGGCGGTCTGCTGTGGCGACGCCTGCGCACAAAGCGCTGTTGTGCGAATCGGCAACTATAGGCACCAGCACCGCTGTTTCGGTTGATCTCACGACTCACCGTGGAGGGGGCACGACCCAGTACTCGGGCTACCGCCCGGATACTCAATCCGAGCTCAAGGCATACAGCAATGGTCTGGCGCTCTTTGTAATCGAGCTGTTTGTACTCTTGGTTCAGTTTCATGGACACACCTTATTGAAGTTTCAATCGGTGTGTTGCACTTCACTTTTGAGCGAGCCGGGGCTAGAGGCCAATTTGACTCATAAAACCCAGTGAAACGCCTTTGAACATTAAAGCGCGTTAACCGACGGCAGCAAGCCCGCCAGGTGCTTGCGGCCCAGTGGCGTGACCTCCAGCGCGCGTTCGCCGTCATGGCGGCGCAGCCAGCCTTGTTGCAGGCAGTGTGCCAAGAGCGCCTTGGGCAGCTTGCCCGCCATGTGGTCGCGGCGCTCGGACCAATCGAGGCAGCGGTAGGCCACGCGGGTGGGGGTGGACGGCTTGGCTTGGTCCATGCCATCCACCGCAAAGCCCATTGCATCCAGCGCGGCCTTGCCGTGCGCGGTGAGCAGGTAGCCATCGCTGACGGGCGCGAGCCACTCTTTGGATAAGAGCTGCGAAAACAGCTCCACGCCCAGTTGCCCCGCCAGGTGCCCGTAGCAGCAGCGGGCAAAGCGCAGCCGCTGGCGCGTGGGGTTGGCCCAGGTGGCGGTGTGGGTGCGGCGCTCGGCAATCAGCGCCACCGCCTCCAGCGCGTGGGCCACTTCGTCGTCGGCAAGCCGGTAGTAGCGGTGCCGCCCGCGCTGCTCGCACACCAGCAGCTCTGCCGCCATCAGCTTGCCCAAATGCCCGCTGGCCGTGGCGGGCGTGACGGATGCGGCCCGCGCCAGCTCGCCCGCGCTGGCGTAGTCGCCCGCCAGCAGGTAGCTGAGCATGCGCGCACGCGTGGCGTCGGCAATCACCGCGGCAACGCTGGCCAGCTTGGGCTCGTAGGGTGTGGCTGACGGCGCAGCTGGTGCGGCAGTAAAGGGGGCGGATTTCATGCGGCTTCAATATAGCCGGTGGGTGCCCGCAGGTAGCTGGCGGGCACCGGCTGGGGGAAGCTGCGCTCTTCCTTCAGGATAAAACGCTCCTGCTGCGCAAACGCAAAGTTCGCCTGCGCCTCATCGTCCGCGCGCAACCGCTGGCGGTAGGCCTCATACGCCGCCAGGCTGGCGAAGGAGATCAGCCCCCACGCCTCGTAGTTGCTGCCCTCATGCGGCACAAAGTAGCCCAGCAAATGCCCACCCAGCCGGGGGATGATGCGGGCCCAGTTTTCAGCATAGGCCGTGAACTGGTCTTTCTTGAACGGGTCGATTTCGTAGCGGATGAAACAGGTGATGGTCATGGCGGCTCCTCTGGCTGGTGATGAGAGGAGTCTCAAGGACGAATGCGGGGAATGCTTTGGTGGGTGACGAAATGATGGGTAAGGCTGTTAGCGGAAATTCGCCAGAGAAAGTGCGCGATGCCCCGCTAGTATCACTGCTGCTGCACCAGAGTTACTGGGTTATCGATGGTGTTCGCTATCAAAAGAGAAGCGGCCTACGCAAATTCCGTGGACTCTGGAGCCCGATTTTGTTTGCATGTCCAACTGACACCCCGGCCTTTTTGTTGAGGATCGCAACCCCACTAGGCTCACGATTGAGTTATAAATCGAGCACTTAAAGAATGCTGGGAGGCAATCATGGTGCAGGGGAATATTGCTGGTAAGCCAAGTTTGACGGTGATGGCAAGCTGAACGAATTGCTATGCCAAACCCGCCGTCCCTAACAAATGAACAGAAGACACGCCTTTCCGTACTTGAACCCGCACTTCGAGCAGCGGTTTATGCAGCGGATTACCAGCAAGCGAAAGAGATAGCAAAAGATATCCAAATCCTGCTTCGTGCAACCGGTCACGAAACTCGATTGATGCGGTCAAAGACTTGGCTCTTTGAGGCGGCATTAAATGCTGGAGAACTCTTTACGGCCGAGGCCGGTTTTCGCGGAATCTGCGCGAAAACAGCCGAAAGTACACGCGTTCATTTGGAGGCCAAGGCACTGCTTGTCGTTTGCTTGATTCGGCAAAAAAAGATATCCGAGGCTGAACCATTGATTGCAAAGGTGTTGCAAGGAAAGTCGATTAAGGATGCAGCACGTAGGCGGAGTTTTATTGAAAGCGTGACCTCCCGCTATCAGCTCGAAAGTTATATATCGGCTGTACGTGATCGTCTGCACGAGCCATTGTTGCCGGACTCAATCGATGCAGAGGCTATCGAAGCCGTGAAGACTAAAACTGAAGACGAGCTTTACGCACAAATTGCAGCGGCCTTGCCGCGTGACGTCATTGAATTTGTATTTCGTGTAGATAGGGCTTCTCGAGAAAAGCTAACCATGACTGAGGTCTTGTATTTGCCAGCTCCAGCCATGCTTGAGAAAAAAGTGGAGCAAGGTCGCAGCTTCTTCGCTTCGCTAAAGCTAGTGATCTGGACGTCGCTTTGTGATCCTCAAAGTGAGATATACAAGGCTTGGTATACCAACGGGATGGCGCATGTATTGAATAAAAAATATTATGCGATCGCCGTGTCAGCCGCACTACTTGATTTGGGGTTTGCTGCAAAAGCGGTTGCGGTGCCAGTGACGGCGTTGTTCATGAAGCTTGGCGTTGAGGTCTATTGCGATCGTTACAAGCCGGGGGAAATTCTTGATGGCCGGGATGAAAAAAGGCCTAGTTAGGCGCGATGCACGCATCGTATTTCTTTTGGTTTCGTCACCCTGCATAGAGTAATAAAAAACACAACACATTGGCAATCGGTCGGTCTGGCGTGAATTACGGTTGCGAACCTAGCGTACGTGCTGCATAGGATATCTACTCCGCCGCCTCCAACCCATTCGCAAAATGCTCCCGCATCCTTTCCTGCGTGCTGCGCCCCGCATCCCGCGCCAGCAGCGCGGCCATGATGGCTTGATGTTCAGCCAGTGACTCGGCGATGCGGCCGGTCTTGAGCAGGGAGTTGTGGCGGTTGAGCTTCATGACCTTGCGCAGGTCGGCCACCATCTGGTCATGCCAGCAGTTGCTAGATATCTGACTTACTTCGATTCGGTTGAATTACTTTCGACCAGTTGACACGCCTTCAATTTCGAATAAACTAATTAACAAATAAGTTAATTTATATTCATGTCCATCGATAAAGTCTTTGAAGCCTTGGCATCCAGCCCGCGCCGCCAAATCCTGGCCTATTTGTCTGAAGCGGAGCTGAGCACCTCGCAACTGGCCGAGCGTTTTGCAATGAGTACGCCGGCTATTTCTCGTCACCTGTCAGTGCTTGAAAACGCTGGGCTGGTGATTAGTGAACGCCAAGGTTCGTTTGTGATGTATCGCCTCAATGCGGACAACCTTGTCACCAGCCTCACAGGCTTCGCATTTGAGCTTTGCCCTGTAGCCGGCCCGTTGAAGAAGGAGTCGCGCGCGCTGGCAAAAGGCAAACAGAAGCCATAACCCATTGCTTGTTGTAAAGGACTCGATATGTCTGAAATTCCTCTAAGTCTGAAGTCCCACCGTGTTCAATTGGATCAGGCAACAAGTGTGCTTCAGGGCACCGTTGAGTTGTCATGGACCAAGTTTCTTTGGTTTGTTGGCATGGCGGGCGCTGCGCTTGTTGGTGGGATGGCAACGTTGCGCTGGGATGCATTTGCCGTATTCGTGTTGGTGACGGGAGCGGTTCTGCTGTTAGGTCATTCATTGGGTAGCCATCGCAAGCTGATCCACAACAGTTACCAATGTCCCAAGTGGCTGGAAAACATATTGGTCTATCTTGGTGTACAGGTTGGCCTGGCAGGGCCGCTCGGGCTGATGCGCCAACACGAACTGCGTGACTTCGCGCAGCGCCTGTCGGACTGCCATCCGTATTTGCGACATGGCAGCTCCTTCTGGCGAGATGCGTGGTGGCAGCTTTGCTGTGAATTGCATTTGGCCCATCCACCGGAAATCCATATTGAGCCGCGTGTAGCAAACGACCGCTTCTTCCTTTGGCTGGAGCGCACCTGGATGCTTCAGCAATTGCCGCCGGCACTGCTTTTGTATTGGCTGGGAGGCTGGGCTTATGTTTACTGGGGTGTTTGTGCACGCGTAACGGCTGGCGTGTTAGGCCACTGGTTGATTGGGTACTTTGCCCACAACCACGGGGACATGAATTACGAAGTGCAGGATGCGGCAGTTCAAGGACGCAATATCCGCTGGACTTCTTTGCTCACCATGGGCGAGTCGTGGCACAACAATCATCATGCATATCCGGGCTCCGCGAAGTTGGGACTGTTCGCTGGCGAATGGGACCCAGGCTGGTGGGCCTTGGTGGTGTTCCAAAAGCTGGGTTGGGTCTGGAGCGTCCGTTTGCCAGAAGATCTGCCGCTACGCAAGGAACTCCGAACCTGTCGGTTGGCTGCCTGGTCCGCCGCCGGATCGTCTTTCGGGCTGGCTCAACTGTTTGCGTTGTGCAGGCGCGCTGGTAGTGTTCGACCGTATCCAGATGCGCGCATAACTGGCCCCGCAGCCCACATCTCAGCGCATTTTTTGCAAACGCTGGTTGGCGCAAGAGTGCACTTTGACCACGACCCGTCGTTGCGAAGGCTGTCACTGCACTATGGGCAAGCTCGCATACAAGGCTTGCCCGCTCTATGCATCGCAATGTGCACACGTACGGGACTGTTCAAAGGTCTGGCTCTGGTGCTGTTGCCCTTTGCATTCTCTTGGGAACGCGGACGGACCTTGGTAGGAGTTTGAACGCATGAGTACCAATTCGCGCCCCGTTGTTTTGCTGGTCTACGACGCGGAGTGCCCTGCTTGCGACAACTATTGCCGTGTGGTCCGCATTCGCGAAACGGTGGGGGAGTTGGTTTTGGTGGATGCGCGATCGAATGATCCGGTGCTGGCTGAAATCACCAACCTCGGTTGGGACATCGACCAGGGCATGGTCGTCAAACTCGGCGGTGTGCTGTATTACGGCGCAGACGCAATCCACGCTCTGGCGCTGATTGGCAGCACATCTGGCATTTTCAATCGCCTGAACTACTGGCTCTTCAAGTCGCCATGGCGTGCAGCAGTGCTGTATCCCGTGTTGCGCAGTTGTCGCAATCTGCTGCTGAAATTATTGCGTAAGACCAAGATCAATAATTTAGGCATAGCGGGCAACGCGCGGTTTTAGGTGCTACTCCGCCGCCTCCAACCCATTCGCAAAATGCTCCCGCATGCGCTGCTGCGTCAACACTGCATCTCGCGAAGTCAGGGCCAGCATGATGGCCTGATGCTCGGCCAGTGACTCGGCGATGCGGCCGGTTTTGAGCAGGGAGTTGTGGCGGTTGAGTTTCATGACCTTGCGCAGGTCGGCCACCATCTGGTCGCGCCAGCGGTTGTTGGCGATGGCGAGCAGGCGCATGTGAAAGCGCTCATTTGTCGCGAAGAACTCATCTGTGTTGGCCTTGCCGGCAGCAATGGGTTTCGCCGCAATCTCCAGCTCTTTGTGGATCGCTTTCAACTCCGCCAGTTCAGCATCGGTGGCCTTGGTGGCGACAACGCCCGCCGCGTCGCTCTCCAGCAGGCTGAGCAGGTGGTACACATCGCTCAGGTCGGTCTTGGACACCTCGGTCACATAGGCGCCACGGCGTACCTTCATGGTCACCAGGCCTTCGGCGGCCAATACTTTCAGCGCCTCGCGCAGGGGGGTGCGGCTGATGCCGTATTCCTCGGCGATTTTTAATTCGTCAATCCAGTTGCCAGGTTCCAGCTCGCGCTTGAAAATGCGCTGGCGCAGCAGCTCGGCCACTTCTTCATAAAGCGGGCGTGGCGCGAGTGATTTGCTGGCTAAGGGAGCAGTAGAGACGGCCGTCATGCCCAAAGTGTAAGTGAAAATACGTATTCTGAATTCATAATTATGAATAATGTAAACTCTGCGTACCTTTTGAAACCGTCTGGGCTGACCCCGGCGGATACAGCACATGACCGATAAAACTCCCGAATTCAAAACCGCCACGCTGGACGCCTGGGCCAAAGCCGCCGCCAAGTCCGCTCCCGGCGGCAATGTGGACGCGCTGAACTGGATCACGCCCGATGGCATCGCGGTCAAACCCCTCTATACGGCGGCAGACACGGCCCACTTGCAGCACGCTGACACGCTGCCGGGCTTTGAGCCCTACCTGCGCGGCCCGCAGGCAACGATGTACGCCGTGCGCCCCTGGACGATCCGCCAGTACGCGGGCTTCTCTACCGCCGAAGAGTCCAACGCCTTCTACCGCAAGGCGCTGGCCGCAGGCGGGCAGGGCGTGAGCGTGGCGTTCGATCTGGCAACGCACCGCGGCTATGACAGCGACCATCCGCGCGTAACCGGCGACGTGGGCAAGGCCGGTGTGGCGATTGATTCGGTCGAGGACATGAAGATCCTGTTCGACCAGATTCCGCTGGACAAGGTATCGGTCTCGATGACGATGAACGGCGCGGTGTTGCCGGTGTTGGCGGGCTATGTGGTGGCGGCCGAAGAGCAGGGCGTGAGCCAGGACCAGTTGAGCGGAACGATTCAGAACGACATTCTGAAAGAGTTCATGGTGCGCAACACCTACATCTACCCGCCCGCGCCCAGCATGCGCATCATCGGCGACATCATTGGCTACACGGCCAAGAACATGCCCAAGTTCAACTCGATCAGCATCTCGGGTTATCACATGCAGGAGGCGGGCGCGAACCAGGCGCTGGAGCTGGCCTTTACGCTGGCCGACGGCAAGGAGTATGTGAAGACAGCGATTGCCACCGGGCTGGACGTGGACGAGTTTGCCGGGCGCCTGTCGTTCTTCTGGGCGATTGGCATGAACTTCTATCTGGAGGTTGCCAAGATGCGCGCGGCGCGGCTGCTGTGGTGCCGCATCATGAAGGGCTTTGACGCGAAGGCGCCCAAGAGCCTGATGCTGCGCACGCACTGCCAGACCAGCGGCTGGAGCCTGACCGAGCAAGACCCGTACAACAACGTGGTGCGCACCACCATCGAGGCGATGGCCGCGGTGTTTGGCGGCACGCAAAGCCTGCACACCAACAGCTTTGACGAAGCCATTGCGCTGCCCACTGAGTTCAGCGCGCGCATTGCCCGCAACACGCAGCTCATCATCCAGGAAGAGACGCACATCACCAACGTGATCGACCCGTGGGCGGGCAGCTACATGATGGAAAAGCTGACGCAGGACATGGCCGACGCGGCCTGGACCATCATCGAAGAAGTCGAGGCCATGGGCGGCATGACCAAGGCCGTGGACAGCGGCTGGGCCAAGCTGAAGATCGAAGCCGCCGCCGCCGAAAAGCAGGCGCGCATCGACAGCGGGCAGGACGTGATCGTGGGCGTCAACAAATACAAGCTGAAGACCGAAGACGTGATTGAAGCGCGCGATATCGACAACGTCGCGGTGCGCGACGGGCAGATTGCGCGGCTGCAAAATATCAAGGCAAATCGTGACGCAGCCCGCGTAGACAGTGCGCTGGCAGCTATCACTTTTGCAGCAGAGAACGGCACGGGCAACCTGCTGGACCTGACGATTCAGGCCGTGCGCCTGCGCGCCACCGTGGGCGAAGTGAGCGACGCTTTGGAGAAAGCCTTTGGCCGCCACCGCGCCGATACCAACAAGGTCTCGGGCGTGTACGCTGCGGCTTACGACTCTTCCAATGGAGACACGATGGAATACTGGAACGTGTTGAAGGCCGACATTGCAGGCTTCGCCGAGAAACAGGGCCGCCGCCCGCGCGTGATGATCAGCAAGCTGGGCCAGGACGGCCACGACCGCGGCGCCAAAGTGGTAGCCACCGCGTTTGCCGACCTGGGCTTTGACGTGGACATGGGCCCGCTGTTCCAGACCCCCGAAGAATGCGCCCGCCAGGCGATTGAAAACGACGTGCACGCGGTCGGCGTTTCCACACTTGCCGCAGGCCACAAGACGCTGGTACCCGCCATCATTGCCGAGCTGAAAAAGCAGGGCGCCGACGACATCATCGTTTTCGTCGGCGGCGTGATCCCGCGCCAGGACTACGACTTTTTGTACGCCGCAGGCGTCAAAGGCATCTACGGCCCGGGCACGCCGATCCCGGTAAGCGCGCGCGACGTGCTGAGCCAGATTGAAAAGGCGCTGGCCTGATGGCTTTGCATTCCCGTTTGGCGTTTGAGCCGGTGGTCGGGCTGAGCCCCCTTCCCCTTGGGTTGAGTCCCACCCCGTTCGGGCTGAGCCTGTCGAAGCCCTGAGCCAATCCTAGAACCCATGCGCCCCTTCTTCGTTTATTTGCTGCGCTGCTCCGACAACTCGTACTACTGTGGCCAAACCGACGACATTGCGTCACGTTTGCAGCAGCATGACGCCGGTGAGATCGGATACACCTTGACACGCAAGCCGGTGCAACTCGTTTGGCAAGGAGAGTTTGATACGCGCGAGGGCGCGATTGCGTTTGAGCAGCAGATCAAGGGTTGGTCGCGGGTGAAGAAAGAGGCGTTGATAGCTGGCGATTGGGAGCTGGTCCAAGAATTGGCGAAATCAAAAAATCCCGTTCGAATCACCAATCTCACCGTTCGCCCTGAGCCCTTCGACAAGCTCAGGACAGGCTCTGTCGAAGGGCAGCGTCCCGTTCGGGCTGAGCCTGTCGAAGCCCTTGCAACCCTTCGACAGGCTCAGGGCGAACGGAGTGGGTTGGTCGGCGCAGTTCTGGACACCGGTGCGGCCAATCAGCAACGCCGCGCGATTGCTAAAGCCATCACGCTGCTGGAATCCACCCGCACCGACCACCGCGCGCAGGCCGACGAGTTGCTGACTGCCTTGCTGCCGCACACCGGCAAGTCTCTGCGGCTTGGCATCAGCGGCGTGCCGGGCGTGGGCAAGAGCACGTTCATTGAAGTGCTGGGCCTGTACCTGATTGACAAGGGCCACCGCGTGGCGGTGTTGACGATTGACCCGTCGAGCACAGTGTCGGGCGGCTCCATCCTGGGCGACAAGACGCGGATGGAAAAGCTCTCGATGCACGAGAAGGCGTATATCCGCCCGAGCCCCAGCAGTGGCACGCTGGGCGGTGTGGCCGAAAAGACGCGCGAGGCCATGCTGGTTTGCGAAGCGGCGGGCTACGACATCGTGATCGTCGAAACCGTGGGCGTGGGACAGAGCGAGACTGCGGTGCAGGGCATGTCGGACATGTTTGTGCTGATGCAGTTACCCAATGCGGGCGACGACTTGCAGGCGATCAAGAAGGGCGTGATGGAGCTGGCCGACTTGGTAGTCATCAACAAGGCCGACATCGACGCCGACGCCGCAACGCGCGCGCAGGCGCTGATCACGTCGAGCCTGCGGCTGCTGGGCATGCACGGCAACCCGAACGATCCGCACAGCGATAAACATTGGTCGCCGAAAGTCATTTCACTCAGCGCCTTGATGGGCCAGGGCGTGGACAAGTTCTGGACTGCGGTGTCCGAGTTTCAAACTCTGCAAACCGCCAACGGCAATCTGGCGAGTCGCCGTCAAAACCAGTCTTTGGCGTGGATGTGGGAGCGCATTGACGCTGGGCTCAAGCAATCGTTCAAGAACAATCCGGCAGTGCGCGAGCAACTGCCGCAACTGACCAAAGCGGTGCAGTCCGGCCAGATGGCCGCCAGCACTGCAGCACGAAATCTGCTCGCAGCCGCAAGTCAAGTTTTTACCGTTAGGGCTGAGCCCACCCACGCCGTTCGGGCTGAGCCTGTCGAAGCCCATGCGAACACCATTGCAAGCCCTTCGACAGGCTCAGGGCGAACGGATTTTTAGTTTCGGAAAGAAGAACCCCCATGCAAGACATTCTTGAACAACTGGAAGCCAAGCGCGAACTCGCGCGCCAGGGCGGCGGCGAAAAACGCATCGCCGCGCAACACAAAAAGGGCAAGCTGACGGCGCGCGAGCGGCTGGAGATTTTGCTGGACGAAGGCACTTTTGAAGAGTGGGACATGTTTGTCGAACACCGCTGCGTGGACTTCGGTATGCAAGACCAGAAGATTCCCGGCGATGGCGTGGTCACCGGCTACGGAATGATCAACGGCCGCCTGGTGTTCGTCTACAGCCAGGACTTCACGGTGTTTGGCGGCGCACTCTCCGAAGCGCACGCCGAGAAGATTTGCAAGGTGATGGACCAGGCGATGAAGGTGGGCGCGCCGGTAATCGGCCTGAACGATTCGGGCGGTGCGCGCATTCAGGAAGGCGTGGCCTCCTTGGGCGGCTATGCCGACGTGTTCCAGCGCAATGTGATGGCCAGCGGCGTGATTCCGCAGATCAGCATGATCATGGGCCCAAGCGCAGGTGGTGCGGTGTATTCGCCTGCGATGACCGACTTCATCTTCATGGTGAAAGACTCCAGCTACATGTTCGTCACCGGCCCCGAAGTGGTGAAGACCGTGACGCACGAAGAAGTGACCGCCGAAGAATTGGGCGGCGCAATCACGCACACGACCAAGAGCGGCGTGGCTGATCTGGCGTTTGAGAATGATGTGGAAGCGCTGCTGATGCTGCGCCGCCTGTACAACTACCTCCCCTTAAGCAACCGCGAGAAAGCGCCCGTGCGCAAGAGCGGTGATCCGCTGGACCGCATGGACGCGAGCCTGGACACGCTGGTGCCGGACAACCCGAACAAGCCGTATGACATGAAGGAGCTGATCGTCAAGACGGTGGACGATGGCGACTTCTTTGAGATTCAGCCGGAGTACGCGAAGAACATCATCATTGGTTTTGCGCGCATGGATGGTCAGACCGTGGGCATCGTGGCCAACCAGCCGCTGGTGTTGGCAGGCTGCCTGGACATCAAGAGCAGTATCAAAGCCGCGCGCTTTGTGCGCTTCTGCGATGCGTTCAACATCCCGGTGATCACGTTTGTGGACGTGCCCGGCTTCATGCCCGGCACCAGCCAGGAGTACGGCGGCATCATCAAGCATGGCGCGAAGCTGCTCTATGCGTATGCCGAGTGCACCGTGCCCAAGATCACGGTGATCACGCGCAAGGCCTATGGCGGCGCGTACGACGTGATGGCGTCCAAGCACCTGCGCGGCGATGTGAATTTCGCCTGGCCCAACGCCGAGATCGCGGTGATGGGGGCCAAGGGCGCGGTGGAAATCATCTTCCGCGAAGACAAGGGCGACCCCGCCAAGCTGGCCGCGAAGGAAGCCGAATACAAGGCCCGCTTTGCGAACCCGTTCGTGGCCGGCGCACGCGGCTTTATCGACGACGTGATCCTGCCGCACGAAACCCGTAAACGCATCTGCCGCAGCCTGGTGATGCTCAAAGACAAGAAGTTGGAAAACCCGTGGCGCAAGCACGGGAACATTCCGCTGTGATCATGCGCACGGCGAGCGTTGGTTTGCGGTGCGCACGAGCGGTCTGCCCGACCGTTTTGCTCCGTGTCCCCCGCGCTGCGCGCTCCTCCTTTACCTGCGCAAAACGGCCAGGCAGACCACTCGTGAAGGGGTGGTATGCCTAAGGCGGTGCACGCTTCACAAGCCAAAGTGCTGACGGACATCCCGAATGTCGGAAAGTCCATCGCGCAGGACTTGCGTGGTCTGGGCGTCAATACGCCTGCCGATGTGGCGGCGATGGACCCCGTTGCAACGTTTGAGGCATTGCGCACGCCCATGGGCAAGCGCCACGACCCCTGCGTTCTCGATACTTTTCTGGCCGCCAAAGATTTCATGAACGGTGGCCCCGCACAACCCTGGTGGCACTTCACGCCGCTGCGCAAAGTGCAAAAACTGACTCCCGAATAGGAGATGACGAATGGTCGAAAAAAACTATATTGCTAACCGTGGTGGAAGCACGAGAGCCCTCTCATCCAAATCATGAGAACTCTAGTTGGGCTGATCGCTTGCTATGTTGCGTTTTCGTCAAACATTGCACATGCATCCAATGACGCGTGGGAGCAATGCACTGTTGTCGAGGATTTGGTGATTCTTGGAAACGACTCTCAGTATGCTGCCCAAATTCAGACGCTGCGTCGCAGCTTGAATTCTTCAAATCTTGAACTGGTGGATAAATCGAATGTTGAGAAAGACTTCTCTAGTCAGGCTCTTGTCACTTGTCTTGCACGGATTGATTCGAAGTTGAGCCATGATCGAATTTCGGCATGTCGAACAAGTCTGACGCTATTGAGGCCTGCTTATCTTATGCGTGTGAATGGTCATCCAAAGAGCATAGCTGCCTCTCTCAATGTTTCATCAGCCCCACTAATTGATGAAATGATTAACTTCATTTATGCAAAAGAAATGCCTTCGCCTGGGAAAGCCTTGTTAAGAACGTGGCAGACGGAGTGGCTGTACTCCTGCGCTCATTCCAAATAGATTTGTATTGAGGACAAAAATGTTTACAAAAATCCTAATTGCCAACCGCGGAGAGATCGCGTGCCGTGTTATCGCTACTGCGAAAAAAATGGGCATCAAGACGGTCGCCGTGTATTCCGATGCCGACAAGGAAGCACGCCACGTGGCGTTGGCCGACGAAGCAGTCAACATCGGCCCCGCACCCAGCCGCGAGAGTTATTTGTTGGCCGACAAGATCATTGCCGCCTGCAAACAAACCGGCGCGCAAGCCGTGCACCCGGGTTACGGCTTCCTGAGCGAGAACGCGGAGTTCTCCAAACGGGTGGAAGAAGAGGGCATTACCTTCATCGGTCCCAAGCATTATTCGATTGCTGCGATGGGCGACAAGATCGAATCGAAAAAGCTGGCGGGCAAGGCGGGTGTGAACTGCATTCCCGGCGTCAACGATGCAATTGAAACCGCAGAGAAGGCCGTCGAAATCGCCCAAGGCATTGGTTACCCCGTGATGATCAAGGCGTCGGCAGGCGGCGGTGGCAAGGGCTTGCGCGTGGCGTTCAACGACAAGGAAGCTTTTGAAGGCTTCACCTCCTGTCGCAACGAGGCGCGCAACAGCTTTGGCGACGACCGCGTGTTCATCGAAAAGTTTGTCGAAGAACCGCGCCATATCGAGATCCAGTTGATGGGTGACAGCCACGGCAACGTGATTTACCTGAACGAGCGCGAATGCTCGATCCAGCGCCGCCACCAGAAGGTGATTGAAGAAGCGCCAAGCCCGTTTATCAGCGACGCGACACGCAAGGCGATGGGCGAGCAGGCTGTGGCCTTGGCCAAGGCCGTGAAGTACCAGAGCGCAGGCACGGTGGAGTTTGTGGTCGGCAAAGACCAGAGCTTTTACTTTCTGGAAATGAACACGCGCCTGCAGGTGGAGCACCCGGTGACCGAAGCCATCACCGGCTTGGACCTGGTGGAGTTGATGATCCGCGTGGCGGCGGGCGAGAAGCTGCCGCTGGCGCAAAAGGATGTGCAGCGCAATGGCTGGGCCATCGAGTGCCGCATCAATGCCGAAGACCCGTTCCGCAACTTCCTGCCCAGTACGGGCCGCCTGGTGCGCTTTGCGCCGCCCGAGCAGACCCTGTTTGCTGCATCCGTTCGCCCTGAGCCTGTCGAAGGGCTTGGGGGGGCTTCGACAGGCTCAGCCCGAACGGGTGTGTTTGGTGGCGTGCGTGTCGATACCGGTGTGCAGGATGGTGGCGAGATTCCGATGTTTTACGACTCGATGATTGCCAAGCTGATCGTGCACGGCACGGACCGGCTGGACGCAATTGCCAAGATGCGTGAAGCCTTGAACGGTTTTGTGATTCGTGGTGTGTCCAGCAACATTCCATTCCAGGCCGCCTTGCTGGCGCACCCCAGGTTTGTGGCGGGGGACTTCAATACCGGTTTCATCGCCGAGAACTATGGCAAGGGCTTCTTTGCCGAAGACGTGCCGCATGACGACGCTGACTTCTTGGTGGCGTTGGCGGCCTTTGTGCGCCGCAAGTCGCGTGAGCGCGCGACCAGCCTGACCGGGCAATTGCCCGGCTACGCCGTCAACGCGGGCAAAGACTATGTAGTGGTCACGCTGGATGCTGCTGGCAACAACAGCTACAAGGCAGTGCACGTGGACGAATTTGTAGGCGAAACCGGCTCTGCCCGAGTACGGGTGGGCGCAACCAGCTATGAAATTCGTAGCAGTTCACGCCTTAACGACATCTGCATCCATGGCACGGTGAATGACAAGGCGTTTACTGCCCAGATCGAGCGCGGCACGCCCAAGAACCCGCTGGCCTTGCGCGTGCAGCACAACGGCACGCGTATCGACGCGCTGGTGATGTCGCCGCGCATGGCCGAGTTGCACGCGCTGATGCCGCACAAGGCGCCGCCCGACATGAGCCGCTACGTGCTGTCGCCCATGCCGGGCCTGCTGGTCGATGTGGCCGTCACCGTGGGCCAGAAGGTGCAGGCGGGTGAGCGTGTGGCGGTGATTGAAGCCATGAAAATGGAGAACGTGCTGTTCGCTGCAGCCGATGGCGTGGTGGGCAAGGTGCTGGCGACCAAGGGTGAAAGCCTGAGTGTGGACCAAGCGATCATCGAATTCGCATAAACGCTCAGGTGGAGTTCGCATGAGTCAAAGACCCTTTAAAGTGCTGGGCATCCAGCAGATCGCCATTGGCGGCCCGGACAAGAAACGCCTGCAGACGCTGTGGGTGGACATGCTGGGCCTGGAAGTCACCGGCACGTTCAAGAGCGAAAAAGAGAATGTTGACGAGGACATCTGCGCCATCGGCTCGGGCCCGTTCAAGGTCGAGGTCGATTTGATGCAGCCGCTGGACCCAGACAAGAAGCCCGCAGTGCACACCACGCCGCTGAACCACGTGGGCTTGTGGATTGACGATTTGCCACTGGCGGTGGAATGGCTCACGGCCAAGGGGGTGCGTTTTGCGCCGGGTGGTATCCGCAAGGGGGCGGCGGGGTTTGACATCTGCTTTTTGCACCCCAAGAGCAACGACGAATTCCCCATTGCCGGCGAAGGCGTGCTGATCGAGCTGGTGCAGGCGCCCCCGGAAGTGGTGGCCGCTTTGTCTGTTTGAGCGGTCCTTTGGGCGCAATTGACGGGCCTTTTTGTCGGCTTCTTCGCGTTTTGGATGCTTTCGGTAGGATTAGAGTCAGCTAGTGATGGTTGAATGGTCCTACGCCATAGGTTGGCGGGACAGGGGCTGACCGGGTTTTCGGGAGCCCATGCCAACGCGCAGACGAGGAGACAAAATGAAAATGGGTCAGTTTTTTTCGGCGGGCATGTGGGGAATGCGCAAGATGCGCTTTGGCACCAAGCTGGGCGTGCTCTCGGCTGTGCTGCTGCTGCCCATGCTGGCCATCGTCTGGCAACTGATCATGCGCGAGGTCAATGACATCGAGATCGCCCGTGCCGAGCTCGAAGGTATTGCGCTGGTGGATGACACCAGCGAGTTGATCCGCCAGATCCAGACCCACCGCGGCCAATCGAACATGGTGTTGTCGGGCAACACCAGTGCCCAGGCCGGGCGGGATAAAACCCGCGAAGCCTTGCGCGCTGCGCGTGACAGCCTGGACAAAAAGCTGAGCGCCATCACCACCTTTGCCGTGCCTGCGGCCTGGCCTGAACTGCGCACCCGCATAGATGCCCTGGTTCCCTCGCTGGAGGGCAAGCCTGCCCCAGAGAGTTTTGCCCGGCACACTGCGCTGGTGGAGGATTTGGGGCGTTTTGTCTACGGCCTTGCCGACAGCTCAAGCCTGCTCTATGACCCAGATCCCCTGACTTACCTGCTGATGGATACGGTGGTGTCGCGCGTGATTCCCTGGACCGAGCAGGTGGGCAAGCTGCGCGGCCTGGGTGCGGGCCTGCTGAGCCAGCCCACGCTGGACGAAGCGGGCGCGGTGCGCGTGCGCTTGCAGCTGGATGCGCTGGACGCCTGGGTGCGCGACGCGCAGTACTCGCAAAGTTTGATGGTCAAACTGGGCTCCAAAGATCCCGCCGCCACGCTGGCCCAAACGGCTACCACCGAGTTCACCCGCATGGCGCGCGAGCGTTTTGCGCCCGGGGCCGCCATCAGCGATTCGCAAACCTATTTCGCTGCGGGTACCCAGACCATTGGCGAGGTGACAAAGTTCCAGCGCTCCTCCATCGCAGGGGTGCAAGAGCAGTTGCAGAGCAGGTTGGCTGATGGAATCCGCCTGTTGTGGATGACGGTAGTTGGCAGTGGTGTGGCTATGCTCTTGGTGGTGTATTTCATGCTGGCCTTCAACCTGAGCTTCATGGCCGATTTGCGAGAAGTGCTGGAGTTCATGAAACAGACCGCCAGCGGCAACCTGCGCCACAAAACCAATGTACTTGGCAAGGACGAGCTGTCCGACATGGTTATCGCCATGCAGGCAATGGTGACCAATGTGTCCATCATGGTTGCCAGCGTGCGCAGCAACGCGGCGCTGGTGGCCCATGCTGGGGAAAGCCTGGTGCGTGGCAATGAGGCACTGTCCAGCCGCACGGAGCAACAGGCTGCTAACCTGGAGCAAACTGCGGCCAGTGTGGAGGAGCTTTCCTCCACCGTGGAGGGCAATGCCCAGGTGGCGCAGCAGTCCGACACCACCACCCAGCGCGTGCGCGAGACGGCTGAAGACGGCGCGCGCGGCATGGTGCAGGCGATTGCCTCGGTGGAGGCCATCGAGGCGAGCACCAAACGCATGGACGAGATCGTGGGGGTGATTGATGGCTTGGCTTTCCAGACCAATATCCTGGCGCTGAACGCGGCGGTGGAAGCTGCACGGGCTGGCGAGTCGGGGCGCGGTTTTGCCGTGGTGGCGTCGGAAGTGCGCTCGCTGGCCGGGCGCTCGGC
This sequence comes from Rhodoferax saidenbachensis, assembly GCF_001955715.1. Classification (NCBI taxonomy): domain Bacteria; kingdom Pseudomonadati; phylum Pseudomonadota; class Betaproteobacteria; order Burkholderiales; family Comamonadaceae; genus Rhodoferax; species Rhodoferax saidenbachensis. The sequence goes on along the minus strand of NZ_CP019239.1, from coordinate 2,481,294 downwards.
CGAGTCGGCCAAGGAAATCCGCAAGCTCATCACCTCGTCCAGTGCACAAGTGGCCACGGGTGTTGCGCAAATTCGCGCGGCGGGCGAGAACATCAACCGCATCGTGGAAGGCGTGCGTGGCGTGGCGGTCAATATGTCGCAGATATCGTCGTCCAGCGCAGAGCAAAGCTCCAGCCTGTCTGAGATTACTTCTGCCGTGCGCCAGCTCGACGAGATCACGCAGCAGAACGCGGCTATGGTGGAGCGTGCGGTCAGCCAGTCGACCGACCTGCAGGACCGCGCTTCCACGCTGTCCAAAGCGGTGGAAGTATTCAAGCTGCAGCAGGGTACCACCGACGAAGCGCGCGCCTTGGTGGAGCGCGCCATGGCATTGCGCCAGCGCAGCGGGTCGCGCGACACGTTCCTGCGTGAGGTCACACTCAAGGAAACCAGCCTGTTTGACCGCGATATGTATGTCTTTGTGCTGGACGGAAAGGGTACCTACCTGGCCTTTGGCGGTAACGCGGCCAAGGTGAATACGCGGGTGCAGGATGTTGCCGGGATCGACGGCGATGCGCTGATTGCCTCCATCATCCAGCAGGCCAGCCAGGGCCCGGGTTGGGTGGAGTACGAAATCACCAACCCTGCAACTGGCAAGGTACAAACCAAGCTCTCGTACGTCCAGCAGGTGGACGATGTCTATGTGGGATGCGGGGTCTACAAAAACCTGGTGGCGAACTAGGACGGAGTGGCCCGCTTGGCACGCGCCCGGGCCAGCGCCGCTTCAATCACGGCACGTTTCTTGTCCAGTACTGCCGGGTCGGTGTGTTGGGAGTGCGCTGGCAGATCTGCCAGCTTGGCCTCGGCCTTTTCTTCAAGCCTTTTAGCCTGTTCGCCCTCATCCCGCGTGCGCCGCAAGCTATGAAATTCATAGCGTTTTCGCGCGGTGTCTGCCTGCTCTACAGACCAGGCCTGCCAGCCCGTGGCCTGTGCACTGGCGTTTTCCAGCAGGATGCAGTCCACCGGGCACACCGGTAGGCACAGCTCGCAACCGGTGCAGTGGTCTTCGATGACGGTGTGCATACGTTTGTTGCTGCCCACAATTGCATCGGTGGGGCAGGCGTCGATACACAACGTGCAGCCTATGCACCAGTTCTCGTCGATAAAGGCCACGCTGCGTGGCCCCTCGGTGCCGAACTCCAGGGCTAGTGGCTGGTGGGGCAGGCCGGTGAGGGTGGCCAGGCGGATGACACCTTCGTCACCGCCGGGAGGGCACTGGTTGATGGTGGCCGCGCCGTCAACGATGGCCTGGGCATAACCGGCGCAGTCAGGGTAGCCGCAGCGGGTGCATTGGGTTTGCGGCAGCGCATCCAGAATGCGCGCGACCGTCACCCCGTGCATCGCTTTCCCTGTTTCACGCCTTGCGTGCGACGCGTTTGCGCGCTACGGTTTTGGTAGCTGCCTGCGCAGTACGGGCGGGCTTTGCAGCCACTTTTACTTGTTTTTTTGCAGCCTTGGCAGGGGCTGCAGTTTTGGCCACCGGGGCGGCCACTTTGGGCGCAGCCTTGCGTGCTGTGGGTTTGGCCGGAGCGGCGACCTTGTTGGCGGCGGTAATCTTGCTGTGCGCCAGGATGAACGCTTTCACCTGCGGGTACACATGCTCGCGCCAGCGGCGGCCCGAGAAGATGCCGTAGTGGCCTGCGCCCTTGGCTTCGAAGTGTGTTTGCTGTGACTTGGGCACGCCGGTGCAGATGTCGTGCACCGCCTGGGTCTGGCCGGAGCCGGAGATGTCGTCCAGTTCACCTTCCACCGACATCAGTGCGGTGGTCTTGATGTCCTGTGGGCGCACACGTTCCAGCTGGCCATCCACACTTTTCACATCCCAGGTGCCGTTGACCAGGCTGTAGTCTTGGAACACCACGTGGATGGTTTCCAGGTAGTAGTCGGCGTCCATGTCCAGCACGGCGTTGTACTCGTCGTAGAACTTGCGGTGTGCGTCGGTGCTGACGTCGTCGCCCTTGATCAGGTCCTTGAAGTAGTCGTAGTGGCTCTTGGCGTGGTGGTCCGGGTTCATGGCCACAAAGCCGGTGTGCTGCAGGAAACCGGGGTACACGCGCCGTCCTGCGCCTGGGAAGCTGGTGGGCACGCGATAGATCACGTTGTTTTCAAACCAGCTGTGGCTCTTGTTCATGGCCAGGTTGTTCACGGCCGTGGGGGACTTGCGTGCGTCGATGGGGCCGCCCATCATGGTCATGGACAGTGGCGTGGTCTCGCCACGGCTGGCCATCAGCGACACGGCGGCCAGCACGGGCACGGTGGGCTGGCACACGCTCATGACGTGGCAGTTGCCGTATTTGCCCTGCACGTGGCGGATGAACTCCTGCACGTAGTTGACGTAGTCGTCGAGATGGAATTCACCATCCGACAAGGGCACCAAGCGGGCGTTTTTCCAGTCGGTGATGTAGACCTTGTGGTCCTTCAGCATGGTCTTGACCGTGTCACGCAACAGAGTGGAGTAATGGCCCGACAGGGGCGCGACGATGAGCACGGCGGGCTGGCCCTTGATCTTGTCCAGGGTCTTGGTGTCGTCACTGAAACGCTTGAAGCGGCGCAGCTCACAGAAGGGTTTGGTGATTTCCACGCGCTCGTGGATGGCCACGTCCACGCCGTCCACATCAATGGTGCGCAGGCCGAACTCTGGCTTTTCGTAGTCCTTGCCCAGGCGGTGCATCAGGTCGTAACCGGCGGAGATGCGTTGGGCAAACGGGTTTTGACCGAAGAACGACAGGGGATTGTTGTAGACCTTGGCAGCAGCCTGGGCCAGATCGGAAAACGGCTCCATCATGGACCGTTGGGTTTCGTAGAGCTGGTACAGCATGGGAGGCTCGCTTTCAGGGAAATGTTGCGTTGCAATATAGCAGCGTTGCCAATATCTACGGTCTCAACGGTTACTCGCCTTCAGGATGCCTCGCACCGCATTGCGGCTGTGTGCGCCAAAGTTGGCCAGCAGCTCGGCAATGGCAGCGTCCAGTTTGGCCCGGGCGGCCGGGTCCACCTTGGCCAGTTCGGTCACCAGGTTGATGGTGTCTTCTTTGGTGCCAAAGTCAAAAGCAGGGTCCGACACGTAGCCCGGGGGCATGGCGGCTACCAGCGTCTGCACCAGTTGCGGGCCGGCAGCGGCGGCCTGGGTTGAGACCACATCACGCAGGTAATGCTCGCTCCACTCGGGGTAGTTGCCGTCCTTGTCGGTGTTGCGCAGCGCTTTTTCTATCGCGCTGTCCTGCTTGCTGTGTGCGGCGTTCTCCAGCAACTCGGTCTGGTATTTCTCCAGCGCCAGATGGCGGTTGGACAGCAGCACAATCATGTCGTCCTTCATGCCCGACATACCAGCCATGGCCAGTGCATTGGCCCACAGCAGCTTGGTGGTGGAATCTCCAGGTGCCAGGCTGGCGTGGTACGGCTGGGTCAGATCCTGCAGGTAGTGCAGGGACAGGCCGGTAAAGCGCCAGCCCCAGTAGGGGTGGCCGGTGCGAAAGGCCAGCGCAGCCAGCGTGGAGTATTGGTAGGAACGCAGGCGTGGGAAGGTGCGCTTGAGGAACGGGGCCGCCATGTAGAGCACGCGGCTCTCATGCATGAAACCCATGTGGAACGGGGCCTGGGTAGAGAACGACAGCGCCGGGTTGCCAAAGGGCAGGGTGCCAAAGCCGTAGGTCTTGCCCCATTCAGATGGGCTGTCGTCCCACAGGTTGATGTCCAGGCCGTAGTCAGGCTCATCTGCCGCAGAGGCCACCACCGACAGGGGGGCTACCGGGTCACCGGCCTTCAGGGCGGCAAACTTGTAGGTGCTGTGTGGTGGTTCCGGCAGGGTGTTGACCGCAGCGTAGGGCAACAGGTTGCCTGCGGCGCTGCTGGTGCGCGGGTCGGGCTGAATGTAGAGCGCGAATTTGCTGTTGGGCGCGACACGCAAGGCAGAGAGAAATGCCAGGCGGCGGGTTTCATCGGTGCGGCCGGGTTTGGCCGTAAAGGCCAGGGCGGCGGGGCGTGCCGGGTAGTTTTCAAGATTGGCCGCGGCCCAGGCTTCCTGGCTGGCCAGCAGGGCCTCCAGGGTTTTTTCCTCGGCCTTTAGAAAGGCCTCCAGCGGTTCTGCAATGACGGGGGAGGCGTTGGCCACTTCGGGCATGGCCTCCAGCGCGCGGTAGGCGGGCAGGCTGTGGTTGCCCCAGGCCCAGGCCGGTGATGTAGACAAAGCTCCCAAAATACTCAGTGCGAACGCCAAATTTTTCATGCAAGTCTCTCCGGGTTGAGCGTGGATTATGCGCCAGCAGCTATCAAAAAAATAGCGGCTGGCATCCGCTTTCGGGACGCCAGCCGCTCGTGTGAGCTAGCTACTTAAATGACCTTGGCGATTGCCTGGCATACGTAGTCAATGTTCTTGCTGTTCAGCGCGGCCACGCACATGCGGCCGGTGTCGGTGCCGTAGACGCCGAATTCGGAGCGCAGACGCACCATCTGGTCTTTGGACAGGCCGGAGTAGCTGAACATGCCGATCTGGGTGGTGATGAAGGACATGTCCTGCTTGACACCGGCGGCTTTGAGGCCGTCGACCAGCTTTTGGCGCATGGCCTTGATGCGCACGCGCATCTCACCCAGTTCCTTTTCCCACAGGGCGCGCAGCTCGGGGTTGTTCAACACCGCAGCCACTACGGCACCGCCGTGTGTGGGTGGGTTGGAGTAGTTGGTGCGGATGACGATCTTGAGTTGGGAGAGCACGCGGCCGGCTTCTTCCTTGTCCTTGCAGAGCACGGACAGGCCACCGACGCGTTCACCGTACAGGCTGAAGCTTTTGGAGAAGGAGGTGGAGACAAAGAAGTTCAGGCCGGCGGCGACAAACTTCTGGATCACGGCGCCGTCTTCGGCAATACCGTAGCCAAAGCCTTGGTAGGCCATGTCCAGGAACGGTGTCAGGTTCTTGGCTTTCACCACGGCAATCACTTGGTCCCATTGCTCGGGGGTGATGTCGTAGCCAGTGGGGTTGTGGCAGCAGGCGTGCAGCACGACCACGGTGCCAGCGGCGGCCGCGTTCAGGCTGGAGAGCATGCCGTCAAAGTTCACGCCACCCTTGCCACCGTTGGCTGCTGCGTCGAAGTACGCGTAGGAGTCGACTGTAAAGCCGGCATTGGTGAACAGCGCGCGGTGGTTTTCCCAACTGGGGTCGGAGATCAGCACTTTGGCGGCAGGGTTCAGCTTCTTCAGGAAGTCGGCGCCGATCTTCAGACCGCCGGTGCCACCAATGGCTTGCACGGTGGCTACACGGCCGGAGGTCACGGGTTCGCTGTCGACACCGAACACCAGGCCTTTGACGGCATTGTCGTAGGCCACGATGCCATCGATGGGCAGGTAGCCACGCGCGGTGGGCTTTTCCATCATGGTTTTCTCGGCGGCTTGCACGCACTGCAGCAGAGGCAGCTTGCCGTTGTCGTCGAAATACACGCCTACGCCCAGGTTCACCTTGTTGGGGTTGGTGTCAGCGTTGAATTGTTCGTTCAGACCCAGGATCGGGTCGCGGGGAGCCATTTCGACGGCGGAGAAAAGAGACATGAAAAAGTCCTGTGATTGGAATGTCGGGTGGGTTACCCGCGGACGCGACCTGCGATGCGGGTAATCCCTATTTTACCGGGCACCGCGCTGGTGCCTTTTCTGGGTGTTTAACGCGCCAGGCCCTCTGCCAGTGCACGCGTGAGCTCGGCCGCTGGCACATTGCGGCATTGCGAGGCGTTTTGCCCGCTCCATAGGGGAGAAAAATCTGTGCTGCCTTGGCTTTCGGCGCGCGCGCGCAACGGGGCAATGGCGCCAGTCGCCATCGGGAAGGCAGGGGCTGCCGGGTTCAACGGCCCCAGTTCGCGCATCAGCCGGTTCACGATGCCGCGCGCCGGGCGGCCGGTGAACAAGGATGTGAGCGTCGTATGGCGTGCGGCCGGACTCTGCAATACCGCGCGGTGCAGGGCGGAAGTGGTGGACTCGGGGCAGCACATGTAGGCTGTGCCAATTTGCACGGCCGAGGCACCCAGCGCCATGGCTGCGGCCACGCCATCCGTGTCGGCAATGCCGCCTGCGGCAATCACGGGCACGGTCACCGCCTGCACGATCTGCGGCAGCAGCGCCATGGTGCCTACCTGGGTGCTCAGGTCATCGCTCAGGAAAATGCCACGGTGCCCGCCAGCTTCCAGACCCTGGGCAATGATGGCGTCGACGCCGTTCGCTTGCAGCCACAGGGCTTCGTCCACGGTGGTGGCGGATGCCAGCACCAAGCTGCCCCAGGCTTTGACGCGTGCCAGCAATGCAGGCGAGGGCAGGCCGAAATGGAAGCTCACCACGGCTGGCTTGAAGGCTTCCAGCACATCGGCCGCTTCAGCACTAAAAGGGGCACGGCCCGGGCTGGGAACGATGTCGGCCAGCGACAGGCCCAGTTCTGCATAAAAAGGCTGCAGCGCCTGTTGCCAGACGGCGTCGCGTGCCGCGTCGGGCGCGGGCGGTGTGTGGCAGAAGAAGTTGACGTTGTAGGGCTTGTCGGTCAGCGCGGTAAGCTGCGTGAGTTCGTTGCGCAGCGCGTCCAGACTCAGCATGGCGGCGGGAATGGAGCCCAGCCCGCCTGCATTACAAACGGCGGCGGCCAGCGCGTGGCCTTGCACACCGGCCATCGGGGCCTGGATGATGGGTAACTGCGTACCCAGGAAGTTCAGAGTGGACATGTTGTTGGCTAAACCATGGCAATGCGCTGCAGCCCTGTCTTGGGCGCGGGCGTGCCAACATTAAATACCGACACCACTTCAGTCAGACGATGTGCCTGGTCACGCAGCGCGGCGGCGGCGGCGGCCGCGGCCGACTCCTCAACCAGTGCTGCGTTCTGTTGTGTCATCTGGTCCAGATTGCTCACAGCTTGGTTCACCTGGCCAATGCCGTCGTTCTGTTCGGTGGAGGAGGCTGTGATTTCACCAATCAGGTCCGACACGCGGCGTACGCTGGAAACGATTTCACCCATGGTCTCGCCAGCGTGGCTGACCTGGGCGGAGCCGGTTTCCACGGTCTGGACCGAGGCATCGATCAGCGTCTTGATCTCTTTGGCTGCCTGTGCGCTGCGCTGCGCCAGGCTGCGCACTTCGCTGGCAACGACGGCAAAGCCGCGCCCCTGCTCGCCGGCCCGTGCAGCTTCCACGGCGGCGTTGAGCGCCAGGATGTTGGTCTGGAAGGCAATGCCATCAATGACACCGATGATGTCCGCAATCTTGGTGGACGATTCGCTGATCTGGCGCATGCTGTGCACCACCTGGCCTACGACTTCGCCACCGCGTGCCGCCGTGCTGGCGGCCGTGGTGGCCAACTGGTTGGCCTGGCGCGCGGTCTCTGCGGATTGGGCCACGGTGCTGGTCAGTTGCTCCATGCTAGCGGCAGTTTCCTGCAGGTTGGAGGCAGTTTGTTCGGTGCGCGCCGACAGGTCTTGGTTGCCGTTGGCAATTTCGTTGGAGGCAGTGGAGACCGATTCCACCCCATGCCGCACTTCAGACACCAGACCTCTGAGCCGGGCCACCATCTCCGAGAGCGCTTGCAACAGCTCGCCGAACTCGTCCTTGCGGTCGTCCTGCAGGGTTTGTGTGAGATCGCCACCGCTGATGGCGCGGGCGACTTCGACAGCGCGGGCCAGCGGCAGAGTGATGGAACGCACCAGAGCCCACGCCATCACGACGGCGATCACCACCACCAAAATGGCGCTTGCAATGCCCAGCAGGGTTGCATTGCTTCGTGCTTCCATGGCCTCTATTTTTGCAGCGTCACGCTGGTCTTCCTGGGCTTTGACGAAGCCCTTCAAGGCGTCAATGTAAGCCAGCGCGGTGGGCAGAAATTCGTTCAACGCAAAATCGCGGCGTGCTGTTGCATCGTTCGTCGCTTTGACTTCGGGAAGTTTCTTCAGCGTGTTGAGCAACGTGGTGCGGGCATCTCCCACTTTGGCCAGCGCCTGTTTGTCGATGTCGGACACTGCCACTTCGCGCACCTTGGTCTGTACCTCGCTGATGCGCGCGGAGCCCTGGGTCTGCCGGTCAATGAAGAATTTCTCGACGGTGGCATCCGTCGTGGCAATGCTGGCCAGTGAGCGTTCGGTATTGGTTTCGGTCAGGCCCTGCCAGCGCACGGCGTTGGTGATGTTGGCCTCAAAGCGCTGCACATCGGCCAGCGCCTTTTCCATGGCCAGACCAGAGCGGTACTGCGTATAGGCGGCAACACCCAAGAGCAGCAGCAAGAGGCCCAAAATCGTGCTCCACAGTTTGTGGGACACCCGGATATCGTTCAATTTCATATGGCTTCCTTCCAAAATTCGCAGGCCTGCACACAAGGCAGGTGGCACGCGGGCGCGGCCGTCATCAAAAGCAGACTATGGAAGAGGAGGAAGTCGCGTGGTCAGCGCAGCGCGCCAAGCCGCCGATGGGAATGTCGGAGCCAGTGTGGCCGATGGCTTGCAGACCGTCCCTGACATCAGCAACTCCGCTATCTTGGCCCCTCAGGAGGCGGTAGACCGGAAGCTTTGCGACCCCAACTTTCGTAAAGGTGTGCTTTTTAGATGCAATATTCTAGTGCGCACCCGATACTGGTGCCGTACCCGAACCTGCATGCCACAGGTCTTGCCGACTCAGGCATGATCACGCTTGATCCATCTTCAGCCCCGCTGCGTTCCATGTCTGAATCGCCAACCACCGTGAGTGAGCCCGAAAAAGGGCAGTTTGTCAGTTTCCCGAATTCTCCCTTTGAGCTGTACCAGCCGTACCCGCCAGCGGGCGACCAGCCAGAAGCGATTGACCAACTGGTGGAGGGGGTGGTCGACGGCGAGGTTTTCCAGACACTGCTGGGTGTGACCGGCTCTGGCAAGACCTTCACGATGGCGAATGTCATCGCCCGGCTGGGGCGACCTGCGATTGTGTTTTGCCACAACAAGACGCTGGCGGCGCAGCTTTACAGCGAGTTCCGCGAGTTCTTCCCGAACAACGCGGTGGAGTATTTCGTCAGCTACTACGACTACTACCAGCCTGAGGCCTATGTGCCGCAGCGCGATTTGTTCATTGAGAAGGACAGCGCCATCAACGAGTACATCGAGCAGATGCGTCTGTCGTGTACCAAGAGCATCCTGGAGCGCCGCGATGTGGTGATCGTCGCCACCGTGTCCGCCATCTACGGTATCGGCCAGCCCGAGGCGTACCACAAGATGATCATGACGCTGCGCGCGGGCGACAAGCTGAACCAGCGCGATGCCATAGCGCAATTGGTGCGCATGCAGTACCAGCGCAACGACATGGACTTCAGCCGCGGCACCTTCCGCGTGCGAGGCGACACGATAGATATCTTCCCGGCCGAGCACTCTGAAATGGCGCTGCGTCTGGAGATGTTTGACGATGAGATTGAGTCCTTGCAACTGTTCGATCCGCTGACCGGTCGCATACGCCAGAAGATTCCGCGCTTTACCGTGTACCCCAGCAGCCACTATGTCACCCCGCGTGACCAGGTGCTGATGGCGGTGGAAACCATCAAGGCGGAGCTGGCAGATAGGCTGAAAGAGTTTGTCGCTGCCGGCAAGCTCGTGGAAGCGCAACGGCTGGAGCAGCGCACGCGCTTCGACCTGGAGATGCTCAGCGAGGTGGGCCACTGCAAGGGCATCGAAAACTACAGCCGCCACCTGGCGGGCAGCGCCCCGGGCGATCCGCCCTCTACGCTGACGGATTACATGCCCAAGGACGCGGTGATGTTCATTGACGAGAGCCACGTCACCATCGGTCAGTTCGGCGCGATGTACCTGGGCGACCGCTCGCGCAAGACCACGCTGGTGGAATATGGATTCCGCCTGCCCAGCGCGCTGGACAACCGGCCGTTGAAATTTGATGAGTTTGAAAAACGCATGCGGCAAGCGATTTTTGTGTCAGCCACGCCGTCCACCTACGAAAAAGAACACGCCGGCAAGGTCGTGGAGCAGGTGGTACGGCCCACGGGCCTGGTCGACCCGGAGGTCGAGGTGCGGCCCGCCACCCACCAGGTGGACGATGTGCTGCAGGAAATCCGTATCCGCGTGGAGAAGAACGAACGCGTACTGATCACCACGCTGACCAAGCGCATGGCCGAGCAGTTGACCGATTACCTGAGCGACAACGGCGTCAAGGTACGCTACCTGCACAGTGATATAGATACCGTGGAGCGGGTGGAGATATTGCGTGACCTGCGTCTGGGCGCGTTCGACGTGCTGGTGGGGATTAACCTGCTGCGCGAAGGCCTGGACATTCCCGAGGTGTCCTTGGTCGCCATCCTGGATGCGGACAAGGAGGGCTTTCTGCGCTCCGAGCGTTCGCTGATTCAGACCATAGGCCGCGCCGCCCGTAACCTGAATGGCCGCGCCATTTTGTACGCCGACAAGGTCACCGACTCCATGGAACGGGCGATTGGCGAGACCGAGCGGCGCCGCAAAAAGCAGATTGCCCACAATCTGGAGCAGGGTATTACGCCGACCGCCCTTGTCAAAAAGGTACGCGACCTGATCGACGGCGTTTACAGCGAAAAGGCAGGCAAGGAGGCGGATCGTCTGGAGCGCGACGCCATGGCCCGCGCGCAGGTGGAAGACATGAGCGAGAAGGATATATCCCGTGAAATCAAACGCTTAGAGAAGCTGATGATGGAACATGCCCGCAATCTGGAGTTCGAAAAGGCGGCGCGTGTGCGGGATCAACTCCACATCCTGAAGGAGCAAGCGTTTGGCGCACCAGGCGCTGACAACGTGGTCGGCATTGGTTGAGGCGGTAGGCCTAGGGTTTCCCCTGTAGTACCCGAGCAAAGTCCGGGGCTTTTTGGTATACTTGACAGCGTTAGTCAACCAAATCCCCACAAGGAGTTTGCCATGCGTCTCACCACCAAAGGCCGTTTTGCGGTCACTGCCATGATCGATCTGGGCCTGCGCCAAAGCGGCGGTCCGGTGACCTTGGCCGCTATCAGCCAGCGCCAGCAGATTTCCCTTTCCTATCTGGAACAGTTGTTTGGCAAGCTGCGCCGCCATGAGTTGGTGGAATCCACCCGTGGGCCCGGCGGCGGTTATACCCTGGCTCGCAAGGCTTCCGAGATCACTGTGGCCGACATCATCGTGTCGGTGGACGAACCCATTGACGCCACCCAGTGTGGCGGCAAGGAAAACTGCCTGGGCGATGGCGCCCGCTGCATGACGCATGACCTTTGGGCTTCCCTGAACGTGCGTATGGTTGAGTTTCTGGATTCCGTCACGCTGCAGAAACTGGTGGACGACCAACTGGCCAAGGGCCTGCAGGTTGAAGACAAGCCCAGCGTAAAACGCGCCATTTCGGCCATGCCGGTTGTCAAACCTATTCGCATCAATGCGCCAAATTCTGTATTTGCCTTGGGTAACTCGTTCGGCAAATCCTGAGTTCGCAATAACTTCTTCTCATTTTTCTGTTTCATTTTTAGCCAGCACTGAGCCAGCCATGGATACCACACCCCACTTTCCCATTTACATGGATTACAGCGCCACCAACCCTTGCGATGAGCGGGTGGTGGATGCGATGGTTCCCTGGTTGCGTAACCATTTTGGTAATCCCGCTTCACGCAGTCACGCATGGGGCTGGGAAGCGGAAGCTGCGGTCGAGAAAGCACGCGAACAAGTCGCTGCGTTGATCAACGCCGATCCGCGTGAAATCGTCTGGACGTCTGGCGCGACTGAATCCAACAACCTGGCTTTGAAGGGTGCTGCGCATTTCTACAAGTCCAAGGGCAAACACATCATTACCGTCAAGACCGAGCACAAGGCGGTGCTGGACACTTGCCGCGAGCTGGAACGCCAAGGCTTTGAAGTCACTTACCTGGATGTGCAGGAAGACGGTTTGCTGGATCTGGAGGTCTTCAAGGCCGCGATTCGCCCTGACACCATTCTGGCCAGCGTGATGTTCGTCAATAACGAGATCGGTGTCATTCAGGACATCGCAGCCATTGGCGCCATCTGCCGCGAAAAGGGCGTGATCTTCCACGTCGACGCAGCGCAAGCCACGGGCCGGGTAGATATCGACATGGCCACGCTGCCGGTTGATTTGATGAGCCTGACCTCGCACAAGACCTATGGCCCCAAGGGCATTGGCGCGCTGTTTGTGCGTCGCAAGCCGCGCATTCGCCTGGAAGCACAAATGCACGGTGGTGGCCATGAGCGCGGCATGCGCAGTGGCACATTGCCCACGCACCAGATCGTCGGCATGGGTGAGGCTTACCGCATCGCCAAGGAAGAGATGCATGGCGAGAACATCCGCATCAAGGCTTTGCATGACCGCATGCTGGCAGGCCTCGAAGGCGTGGAGCAGGTGTTCATCAACGGCCACAAGGAAAAGCGTGTGCCGCACAACCTGAACATGAGCTTTAACTACGTCGAAGGCGAGTCACTGATTATGGGTATCAAGGGCTTGGCCGTGTCGTCGGGCTCAGCATGCACGTCGGCATCTTTGGAACCCAGCTATGTGCTGCGCGCCCTGGGCCGCAGCGACGAGCTGGCCCACAGCAGCCTGCGCATGACGATTGGCCGCTGGACGACCGAGGCCGAGATCGACTATGCGATCGATACCATCAAGAAGAACGTTGCCAAACTGCGTGACCTGAGCCCGTTGTGGGACATGTACAAAGAAGGCATCGATATCAGCACCATTCAATGGGCTGCGCACTAAGCGTTATTGAAGACTTAAGAGGTAATCCAAATGGCATATTCAGAAAAAGTCGTTGACCACTACGAAAATCCCCGCAACGTCGGCAGCTTTGAAAAAGGCGATGACTCTGTAGGCACAGGCATGGTGGGCGCGCCCGCGTGCGGTGACGTGATGAAGCTGCAGATCAAGGTCAATCCGCTCACTGGCGTGATTGAAGATGCGCGCTTCAAAACCTATGGCTGCGGTTCGGCCATTGCCTCCAGCTCGCTGGTGACCGAATGGGTCAAGGGCAAGACGCTGGACGAAGCGGCTGCGCTGAAGAACAGCCAGATCGCCGAAGAACTGGCCCTGCCACCAGTCAAAATCCACTGCTCCATCCTGGCCGAAGACGCCATCAAGGCGGCGGTGGACGATTACAAGAAGAAGCACCTGAATTAATTTGATATGGCAGTCACTCTGACCGAAGCCGCCGCACGGCACGTCACCCGCTACCTCACCAAACGGGGTAAGGGCGTTGGCGTGCGCCTGGGCGTTAAAACCACTGGTTGTTCTGGCCTGGCGTACACCCTGGAATACGTCGACGAACTGCCGCCGGAAGATACGGTGTTCGAGGGCCATGGCGTCAAAGTGCTGGTTGATCCCAAGAGCCTGGCCTATATCGATGGCACGCAGCTGGACTTTGTGCGCGAAGGCCTGAACGAAGGTTTCCGCTTCAATAACCCCAACGAGCGCGACAAGTGCGGTTGCGGTGAATCGTTCCGCGTGTGACCGTTGCCTGTGAATCTTCAGGATGATGACTTCACGCTTTTCGGCCTGACGCAACAATTCGCGCAGGACCGTACGGCTATTGATGCCCGCTGGAAAGACCTGCAGCGCGAAGCCCACCCCGATAAGTTTGCAGCCCAAGGCGCAGCGGCCCAACGTGTGGCCATGCAATGGTCGGTGCGCATCAACGAGGCCTACCAGCGACTCAAAGACCCACTCAAGCGCGCCGCGTACTTGTGTGAGCTGGCGGGGCATGCGGTGAATGCGCACAGTAATACGGCGATGTCGTCGGCCTTCCTGATGCAACAGATGGAATGGCGCGAGGGACTGGAAGAAGCTACTACAGTACTGGATTTAGACAAAATTGCCACGCAAGCCGCGCAGGAGAGGCGTGAGCAGCTACAAAAATGTGAGCATTCTCTGGATGTTGCGCATGACTATCCGGCCGCTGTGGCGGCCGTGCGCACTCTGATGTTCATCGACAAACTGCAACAGGAGCTGGATCAGCGCCTGGACGTAATGGAGTAAGCAGGTTTCATGGCCTTATTGCAGATTTCCGAGCCCGGGCAATCGCCCAACCCGCACGAGCGCCGTATTGCCGTGGGTATTGACCTCGGCACCACACATTCGCTGGTCGCTGCTGTACGCAGTGGTATCGCGGAATGCTTACCGGACGGTGAGGGCAGGGTGATATTGCCCAGCGTAGTGCGTTACCTGGATGCCGAGCGTCGCCAAATCGGTTTTGACGCGCTGGCCAACCAAACCACCGATCCCGGCAACACCATCGCTTCGGTCAAGCGCCTGATGGGCCGCGGACTGAAAGATATCGTTGGTGCCGATCAGCTTCCCTACGCGCTCCTGGACACGCCCGGCATGGTGCAAGTACGCACGATTGCCGGCGCCAAAAGTCCGGTCGAAGTGAGCGCAGAGATTCTGGCAACCTTGCGTTTTCGTGCGGAAGACACGTTCAACGACGACATCTTTGGCGCGGTGATTACGGTGCCGGCGTACTTTGACGACGCGCAACGCCAGGCGACCAAGGACGCTGCCAAGCTGGCTGGACTCAACGTATTGCGCCTGATCAACGAGCCTACCGCCGCGGCTATTGCTTACGGCCTGGACAACGCTTCCGAAGGCGTTTATGCCGTTTACGACTTGGGTGGTGGTACCTTTGATATTTCTGTCCTGCGCCTGACCGCTGGCGTGTTTGAGGTGCTGGCGACAGGCGGTGACTCTGCGCTGGGCGGTGACGACTATGACCGCGCGTTGGCCGATTGGCTGCTGGCCGAATCCGGCTTGACCGCAGACTCGCCCGAAGACCGCGCATTGATTCAAGCGGCAGCCCGTAGCTGCAAGGAAGCCTTGTCCTCCGAAGACATCGTGACGGCCGAGGTCGATTTGTCCGGCGGCGCGCTGGATATGTCGCTGAACCGTGAACAGTTCGAGGCAGTAACCGCCGCGCTGACGGCCCGCACGCTGCAAGCAGTGCGCAAGACCTTGCGAGACGCATCGCTTGCCAAAGACGAAATTCAAGGCGTGGTGATGGTGGGTGGCTCCACCCGCATGCCACAGGTGCAAGCCGCCGTCGCGGATTTCTTTGGCAAAGCGCCGTTGACCAATCTGAACCCGGACGAGGTCGTTGCGCTGGGCGCAGCGATCCAGGCCAACCAGTTGGCGGGTAACAACCCTTCGGGTGACTTGCTGTTGCTGGATGTGATTCCGTTGTCGCTGGGCATAGAGACTATGGGCGGCTTGGTGGAGCGCATCGTGCCGCGCAACCAGACCATCCCCACCGCTATGGCGCAGGATTTCACGACTTACAAAGATGGCCAGACCGCGCTGGCGTTGCATGTGGTGCAGGGTGAACGTGATCTGGTGACCGATTGCCGCAGCTTGGCGCGCTTTGAATTGCGCGGCATTCCGCCGATGGCAGCCGGTGCCGCGCGCATTCGCGTGACGTTTACCGTGGATGCCGATGGATTGCTGAACGTCTCCGCCAAAGAGCAGGTTAGCGGTGTCGAAGCGCGTATCGACGTTAAACCGTCTTACGGCCTGTCTGACGACCAGATTGCGCAAATGCTCAAGGACAGCTTCACGACCGCCGCAGCTGATGTGAAGATGCGGGCGTTGGTCGAGGCGCGTGTCGATGCAGATCGGCTGCTGCTGGCCACCCACAGCGCGCTGGATGCTGACGGCGAATTGTTGGCACCCGATGCGCGCACGGCAATCGACGCTGCAATGACACAACTGAGGGAAGCCAGCACCTCTGAGGACGCCGCCCACATCGAAGCCCAGTCCAAGGCGCTTGCCAATGCCACTGAGGCCTTTGCTGCAATGCGCATGAACAAAGGCATTGCCCAGGCTTTGTCCGGCAAAAATATCGCGACCCTGTAATCCAAAAATCTGACCTGGCGACAATATTCCCATGCCCATCATCAAAATCATGCCGCATCCCGAGTACTGCCCGCAGGGGATCGAGGTCTCGGCGCCTTCCGGGACCTCGATCTGCGAGGCGCTGCTGGAAAACGGCATCAATATCGAGCACGCCTGCGACATGAGTGCGGCGTGTACCACTTGCCACGTGGTGGTGCGTGAAGGTTTTGCATCGCTGAATGACCTCGATGAAACCGAAGAAGACCTGCTGGACCGCGCCTGGGGGCTGGAACCCAACTCCCGCCTGAGTTGCCAGGCGATCCTGGCCCAAAAGGATTTGCTCGTTGAAATTCCGAAATACTCCATCAATCACGCCAAAGAAAACCACTGAGGCCCGCAATGCGTCAAATTTTCCTGGACACGGAAACTACCGGTTTCAACGCCAACCATCCGCATAACCCGGATCGCATGGTGGAAATTGGCTGTGTGGAAATGGTCAATCGCAAGCTGACCGGCAACAACCTGCACTTCTACCTCAACCCGGGACGTGACAGTGACGAAGGTGCCTTGCGTGTTCACGGGTTAACGACGGAATTTCTGAGAGACAAGCCCCGCTTTGAAGAGATTGCGGAGCAACTGACCGACTACGTGGCCGATGCGGAAATCATCATCCACAACGCGCCATTCGATCTGTCATTTCTGGATATGGAGCTTGGTCGCACCGGCCGCCCGGTGTTCAAGGACTATGCGGCATCCATTGTCGACACGCTTGTCATGGCCAAGGAGATGTTTCCTGGCAAACGCAATAGCCTGGACGCTCTGTGTTCGCGACTGGATGTAGACAACTCCGGGCGTACTTTGCACGGCGCTCTGTTAGATGCGGAGCTGCTCGCCGATGTCTATATCAACATGACCCGGGGGCAGGATGCCCTGTTGATGGACACTGCAGCAGTGGAGGAAAAAGGGTTTGTCGTGGAAAGCGTGGATCTGAGCGGCATTGTGCTGACGGTGGTGTCTGCCAACGCGCAGGAACTTCAGGCGCACGAGGAAGTGGTGGTCCAGTTGGACAAATCCAGCGGCGGAAAATCGTTTTGGCGAAATGTGGCCTAAAACAGTTGTATAATTCGAGGCTATCCTGAAACGAATTCAGGGCGGTTAGCTCAGGGGTAGAGCACTGCATTCACACTGCAGGGGTCGCAAGTTCGAAACTTGCACTGCCCACCAATTTATTGGTATCAAAAGGCCTTGGCGGTTACGCCAAGGCCTTTTTTATTGGCTCCAGCAATTAGGTGGGCATCAGGTTGAAGCCAGATGTTTGCAAACGGAAGTAAACCGTACCAGGCATCCATCTTTCAAGGATCGGGCCGGCCCCAAACTGAATTGTTCATAATAGGCATCAAAAAATCCAAATCCGACCACTCATTTCTTGATTGGTAGATGTCAACTTTGGGAGTGACTTTATGCCGGGATTAAGTAGGGAGTTCAGATTCCAGGAGCGATGGAACGCGGCACTTGAACGTATGGCGCGAACCCGAATGGGCAATGATGAATATCGGGCATTCAGTCATCTGCCAGACGTCGTTCGGCGTTCCGCTATTCAAGCTGATGTCGAAGCAAAGTTGAAGCAGCAGTTCGCTGCCGTAACATTCATATACGGCACGGTGGGTCCCAAGGCAATGCACTATGGCAATCGCGGTAACCCCGCTGCAGTCGCTGCCAGGAAATGGTATGGCAAAGGTGCTCGAGCCTATGCCAAAAAGGCTGAGTTGCGCAGACCTGGATTTCTCGGTGCCTATAAACCTAGCCCCGAAAATTTTCGAGAGCCGTTTTCAAGACTATTGAAGCTGTATGACCCTGGCCCGAGGACGGCGCAATACATCAAGGGTGATATGCAGATGATGGACATGTATTACGGCATGGACAACAGCATTCATCTGAATAGAAACAGAATGATTGCAGAATTCGTCCATTGCACCATGGAATTCACGCCGGAATTCAACTTCAATGATTCTGGAAAAACCATGTACGAACAAACCTTTCCGGGCGCGGGTGAAGGGTATCTCCAAGCGCCGGTATGCCTGGAAAAGTATGGTCAGTCTGCCACTATGGAAATGTCCAAAATCATTCGCGAAGGTATTCGTTATTGGGGTGGAAAACTCGTATATGAAGGCAAGGCTGTTTTCTACAGTGGCGTCTTTTCACTCGCCAAATCGACGCGGGACACGGACGTTGAAGCGCAAAATCTTTTTACTTACTTTGGGCCTCGTGCTAGCAGTTCCACCGTGCCCTTTGGCAAAGGAACGTTGGAGTTCCAGTGGGGCGGGGAACCGACAACGCCTACGAAAGCGCTGTTTCTGACCAATTGGTCGTTTTCTGGTGGCGCCTTGCAGAGTATTGCCAATGCGCCCTCTGAAGAGGAAATCCGGAAACTCTTGAGCGCGGGGCATGGCCTTCGCCATATCTGGAACAATTTCGAAGACTTCCCCCCATTCCTGCGTACTGTTGATCCCGAAACTCTCATTACCCTTTTCGGGGACGATGCCAACCCGTATGGTGCACAGCCGGGCCAGGGCGATCAGTGGAATCACAAATTGCGGAATTCTTGAGCAGTTCAAAGCGCGCAAATCCAGGCATGCACAGCGATCACTTGCGCCTTCCAACCTGACTATGCTCAATGGGCGCGTTGGAGTTGGGTCAGTGCGTTAGCCCGTGATTGGACCTTGCAGCAGATAGTTAAGTAGCAGCTTGTCTTGCTGGGTGAGATTCGTGAACGCCAAGCCGATGCAGAAAGCGTCTTCGCCTCCGGCTCTGTTGTTGTGGCACACCTTGCCCGCCAGCGTCAGCCGCACAGGCATGTTGTCCACGATAGCGTCCATGGATAGTGTGAGGACTTCACCAATGGCCGCCAATGCTGTGGGTGCCTTGATCATGGTGCCGGACATGCTGATGTCGATCAGCGTCACGTCCAGCGCTTGTGGCGTCGCCGCCCCATCTTTGCCAGGTTGCAGCACGGTGGTGGGCCAGGAGGTTTTGACGCGCATGGAGTGGCGCACCAACTTGGCGTCCACCATGGCCGGGTAAGCCAACAGGGCATAGGCAAAGGGTTTTTCGAAGGTTTGCAGGACCTTGCTCAGAAACGAAAATTCGTATTGCCCTGTAAAGCCTCGGACAACACAGACTTCACCTTCCTCCAGTTCGGTTTTTGTGCCTTCGGTGCCCAACGGACCGACCATGACACCTTTACCTTCGATGGCGCCGTAAAACTGGGATTCCTTTTTGCTGGCGCCTTCCACCAGGCGGCGGGTTTGCAGTGCCATGCCGGTGCGTATTCCAAGGGCCTTCAGGGGAAGTCGGGTGACTTCTTCGGTGGGGGTGTCAGCAGTGTCCATAGGGCTTTCCGGCGCAATTGGCCTGTGCGGTGAATCTATCAGAACTCCACGCGTTGGAATCCATGTGCCGGACTTTCTATGCCATGTGGCATGCGGGTATGCACCAATAAAAAACACTGTTTTTAATTAAAACGACGTTGTAGTATCTATCCAGATTTGAATCGACTGCGAAATGCCACTTTGAAGGAGTTGCCATCATTCGATCCCTGACTTTTTCCGCTTGCCGGGTGCTCATGTTCGCCGCCGCCTTGGTCTTGGCCGCCTGTAGCAAGGGACTGCCCGAGGCAGGCCCGGCTGATGAGCGCCGCGCAGAGGCGGCCCGCCCCACGGACGCCTTGCTGGCGCAGAAGTATGAGCGGGCGTGCCTGACTTGCCATGCCAGCATCATCAGCAAAGCGCCTTTGACCGGGTTTGCCGCGCACTGGCAAGCCCGCCTGCAGCAGGGCATGCCGACGCTGGTAGCGCATGTGCGCGATGGCTTTCAGGGCATGCCTGCACGCGGCTTTTGCAACGACTGCAATGACCAGGACTTCGCCGCACTGATTGTTTTTATGTCCCAACCCCAAAATTCCAAGGAGTAGGCATGCCCGCACTTTCCCGCCGCAAGGCCCTCAAAACGATGGCTGCCGCCAGCTTGGTGCCCACACTCGGGGCGCATGCCCTGCCTGCTCGGGCTGCAACGGCTGTTGCTCCCACGGGCTCAGCAGCCGTTGCCAGCGGTGCAACCAAGGCTGCGTGGAGCAACTGGTCAGGGAGCGCAAAAGCCGCTTCGGCCTCATTGCAAACGCCGGCCGACGCCGCAGCGGTGCAACAACTGTTTCGCGAGACCACCGGCGTCGTACGCTGTGTGGGCGCAGGGCACTCTTTTACGCCGTTGGTGCCCACAGACGGAACCATCCTGTCGCTGGACCGCATGGCCGGGTTGATTGGTCACAACAAGAGCACCATGACGGCCAGTTTTCATGCGGGGACGCGTCTGGCACAGCTCTCACGCCAGCTCGATCTGGTGGGCATGGGACTGCGCAATCTGCCCGATATTGATGCCCAGTCTTTTGCCGGTGCCATCAGTACCGCAACCCATGGCACTGGCGCTGAACTACCGGCCTTGCATGCGGACGTGCAGGCCCTGCAGATTGTCACGCCGCGCGGTGAACTGCTCGAGTGCAGCGCCACCAAGCAGCCGGATCTGTTCGCCGCAGCCAAAGTTTCATTGGGCAGTTTGGGCGTCCTGACCCAAGCCACCACCACGGTGCTGCCAGCCTATGGTCTGCAGCGCAAGGTCTGGCTCAAGCCCGTGGAGGAGTTATTGCAGATCGCTCCCACACTAGCGCAGCAGCACCGCCACTTCGAGTTTTACTACCTGCCATTTACCGGCTACGCGGCGGCCATTACCCACGATGTCTATACGGGCACCGAGGTCGTGCACCCTGAGGCTGCGGACGAAGAGATGTTGCGCGACCTGCGGCATTTGCGCGACTGGCTGGGGCGCTTCCCCGACCTGCGGCGCTGGGTGGCCAAGAAGCTGATTGACCCGAACCAGACTGAGCTGGCACAGGACCGGTCCTGGAAACTGCTGTCGACCCAGCGCCCCACCAAGTTCAACGAAACCGAATGCCACGTGCCACGCGAATTGGGCATTGCCTGCGTGCGCGAAATCATCCAGGTGCTGGAGCGTCGCAATGACGTGTTCTTCCCCATGGAGTTCCGTTTTATCAAGGCCGATGACGCCTGGTTGAGCCCCTTCTACCAGCGCGACAGCTGTTCGATTGCAGTGCACGCGGCGGTGGGGGAACCCTACGACTACCTGGTGCCGGAAATCGCGCCGGTGTTCCGCAAATTCCAGGGGCGCCCGCACTGGGGCAAGTTGCACGGGCATACCGCCGCAGACCTGTCGGCCTTGTACCCACGCTGGAAGGATTTTCTGGCGGTACGCGCGCAGCTTGATCCCACCGGGCGCATGCTCAACCCGCATTTGCGCAGCCTGTTTGGCATCGCGCAGTCGGCATAACAACAGGAGGAGAAACATGGCACAGATTTCACGCAGACGCATTTTGGGTGCGGCAGGTATTGGCCTGGTTGGTTTGGGCGCCATTGCGGCCCGGCCCGGGCGCCACGGCGCTCCGCACGACGCCTATTTCTCTGGCGTGGCCAAAGCCCTGCAACAGGCCG
Organism: Rhodoferax saidenbachensis; assembly: GCF_001955715.1. NCBI lineage: Bacteria > Pseudomonadati > Pseudomonadota > Betaproteobacteria > Burkholderiales > Comamonadaceae > Rhodoferax > Rhodoferax saidenbachensis. The sequence continues at coordinate 2,459,900 of NZ_CP019239.1, read as the reverse complement.
GCATTGCCACGCCCACGCTGGTGATAGACCGCAAACGCCTGCATGCCAACGTGCAGCAGATCGTGCAGAACATTGGCGGACGTATGCAACTGCGCGTGGTGGCCAAGTCTTTGCCCAGCATTGCGCTGATCAAGGATGTGCTGGCACAGGCCAAGACCGACCGCTTGATGGTTTTCAGCCTGCCCCAGTTGCTGCAGCTCTCCCCGGCGTATCGCAATATCCTGCTGGGCAAACCCATGCCGGTGGCGGCCGCTGCGGCTTTTTACCGCGAACAGCCAGCCCCCGTGGCCGGGCAGACCTTGCAGTGGCTCATCGATAGCCCCGAGCGCCTTGCGCAGTACCGCGATCTGGCACGCCAGCAGCAGCGCGACCTGGCGGTCAATTTCGAGATTGATGTGGGCTTGCACCGTGGTGGTATCGACAGTGCCGAGACCCTGCAGGAGATGCTGGCAATTCTGAAGTCCGAGCCGCGCCTGCGCTGGTCGGGTCTGATGGGTTACGACGCCCACGTCACCAAGATTCCCAATATTGCCGGTGCCACCCAGCGCGCGATGGACCATGCGCGCCAGGCCTACGCGGCGTATGCACAACAGGTGCAAACCGCACTGGGTGAGGCTGCCAAGACGGCGACCTACAACGCCGCCGGTTCACCCACCTACCGCCTGTACGACGGCTCCGGGGTGGAGAACGAGTTGTCTGTCGGTTCGGCCATGGTGAAGGGCACGGACTTTGATACGCCACTGCTGGACGATCTGCTACCGGCCACCTTCATCGCCACGCCGGTGCTCAAGACCCCGCCCAAGTTCCGCATCCCGTATGGCGTGGAGTGGATTGGCAATGCAGCCCAGGTGTGGGACCGCAATCTCGAGCGGGCCTATTTCATCTACGGCGGCAACTGGCTGGCCGACCCGGTATCGCCCCCAGGCCTTGCGGCCAGTGGCCTGTACGGCACGTCATCCAACCAGATGGTGCTGGTGGGCTCGGGGCTGCAAGAGTTGAAGGTGGACGATGTGGTCTTCTTCCGCCCGCGCCAGAGCGAAGCCGTGCTGCAGCAGTTTGGTGACATTGCGGTGTTTGAGGACGGCAAGATCACCGAATTCTGGAAACCCATGCAAGCCACCGCCTGAGGCTTTAAGCTAGCTGCATGTCCGAAGCCCTGAGCACCGTCCAGCAGCGCAAGGCGCGTGAGGCCGAAGCACGGCGCACGCATATCTTTGCGGTGGTCAAGGCGCTAATTAAGAAGGGCGGTGCAGGCGAAGTCACCATCCGCCGCGTGGCGCATGAAGCGGGTTTCTCCACCACGGTGGTGTATTCGCTGTTCAAGGACAAGGCCACGCTGATCACACGCGCCATGGACGACGACCTGCTGGCCCTGGTGGGTGCCATGCGTACCGCGGCGACCGCAGGCAGCAATCCGGTGGAGCGTCTGCGCCTGGCGGGTCAGGCCTATGTGCAGTTCGGTTTGCAGCACCCGGATGAATACGCGCTGGTGTTCATGGAGCCGCGCCCCCACACGCCGGTGGATGCAGCCGAGGTGGAGCATGGCAATGCTGAGCAGGACCCGTATGCCTTTGCCTACAGCCTGATGCAGGCCGCTGCGGCCGAAGACGAAGCGACCGTGCACCTGATGGCCCATATCTTCTGGCAAGGTCTGCACGGGATGGTGTCGTTGGGGCTGGTGATGGGGAAGGACCCCTGGTTTCCCAGCATCGCACCGCAGACCAATGTCGACGCGCTGATGGACGTGCTGCTCGCTGGCCTGGGCCAGCGTTTCAGGTTCGGCGCATCGGCTTAGAGCCTAAACAGGCGCTTAGTTAACCCGGTGTCTTGGGCAGGGTGCGTGCCCATTTCACGATGCTGTCCACCATGGGCGCCACGGCTGCGGGGTCCTTGATGTCACCAGCCAGCACGTGCTGGCCCCGGCTCTTGCTGTAGTTCACCACTTCCATCGTTTTGAGCGGCGCGCCCATGCGGGTGTAGGCGGACAGCGTTTCGACCGGGTCCACCGTCTGGTCTGTTTCGCTGTAAAGCACCAGTACCGGGGTCTGGAAGGTGGACAGGTCGCTCTCACGCACATGTTTCACCATGGCCATCATGGGAAACAGCGCGCGTGTGGGGTAACGCGTGGTCCAGGCTTGGGTTTCTCGCTTGTCTTCGGGCGTCCAGCCGCGGTTTTCACCCTCCAGCGCGAGCGCAATGTTCTTGCCCCAGGGGCCGTTGATGATTTCGGAGCGTTTGTCCTTGGGGCCGAAGTTGGGCGAGATGAAGGCGTGCGCGGCCACGCTGTTGCCTTCCGCGCTGGTCGCCAGCCAGGTGGCCAGTGTGGAGCCGGTTGAGCAGCTGATCACCAGCACGCGCTCGCCCAGGGTTTTGCCAATGCGCACCGCTTCGATGGCGTCTGCCATCCAGTCTTGCGGGCTGGCTTCACCCATGGCGGCACCGGAACGCCCATGCCCGGCCAGCCGTGTATAGAAGGTATTGGCACCCAGCTCCTTGGCCACACGCTCGGCCACCGGTGCTGTTTCCAGCCGGCTGGCGGAGAAACCGTGGATGTACACCACGGCCCAGGGTGTGCGCTCGTGGTTGGTCGAATTCCACACAATCCCTTTGGCGTTGCCGGGCCGGATGTCGGTGTAGGTGGCCTCGCTGGTTTGCAGCCAGGCATCCAGTGCAGCAATGTCCTGCGGCGGCAGGGCGCGCTGCGTGGGTGTGTCGGGCCCAAATTCGTTGCGCGGCCCGGTCAGGAAAACAGCCCCGGCAACCAGGATCAACCCGAGCAGACCCAGCACCAGTCGGAGCCAGAGGCGGCGTGCGGGTGCCGGTGCAGGGGAGTCGAATGCGGAAGGTGCCAAGGGATTCTCCAAAGGGATTCGTGAGAGCCTGTTCGAGGCCTTTTCGGGGTCACGCAAGTACTTTTTCGGGATGGGCTGCTAGGCGCAAAACGCAGCCGGGCTGATGCCCGGCAAGGCTTTGCAACACCGCAGACCACCCGAAAAGGCACTTGCCCTACGGGTTGGGACGAAATCGGGCGATTTGCCCACCAAACCCCTTGCATGGGCATGCGCCCATGCGGCGTGGTCTTCGCGGACAACGCATCCCGATTGCGTCCCAACGTGACCTCGAAAAGGCCCCGAACAGGCTCTAAGATGGTACATCGGCCTCTGGCCAGCCCATTCAAGAGGAAACCCCATGGCATATCGACAATTTGCGGGCACGCTGGCGCTGTGTTGCATCGTCTGGGGCCTGACCGGGTGTGCAATGATTGAAGATCGCACGGGTCGTGTTTTCTCCAGCCGCGCCGAGGCCGTGGTGATCATCCACAACCAGGTTTTGCATGGCAACGTTGCATTCGCACCGGACCGCACGGGCACGGTGGAGTTCAGCGGTGGCCGGGGAACGGTACGCAACTGCTTTGGCTCCATCCGCTACGACGGCACCACCACGGGGCGGGTCGATCTGCACTGCAATGACGGCTCGGAGGCTGTGATTCCGTTCACGCTGCTCAGTGCCACCCGCGGTTACGGTTACAGCCCCAGCGCCACAGAACCCGCAAGCCTGGTGTTTGGCCTGTCCAACCAGTACGCCAAAGCCTATCTGGCCGTGCCGCCGGGTATGCGGCTGGTGGAGTTGCCGGGGCGTGGGTTTGAACTGCAGACTGTGACTCCCTGATGGAGCAGGTGGACTGTGTTGTTATCGGGGCGGGCGTAGTCGGTCTGGCCGTAGCGCGCGCGCTGGCACTGGCCGGGCACGAGGTGCTGGTACTCGAAGCCTGCAACGCCATCGGCACACAAACCAGTGCGCGCAACAGCGAAGTCATCCACGCCGGCATCTACTACGCGAAAGATTCGCTCAAGGCCCAGTTGTGTGTGCGTGGCAAGGCGCTGCTGTATGACTACTGCGCTGAGCGCAACGTGCCACATAGCCGATGCGGGAAATTCATAGTCGCCACTGCGGACGCACAGGTTGCGCAGTTGCAAGCCATACGGGCCAAAGCGGCGGCGAATGGCGTGAACGATTTGGTGTTGCTGACTGCAGAGCAGGCCCGCGCCGCCGAGCCCGCTTTGCAGTGCCTGGCGGCGCTGCATTCCCCGTCCACGGGCATTGTGGACAGCCATGCGCTCATGTTGTCGCTCCTGGCCGATCTGGAGAATGCCGGTGGCATTTTGGCATTAAATTCGCCTCTAGCCCGCGCAGAGATTGCGCAAGCAGCTATTACTTTAATAGCGGAAGAGGGCACCCAGCTGCGGGCCAAAAGCGTAGTGAACGCGGCGGGCCTGCACGCCCCGGCGCTGGCCGCGCGCTTTGCGGGGCTGGCCGCGCGCCATGTACCCACACCGCATTACGCAAAGGGCAATTACTTCACGCTGGCTGGCCGCGCGCCGTTCTCCCACCTGATCTACCCGGTGCCCGAAGCAGCGGGCCTGGGCGTGCACCTGACGCTGGACCTGGGCGGCCAGGCCAAGTTTGGCCCCGATGTGCAGTGGGTCGATAACCCCGACGATCTGGTGGTGGACGCGCGCCGTGGCGATGCCTTTTACGCCGAGGTGCGCAAGTACTGGCCCGACCTGCCGGACGGTGCGTTGCAGCCGGCCTACGCGGGCATGCGGCCCAAGATCAACGGGCCGACGGAAGCTGCACGGGATTTTTGCATCCAGGGTCCCAAGGACCACGGCGTGGCTGGGCTGGTGAACTTGTTTGGTATCGAATCGCCTGGGCTGACCAGTTCGTTGGCGATTGGTGAGTGCGTCGCTGAATTGCTGGCTGACTAATCAGCAACGATTCGCTGGGGTGGGGATGCCTGGGGGCCGATTTGTGCGTATGTCGCACCATGAGGCACTCAGGCATTCCCGCCCCGGCAGGAGAAAACCTAACCGCGCAAAGCCTTGATCGCCCGCGCGGCATCCCGCACCAGCTCCGGCCCGCTGTAGATTAGCCCGGTGTAGATCTGCACCAGATCCGCCCCCGCCTTGATCTTGCTCACGGCATCGTCGGCGGTCAGAATGCCGCCCACGCCAATGATGGGGAACTGTGGGCCCAGCGCCGCACGCAACTGCGCAATTACCGCATTGCTCTTGGCCAGCACGGGTGCGCCCGACAGGCCGCCGGTTTCTTCGGCATGCGCCATGCCTTGGACGGCATCACGTGCCAATGTGGTGTTGGTGCCGATCACGCCCCAGGCATTGGTGACTTTGCCACTGCTGTCGCAGCCGTAGCGTTGCAGTGTGGCGGCAATCACGGCGATCTGGGCTTCGTCCAGATCGGGGGCGATTTTCAGGAAGATGGGCACGCGGCGTGGTGACATGCCGCCTTTGCCGTCCGGTTGACCGTGCTTTTGCGCCAGCAGTTCGCGCCGTTCGGCAATCGCACCCAAGAGCGCGTCCAGCGCCGCATCGCTTTGCAGTGAACGCAGGTTCTGCGTATTGGGGCTGGAGATATTGACCGTGATGTAGTCGGCATGGGCGTAGACGCCGTCCAGGCAGGTCAGGTAGTCCTCGGTGGCGCGCTCAATGGGCGTGGCGGCGTTCTTGCCGATATTCAGCCCCAGCAACAGGGACTGATTTTTCTGGCGGCGCAGCGCCGAGCGCTGCACGTGGTCGACAAAGGCATCCAGTCCTTCGTTGTTGAAGCCCAAGCGGTTGATCAGCGCGCTGGCCTCGGGCAGGCGGAACATGCGTGGCTTGGGGTTGCCGGGCTGGGCCAGCGGCGTGACCGTGCCCACTTCGACAAAGCCAAAGCCCATGGCGCCCAGGCCGTCGATACAGCGGGCGTTCTTGTCCAGCCCGGCGGCCATGCCCACCCGGTTGGGGAATTTGAGGCCTGCGACCTCAATCGGGTCGTCCACTCGCGGGGCGCAGTAGGCGAGTTTCAGCGGGTTGCCCTGCGTGGCGGCCAGGCCCGCCATGGTGATTTCATGGGCCACCTCGGCGTCCAGGGAGAACAAAACACGGCGCGCCAGGGCGTAGGGAACCAGAGACATCGGATAATTCCTGCAATTCTTCAACTCGCCCTATTGTCCCAGATGACCACCTCCACATCCCCCGCGGCCCTGTCCCAAGACCAACTCAAAACCCTGGTCGGCCAGGCCGCCCTCCAATACGTGGTGCCCGGCGAGATTGTGGGCGTGGGCACAGGCTCTACCGTCAACAAGTTCATCGATGCGCTGGCCAGCATGAAAGACCAGATCAAGGGCGCCGTCTCCAGCTCGGTCGCCAGCACTGAGCGCCTGCTGGCGCTGGGCATCAAAGTGTTTGATGCCAACGAGGTGGATGCGTTGTCGGTCTACATCGACGGTGCGGACGAGATCGATGGCAAAGGCAACATGGTCAAGGGCGGTGGCGCTGCGCTCACGCGCGAGAAGATCGTGGCGGCGTTGTCCAAGCAGTTTGTGTGTATTGCTGATGAATCCAAACTCGTCACTACGTTGGGCAAGTTCCCGTTGCCCGTGGAAGTTATCCCCATGGCGACCAAACGCGTCATCGCGCAGTTTGTAGCCCGCGGTGGCAGTGCCAAGGTCCGCCTGAAGGATGGCCAACCGCTGGTCACCGACAACGGCCAGCACATCGTGGACGTCACCGGCTTGCAGATCACTGACCCATTGGCCTTTGAGGCCGAGATCAGCCAGTGGCCTGGCGTGGTGACGGTAGGTGTGTTTGCGTACCAGCGTGCCCAGGTCTGCCTGCTGGGTACCGCCAGCGGCGTGAAGACACTGACTTTCTGATCCACAACCAACGCAAAGGCAGCGCATGGCGGTACCGCATCTCAACGACGTGCTGACAGCGTCGAACACGCAGATCGCCATTGAGGCTGCCGCCACCGTGGCCTTCGCGCTCTCCGGCCTGATTGCCGCAGCGCGCAAGCGGCTGGACGCGGTGGGCGTATGTGTGGTGGCGTGGTTGGCCGCGTTTGGTGGCGGCACGCTGCGCGACATCCTGTTGGACCGGCGCCCGTTCTTCTGGGTGCAACACGCCACCTGGCTGTGGGTTCTGCTGGCCCTGTGCATAGGTGCCATGGTGTTTCTGCGCATCCGCCATTTCGAACCCACCGAACGCGCCATGCAGTGGCCCGATGCGCTAGGCCTGGGGCTGTTCACGGCCGGGGGCACCCAAATTGCGCTGGATGCTTCCATGCCCGCCATCGTGGCGGTGCTCATGGGCATGGTGACGGCAGTGTTTGGCGGCGTGATGCGCGATATCGTCTGCAACGAAATCCCGCGTGCGTTCAAGGATCACCAGCCTTATGCCGTGTGTTCTTTCGCCGGGGGCTGGGTCATGGTGGCTGCGCAGATGGGCGGCGTGCCGCAGTGGGGCAGTCTGGTAGCCGCTGCGGCCACTGCGACGGTGCTGCGCCTGCTGGCCCTGCACCGGGACTGGCGCCTGCCCGAGTGGCAGTCTGGTGTGTCAGACCGCCACTGACCGACCCGTGTTTTAGAAGGTGATGCCAGCCGGATTGCTAGGGCCTGGGCCGGAATCAACAGGTGTGGTTTCAGCGGGTGCCGGTGGTTTTTCTTCGGCGCGGGTTGGGGCCCTTTGCACGGTCACCAGCGGTGCGGCCGGTGCATTCCGGAAGCCTGCGGGCAACACCGAAGTCTTGGGGTAACCCGCTGCGTCCAGGTACTGCACCCACTCACTGTCCGAATAACCCTTGATACGCTGGCTGCCAATTGTCAGGAAGGGCAGGGAGTTTTCGCCGCTCAGGCGTTGCAGGGCGGCGGCATCTTCTGCGGTGCTGACGGTGCGTTCATTGAATGGCACGCCACGGCTGGAGAGGAGCGCGCGACCCGCACCACAGGGGGCACATTCGGCCGAGGTGTACAGCGTGACCGGGTATTTGGACGCCACCTGGCGCAGCTCGAACGGCAATGACGTATTGCCCGCCGCACCCGCAGCGCCTACACCGGTACCGGCAATCTTGCCTTGGTCGGCAGAGGCCGGTGGTTTGTCAGAAAACGTCACCTTGCCATCCGCACCGACGATGCGGTAAATGGTTTGGGCCTGTGTACCCGTGGTGAACGACAGCAAGGCAGACCCCGCCAGCAGGGCGGCAAGGAAAGTGCGGTGGTGGTTGATCATCAATAGGCTCCCAGACAACGACAAAGTTTACGCAGCCATGCCCTGGTGGCGCAAGAGTGCGTCCAGCGACGGTTCGCGGCCCCGGAAGGCCTTGAACGATTCCATGGCCGGGCGGCTGCCGCCCGCTTCCAGAATGGCTTGGCGGTATTTTCTACCGGTTTCCACATTCGGCAAGCCATCGGGGCGCGCTGTTTCTTCAAATGCGGCATACGCATCAGCAGACAGCACCTCGGCCCACTTGTAACTGTAGTAACCCGCGGCGTAACCGCCGGCAAAAATGTGACTGAATGTATGCATGGCGCGGCTCCAGGCCGGGGGCTGCAAGACCGACACTTCTTTGCGCACTTGCGCCAGCAAAGGCATGAAGTCGTTTGCAGGGTCATGCTCGGTGTGCAGCAGCATGTCGAAGAGCGAAAACTCGATCTGGCGCAGGGTCTGCATGCCGCTCTGGAAGTTCTTGGCGGCCAGCATCTTGTCGAACAGGGCGCGTGGCAGCGGCGCACCGGTATCCACATGGGCGGTCATGTGCTGCAGCACATTCCATTCCCAGCAGAAGTTTTCCATGAATTGGCTGGGCAGTTCCACCGCGTCCCACTCCACACCGCTGATGCCGGACACATCACGCTCGTTCACCTGCGTGAGCATGTGGTGCAGGCCGTGGCCGAATTCGTGGAACAGCGTGGTGACGTCGTCGTGCGTGAGCAAGGCCGGTTTGCCATCCACGCCGTCAGCAAAGTTGCAGACCAGGTGCGCCACCGGGGTTTGCAGCTTGCCGTTGTCGGGGCGCAGCCAGCGCGTGCGCACATCGTCCATCCAGGCGCCACCACGCTTGCCGCTGCGGGCGGATGGGTCGAGGTAGAACTGGCCAACCAACTGGCCACCGCGTTCAATGCGGTAGAACTCCACGCCTGCGTTCCACACGGGCGCACTGTCACGCTGGATGGCTACGTCAAACAGGGTTTCCACAATCTTGAACAGGCCCGCCAGCACCTTGGGTGCGGTGAAGTACTGTTTGACTTCCTGTTCACTGAAGGAATAACGCGCTTCCTTGAGCTTCTCGCTGATATAAGGCCAGTCCCAGGCCTGCGGATCACTCAGGCCGAGGTTGTCACGCGCAAAGGCGCGCAGGTCGGCCAGGTCTTTTTCGGCAAAGGGACGGGCTTTGTGGGCCAAATCACGCAGGAAGGTGATGACGGCCTGCGGCGAATCGGCCATCTTGGCGACGACGGAGACGGCGCCGAAGTTGGGGTAACCCAGCAGGCGGGCTTCTTCTTGGCGCAGCGCGAGGATGCTGCGGATGTTCTGGCCGTTGTCGAACTTCAGTCCGCTGGCGTCAGCCTGGTCAGAGGCGCGTGTGACGTAAGCCCGGTACAGGGTCTGGCGCAGGGCGCTGCTGGCGGCGAACTGCATGACCGGCAGGTAGCAGGGCATCTTCAGCGTGAGTTTGTAGCCTTCTTTGCCTTCGGCCTGGGCCGCGGCCAGTGCGGCCTGCTGCACGTCGTCCGGCACACCGTCCAGTTCGTTCTTTGCCGCGTAATAGCTGAAAGCGTCGGTGGCGTCCAGTGTGTTCTCGCTGAACTTTTGGCTCAGCTCGGCCTGCTTTTCCTGAATCTCGGCAAAGCGCGTGCGGGCCTCGCCCTGCAGTTCAGCACCACCGAGCACAAAGTTGCGCACGGCGTTTTTGTGTGCCTGGCGCTGTTCGGCATTCAGCGCGTTGACGTTTATGGCCTTGTACTTGGCGTACAGGCGCTCGTCCGCGCCCAGGCGGGTCCAGAATTCGGTCACCAAGGGCAGGGCCGCGTTGTAGGCGGCGCGCAGCTCGGGGGTGTCGGCCACGCTGTTGAGGTGGCTCACGGCGCCCCACGCGGTACCCAGCTTTTCGGTGGATACATCCAGCTCACGCGCAATCGCGTCCCACTGGGCCGGGAAGTCCGGCGCGGTGACGGTTTCGAGCGCGGTGCTGGCCTGGGCCAGCAGGTTTTCGATGGCCGGTGCCACATGCTCGGGGCGAATCTGGTCAAACAGGGGCAGGGCGTCGAATTGCAGCAGGGGATTCATGGGGCGCTCAAAAGTTGGCAAAGATGCTGTTTAGTTGGGGCTGTCCGGCGCTTAAACAAGCCCGCGCTGGTCAGCGTCACGCTCTGCAGCTTCCAGCGTGTTGACCAGCAGCATGGTGATGGTCATGGGGCCTACGCCGCCGGGCACCGGGGTGATGTAGCCCGCGACCTGACTGACACCGGCAAAGTCCACGTCGCCGCAGAGCTTGCCGGCACCTTCTTCACCCTCAGGAATCCGGTTCATGCCCACGTCGATCACTACGGCGCCGGGTTTGACCATGTCTTTGGTGAGCACATTGCGTTTGCCAACTGCGGCGACCACGATGTCGGCCTGGCGCGTGTGGTGGGCCAGGTCGGCCGTACCGCTGTGGGCGACTGTGACCGTGGCATTGGCCGCCAGCAGCATCATGGCCATGGGTTTGCCCACGATGTTGGAGCGGCCGATGACGACGGCGTGTTTGCCACGCAGGTCTTTCATGCCAATGCTATCCAGCATCTTCATACAACCGTAGGGTGTGCAGGCCTTGAAGCCGACTTCACCGACCATCAGTGCGCCGGCGCTGGCGATGTGGAAGCCGTCCACATCCTTGGCTGGGGAGATGGCTTCGATGACTTTGTGGTCGTCGATGTGTTTGGGCAGGGGCAACTGGACCAGGATGCCATGGATGGCGGGGTCGTTGTTGAGCGCGTCCACGCGGGCCAGCAGCTCGGCCTCGGTCATCGTGGCGTCGTACTTTTCCAGTACCGAGTGCAGGCCGGCGTCGGTGCAGGCCTTGACCTTGTTGCGCACATAGACCTGCGAGGCCGGGTTCTCACCCACCAGCACCACGGCCAGGCCGGGCGTCAGGCCACGGGTTTTGAGGGCGGTGGTACGGCGCGCAACATCGGTGCGCAATTGGGCAGACAGGGCGTTGCCATCGATGATTTGGGCGGCGGAGGCAGTAGACATATTCAGTTTTTCAAGTAAAAACGCCCGCAAACCAAGGTGGAGCGGGCGCGAGCAGCTATGAAATCAATAGCGTGCGGGACAAGGTGTCGTCAGGCTTTCGGTGCATTCTGCCCCAGGGCAATCTTCAGCAGGTCGGCCACGGTGTTGGCGCTGAGCTTTTCCATGATGTTGGCGCGGTGCGCTTCCACCGTCTTGATGCTGATGCCCAGGTCATCGGCGATTTGTTTGTTCAGGCGGCCGGCCACGATGCGTTCCAGCACCTGCGACTCGCGCAGTGTCAGCTTGGAGAGCAGGGCGTCGCGGTTGAGCGCGAGCTGGTAGTCGGCGAAAGCGTCCTTGGCGTGCTCCAGCATGCGTTCCACCAGACCGACCAACTGGTCTTCTTTGAAAGGCTTCTGGATGAAATCCATGGCGCCCTTTTTCATGGTGTCCACCGCCATGGGCACGTCGCCGTGGCCGGTGATGAAGACGATGGGCAGCGGGGACTTGGCTTCGATCAGGCGGGTTTGCAGCTCCAGACCGGTCATGCCGCCCATGCGGATGTCGACGATCAGGCAGGCGACTTCGCGTGCGTCGTAACGACTCAGGAACGACTCGGCAGAGTCAAAGCAGCGTACGCGGTAGCCTTTGCCTTCGAGCAGCCATTGCAACGAGTCGCGTACGGCCTCGTCGTCATCAACCACATAAACCGTACCTTTTTTGGGGATCAAGCTCATTCAAATGTCCAGGGGTTTAATTGCTTTGGCGCTGTTGGCGGACGCATCGGGCAGGGCTGCTTCTGTCATGGGAATCCAGAACGAAAAACGGCATCCCGATACTTCCGTGCCATTGTAGAGGTTCTCCGCATTGATTCGGCCCAGGTGCGATTCGACGATGGAGCGGCACAACGACAGGCCGATACCCATGCCGTCGGACTTGGTGGAGTAGAAGGCTTCGTAGAGCCGCGCCATGACTTCGGGGGCCAGGCCCTTGCCGGTGTCCTGCACCGAAAACTCGATCACCGGCTTGCCTTCGATGTGGCGCGGCACCACGCGCAGCTCGACGATGCGCTCCGAGGTTTGCCGCAGTGCGATGTCGATGGATTCGGCGGCGTTGCGCAGCAGATTGACCAGCACCTGCTCGATCAGGATCGGGTCGACCATCAGCAGCGGCAGGCGCGCGGCGACATAGTGGTTCAGGCGCACGTTGAAGCGCCGCAGTTCGATTTCGGCCAGCTCCACGGCTTCGGCCACCATCACGCTCACTTCGGATGGTGTGCGGTTGGGCTCGCTGCGTTTCACAAAGGAGCGGATGCGCTGGATGATCTGGCCCGCGCGTTGGGCCTGGTGGGCGGTTTTTTCCAGCGCGCCCAGCAGGTCCTGTTCCGAAATCTGCTGCGCCTTGATACGCGAGACCATGCCGTTGCAGTAGTTGTTGATGGCGGTGAGCGGCTGGTTCAGCTCGTGGGCCACGCTGGAGGCCATTTCACCCATGGTGATCAGGCGGCTGGACGTCTGCGCGCGCTCGGCTTGTGTGGCGGCTTGTTCTTCGGCCAGGCGGCGGCTGGTGATGTCGGTGGCAATCACCATCTGCGCCAGGCGGCCGTCTACCCAGCTCAGGTAACGCGTGCGCACTTCCAGCCACTTGCCCAGCGGGCGGATGAAGATTTCGGCGTTTTCGCTGTCGGTGTCGGGCAGGCTGGAGGTGGGCAGGCCGGCAAACGAGTCCACGCTGTCCTGCGACTCGTCGTTGGTGGGGCTGGGCGGCATGCCGGCTTCGGCCACCAGTTGCAGGTGGCCGCCGGACTGCGTGCCAAACCACTGGCGGTACAGCTTGTTGGCGAACAGCAGTTCGTCACTGCCCAGAGGGGCGACCGAGATGGACGCATCCAGCGCCTCCAGCACGGTGGTGAAACGCTGGTGCGAAGCGGACAGCTGCTCGCGCACGCGGTTGGGCTCGGTGATGTCGGTCATGGAGGTCATCCAGCCGGTTTGGGTGCCCTGCGAATCGATCAGTGGCGACACGTAGAGGCGCGCGTCAAACAGGCTGCCGTCGCGCCGCTTCACGCGCACCTGCACGCCGCCGGGCACAGTCTTGCCGGCCAGTTCCTTTTCCAGGTGCGAGGCGAGATGCTCGCGGTCGGCATCGGGCCAGTAGGGGAATGGGGCGGTGCGGCCCACCAGATCGGATTCGGTCCAGCCCGTCATCTGGCAGAACGCGGTGTTCACGTAAGTAATGCGCCCTTGCAAGTCCATGGCGCGCATGCCGGTGAGCATGGAGCTCTCCATGGCGCGTCGGAAATTGGTCTCGGACATCAGCGCCTGCTGGGCCTGCACACGGCGGCGCGTGTGGCGCCAGTTGGCAATCAGCATCCAGGCGGTCATTACGCTGAGGGTGGCCACCAGCCAGAACAGGCCGCTGCCAATCACGCCCAAAGAAGCGCGGTAGGCCTGCGCGCGAATGACCAGTCCGCTGCCCACGGGGGACACCGGCATGGCGTATTCATTCGTGGGGTTGGTCCAGGGCAACAAACCGGTGACGGTTTTCTTGTTCGGAATGACGGTGCCGGCCAGCAGCTTGCCGTTCACATCCAGCAGCGACACCGCATAACGTGCCGACACCTCGGACGGCACACCGTAGCGGTACAGGCCGTCCACCGAATACTCCGCCATCAGCACGCCGGAAAAACGCCCCCGTTCGTTCAGCGGAATGTGCATTTGCAGCAGCGGAGCGAATTCGGTGGACCAGACACGCTGCTGGTACACCGGCTGGTTGGACTCGCGCGCCAGGCTGAAACCGCTGTCGGTGTCATTGCGCTTGGCGGGGTCAAAGGTCTGCTGCAACTCATGTGCGGTGCGCACTGCGGTGCCAAAACTGGCCCGCACGCGGCGGCGGTCATCGATCCAGGCAATGCCTTGCAGCTCGGGGTACTGGTTGATCATGGATTCCGAGCGGGTGCGGAAATCGTCTAGATCCAGTTCGCGACTTGAAATCTCGCGCGCGATACGCATCAGTTGTTCCTGCCGTTCCAGCAGACGCAGGCGCAGGCGCTGCTGGGTGTATTCCACGTCGCGCTGCACGGCTTCGCGCTCGCGGTCAATTTCTTCCACGCGCAAGTAACCGAGTGCCGCCACGATGGCGGCAAAAAACAGCAACACCGCAGCCAGTGGTGCCAGCATGGCTACGCGGTCTTGGCGGTGGGGGGTGAGGCGTCGCCACCAGCGCCGCGCGCGCTCAACCGGCGGCAGCTCCATCGGGCTGGGCAGGGAAACCAGATTCTTGAAAGGCATGCGCCGAGTGTAGGGGAGCGCCCCGGGGTGTACGTTGGCGCGTGTTGAGCGCCCTATCTCTGAAATTCATAATATGAAATCAATAGGCAGCTGTTGAAATTTGAAATAATCTATGGGAAAATAGGTGTACCGTACTAAATTACGGCAAAGCACAACTAGGAGACACCATGTCAGCAGTTCCGCAGGGGCAGTCGCCTCTGAATTCCCTCGACCTGGACAGCCAGGAAACCCGTGAATGGATGGATGCCCTGAGCGCCGTGATCGAGGCCGAAGGCCCGGAACGCGCCCACTTCCTGCTGGAGCAATTGCTCGAACACGCCCGCCAGAAAAGCATCGACATGCCTTTCTCGGCCACCACGGGGTATGTCAACACCATTGAGCCGGCCCAGGAAGAACGTTCCCCCGGCAATCTGGAAATTGAAGAACGCCTGCGCGCCTACATGCGCTGGAACGCCATGGCCATGGTGGTCAAGGCCAATCGCCACCACCCTGTGGACGGCGGTGACCTCGGCGGCCACATCGGTTCGTTCGCATCCTTGGCCAGCCTGTTTGGCGCTGGTTTCAACCACTTCTGGCACGCAGAGAGCGAAGGCCATGGCGGTGACTGCCTGTACATCCAGGGCCACGTGTCGCCCGGCGTCTATGCCCGCGCTTACTTGGAAGGCCGTTTGACGGAAGACCAGTTGCTGAACTTCCGCCAGGAAGTGGACGGCAAGGGCCTGTCCAGCTACCCGCACCCCAAGCTGATGCCCGAGTTCTGGCAGTTCCCCACCGTCTCCATGGGCCTGGGTCCGTTGATGGCGATTTACCAAGCACGTTTCCTGAAATACCTGCACGCCCGTGGCATTGCCGACACTTCCAACCGCAAGGTCTGGGTGTTCTGTGGCGACGGCGAAATGGACGAAGTGGAATCCCTGGGCGCGATTGGCCTGGCCGCACGCGAGAAGCTCGACAACCTGGTCTTCGTGGTGAACTGCAACCTGCAGCGCCTGGACGGCCCGGTGCGTGGCAACGGCAAGATCGTGCAAGAGCTCGAAGGCGAGTTCCGCGGCTCCGGTTGGAACGTGATCAAGCTGCTGTGGGGCTCCGGTTGGGACCCATTGTTGGCGCGTGACAAGGACGGTGCGCTGCGCAAGCTCATGATGGACACGCTGGACGGCGACTACCAGGCCATGAAGGCCAACGACGGTGCCTACGTGCGCAAACATTTCTTCGGCAAGGATCCCCGCACGCTGGAGATGGTCGCCAAGATGAGCGACGAAGAAATCTTCGACCTGCGCCGTGGCGGCCATGACTCCAAGAAGGTCTACGCGGCCTTCCACTCGGCGGTCAACCACAAGGGCCAGCCCACAGTGCTGCTGATCAAGACCGTCAAGGGTTTTGGCATGGGCAAGGCTGGCGAAGGCAAGAACACCGTGCACCAGACCAAGAAGCTGACCGACGAAGACATCAAGGCCTTCCGCGACCGCTTCAACATCCCCGTGCCCGACAGTGATCTGCCCAACGTGCCGTTCTACAAACCGGCCGATGACACGCCCGAAATGAAGTACCTGCACGAGCGCCGCAAGGCCTTGGGCGGTTACCTGCCACACCGCCGCGTGAAGAGCGACGAGAGCTTCACCGTGCCGTCGCTGGACACCTTCAAGGCCGTGATGGAACCGACGGCCGAAGGCCGCGAGATCAGCACTACGCAAGCCTATGTGCGTTTCCTGACGCAGTTGCTGCGTGACCAGGCTTTGGGCCCGCGCGTGGTGCCGATTCTGGTGGATGAGGCCCGTACCTTCGGTATGGAAGGCCTGTTCCGCCAGGTGGGTATCTACAACCCCGATGGTCAGCAGTACACCCCGGTCGACAAAGACCAGGTCATGTACTACAAGGAAGACGTCAAGGGCCAGATCCTGCAGGAGGGCATCAACGAAGCCGGCGGCATGAGCAGCTGGATTGCGGCGGCCACCAGCTACAGCACCAGCAACCGGATCATGATCCCGTTCTACGTGTACTACTCCATGTTCGGCTTCCAGCGCGTGGGCGATCTGGCCTGGGCGGCGGGCGACATGCAGGCACGCGGTTTCCTGTTGGGCGGCACCTCGGGCCGCACCACGCTGAACGGCGAAGGCCTGCAGCACGAAGACGGCCACAGCCACATCATGGCCGGCACGATTCCGAACTGCATCAGCTACGACCCCACCTTCGCGCACGAAGTTGGCGTCATCCTGCACCATGGCCTCAAGCGTATGGTGGAGAAGCAGGACAACGTGTATTTCTACCTCACGCTGCTGAACGAAAACTACCCCATGCCTGGCCTGAAGGCCGGCACCGAAGAGCAGATCATCAAAGGCATGTACCTCTGCAAGGAAGGCCCTGCGTTGACCAAGAAGGCACCGCGTGTGCAACTGCTGGGCTCAGGCACCATCCTGCGCGAAAGCATTGCCGCGCAAGAGCTGCTGGAAAAAGAGTGGGGCGTGGGTGCCGATGTGTGGAGCTGCCCAAGCTTCAACGAACTCACCCGTGACGGCCAGGACGCCGACCGCTGGAACCTGCTGCACCCGCTGGAAACTCCGCGCGTGTCGTTTGTGGAACAGCAGCTCGCCAAGTCCACTGGCCCCGTGGTTGCATCGACCGACTACATGAAGGCCTACGCCGAGCAGATTCGTCCGTTCATTCCCAAGGGCCGTACCTACAAGGTGCTGGGCACTGACGGCTTTGGCCGCTCCGACTTCCGCAGCAAGCTGCGCGAACACTTTGAGGTGAACCGCCACTACATCGTGGTCGCTGCGCTCAAGGCCTTGAGCGAAGACGGTACGGTGCCCGTTGCCAAAGTGGCCGAAGCGATTGCCAAGTACGGCATCAAGGCGGACAAGATCAACCCGCTGTATGCCTGAACCCTTGCGGGTCAGACCACTCGCGTAAGCGATGTGCTCTGACCCCAACTGATTAAGAGAGACAACAACATGGCAATCGTAGAAGTACAAGTCCCGGACATTGGCGACCTTGACGAGGTGGCGGTGATTGAGTTGATGGTCAAGGTGGGCGACACCGTGAAAGCGGAGCAAAGCCTGATCACCGTGGAGAGCGACAAGGCCTCCATGGAAATTCCGTCCAGTACGGCTGGCGTGGTCAAGGAGATCAAGGTCAAGCTGGGTGACAAGGTCAAGCAAGGCTCGGTGGTGCTGGTGCTGGAGGCGGCAGGTGCTGCCGTAGCGCCCAGTGCGGCCCCTGCACCTGCGCAGGCCGCGCCTGCACCCGCACCCGTTCGGGCTGAGCCTGTCGAAGCCCCCGCGAGCACTTCGACAAGCTCAGTGCGAACGGAAACGTCAGGTCCCGTGGAAGTCCGTGTGCCCGACATTGGCGACTTCAAGGACGTGGCCGTTATCGAACTGCTGGTCAAGGTCGGCGACACCGTGAAGGTGGAGCAGAGCCTGATCACAGTGGAAAGCGACAAGGCCTCGATGGAAATCCCGTCCAGCACCGCCGGTGTGGTCAAGGAGATCAAGGTCAAGCTCGGTGACACCGTGAACATCGGTGACCTGGTCGTGATTCTGGAAGGCTCGGCTGCTGCAGCGCCCAGTGCCGTCCCAGCAAGCGCGCCAACTACCCCCGTTCGGGCTGAGCCTGTCGAAGCCCCTGCGAGCCCTTCGACAAGCTCAGGGCGAACGGATGTTGTTGCTGTTCCCGCGCACGCCCCCGGCGCACCAACGCTGGGCCTGCCACACGCATCCCCCTCCGTGCGCAAGTTCGCCCGCGAGCTGGGCGTGCCGCTGAACGAAGTCAAGGGCAGTGGCCTCAAGGGCCGTATTACCGAGTCTGACGTGCAGTCCTTCACGCGCTCTGTCATGAGCGGCGCGGTGCAGACCGTGGCCGCCGCTGCGCAGCACAAGGGCAGCGCAGGTGGCGACGGCGCCGCACTGGGCTTGATTCCGTGGCCCAAGGTGGACTTTGCCAAGTTCGGTCCGATCGAGCGCAAGGAAATGTCGCGCATCAAGAAGATCAGCGGCGCCAACCTGCTGCGCAACGCGATCATGATTCCGGCCGTCACCAACCACGACGACGCCGACATCACTGACCTCGAAGCCTTCCGCGTGTTGACCAACAAGGAAAACGAAAAGGCGGGCATCAAGGTGACCATGCTGGCTTTCCTGATCAAGGCCTGCGTGGCCGCGCTCAAGAAGTACCCCGAGTTCAACAGCTCGCTGGATGGCGACGCGCTGATCTACAAGCAGTACTACCACATCGGTTTTGCCGCCGATACGCCCAACGGCCTGATGGTTCCGGTGATCAAGGATGCGGACAAAAAAGGCATCTTCCAGATCAGCACCGAGATGGGCGAGCTGGCCAAGAAGGCGCGCGACGGCAAACTGAGCCCGGCAGAAATGTCCGGCGCTACGTTCACGATCTCGTCTTTGGGCGGCATTGGTGGAACCTACTTCACGCCCATCATCAACGCACCCGAAGTCGCGATTCTTGGCGTGTGCCGTTCGACCACACAACCGGTGTGGGACGGCAAGGCCTTCCAGCCGCGCCTGATGCTGCCGCTGTCGCTCACCTGGGACCACCGCGTGATTGATGGTGCGTCGGCCGCACGCTTCAACGTGTACTTGGCGCAAATACTGGGCGATTTCCGCCGCGTGCTGCTCTAAACCTCTGCACTCATGACAACCATCGTCGTGGTGAAGAAGGGCCTGCAGGTTGCGATTGCGGCCGACACGCTGGTGACCTTTGGCGACACCCGCCTGGGCCACCGGTTTGAGGACAACAGCAAGATCTTCCGGGTCGAAGCCGCTGGTGGTTTGAGTTATGTTGGCTTGGCCGGGTCTGCGGCGCACTTTCCGGTGCTGCGCAAGGCCATGGGTGCGCTGCCCACGCGGCAGTTGCGCCTGGGTAGCAAGGACGAGGTGTTTGACACCTTCACCAAGCTGCACCCAGTGCTCAAGGACACGTTTTTCCTGCAGACCAAGGAAGACGACAACGACCCCTACGAGTCCAGCCAGTTCAGCGTGGTGGTGGCCAATGCAACCGGCATCTATGGCCTGTACAGCTACCGCGAGGTGTTCGAGTTCAAGGAGTTCTGGGCCATAGGCTCGGGGCGCAGTTTTGCACTGGGCGCCATGCACGCGGCTTGGGGCACGGCCAAGAGCGCACGCGAAGTGGCTATGGCCGGCCTGCATGCCGGCTGCGAATTTGACAAAAACACGGCAGGCCCGGTGGAAGTGTTCACCATCCAGCTGAAGAAACCCAAAACGGAATAACTTGCGGGTCAAGCCACTTTGCGCAGCAAAGGTGTTCTGACCCCAACTGACTAGAAAGAACGGTATGGCAATCATCGAAATCAAGGTCCCCGATATTGGCGACTTCGCCGAAGTCACTGTCATCGAACTGATGGTCAAACCCGGCGACACCATCAAGCCCGAGCAAAGCCTGATCACCGTGGAGAGCGACAAGGCCTCCATGGAAATCCCCGCCAGCGCGGGCGGCGTGGTCAAGGAGCTGAAGGTCAAGCTCGGCGACAAGGTCAAAGAGGGTAGCGTTGTGCTGCTGCTGGAGGCTGCGGGTGCGACAACCGCCCCCGTTCGCCCTGAGCCTGTCGAAGGGCCCGCAAAGGCTTCGACAAGCTCAGCCCGAACGGACGTTGCAACAACACCTGCTCCCACCGCCGCCAGCTTCGCCGGTACGGCCGATCTGGACTGCGACGTGCTGGTGCTGGGCGGTGGCCCTGGCGGCTACAGCGCGGCGTTCCGCGCGGCAGACCTCGGGCTCAAGGTCATGCTGGTGGAGCGTTACGCCACGCTGGGCGGCGTGTGCCTGAACGTGGGTTGCATCCCTTCCAAGGCGCTGCTGCACGTGGCATCGGTGATGGACGAAGTGAGCCACATGTCTGCGCTGGGCGTGGACTTTGGCAAGCCCGTACTCGACATTGACAAGCTGCGCGGCCACAAGGAAAAAGTCATTTCCAAGTTCACCACCGGCCTCTCCGGCATGGCCAAGATGCGCAAGGTCGGCATCGTGCGCGGCGTGGGCCAATTCGTCGGCGCCAACCACATGCAGGTGGAAGAAACCACTGGCGCCAAAGGCCAGGAAAAAACCGGCAAGACCCACACCATCGCTTTCAAACGCGCCATCATCGCCGCGGGCAGCCAGGCCGTGCGTCTGCCTTTCATGCCGGACGATCCACGTGTGGTCGACAGCACCGGCGCGCTGGAACTCAAGGAAGTGCCCAAGCGCATGCTGATCCTGGGCGGCGGCATCATCGGTCTGGAAATGGGCACCGTCTACAGCACGCTGGGTTCGCGCCTGGACGTGGTCGAAATGATGGACGGCCTGATGCAGGGCGCCGACCGCGACCTGGTCAAGATCTGGCAAAAAATGAACGCACCGCGTTTTGACAACATCATGCTCAAGACCAAAACCGTGGGCGCCAAGGCCACCCCGGCCGGTATTGAGGTCACGTTTGCCGCAGCGGAAGAGGGCGGCACCGCCCCCGCGCCGCAGACCTACGACCTGGTGCTGCAAGCCGTGGGCCGCACGCCCAACGGCAAGAAGTTGGGGGCCGAGAAAGCCGGTGTGGCCGTGACCGACCGCGGCTTCATCAACGTCGACATCCAGATGCGCACCAACGTGCCCCACATCTTCGCCATCGGCGACATCGTGGGCCAGCCCATGCTGGCGCACAAGGCCGTACACGAAGGCCATGTGGCCGCTGAAGTCATTGCGGGCGAACTGCAGGGCAACAAGGAGCTGGCAGCAGCAGCCTTCAACGCCCGCGTGATCCCCAGCGTCGCCTACACCGACCCCGAAGTCGCCTGGGTGGGACTCACCGAAGACCAGGCCAAGGCCCAAGGCATCAAGGTCAAGAAGGGCCTGTTCCCGTGGACCGCATCGGCCCGCGCACTGGCCAATGGCCGCGACGAAGGCGTCACCAAACTGCTGTTCGATGACAGCCCCGAAGCACACGGCCACGGCAAGATCCTGGGCGGCGGCATGGTGGGCACGCACGCGGGCGACATGATTGGTGAAATCGCACTGGCCATCGAGATGGGCGCAGATGCAGTCGACATCGGTAAGACCATCCACCCGCACCCCACGCTGGGTGAAACCATTGGCCTGGCTGCGGAAGTAGCGCACGGTAGTTGCACGGACATGCCGCCGGTACGCAAGTGATACCGGGCCGATAAACGATATTGATTCAATAGCTGGCCGCGCAGTCCCCATAAGGGCTGCGCGGCCTTTTTACTTGTTTTTGCTAGATGCCAGACTGCCAGACAATCTAGAAGCCCACTTACTTGATGTTGGCGCGCACGCGCTCGATCTCGCTCTTGTACAGCTTCACCAGCGTTGGGTCGTAGCTAGTGATCAACACTTCAATGGGCGGCTGAGACAACTCGCGCATGCGTGCCAGCGTCGAAGCCGGGACTTCGTTCATCTGCATGCCTTTGGCTACCAACTCTTTGCGTGCAGCGGCCTCCGCCTCACGGCTGACCTTGCGCTGGTAGACGCCTGCTTCCAGGGCGCTGTCGCGGATGATCTTCTGCTCCTCTGCCGAGAGTCGGTCCCAGAGCTTCTTGCTGATCGCCACGGGGTTGGCGGTGTAGACGTGGTTGCTGATGCTCAGGTATTTCTGGACTTCATAAAAGCGGCTGCTCAGGATGACGGCCGAAGGATTGTCCTGGGCATCCATGGCGCGCGATTCCAGCGCGCCATACAGCTCCGGAAAAGCCATCGGGACAGGGCTGGTGCCAATGGCGTCGAAGGCCTTCATGAACATCGGGTTGGGTATCACCCGGATCTTCAAGCCTTTGAGGTCCTCCAGCTGGACAATGGGGCGACGGCTGTTGGTGAAGTTCCGAAAACCCGTTTCCCAGAAGCCCAGACCGATCAAGCCCTTTTCAGGAAGCTTGGCTTCCAGTGCCTGTCCGAAAGGGCCCGCCAAGAGCGCGTCCACTTGCTCGGCTTTCGAGAACGAGAAGGGGATGTCCAGCAAGGTGAACTCGCGGACCGCACCGCCCATGATGGTGGCCGAGAGTTGCGTCATGTCCTGGATGCCGCCTTGTACGGCGCTGAGTTGCTGGGCTTCTCCGCCCAAGGTGCCGCCGCCATATTCCTGGATCTTGATTTTGCCGCCGCTGCGCGCGGCCACCAGCTCGGCAAACTTCTGCACGCCCAGGGGAACGGGTGCGCCAGGCTGCACGACATGGCCGAAGCGGATCGTGCGCTCCTGGATCTGTGCCGAAGCACTGCCCAGCGCCAAAGCGCAGGCGGCTGCAATGATGAGTGATCGAAAGTTCATGGTGTCTCCTGTTGTTGGAAGTAATTCGGTGAACAGGCCCTAGCGCCCGAAGCGCCTTTCGGGCAATCCCGGGATATCGACCTGCATGGCCAGCACGCTGCCCGCCAGCGGTTGCTGCGCCAGTTGCTCTGGCGATAGAAATTTGCGTGCGGTGGTGACGTACAGCGTGCGCCAGTCCGGCCCGCCGAAGCACATGCAGGTGGGGTTGCTCGCTGGCACCGGAATCTCACGCTCCAGCGTGCCATCTGGCAGGTAACGCCGAATGCAGGCGCCGCCAAACATCGCAATCCAGATGCCGCCCTCTGCATCCACGCAGGCACCATCTGGCCGTTCGCGGGTGTCGCGGTAGTCCGCGAAGACGCGGCGCTGCGACAGCGCACCGGCGACCGGGTCCACGTCAAAGGCATAGGTGACGAAACCCCGCGTATCGGAAAAATACATCGTGCGCACATCCGGCGCAAAAGAGATCGTGTTGCCCACCACCACATCGCCGAACATGCGTTCGACGTGGCCTGAGGAATCCACACGGTAGACACTGCCCACGGGGCGCGCGAGCTGGTTGTCCATGGTGGTTACCCAGAAGCGCCCCTGGTTGTCGCAGCGCCCGTCATTGAGCCGGGTGCCCGAGCCGACCGGCTCGATCTGGGCCAAAAAAGTCAGTTCACCCGTCCCCAGGTCAAACAGATGGAGCGCCAGGTCGAGCGCCAGCATCACCTGCCCGGGCGTGCGCAACGCCAGGCATCCGACGAACTCGGCATCGAAGGCGTAATCGTCGCGCCGTCCTGTTGCGAGGTGCAAGCGGTGCAGCCGCGCCTGGTCGATATCCAGCCATAGCAAAGACTGGGTGTGCTCGCACCACAGCGGCGTCTCCCCGAGCAGGGCCTGCCCCGAGGCCACGCACGTCCAGCCGGCCGCTTGCGCCTCTTTTCCAGGCATCACCAGAGCAGGGACGGAGATGGGCGAAGCGGGTGCAGAAGACATGGGCGCAGAAGGTTTCGGAGATAGAATTTCTGTATGTTAACAATGTTGTTAAATATGCATACTGGGGTTTACACCAAGCTGTTTGCCTAATCCCCGCCTGCTAGGCTTCACCCATGTCCGCTATCAAAGTCCCTCCTTCCCGCCAAACCCGTCCCGAGTCCGATTTACAGCAAGGGGCCATCCTGGCGGTCGCCAGCGAGGAGTTCGTTCTGCACGGACTGCGTGGTGCGCGGCTGGAAGATATTGCGGCCCAGTCTGGTGTCACGCGGGCCATGATTTACTACTATTTCAAATCCCGCGAAGGGCTCTATGTGGCCACACTGGAGGCCGCGTACCACTCGATCCGCACCGCAGAGCAAGCGCTGGAACTGGATGACGACCCTGTCCGTGCACTGAAGCAATTGGTGGCATTTCGGGTCCACTACTACGCGGAGAACCCGCAGTTCGTTGGACTCGTCAACATTGAAAACCAGCACGGCGCACGTCTTCTTCGGCAGTCGGATGCGCTGCGCAGCGGGTCGGATGCGCTGGCACGCACAGCAGCGGTGTTGGCAGCCGGCCAGGCCAGCGGCGTCTTTCGGCGCCAGGTCACGGCCCTGGAGTTGCACCGCATCATGGTGTCCCTGGGTTTCTTCAATGCGTCCAATCGCCACACCTTTGGTCAGATTTTTCAAAATGACCTGAGCGACACGGCGCAGCTGGACGCCACGTGTGTATTAGCGACCGACGTGGTGCTGCGCTTCGCCTGCGAAATGCGCTGAGTCAGCGCCGTCAGTTAGACTGGCCCGAAGGAGCACTCACTATGGCAGGCGTTTTCGGTAAAGATCCCAACATGAACAAGGCCGGCGGGCAGAAAGAGCTCGATCGGATTAGCGAGGAACGCAAGCGCAAGCTGGCGGAGGCCGCCGCCAAGTTCCGGCAAAAGAAGCCGGCAACCAGCGCCAGAAAAACGGTGCCTGCACCCAAAAAATAAGCCCGCAGTCAGCGCGGTTCGGCGGGTGCCCGCTACCTTTAACCCACCTCAGTTGCCCTAGATATCGCAAACCATCCGCTAGCCTCACTCTGGGCGAGATAATTTGCCTGGTTGCGGAAGTGGTGCACGGTACTTGCACTGATATGCCCCCAGCGCTGAAGTAGACCAAACTCCCGACAAGGCCTGAACCCTCACCGGTTCGGGATTTTTATGTCTGACTGATCGGCATGAGTTGCTGCGTAAGCACCGCGTAGATACAACCAAAGTGTGATGTTAAAGTCTCCATCTCAACGAAAGAAGGGCTCACCTCGCATAGGTATCGCTCACTTTGCCGTTCATCTGCTCCGATGAGCAAGCATGGATAATTAAAGTCACCACTTTTTCTCTGGAGGGCGTGATGTCGGAGCGTCATTGCAGCAAGTGGCTGTGCAGCGTTGTTATCGGTGCAGTTTTCCTGATTTTTGCCAGCGCTATCAAGAGCGCTGAAGCTGCCAGCGTTACCGTTCCTTTTATTTCCACAACCGGCAGTGGTTGCAAGTTTGTCAACCGTCGACTCGGCTCGACCGAGGCGGCGCAGGAAGACCACTTAAAGTCGCTCTACGATGAAGTCATGAAGCGGTTTTCATATGAGTGGTCAGGCAAATGTGAAGGCAACTTCATCAGCGGGACGGGCCATCTCACGGAAATTCTGGACGGCAATCCGGCTTCGCTGCACTGGAAAAAAGTCGAACCCGGAAAGCTTGACCGTGCCTATTTCCGCTACGCCATTCCTTCGGGTGACATTCGCTATGTCGTCACGAGCGACAGTTATGACGAGGATCCTCGTACGCTTGCAGAATGTTTGGGCATTCCCAGTTGCAGGGCCTTGCACGATGAGCGCATCGCTTTCGTAGGTGCCGAGCAAGTCGCCATTGAAGACCTGGCGGCAGAAAAGAGTGTGATTCTTGTCAAACAAGCAAAAGCTGCCAACGAAGCCCATAGGCTGGCATTAAGCCAACGTTTGGAACAAATCGAAAAGGATATTGAGCAGAAAAACCGCGAAGAAAAGCAACGCATTCTGGCTGAGAAGCGGCAAGCGCATGCAGCTGATGGTTCTGACAACCCGCTGGCAGTTGTCGGCGCGGTGTTGCAAGGGGCGGCAGCCGCAGGCGCCAAGAACGCGGCACAGCTGCAAGCGCTCGGGTCGGTGTTGCAGGGAAATGCCCCTTCGGGCGCTGGTGTTGGTGGCGGTTCAGGCAGAGTTGATGGTAATGGCCTTAGTGCTCAGGGTGAGCAAATCGACCAGTTCAACTACCAAGAAACGGTCAATGAATGCGTCAAGTTCTCCGTCTCTGCCAAAGCGGAACGCTATTACGCCTCAAACACGTGTGGCTACGCGATCAACCTGTTCCGATGCACAGTTGGTGGAAGAATCGGTGGTGAATGTGGCACTGAAAGTCAGTTCTGGGATTCAACCAACATCCGGGCCCAGGCCAATCCCGGCCAGCATGGCTATTTTGAACCAGGACCATCTGGCGCCTATGCAGGAGGGCGTTTCATTTTCGTTGCCTGCAGGGATCCATATTTCCCCAACGTGAAGGCATGGAATGAGCGCGGCTTCGACGTGGTGCAATGCCGCGCTTACAAAGCTCCACGCTGAAACACTGACTGATTTCAACTCTCGGAGTGAACATCATGTTTGATTGCTGCGTTTCAGCGATGTCCACATAACAGCTATGGCCAAGCGCACGTTTGACATCCTCGTACCTGAGGTCTCAGTACTCGGCACAGTGGCCAATGAGGCAGTGTTTGGTCTATCGCACGACAAAAATACCTTAAGCACGTCCAAACCGGCTTTTGTCAAAACGCTATTGATTCAATAGCTGGTTGCGCAGTCCCCATAAGGGCTGCGTGGCCTTTTTACTTGTATTTCTGCTATTGGCCCAGCAACCGCGCAAACAAATCCGTCCCGCCCATCTGCCCGCCCTTGAGCATCAGTTCCAGCCCGTGGCGGGCGGGGTGGGGGCTGTGGGCGCGGCTCAGGGTGACGCCGGGGCACAGGGTGGCCTGGTAGGACAGCCCCCACAGTTGCAGGGCCTGCACGGCGTGGCTGGACGTGTCGCCGCCGGCAATACCAATGCGCCGCAGCGGCGTGCCGTGGTCGGTCTGGGCTTGCACCACGCGAGCCACCAGGTCGGCGCTGGCCTGCGCGACGTTGGCCGCGGATGCGATGTTTGCGGCCTTGCCATCGGTGGGGCCCGTGTAAGCCAGCACATGCTGGCCGTTTTGCAGTCCGGCGCAAATGGCGTCCTGCACGGTTTGCACATACGCCGGATCGCCAGCCAGGCGCTGGGCGTCCACGGGGATGCGCTGGTAATCGGTGGCGGCCTGCACTTGGGCGGCGGTCAATGGCGAGAGGCTTCCGGCCCACGCGAAGACCGGGCTGTGGGCCGGTGCCAGTGTGGAAGGCACGGCGGGTATGGGCTTGGCCCAGTACGCCACTAAAGCCTGTGCGACGGCGCTGGAGCCTACGGCCAGCAGCCGGGCCTGTTGGGCCTGTTGCCACAACAGGCGGCCCACGGTGGCCAGTTGCGCTTGCGCAGTCAGGTCCAGCAGCGTAGGAATCAGTGGTGCATCGCTGTCCAGCAAAGTGCGCACCGTGGCGTCCAGCGTGTCGGCGCTGGTGTCGTACTGCGGGTAGTGCAGGGCGGTGATGCCCTCCAGCCCTTGCAGCGCGATATGCAGGCGCAGGTCAGCCTCGCCCATGGGGGTGACCGGGTGCTGGCGCATGGTGGGGTGGCGGTCGATGCGGTGCACGGCCCCGCCTGTGCCTGCGGCGGCAAACAGGTTGCTGAATGCGCAGTAGCGGCCCAGGCTGGGCTGTCCGCCGACGATGGGCACCCAGCGGTGGTCCACAAACGGGTGCAGGGTCTGGAGTCCGCAAGCGATGTTGCCGACATGCGGGGCGCTGTCGAAGGTGGAGCACACCTTGTAGTGCAGCACCGGGGGCGCGACCTGCTGAAAGAAACGGCCAATGGCCGACATCTCGGTCCGCATGGCATCCGGCGGCATGGCGCGTGCGGCGCCTGCGATGCCCACGGCGTCCAGTGACCCGGCGGCGGCCAGGGCCTCGCTGCTGGGCACACCCATAAACAGCATGGAACGCAGGCCGGCCTGGGCCAGCACGGCCAGGGTGTCGGTGGCGCCAGTGAAGTCGTCGCCGTACCAGCCGAACAAAGGCGCTGTCATTTTTTACCGAAGAATTCGATCGCGCGGCGCAGCTCGGAGGCTTGGGTGGCGCGTTGTGCCAGGGTCTCGCCCTTTTGCACCGCATCCCAGGCCTGCTGCAGGCTGGCCACGCCCGCAGCGGGGCCGTCGGGGTGGGCCAGGATGCCGCCGCCGGACATGAACAATAGGTCGTTGGAGCGGATGCTGTCCCAGGTGGCGGGCACGGTGCCGGCCCACTGGCCGTTGGAGAAGGCGGGCAACACGCGGTCGTCCAGGCCTTCACACAGCGGTGCCAGCGTGTCATGCGCCGACTCGATGACTTCTTCGTCGGTCTGCGAAAACTTGCCTTGCAGGCCGTGCACGTGCATATGGTCCACACCGGCCAGGCGCCACAGCGTCTGCCAGGCGTTGAACGAGAAGCCCAGCAGCGGGTGGCGCGACAGCGCACCGTAGCCGTTGCGGTGGCCATGCAGGGCCAGCGGGGTGTGGCGGCGCAGGGTTTGCACGCTGGAGTAACCACACCAGTTCAGGCTGACCATCACGCAACTGCCACCCTCGGCGGCAATCAGGTCGGCGTGGCGGCGCATGGCATCTGTCTCGTCGGTGATGTTGAAGGCCACCATCACCAGCTTGCCGGTCTTGTCCTGGTGGGCGCGCACACGGCGCATGACGGAGCGCACGCGGTCGGCCAGCGGTGCGTGCACCGGGTTGGCGCAGACCTCGTCGTCCTTGATGAAGTCCACCCCGGCGGCGCACAGGCGGCCGGCCAGGTCGCCGGTTTCTTCAGCAGACAAACCGACGTTGGGTTTGATGATGGTGCCGATCAGCGGGCGGCCTTGCACCCCGGTCAACGCACGTGTGCCGCGGATACCGTGGCGGGGCATGTCGAACTGCGCGCGGTAGGCGCTGGGCAGTTTCATGGACTCCAGCCGCAGGCCGGTGACTTCGCCCAGGTCGTACAGGTTGCCCGACACCGTGGCGGCCAGCGTGGGCAGGTTGGGGCCAATGTTGTCGCACGGGAAACTCACGCGCAGCCGGGCGCGCTGCCAGGTCTGGGGTTTGTCAAACATGCCGCGCCGCTGCATCCAGCCGTTGGGCAGGGAGGGAGCGGGCGCCACCTCCAGCAGCTCGACCGATTCGACCGTGGCGCGGGCGCGTTCGCGCAGCGCGTCGGTCTCGCCCTCCACCCGGGTGAAGGTGCCACACGATTGTTCACCTGCCAGCACTTCGGCCACGTGGGCCGGGTCCAGCGGGGTCTCTATCAGGTAGGTGGCTTCAAAACGGTTTGGGGACATGCTGCTTGCTATAAATTACATAGCTGCTTGCGCACGCAAGACGGGCGCAAGCAGGCTATTTGGCTTGAAAAATCAGATCTTCGAGAGGTCGGGGAAGGGGCGCACCGGGTCGGTCTTCCCGTCCCAGGTTTCCGATTCCGCACGGATCAGGTCGAACATGCGGCCCTTGGGGCCCGCCACTTCCGACAACTCGATCACCGTACCGGGGTGGTACTCGGTGTCGAAGTAGACGAAGCGGCCTTTTTCGCCCACCTCACCACTCATCACCGTCTTGAAACCCTCGGCCGTCAGCCGCGCCAGGTCGGCGTCGTAGTCGCTGGTCCAGTAGGCGACGTGCTGCAGTCCGGTGCGACCGGCCTGCAGGAAGTCGCGGTACATGGACGGCACGTCGTTGCGCGTCTGGATCAGTTCGACCTGCACATAGCCCGAGTTGGCCAGCGCCACCGAGTTGTGCGGCTCATGGGCCTCACCGCGGTACTGGTAGTTCACGATCGGAACCTTGGGGTTGTAGAACCAGGGGCCCACGCCCAGCGTGCGGCTCCAATAGTCCATGGCGGCTTCGATATCGTGGACCACGTAGCCAAGCTGGCGGATGGCGCCGAAATGACGGCTCATGAGAATTTCCTTAGGTGAGGGGGCAAAGGTGGTGACGTGCGGGTGGAATTACTTCGCGCCGTCGATGATTTCTTTGGGGATGGGCACACCGGCGTATTTCAGGTGGATGGTGTTGAGCTTGCCGTTGGCCAGGTTGGTCTTGATCCAGCCGTTCACGGCCTTCATCAGCTCAGGCTGGTCCTTGCGCATGGCCACACCCAGCTGGTAGGACTGCAGGATGAACTTGGTTTCAAACTCGCGCGCGGGGTTCTTCTTGGCGATGGCGGCAATGATCGGTGGCGTGATGGCCACGATGTCGGCCTGGCCGGTAGCAGCTGCGGTGATGGAGGCGGCTTCGTCGTCAAAACGCACGACCTTGGCTTGTGGCGCGCGCTCGGTCACGATCTTGTCTTGTGGGCCACCGCGGGTCACGGCCACGGTCTTGCCAGCCAGGTCTTCAATGCTGGTGAGCTTCAGGCTCTTGGGTGCGCCCACTGCGGCCTGGATGGCGCCGTAGGGGATGGAGAAGTCCACAGCCTTTTGGCGCTCTGGCGTGATGGAGAGCGACGAGATGATCAGGTCGACCTTGTTGGACAGCAGGTTGGGGATGCGTGCGGAGTTGGTGGTGTTCACGATCTCCAGTTGCAGGCCCAAGTCTTTGGCCATCAGCTCGGCGGCTTCCACGTCGGAGCCCACAGGCTTCATCTTGTCGTCCACAAAACCGTAGAACGGTGCGCCAAAGTCAATGCCGACGCGCAGCTTGCCGGCGGCCTTGATGTCGACCAGCTCGGCCATGGCGGGCATGCACAGTGCGGCAGCGCTGGCGGCCAGCAGGGTGCGGCGAAGGATGAGGGAATAGTTCATGGTGTTGTCTCCTAGTGGTTGTTGAAATGCAAGCAGAAATACAAGTGAAAGCGTCGGATCAGAGTCCGTGGGAAAGGAAATCGCGCAGCTCGGGGGTCTGCGGGTTCTTGAGCATGTCGCCAGAGCCGGTCTCCCAGACCTTGCCCTCGTGCATGTAGATGATGGTGTCGGCCACGCGGGCGGCAAAGTCCATTTCGTGGGTGACCAGCACCATGGTCATGCCGCCTTCGGCCAGCGACTCGATCACGCGCAGCACCTCACCGGTGAGTTGCGGGTCCAGGGCCGAAGTCACTTCGTCAAACAGCATCACCTCCGGCTCCATGGCCAGCGAGCGGGCAATCGCCACGCGCTGCTGCTGGCCGCCTGAGAGTTGCTCGGGGTAGGCCTGCGCCTTGTCCGCCAGGCCCACTTGCTTGAGCGTGCGGGCGGCAATCTCGCGCGCCTCGGCGGCGGACAGGTTCTTCACGGCCTTGGGGGCGAGGGTGATGTTCTGTTCCACCGTCAGATGCGGAAACAGGTTGTAACTCTGGAACACGATGCCCACGTCCTGGCGCAACTGGCGCAGGTTCACACTGGGCGAATGCACCGCGTGGTCGCAGACCTGGATGGTGCCGCTGTCGATGATCTCCAGCCGGTCGATGCAGCGCAGCGCGGTACTTTTGCCCGAGCCACTTTTGCCGATGATGGCAACGACCTGGCCTTTGGGAATGGCGAAGGACACGCCTTTGAGGACCTTGACGTTGCCAAAGCTTTTGTGGACGTCCTTGAGTTCAACAATGGGGTACTCAGTGGGGTTCATGGTGACTTCTTGCTTCATGTGGCGTTCGCGGTAGGGAGGGCTGCACGGTTGCCAAACTGCTGGCGCTTTTCCAGCTTGTGGCTCCAGACCGACAGCGGGTAACAGATGGCGAAATAGACAACGGCGATCAGCAGGTAAACCAGGAAGGGCTGGAAGATGGAGTTGTTGATGAGCTGGCCGGCACGCACGAGCTCGATAAACCCCACGATGGATGCCAGCGAGGTGTTCTTCACGATCTGCACCATGAAGCCCACCGTGGGCGGTGTGGCAATACGCACCGCCTGCGGCAGCACCACCAGGCGCATGCGCTGGGCACGCGACAGGGCCAAGCACTCGGCCGCTTCCCACTGGGTGCGCGGCACCGATTCGATACAGCCGCGCCAGATTTCACCCAGGTAGGCGCTGACATACACAATCATGGCGATGCTGGCGGCCACGATGGCGGGCAGCTCGAAGCCCATGATGGAGAGGCCGAAGTAAAACAGGAACAGCACCACCAGGAGTGGCGTGCCCTGGATCAACTGGATCCAGGCAATCGTTGCCCAGCGCACGGCCTTGATCGGGCTGACGCGGCACAGCGCAATCACACCACCCGCAATACCGCCACCGACAAAGGAAATCAGCGACAAGCCAATCGTCCACAGCGCACCGAACATCAGGTACTGCAGGTGGTAGGCGTTCAGTCCACCATCGATCATTTCGCGCTCCCCAGTTTGCGTTTGCGTGTGAACACGATTTGCCCAAATACCCACAGCCCCAGGCGCATCAGCAGCGACAGGATCAGGTAGGCCACCGCCACCAGGATGTAGGCTTCGAACGGGCGGAAGGTTTCAGACTGCACCCGTGCGGCCACGGCGGTAAGTTCTTCCACCGAGATCTGCGAGGTAATGGAGGATGCGAGCATCAGCAGCACAAACTGGCTGGTGAGCGCGGGGTAGACCTTTTCCATGGCCGGGCGCAGCACCACATGCCAATAAATCTGCCGGCGCGTGAGGCCCAGGCACTCGGCCGCCTCGATCTGGCCCCTGTGGATGGAGTCCATACCGGCCCGCATGATTTCGCAAGAGTAGGCCGCTACGTTAATAACCAGCGACAGCAGCGCCGCCGAAAACGCCGACACCTTCCAGCCCAGACTCGCCAAGCCAAAGAACACCAGGAACACCTGCACCAAGAGCGGCGTGTTGCGCAGCACTTCCACATAGATACCGCAGGCCCGGGCCACCCAGCGCTTGTCGCCGCGGCGGCCGATGGCCAACAGGGTGCCGCCGACAAAACCGATGACGGTGGCGGGGAAGGACAGCAGGATGGTCATCCAGGCCCCTTCCAGAAACTGGGGCCAGCTGGCCAGTACGCTGGCGAAGTCGAACGTGTATGTCATGGAGGCGTTACAGACGCTTCAGCGCACGCAGGCGCAGCGATGGACGAAGGGCGCGACTTGTGCGCGGCGCCCCAAACGGGCAGTGGTATCAGGCATGGTTTGTCTCCTGTGCGGTGGGTCTTGGCCGCCGCAACCTAGGGTTTCTACTGATTCTATTTGATGCCTTTCAGCATCGAACGCAGAGTGATAGTATCCCCATAATCCATCAAATGCCAGCAAACAATATGATGGTTTTTGATTGAATTGATTTATGGCGCACACTCCCTCTCGTCACCCCCGCATTCCCGACATCGCGCAGTTGTCTGGCGTCTCCACGGCCACGGTCGACCGGGTGCTGAACCAGCGCGCGGGCGTACGCAGCGCCACTGTGCAGCGGGTGATGCAGGCCGCTGCCAGCTTGGGTTACCTGCCGCAGGCCGACATCCACACGGCGTCGCAGGTGCAGCCGCAGCCGTTGCGATTGATGGTGCTGATCCCGGAGGGCAGCAACCGCTTCCTGCAGATGCTGGGTGACGTGATTGGGTATGCGCAGGACCACTGGGCACCGTTCAACGTGCGCTGCCAGGCCGCTTACATCGAGAGCTTCAACCCCGACGCGCTGGCCAAGGCGCTGCTGCACTACGGCAAGCGCTGTGATGGCATTGCCTTCATGGCGCTGGAACACCCGGTGGTGCGCGAGGCCGTGGCGCAGTTGGCTGAGCAGGGCGTGCCTACCGTCACACTGATTTCCGATTTGTCCAGCTCGCGCCGGGTCGCCTATGTGGGCCTGGACAACCGCGCCGCGGGCCGCACCGCCGCTTACCTGATTGCCCGTTTCATGGGGCCTCTGGCTCATAGCCCAAAGAGCCGTCCTGCCCGTGTGGCGATGATTGTGGGGTCTCTCCGCTACCGCGCCCACGAGGAGCGCGAGGCCGGTTTTCTGCACCTGTTCGAAGAGCAGTTTCCGCTGGTGCAGGTGGTGGGTGTGCGCGAGGGGCAAGACGACGCCGAGAAAAACTACAGCCAGGCCCGCGCGCTGCTGGAGCAACACAGCGACCTGGCCGGCATCTACAACATCGGTGGTGGGGCAGAAGGTATTGGCCGCGCGCTCAAAGAGGTGGGTGCTGACCGCAAGATCGTGTTCATCGGTCATGGCCTCACCCCCGACACCCGTGCGCTGCTGATCGACGGCACCATGGACGCCGTCATCACCCAGAACCCGCAGGGCGCCGTGATGAACTGCGTGCGCATCTTTGCCAACCTGCGCGATGGGCGTGAGCCCACCAGCGGTGTCGAGACGACCCGTAGCCAGGTAATTTTTCGGGAAAACCTGCCCTGAGGCTGCGTTGAGCGCAGCCCTTTTTTGGCGGAGCTTGTCTAGGCCTTCCGAGGAAACACTGCGTTTGCGCTTATGGGGCTCTGTGCAAGAAGTGCTGACCCATTGAGAGGGCCAGCATTGGGGGGATGTCAGACCTGCGTCATGCCACCGTCGACAAACAGCTCGATGCCGTTGACAAAGCTGCTGTCATCGCTGGCCAAGAAGACCACGGCTTTGGCGATTTCGTCGGTGGTACCGACGCGCCCCAGCGGGATGGTTGCGACTTGTGACGCGACAAAACCTTGCTTTTGCTCTTCTGTCAGACCCAGCAGGTCGTAGCCGGGCGTGGGCACCACGCCGGGGCTGATGACGTTGACGCGAATCTGGCGTTCTCTCAAATCGATGGACCAGCTACGCGCAAAGTTACGCACCGCTGCCTTGGTGGCGCTGTACACACTGAAGGCGCCAGTGCCCTTGATCGAGGTTGTCGACGCATTGAGCACGATGGCAGCGCCTGCGTGCATCAGCGGCAATGCCTTTTGAACGGTGAACAGCACGCCCTTGACGTTGGTGTCAAAGGTCGTGTCAAAGTGCTCTTCCGTGATCTCGCCCAATGGAGCCAACAGACCACCGCCTGCATTGGCAAACAGCACGTCCAGGCGGCCTTTGTCTTTTTGGATCTGTGCAAACAATTGGTCCAGGTCTGCCATGCTGGAGGCGTCTGCGCGGATACCGGTTGCGTGTGGGCCGATGGCTTGGACGGCAGCGTCCAGCGCAGATTGACGCCGGCCGGTGATGAAGACATGGGCACCTTCGGCAACAAAGCGCTTTGCAGTGGCCAGGCCAATGCCGCTGGTGCCGCCGGTGACCAGGGCGACCTTGCCGGAAAGTTTGCCGGAGGCGGAGGTCAGTGGGGTAGTCATGAAACGATTCCTTTGCAATAAACGGGATGGGAGTTGAATGTATGAGTTGCTCCTGAATAAATAAATACCGTTTTTTGAACTTGTTTATTTCCAATGGTGAATAATTGATGGATCACAACGACTGTCCGCACAGGTGAAAACATGGACCAAATGCTTGCAATGCGTGTCTTCATGCGGGTGGTGGAGGCGGGCACTTTCACCAAGGCGGCCGACTCGATGGCCATACCCAAGCCGACAGTTACCAAGCTGATCCAGGGCCTTGAATCGCACTTGCGCGTGAAGTTGCTTAACCGCACTACGCGGCGTGTGACGGTTACGCCGGATGGCGCGACGTATTACGAGAGCCTTGCACGCCTGCTCGCGGAGATGGATGACCTGGAATCCGGCCTGGCCCATGCGTTAGCCAGTCCCAAAGGAAAAATCCGCGTAGATGTGGGAGGCACGGTCGCCAGCCTCATCCTGATACCGGCGCTGCCGCAGTTTTATGCGTTGTACCCAGATATCCAAATCGAATTGGGTGTAACAGACAGGCAAGTCGACCTGATCAGCGACAACGTGGACTGCGTGATCCGTGGTGGCGCGCTGACCGACCTGTCACTGGTGGCGCGCCGGGTGGGCACGCTCAGCTTCGTGACTTGCGCCACACCGGCTTACCTGAAGACCCACGGCCTTCCCAAAGACCCCCATGCGCTCAAGGCCCGATTTCCCGTGGCCAGCTATTTCTCAGCCCGCACGGGACGCATCACGCCCTTGCACTATGAGAGGAATGGAGAAGTGGTCGAAATCGAGGGCCGACATGTGCTGGCTGTGAACGAAAGCAATGCCCACGTGGCGGCGGGGCTGGCAGGGCTGGGCGTGATGCAGACCGTCAATTTCATGGTCAAGCCACACATCGCCAGCGGCGCGCTGCAGGTAGTGCTTGCCGACTGGCAGCAACCGACGGTCCCTGTGCATGTGGTGTACCCGCCCAACCGGCATTTGAGTGCCAAGGTGCGGGTGTTTGTGGACTGGGTGGCGGCGTTGTTCACGCGGCTGGAGGAATAAACCGCGAGCCAGTGGGCTGCCAAATTGCTACAAATTCAGTAGCTGCTTGCGCATATTCCACGGGGGCTAAACGGTCTTTTGACGTAAAAAAGCCCCCGGAGTCGTTAACTCCGGGGGCTTTACAAGCCACTTAGCGTGTTGCCGTGACGGCTTCGCTCATGTCCAGGTCGCGGGTTTCACGCGACAGGTACAGCGCCAGCATGGTGATGACACCATTGGCCGCCATGTACAGGCCCACGCCCCACAGGCCGTAGCTCTTGTTCAGTTCCATGGCCACCAGGGTGGGGATGGACGCGCCCACGATGGAGGACAGGTTGTAGGCCAGCGAGGCGCCCGAGTAGCGCACTTCGGTGGGGAACAGCTCTGGCAGCAGCGCAGCCATGGGGCCAAAGGTCATGCCCATGACGGCCATGCCGATGACGATGAACGCGGCTACCGACGCCACAGTGCCTTGGTTTAGAAAGGTTGGCATCAACAGGCCCAGTGCCACGATGCCGGTGGTCACCCACAGCAGCCAGGTACGGCGGCCCAGCTTGTCGGCCCACACGCCACCCAGGGTGGTGAAGATGCCAAACACAATGGCGCCGATCAGCAGCAGGCCGGTGAAGGTGTTGGGCGGAATGCCCAGACCCGTGGCGTGGCCTGCGGCCGAGAGAGCGACCGGGCTCTTGGAGTAGACCTGCACAAACGCCGTCATCAGGTAGAACAGCACGTAGGTGGTGGACATGCAGAAGATGCCGCGCACCAAGGCGCCGCCGTGTTGCTTGAACACCGCGCTCACGGGTGCCTGCAGCTTGCGGCCTTCGCGCTCCACCTTCTGGAAGGCGGCGCTTTCGTGCAGGTTCAGCCGCACGTACAGGCCCACGGCCACCAGCACGATGGACATGACGAAAGGAATGCGCCAGGCCCAAGTCACCAGGGCTTCCGAACCCAGGAAATAGGTCACCAGGAAGAACACGCCGTTGGCCGCGAACAGGCCAATAGGTGCGCCCAGTTGGGGGAAGCTGCCGAACAAGCCGCGTTTGCCCTTGGGTGCGTTTTCGGTAGCGACCAATGCTGCGCCACCCCATTCGCCGCCCAAGCCGATGCCTTGGCCGATGCGGCACAGACACAACAGCACCGGAGCCCACAGGCCAATGCTTTCGTAGGTGGGCAACAAGCCGATGGCCACGGTCGACACACCCATGGTCAGCAGCGACGCCACCAACGTGGTCTTGCGGCCAATCCGGTCACCAAAGTGGCCGAACAGGGCCGAACCGATGGGGCGTGCCAAGAAGGCCAGCGCCAGCGTGGACAGGGAGAGCAGCATGGCCGCGGAGGGATCGCCCTTGGGGAAGAACTGGCTGTTGAACACCAGCACCGCAGCGGCGGCATAGATGTAGTAATCGTAAAACTCGATCGCGGTGCCCACCAGGGACGCGATGGCTACTTTGCGGGGCGAATTGCCCTGCACAGCAGTGGATGCAGACATGGAAAACCTTTCAGAACGGCGTCAAGACGTGTACCTGCAAACCTCGGCGTGAGGGCAGTGCACAAGGGCAGAAACAGCGGGTGGATGTCTGCCCGGCCAGGCTGGGGGGTAAACCAGTCGGCATGCCAGGCTACACAGCGCCAGGGTAGGGCGCTGTTCATAATTTATTCATAAACCTGGGGAGGTGCGAATTATGCCTGCTGCTAGGCGGCTACCGGGAAAGAAGGTTTATGTCTCCCTCCCGTGGCAGATTGCCAGGGTTTGTAAGACAGTGGACTAAGAGCAGGCTGTGCTGCGAAGTCTTTGCATCACAAGCCCATGGCCTGGATCTGGCTGACAGTTTTTGTGGAGATAACGCTCTTCATGGATGACAGCACCTGCGCCTGCGTTGCCGCATCAAGATTGTCTTCAATCTTAGAAGCCCAGGGTTTTCCGTCGGGTCTCAGCACCGGGTACTGCTCCCCAAGGCCCGAGCTGCGTGAAATCAGGACCTCACCCTTGGCATCGTACAAAGTGACCTCGGTGTCCGCACGTATGCCGTGGTTTTCTATGCTGTTAAAGCCACCGCGCAGAAAATAGCGCACGCCAGCATATCCATTGTCCCCATCAAACACCTCGCCAACTATGGCGATGGAGTCCAGGTCGTGCTGCTTCGCGAGTTGCACCAACAGGGCTTTGGCCTTTTCGGGAGGCCAAGAGAACACGATCACACCGGGTTTGAACAAGTTCCGCACCTCGGTCACATTCACGTCCAGTTGTTTCACTTGCCGTTTCGCGCCCCGAAAGGCCGACTCTGCCCCGGCTCTTCCTGCATCATTGAGGTTCGTCGCCACCGGTTTCTCCACGCGTTCGTTGTTGAACACGGTGATGCCAATTTTTTGGTAAATCAGCGTGTCTGGCAGCAAGGAAATCACGCCTACTTTTTGAATGCGTGAGGTTTGCTCTGGCTTCAGCGTCGTGGTTGTAGAGCATCCTGTGGCCAAAGTGGCGACCAGCAAGACCAGAAGGTATTTCAGAGAGTTCGACATGCATTCCTCAGGGTAAAAAAGACGTTGCAGTCTAGCAAAGCCAGCCTCTGCAGCCTCTCATTGCATCACCGCCAGGCGGACCCGGTTGTGCCCGATGCGGGATAGCAGGAGTCGATGCAGAGAAGTGATTCTGATGCGTTGAAACCGCTACAAATTCAGTAGCTGTTTGCGCACATTCCATGAGGGCTGGACGGCCTTTTTTCTTGTATTTTCGGGGGCGCATAATGGCCAATGACCGACGCTTCCCCTCCCCACAAGCGCCGCGTGCGTTATGCGGGCACCCATCCCCGCCAGTTTGAAGAAAAGTACAAAGAGCTGGACCCCACGCGCCATGCGGCCGAGGTGGACAAAGTCATGCAGCGCGGGCAAACGCCTGCGGGCATGCACCGCTCCATTTGCGTGGACGAAATTCTCGCCATCCTGAAACCGTTGCCCGGCGAAACCGGGCTGGACCTGACCCTGGGCTTTGGCGGCCACACCCTGGCCATGCTGCCGCTGGTGCAGCCGGGCGGACGCGTGTTTGGCATGGATGTCGATCCGATTGAGTTGCCCCGCACCACGGCGCGGCTGCGCGCTCTGGGTTTTGGCGAAGAAGCGCTTAGCGTGCACCGCGCCAACTTCAGCGAACTCGCCAGCTTGCTGCCGCAAGCGGGCGGTGGTTTCGACTTTGTACTGGCGGACCTGGGCGTCTCGTCCATGCAGATCGACAACCCGGCACGGGGCTTTAGCTTCCGGGCCGATGGTCCGCTGGATTTGCGCCTGGACCCGACCCACGGCCAGTCGGCCAGTGAGCTGCTGCTGTGCGTGACGCGGCACCGACTGCGCGACCTGCTGACCGACAACTCAGACGAGCCGTTTGCTATTCCCTTAGCCGCCGCTCTGCAAGGCCAGTACCTGGAAACCACGGTGCAGTTGGCCGATTTGGTGCGTGCCACTATGGAGCTGGCCTACAAGCGCAGCATGCCTGCAGAAGAGCGCCTGGTGGAAACCAAGAAGGTGCTGCAGCGCACGTTCCAGGCGCTGCGCATTGAAGTGAATGACGAGTTTGGCGTGCTGGACACGATGCTGTTGAACCTGCCGGCTTGTCTGAAACCCGGTGGGCGCGTGGCCATCCTGAGCTTTCACTCCGGCGAAGACCGGCGCGTGAAAAAGTGCTTTCAGACGGGCGAACGCAACGGTACTTTCAGCAGCGTGGCGGCGGACCCGATTCGCGCTTCTTATGACGAGCAACGCAGCAACCCGCGCTCATCGTCTGCCAAGCTGCGCTGGGCGGTGCGGGCGCAGCACGTTGGTACTGCATGACTGGGCGTGAGATCGAACAACGGCAGCGTGCGCCGTGGGCTGAGGTGGGTCCGCTGGCACAGGGTGCCGCCGCAGCGGGTGTTCAAGCGTTTATTGGGGTGCAAGCCCGCAGAGTATGAATGCACGGTTTTCCGGACCACGCCGGAAGAGGGCGGTCGGCAGACTGCGCTCGAACCCGAGCCCTGTCCGTCCTTCACCTATTGAGAGCGGCAGACGCTGAGTGCAGATGGGGCAATCACTGCGCTACCGTATGGAGCGACCAATCTGCAGTCTGTTTTGCGTAGGTTAGGATCGCCACCTTTACAAATATTCAGGGAGTAGGCATGAAGAGTTTCGCTCGGTTTTTCAGTGTGGCGGTCGGTGTGGTGACTTTGCTTGCAGTTCAGGGCTGTGCCACCAGCATCAAGGCGTCCAGCACACAGAATCCGCCGCCCAAGGAAGCGTTCTCCGCTTTCGGCAAGATCGAACTAAAGACCGTGGTTTTCAAGGCCGGCACCAAGGGCGACGCGTCGGGCCTGGCCAAGATTGACGAGAACCTGAAGAAGAATCTTGCGCGCTCGCTGGACGAGTGGAATGCCCGCCCCGCCAATGGCCGTACGCTGACCATCGAGCCCGTGATTGAGGAGATGGCCTTCCAGCATGGCGCCAAACGCGTACTGCTGGGCCCTCTGGCGGGCAGCTCCGGCGTGCTGTTGCGGCTCAATATCCGTGACGCCGCTGGCCGCGAAGTCGCCGCTCCCGAATTCTTCCAGCGCGCTGACGCCTGGTCTGCCGGGTTCGTTGTGGGCGTGCATGACAACCTGATGCTGACCCGTGTCGCGCAACTGGCCAGCAACTATGTCATTGGCAACTACGCGCGTGCACAGGGTGGTCCCACTGGTGCGGACGAAAAGGCTGTTGCACCCAATTGAGGCAGCGCCATATTCTGGAGCGCAGATCCACACAGATCCCGGCACCCTTGAGGGTGCCTGGTTCGGCTGTTCCGCCTGGCGGCCTGCCCTGGGCGTCCTGCCGTGCAAGGCGCAGTCTGCGCGGGGCCGGACACCTTAAGCAAATATAATGCTTCACCGAATACGTGCTTGAGGCGTCTGTTTGGGGAGGGGTGCAGAGCAACAAAAAAACAGTTCTCACCAAATGGAGCAAATACCTTTTGGGAATACCAAGGACGCAGGCATGTTGGAGTTTGAGTTCACCGTTCTTGATTGGTCTGCCTACGCGGCAGGCCTCGGCAATCAGCAGGACTGGCTGGACTGGGCCGCCCGGCCACCCCAGCTTCCCACCATTGACGCGCAAGCCGCACCGGCCCTGACCGAGATGCCGGCCATGATGCGCCGCCGGCTCAGCCCGCTGGGCCGTTATGCCTGCCAGGTCGCCTGGTGGTGCCAGCAGCAGCCCGACTCCGCCCCCCTGGTTTTTGCGTCCCGCTACGGCGATGCCGCACATACGCTCACATTGTTGAAAGAACTGGTGCAGGGCCAGTCCCTGTCGCCCACGGCCTTTAGCCTGTCGGTGCACAACGCCTTCTCTGCGGTCTACGGCATTGCACGCGGGCACACCGGCAACGCGCTGGCGGTCAGCGCCGGTCGCGCCAGCGTCGGGGCTGCACTGGTCGAGGCCGCCGCGCTGCTGGCCGATGGTGCGCCCGACGTTCTGATCGTTTTTTACGAAGCACCGCTACCGCAGCACTACCGCGTGTTCCATGACGAAGCACTGGCCGAATACGCCTGGTGCTGGCGCATCAGCAAACCGGTGGCATCGCGGCCGTTGGTGCGGGTCCGCGTGGATGTGCCTTCTGATCCCATCGATCACAGTGCCGATGCGACTCCTGCCGCCTGGCCCTCTGGCCTGGCCGTGTTGCGCCATGTGCTGCAGCAGATGGCGCAGCCGGAAGTACAGGCAGGTGGACATAC
Organism: Rhodoferax saidenbachensis; assembly: GCF_001955715.1. NCBI lineage: Bacteria > Pseudomonadati > Pseudomonadota > Betaproteobacteria > Burkholderiales > Comamonadaceae > Rhodoferax > Rhodoferax saidenbachensis. Next base: position 2,418,209 of record NZ_CP019239.1, on the reverse strand, counting down.
CGACGCCAGCCTGCAACGCCAGGACCGCCCCGGCAGCCAGTGGACCTGGAGTGCGCATGCTTGAGTTCGTAGCTAACCGCCTGGGTTATGTCTGGCGCCTGTGCGCCACGGCCTTGAGTTTCACGCTGTTTGGCATTGGTGGCCTGTTGCTATGGGCGGTGGTCTTTCCCGTGCTGTCGCTCGTGGTGCCGCAGCCGGCGCGGCGCAGCCTGCTGGCCAAGGCCCTGATTCAGCGTCTGTTCAAGCTTTTTGTGGGCCTGATGCACGGGCTGGGCATCTTCACCTACGACCTGCGCGGCCTGGAGAAGCTCCAGCGCAGTGGCCTGCTGGTGCTGGCCAACCACCCGACGCTGATCGATGTGGTGTTCCTGATCTCGCTGATCGAGCGGGCCGACTGCATCGTCAAGGCGCAGCTGCTGCGCAACCCGTCCACCCGTGGCGCGGTGCAGACGGCGGGCTATATCTGCAACGATGCCGGTGCCGTGCTGATAGACCGTTGCCATGCCTCCCTGCAGTCCGGCAACAACCTGATCATTTTTCCCGAAGGCACACGCACCCCCGAGGCCGGTTTTCCGCCGCGCCTGGAGCGTGGCGCGGCCAACCTGGCGGTGCGTTGCAAGCTGGATGTCACGCCCGTGCTGATCCACTGCGACCAGTCCTTCCTGGCCAAGGGTGTGCCGTGGTGGAAAATACCGCCCCAGCGTCCGCACCTGTCCATCGAAGTGCATGACGACCTGAAAGTGGCCGCCCTGGTGGCGGACTGTCCCAGCGAAGCCCTCGCTGCGCGCCGCCTGTCGGAGCATTTGATTCAATTTTTTACCGCGGAGATTCGCAATGACCGACACCCTGCAAGCGCTGGAGCTTGAAATCAAGGACATCATTATCCAGTCGCTGGCGTTGGAAGACATTGCCGTGTCGGACATCGACAGCGCCGAGCCCCTGTTTGTCAAAGGCCTGGGGCTGGACTCCATCGACGCGCTGGAACTCGGCCTGGCGCTGCAAAAGCGCTACGGCGTGACCGTGGCCTCCGACTCTGAAGAGACACGCGCCCACTTCGGCAGCGTACGCGCGCTGGCCGCCTTTGTGCACGCGCAACGAACCCAATAAGCAATCCTCCGGTGACACGCCATGACCAATGAAGAAATCCTGCAACGCATCAAGGACATCATGAGCGAGGTCTTCGACATCGATGCCGACCGCGTCGTGCCCGAAGCGCGCCTGCGCGATGACCTGGACATCGACAGCATCGACGCGGTGGACCTGATCGTGCAACTCAAGCCCCTGGTGGGCCGGCGCATGCAGCCCGAAGCCTTCAAGTCGGTGCGCACGATTGGCGACGTGGTCGATGCGATCCAGTTGCTGGTCTCGGGCGATGCGCCTGCGAATGTCTAAAGAGCGCCTGGCCGGCATCGTGCTGGCCGCGGTGACCGTGGCCTACCCCTTGCTGGTGTACCTGGGCCTGGGTCATTTCGAGCCGCGCTGGTTTGCCGCCATTCTGCTGCTCATGGGCCTGGTGCGGCTGGTGCTCAAACCAGCGGCCGAAAACTGGGCCCTGGTGGGCGCGGCCCTGCTGCTGGCCACGCTGACCTGGCTCAGCAATGCCTGGTTGCCCCTGAAGCTGTATCCGGTGGGCGTGAATCTCTGTCTGGCTGTGCTGTTTGCCATCAGCCTGGTCTACCCGCCCACCGTGGTCGAGCGCATCGCGCGGCTGCGCGAGCCGGAGCTGCCCGCTGACGGCGTGGCCTACACCCGCACGGTGACCAAGGTCTGGCTGGCCTTCTTTTTGGTGAATGGCTCCATGGCACTGGCTACGGCCCTGTGGGCGTCGGACGCGGTCTGGACGCTGTACAACGGCCTCATCGCCTATGGCCTGATGGGTCTGCTGGGTGGGGCCGAGTGGCTGGTGCGCCGGCGCCTGAGGCGCAACCAGCTGGCTGCAGCGGCGCCAGAGCTGGTGGTGCATGGCTGATTTCTGGTCGCTTGCCACGCTGGCGACCCAGCCTCCCAGTGCCTTGCGACCGGTGGCACGGCGCGCCGACGGCAGCCTGGCCAGCCACGCCGATCTGCTGGTGCGCATCGGCCACTGGCACGCACTGCTGGCGCCACAAGCACAGACCGAATGGGCGCTGTACCTGAACGACCCGCTGGAGTTTGCGGCCGCGCTGCTGGGTGCCTGGCATGCCGGAAAAACCGTGCTGCTGCCGGGCGACGCGCTTCCCGAAACCGTGCACCAGTTGCAGCACAGGGGCTGTGCCCTGGCCGGCGACCTGCCGGGCGGCCTGCAGCCCGAAGCCGGTGCTGTTGCACCCACCGCAGCCCTGCAGGCCCTGCACCCGCAGCACACCCGGCTTCAGGTCTTCACCTCGGGCTCGCAAGGCCAGCCGCAGGCCATCGACAAGGCGCTTCACCAGTTGCTGGCCGAAGTGGCCACGCTGGAGGCCACCTTTGGTGCACGCCTGCGCGGCGAGACCGTGCCCACGGTCTGGACCACGGTGTCGCACCAGCACATCTACGGCCTGCTGTTCTACATCTTGTGGCCTCTGTCCAGCGGTCGCCCGCTGGCAAGCCAGCGCCTGCTGTACCCCGAAGACATGGTGGCCCACCTGGGACCGGCGCCCAGTGTGCTGGTGGCCACGCCCGCGCATTTGAAGCGCCTGGGTGACCGGCTCGATTGGCAGCGCGCACGCCAGGGCCTGCGCGCCGTGTTTTCCTCGGGCGGCCCCTTGCCGTTCGAGGCTTCGCAAAGCGCTGCACAGGCACTGGGCCTGGTGCCCACCGAGGTGTTCGGCAGTTCCGAGACCGGTGGCATCGCCTGGCGCCAGGCGGCCAGTGCCAGCCAGAGCTGGCAACCCTTTGCCGGCGTGCAGTGGCGCGAAGACGCGGGTTGCCTGGCCGTGCAGTCGCCCAACCTGCCCGACGGCGCCTGGTGGGAAACCACCGACCGGGTGCAGGCCAGCGGGGACGGTGGCTTTGTGCTGCTGGGCCGCAGCGACCGCATCGTCAAGATTGAAGAAAAGCGCGTGTCGCTGGACGCGATCGAGCAGCAGCTGCTGGCCACGCAGCTCGTCAAGGAAGCGCGCGCCTTGCTGATTCCCACCTCGGTGGGCCAGCGCGTGGGCGTGGTGGCTGTGCCCACCGAGGCCGGCCAGCTGCTGGCAGCGCAGGGCCGCAAGGTGCTGGGCGACCGCTTGCGCCAGGCCCTGGCCGGTGCGGTGGAGGCCGTGGCCCTGCCCAGGCGCTGGCGCTTTGTACCGGCCTTGCCGCACAACGCCCAGGGCAAGACGCCCGAAGCCCTGCTGCGCGCACTGTTTGACCCGGTGGAGCCGCTGGACACATCGGCCATGCCGATGCCGCAATGGCAACTGCGCAGCGCCACCGAAGCGCGCGCCACCCTGCGTATCGAGGCCGACCTAGTGCTATTTGCCGGCCACTTCGATGTGGCGCCGATTCTGCCGGGCGTGGCGCAGCTGGACTGGGCGATCCAGCTGGCACAGCAATGCTTTGATTTGCCCACGCACTTTGTGCGCCTGGAGGCCCTGAAGTTTGTGCGGCCTGTGACGCCGGGGACGACGCTGATCCTGGACCTGAGCTACAAGGCGCAGCTTGCCAAGCCTGAGCTGTGCGCGGTGGCCTTTGCCTGGACCTCGCAGGACGGCAGCAGTGCCGAACCGGTGGCGCATTCCAGTGGCCGCGCGCTGTGGTCCCGCACTGTGCCGCAGGAGGCCGCCCATGCATAAGCCGGTTGCCGTCATTCCCTGCTACAACCACCCGCAGACCATTGGCATGATGGTGGACGCCGTGCACGCCCATGGCCTGGTGGCCGTGGTGGTGGACGACGGCTGCAACGCCGAATGCGCGCAGACGCTGGACGAGCTGGCCACACGCCATGGCCCGCGAATGCAGCTGGTGCGGCTGGCCCACAACCAGGGCAAGGGCGGGGCGATGATGGCCGGCCTGCGCGCGGCCCATGCCAGCGGCTTCACCCACGCGCTGCAGATTGACGCTGACGGCCAGCACGATGTGGCCGACATCCCCACGTTCCTGGCCGCATCGGTTGCGCACCCGGACACCGTGATTTGCGGCGAACCCCTGTATGACGCCAGCGTGCCCAAGGGCCGCTTGTATGGCCGCTACGCCACGCATGTCTGGGTCTGGATCAACACGCTGTCGCTAGACATTCGCGACTCCATGTGCGGCTTTCGGGTCTACCCGCTGGCACCCGTGGTTCAGCTGATCAACCAGGCCCGTATCGGCAAGCGCATGGACTTCGACCCCGAACTGCTGGTGCGCCTGCACTGGCGCGGTGTGCCAATGCGCTCGCTACCCACCCGCGTGAGCTACCCGCTGGACGGTGTGTCGCACTTCAAGCTGCTGTGGGACAACCTGCTGATTTCGGGCATGCACACGCGCCTGTTCTTCGGCATGCTGCTGCGCAGTCCGCTGCTGCTGTGGCGCAAGGTAGCGCCGCGATGAGTGCCCGCCACTGGGCCAGCCTGCCCGAACACACCTTTGTGCTGGGCATCCGCTTCATGTACTGGGTCTACCGCCTGTTCGGGCGCGGGCCGTTTTTGGTTTTTCTGTACCCGGTGGTCACCTACTACTGGGCCACTCGCAGCACGGCGCGACGCGCCTCGCTGGAGTATTTGCAGCACCTGCAGGCGGCCCACCGCGCGCTGGGCCATGCACCGGGCTGGCGCGATACGCTGCGCCACTTTCTGGCCTTTGCCGACACGATTCTGGACAAGCTGCTGGCCTTGAACGGCATCCTCTCGGCCGACGCCGTGCGCGTGACCGGCAGCGGTGCCGCGCCCCTGCAGGCGGTGCTGCAAAGCGGGCAGGGCGCCCTGGTGCTGACCGGCCATGTGGGTTGCATGGAGCTGTGCCGCCTGAGCGGCGAGCACCAGCACACCGCGCGCCTGAATGTTCTGGTGCACACGCGCCATGCCGCGCGCTTCACGCGCATGCTGCACCAGATCGACCCAGCCAGCCAGGTGCACTTCATCCAGGTGACAGAGGTGACGCCGGCCACCGCCATGATGCTGGCCGACCGTGTGGCGCGTGGCGAGATTCTGGCCATGGCCGGCGACCGCATTCCGGTGCGTGATGAGGCTGCAGACGGGGCGGCCACCGGTACCGTGGAAGCCAATTTTCTGGGCCAGCCCGCGCGTTGGCCGGTGGGCCCATATGTGCTGGCCGCGCTCTTCAAATGCCCGGTGTTCGCGGTGGCATGCGTCAAGGAGCCTGCCGGCTACGTGATGCACGTGGAGCAGATGGCCGAGCGCGTGCTGCTGCCGCGCCAGGCACGCCAGCAGGCGCTGGCCGGCCACGCGCAGCAATTTGCCGACTGGCTCACCCGCATCCTCGCCGCCACACCCTTTGCCTGGTTCAATTTCTTTTCTTTCTGGCAGCAAGGCCAACGCCTGCCCAACCCACACGCCCATGCCCAAGAACAACACCCCTGACAACCTGGCCACCGTGGTGCGGGTCGACGAAGACCGCGCGCTCGACCGCGATCTGCAAGTACTGCTGGTGCAGATCCGCGAAGGACACTGGAGCCTGTATGGCGCCTGATCTGTCGCATGAGATCGAAATCAGTCCGGCGTTCCACGACCTGGACCCGATGGACATCGTCTGGCACGGCAACTACGTCAAGTACCTGGAGCTGGCGCGCGATGCGCTGATGGCCAAGTACCACTACGACTATCCGCAGATGCGTGCCTCGGGCTATGCCTGGCCCATCGTCGACCTGCGTCTGAAGTATGTGGGCATGGTCAGCTACGGCCAGCGCATCAAGGTGCGCGCACGCATTGTCGAGTGGGAATGCCGCCTGAAGATCGAGTACCTGATCACCTGCGCCGAAACCGGTGCACGGCTCAACAAGGCCACCAGCGTGCAGGTGGCGCTGGACATCCAGACCCGCGAGATGTGCTGGGTCTGCCCGCCGGTGCTGTGGGAGCGACTGGGTATCGACAGGAGCGGGCAATGCGTGGTCTGACCTGGCTGCGCGCCGTGCTGCTGCTGGTATGGGCCTGCGCTGCGGCGCAGCTGGCCCTGGCCGCCGAGCTGAGTCCCGAGGCACTGACCAGCATCGGCCAGCGCCTGGACCCGGCGCCTGTGCTGCGCGGCGAGTTCGAGCAGAGCAAGACGCTCAAGGGCTTCAAGAAACCGCTGCTGTCACGCGGCAGCTTTGTCATGGCGCGTGCCCGCGGCGTGCAGTGGCTGACCACGCAGCCATTTGCCTCCACGCTGGTGGTCACCGCCGACCGCCTGATGACGCTGGACGCTACGGGCAGTGGGCAAAAAATGGACGCCCGGCAAGAACCCGGCCTGCGCGCCTTCAACGAAACCCTGATGGCTGTGTTGCTGGGCGATGTGAAAGTGCTGGCCACCCGCTTCAAGGTGGAAGGCCACCAGGAGGCGCAGGGGTGGCGCCTGACGCTGGTGCCGCGCGACGCCGGCTTGCTGGCGCTGATGACACGCATCGAGATTGAAGGCGACCAGCATGTGCGCGCCATCCAATGGCATGAGGCCTCGGGCGACAGCAACAGCGTGCGCTTCTTCGGCCACAAGAGCTCGCCGCTGACCGCCGCCGAGCTGGGGCGCTTCGCCCCATGAGCCTGGCCGCGCGTTGGACTGCACCCCGGGCGCTGGCCCTGGCCTGGCTGCTGGTGGTGCTGGCGATTGCCGCCCACCAGTGGAGCTTCTGGCGCGCGCCCGCGCTGGACACCGATGTGTTCGCGCTGCTGCCGCAGGACGAGCAACTGCCCGCCGCCCAACTGGCCATGCAAAGGCTGGCCGAGCAGGGCGAGCGCCGCGTGGTGGTGGCCCTAGGTGCCGCCGACTGGGCCAGTGCACAGGCCGCCGCCCAGCGCTTTGATGCCTACCTGGCCACGCAACAGGTGGGCCTGCGCGCTACGCCCACGGCCCAGGGTATGGACCAGGCGCTGGCTTTTTTCCGCCCCTGGCGTGATGCGCTGCTGACCGATGCGCAGCGCCAGCAGCTGTCCGGCAGTACGCCCGATGCGTGGCTGGGCCGCGCCCTGGGCCGCCTGCACGGCGTGGCCGGTGCGCAGCCCACCTCCTGGCTGGAAGACCCGGCCGGACTGTGGCCCGACTGGTGGTCGCAGCGCGCACAACTGACGGCGGCGCGCCCGCGCGACGGTGGCCTGTGGGTCCACGATGGCGGGCGGGACTGGGCGGTGCTGCTGTACGAGACAGAGGGCTCGGCCTTCCGCCTGGACGGCGAGCGCCGCTGGAGCGATGCGCTGGACCAGGCTGGTGCTGCGGCACGCGCGGGTGCCTCTGCCGCTGATGCGCAGGCCCTGGAGATTCTGCAAGCCGGTGTGCCCCTGCATGCCGAAGCCGGCGCTGCGCAAGGCAGCCGCGAGATGAACACGATTGGCTGGGGTTCGCTGCTGGCCGTGGTGCTGCTGGTCTGGTGGACCTTTCGTGCCGTGCGGCCGGTCGCGCTGATTGCGGTGTCCCTGCTAGTCGGGTGTGCGGCGGCGCTGTCGGTCACGCTGCTGGTGTTTGGCCGGGTGCATGTGCTGACGCTGGTGTTTGGCGCCAGCCTGGTGGGCGTGGCCGAAGACTTTGGCATTCACTACTTTGCCTCGCGCCTGGCCGCGCCCAAAACCGAACGCTGGGCACTGATGAAGCACCTGCTGCCGGGCCTGTTTCTGGCCATGGTGACCAGCGTTCTGGGCTACCTGGTGCTGGCCGTGGTGCCGTTCCCCGGCCTGCGCCAGATGGCGCTGTTTTCTGCCGTGGGCATGGCGGCGGCCATGTTGACGGCGGTGTGCTGGTTCCCGTTTCTGGACCGTGGCCCCTTGCCCGGCAGCCGCCTGGCCAGCTGGATTGCCGCCAGCCTGCAGCGCTGGCCGCGCCTGTCGGCGCGCCAGTTGGGCTCGGTGCTGGCCGTCTTCACGCTGTTCTGCGCCGGGGGCCTGTACCGCGTGCATGTCAGCGACGATTTGCGCCAGCTGCAGTCCTCGCCGGCCGAGCTGGTGCGCGCGCAGATCGCCCTGGGCCGCCTGCTGCAAATACCCAGCCCGGCGCAGTTTTTTGTGCTGCACGGCGAAAGCCCCGAAGCCCTGCTGCAGCGCGAGGAAGCGCTCAAGGCCGCGCTGGCGCCGCAGCTGGCGCAGTTCAACACCCAGGGCGAGCGCATCGGCCTGAGCGCCATCTCGGACTGGGTGCCGTCGGCGGCCCGCCAGGCCGACAACCGCAGGCTCACGGCCAGCATCGAGGCCCCGCTGCTGCAACAGCTGGGCCGGCAACTGGGCGAAGACTTGCAGCGCCCGGCATTTGCAGCAGAGCCGCTGGCGCTGGCGCAGTGGCTCCAGAGCCCGGTGTCGCAGGGCATGCGCGCGCAGTGGTTGGGCCAGGTGGGGGATGACTATGTCAGCGTGGTGCTGATCCGCGGCCTGAGCCAGCGCGCTCAGGGCCAGGCCCTGCAGGCTGCCGGCGAACAGGTGCCTGGCGTGCGCTGGGTGGACCGGGCGGCCGATGTGTCTTCGCTGCTGGGGCGGTTTCGCAGCGTTATTGGCTGGCTGCTGGTGCTGGGGCATGCGGTGGTCTGGGTGGCGCTGGCGCTGCGCTATGGGCGCTCTGCCTGGCGCGCCTGGATACCGACCGTGCTGGCCAGCATGGCCTGCGTGGCAGTGCAGGGCTGGCTGGGGGAGCCGTTTCAGCTGTTCAACCTGCTGGCGCTGATGCTGCTGCTGGGCGTGGGCGTGGACTACGGCATTTTTCTGCTGGAGCACCAGGGCGACGAACAGGGCCACGCCTGGCTGGCGGTTCTGATGGGGGCGCTGAGCACCGGGCTGTCCTTTGGGCTGCTGGCTTTGTCGGCCACGCCGGCACTGCACGCCTACGGGCTGACGCTGCTGGTGGGTCTGGTGACGGTGTGCGTGCTGGCACCGTTTTTCCGCTTGCAGGGCAAGGCGGCCCCGGCATGAACCGTCTGCTACGCCCGCTGTGGCTGGCGGTTGCCGTGCTGGGCCTGGTGGCCGGCTGCGCCATGCCATCGGCACCCGACACTGCGCCCTTGCTCAAACTCTCGCCCGCATCGCTGGGCCGCGAACTGGCCATGGCGCAGCAGATGCAGGTGGAGGCGGGCGGCCGCAGTGTGACCATGGACGTGGCGCTGGAGGCCGATGCCACGGCGGTGCGCATGGCCGTGCTGCAGTTGGGCCGCACGCTGGCCCGCATGGAATGGGATGGGCAGCAACTGACGCGCACGCTGGCGCCGGGTTGGCCCGATAGCCTGCTGGCCGAGTCCGTGCTCAATGACCTGCAACTGGTCTGGTGGCCGGTGGGCGCCATACGCGGCGCGCTACCGGCGGGCTGGACGCTGGAGCAGACCGCCAGCCGCCGCACGCTGTGGCATGGTCCGCAGCGCGTGGTGGTGATCGAACTGGCGCAGGGCGGCACGACTATAGTCATACGCCATCCCCTGGAGGGCTACACGGTGCAGGTGCGCACCGAAACACAGAGCCCGATTTTTGATGCGACTGCAGACAAGCCATGAGTGACGTATTTCTTCAGCAGCTCGGCGTGGTGTGCGCCCTGGGCTACGGCGTGGACCGCGTGCGCCAAGCCCTGTTCAGCGCGCAGGACCAGAGTCCGCTGACGCTGACCGAGCGCTATTCGCCGGGCCGCAGCCTGCCGCTGGGCCAGGTGCACACGGCCTTGCCCTCGCTGGCGCATGCGGCGCCGCGCTTTCAGACACGCAACAACGCCATGGCGCTGCTGGTGCTCAACGACATACGCGCTGGCGTAGAGGCCTGCGTGGCCCGCTACGGGCCAGGCCGGGTGGCCGTGGTGGTGGGCTCCAGTACCTCGGGCCAGCCCGAAGGGGAGGTGGCGCGCGCGCAGTTTGAAGCCACGGGCAACTGGCCGGCCGGCTTTGACTACGCGCAGCAGGAGCTGGGCAATCTGGCCGAATTTCTGGCGGCCGAACTGGGCCTGTGCGGCGTGGCCCATGTCATATCCACCGCCTGCTCCTCGGGCGCCAAGGCGCTGGCCAGCGGTGCACGGTTGTTGCAGGCTGGCCTGGCCGATGCGGTGATTGCCGGTGGCTCCGATGTGCTGGGCGGACTAACGGTGGCGGGCTTCTCGGCGCTGGAGTCGGTGTCGGCAACGCGCTGCAACCCGCTGTCGCGCCATCGCAATGGCATCAACCTGGGCGAGGGCGCTGCGCTGTTTCTGATGACGCGCGACGACGGCCCGGTGCGCTTGTTGGGCTGGGGCGAGACCTCGGACGCACACCACATGTCGGCCCCCGACCCGACGGGCCAGGGCGCCATCCGCGCCATGCAGCAGGCGCTGCAGCGGGGCCAGGTGCGGGCCGACCAGATTGATTACCTGAACCTGCACGGCACCGCCACCCAGCACAACGACAGCATGGAAGCCCTGGCCGTGGCGCAGGTGCTGGGCGACGGCGTGCCCGTGAGCTCCACCAAACCCCTGACTGGCCACACGCTGGCGGCGGCCGGCGCCGTGGAAGCCGCCTTTGGCTGGATGACGCTGTGCGACAACCCGCAAGGCCAGCTGCCACCGCACTGGTGGGATGGCGCGACCGACCCGGCGCTGGCGCCGCTGTGCGTGGCCGCACCGGGGCACAGCCTGGGCCGGCCGGCGCGCCATGTGATGAGCAATTCGTTTGCGTTTGGCGGCAGCAATGCCTGCCTGTTGTTGGGGGCTGGTTGAATGGACTGGCGTGTGGAAGACCTGGTGCCGCACCGCGCGGGCATGAGCTGGCTCAGCCGCATCGTGCAGGTGGACGCCAACACTGCCGTAGCCGAGGCCGACATCCGCGAGGGCATGTTCTTTGTGCGCGATGGGCGCCTGGGCGTGTGGACCGGCATCGAGTTCATGGCCCAGACCGTGGCGGCCTGGGCTGGCCACCGTGCGCAGCGCGAAGGCCGCGCCGTGGTGCTGGGCATGCTGGTGGGCAGCCGCCAGTTTCAGGCGCAGTGCCAGCATTTCAGCGTGGGGCAGACACTGCGCATAGCCTCGCAGTTAGAGCTGCTTGCCGACAACGGATTGGGCATGTTTGACTGCAAAATCAGCGTGGACGGCGCAGTCGTGGCCAGTGCCCGGCTGTCGGTGTTCGAGCCGCCGGATGCGGCTGCATTTCTAGAACTACAAAAAGGACAATCATGAGCAAGGGGTGGGTGCTGGTCACCGGGTCCAGTCGCGGTATCGGGCGGGCTATTGCGTTGCGGCTGGCGCGTGATGGTTTTGATGTGGTGGTGCATGGCCGCACCGGCCAGGAGCAGGCGCAGCAACTGGCGCAGGAGATTGAAGCCCTGGGCCGCGCGGCCCGGGTGTTGATGTTCGATGTGGCCAACCGCGCGCAGTGCGCGCAGGTGCTGGGCGAGGACATGCAGGCGCACGGCGCCTACTACGGCGTGGCCTGCAATGCCGGCCTGGCGCGCGACAACGCCTTCCCGGCCATGAGTGGCGAGGACTGGGACACCGTGATCCACACCAACCTGGACGCCTTCTACAACGTGCTCAACCCCATCGTGATGCCCATGGTGCGCCGGCGTGCGCCGGGGCGCATCGTTACGTTGTCCTCGGTCTCGGGCCTGGTGGGCAACCGCGGGCAGACCAACTACAGCGCGGCCAAGGCCGGCATCATCGGCGCGACCAAGGCGCTGGCCATTGAACTGGCCAAGCGCGAGATCACGGTCAACTGCGTGGCGCCGGGCCTGATCGACACCGACATGATCAGCGCCGAAATTCTGGAAGAGGCTTTGCCCCTGATCCCTGCGCGGCGCGTGGGCAAGCCCGAAGAGGTGGCCGCTGCCGTGTCCTTTCTGATGTCCGCCGATGCGTCCTACATCACGCGCCAGGTCATCTCCGTCAATGGAGGCATGGTCGGATGAAGCGCGTTGTTATCGTCGGGGTGGGAGCCCTGAGTCCCCTGGGCCATGACTGGCCCACCGTGCTGCAGCAGCTGCGAGCCGAGCAGAACGTGGTGCGCCACATGGATGAGTGGGATGCCTACGAAGGCCTGCATACCCGCCTGGGCGCACTGGCTGCGCCCTTCGAACTGCCACCGCACTTCAACCGCAAGACCACGCGCAGCATGGGCCGCGTTGCGGTGATGGCCACACTGGCCAGCGAACGCGCACTGGCTGACGCCGGCCTGCTGGGCGACCCGCTGGTGACCAGTGGCGCCATGGGGGTGTCTTACGGCTCATCGGCCGGTTCGCCAGCGGCGATTGGCAACTTCGGCAACATGATTGCCAACAAGAGCACCGAAGGCATCAACGCCAACACCTACCTGCGCATGATGTCGCACACCGCCGCCGTCAACATCGGCGTGTTCTTCGGTCTGACCGGCCGCGTCATCACCACCTCCAGCGCCTGCACTGCTGGCAGCCAGGGCATTGGCTATGCGTTTGAAGCCATCCAGAGCGGGCGCCAGATTGCCATGCTGGCCGGTGGCGCCGAAGAACTCGACGCCACCCACGCCGCCGTGTTTGACACGCTGTTTGCCACCAGTACCAGCAACAACACGCCGGCGCTGTCGCCGCGTCCGTTTGATGCCCACCGCGACGGCCTGGTGCTGGGCGAGGGTGCCTGCACGCTGGTGCTGGAAGAACTGGAGCACGCCCAGGGTCGAGGTGCGCGCATCCTCGGCGAAATTGTCGGCTTTGGTACCAACAGTGATGGCAGGCACGTGACCCAGCCCAATGCCGACACCATGGCCCAGGCCATGCGCTTGGCACTGCAAAGCGCGAACCTGCCTCCCGAGGCGATTGGCTACATCAACGCCCATGGCACGGCCACCGAGCATGGCGATGTGGCCGAGACCACCGGTACGCACGCCGTGTTTGGCAGCCATACGCCCATCAGCTCGCTGAAAAGCTACATGGGCCACACGCTGGGTGCCTGTGGTGCTCTGGAGGCCTGGATGACGCTGCAGATGATGCAGGAGGGCTGGTTTGCGCCCACGCTGAACCTGCGCGACATAGACCCGCGCTGCGGTGCGCTGGACTATGTGCTGGCTGGCGGGCGCAGCCTGCAGACCGACTGCGTGATGAGCAACAATTTTGCGTTTGGCGGCATCAATACCTCTTTGGTCTTGCGTCGCTGGAATGCCTAAAAGAATCGCAGCATGGGCATGCGATGGGCCGGGTTGCCTGCGGACCCGGTCATACCTTTCGTTCACTTTCAATCAGGGAAAAAAAACCATGAAATCGGTACTCGGTATTGCAGTTTTTGCATTTGCAGCTTTGTTTCAGGGGCCGGCCATGGCGCGTGGCTCGGTGCCCGTGATCAATTACGAGAATGTCGCCGTGACCACCGGCTCTGGCAAGCCTGCGACGGCCGAGCAGGTCCGCCAGGCCTTCATCACCGGCACAGCCGGCAGGGGCTGGACCTACACACAGGCCGGCGACGGCAAGCTGCTGGCCAACCTGGTGGTGCGCAACAAGCACACCGTGAGCGCAGAAATTGTCTACAGCGGTGACAAGTTTTCCGTGACCTACACAGGTAGTGTCAACATGAACTATGAGTTGAAGGACGGCAAGCCCGTCATCCACCCGAACTACAACAACTGGGTGAACAACATGCTCAGCGACGTGCGTGTGGAACTCACCAGGCTCTAAAGAGACGCACAGGGACAGTGGCGACGGCCCCGTCGTGCTGTCCCTGCGCCAGGTCGACGCGATGGCCCGGCTGTTGCCGGTGTCACCAGAGACCTGGCTGGGCGCCCAGGAAATGCAGCGCTGGCACAGCCTGAAGTCTCCTGCGCGGCGCGCACAGTTTGTGGCTGGGCACTGGTTGGCACGCCAGGTGGTGGCGCAGTGGCTTGGGGGCAATACGACCGATTACATCCTGTCAGCACCGGACGATGGGCCCCCGGTCTGGCTGGACGGCCCGCAGGCGCTGGCCTGGCGCGGCGTTCATGTGTCGCTCTCGCACAGCGGCAACTGGGTGGCCTGCGCGCTGGCGCGCCATCCCGTTGGTGTGGACATTGAAAGCGCGGGCCGCATTCGCGACTTTGCAGCCTTGGGACAGTGGACAGGGCTGGACCTGGCCTCCAAGGCCTTTGCAGCACTGACACCCCAGCAGCAACAGCAAACCTTTCATACCCACTGGACGCTGGCAGAAGCCTGGTTCAAACAGGCGGGCCCCGCAGCCCGCATGCAGGCCACCGGCTTTGCCTTGGGTGCGGACGGGCTGCAGGCGCTGCTGGCGCAGACCGATGACTTCACGCTGGCGCTGTGCCCTGCCCAGGCAGCCAGCACCACGTTTGCCGAGCCGGAACTCGCGGCCCTGCGCTGGACCGTGTGGGGTTGGCCCGGTGGCGACCGTCACGCCGCAGGTTTGTAGGCCACCAGATTGACCATGGTTTCCTCGCGCTGGCTGGGCACCGGACGGCCAATCCATTCCAGAAAACCAATATCGGGACGGCTCCACCAGAGATAGGGTGTGGAGATGTTGGCGTCGGGCAGGCTGAAGCCGGCCGCGCGCACCATGGCCACATATTCGGGCGCCGTGCGCTGCACATGCATGGGGTGGCGAAACAGCAGTCGGATGGGCAGCGAGTGGATGTACTTCTTGGTGGACTCTGCAAACAGCAGCGCACCGCCGGGTTTCAGCACCCGGAAGAACTCGGCCAGGGCCTGCTCCTGGTCGACGATATGGTGGAAGGTCTGGTGGCAGAACACCATGTCGAAATGCGCATCGGGGAAGGACATGCTGGCGGCATTGTCGGTGCGCAGCTCCACCGGGCTGGCACAGGCTGCAGCCTTGGCACCAGCGCGCTCCTGCAGGCCGGGGGCCGGGTCTATGGCCACGATGCGCTCGGGCTTGAAGCAGCGTGCAAGCTCGGCAAACGACTGGCCAAAGCCGCAGCCCGTATCCAGCACCTGCGCAAATTCCTTGCCCGCCGGCAGCACGCGCTGTAGATCGGCCAGAGCCCGGTTGAGCACACTGAACTTCCAGGTATCGGTGCCCAGAAACCAGTTGCCAAAACGGGTTTCCTCCACAAAAGCGTTGGACGGCAGCGTAGTTGACGGTTTCATTGCATCCCTTTTCGAATCTGTATTTTTGATGTGATTTTAGGGTGCAGAGGGGCGATGCTGAAGCCGGCAGCGGTGCAAAAAGCCTCGCTTCAAACTGGGGCGAGGATTGTGGATTCAGCCTCGGGACTCCTCGGCTGAAACCCTGAACGGCTTTTCAACCTTTTTTGTGCCTCTCAGCTTCTCCATGCAGGCGCTGCGCATTGAGGTGAATGACGAATTTGGGGTGCTGGATGCGATGTTGCTGAAATTGCCTACCTGCCTGAAACCCGGTGGACGCGTGGCCATCCTGAGCTTTCACTCGGACGAAGACCGGCGCGTGAAAAAGTGCTTTCAAACGGGGGAGCGCAATGGCACTTTCAGCAGCGTCGCCGCCGACCCGATACGCGCGTCGTATGACGAGCAACGCAGCAACCCGCGCTCATCATCGGCCAAGCTGCGCTGGGCGGTGCGGGCGTAGCATTAATTCGATGGATGCTTACGCCGGTCGCTCTGCGCTGACCACCACGTAATGCACGCGTCGGCCACGGCGCAGCCAGGCGGAGATGGCAGCGGTTGCAAATATCTTGAGTCCGCCTGCACTCAGCCCGGCCAAACCACGGCGGCGCAGCAGGCGAATGGCAAAACGTGAGAACCCGGATAAGACTTCTTCATCCAAGTATTCGAACCGGACATTGCTGAAACCCAGCTCCACCAATGATTGCCCATAGGTCTGCTGCGTGAGCAGGTTTTCTGACGGGATACCGCACACCTTTGCCAAGCGTGTATGTTGTGCGCTGCTGGCGTTGTCTGCCAGAACAATATCGGTCAGCGCCAGCCTGCCACCGGGACGCAGAACCCGGAATGCATGGGCGAAGAAAGCGGAGCGCGGGGCAAAGTGGTAAGCGCAGTCCAATGCGAGCACGCGGTCGTAGTGTTCTTTGGAGAGCGGCAGGCCGCCATCACCCAAGGTCAGAGTCACATCGGTGAATGCAGCGAGTTTCCTGCGCGCCTCGATAACACCCGCAGCGTCCGTTTCGATGCCGGTGATGCGCCCCACGCCAAAGCGCTGTTTCCAGACCAGCAATT
This sequence comes from Rhodoferax saidenbachensis, assembly GCF_001955715.1. NCBI lineage: Bacteria > Pseudomonadati > Pseudomonadota > Betaproteobacteria > Burkholderiales > Comamonadaceae > Rhodoferax > Rhodoferax saidenbachensis. Next base: position 2,402,094 of record NZ_CP019239.1, on the reverse strand, counting down.
GGTCCCCGTACCCAAAGCCGACGTCCAGCACGCTGGATCCCGGTGACAACTGCGCGTGCTCGGCCAGTCGCACCGCAAGCGCCTCGCAGGCGGCAGGATAGTCTTGGACTGCATCGGCCCATAGCCCCAGATTGCCCCAAGTGCTGCCCGCAAAACCGAGGTTCAACAAAGTGCGCTCAATCACGGTCATTCAGCATCCCATCAGCGGCCATGGCCGCATTCTCGCCTACAGGTCGGCAGGCAAAGGGTGCACCACGCGCAGTTCAGATGCGTCCTTGAAGTGGATGGTCCAGAAGGTGGGCGTGTGGGGCACGTTGGGCACCACATAACTCACGTTGTGCGTGGCAATGTGCAGCACGCTCGCCCCCTCGGGTGGCGGACCTGCGTGGTAGTGGCGCAGCGTCGTGGTCAGGGCGGGCAGTTGCGCCAGCACCAGGTCCAGTGGCTCGGTAATACGGATGCCGTCCGTCTGCAGCCCCATCACCTGAATCGCCGTTCGGCCGATTTGCGAGGCAGGTGGCTCCTCCACAAAGAGGACCGCATCGGTGTTGATATGCACCTCGTCTTCCGTGGCGGGGTCGGTGGCTTTGTGGAAATGTGCAATGGGCATGTGGGTCGTCCTTCAGATCGTAAAGGGACCTGATACAGCATGCTGCGTCATTTGCCTCGGTCGTGCTGTGCGCTTGCGCACGGAGCCGTCTTGTTGACTACGCTTTCTGGGGATCAAGCCAACAGCGTGGTGGCGAGTTCCCAAAGCTGCTCGGCATTGCCTGGATCGAGGGCATAAGAGGCAACGCCGCTGAAGTCTGCAGGGCGCTCATCCACCATGCGCGCCTCATTGCAATCTTCGAAGTAGCGCCCGCCGATGCCTTGCAGCAGAGGCGACGCCGCCAGCAGCACGGATGTGGCTGCCCCCTGTTGTATGGTTTTGCGCCGTTCTGGCGGTGTCTTCAGGCCTCCGGTGTGCTTTTGCAAGTTGGTTGCAATCGCCCCTGGATTGAGCGCGTTGGCGTAGATGCCCTCCCTGGCCCAGCGGCGGGTGGCCTCCACGGCCAGCAGCGCGCAGGCGGTCTTGGACTGCCCGTAGGCGACGAACGGTGTGTAGGGAATAAACCGGAAATGCGGATCGCCGAAGAGCATTGGCGCAAACAGACTGCCGCTTGAGCTCAGCGACACAATGCGTGCGCCCTGGGCTGCAACCATGGCGGCATGCAGGCCCAGTGTCAGGGCAAAGTGCCCCATGAAGTTGGTGGCGAACTGCATCTCCCATCCCTCGGGGGAGCGTTCCAATTCTGGTAGCGCCATGATGCCGGCGTTGTTGACCAGGATATGCAGCGGGCCGCGCCATGCAGCGGTGAACGCCTGTACGGAGTGCTGGTTGCCGAGTTCGAGGTGGCCTACATGCACATGGGGATTCTTCGTCGAAGCGCTGATGGCTTTGGCGACCTCGTGACCTGCATCCAGGTTGCGCACGGCCAGCGTGACCTCTGCCCCGGCGCTGGCGAGTGCGCGCGCGGTCTCGATGCCGATGCCGGATGAGCCGCCGGTGACGATGGCGCGCTGGCCGGTCAGGTCCACGCCGGCAATCACCGCATCGGCGGTGGAGTCGAAGCCAAATGGGGTGGTGATAAGTGCTATTTTGTTCATCATTCTTTGCAAATGCAGGTATTTGTTGCGGAGATTGAAATGTAATTACGGGCAGGCATTACTACAATCGGCCTGAATATGGATGAATCAATGAGCGAAATAGCACAATGACGCGCGCTGGTCTGATCGAACTCAATGCGGTGGTTGCTGTCGCCACGCACCGGAGCTTTCGCAAGGCGGCGGCTGAACTGGGCGTTTCACCCTCTGCCCTGAGTCATGCCGTCGCAAGCCTGGAAAAGCGTATGGGCGTGCGACTGTTTAACCGCACGACCCGCAGCGTCACGCCGTCCGAAGCAGGGGAGCAGTTTCTGTCGCGCGTCAGCCCGGCGCTTTCGGAGATCAGGGACGCCATGACCGGGGTCAACGAATTCCGGGATACACCGGTCGGCACGATACGTCTCAATGCCTCCGAGGCCGCTGCCCAAATGGTTCTGGAGCCGTTGGTGCTGGAGTTTTTGCGGCGCTACCCTGACATGCGGGTCGATCTCGTTACAGAGGGGCGTTTGGTGGATGTTGTCGCCGAAGGCTTTGATGCTGGCATTCGCCAGGCGGAATTCGTTCCTTTGGACATGGTGGCGGTGGTCTGCAGTCCACCGATTCGTTACGTGGTAGTCGGGTCACCGCGGTATTTTCTGGAACACGGTGAGCCGCTTCACCCGAATGACCTGCGAGGCCACCGTTGCATTCGCAATCGCCTGCCCAGTGGAGCCCTGTACCGCTGGGAGTTTCAGCAGGGCGAAGAAACTATTGCCATCGACCCTTCTGGCCCCCTGACGTTGGATAACTACAACCTGCGGATTTCAGCGGCCCTGCAGGGTGCGGGGCTCACATGGGTCAATGCGTGGGCGGTGTCCCCTCATGTGGCATCGGGCCAGTTGATTCCAGTACTGCAATCCTGGTCCACTTCTTCACCTGGCTTGCGTCTGTACTATCCCAGTCAAAGAAACGTGCCCGCAGGTATGAAGGCATTTATCGCCCTGGTGCGTGAGGTGTATGGAAGTGCCAGAAGCGAGCAAGAGGCGCTGGCTTCTGGGCTTTGATGTTCTGGTTTAAGCAGGCTCGCCAGCGGCCAAAGCGCAAACCTGGTTGCGCCCGCCATGTTTGGCCTGGTACAGCAAAGCGTCTGCGGCCTCCAGCATGTGGTGGAAGCTAGCGACCTGGGTGTCGCTGCAGAGGCCCATGCTGATGGTGACGCGCAGGTCCGGGTGCACTTCGTGCCAGGGGTAGGCTTCCACGCGCTGGCGCAGCGCTTCGCAGGCCTCTTTAGCATGCTCCAGGTCGGTCTCGGGGAAGGCCACGACAAACTCTTCGCCACCATAACGCGCCACCAGATCCGAGCCGCGCATGCTTTGCTTCAGGATCTCGCCGATGCGCCGTAGTACTTCGTCCCCGGTGGCGTGGGAGAACTGGTCGTTGACGCGTTTGAAGTGGTCGATGTCGCACAGCGTCACGCTGAAGGGGCGCTGGTAGCGCTGGCTACTGGCAAAAAGTTGGGCGCACTGTTCATCAAAATGGCGGCGGTTGTGCAGTCCAGTCAGCGCGTCGCGCAGGCTCAGCTCACGCATCTGTGTGGCCATGGCCTCAATCTGGGCATGGGACTTTTGCAGGTCTTCGTACTGCCGCGCGATCTCGCCGCTCATGCGGTTGAAGGCCTGGGCCAGCACGCCGACCTCGTTGTCCGACTCCACCGGCACTTGCTGGCGCAGCGCCCCTTCGCCCATGGCTTGCACTGCGCCGGTCAGGTGGCGCAGGGGGCGGCTCAGGCGGTTGCCCAGAAACACGCCCAGCAGCAGTGTGAGGGCCAGCCCGAGGGCGGTGCCCATCACCAGCGATTCGCGCATGGCCGCCAGATAGCCCAGATCGAGGTCGGAGTAGCTGACTTCACCCTGCGGCGAGGAATAGGCGATGGTCTTGCCGTCCAGCTGGATGGGGAGCATGCGGGCGCGGTCTTCGTCGTGGATGGGGTCCCCTGGCCGGTAGGGCGCCAGCGTGAACAGCGAGCGGTAGTCGGCGTCAAACAGGTAGAAGCGGAAAGGCGGGCGGTTCAGGTTGCCACCCGTGCCCGGTGGTGGTGGCTTCTGCAGGCCGCCGCCGGGCGGGGGACCGGCAGGCCCCACAGGACCGGGTTCCACGCCCGGCTGCGGGCGCAGCACACCGCCAGCATCGGGCCGCATGGTGGCACGCCTGCGTTCGGTGAACGCACGGAAGCTCTCCTGCTTCTGCCCCTCGGCCCAACTGCCGTAGACCTTGAAGTATTGCTGTACATCGTTCGTGAAATTGTTGTTGGACTCCTGCATGACCAGGGTATTGAACTTTTTCGTGAGGCGCTGGTACGCCAGCCCGCCGACGATGGCGGTAGACGCCAGGCTGGTGACCAGCAGGCATGCAATGAGTTCGGTGCGCAATGACAGGTTCCAGCGGGGGAGCAGGGTCTTCATGAAGTTCCTCGTATCAGCGGGCTGCGTTCAGGGCCGACTGCAGTGCATCCACGCTGATGCCCAGCTTGGTGGCAGCAGCCTGCAGGTCTGGCGGTGGCGGGCCCATCGCATCGCGCAGCTTTTGCACGCCAATGCCCAGCGCGGCTGCCACCCGGTTCAGGTCAGGCGGGGCGCCACCCGGGCCGCCGGGGCCACCACCTTGCGGCGTGCCGCCGCCTTGCTGCTGCATGCCTGGAGGTTGGTTGCGGCCGCCGGGACCGCCCATGCCACGCTGCGGACGTGGGCCGCTGATGGTAGTGACGTCTGACTGCTTGTAGCTACCGCGCAGGCAACCTGCGGTGTAGGGGAAGTCTGGCGTGGCGTGGTAGTGGTACATGGTCACTTGTTTGCCCTCCCAACTGATGGTGTGGGTGTGTCCGTGGCATTCGTCCAGGTCTTTGCTGGCCAGGGCTTGGCCTTTCTCGCCATACGGGCCGTAGATGCCGAAGCCGTCCAGCAGATAACCCACCAGCGCGGAGTGCCCTGCGGGCTCGCGTTTATCGGCCACGCAGTTGCTGAGGTTGTGGTAGTGGTACACCCCCGATTCCTGCGGGTGGCCCTGGCAGGCGTCCTGGGTTTCATGGGCGACCGCATCGCGCCCTGGCGCATCGAGTGCGTTGAACAACACGGCCCCGCTGAGCAGGAAGCCGATGGCTCCCGGCACACATGTGGGCTGCGCTGCCAACTCGGGCCACAGGGGCAGCGCCACCTGCATGGTCTGCGCTGCGATGCTGTTGGGATTGCGGTCGTAGCGGTAGGCGTCGCTGCTGCTTGGGATGGGGAAGCTGCCCGTGGGGTGGCTGGGCAGGTCGTTGCTGCTGAACACGCGCTGGTCCTGCTGCACGCTCAAGCGGAACTGCGACGGCCAGCTCACCTGACCCGGCACCACCGGTTTGGCGGTTGCGTCGTAGGTGCCTTTGGCGGTGTTGATCCATGGCCCGGCGCGTTGCGCGCCACCGGCTTGCGGGTCAGTGTGGCAGGCCCAGATCCAGCCGACTTTGGGCGACTGCGATAACTTGCCGTCGCCCAGGGGCAGGGCGGTCAAATCATGGCTGTGCCCCGAGCCAGAGGCAATAACCCACACCAGGGCGGTCACTGTTTTTTTCATCCGAGGCTCCCACAAGTCAAGCTGCGTGTGAGCACAAGGATATCCGCTCCCCGTGTGCTGGCGCTACAGTATTCACAAGTCAGGCGGCAAGGTGGCATGGCGGCAACGGCGCATGCCTTGCGATGTGCTGGGGATGTTTCAGAAATGCTATGAATTCAGTAGCTGTTGGCGCACATCCCACGAGGGCCCCTCGGTCTTTTTATTCAAGGCTTTGGAGGTGTGATGTCTGAGCAGCTCACTTTGCCCGGCATGGAGGAAGGCGGCCCGGCGCCGCCCCGGCCGCGCCCCAAGCCGATCCTGCGGCCTCGTCGGGCATTCAATCTATTTTTCGCAATCCGCCCTGCGCCAGATGATGCGCTGACCCTGGAGGCGCTGGGGCACCGCTTGGCCCAGGCCCATGGCATGCGGTGCAAGCCCTTGGCGGCGGGACGCCTGCATGTGAGTTTGCACAATCTGGGCGAGTACGACGTGGTACCTCCGGGGCTGATACGCCTGGCCAGCCTGGTTGCGGATGGCCTGGCCTTTCCTGCGTTCGACGTGGTTTTTGACCACGCCATGGTGTTTCGCGGTCGGGGTACGCCCTATGTGCTTTGCAGCAGCTCGAAGCTTGAGGCTCTAGATACGTTTCATCTCGAACTGGGTATTGCCTTGAAGAATGCTTTTCCTCTTTTGGATGTGAAGCGGGATTTCACGCCCCATATAACGCTCGCCTACAAGGGCCGGTTGGGGCTGGTGCATTCCATTGAACCTTTACGCTGGTCTGCGCATGAACTGGTGCTGATCAACAGCCACCAGGGCAAAACCGTGCACGAAGTGCTCGGCCGTTGGCCTTTGCGTGGCCAGCCCGGTTTGGCTTTCTGACCTGCTGGATTCAGGCAAAAGTCCAGGAATCTATCACGTCAATGTCTGCGCCTTTGAAATCACGTACGTTGCGCGTGGCAATCGCAAATCCGTTGGCCTTGGCGATGGCGGCAATGGCGCAGTCGGCAAAACCTATGGGGTTGCCTTGTGCCTGGGCACTGGCATAGGTCTTGGCGAAGAACTCGGCCGCCTTCGCATCAAAGCTCAAAACGCGCCTGTCGAACAGGGCGGTCACTTCTTGCAACAGTGCGTGTCCCAACGCATCACGGCGTCTACCCGGCGGCAGGACTTCCACACCAGCCAGCAGTTCCGCCAGGTTGATGCTGGTGATGTAGAGCGTTTCGGGTGCTTGGGCGTTGAGCCAGTCCAAAACGGCCGGGTCGGGTTCGGGCTTTAGCGGTTCCGACACCACGTTCGTGTCAAGAATGATCATTCAAAACTCGCAGGCTCAATAGGGCGCTGGTCACGTGGCGTTTGCAGGTCGACCCCGCCCACACTGCGGCCAATGGCAGCCAGCGCGGAACCCAGACCGACGCTTGGGGCCACGGCACCTTCCAGAATGAAGCGAATTTCAGCCTCGGTGCTGCGCCCGTGTTGTGCTGCACGCAGCTTGAGCGCGCGGTGTGTCGCATCGGGGAGGTTTCGGACAGTGACGGAAGACATGGATATCACTCCTTTAATTTGGAATCAATGATATCAAATAATAAAAATGATATCAATTGACCGTAAAGAGATGGCTTGGGCTTCAAGCTCGGCTCCCCGTACGCCCCCAGCGCCGGGCGGCTTCTTCGGGTGTTTGTCCGGTGGCTACAACGGCGCCCAGCGGTGCCAGCAGGGCGTCCAGGTCTGCCTCGTCAAACTTCAGCGCACCTGCCGCGTCATGCCCCAGGACACTGTCGGCCAGTGCCAGTTTGCGCGCCTGCAGCTCCAGCATGCGTTCCTCGATGCTGCCTTCCACGACCAGCTTGTAGACAAACACCGGCTGGTCCTGGCCTATGCGGTGGGCGCGTGCGGTGGCCTGTTCTTCCACAGCCGGGTTCCACCAAGGGTCCATATGGATCACGGTGTCCGCGGCGGTCAGGTTCAGGCCTACGCCGCCCGCCTTCAGGCTCAACAGCAGCACCGGCACTTCTTGTGCCTGGAAGCGCTGCACCACGCTGCCGCGGTCCTTGGGGCTGGTCTGGCCGGTCAGGCTCAGGAAGGGCAAGGCCTGGGCGTGCAGTTGGTCCGCAATCAAATCCAGCAGCTCGGTGAACTGCGAGAACACCAACACGCGTCGGCCTTCTTCCACCAGCGCGGGCAGCATGTCGGCCAGCAGCTCCAGCTTGGCGCGCTCGATGTTTTCTGTTGGTTTGCTGCCTTTGACCAAATGCGGGTCGCAGCATACTTGCCTTAATTTCAGCAGCGCGTCCAAGATGCTGATCTGCGCGCCGTTGAAGCTCTGGCGCTGCAACACGCGGCGCACTTGCACATCGGCGGCCACGCGCACGCTTTCGTACAGCTCGCGCTGCTGGCCTTGTAGTTGCACGCGTTTGATGACTTCGGTGCGCGGTGGCAGTTCGCTCGCCACGTCCTGCTTGCGGCGGCGCAGGATGAAAGGGCGCACACGTTGTGCCAGCAGCGCGGCGCGCAGGGTCTCGCCGTTCTCTTCGATCGGCTTGCGCCAGCGCGCGGCAAAGTGGCGCGCATCGCCCAGAAAGCCGGGCATCAGCCAGTCGAACTGCGCCCACAGTTCGCCCAGGTGGTTTTCCATGGGCGTGCCGGTGAGGCACAGGCTGCGGCGCGTCTGCAGGCGACGCAGCGCGCGGGCGCTGCGGCTGCCGGCGTTCTTGACCATCTGGGCCTCGTCCAATATGACGAGGTGGAAGCGCTGTGCGGCCAGGGCATCCATGTCGCGCCATAGCAGCGGGTAGGTGGTGAGCACCAGGTCGTGGTCGGGCATCTGGGCGAACAGCTCTGCGCGCTCCGGGCCTTGCAGCGTGAGCAGACGCAGGCTTGGCGCCATGCGCTTCGCCTCGGCCTGCCAGTTAAATATGAGTGATGTGGGCAGCACAACCAGAACGGGCAGGTCCAGCCGTCCGGCGTGTTTTTCCACCAGCACATGGGCCAGTGCCTGCGCGGTTTTGCCCAAGCCCATGTCGTCGGCCAGGATGCCACCCAGGCTGTGGGCGCGCAGGTACTGCAACCAGGCCAGGCCTTCGAGTTGGTAGGGGCGCAACTCCACCTGCAGGCCTTCTGGCGCGGCCACGGGCTGTGGTGCGCCCAAAGCCTTCAGGCGTTTGGCCAGGCTGGCCAGACCCATGTCACCTTCCAGTTGCCAGGCGTTGTGCGCGCCCACGCGGTGCGCCTCCAGCAGGCTGGCGCGCAGCGCATCCAGACGCCGGGCTTCCCATGCGCCCAGCTTCAGCAGGCTCTGGTCCTGGTTGCGAGTTGGGTCGGTCAGCAGGTCCACCATCGCGCCGACGATGGCCTTGATCGGGGCGGCCGGTGCGTCGATGCGTTTACCGCCCGGCGCGCGTAGCGAGACGATGGCGAGATCGTCGATGGCGGCGATCTGCGCAGCGTTGAGCCAGCGGTGGTCGCGGCGCAGCAGGTCGGCCAGCATGGGGGCCAGGTCCAGCGTCTGGCCGTCAATCTCAATGCCCAGGCTCAGCAGCCAGGCGCCTTCGCGCGCGGGGAGTTGCAGCTTTTCCACGCCGCGCCCGGGGGTGACCAGGGGTGCGTCGAGTTCCTTGCCCAGCACCTCGCCGGTGTCGGGGCTGACCACCAGTTTCCAGCGCAACACGGGCACACTTTCGTGCGCAAAGCCGGGCTTGACGACGACCGACCAGCCCTTGGTTTGCAGTTGGGGCACCTGGTCGGCCCAGAAGTCGCCAAAGAATTCTTCCTGCGGCAGCGTCCACACCGAGCCCAGGGCCGGGTGTTCGCGGCTGCGCCACTGAAAAGACTGAGGGTCCAGCGGCACAAAACCCATGTCCCACACCAGGTCCATGGCGTCAGCCTCGGCGGCCAGGTCACGCTGCAAACGCACCACGGGGCCGCCGGTGTCGAACAGTTCCTGGATCGCGTTGGGGCGGTTGTTCAGGATGGAAGTGGGGGCGGGCGTGTGCCAGTGGTCGCCCGCGTCGGTCTGGTAGATCCAGTCGAACTGCGCCAGCGTGACGCTGTCACCGCGCGGGCCCAGCTTGCCTTGCGGTTTGAGGCCTAGCAGGCCGTCGCCGCGGCCCAGCGTTTGCAGCGTGAGGCGAGGGCGGAAGTTGCCCGGCACGCTGTTCGTGGGCACTTCAATCACCGGCGCAGGTGCGGCCGGTGGCGGGCTGTCCATGCGCAGCAGCGTCATCACGCGGGCGGCATCCGCATCCGACAGCGTGGGCAGGGTTTTCAGCGTGGCAGCATCAGCCTTGCGCCGCAGCGCGTCGACCCAGGCCGCGACCGTGCGGTCGCGCTGGTCGGCACCGGGGGGAAGTTGCGGGGAGGGGATGCGCGGGCGGGGCATGCAGCGATTGTGCCGCCTGGGCATGCGGCTTCAGATGCCGACCGTACGGGCGCAGGTTTATTGCCAAATGTGCCTCTAGCCCCCGCGGAATATGCGCAAGCAGCTCCTGAAACAATAGCAATCAGGAGGTGCCCGGCGCTGACTGGCTTCTGCCTGGGCCTGTCATATTCTCGAATCCGCGCCGTCATCACTTCGACATATGGCCCCCGGATGATGCCCATTGTTTTTACAACGGAAGGGAAATCAGATGACAGGCTTTACCTATCGCGCCATTGCGTTGGCCGCTGCGACCGCTGCACTGCTGGGCGCTTGCGCCAGCACCACCCCGGGGCAAAACAAGTACCCCACCTTGAATGGCGCGCAGCCGCTGGTCATTGGCCACCGTGGTGCCAGCGGTTACCTGCCCGAGCACACGCTGGCGTCGTACCAGAAGGCCATCGACATGGGCGCGGACTTCATCGAACCCGACCTGGTGGTCACCAAAGACGGCGAGCTGGTTGCACGCCATGAACCCAACATCACGGCCACCACCGATGCCTCCACCCGCCCCGAATTCGCCAGCCGCAAGACCACCCGCAAGGTGGACGGTGTGAACGAAACCGGCTGGTTTGCCACCGACTTCACGCTGGCCGAGCTGCGCACCCTGCGCGCCAAGCAGCCCAACCCCGCACGCGACAAGTCGTTTGATGGTCAGTTCCAGATCCCCACCTTCCGCGAAATCCTGGAGCTGGCCAAGACACAGTCCGCACGCACCGGCCGCACCATTGGCGTGTACGCCGAAACCAAGCACCCCACCTACCACGTGGACGCAGGCCTGCCCATCGAGCCGCGCATGCTGGCCATGCTGGCCGAGTACGGCTACACGAAGAAGGACTCCCCAGTCATCATCCAGTCGTTTGAGGTGTCCAACCTCAAGGCACTGCGCAAGCTGACCCAGGTGCGCCTGGTGCAACTGGTGGACGCGGACGATGTGGACTCCAAGGGCAATATGGTCCTGGTGGCCCCGTTCGACAAGCCCTATGACTTTGCCGTGGCCAAAGACCCACGCACTTTCCCCGACCTGCTGACGCCCCAGGGCCTGGCCGAAGTCAAAACCTATGCCGATGGCATCGGCCCCTGGAAGCCCTACCTGGCCAGCGGCGCCCACGTGCTGGGTGCAGACGGCAAGCCGAAAGACCTGAACGGCGACGGCAAGATCAACGACAACGATCGCGTGGCGCTCCCGCCCACCGACGTGGTGAAAAATGCGCACGCTGCGGGCCTGTTTGTCCACGCCTATACCTTCCGCAGCGAAGCGCCGGGCTTGTTGTCTGACTACAAGGGCGACCCCAAGGCCGAATACAAACGCTTCTTCGCTCTGGGTGTGGATGGCCTGTTCAGCGACTTCCCCGACACGGCCGTAGCCGCACGCGCGGGGCAATAAGGGCCAGTGGCGCGCAGCGGTGTAGGCCGCCGCGCGCGGCACTTCGTAGACCGGGCAGCTTCTCTTCTGCTATCAAAAGAGAAGCTGCTTGCGCAGTCCCCGTGAGGGCTAGAGGCCTATTTCATCCATACACTCTGCTGTTGAGAGCTGTCTCCGCATTTCGCCCTGTGTCAGGCGTGATGGGGTGCGATGCGCGTGAAACCGTTCGCCTTGAGCTTGTCGAAGGGCAGTCCCAACGGAAAACTGGCAGCGTCAGGTTTTGGCGGCCGCTGCTGCGGCGCGCAGTTTGTCTTTTTTGCTGGGGCGCAAGCCTTTGATACCACCGTTGGACGGTGAAGGCGTTGCGGTGACGGCGGGTTCTACCGCCTGCTCGGTTGGCTCAAAGCCCGCCACCGTTTCCAGCGCCAACGCGATTTGGTGGCGTTTTTCGATCAGCCGGAAATGCGCCACCGATGCCGCATTCACAAAACTCACTGCCAAACCACTTTCGCCCGCGCGGCCCGTGCGGCCGATGCGGTGGGTGTAGTCCACCGCCGAGCGCGGCAGATCGTAGTTCACCACCACGGGCAATTGCGCAATGTCGATGCCGCGGGCGGCCACGTCGGTGGCCACCACCACGGTCAGGCGCGAAGCCTTGAAGTCGGCCAGCACCTGGGTGCGTTTGCCCTGGCTCAAAGCGCCGTGGAAAGGCTCGGCGTCAATGCCCGCCTTGCGCAGCTTGTCGGCCACGATTTCGGTGGCGTGTTTGGTTGCCACAAACACCAGCACCCGGCTCCAGGCGTTTTGGGTAATGAGATGGCGTAGCAACTGGGTGCGCCGTCCGGTGTCCACCGCGATGGCGCGCTGGGCGATGTCGGGCAGGTCTTGCGGTTCGGCCACCACTTCCACACGCACCGGGTCGTGCAGCAACTGGTGGGCCAAGCTTTGCACACCGACCGGGAAGGTGGCGGAGAAAAACAGGTTTTGCCGCTGGCGTGGCAGCAGCGCCAGGATGCGCTCCAGCTCTTCGGAAAAACCCAGGTCCAGCAGCCGGTCGGCTTCGTCCAGCACCAGGGTTTTGACGTGGGAGAGCGTCAGCGCGTTGTGGTCCAGCAGGTCCAGCAGGCGCCCGGGCGTGGCGACCACGATGTCGGTGCCGCCGCGCAGGCCCATCATTTGCGGGTTGATAGAGACACCGCCAAACACCACGGTCACCTTCACGGCACGGGGCAACTGCTGTGCCAGTGTGCGCAGCGTGTCACCGACCTGGGTGGCAAGTTCGCGGGTGGGCACCAGGACCAGTGCCGCCGTGCGCCGGGAGCCGCTAGGCGCTGCGGCTTGGAGTTGTTGCAGTAGCGGCAGGGCAAAGGCCAAGGTCTTGCCCGAACCGGTCTGGGCGCTGCCCAGCACGTCCCGGCCTTGCAGGGCGGCGGGAATGGCTTCGGTCTGAATGGGGGTGGGGGCGCTAAAACCTTCGGCCTGGACGGCGCGCAGCAGTTCGGGCGAAAGGCCCAGTACGGAAAATGGCATGCAGAAAGAGAAGAGGGGGCGTAAAAGCCCGGATTATTGGGCGGACGCGCTGGCGCTGCTGGTGTCCGCTACCGGGACACGGCGGGCGCCGTCAAAGCGGCGGGCCCAGTAGGACACACCCATGTCTTCCACGCGCACCTCGGCACCGGGCTTGGGTGAGTGGATGAATTTGCCTTCACCCACGTAGATACCCACGTGGCTGAAAGCACGGCGCATGGTGTTGAAGAACACCAGATCACCAGGTTTCAAGTCGGACTTGTCGATCTTCTGGGTGGCAGCGGCCTGCTGCTCGGCTTTGCGGGGCAAGACCAGCCCGGCGGTTTGTTCGTAGATGGCGCGTACAAAGCCGCTGCAGTCAAAGCCGGTTTCCACGCTGTTGCCACCGCGTCTATAGGGAACGCCCAGAAAGCCCAGTGCATTGACCACCAACTCGGAGGCCTTGGCCTCCACGCGGTTGCTGACGTCGCCAATGCGTTCCATCAACCCGCGGTCTGCCACAAACCGGCCCAGATCGTCACCCGAACCCGTAGGGGCGGCATGGGCCACACCGGCAAGTGTCAGGCAAAGGAGGAGGGGGGCGAATCGCATCGGGCATAGCTTAGCGGCGTGATAGCACAGTGTCAAGTAATGTGAGTTCTTAGAAATATTATGTAACTCTATGATTTGTATAAATTTCCTGCATTTTTCGCGATGCGGGAAAAACACCGGGCGGAGCGGCTTGCTGGAGAGGCCAAGTGCAGTCGCCATAAGCAAAATCATGTAAATTGAACGTTGTTTAAATTAAACATACGTTGTTTTTATATTTGTGTTTATGGTTTATTGAGAAAATGCCATTCAAAGCACCAATTTAAAACCGCCCATGGAAGCAAAAATCCGTCGTCAACAGACCATGGTGGACACCCGCCGCGCCATGGTGCTGGCCGCCGCCAAGGCCGTGTTCACCCAGCTGGGGCTGGAGCGCTCCAGCATCCGCGAGATTGCCAAGCGGGCTGGCTACACACCGGGTGCCATCTATGCCTACTTTCCCAGCAAGCAGGAGCTGTTTGCAGCCTTGCTGGAGGAGTCCATGCACCGCGTGGACGGCGTTATCGCCCAGGCCAGGCCCATCAAAGGCCGGCCCCATGCCTTGTTGCAAGCCCGGGCGCAGGCCTGGTTTTCCTTCTTTGCCACGCATTCCCGCGATCTGGAGCTGACCTTGTTTCTGTTGGCCGGGTCTGGCCTGCAAGGCATGGCGCCCGAGTTATCGCAACGGCTGCACGCCCGCTTGCGCCAAACCCTGGACCCGTGTGTGGCCGCCCTGCAAACCCTGGGTGCCGATCCGGCGCAGGCCCACGCTGAGCGCGAAGCGCTGCTGGCCCACGGGCTGGGCTTGTTGATGGTGCAAAGTTCGGCCAGCCTCACTGCGCCCGAAACCTCGGCTCAAGCCCTGTTCGTGCAATACCTGGACCGGCTGGCGGAGCGTTTCGAAACGGCCAGTGTTTCGGCGATAACGGAGAAGACCGCGATACCACCTCAGGTCGACCTTTTTTCCTGAGCCACCCTTGGCCCTTGCTATGCTCTGCTTTACTTATTGAAAGCTCCCCATGCTGCTAGACATTGAAGAATCCCAATTGGTCCTGGTGGATTACCAGGTCCGCCTGATGCCCGCCTTGTTTGAAGGACCGGCCGTGCTCGCCAACGCAGTGCGCCTGGCCCAACTGGCCGCCCTGCTGCAGGTGCCCGCGTTTGTGACTGAACAAAACCCCTCCAAACTGGGTGCAACTGTGCCTGAGCTGAAGGCGGCGCTGGACGAGGCGCACGCCCGTGTCCTGTCCAAAATGCAGTTCAGCGCCGTGGAAGAGGGGCTGGGCGAATGGCTGCGCCCGCCCGCCAAGCCGGTGCAGGGCAACGCCCGCAGCCTGCCCAAGCATCTACAAAAAGCATCCACCGGTGGCGAGCGCGGCACCATCGTGCTGGCTGGTTGCGAAGCCCATGTCTGCCTGCTGCAAACCGCGCTGGATCTGCTGGAAGACGAATTTGAGGTTTGGGTTGTCACCGACGCTTGCAGTTCGCGCACCGAGCGCAACCGCGACGCCGCGTTTGACCGCCTGGCCGGTGCGGGCGCGGAACTGGTCACCACCGAAATGGTGCTGTTTGAGTGGCTGCGTACGGCGGAGCACCCGGACTTCAAGGCGGCGCAGGCGCTTATTAAATAGGCCCTGACCTGGTGGGCCGGGCAGGGCGGCGCGAGGGGCTTGGGCGACCCAGTCAGCCCCCAGCAAGCTGGTTATCCATAATTATGAATTCAGTTTCAGATGGCTCGCCAGGATTCCGAGGACCCGCCCATGACCCCGTACCGATACGCAGACTTTTACCAACGTTCCCTGCAGGACCGTGACGGTTTCTGGGCCGAACAGGCCCAGCTGATTGACTGGCAAAGCCCGCCACAACAGATTTGCGACTACAGCAACCCGCCATTTGCCCGCTGGTTCGTGGGCGGTACGACCAACCTGTGCCATAACGCAGTGGACCGGCATCTCCAAGACCGGGCCGAACAACCCGCGCTGATTGCGGTCAGCACCGAGACGAATACCGAGCAGGTCTATACCTTTGCCCAGTTGCACACCGAGGTGCAATGCATGGCCGCCAGCCTGCTGGCGCTGGGCGTGCAAAAGGGCGACCGCGTGTTGATCTACATGCCCATGGTGGCCGAGGCGGCGTTTGCCATGCTGGCCTGCGCGCGCATTGGCGCGATCCACTGTGTGGTGTTTGGTGGCTTCGCCGCCGGTTCGCTGGCTTCGCGTATTGAAGATGCCGAGCCCAAAGTGATTGTGAGCGCGGATGCGGGCTCGCGCGCTGGCAAGGTGGTGCCCTACAAGCCGCTGCTGGACGAAGCCATTCGCCTGTCCAGCCACAAGCCCGGCGCCGTGTTGCTGACGGACCGTGCGCTGGCTGCTATGGATTTGGTAGCTGGCCGCGACCATCTGTGGGGCGATTTGCGGCAAAAACACCTGAATTCTGTCGTGCCCTGCGAGTGGGTGGACGCGACGCACCCGAGTTACACGCTTTACACCAGTGGCACCACCGGCAAACCCAAAGGCGTGCAGCGCGATACCGGTGGCTACGCCGTGGCGCTGGCCGCCAGCATGAAGTACATCTACTGCGGCAACCCGGGTGAGACCTATTTCTCCACCAGCGACATTGGCTGGGTAGTGGGCCACAGCTACATCATCTACGGCCCGCTGATCGCTGGCATGGCAACCATCATGTACGAAGGCCTGCCTACGCGCCCGGACGGCGGCATCTGGTGGAGCCTGGTGGAGAAGTACAAGGTCACGGTGATGTTCAGCGCTCCCACGGCGGTGCGAGTGCTCAAGAAACAGGACCCGGCGTTGATGGCCCGATACGACTTGTCCAGCCTGCGCGCGCTGTTCCTTGCAGGCGAACCGCTGGATGAACCGACAGCGCAGTGGATCAGCAGCGCGCTGGGCAAACCCATCATCGACAACTATTGGCAGACCGAAACGGGCTGGCCCATCCTCAGTATTGCCAACGGCGTGGAGAAGGCGCCCAGCAAGTTCGGCAGCCCCGGCGTGGCCATGTACGGCTACAACGTGAAGCTGCTGGACGAAAACACGGGTGACGAATTGACGGGTGCCAACCAGAAGGGCGTGGTCGCTATCGAAGGGCCACTGCCGCCCGGCTGCATGCAGACCGTATGGCGCGACGATGCCCGCTTTGTGAATACGTATTGGAAGAGTGTGCCGGGCAAACTGGTCTACAGCACCTTTGACTGGGGCGTGCGTGACGCAGATGGCTACTTCTTCATTCTGGGCCGCACCGATGACGTGATCAATGTGGCTGGCCACCGCCTGGGCACGCGCGAGATTGAAGAGGCTATTTCCAGTCACCCCAATATTTCCGAAGTGGCGGTGGTAGGCGTGGCCGACGCGCTCAAGGGCCAGGTGGCGATGGCGTTTGCCGTGGTCAAGGACGCCACCAGCCTGACGGACGATGCCGCCCGCCTCAAGCTCGAAGGCGAAGTCATGAAAGTGGTGGACAACAGCATTGGCGCCGTGGGCCGCCCGGCGCGGGTGCGTTTTGTCACGGTATTGCCCAAGACCCGCAGCGGTAAATTGCTGCGCCGCGCCATCCAGGCTGTCTGCGAGGGGCGCGACCCCGGTGATCTGACCACTATGGATGACCCGGCGGCCCTGCAGCAGATACGGGATTTGGTGGCCCCGTAGGTCGCTGTAGGTAGTAGTCCGGGTGTGGATTCCCGGCAGGTGCTTCCCGTTTTCTTTTTAAAGTGGCACAATCGCCACGCAATCTAGGCCCTTCCCATGCCACAGTCGCATCCGCTAAACGGTTCAGCCGTGTCGCGGAAGGTTAATTAATCAGCTTTAACCAGCTAATGTTTCCCCAAGGGAAACGGAGGTCAGCGGAATATGAGTGAATCAACGTCCAACGGGGCGAATCAGCCGTCGTCTGTCTATCAGGCGTATCAAAACAATACCTATCTGTTTGGCGGTAACGCGCCGTATGTCGAAGAGATGTACGAGAACTACCTGGCCAATCCCGGTAGCGTGCCCGACACCTGGCGTGACTACTTCGACGCCCTGCAACACGTGCCTGCCGCAGACGGTAGCAGTGCCAAGGACGTAGCCCACCTTCCTGTCATCAACGCCTTTGCCGAGCGCGCCAAACAAGGCGTGAGCCGCGTGGTCATGGCCACTGGGGCTGACTCCGAAATGGGCCGCAAGCGCACCGCTGTGCAGCAGTTGATCGCCGCCTACCGCAATGTGGGCGCCCGCTGGGCCGACCTGGACCCGCTGAAACGCACCGAGCGCGACAAGATTCCCGAGCTGGAGCTGTCCTTCTACGGCTTCAACGACGCTGACCAGGAAACCGTTTTCAACATCAGCAACACCTTCTTCGGCAAAGAGTCGATGAGCCTGCGTGAGCTCATGAACGCACTGCGTGAAACGTATTGCGGCACGCTGGGTGCCGAATACATGTACGCCACCGACCAGAACCAGAAACGCTGGTGGCAACAAAAGCTCGAAGCGATTCGCAGCAAGCCCCAATTCACGGCCGAAAAGAAAAAGCACATCCTCGACCGCCTGACGGCGGCCGAAGGGCTGGAGCGTTTCCTGCACACCAAGTACGTGGGCCAGAAGCGCTTCTCGCTCGAAGGTGGCGAAAGTTTCATCGCCGCCATGGACGAGCTGATCCAGCAAGCCGGTGCCAAGGGCATCCAGGAAATCGTGATCGGCATGGCCCACCGCGGCCGCCTGAACGTGCTGGTCAACACCCTGGGCAAGATGCCTGCGGACCTGTTTGCCGAGTTTGACCACACTGCGCCCGAAGACCTGCCGTCCGGCGACGTGAAGTACCACCAGGGTTTCTCCAGCGACGTGTCTACCCCCGGCGGTCCGGTGCACTTGTCTCTGGCGTTCAACCCTTCGCATCTGGAAATCGTGAACCCCGTGGTTGAAGGTTCGGTACGCGCCCGTATGGATCGCCGTGATGACCCCACGGGCAGCCAGGTGCTGCCTGTGCTGGTGCACGGCGATGCCGCTTTCGGCGGCCAGGGTGTGAACCAGGAAACCCTGGCGCTGGCGCAAACCCGTGGCTACACCACGGGTGGTACGGTGCACATCATCATCAACAACCAGATCGGTTTCACCACCTCTGACCCGCGCGACATGCGCTCCAGCGCGTTCTGTACCGACATCGTGAAGATGGTCGAGTCGCCCGTGCTGCACGTCAACGGTGACGATCCTGAAGCTGTCGTTCTGGCGACCCAACTGGCGCTGGAATACCGCATGGAGTTCGGCCAGGATGTGGTGGTGGACATCACCTGTTTCCGCAAGCTGGGCCACAACGAGCAAGACACGCCGTCGCTGACCCAGCCGCTGATGTACAAGAAAATTGCGGCCCACCCCGGTACCCGCAAGCTGTACGCCGACAAGCTGGCAACCCAGGGCCTGGGTGCTACCTTGGGTGACGACATGGTCAAGGAATACCGTGCTGCGATGGACGCGGGCAAACACACGGTGGACCCGGTGTTGACCAACTTCAAGAGCAAATACGCGGTGGACTGGTCGCCTTTCCTCGGCAAGAAGTGGACCGATGCGGGTGACACCGCGATTCCGCTGACCGAGTGGAAACGCCTGTCCGAGAAGCTGACCACGATCCCTGCTGGCGTGACGCCGCACCAACTGGTGAAGAAGGTCTATGACGACCGCGCTGCCATGGGCCGCGGCGAAGTCAATGTGGATTGGGGCATGGGCGAGCACATGGCCTTTGCCTCCCTGGTGGCCAGTGGCTACCCGGTGCGCCTGTCCGGTGAAGACTGCGGACGCGGCACCTTCACCCACCGCCATGCGGTGATTCACGACCAGAACCGTGAAAAGTGGGATGCGGGCATCTACACGCCGCTGCAAAACGTGGCCGAAAAGCAGGCGCCGTTTTCCGTGATCGATTCCATCCTGTCCGAAGAGGCGGTGCTGGGCTTTGAGTACGGTTATGCGTCCAACGACCCCAACACCCTGGTGATCTGGGAAGCCCAGTTTGGCGACTTCGCCAACGGCGCCCAGGTGGTGATCGACCAGTTCATCGCCTCCGGTGAAGTGAAGTGGGGTCGTGTGAACGGCATCACTTTGATGTTGCCGCACGGCTACGAAGGCCAGGGCCCAGAGCACAGCTCGGCGCGTCTGGAGCGCTTCATGCAGTTGGCGGCCGACACCAATATGCAGATCGTGCAGCCCACCACGGCCAGCCAGATCTTCCACGTGTTGCGTCGCCAGATGGTGCGCAACCTGCGCAAGCCGCTGATCATCATGACGCCCAAGAGCCTGTTGCGTAACAAGGACGCGACCTCGCCGCTGTCCGAGTTCACCAAGGGTGCGTTCCAGACCGTCATCCCCGAGAACAAAGAGCTCAAGGGCGACAAGATCAAACGCGTGATCGCCTGTTCCGGCAAGGTCTATTACGACCTGGTCAAGAAGCGCGAAGAGAAGGGTTACGACGATGTGGCCATCATCCGCGTGGAGCAGCTGTACCCGTTCCCGCACAAGGCGTTTTCCACCGAGCTCAAAAAGTATCCCAACGCCACTGACGTGGTGTGGTGCCAGGACGAGCCGCAAAACCAGGGTGCCTGGTTCTTCGTGCAGCACTACATCCACGAAAACATGCTCGAAGGCCAGAAGCTGGGTTACTCCGGCCGCGCAGCCTCTGCATCGCCTGCAGTGGGTTACTCCCATTTGCACCAGGAGCAGCAAAAGGCCCTGGTGGAAGGCGCGTTCGGCAAGCTCAAAGGCTTTGTGCTGACCAAGTAAGGCCTGGCACCAACACACACCCTCGAACAAAAATACCGAAAGAATTTTATGGCTATCGTAGAAGTAAAAGTACCGCAGCTTTCCGAATCCGTGGCAGAAGCCACCTTGCTGCAATGGAAGAAAAAAGTGGGCGACGCAGTCGCAGTGGACGAAATCCTGATCGAAGTCGAAACCGACAAGGTCGTGATGGAAGTCCCAGCACCCAGCGCTGGTGTCATCGTGGAACTGGTGGTTGCGGATGGCGCCACCGTGGCCGCTGAGCAGTTGATCGCCCGCATTGACACCGCAGCTGTGGCCGGTGCATCCGCGCCCGCCGCCGCACCTGCTGCCACTGCCCCGGTTGCAGCCGCACCCGTGGCTGCTGCAGCCCCTGCTGGCAACTCCAAGGCTGGTGTGGCCATGCCCGCCGCTGCCAAGCTGATGGCCGACAACAACCTGGCCAGCGGCTCCGTGGCCGGCACCGGCAAGGACGGCCGTGTGACCAAAGGCGACGTGTTGGAGGCTGTGGCCACCGGCGCATCTGCTCCTAAAATAGTAGCTGCATCCACAATACCTACGGGGGTTCCGACCACTTTGTTGCCCCAAGTGGCATCGCCCAAGGTGCAACTGGGCGATCGCCCCGAGCAACGCGTGCCCATGAGCCGCCTGCGCGCACGCGTGGCCGAGCGTCTGCTGCAATCGCAAAGCAGCAATGCCATCCTGACCACCTTCAACGAAATCAACATGGCCCCGGTCATGGACATGCGCAAGCGCATGCAGGAGCGTTTCGAGAAGGAACACGGCGTGAAACTCGGCTTCATGAGTTTCTTCGTCAAGGCCGCAGTGCACGCGCTGAAGAAGTTCCCCGTATTGAACGCTTCGGTCGATGGCAATGACATCGTCTACCACGGCTACTTCGACATCGGTATCGCTGTTGGATCGCCCCGTGGTCTGGTGGTGCCCATTCTGCGCAATGCAGACCAGATGAGCTTTGCCGACATCGAGAAGAAGATTGCCGAATACGGCCAAAAGGCCAAGGACGGCAAGCTGGGCATTGAAGAAATGACTGGCGGTACCTTCTCCATCTCCAACGGCGGCACCTTCGGCTCCATGATGTCCACGCCCATCATCAACCCGCCACAAAGTGCGATCCTGGGCGTGCACGCCACCAAGGACCGTGCAATGGTGGAGAACGGCCAGGTTGTGGTTCGCCCGATGAACTACTTCGCCATGTCCTACGACCACCGCATCATCGACGGCCGCGAAGCCGTTCTGGGCCTGGTGGCCATGAAGGAAGCGCTGGAAGATCCGGCACGTCTGTTGTTTGACATCTAAGGATCACTGAGCATGAGCAAACAATTCGACGTGATCGTTATCGGCGGTGGCCCCGGTGGTTACATCGCCGCCATACGTGCTGCCCAGTTGGGTTTCAATACCGCTTGTATCGACGAATGGAAGAACGAGAAGGGTGGTCCTGCGCCCGGCGGTACCTGTACCAACGTAGGCTGCATTCCTTCCAAGGCTTTGCTGCAATCGTCCGAGCACTTCAACCATGCCAACCACCACTTTGCCGAGCACGGCATTACGGCTACGGGTGTGAGCATGGATGTGGCCAAGATGCTGGCGCGCAAGAACACCGTGGTGAAGCAGAACAACGACGGCATCCTGTACCTTTTCAAGAAGAACAAGATTTCTTTCTTCCATGGCCGTGGCTCGTTTGCCAAGGCGGTGGATGGCGGTTACGAAATCAAGGTCGCTGGCGCTGCCGAAGAAGTCATCACCGGCAAACACATCATCGTCGCCACGGGCTCCAATGCGCGTGCCTTGCCCGGTACACCGTTTGACGAAGTCAATGTGCTGTCCAACGATGGCGCGCTGAACATCGGCGCGGTGCCCAAGAAGCTGGGCCTGATCGGCTCTGGCGTGATCGGTCTGGAAATGGGCTCGGTGTGGAAGCGCTTGGGCGCGGACGTCACCATCCTCGAAGGCCTGCCGGTTTTCCTGGGCGCGGTGGATGAGCAGGTCGCCAAGGAAGCACACAAGGCGTTCACCAAGCAGGGTCTGAAGATCGAGCTTGGCGTCAAGGTCGGCGAGATCAAGAATGGCAAGAAGGGTGTGTCGGTGGCTTACACCAACGCCAAGGGCGAAGCCCAGACGCTGGATGTGGACAAGCTGATCATCTCGATCGGCCGCGTGCCCAACACCATCGGTCTGAACACCGAAGCGGTGGGCCTGGCGCTGGACGAGCGCGGCGCGATTGTGGTGGACGGTGACTGCAAGACCAATCTGCCCGGCGTGTGGGCGGTGGGTGACGTGGTGCGCGGCCCCATGCTGGCGCACAAGGCGGAAGAAGAGGGCGTTGCCGTGGCCGAGCGCATTGCTGGCCAGCACGGACATGTCAACTTCAACACCGTGCCCTGGGTCATTTACACCAGCCCCGAGATTGCCTGGGTCGGCCGCACCGAGCAACAGCTCAAGGCAGACGGCGTGGCCTACAAGGCGGGTTCCTTCCCGTTCCTGGCCAATGGCCGCGCACGCGCGCTGGGCGACACCACTGGTTTCGTCAAGTTCCTGGCCGATGCCAAGACGGACGAAATCCTGGGCGTGCACATCGTGGGCCCACAAGCCAGTGAGTTGATCTCGGAAGCTGTGGTGGCCATGGAGTTCAAGGCCAGTGCCGAAGACATCGCACGCATCTGCCACGCCCATCCTTCGTTGTCCGAAGCGACCAAGGAAGCGGCACTGGCGGTGGACAAGCGCACGCTGAACTTCTGAAATATGTAATGAAAATGGCCGCCAGCCCGCATGCAGCGTGCGCTGGCAGCTATTGAATGCATAGCAATCCCAGCCAGTGTCCCTGAGCGTCAAGCAAACCTACGAAGCCGAACTGACGGCCCGTGGCTACACCGCCGACCCGGCGCAATTGCGCGCCGTGGAGGCGCTGGAGCGCTGCGCGCGTGACTGGGCGCACTACAAGGAAAAGCGCTCCAACGCGCTCAAGAAGCTGATCAACCGGCCTGACATTCCGCGTGGCGTGTACATGTATGGCGGGGTGGGGCGGGGCAAGAGCTTTCTGATGGACTGCTTCTACAACGCAGTGCCACTGAAACGCAAGACGCGTTTGCATTTCCATGAATTCATGCGCGAAGTGCACCGCGAACTGGCCGAGTTGCAGGGGCAGGCCAATCCGTTGGATATCCTGGCCGAGCGCATGGCGGTGCGTTACAAGCTGATCTGCTTTGACGAGTTCCATGTGGCCGATGTCACGGACGCAATGATCCTGCACCGGTTGCTGTTTGCCTTGTTCGAACGCGGGGTGGGCTTTGTCACCACGTCCAATTTCAAGCCGGATGACCTGTACCCGGGCGGGATGCACCGCGACCGCGTCCTGCCTGCCATTGCACTGCTGAATGAGAAGCTCGAAGTCCTCAACGTGGACAACGGCACCGACTACCGCAGCCGCACCATGGAATCGGTGCAGATGTACCACACGCCGCTGGGCCATACGGCCGACGTGGCGATGCAAACCGCCTTTGATGCGCTGGCCGAGTCGCGCGATGAAGACCCGATACTGCATATCGAGTCGCGCCAGATCCGTGCCTGGCGCAAGGCCGGCGGCATTGTCTGGTTCAACTTCAAAACCCTGTGTGGCGGCCCACGCTCCCAAAACGACTACCTGGAAATTGCGACGCAGTTTCACACGGTGCTGCTGAGCGATGTGCCCCACATGCCGGTGCGTATGGCGTCCGAGGCGCGGCGCTTTACTTGGCTGGTGGATGTGTTGTATGACCGCCGGGTCAAGCTCATCATGTCCGCCGAAGTGGAGCCTGAAGCGCTGTACACCGAAGGCCCCATGGCCCACGAGTTTCCGCGTACGGTTTCGCGCTTGCGGGAAATGCAGTCCAAGGAATTTCTGGCGCTGGAGCGGCGGGTGGTGGACACGGGGCTGACATGAGGCGCGCTTGGTTCGCCATGGCGATCTTGATGGGTGCTGTTGGTGCATGGGCGCAAGAAGACGCTTTTCAGGGCTTGCCGAGTATGGCCCAGGAGCGTGCGCGCATCGACACACTGCGCCGCCAGCAAACGGCAGAATTCAATGCACAAGAGCGCGCATGCCAAGACCGTTTTGCGGTGGTGCGTTGCACCAACGATGTGAATGCACGGCGCCGTGCCATGCAGTCGGAACTCAAACGCCAGGAAGCCAGTTTGCACGACGCCGAGCGACGTCAGCGTGGTGCCGAGCAGCTCAAGCGCACCGAGGAAAAGGCGGTAGAGAACGCGCAGCGTCTATCGGGAATGGAGCCATCCGGCGGTTCAATGACCGAGGAAGACAGACGCAAGGCCCAGGAAGATAAAGTACGGCAACATGCCAAACCACCGGCTACCGCCGCCAGCGCAACACCGGTTGAGAAGTCCGGTGGGCTGGAGGCCGGTACCGCAGCCGCCAACCGTGCTGACTATGTGCGCAAACAGGAAGCTGCTTTGCAGCGCAAGAAAGACCGAGAAAAACGCCTGCAAGAAAAAGGGGCTTCAACAGCCCCCTTGCCTGCAGCACCCTGAGAGCCAGGGCCTCAGTTGTTTTCCAGTGGTTCGAGTTTGACAACCACCAAGGAGAGGTTGTCTCCCGTGCCATGCCCACGGGAGCGGGCTTTCTCAATCAGGAATTCGGTGGCTTCGCGGGCCGACAGCGTGGACAGCACCGAACCGATTTCTCCCGCGTTGAAATAGTGCCAGACACCATCACTGCAGGCCATCAACACGTCACCTGAGCGCAGCTTGGGGATGAAGTGGAAGTCTACGGGCGGGTCGTTCTCGGTGCCCAGGCAGCCCATCAGGATGTTGGACTGGGGGTGTATCGCTGCTTGCTCTTCGGTGATCTCGCCGCGATTGACCAGTGCCTGCACATAGGAGTGGTCCATGGTGCGCTTGACGAACTGGCTGCCGTGGTACTGGTAGATGCGCGAATCGCCGGTGTGTGCCCAGTGGCAGTCGCCGCCCGGGTTGATCAAAAAAGCGGCCAATGTGCTGTGGGGCTCTTCTTCGGAAGAGATGGCGGTCAGCTTGATGACGATGTGCGCTTCCTGCACCACCTGGGCCAAGGTGGCAGCTGCGTCATCGGTGTCGGGGTCGTAGCGCTCGAAGAGCTGCTTGGCGGTCATCATGACTTGGTCGGATGCCTTTCTGCCACCACTGCGTCCACCCATGCCGTCGGCCACGATGGCCAACACGCAGCCATTCACGCGGGAATGTTTGAGCAAGGCTACCTGGTCCTGCTGGTAGTCGCGGTCGCCTTTGTGGATGCCCGTGGATGCGGTGAGTCGGTAACCAGTAGCCATGTTGGGTTGCGTGTAACGCAATACTTTCTGCAAAAGAAGGGTCTGGACGTATTATCGAGCCAGCTCGGAAGCTCCGAGCGCGATTTAACCACGTACTTTCCCCATCTCCCTTGACTGCCAACCTCCATTCCCCTGAACGCCGTTTGATCGAGTTACGCATGGAGCACGGTGATCTGGACGCCCTGATCGACCGCGCGGCAGAAGTGGTACCGGTGGACGAACTCATGATGCGCCGCCTGAAGAAAAAGCGCCTGGCGCTGCGCGATGAAATCGCCCGTGTAGAGCGAGAACTCCACCCCAATGAGCCGGCTTGAGGCATGGCGTTGCAGGAGGCCGTAGGCCGCGTTTTCGATTCCGATGGTTTGTTGGCACAAGCGGTCGATGAGTTCAAACCCCGTGCCGGCCAGACCGCCATGGCCATGGCGGTGGCGCAAACCATGGAGCATGGCGGCGCCCTGGTGGTGGAGGCCGGGACCGGTGTTGGTAAAACATTTGCTTACCTTATTCCTGCGTTGTTGAGTGGGGAGCGTGCGCTCGTGTCCACCGCCACCAAGGCGTTGCAGGACCAGTTGTTTGGCCGGGATATTCCGCGGCTCCTGAAAGTGTTGGGTTTGCCGTTGCGTGTGGCACTGCTGAAAGGCAGGAGTAGCTACCTGTGTTTGCACCGCATGGAGTCGGCCCGTCAGAGCCTGTTTGGCAACGAGGCCGTGGCGTTGCGGCATATCGCCCAGGTGGAGGCCTGGTCTCTGGTCACCCGTTCGGGGGACCTTGCGGAAATCCCTGCGCTGGATGAGCGCTCGCCGGTGATCCCGCTCGTAACCTCCACCCGCGAGAACTGTCTGGGTTCGCGCTGTCCCCAGGCCTCTGCCTGTCACGTGAATCTGGCGCGTCGAGAGGCCATGGCCGCTGATGTGGTGGTCATCAACCACCACCTTTTCTTTGCCGATTTGAATGTGCGTGAGTCGGGTGTGGCAGAGTTGCTGCCCTCCGTGACCTCCGTCGTGTTTGACGAAGCGCACCAGCTCAATGAAATTGGGGTCCAGTTTCTGGGGCGGCAGATGGGCAGTGGCCAACTCGCCGGTTTCTCCAGGGATCTGGCAGCCCGCGGCTCCCAGTTGGCGTTGGGGGTTGCGGATTGGCGGGCCCTGGTTGAATCGTTGGAGGCGAGCATTGCCGCCTTGCACCAGTTGTGTGGAAGTGGTGCGCGCCCTGGTCGGCGTGGCTGGAGTCTGGAGAGTCCTCAGGGCGTGGATGCGCAGGTATGGCAGCAGGCGCTGGATGGTATGGGCACTGCCTTGGCCGCTGCACAGGAGGTGCTGACGCATGTGGCCGAAATGTCACCGGAGCTTGCATTGTTGCGGGACCGGGCAGACAGTCTGCTGGAGTCCTTGCGGGAATTTGCCCAGCCGGTTCCCGCCGGTGTGGTGCGCTGGATGGATGTGGACCAGCATTTCCGTTGGGTGCAGACGCCGCTGGATATTTCACAGGCCATGCAGGCCCGTGTTTTGGGGCTTGCCGTGGGGGACCATGGCCGCAAGTCGTGGATATTCACCTCTGCCACGCTGGGGCACGATGCAAAGATGAGTTTGTTTGTGGAGTCCTGTGGTCTGCAAGGTGCGCAGGTGCTGCAGGTCGCCAGCCCTTTTGACCACGCGGCTCAGGCGGCCCTCTACATTCCCCGGAATTTTCCGAAACCCAATGAAGCGTCGCACAGTGCCTGTGTCGCCGCGCTGGTGGCCGATGCGGCCACCGCCATCGGCGGCCGTACTCTGGTGCTGACCACGACCTTGCGCGCCATGCGTGCGATTGGCGACGCATTGCGGCAGTATTTTTCAGGGGATGCGGGACTGGATGTGCTGGTGCAAGGCCAGTCGCCCAAACGCGAGCTGGTGGAGCGCTTCAGCAGTGCAGGCACCGATGGAAGCAAGGGCTGCATTCTGGTGGCATCGGCCTCTTTTTGGGAAGGCATAGATATCCCCGGTGATGCCTTGCAGATGGTGGTGATAGACAAGCTGCCCTTTGCCCCTCCCGACGACCCTCTGGTGCAGGCGCGGGCGCAACAGCTGGAGTCGGATGGGAAAAATCCCTTTCAGCACTACCACGTGCCGCAGGCTGCCATTGCACTGAAGCAGGGCGCGGGTCGCCTTATTCGTCGCGAAACAGACCGAGGCCTGCTGGTCGTCTGCGACGTGCGCCTGGCGCAGATGGGTTATGGCAAGAAAATACTGGCGGCGCTACCGCCCATGACGCGGCTGGAAACCGAGGACGAGTTTCACGCCGCGCTGCTGTCGCTTACCAGACCTTCCACCACGGGTCGGAGTCCGACTTCCGGCCCTTAGTCAGAAACTCGGATTGGGGGTAGTTCTTTTCGAGAACACGTTTGGCATCGTCGCGCAGTTGCACCATGCCCATGGCGTCATAGGACCTGTAGATGATGAACAGGGCCTCTTCGGTAGCAGGAACATCCCGGTAGTCCGACACCGCGGTTTGTGCACGGTTGATGGCGGCCAGATAAGCGCCGCGCCTGTAGTAGTAGCGCGCGACATGCACCTCATATTGAGCGAGTGAGGCCACGATGTAGTTCATGCGCTGCTGGGCGTCGACGGCATATTTGGAGTCGGGAAAGCGGGTTGTCAGCTCCTTGAATGACTCGAAGGATTCCTTGGCAGCTTTCTGGTCCCGCTCCGCCAAGTCCTGGCGCGTGACGGCAGAGAATATGCCTAAGTCGTCATTAAACGTAATGATGCCTTTGAGGTAGAGCGCGTAGTCCAACGCCGGGCTCGCGGGATGCAGCTTCATGAACCGCTCCAGCGTGGCAATCGCCTGGGCGGGCTCGGCAGCCTTGTAGTGGGCGTAGGCTTTGTCCAGTTGGGCCTGTTGTGCCAGCGGGGTTCCCGCAGCCCGGGCTTCGAGCTTTTCCAGCAGGGGAATCGCGGTGTCCCACTTGCCGGTATTCATTTCGTCCTTGGCATCGGCGTAGATCGCGTTGGGGCTCATGCCTGCCGTCTTGTCGATGGGTGCGCTTGAGCAGCCCGCGAGCAGTAACACCACGGCCGCAGGCAACAAGGCGTAAACGACCGATAATTTGACTCGCAGCATTATGGGAAACTTTCTTGAAACAGACCGCCGGGATTATATCGAGCACACCAGTCGCGAATGAGTTGGAGGATGCGGAGGAGACAGCGGTCGAAGCCGAGTGGCGTACGCTGGACATTGCAGCACCGCAGCATGGCGAGCGCCTGGATCGTGCCCTGGTAGATGGTGCACCGGAGTTTTCACGTAGCTATCTGCAACAGTTGATCGAAGCGGGCCTGGTCACGGTACGCGGCCAGAAGGTTATCAAGGCTTCGCACCGGGTCAAGGCGGGCGATGCGGTGGTGATCGAGCTCCGTCCCACGCCGCAAAGCCAGGCATTTACCCCGCAAGCCATGCCGCTGCAGGTGGTTTACCAGGACGAACATCTGCTGGTGATCGACAAACCAGCAGGCCTGGTGGTGCATCCGGCGCCGGGCAATTGGAGTGGTACCTTGCTCAATGGTTTGCTGGCCTATGACAAGGCCGCGGCCATGGTGCCCAGAGCGGGCATCGTGCACCGGCTGGACAAAGATACCAGTGGATTGATGGTGGTGGCCCGCACGCGTGCGGTCATGGATGCGCTGGTACAAGCCATTGCCGCCCGTGAAGTGAGCCGACAGTACTTAGCCATTGCGCACAAACCCTGGACCGGCGCAGCGACTGTTTCCGTGGAAGCGCCTATTGGGCGTGATCCTCGCAACCGCTTCCGTATGGCGGTCGTGGATTTGCAGAAAAGCCCGGGGAAAACTGCCAAGACGGACGTTATTTTTCTGGGCAATGCACAAGCCGGGTGTCTGGTGCGTTGTGTTTTGCACACCGGGCGTACGCACCAGATTCGGGTACATATGGCTTCTCTGGGGCATCCGCTGGTGGCCGATGCGGTCTACGGTGGAACACCGGTGCCCCCAATGGCTCGGCAGGCGCTACACGCATGTCGCCTGGCATTGGAGCACCCAGTAACCGGGGCGCCCATGGTGTTCGAATCCGCCGTACCGCAGGATTTCTCAGACCTGTTGGCCGACTGGGGGCTGCGATACAATCCCCCACAAAGGCTGGAAAGCCTCTAAGGACCCCGGCGCATTGCCATGGGTCGGCACGGTGATCTCTTCACATCCGCTGCCATCCGATTGGAATCACGTTGATTGGTCACCTTCTGGGTGATGTTTCCGGAAAAAGCCTGACTATGAATTTGGTGGACGCAAAGCGGGTCTTGGAGACCGCGTTGATTTGTTCTCAGCAGCCCCTGCCTTTGCGCGATATGCGCGCGCTTTTTGATGAAACGCTGGGCGCGGATACGCTGAAAACTCTGCTGGAAGAATTGAAAGACGACTGGGCCAGTCGTGGTGTGGAACTCGTGAATGTGGCCACGGGATGGCGTTTTCAGAGTCGACCGGAGATGCGGGAATTCCTGGATCGCCTACACCCTGAAAAGCCGCCGCGTTACACACGGGCCACGCTGGAGACACTGGCCATCATTGCTTATCGGCAGCCGGTGACCCGGGGCGATATGGAAGACATCCGGGGTGTGACCATCAGCTCCTTGCTGATCAAGCAGTTGGAAGACCGTGGTTGGGTGGAAGTGATTGGGCACCGTGAAGCCGCTGGACGGCCAGCTCTTTTTGCAACGACCCGGCAATTTCTGGATGACCTGGGTCTGGAGTCGTTGGATCAATTGCCGTTGTTGGATAACCCAACGCAGCAAGGTGACGCCTTTGGTGCTTTGGCTGAGCGACTGGAAGACACGGCAGAGCCTGTTTCTCCAGCCGAAGAGGCTGGCGGTGATGCTGCCTTGCAATTGGATATGCCGCTGGAGCCTGCAAGTGCTGAGCTTGAGCCCCCTTTGAATGGATTTGAGAATGAATGACACCAACCCTGTGACGCAAGCAACCCAAGTGGATGAGGCGGTCGAGGTCGCTTTGCCCACGGTGGTGACGCCAGATACTTCTCCGTCGTTGGAGGCAGCGGCGCAGGAGTCGCTGGGCAATCGCTTCAGCGATGTGATTTCCGGGCAGTTTGACGCGGATGAGGAACTGGTCGATCTGGCGCCTCCCAAGCGAATCCTGGCGCCCATGGCCGAGACTCCCAAGCTGCACAAGGTGTTGGCACAGGCGGGCATGGGTTCTCGACTGGAGATGGAGCAGTTGATTCTGGAAGGCCGTATTTCTGTCAACAACGAACCTGCCCACATCGGTCAGCGCATCCAGTTTGGTGACAACATCAAGGTCAATGGAAAACCAATCCGTGTTCGCATCGATCCGCCGCCCGCACGCATCATTGCGTACCACAAGCCGGTAGGCGAAGTCGTCACCCATGACGACCCACAGAACCGTCCCACCGTATTTCGCCGTCTGCCCAAGTTGCATCAGGGTAAATGGCAGTCCGTTGGGCGGTTGGATTTGAATACGGAAGGTCTGCTGCTGTTTACCAGCTCCGGTGAGCTGGCCAACAACCTGATGCACCCGCGCTTCGGTCTGGAGCGTGAGTACGCAGTGCGTGTGCTGGGTGCGTTGAACAAAGAAGAGAAACAGATGTTGCTGGACGGTGTCCAGCTCGATGATGGTGTAGCGCAGTTCGGCTCGATTGAAGAGGGTGGAGGCGAGGGTTCCAATTGTTGGTACCGGGTGACGATTTCTGAAGGCCGTAACCGGGAGGTTCGGCGCATGCTGGAGTCGGTTGGACACGCCGTGAGCCGACTGATCCGTATCCGTTACGGTGCCATGGTTTTGCCACGTGGGCTCAAGCGTGGCGCCTGGATGGAGCTTGATGATGCCGATATCCGTTCGCTGGTACAAGCCGCAGGCAATGGTGCGCGCAATAACGAAGCAAGGCGCGAGGCGGGCCCTGCAGCAGAGGCTGGCCCCCCCGGTGGTGGCAAGCGCCGCAATGGGCGCACAGGAGGGCCCCGTGGCGCCAATGCCGGGCAACGCGGCCCGGCACAGGGCGGCCAGCCCCGGCCCTTGGGGACTGGGGGCGGGGCCAAGAATGTCCGTGGAGGCAATGGTCGGCAGGACAAGGGTGGTGATCGCCAGGCGGCTGCGGGCCAACCCGACCCGATGAAGACCTCTTTTGGATACATTGGCGCCGACAGTTTTACCCGCCAGCGGCAAGACGGCACGCAACGCCCCCGTGGCGGGCAGGGTGGTTCTCGGCGCAACGGCCGCAGTCGGTAGGCTGGAATGCTAAAATCCAAGGCTTTGTCCCATTAGGGGCAAGAAGATTACCAATCCAGTTCAGGAAACACCATGACAATCGAACGTACTCTCTCCATCATCAAGCCCGACGCAGTTGCCAAAAACGTCATTGGCCAAATTTATGCCCGTTTTGAGGCTGCCGGCCTGAAGGTGGTTGCTGCACGTATGGCACACCTGTCGCGTGGTGAGGCTGAAGCCTTTTACGCTGTGCACAAGGCCCGTCCTTTTTTCAAGGATCTGGTGGATTTCATGGTTTCCGGCCCCGTGATGATCCAGGCGCTGGAAGGCGAAAACGCCATCCTGAAAAACCGTGACCTGATGGGCGCAACCGACCCCAAGAAGGCCGCTCCCGGCACCATCCGCGCTGACTTTGCGGACAGCATCGATGCCAACGCCGTGCACGGTTCCGACGCTGCAGAAACTGCTGCCGTCGAAATCGCCTTCTTCTTCGCTGGTCTGAACGTTTACACACGTTAAGTTATGCAATGACGGCCAACCTGCTCGACTTCGATCTAGAGGGATTGGCCGTTTTTTGCGAGCGGCTTGGAGAAAAGCGCTTTCGCGCCACCCAGCTGTTTCGCTGGATTCATCAAAAGGGTGCCTCCCAGTTTGATGAAATGAGTGATCTGGCCAAGTCTTTGCGCGAAAAGCTCAAGACGACGGCACATGTTCAAGCCCCTGGCATCATTACGCAACACATTTCGTCGGATGGAACCATCAAATGGCTGTTCGATGTAGGGGCTGGTGATGCGGTAGAGGCGGTTTTTATCCCCGAAGATGACCGGGGCACCTTGTGTATTTCTTCCCAGGCTGGCTGTGCAGTGGGATGCCGGTTTTGCTCTACCGGGCACCAGGGTTTCAGTCGCAATCTGACCGCTGGCGAAATCATTGCCCAGTTGTGGTTTGCAGAGCATTTTCTGCGCAAGCACCTGAATACGCCAGAGCGCGTTATCTCCAATGTGGTGATGATGGGTATGGGCGAGCCCCTGCAGAACTATGCTGCGCTGGTGCAGGCTCTTCGCGTCATGCTGGATGACCATGCCTACGGTCTGTCGCGTCGCCGTGTGACCGTATCTACATCGGGCGTAGTGCCCATGATGGACCGTTTGGGGGCAGATTGCCCGGTGGCACTTGCCGTTTCCCTGCATGCCCCGAATGACGCGCTACGTGACAACCTGGTTCCCCTGAATCGCAAATACCCGATCGCCGAATTGCTGGATGCCTGCAAGCGTTACCTGGCATTTGCGCCGCGGGACTTCATTACGTTTGAATACTGCATGCTGGATGGGGTGAATGACACACCGCAGCATGCGGCGGAGCTGGTCAAACTGGTGCGACAAGAGCCAGGGAACTGGTGCAAATTCAATTTGATTCCCTTCAATCCCTTTCCAGCGTCTGGTTTGACCCGATCACCGCAAGCCACAGTCTTGGCTTTCGCCAAAGTTCTTAGTGATGCAGGCATAGTGACGACCATTCGCAAAACCCGTGGCGACGACATCGATGCAGCATGCGGGCAACTGGCTGGAGATGTGAAAGACCGTACCGGAGTTCAGAAGCGAATAACCATACAACGTACCGTTATGCTCAAGCCTGTTGTTGAAATTGCTCCGAGTGGGCAGGGGGATGTGGTCAATGGGTGATTTGAGAAAAATGGGCGTGGTGATTTCCTCCCGCTTGCTGTGGGCCTGCTGGGCATTTGTTGCCGTGGTTGGCCTGTCGGCCTGTGCGTCCAGTACCTCTAATCCAGGCAGCAAAGGAGCGGGCGCTGATTTGGTGACCGATTCGGACGAGCCGGATGCGCGCAGACGCGCACGCACACGTCTGGACTTGGCCGTTCTGTATTTCAGCGATGGCAAGGCAACCATTGCGTTGGACGAAGTCAAGCAGGCGATTGCGACCGACCCCAGCTGGTTTGAGTCTTACAACATGCGTGGGCTGATTTATACGCAGTTGGGTGATATGCCGTTGGCCGAGGAAAGTTTTCGCAGAGCGTTGAGCCTGAACCCCAGGGCAGCGTCGGTACAACATAACTACGGCTGGATGCTCTGCAAGCAGTCGCGCTTGCCTGAGGCTGTGCAGATGTTCAGCAATGCCCTGGCCAATCCTGCGTATAGAGACAAAGCCAAAACTTGGATGGCACAAGGACAGTGCCAGTTGGAGGGTGGCCAGCGGATAGAGGCGGAAGCCAGTTTTCTGCGGTCTTATGAAGTCGACCCTGTCAATCCGATTACGGGCTACAACCTTGCCCTGCTCATGTTTCAGCGCAAGGAATTGGTGCGAGCGCAGTTTTTTGTCCGCCGCATTAACAACAGCGAGCTGGCCAACTCCGAGTCGCTTTGGCTTGGCATCAAAGTGGAACGTGAATTGAACAACAGGGATGCTGTGGCGCAATTGGGCGGGCAGTTGAAGAAACGTTTTCCTCAGTCCCGCGAGTCGTCGGCCTATGAGCGAGGTGCTTTTGATGAATGATGTGGTGACTCCATCACAACCGGATGGTGGCGTTAATGAGTCTGCCCAGCCTGTTTCCTTGAGCGCGGGCACCATGCTACGCAATGCAAGAGAGTCTTCGGGGCTGCATGTGGCCGCCCTGGCGGTATCGATGAAGATCCCTGTCAAGAAGCTCGAGGCGCTGGAGGCTGACCGGTTCGATTTGCTGCCAGACGCGGTGTTTGTGCGGGCCTTGGCATCCAGCATGTGTCGCGCGCTGAAGATTGACCCCGCACCGGTTTTGCAGAAACTTCCGCAAAACATCATTCCTCGCCTGGATACTGAAGAGCGCGGCATTAACGCGCCATTCCATAGTCCGGGGCAAGCTACCAGCCTCTCCATTCCGGCCTTTTTTGCCAAACCAGCGGTGTTGCTAGTACTGGCGTTGTTGGTTGGGGTGGTTGGGTTGGCCTTCTTACCCGAGATGCAAAAACCAGAGCCGGCAAGTGACCCTGTTGCGCTGGTTGCGCCTGCGCTTCCTCCTGCTACCGCCAAGGAAGAGGTTACTACCCCTGTGGAGGTCGCTCCGACAAACCAGATGCCCGTTGTCGTACCTGCAGCCGTGCCTACGGTCGCTGCCACTTTGCCTGCGGCCGCGCCATCCTTGCCAGAGCCTGCAAAAGCAGCGGTGCCCGCCACTCCCGTCAAGGTAGAAATGCCCGGTGCGGTGGTTGATGTGGCCGGCGCTTCCACGGGTTTGGTGGTATTCAAGGTTCGTGGCCCATCATGGGTGGAGGTGACGGATGGAAAAGGGGTCGTCCAACTGCGCAAGACCTTGGTGCAGGGCGAAACCATTGGCGCTTCTGGCGCATTGCCTCTGTCGGTTGTGGTCGGACGTGTGGACGTCACAGACGTAGAAGTACGTGGTAAAGCGTTCAGCCTGGCTGGCATTGGCAAAGACAACGTTGCGCGTTTTGAGGTGAAATAGTGGACTCCGATTTGCCGATCGCTTTGGCATTGCCCAAAAAGCGTGCATCCCTCCAATCCAACGTGGTGTGGGGTTCCCGCACGGTGACCGTGGGTGGCGGTGCGCCGGTGCGCATTCAGTCCATGACCAACACCGATACTGCAGACGCCATTGGTACGGCAATCCAGGTCAAGGAACTGGCGCTTGCTGGTTCGGAGCTGGTACGCATCACAGTGAACACGCCCGAGGCAGCGCAGGCCGTGCCTTATGTCAGGGAACAACTGGACCGAATGGGCATTGATGTTCCGCTGATTGGCGATTTCCATTTCAACGGACATCGTCTGTTGACCGATTTTCCTGAATGTGCCCAAGCCCTGTCCAAGTACCGCATTAACCCAGGCAATGTTGGCAAGGGTGACAAGCGGGATCGCCAGTTCGGGCAGATGATTGAAGCGGCCGTGCGCTGGAACAAGCCCATCCGTATTGGCGTCAATTGGGGCAGCCTGGACCAGGAGTTGCTGGCATCCATGATGGATGAGAACAGCAAACGTACCGTGCCTTGGGATGCCAAACCTGTGATGTATGAGGCCTTGATCACCTCGGCGCTGGAATCTGCCGCGCGGGCGCAGGAGATGGGCTTGCCTGCGCACCAGATTATGTTGTCCTGCAAGGTCAGTGGTGTGCAGGATTTGATCGCGGTTTACCGTGAATTGGGGAGGCGCTGTGATTACCCCTTGCATTTGGGGTTAACCGAGGCGGGCATGGGTACCAAGGGCACCGTGGCATCTGCGGCGGCATTGGCCGTGCTGTTGCAAGACGGTATCGGTGACACCATTCGTGTCTCTCTCACCCCCGCGCCGGGCGAAGCACGCACGCAGGAAGTGGTCATTGCATCCGAGATCATCCAGGCCCTCGGCCTGCGCACTTTTGTGCCCAGTGTTACTGCTTGCCCCGGATGTGGTCGCACCACCAGTACGACGTTCCAAGAGTTGACCAAACAGATTGACGATTTTTTGCGTGCCCAGATGCCCGTCTGGCGTGCCAGTTACCCCGGTGTGGAAAACCTCAAGGTGGCCGTCATGGGGTGCATCGTGAATGGCCCCGGTGAAAGCAAACACGCCGACATCGGCATCAGCTTGCCCGGCACGGGCGAAGCACCGGCTGCACCGGTCTTCATCGACGGCGAAAAACGCATGACACTGCGCGGTGACTCCATTGCCACCGATTTCCAGGCAGTGGTTGAAAACTATATACAGCAGCGCTTCGGAAGTGCAGCTGTTGCTACCCCCAATTAAGAAGAACCATGGTTGAGAATACTGCGCCACGCAAGGCGGAAAAGCTGTTGGCTGTCAAAGGCATGAATGACATCCTGCCGCCGGAGTCGGCGCGCTGGGAGTCACTTGAAGCTACGGTGCGCGAGTTGATGGCGCGCTATGCCTACCGCAACATTCGGACGCCCATTCTTGAGCACACGGCGCTCTTCGTGCGGGGTATCGGTGAAGTAACGGACATCGTCGAAAAGGAGATGTATTCCTTCGAAGACCGGGCTGACAAGCATGGGCAGGCCGAACATCTGACGATGCGACCTGAAAGCACCGCCAGCGTGGTGCGTGCGGTTATCGAGAACAACCTGTTGTACGACGGTGGCAAACGCCTTTACTACATGGGCCCCATGTTTCGCCGCGAAAAACCGCAACGCGGGCGTTATCGCCAGTTTCATCAGATCGGTGCGGAAGTATTGGGCTTTGCAGGCCCTGAAGTGGATGCTGAGCTGATCTTGCTGGCTTCTGCCCTCTGGAAAGCCATTGGCCTCACTGATGTGCGTCTGGAACTTAACAGCCTGGGGCAGGCTGCAGAACGTGCGCAGCACCGTACCCAGCTCATCGCACACTTCGAAAAACATGCAGACAAACTGGATGAAGAGGCGCGCCGCCGTCTGCACAGCAACCCGCTACGCATCCTCGACACCAAGAATCCCGCGATGAAGGATGTGGTGGAGTCTGCCCCCCGGCTGCTGGACTTCCTTGGCGCGGAATCGCTGGCGCATTTCTCAGGGCTTAAGGCCATCCTCGACGCCAATGGCATCGCCTATACGATCAACCCACGGCTGGTACGCGGGCTGGACTACTACAACCTCACTGTCTTCGAGTTTGTGACCGATAGGCTGGGCTCGCAAGGTACGGTATGCGCCGGTGGCCGTTATGACGACTTGATCGTCCAGATCGGCGGTAAGGCGGCGCCAGCAGTGGGATGGGCATTGGGTATCGAGCGCGTGCTCGAGTTGCTGAAAGAACAAGGTACACCCATGTCGGCGCCCGCCCCAGACGCTTACGCGGTGATTCCCGACGCTACAAGCATGCCTGTGGCCTTACGCACACTGCAACAGTTGCGTGACGTGGGCGTGCGCGTGCAGATGCACGCTAGCACTGCGGAAGGACTGGGCAGCTTCAAGGCGCAGTTCAAGAAGGCAGACGCCAGCGGTGCGGCATTCGCGCTTGTTTTTGGTGCGGACGAGTTGGCGCGGGGCGAAGTGACCGTCAAGTCTTTGCGCGATGGTAGCGGCGTGCAAGTGACCCAGCCACTGGCCCAGGCCGCGCAATGGGCGTCCAGCCTACAATCCAACGCTTAACTGAATATCTCCATGGCAAATCATCTCGATCTCGAAGAACAAGAACAACTGGACCAGCTCAAACACTTTTGGGCGCAATACGGCAACCTCATTACCTGGTTACTGATCGCGGTTCTGGGCTCCTTTGCCGCCTGGAACGGCTACCAATATTGGCAGCGTAGCCAGGCAAATCAAGCATCGACCATGTTTGATGAAGTGGAGCGCGTGGTGCGCAGTGGAGATGTCGAGAAGGCCGAACGTGCTTTTTCTGACATGAAAGAGCGTTTTGCTTCCACCACCTACACGTACCAGGCGGGCCTGTTGGTTGCCAAGATGTCTTACGAAGCAGGCAAGGCAGACAGCGCCAAGACGGTGTTGGGATGGGTTGCAGAAAAATCGTCCGATAAAGGCTATGCGTCCATTGCGCGGCTGCGGCTGTCTGGGGTACTCATGGAGGCCAAGGCCTTTGACGAAGCGCTCAAGCAACTGGAAGGGGACATCGCCCCTGAATTCTCTGCCTTGGTACTGGACCGCCGGGGCGACATTTATGCAGCCCAAGGCAAACGCACCGAAGCAGCTACGGAATACCAGAAGGCGTTCAAGGCCTTTGACGAACGTTCGGAATACCGTCGTTTGCTGGAAGTCAAACTCAACGCCTTGGGTATCAATCCTGCAGCAGATGCGCCTGCGGTTAGTGCGGCGAAGTGAGGCAAATAAACGTGGTGCACCGTTCTCTTTTCCAAGGCCTAGTCAGCCGCTTTGGCTGCTTGTTGCTGCTGGCGGGTCTTCTTGCCGGATGTGCGGGTGCCGAAAAAGCCAAGCCCGCTGATCTGGAGCCCAACACGGCACTCATAGGCGTGCGTCCTGCCTGGAATGCCAGCGTTGGAGAAGTGGCGTTTCCGCTGGACCTCCGCGTGGTCGGCAATACCCTCTTTGCTGCAGGTTCCCAGGGCGTGGTGGTGGCGATTGATGCCCGCACCGGAGGCGACGTGTGGCGCACCGCATTGGCGACCCCGTTGGCCGCTGGCGTGGGCAGTGATGGCCGCCATGTGGCGGTGGTCAGCCGTGGCAATGAATTGATTGTGCTGGACACTGGAAAAGAAATTTGGCGACAAAAAATAGGAGCAGTCACGCTGACTGCACCGTTGGTCGCAGGTGCGCGGGTTTTTGTGTTGTCCGCTGACCGCACTGTGTCAGCGTTCGACGCCGCCAGTGGCCGCAAGCTGTGGCAGCAGCAACGCAGCGGTGATGCGCTGGTGCTGGGCCAAGCGGGTGTCATGGTCGCTGTCGGCGATACCTTGGTCATCGGACTGGGTGGTCGCTTGGTGGGCATGAACCCGCAGAATGGCACTGTGCGCTGGGAAGCGCCTGTGGGAACCAGTCGCGGCATCAATGAAGTAGAGCGCCTGGTGGACCTGGTCGCGGGCGTCAGCCGCGATGGCGATTCGGTGTGTGTGCGGGCGTTCCAGTCGGCCGTCGGTTGTGTAGATACGGTCAAGGGGCGTACAGTCTGGACCAAACCTGCATCCGGCGCGACCGGTGTTCATGGTGATGAGACTGTCGTATATGGCGCCGAAAGCGACAGCAAGCTTATTGCGTGGCGTCGCGCAGACGGTGAACGTCTGTGGTCTTCCGATCGTTTGCGTTTCCGCAATGTCACCGCCCCTACCTTGGTGGGACGTTCCGTGGTGGTGGGCGACGAATCAGGTTGGGTGCATTTCCTGTCGCGTGAGGACGGTGCGCCCTTGAACCGGGTGGCCACCGACGGATCTGCCGTCGTGGCTGCACCTGTGTTGGCGGGGCAGACTTTGGTGGTGGTCACGCGCCGTGGCGGTATCTTTGGCTTCAGGCCCGAGTAAAACTTGGGATTGAATGCATGAAACCCGTAATTGCCCTGGTGGGGCGGCCCAATGTAGGCAAATCCACCCTTTTTAATCGTTTGACCAAAACCCGTGACGCCATCGTTGCGGATTTTGCGGGGCTCACGCGGGACCGCCACTATGGCAACGGCAAGCAAGGTAAACACGAGTACATCGTGATTGACACCGGTGGTTTTGAGCCGGACGCGACCAGCGGTATCTACAAAGAAATGGCCAAGCAAACCCGCCAGGCGGTTGCGGAAGCTGATGTGGTGGTGTTTGTGGTGGATGCCCGTGGTGGCTTGTCTGCCCAGGACCACGATATTGCCAAATACTTGCGCAAGCTAGGTAAGCCCTGCATCCTGGTGGCCAACAAGGCCGAGGGGATGAAAGAGGGCGCTCAACTGGTCGAGTTTTTTGAACTTGGACTGGGAGAAGTGTTCCCCATTTCTGCAGCACACGGGCAGGGTATTCGTTCGCTGGTGGATGTGGCGCTGGAACCATTGCACCTGCCAGACCCTGACGAAGAAGAAGCGGAGCAAGAGCCCGGCGTGGTCAAGCTGGCCGTGGCAGGGCGCCCGAACGTGGGCAAATCCACGCTGATCAATACCTGGCTGGGCGAAGAGCGGCTGGTGGCCTTTGACATGCCGGGAACAACCCGTGACGCGATTTCTGTGCCTTTTGAGCGCAAAGGCCAGAAATTCGAGCTAATAGACACCGCAGGTTTGCGCCGCAAAGGCCAGGTTTTTGAGGCCATTGAGAAGTTTTCGGTCGTCAAAACCCTGCAGGCGATTGAGTCTGCCAGTGTGGTCTTGCTGCTGATCGATGCGATCCAGGGCGTGACCGACCAGGATGCCCATATAGCGGGCTACATCCTGGAATCCGGCCGGGCTGTGGTGGTTGCCATTAACAAATGGGACGCGGTGGACGAGTACCAGCGTGAGCTGGTCAAGCGATCGATCGAAACCCGGCTGGGTTTCCTGAAGTTTGCGGCTTTGCACCTGATCTCGGCCCAGAAGCGCCAAGGTCTGGGACCGGTCTGGGACTCGATTGCCCAGGCCCACAAGGCTGCCAATTGCAAGATGCCTACGCCGGTGCTCACCCGACTGTTGCTGGAAGCCGTGCAGTTCCAAACGCCCAAGAAGACCGGCATGTACCGGCCCAAGCTGCGTTATGCCCACCAGGGCGGTATGAACCCGCCCATTATCGTGGTGCACGGTAACTCGCTGGAGCACGTCACCGAAGCCTACAAACGCTTTCTGGAAGGTCGCTTCCGCAAGGAATTCAACCTGATTGGTACGCCGCTGCGTATCGAAATGAAATCCTCATCCAACCCGTACGCGGACAAGGATTGATCGCTGATTGACCCCGCAATACTCGGGTTTCTCCGCATAGTGCGAGATTCGGGTTCATGGTGTGGTATCGTTCCTTTCTCTTCATTTTTTGAACACGGAGAATATCGTGAACAACAAAGGTCAGCTTTTGCAAGACCCCTTCCTCAACGCATTGCGTCGGGAACACGTGCCAGTGTCTATTTATCTGGTTAACGGCATCAAACTGCAAGGTCAGATCGAATCTTTCGATCAATACGTCGTGTTGTTGCGCAACACGGTGACCCAAATGGTCTACAAACATGCGATTTCCACCATCGTTCCCGGACGTGCTGTGAATTTTGCTACCCCCGGTTCGGAAGAGCCTGCGACGCCCTGATCCTTCGCGACTTCGACCGGGACTCCATGGTGAGTCCCGTTCTTTTTCACCAATTTGACCACCAAGCCTTCTTCCGTTGAGGCTCCTACCATTCTGGTCGGGGTTGATTTGGGCTTGCCCAACTTTGATGGTGAGCTGGAAGAGTTAGGTCTTTTGGCCCAGACGGCGGGCATGACGCCCGTGGCACGCGTCACCTGCAAGCGCCGGGCGCCCGATGCGGCGTTGTTCATAGGCTCCGGCAAAGCTGACGAAATCAAGTTGCTGGCTACCCAACTCGGGGCCCAGGAAATCCTGTTCGATCAGTCGCTAAGCCCAGGCCAGCAGCGCAACTTGGAGCGCCATCTGGAACTTCCGGTGAATGACCGGACTTTTCTGATTCTGGAAATCTTTGCGCAACGTGCGCGCAGCCATGAAGGCAAGTTGCAGGTCGAGCTGGCCCGACTGCAGTACCTCAGTACGCGCTTGGTGCGGCGCTGGTCCCACTTGGAGCGTCAGACCGGCGGAGCGGGTGTACGTGGTGGTCCTGGTGAGAAGCAGATCGAATTGGACCGCCGCATGATCTCGGAGACCATCAAGCGCACCAAGGAGCGCTTGGTCAAAGTCAAGAAACAGCGACAAACACAGCGCCGACAGCGCGAACGCAGAGACGCTTTCAACATCTCACTGATTGGCTACACCAACGCGGGCAAGTCCACACTGTTCAACGCGCTGGTCAAGGCCCGTGCGTACGCAGCCGACCAATTGTTTGCCACGCTGGACACCACGACGCGCCAGCTGTACCTGGGTGAGGCTGCGCGTTCGGTCTCGCTGTCGGACACAGTAGGGTTTATCCGTGATCTGCCGCACGGTTTGGTGGATGCCTTCCAAGCCACGTTGCAGGAAGCCATCGATGCCGACTTGTTGCTGCATGTGGTGGATGCATCCAATCCCAATTTCGTCGAGCAGATTGCCCAGGTGCAGCAGGTGCTGGTGGAGATTGGCGCGGCCGACATTCCGCAATTGCTGGTGTTCAACAAAATTGATGCACTCGATGCCGAGCACCAACCGGTGCGCGTGGAAGACAGTTTTGAAATCGCGGGTGTGCAAACCCCCCGCATTTTTGTCAGTGCCAAGAATATGTTGGGTATGCAGGAGTTGCGTGCCCGTCTGGCACAGTTGGCGTCCACTGAGGCGGCTGAGCCGGAAATGCCGGTTTATTCCCCCGACTCTTCAGGGGCTGATCTGTGATTGGGCACAATCGCACAGAGATATACGTGAGATGAAGAAATGAAACTACACCTTCGTGCTGCTGAGTGGGCCACCTGGAGAGCCCGCACCTTGTTCAATCTGAACGATCCCCGATGGGGGCGTGGCGGAGACGACAAGCCTGCCGATTCCGGCGCTTCGGGCAATGGTTCTCCGGAAGGCGATACACCCAAGCCACCCACTGATACAGGTCCTGCTGGCGGACGCAAGGGCGGCAACGCCTCTGGACCGCCAGACCTGGACGAACTGTGGCGCGATTTCAACCGCAAGCTCGGTGGTTTGTTTGGCGGCCCGAAGAAGCCTCCGCAAGGCGGTGGCGGCTCGGGCGGCGGTTTTCAGCCCGACATGAAAAGCGCTGGCATTGGTGTCGGCCTGATTCTGGGCGTGGTGGTGTTGATCTGGCTGGGGACCGGCTTTTTCATCGTTCAGGAAGGCCAGCAGGCCGTCATCACCCAGTTCGGCAAATACAAAAGCACCGTCAGTGCGGGTTTCAACTGGCGCCTGCCATACCCCATCCAGCGCCATGAGCTGGTGTCCGTGACCCAGATCCGCTCGGTGGACGTAGGGCGCGACAGCGTGCTCAAGGCCACTGGACTCAAAGAATCGGCCATGCTGACCGAAGACGAGAACATTCTGGACATCAAGCTGGCTGTGCAATACCGTCTGAGTGACGCACGTGCTTTCTTGTTCGAAAGCAAGAATCCGTCGGACGCTGTAGTGCAGGCCGCTGAAACGGCTGTGCGCGAAGTGGTTGGCAAGATGAAGATGGATGCTGCCCTGTCCGAAGAGCGTGACCAGATTGCTCCCCGAGTCCGCGCCCTGATGCAGCAGATTCTGGACCGCTACAACGTGGGTGTGGAAGTGGTTGGTATCAATCTGCAGCAAGGGGGCGTGCGTCCCCCCGAGCAGGTGCAGGCTGCGTTTGATGATGTGCTCAAGGCCGGCCAGGAGCGCGAACGCGCCAAGAACGAAGCCCAGGCCTATGCCAACGACGTGATTCCCCGCGCAGTAGGTTCCGCCTCGCGTCTGAAGGAAGAAGCCGATGCCTACAAGGCCCGTGTGGTCGCCCAGGCACAGGGTGATGCCCAGCGCTTCCGCTCGATCTATGCCGAGTACCAGAAGGCGCCCCAGGTCACCCGTGACCGCATGTACCTGGACACCATGCAGCAGATCTACAGCAACGTAACCAAAGTGCTGGTCGAATCGCGCCAAGGCTCCAGCTTGCTGTACCTTCCACTGGAAAAGCTGTTGCAGATGAATGGTCCCGGTACCGTGACTGCGGACCCGATGGCCTCTTCCTCTGCGGCTGGCGCACCTGTCCAGGTGCTGCCCCCCGCCAATACCTTGTCCAACGATGCACGTAGCCGCGACTCCGGTCGCAGCCGTGATCGTGACGTACGCTAGGAGCCACGCATGAACCGGCTTGGATTTATTTTGTCGTCGTTGCTGGTGCTGTTGGCACTGGCCAGCTCCACACTGTTTGTGGTGGACCAGCGCCAGTTCGGCGTGGTCTATGCCCTGGGGCAAATCAAGGAAGTGATCACGGAGCCCGGCTTGAATTTCAAGTTGCCGCCACCCTTCCAGAACGTGTCCTACATCGACAAGCGCCTGCTCACGCTGGATAGCACCGATGCAGAACCCATGCTGACTGCCGAGAAACAGCGCGTGGTGATCGACTGGTATGTGCGCTGGCGCATTTCCGAACCTTCGGAGTACATCCGTAACGTGGGTCTGAACGAAAGCGCGGGCGCGAACCAGCTCAACCGCGTGGTGCGCAATGCCTTCCAGGAAGAAATCAACAAACGCACGGTAAAAGAACTGCTCTCGCTCAAGCGTGAAGCGCTGATGGCCGATGTGAAGGCCGAAGTGTTGGACAAGGTGCGCGGCGCCAAGCCATGGGGCGTGGACGTGGTGGACGTGCGTATTACCCGCGTGGACTACGTGGAAGCGATCACCGAATCGGTGTATCGCCGTATGGAAGCCGAACGCAAGCGTGTGGCCAATGAGCTGCGTTCCACCGGTGCTGCCGAAGGCGAAAAAATCCGTGCCGATGCCGACCGCCAGCGCGAAGTGGCGATTGCCAACGCCTACCGCGACGCCCAGAAGATCAAGGGGGAGGGCGATGCCGAAGCCGCCAAGATTTACGCCGACGCGTTTGGCAAAGACCCGCAGTTCGCCCAGTTCTACCGCAGCCTGGACGCCTACAAGGCCTCCTTTGCGAACAAGAGTGACGTGATGGTGCTGGACCCGGCCTCCAGCGAGTTCTTCAAGGTCTTCCGCAATGGTGGATCTTCGGGTGGTTCCAGCAAGAAATAAGCCTTGGACAGCGATACCCTCTGGCTGGCATTGGCCTTCGTTCTGGTGATCGAAGGCCTTTTTCCTTTTCTGTCTCCCTCAGGCTGGCGCCGCACCTTCACA
The DNA here is from genome assembly GCF_001955715.1 of Rhodoferax saidenbachensis. Lineage (NCBI taxonomy): Bacteria > Pseudomonadati > Pseudomonadota > Betaproteobacteria > Burkholderiales > Comamonadaceae > Rhodoferax > Rhodoferax saidenbachensis. The sequence goes on along the minus strand of NZ_CP019239.1, from coordinate 2,357,436 downwards.
CAACTGCTGCAATTGAGCGACGGCCAAATCCGCTTCTTCGCAATGTTCAGCGTATTGGGTGGTCTTGTACTGATTTGGTGGCTGACACCCTGAAAACCGGGCCCCAAGCCCGGTAAAATCTCGGTTTTAACAGCCCCCTCAAATTCCATGTCTGCTTGGGTCCTGCCGGATCACATTGCCGATGTGCTGCCTTCCGAGGCGCGCCACATCGAAGAAATACGTCGAGACCTGCTGGACATGGCGCGCTGCTATGGCTACGAGCTGGTCATGCCGCCTTTGCTGGAGCATCTTGAATCCCTGTTGTCGGGCACCGGTGAGGCGCTGGATCTGCAGACCTTCAAGCTGGTCGACCAGCTCTCGGGCCGCATGATGGGCCTGCGGGCCGACAGCACGCCCCAGGTCGCCCGCATCGACGCCCATTTGCTCAACCGTGCAGGAGTCACACGCCTGTGCTACTGCGGCCCGGTGTTGCATACGCGCCCCAGCGGTACCAATGCCACACGTGAACCGCTGCAGTTTGGTGCTGAAATCTACGGCCATAGCGGCCTGGAGGCCGATCTTGAAATCCTGACCCTCGCGCTGGACTCGCTCAAGGCCGCCCAGGTCGGCTCCATCAGCGTGGACATGGCCGATGCCGGTATCGTGCATGCGGTGCTGAAGGATGCAGGCCTGACAGCCGCTGCGCTGGCCAACGTGCACAGTGCATTGGCTGCCAAGGACGCCAGCGAACTCCAATCCCTCTCGCGCCATCTGCCCGCAGCTACCGCCAAGGCGCTGCAGGATCTGGTGCAGTTGTACGGCGACGCCAGTGTGCTGGCTGAGGCCCGCAAGGTGTTGCCCGATCTGCCGGGCATCCAGCGTGGCCTGGACCATTTGCAATGGCTCTCCAGCCATATCGAAGACGCCAAGGTGACGTTTGACCTTGCCGACCTGCGTGGTTATGCCTATTACAGCGGCGTGCAGTTTTCCATCTACGCCCCGGGTGCCAGTGATGCGCTGGCACGTGGCGGACGGTATGACGAGGTCGGTTCGGTCTTTGGCCGCAAACGCCCGGCCGTGGGTTTCAGCCTGGATATCAAGGCTGTGGTCGGCGCTGCAGCGGTACGCCCCCTGCGCGCGGCCATCCGTGCGCCTTGGGGTGAAGCACCTGCCTTGCGCTCGGCCATCGCCGGGCTGCGCCGGCAGGGCGAGACCGTGGTCTGCGTGTTGCCAGGCCACGAGAGTGAAGTCGATGAGTTTCAGTGCGACCGCGAATTGGTGCAAGCCGCCGGTCAGTGGGTCGTAACAGCAATCTAGAGCAAAGCGAAATGAATACAACCAAAGGTCGAAATGTAGTGGTCGTGGGCACCCAGTGGGGCGACGAGGGCAAGGGCAAGCTGGTCGATTGGCTCACCGAAAGCGCCCAAGGCGTGGTGCGCTTCCAGGGCGGCCACAACGCAGGCCACACCTTGGTCATCAACGGCGTGAAAACTGCCTTGCACCTGATCCCCAGCGGCATCATGCGCCCGGGCGTGAAGTGCTACATCGGCAACGGTGTGGTGTTGTCGGCCGCCAAGTTGTTTGAAGAAATCGAAGGCTTGGAAAAAGTCGGTGTCGAGCTGCGCTCGCGCCTGCGCATTTCTGAGGCCTGCCCCTTGATCCTGCCGTTCCACGCCGCGCTGGACGTGGCCCGTGAAGCCTTCCGCGAAAAGGGCGGAACCACCAAGATTGGCACTACGGGTCGCGGCATTGGCCCTGCCTATGAAGACAAGATTGCCCGCCGCGCGCTGCGCGTGCAGGATTTGAAATACCCCGAGCGTTTTGCCGCCAAGCTGCGCGAACTGCTGGACCTGCACAACCATGTGCTGACCAGCTACCTGGGCTCCGCCGCATTCGACTTCGGCCCCACACTGGCGCCGTACATGAAAGACGGTCAGGTGTTGTTTGAGCCGGTATATGCCGAAGCCATGCGCCACGCCGAACTGCTCAAGCCCATGATGGCGGACGTGTCGCGCGAACTGAACGAAGCCAACCTGCACGGCGCCAATCTTTTGTTTGAAGGCGCACAGGGCACGCTGCTGGACGTGGACCACGGCACCTACCCCTATGTCACATCGAGCAACTGCGTGGCCGGCAACGCCGCCGCGGGTGCCGGTGTCGGCCCGGGCATGCTGCACTACATCCTGGGCATCACCAAGGCCTACTGCACCCGTGTAGGCGGTGGCCCTTTCCCCACCGAACTGGATTGGGAAAAAGAAGGCACCCCGGGTTACCACATGAGCACCGTGGGCGCCGAGAAGGGCGTGACCACCGGCCGCTCGCGCCGCTGCGGCTGGTTTGATGCTGCTTTGTTGAAGCGCTCGGCCCAGGTCAATGGCCTGTCGGGTCTGTGCATTACCAAGCTCGACGTGCTGGACGGCCTGAAAGAGTTGCTGCTGTGCACCGGCTACGAACTGGACGGCGAAGTGGTAGACATCCTGCCCATGGGCGCCGATGACATTTCGCGCTGCAAGCCGATTTACGAAACCATGGAAGGCTGGAGCGATAGCACCGTGGGTGTCACGCAGTACGACAAGCTGCCGGTGGCCGCGCGCCTGTATCTGCAGCGTATCGAGCAGGTCACCGGTGTGCCTATCCACATGGTGTCCACCAGCCCGGACCGTGACCACACGATCATGATGCGCCACCCCTATCTGGCCGATTGATGCTCCAGTTTTTGAGCAAAATAGCCCTCTAGCCCCCGTAAATATTGCGCAAGCAGCTACTAATTTAGGAGCATTCTGATGTTGACAGAAGACGGCAAGCACCTGTATGTGAGCTACGACGAGTACCACAACCTGATTGAAAAACTGGCGATCAAGATTTTTCAGTCGGGCTGGGAGTTCGACACCATCCTGTGCCTGGCCCGCGGCGGCATGCGCCCCGGTGACATCTTGTCCCGCGTGTTCGACAAGCCGCTGGCCATCATGTCCACCAGCTCGTACCGCGCCGAAGCCGGCACGCAGCAGGGCAACCTGGACATTGCCCGCTACATCACCACCCCCAAGGGCGAGATCGCCGGCAAGGTGCTGCTGGTCGACGACCTGGCCGATTCGGGCCACACGCTCAACGCCGTCATCAACCTGTTGCGCAACAACTATTCGCCCATCACCGAGCTGCGCAGCGCCGTGATCTGGACCAAGGCCGTGTCGGTGTTCACGCCCGACTATTCGGTCGAATTCCTGCCCACCAATCCCTGGATTCACCAGCCTTTCGAGGGCTACGACGCTCTGCGTCCCGAGCAACTGATCCAGAAGTGGAGTGTGTGACGTCACCCCCACGCTCCGCCGCTGCGCGGGTCGCTGCCCCCCGAGGGGGCTAATTGCCTAGCGGCGCTGGCCGCCAAGCGGTCCAGAACCGTTTGGGGCGGCCCGGCGCGGAATTGTGGCCCCCATCTACAAGGCTTCACTATGACGCATCCCACCACCCAACTCATCCACAACCCGTACACACCACCCCCCGGTTTTGACGCGCCGCAGCCCGGCGTGTTCAAGGCGTCCACCGTGTTTTTTGAGTCGGTGGCCGACATGCGTTCGCGCTACACCTCGGTGGTCGACAAAAACTCCTACACCTATGGCCTGCGCGGCACGCCCACCAGCTATCTGCTGGAAGAGCGCCTGTGCGCGCTGGAGGGCGGCACGCGCTGCCTGCTCGCGCCCAGTGGCCTGGCAGCCATTGCAATGGTGTCCCTGTCGCTGCTCAAGAGCGGCGACGAGGTGCTGATCCCCGACAACAGCTACGGCCCCAACAAGGACCTGTGCGACGGTGAGCTCAAGGACTGGGGTATTTCCTACCAGGTCTATGACCCGATGGATCCGTCCGACCTGGAAGCGCAGATCTCCAGCCGCACCAAACTCATCTGGCTGGAGGCTGCGGGCTCAGTCACGCTGGAGTTTCCCAACCTGGCCGAGATGGTGCGTATTGCCCGCCGGCGCAAAGTCTTCACGGCGCTGGACAACACCTGGGGCGCCGGTCTGGCCTTCAATCCGTTTGACCTGACGCCCGGCAGCGTCGAGCCGCTGGCGGTGGATGTGTCCACCCATGCACTCACCAAATACCCCAGCGGTGGCGGCGATGTGTTGATGGGAAGCGCCATGACGCGTGATACCGCCGTGCACCGACGCCTGGCCACGACCCACCGGCGCCTGGGCTTTGGCGTAGGGGCCAATGACGTGGAGGCCGTACTGCGCTCCCTGCCTTCCATGCCGTTGCGTTACCGCGCGCATGACGAAGCCACGCGGGCACTGGCCCAGTGGGCGCAGACGCAGGCCGAGTTTGTCCAGGTGCTGCACCCATCGCTGGAAGAATCTCCCGGTCACGCGCACTGGAAAGCCCAGTGTGTAAATGGCGCCGGTGGTGCTGCGGGCCTGTTCAGCGTGATGCTGGACGCGCGCTTCAGCCAGGCCCAGGTCGACGCGTTTTGCGATGCCTTGCAGGTCTTCCGGTTGGGCTACAGCTGGGGTGGGCCTATCAGTCTGGTCATGCCGTATGACCTCGAATCTATGCGCAACGGCTGGCCGCAACATTTGCTGCGCGGCACGTTGGTGCGCTTTTGCATTGGTCTGGAAGCGGTGGAAGATCTGCAGGCTGACATCGAGGAAGCCCTGCGGGTCCTTCGCTGAGCGCCCGGGTTTCTCCCGGGGCAGCAGACGCGTTGGCCGCGCTAGGCTTGGGGCATGAGCCCCTTGCCGCCGGTTGAAGCCCCTCCACCCTATATCCCGCCGCCCTCCGAGGCGCCACCCAAAGAGATTCTGCGGGTGCGCCTCGTGCACCTGCTGCACTGGCTGCGCGCGGGCTGGCGTGACCTCTGCGCCCACCCCGGCATTGCCGCTTTTTACGGCACGGCGTTCTGGCTTATGGCGCTGGTGCTCGGTGCCGTGTTCCGCAACAAACCCGAGTACACCATGTCCATGGCCTCCGGCTGCCTGTTGCTGGGCCCGTTCTTGGCCATGGGGCTGTATGAGGTCAGCCGCAGGCGTGAGCAGGACCTGGTGCCCGACCTGGGCAGCTCGCTGACCTGCTGGGACCGCCATATGGGTAGCATGGCCATGCTGGTGCTGGTCTTGATCGTGCTGGAATTGTTGTGGGGCAGGGCGTCGCTGGTGGTGTTCGCCGTGTTCTTCAACACCGGCATGCCGTCCACGGCCAGCGTGGTCCAGGCAGTGTTCAACCCAGAGAACTGGGAATTCTTGCTGGCCTACACCGTGGTGGGTGGAGGCTTTGCCATGTTGGTGTTTTCGATGGCGGTGGTGTCCATCCCGATGATTCTGGACCGCGACACCGACGCCATCTCCGCGGCCATCACCAGCCTGGAGGTGGTGTTCCACAACACCGGGGCAATGCTGTTGTGGGGGCTGCTGATCGCTGTTTTGGTGGCGCTGGCGTTGTTGGCGCCGTGGGGTCTGGGCCTGCTGGTGGTGGGGCCTTTGCTGGGCCACGCGAGCTGGCATGCGTACCGTGGCACGGTGCACTGGCTGCAAGGTGGTACAGTGCCATGAATTATTGAAAGAACACCTTGGCAAAACCCAATTACGGTTACGAAAAACGTCAGAAAGAACTGGCTAAAAAGAAGAAAAAAGAGGAAAAGCTCAAGAACAAGGGTGAGCGCAAGGCCGGCGACGGACAAGACGACAGCACCCCCAATGACGCCGCCAACGAAGCTATTGGTGAGTCCGCCGCGCCCGCGGAACCGGCTTCCGACGACACGCCCTGACAACCCAGCGCAGGCGCTCCGTTAGACCAGGGTTTTTGCCAGCGCCACCATGGCCTGCATCGAATGGTCGGCGGGTGAAATAGTGATGGCCTGCGCGTACTGACTGAAGTTGCGCACCATCGACTGTAGGTAGCCCGGGTCATAGTGCTGGGCCAGCAGGTCCCGCACCACCGGTTGCAAATCTCCCGCCAGCACCAGCGCTTTCCACTCTGCCACCAGGGCCCTGCCCCGAAAGGTGGCCAGCACGTCCAGGCGGTCGCAAAAGTAGGTGGTGTCACGCGTCAGAAACGCGTAGTCCTCCAGCAGCAGCGCCACACGTGCGTCCATGGGGAGTTCCACGTTCAGGCACGGGCTGGTGCGCATCTGTTCCACCAATACGGCGGGCACAAACACATTGCCGACCTTCTTGCTCTCGCTTTCCACAAACACCGGGCGCGCGGGGTCAAACTGGCGCAGCGCGTTCCACACCAGCATGTCAAAGCGCTTTTGTGTCGGCTGGGCCAGCCCGGGGATGGCGCCCAGCACCGAACTTCGGTGGTTGGCCAGGGCTTCCAGATCCAGCACCTGCGCGCCCACGCTGTCCAGCGCGTGCAAGAGCCGCGTCTTGCCCGAGCCTGTGGTGCCACAGACCACGCGCAGGTCCAGCGGCGCGACGCGTGCGGCGGTATCCAGCAGCATGGCCGCGCGAAACGCCTTGTAGCCGCCTTCCACCAGCGTGACCCTGAAACCGATCTGGTCCAGGATCAGCGAAAGCGAGCCGCTGCGTTTGCCGCCGCGCCAGCAGTAGGCCAGGGGTTTCCAGTCCTTGGGTTTGTCCAGCACCTCGCGTTCGATGTGCATGGCAATGTTGCGCGCCGCAATGGCCGCGCCGCGTTTGCGGGCTTCAAATGGATTGACCTGCTTGTACAGCGTGCCGATTTCCTTGCGTTCGGCGTTGTTCAGTGTGGGCCAATTCACGGCCAGCGGCAGATGGTCTTCGTCAAACTCGCCCTCGCTGCGCGCGTCAATCACCGTGTCGAACTCGTGCAGCCGGGCCAGCACCTCGGTGGCCTGCATCACGTTCAGGCTCATGGAAGCAGTTTCTTCACGGCGGGCCACACGTTGGCCAGAATGGTCGGGTGGGCTGCTTCGGTGGGGTGAATGCGGTCCGCCTGGAACAGGCGCGTGGCGTCGGGCCCATCGGCTATGCCTTTGAGCATAAACGGCACTAAGGCGGCCTTGTTGGCTTTGGCTACCGTGGCAAAGGTGGCTGCAAATTTCTGGCCATAGTCCTGCCCGTAGTTGGGTGGCACCTGCATGCCCAGCAACAGTACTTTGGCGCCAGCCGCTTGTGCTGCTTGGGTCATGGCCTGCAGGTTGTCCTGCGTCATGGCCAGCGGCAGGCCGCGCAGGGCGTCGTTGCCGCCCAGCTCAATGACGACTACCGTGGGTTTGTGTTGTGCCAGCAGGGCTAGCAGGCGCGAACGCCCGCCCGAGGTGGTGTCGCCGCTGATGCTGGCGTTGACCACGGTCACGGCCTTTTTCTCCTGCGCCAGACGTTGTTCCATCAGCGCGACCCAGCCGCTACCGCGTTTGAGGCCATACTCAGCGCTCAACGAGTCGCCGATCACGAGCAGGGTGGCGGAGGCGGGCGGGGTCTTGGTCTGGGCGCTGGAAAGCCCTGCAAAGCCAGCCGAAATACCAAGCGCGATAAAGTGTCGTCGATACAAAGAGGGCCTCATGTCTGATTCAATTATTGCGGTGGACCATGTATTCAAGGCGGTGACCGATTCCACCGGCACGCTGCAGATCCTGCGTGACATCGATTTTGCACTCAAAGTGCGCGAGACGGCGGCCATCGTCGGAGCATCCGGGTCGGGCAAGAGTACTTTGCTCTCCATCATCGCCGGCCTGGACACCCCCACGTCGGGCACGGTGCGCCTGGCCGGGCAGGATCTGTTTGCCATCAACGAAGACGCACGCGCTGCCTTGCGCGCCCGCAGCGTGGGTTTTGTGTTCCAGAGCTTCCAGTTGCTGGGCAACCTGACCGCGCTGGAAAACGTCATGCTGCCGCTGGAGCTGGACGGCCGCAAGGACGCCCGCAAAGCTGCCAGCGAGATGCTGGCCCGCGTGGGCCTGTCGCAGCGCCTGAACTCGTACCCCAAGGTGCTCAGTGGCGGCGAACAGCAGCGCGTCGCGCTGGCCCGCGCCTTCGTGGTGCAGCCCGCTGTGCTGCTGGCCGACGAACCCACCGGCAGCCTGGACTTCGCCACGGGCGAAACCATCATGGAGTTGATGTTTGAACTGAACCGCGAGCAGGGCACGACCCTGGTGCTGGTAACCCACGACCGCGCCATTGCCGCGCGCTGCGATCGGCGTATCACCATCGAAGCGGGTCGGGTGGCTGCGGCAGAGGAGCTGACATGACCAAGGGCTACTGGATTGCACGCGTCGATATTGCAGACCCCGAGGGCTACAAGGCCTACGTGGAGGCCAACGCGATTCCTTTCAAGAAATACGGTGCCCGGTTTCTGGCGCGGTCAGGCCGGTATGAAAACCCCGAGGGCAGCAGCCGCTCGCGCAATGTGGTGCTGGAGTTCCCGTCCTACCAGGCCGCGCTGGACTGCTGGAACTCCCCCGAATACCAGTACGCGGTGACACTGCGCAAGCCGGTGTCCACGGCAGACATCGTGATCGTTGAAGGTTACGACGGACCTCAGCCTTAAATTGGCCTCTAGCCCTTATGGGATGTGCGCAAGCAGCTATCAAAAATATAGTAAATAGAGGGTTGGCCCGGCATGCGTGACTACCTGAAGAAGGCCTTCCGCTGGCAAAGGGGCCGCCAGGGCACCGGCTACGACAAGATGCTGCTGCTGACCGCCCGCTGGCCGCTGCCGTTTGACAGTTATCTGATCCGTTACCCCGTGGGTGCGCAGATTCCGCCGCATACCGACCCGGTGCAGGCCGGGCGGCACTACCGGCTCAACATCGTGCTGAAGGCGTCCCGTGCGGGCGGTGAGTTTGTCTGTGCCACGCCCATTTACACCAGCCGCAGGGTCAAGCTGTTTCGCCCCGACGCTTGTGAGCACAGTGTGACCCGCGTAGAGGGCAGTAGCCGTTATGTGCTGTCGCTGGGCTGGGTTTTGAAGGCGCAGGCCCGATAATCGGGCCATGTCATCTCCCAAAGTTCTCTTCGGCTTCCATGCCGTGGGCGTGCGCCTCAAGACCGCCCCAAAATCTATCGTTGAAATCTATGTGGACCCCACGCGCCGCGATGCGCGCATGCGGCAGTTCACCGACAAGGTGGCCGAGGCGGGCATCCGCCTGATCGAAGCCGACGGCGTGCGCCTGGCCAAGATGGCCGGCAGCCACGGCCACCAGGGCGTGGCTGCGCGGGTGCAAGAGATCAAACAAGTCCATTCGCTGGACGAGCTGCTGGAAAACCTGGAAGCCGCCAACGCCGCGCTGCCGGTGGCCGAACGTACCCAGCCGCTGATCCTGGTGCTGGACGGCGTGACTGACCCGCACAACCTGGGCGCCTGCCTGCGGGTGGCCGATGGCGCGGGCGCACACTGCGTGATCGCCCCCAAGGACCACGCCGCCGGCATCAACGCCACCGTGGCCAAGGTGGCCAGCGGCGCGGCCGAGACCGTGCCGTATTTCATGGTGACCAACCTGGCGCGCACGCTCAATGAGCTCAAAGAGCGGAACATCTGGATCATCGGCACCAGCGACCAGGCCACCCAGACCCTGTACCAGGCGGACCTCAAAGGCCCCGTGGCCCTGGTGTTGGGCGCCGAAGGCGACGGCATGCGCCAGCTCACGTCCAAGACCTGCGACGCACTGGTCAGCATTCCGATGCACGGTGCCGTAGAGAGCCTGAACGTGTCGGTGGCCAGTGGCGTGTGCCTGTACGAAGCGCTGCGCCAGCGCAGTTGATCGGCCTGGCCCCGGGCTACATCAGCTCATAAAAGCGCATGGCCACCTGATCAGGGAAGCGCGCGCCCGAGCCGACAAACATGCGCTCGGTGATCCAGCCCAGCGCGCGCGAGGCGGTCTCAAACGTGGGGCTGCAGCGAAAGTAGATCTGCGTCGGGTCCACCGGCTCACCGCGTACCAGCCGGGCCATCAGGTCTGCCGGGCCGCAGCGCAGGGCGCGGTTCTGCACATAAATCATGTCGCCGCCATCGGTCTCCAGCACATAGCGCGCATCCAGCTCGGCCAGACGCTCGTTGACGACCAACTGAAAGTCTGCGCCGCCGGGCAGCACGCGGGCAGTCCAGCCATCACCTGTGGCCTGACCACTCAGGATAGGGATCAGGCGGCGCAGGCCGCGCCCGGTCTGGCCCACCTCCTGAGGTGGGCCCACCTGCACAGTCAGGTCAGCAAAATACTTCAAGGCCGGTGGCGCGAGGGCGTCCATGGGGGCCATCAGTCGGCCTTGAATCCGGTAGCGGCCACGGCCTTGCCCCATGTCACGGTGTCGGCGCTGATGATGCGGGTGAAGTCCTCGCGGGAGGTGCCCGTAACGCGGAAACCGGCCTCTTCCAATCGGGTCTTGCCATCGGCGGATTTCACGGCTTTCTGGATGTCGGCACTGAGCTTGGCGAGGATGTCAGCGGGTACCTTGGCGGGCGCCACAATGCCAAACCACGAGGTGAATTCGAGGCTGTTGTAACCCTGTTCCTTCATGGTGGGGGTGTCGGGGAGCGCGTTGGCACGGGTCGCGCCAGTGCTGCCCAGGGCCAGCAGTTTGCCGGCCTTGACGTTGGGGGCGGCCAGACCCACGCTGGCAAACACGCCCTGTACGTCGCCACTGAACAGGCCACCCAGCGCGTCACCTGTGGTTTTGTAGTGCACTGCTTCAGGTTTGATCTTGACGGCATCGCCAAACATGAAGGCGCCAAAGTGGCCCGGTGTGCCTGCACCAAAGGTGGCCAGGAACATGCCATTGGGCTGTTTGCCGCTCCACTCGACAAACTCCTTGACGTTTTTGGACGGGACCTTCTGCGGGTTGACCAGCAGCACGAAGTCGGAGCTCACGACTTGGCTGACGGCGGCAAAGTCTTTTTGCGGGTCGTAAGGCAGTTTGTTGTAGCTGCTGGGGGCAATGCTCAGTTGCCCGGTCTCGCCCAGCATCAGCGTGTAGCCGTCGGGCGCGGCGTGGGCGGCCTCATTGGCGGCAATCAGGCCACCGGCACCGGGCTTGTTGTCCACAATCACACCCATGTTGCCCCAGCCTTCTGACAGCTTTTGAGCCAGCAGGCGGGCCACGATGTCCGGACCGGTGCCTGCCGGGAATCCCACAATGATGCGCACAGGTTTGGTCGGGTAGCCCGCGGCCGATTGGGCTTGCGCGGTGGTCCATGGCGCCAGTGATGCAGCGGCAACCGCCAGCGCGGCGGCGGTGCGGGTCAGCTGGCGCAGGTGGGTGCGACGGGTGGATGGTGTGCTCATGGTGTCTCTCGTTGTTGTGAAAAAAGGGCGTTGGCACCCAAAAAAAGGCAGAATGCCGCGACAGAGCAAGCGTAAAACAGCCGCTGCTGCGGGGCCGTCATCCCTGAGGACGACGGGTAAACCAGCAGACCAATGCTGAGGATGCACAAAAAAAGCGCCGAGGAGACAAAGCATGAGGACATGGACCGTGAGTGGCCGCAGCGCTTCGACCGGCGCACCGCTGGCGGGTGATGCGGCAAGCAGTGAGGTCGGCCACGTGTTGGCCGGAATGGTCATGGCACTGGGCCAGCCCCGTTTTGAGGACAACCTGTTGGACTGCCTGTACCCGGTGGTGCCCGCCGCATCGTGGTCGGTGTACCGCACCGGGCAGCACTGCCGTCCCACGCTGTTCATGTCGGCCAGTCATGGCGTGACCGACACCACCCGCGACTGCTGGCGAGCCTACCTGTCGGGCCCCTACTTGAAGGACCGCACGCTGGTCGCACAACCGACCAGCTCTGCCGCCGCCCTGGCCGGTGCCACCGGGCCCATGACACAGCTGTGCCACATCATGGCGCGCGAGGTTCCTGTGGAGCACCGGGCCAAGGTCTATGAGGCGCATGGTGTGGCCGAGCGGGTGTCTATCGTCAGCCTGCCTGGCGACGGGGTGGTGTTCGCGATCAACTTCTACCGCCATCAGCACCAGCGGCCCTTCACAGATGGGCAACTGGCCATGTTTGGCAATCTGGCGCCGTCGTTGCTGGCACTGACCCGCAAGCACCTGGCACTGGTGGGAGCGCCTGCCATCGAGGCGGATGCGGAAGAGGGGCCCGTCGGCCCCAGCCTGCGCAGCCGATTGCTGGCCCTGTCACCGGCGCTGACGCAGCGCGAGCTGGATGTGTGCCTGCGCTTGCTGCAGGGCATGACGCAGGATGGCATTGCCAACGACCTGGGCTTGAGTCTGCCCACGGTCAAGACCTACCGCAACCGGGCCTTCAACCGCCTGGGTATCCACTTTCGCAACGAACTGTATGCCCTGGTCATGGGGGCTTCCGCCGTGCGCGGCGCTTGACTGTTGAGACCCAGCCTAAAGCGCCCAGCAGCCACAGCCAATGCAACTTGGGCCACCCTACAACCACCATGGTCACGGCAGTCAGCAGCGCAATCACGATCAGGGCTATGCCTTGATTGAAGGCGCTAATGACGTGCAGTCGGGGCGGCTGCTCGTCTATTTCCACGGCGTGCCCGGTGCGCCGCAAGAGGCCAATGTGTTCGACGCGCCTGCCCAGGCGCATGGCCTGCAGGTGTTGTGCATAGACCGCTTCGCCATGGATAGCGCGCTGCGTGGGGACGCTTATTACCAAGCGCTGGCAGCACACATCACCAGCGTGGCCCAGGGGCAGGTCGTGGACTTTGTGGGTTTTTCCATGGGCGCGTTCATCGCGCTGCAGACCAGCCGCTTTCTGCCCTCGCAGGTGCGCAGCATCCATCTGGTATCTGCCGCCGCGCCGCTGGATGGCGGTGATTTTCTGGAGGCACTGGCGGGCAAACATGTCTTTCGCCTGGCGCAAAAGGCGCCTTGGCTGTTTGGCCTGCTGACACGCTGGCAGGGCGTGCTGGCCCGGTTTGCACCGGGTGCCTTGTTCGGCATGTTGTTCGCATCGGCCCAGGGGGGCGATGTCGCCCTGGCCAAAGATGCCGCGTTTCAAGCCGTCGTCAAATCCGCCTTGCAAAGCGCCTTTGGGGGAGGGCAGGCGGGTTACCGCCGTGATGTGGAAACCTATGTGCAACCGTGGGCCGCCAGCCTGGCCACCATTCACGCGCCCGTGCACCTGTGGCACGGCGATGCAGACAACTGGTCGTCGCCTGCCATGGCGCACTACCTGCAGGCCACGTTGCCTCACGTGGCCGGGCTGCAATTGATGCCCGGGCTGTCGCACTATTCCTGTTTGCTGGCGGCCCTACCAAAGATTTGCACGCAGGTGGCGGCATGAAAGGCAGCACCGTGAATGCATCCCACATCTGGGTGCGCACCACCGGTATTGCCGCGCTGCTGCTTTTCATTGGGTTGGCGGTCTATTTGCTGCCGCTGCAACCCAACCTTGTCGCACTGCAGTTCGCCGGGAACGCCGATGCATTTCAAGCCATCCTGGCCCAGTGGCAGCCTGCGGGCGTGGCGCTGTTCCGTTCGCACTTGCCGGTGGATGCGGCGCTGCTGTTGGCGTATGGCGCGTTTGGCTATCTGCTGACCACGCGCACTGCGGTATTCGCGCGGTACACGCCGGCGTGGCGGCTACGGGTATCCGCGCTCATGCCCGTGGCTGCGTTGGCCGATGTAGGGGAAAACATCCTGCATTGGTATCTGACAAGTGGACATCTGGAGAACGCTGCGTTGCTGGTGCCCATTGCGACAGCCTGCTCGGCGCTCAAGTTCGCTGGCATTGTGTTGTTCGGGGTGGTGGTGGTGCATGCGCGCTCTGTAGCGCGACGCTAAATTTGTTGTCGAATCACCCGAACGGGGGATATTCAGAGTACTTGGGCAGACGCAAAATGGTTATCCAAGAAGCCGGGAGCAATAATGGCAATATTTCTAGAACGAGCACTTTTTGTAGTTGCGCCTCAAGACTCTGGCAAGAGTACAACGCTTCGGTCGATGTTTCTAGACCGAAGGCTCGGTACAGAAGGCTTACCACCCCCTTCGTCAGAGCAACGCAGGCTCTCTGAGATTTATCACTTGAGCAACGAGCGCCGGTTGTATTTGCGGTTAACTTCTCCGCATGAATACGATGAAACTCCTAAAGAGTTTTTGGAAAAGACAAGAAACAAGATGAACGATGGACGCTGGTGCTATGCCGGGCCATTCCAACCCAATGCTTTCCGGAAGATGCCTGACATAGTCCAGTCCGTCGAATTGTTCGTTAAATTTTTTGAACCGGAAAGAGTTCGCATTGCTTTTTTGTCACCCAATAGGCATGGTCATGAAATTAATACATTCGTTCCAGGCAGAGATTTGTCTCAAGAATTGCTAGCGATCCCAAGAGTTGAAATTATGTGCCTTGACGGGCGTCAGCGAGGAAAAAATGGTTTGTTGCTCGCTGATTTCTTTGACTTTGAGTGAGGTCTCCAGCTTCTTCATAAAGGGAGATAGCCGAAAGAGCGGAAGCCCCTCATGTAAACAAAATATTTATGACCAATTCCACTGTCATTGATTGCCCCCAGTGTTCCGTAAGAGTAAAAACGGACATTAAGTATTGGGTTGGTAACGCAGAGAGTGACGCCTATTTTCTTGCTGAGTGTCCGTCCTGCAAGCAGGCGCTTTTGGGTAAAGCCTTTGTTTATCAAGACGAGCAGATGAACTATGAGTGGAGTAATGCGGAGCGAATCTGGCCCGTACCTGCAAATACTGAAATTTCTTCCTCTATTCCGGTGGCAGCTCGCCGTGACATTAAAGATGCGCAGAAATGTCTGTCGCATGGCATTTATTCTGCAGCTGCCGTATTGTGTGGAAAGGCTTTAGAGCGGCTCATACATGAGAAGGCCGGAGCGAACATGATGATTGGCAAAGGCTTAGCAGAATTGAAAACTAAAGGCATCATTGATGAAAGACTCTTTACGTGGGCGGAAGCCTTGCGCAAAGAGCGCAATATCGGCGCACATGCGTCGGAGCAAGAGACTACTCGTGAAAATGCCGAAGATGTAATTGATTTCACCATAGCCATCTTTGATTATGTCTATACGTTGAGTGAAAAATACGACAAGTATTTGGCACGAAAGGCGATGCCTCACGGTCTGCCGGGCTAACAAGCGAGTCAATGTGACGTTTGTCTGTAGTTGCTTTTTCTTGTCGCTGTATGAATACTTTTAGGGCGTGGTTTATTACTGACTTATACCCACCCCATCCGCCCCAACACAGCCCCACCTCCCAACAGCCACAGCAAATGCACCTTGGTGCGCTACACCACCACAGTAGCTACCGCAGTTAGCAGCCACGGCCGCCAGTTTTCCAGTTGTGACGCTGGCTGGACGCCAGAATCCATCCCGTCGCAATCAACAGCGCAATCACGATCGGGGGCATGCCCTGTTTGAAGGCGCGCAGTCTGGGCAGCTGTTTTATGGTCGGTGGTGTGGGACATCTGCATGCCGGGCCTGTCGCATTACAGCTGCCTGCCAGCCTCAGCGCCCCAGGTGTGTGCGCAGCTGGCTGGGGCCTGAATTCTTACTTGGATGCAGCAGGCGTGGGGATGTTGCCGTAGATGTGCAGCACCTTGGACAGCAGCACAGACCTCTCGACCTCGGATGCAGGTGCGGGTTTGCCATCGGCGCCGTACAGCCCCTTGAATGGCATGCCTGTGTAGGTATTGGCATCGGGGGCAAAGACGGTGAATTCTTCCACCTTGCCATTGATGGGCGCGCGTGCCTTGAAGCCCATGTGGCAGGCATAGGCTGTTCCCAGGCTGGCATCAATAGCCCCTTGGGCACTGGCCTCCAGGACGACAGAGCTTCGGCTCTGTGAGGGGTTGGGGGTTTTGGCAACGTCGCCGGGGACGATCATGAGTTTGTCGCCAGGTGCCATACCGCCAGGGTTCGTGTTTCCGTTTCCCCAATAGGTGCTCTCTATAGTCCAGGGCGCCGGGGGAAGTCCTGCTGTTGCTGGACGTGGAACAGCAACGGGAATTTCCAGACTACCCGTCGTGGCCACGGTTTGGGGGCCGACCTTGTTGAACTGCAGCAGTGCCAGATTTTGCGGGTTGAGGACGTTACGGGAGGCGGTGCTGCGGTCCCATGCGTACTTGGCGTTGAGGATGTCGCACCAGACCACGACGGCAGACACCTCTGGCGGCATATTGCGCAAATCCAGTGGCACCGTGATCAGGAAATCGGGCAACTGAATTCTCGGGTTACTTTTTACGATGCTCGCGAGATCGCGACGCGTATCCAAATACTCTTTGTCTCTGGGTTGGGCCTGGGCGGCGCCAAGCAGGAACAGTCCCATCGCGCCGAGCAAGATTTTTCTGAAATACATAGTGTCTCCGTACATGGATTTAGGGTGTCAGTTTGCCGGTGCCAAGGAAGATGAGAGGCTCGGTCACGATCTGTCGTGTCTCCCACTTGGTGTTTGTGGCGGCCAGGCCCAGCGTGCCGGTGCCCAGGAAGGTGAGGGGTTCGGTCACGATCTGTCGTGTCTCCCACTTGGTGTTTGCGGCGGCCAGGCCCAGCGTGCCGGTGCCCAGGAAGGTGAGGGGCTCGGTCACGATCTGCCGCGTCACCCACTGCTGGGCATTGGCGGTTGGCGTTTGCGCAAGGGCAGGGCCAGCAGCGGCCATCAGCGCCAAGGCGGTGGCCCATGAAATGCAGGTGCGCATGGCTTTTGGCATTCCAGCTTCTTTCTATTTGAGGTAGGTAGTGGGCTGGCGCAGTCTATACCAAACCCATGGCACCCAATGCCGCTCTCGCACCCGAGTCCCATAGCAAGTGCAGCTTGGCGTGCTGCACGATTACGGTGGCCACCTAGAAAGGGGCTTCGTGCTGCATGCGCGCTTTACAGCGCGACGCTGATCTGCAGCAGCTCTGGGATATCCAAGGCAAATCCCGGCGGCCACAAAATCATCCACAATGGTTTTTGGTCAACCCTTACAACGGCGTGCCAGGTCACGTACACATACTATGAAACACCTAATAGCGTTCATGTTTTTTGCTGCCTCATCACTGGCATATGGCAGTAGCGAACTGATCGAGATAATGGCACCTGGCGACTACATCTTGGTGGGCAAGGCGGTGGACAGCGACCAGACCTACCATGGCAAGGTAAAAATAAAGTCTTCTGGTAAAGGCTTCATCGTGACGCGGCAGGTGGGCGGCAAATCCATCAACGGCACCGCCAAAATCGAGCCCACGAATGGCGGCGAGTCCAGTGTCCTGCGCATCCGGTTTACCGAAGCCAATATCAAATACGAACAAACCTGCCTGGTTGCCAGCGATCTGGATAACTACGGAAGAATCAGTTGTTATCTGTACCGGCCTGGTGCTAACACCATGCAGCCCGGCCTGGAAGTACTGTTTCATGACCAGGATGCGAAGTAGGTCTGTGGCCTGACAGCGCTTCATGACTTGTGCCAGTCTGTTTGCGAATCTCGAACGGAGGACACCATGGGACTCTTGACCTTCAGTATCAACGTCACCCTGGACGGCTGCGTCGACCACCAGGAGGGAATCGCGGACGACGAGACACACGCCTTCTTCACCCGCCTCATGGACGAGAGCGGGGCGATGCTGTGGGGTCGCGTCACCTACGAGATGATGGAGAGCTACTGGCCCGTGGTGGCCCGCGGCGATGCGGAGGCACCGCCGGTGATCCGCGAGTGGGCGGTCAAGCTGGAGGCCAAGACTAAGTACGTGGTGTCCAGGGCGCGAAAAAACTTCCCGTGGGCCAACAGCCACCACATCGCCGGCGACCTGCGCACTGGCGTACAAAAGCTCAAGGACGCGACCCCGAACGGTGTGCTGCTCGGTAGCGGCAAGCTCGCGACCGAACTGGACCGACTGGATCTGATCGACGAATACCAGTTCCTCGTCCACCCCAGAATCGCCGGCCACGGCCCGACCCTGTACGAGAGCGGGCTGCTCAGCACGCGACGGCTTGATCTGGTCTCATCGACGCCGCTCCGCAACGGCGCGGTCGCCATGCACTACCGGCGCGCGCGCGGCTAACAAGGCATTCAAGCCGACACCGCTTCGCGGCGCGGCTTAATTCAGGCGTCAATCTACATACCCCTATCCACCCAGTAGCACCCAGCAACCAAAGCAAATGCAGCTTGGCGTGCCAACGATCAACGTGGCCACAGCGGTCAGCATCCGGGGACGCCAGCGCGCGGCGGCAGAGTTCCAGGTGGCGCCGAGCCCCGTGTATGCTGTGGTATGGAACCAAGTCAAGGACACCGCGCAGTGCAAAGCCCAAGCGTTTTGCCGTCCCGCGATACCAGCGTGGTGCCGCCCGCGTTGGACAGTTCCCCGGACGTGCGCAAACTGCCGATCCGGCTGTTGATGCGGTTTACCGATCCTCTGTTTGAGCAGCGCTTTCTGCGCTTTTACGAGGGGTTCTACAGGCGTTATGCCCAGGCCAGTCTGGTGCTGGGCATGATTCTGATTGTTGGCGACTGGCTGGTTGACCACCTGGCGTTTCCCGAGGTTTCCGCCAATGGGTACCGCATGGTGTTGAGCATCCCTATCCTTGCGGTCGGTCTGGCGCTGTCATTCAGCCGTGCGGGCAAGCGGCACTGGCAGACGCTGATGGCTGCGATTATTGTGCTGGTGGGGATCAGCCTGTACTGGACGCTGCACCGGATCGGTCTTCAGGGCGGCAGTGGTCTGGGGTCGTGGGTCGGCATCCTCAATTTCACCTTTTTTGAGCTCTATTGTTTTGTCATTCTTGGCATCGGGTTTCGTTATGCGCTGCCGACCGGTTTGCTACTTTTTGTGGGATTTGAGGTCTCCATACTGACCGTCCTGGCCGGCGAGATGGAGCATGGCAGCTACCTGACCTACCATGTGTTCACGGTGTTTCTGCTGGCGGCCATGATTGGCTGGTGGCGGGAGTATTTGCTGCGCAAGGAATTTCTGGCGGTGGCGGAGCTTGAGGTGGCCACGCAGGTCGCGTTAAGCCAAGCGGAATATCTCAGTGAGCACGATGCCGTGACCGGGCTGCGCAACCTCACGGGTTTCATTGCGTTGCTGGAGCGGGAGACGCGTGCGGCAGATGCCCAGCACCGCACATTGCCACTGTTGCTCATTGACCTGGAGCGCCTTCGGCGTATCCGGGATGCCTTTGGTCAAAAGGCGGCCGATCATCTGACGCGGTCTTTGGTGGATCGACTGCATGCGTCAGCGGGCCCGTTTCAACCGACACCCGAGTTTGCCCGCACCTCCAGCTTTGAAGTCGCGGTGCTGTTTCGCCATGTTCAGGACACCGCCACGGTGATTGAAGCGTCCGAGCGTTTGCTGGAGTCGTTGCGACAGCCGTTCCATCTGGAGGGGCAAGACTTCTATCTGTTGCCCACCGGGGGCTTGGGGCTCTATCCCAACGATGGCGACTCGGGCGAGGCTACGCTCAAAGCGGCGCGTGTGGCGCTGTCCACGCATGCGCACGAGGAGCGCTCCCTGCATTTCTACAACGCCGACCATGATCGTGCGCTGGCGCAGCGGCAGCGGCTTGAGGAAGACCTGCGCGGAGCCCTTGCCGCTGGGCAACTGTCCTTGGCCTACCAGCCGCTGGTGCGGGTTTCAGACCGCACGCCGTCGGGCGTGGAGGCATTGCTGCGCTGGACGCACCCTACATTGGGTGCCATCGGGCCGGTGGAGTTCATCCCGATGATGGAAGAGCTTGGCCTCATTCACGAGATTGGGGAATGGGTGCTGAACGAAGCCTGCGCGCAGGCGGTGCGATGGCAGCAATCGGGCCTGGTGCTCACTGAAATGGCGGTGAACGTGTCGGGGCTGCAACTGGCCGACCCGGGGTTTGCCAGCCGAGTGTCCCGGGCGCTGGCCCAGTCGGAGCTACCGCCTCAGAAGCTGGTGCTGGAGCTGACGGAATCTGTGCTGGTGCACGACAACGATGCAGCCATGGCGCAGTTGAGCGCGCTCAAAGCATTGGGTTTGCGTCTTGCGCTGGATGATTTTGGGACCGGGTTTTCGTCGCTGATGAGCATCGCACGGTTTCCGTTTGACATCGTCAAGCTCGACCGCAGCTTTGTGCAGGCGGCACCCTCGACGCGTGCGGCCGCGGCCATCGTGGAGGCGATCATGGCGTTGGCCACACGGCTTGGCATGGAAACAGTGGCAGAGGGCATTGAGACGGAAGAACAACTGCAATACATCGCTGCTTTGGGTTGCCATCTGGCGCAGGGCTATCTCTTTGCGCGCCCCTGTTCTGCGGAAGAGTTGACCGTCTTATACCCAGCCCATCCACCCCAATAACGCCCCGCCTCCCAGCAGCCACAGCAAGTGCAGCTTGGTGCGCCACACAATCACGGTGGCCACGGCGGTTAGCAGCCAAGGGCGCCAGTTCTCCAGCGGCGTGCCTTGGCTAGACGCCAGAATCCAGCCCGTCGCAATCAACAGTGCAATCACGATGGGCGCCATGCCCTGCTTGAAGGCGCGCACGGCGCGCAGCTCGCGGTTCTGGTGGCCCCAGCGGGCGGCGGCGAAGGTGAGGGTGGTGCTGGGCAGCATGATGCCCACCATGGCGATCAGCACGCCCATGAGGCCATAGACCCCGGCCATCACACCGGTAGACAGACCGCCGGCGGCGTTCACACCCACATTCCAGCCCATCAGCGCGACAAACAACACGTTGGGGCCGGGCGCGGCCTGCGCCAGCGAGATGCTGGAAGTGAACTGGTCCTCGGTCAACCAGTGCTGTTCACCCACCAGGTAGCGGTGCATGTCGGGCGCGGTGGTGATGGCGCCGCCCACGGCCAGGAGCGAGAGAGACATGAAGTGGACAAACATGCCCAGCCAGTCGGCGGCGGTGAGGGTGAGGTGCAAAGGCATCAGGTAACCCTCCGTCCAGCGGACTGCGGGTGCGAGCACCTTGGGAACGGCCCGGCGGCGCTCATCGTGCGTCTCCGCCCAGTGCGCGGGTCTTGCCCAGTTGCCGGTAGGCCCACAGGCTGGCCACGCCACCCGCCGACAGCAGCACCCAGACCAGGGGCAGCCGCAAGATGCCAATCGCTACAAAAGTAATAGCTGCCAGCGCCCAGCAGACGGGGGTTCCCATCGGATTTTTCTTCAAAGCGCCGATGAGCTTGAGCCCGGTGGCAGTGACCAGCGCAGCCGCCACGGCACCCATGCCGCGCAGTGCGCCCTGGGCCTGCGGGGTGTCGGCAACGCCAGCAAATAAGGCGGCCATGGCCACGGCGATCAGCAGCGGAAAAGCCAGCATGCCGGCCAGTGCGGCCAGCGCACCGCGCATGCCGAAGTAGCGGTCACCAATCATCAGCGAGAGGTTCACCACATTGGGGCCGGGCAGGATCTGGGCCACAGCCCAGTCTTCGACAAACTCTTCCAGCGTGAGCCACTTTTTCTTTTCGACCAGCTCCCGCTGCACCACGGCCAGCACGCCGCCAAAGCCCTGCAGTGCGAGCATGGAGAAAGACCAGAACAGGTCGGCTATCGATTGGGGGCGGGCGCGAACTGCCGAAGAATCAGCAGGAGGTGAGGCAGGGGGCATACGAAGCACAGTGCAAAACTGCACTGTACTGCAACCGGGATAGTCCATTGGGCGGGGCTGTCGCCCCTACGCGGTGTCTGCCGGACGATTTGCGGCCATTTGTGCCCCTGCTTCGGCGGCAATAGCCGTGCTATTGCCTTCTCACCAGTGACTCAACTGCCTCGCAACTCGCCTCGCCAGCCATCCGCGTCCCAACGGACAATCCCGGTTTATGTCTTCTTCGCTACGGGCTTGTGGGGCTTTTTCGGCGCAGGAGCGGCCGCTTTTTTCTTCGCCACAGGAGCATTCAGTCCCAGCGCTTTTTCCAGTTCCTCAATCGATTGCTCTGTGTAGTCCAGCATGCGCTGCAGCGCAGGTACCGAGCGGCGGCAGGCGATGAAGCCAAAACCCAGGTTGTCGCGGTAACCGCTGATGGTGATGTTGAGCGCCAAGTAGTGCGTGGGGATGGACACCGGGTAGATCTCGTCCAGCGTGGCGCCGTTCATGTACAGCGTCTCGCGTGAACCCGGAACGTTGGAGATCACCAGGTTGAATGGCGGGTACTTGCCTGCCAGCTTGGTCACCAGCGCGGGGCCGAAGGTGGCAATCGACGTCATGCCGTAAGCCATTTTCTGCAGGCGCGACATGCTGCGCAGCTTGTCCTTGGCTTGGGTGGTGGAGGCCTTGATTTTCTCCAGCCGTTTGAGCGGGTCCTTGATGTGGGTGGCCAACTCGGCCAGCAGCAGCGTGACCTGGTTGCCACCCAGATCGGTCTCTCCGTGCAGCGACACCGGCACCATGGCGACCAGCGGTTTGGCGGGCAGCTTGGCGTGGGTTTGCAGGTACTGGCGCAGGGCACCGGCGCAAATCGCCAGCGTGACGTCATTGACCGTGGCGTTGGCGGCCTGGCCAATGCGTTTGAGGCGCGAGAGCGGAAACGACTGTGCGGCAAACCGGCGCGCACCCGAAATCTCCACATTGAACGGTGTGGGTGGCGCCTTGAGCGTGGGGATGGCGGTTTCTTCACCGCTGGCGGAGCGGGCCATGTCCACCAGCCCGGCGCCAATGCCCGGCAGTATTTCGCGCCCGGCTTGGGCCAGTTCGCTCAGTTGCGCCAGCAGACTTTTGCTGGCAGACGCAGGGCGTGGCTTGGGCACCTTGCCCAGCGATTGGGCCCACAGCGGCGGCTTGTGTTCGGCAGCGGTAGTGGCCATGGCCTGTGCTGTCATGCGCGCGCCGCTCACGCCGTCAATCAGCGCGTGGTGCATCTTGATGTAGGTGGCAAAACGCCCTCCGGGCAGGCCCTCAATGACGTAACACTCCCACAACGGGCGGCTGCGGTCCATCAGGTTGCCATGCACACGCGACACCAGTGCCAGCAGCTCGCGGATGCGTCCGGGCTGGGGCAGCGCGAGATGGCGCACGTGGTAGTCCATCTCGAAATCGGTGTCTTCTTCCCAGTACCACATGCCCAGCCGCAGGCGCGGCTTCAGGTTAAAAGGTGCTTCGGCACCCAGGTGCTGGCGCCACTCGTCCAGCATCTGGCCCACAAACTCCGGCCCGGCGCCCTTGGGCGGTGTGTAGATGTTGAGCCCTGCCACATGCATGGGCTGGTTGCGCGTTTCCATCCACAGGAACGCTGAATCGGTGGGGCTCAGGGCTTTCATGCGGCAGTCTCCGTCGTGTAGTTATGCGCCCAGTTTAAGGCCCCGCTGCACGCAACACTGTCCGGAATCCGACATGGGCGGTGGCCAGGTCATCTTCCTGTGGCTGGCGCGCACCGGCGCGGTAACGCATGCAGTAGTTGGGCGCACACAGGTAAGAGCCGCCTTTGATCACGTGGCGTCCGGGCTCGGCACCGGGGCGCTGGGCCACGGGCGGCTGGTCGGGCGGGATGTTGTCTTGTGCGCCGTGGCGCTCGGTATAGCGGTCGGCGGTGAGTTCCCACACATTGCCAATCATGTCGCGCAAACCAAACCCATTGGGTGCAAAGCAGCCCACGGGTGCCAGCGCAGTAAAACCATCGGCGGCCTGGTTGGATACGGGGAACACACCTTGCCAGGTATTGGCTTGCACGGGTTGGGTGCGGTCGTTGTTCTCCACCTGCCCACCGCGTGCGGCCCATTCCCATTCGGCCTCGGAGGGCAGGGCGCGGCCTGCCCAGCGCGCGTAGGCCTGGGCGTCTTCCAGCGTGACGTTGACCACCGGAAACGCATCGCGGCCCTCGATGCTGGTGGCGAGGCCACCGGGGTGGCGCCAACTGGCACCGGGCACGTATTGCCACCACTGGCGCAGGTCGCCGCCATTGCGCACGTCGGCCGGGTTGATGAAGACCACAGCACCGGGTTGCTGCATGTCTGGGGGCAAGCCGGGGTGGAGCTTGGTGTCCACGGGCCGTTCGGCCAGCGTCACGTAGCCGGTGGCTTGTACGAAGCGTGCGAACTGCGCGTTGGTGACCTCGGTGCGGTCCATCCAGAAGCCCTTGACAGTGGCCGGGCGCACGGGTTGTTCTTCGGCATACACGGTGTCGCCAAAGGCAAATGTGCCAGCCGGTACCCACACCATGCCGGGGTGGGGTGAGGGTACTTGCGCGTCGGTGCCGGGGGCGACGCATTGCAGGCGCGCTGTGTTGCCTGCATCCTGCGGCGTGGCCTCTTGCCAGTACAGTCGGTACCCGTAAATGCCCGCCACAGCCAGCACTGCAGCTAGGGTCAGCCCTATTGCCGTGCGGCGCAGTGTCATGCGTCTTCCTTCAATCGCCGGTACACGTCAGTTGTACCAATAGACATACTCATCGCTGGGTTCATGAACCTGATCCAGGGTTTTGTCGATTTCGATAGGCAGTTCAATGAAGGAGGGCCACATCGAGGGCGGCATGGTGGCGTGGTGGGCTGCCATTTGCGCCTTCATTTGTGCCAACTTTTGCGGCTGCTCGCCGGTCAGATTGGTTTTTTCCGTGGGATCGTTGGCCAGGTTGAACAGCCACTCTTTTTTAGGGCGCTCCGAGACGATGAGTTTCCAGAGGTTTTCCTGCATGGCCTGGTAGGGGCCGTCGCGCCAGTACAGGGGGCGCGGTGGTTGTGTTGCAGGCTTGGCCGTCAGGTAGGGCAAGAGGTTGACGCCGTCGATAGGCCTGTCCGTGGGCAGGGTGCCGCCCGCTGCGGCCAGCACGGTAGGCATGATGTCGATGTTGGAGATGGGTGGCTGGTACTGCGTACCGGCGGCAATATGCCCCGGCCACTTGGCCACATAGGGCACGCGCAGGCCCCCTTCAAACATGGTGAGCTTCCAGCCGCGGTAGGGCTTGTTGACATCGGGCAGGCCGATGTAGCCGGGCGCGCCGTTGTCGCTGGCAAAGATGACGATGGTGTTTTCTTCCAGCCCTTGGTCTTTCAGGGTTTGAAGCACACGGCCCACACTGCGGTCTATGGACCGCACCATGGCGGCATAGACGCGGCGACGGTGGTCAGGGATGTTGGAGAGCGCGTCGTAGTCTTCCTTGCTGGCCTGCAGCGGGGTGTGTACGCCCCAGTGTGCGAGGTACATGAAGAAGGGCCGGTTTTTATTTTTCTGGATCGCGTTGATGGCTTCGTCGGTGTAATAGTCGGCCAGGTACTTGGCCGGTTCAAACCACTTGCCACCGTTGTAGCTCACGCCAAAACGCATGTTGGGCCACAGGAATTTGTCGATGGGGTCGAAGTCCTGGCGCGAGTTTTCCACGTCCGGCGAGTTCACGGGCAGATGCAGCCCGCTTTCCATGAACAAGGTTTCGTCAAAACCCTGGTTGTTGGGACGCATCTCGGGTGTGCTGCCCAGGTGCCATTTGCCGATGTGCACGGTGTGGTAGCCCCGTGCCTTGAGCGCCTCGGCCACGGTGATTTCGGAAGCAGGCATGCCCAGGTCGTTGAAGTCCTTGGACTTCTCGGCCTTTTCCTTGTCCACGATCACGGGATACAGTCGTTTGGTATCGCCATACAGCGCAGGAGCCACGCGTGACATGGCTCCGGGGGTGGGCGTGAATTCCACGCCAAAACGCCAGGGGTAACGCCCGGTCATAAGTGCGGCACGCGAGACTGTGCAGACGGCCGCGCCCGCGTAGCCTTGGTCAAAACGCACACCATCGCGGGCGATGGAGTCGATGTTGGGGGTGGGTACACCCTCGGCCGTGTGGCCGCCGCCGCGGGTGGACACATCGTTGATGCCCATGTCGTCCGCCAGGATGACGATGATGTTGGGCGGGCGCTGGCCCACTGGTTTGTCGGCTTGGTCGGGGCCAGCCATCCAGGGTACGGGCTTGTTGGGTTCGCGCGGAAAACGGATGTCGGTGTACCAGCCCAGCGAATATTTCAGCAGCTCGATGCGGTTGACATACAGCAGGGCCACGGCCCCCAGCAGTACCAGGGCGGTGATGCCGAGTCTTTTGCGAAGTGTCACAGCGATGTCTCCTTTGTTTTTATGGATCACCCCGCAGGGTGAAGTGGCGCCGCGCGCGCCTGTTTTACGCCATGCGAACCATGCCCCCGGCCACACGCATCATCGTTTGTGCTGTCTCTGGGCCTGCATTCTGGTTTTGCCCGGTGACCAGTTTGCCATCTGCCACGGTGTGGTTGGCAAAGGGGTCTCTCAGGGCGGTGGCACTTTCAAACAGGGCGCCGGCTGCACGCAGCTCACGCTCCGGGTGTTGGGGCGTGGTGCTGATGCCCAGTTCGCGGACCTGTTTGTCGGTTACTGCGGTCACGCGTTTGCCTTGGACCAGCGATTCGCCGTTGTGGTCTTTGGCCCGCAGCAGGCCCAGGGGGCCGTGGCACACACCACCGATGACTTTGCCCGCCCGCCAGGCCTGGGTAATTTTTTCGCCCAGTACCGCCGAGGTGCCCAGGTCGTAAGCGGCGCCCCAACCACCGGCCAGGAAAATCAGGTCGTATTCGGCAAAGTCCAGGTTTTCAATGCGCAGCGAGTCTTCCACCTTGGCCTGGAATACGCCGTCATGCAGGTAACGTTTGTCGGAGTCGGTGGCCATGAACCAGCGAAACGAATCCGGCTCAATCGGGATGGCACCGCCCCGGATGCTCGCCACATCCACGTGCATGCCACCGTCCAGGAAGGCGTAATACGGTGCCGTCATCTCCGAGCCAAAAACACCTGTAGCCTTGCCGCCTTCACCCAAAGTGGCTTGGCTGGTGGTGATGATGAGCGCGCGCTGGCCCGGCAGTTTGTACAGGGGGCCGTGGTAGTGGGGGTGCAGGCCCAAGGCGCGCAAGGTGGCGGGCAAGCCCAGCCAGAGGTAGAGGCCGGTGAGGACAAGCAGCAGGAGTGCAATGGTCATGGTGTGGATGGTTGAAGAGCAATGAAGAACAGTAAAGCGCCTGCGCAGGACAACAGCAGCGCGACCAGCGTGCGCACCACAAACAGGCTCACGACGGGTTTGACGGGAAAGATGTGGGTCTTCTCGATGGCCGCCCACTTGTGGACAAACTTCTCGGCCTGGTTGGCGTCAATGGCAAAACGCACAAAGTCGCGCCGGCTGCGGTAACGCACCATGGCCACGTAGTGCCAGGCGTCTGCACCTTCGGGCACCACAAAGTTACCGGTACGTCGGCCAATGAACAGCAGCAGGTTGCCGTTGCGCAGCAGCGGCCAGACGATGGACTTGCCGTAACGATTGTCTGCCTCGCGCGGGTCGTCGCTGTAGTGGTAGCCCGCTGGGTACAGCGCCTTGGGGCGGTAGCGCACCAGGTTTTGCATGACGAACTCTTTGCCGTCATCACTGGCCAGCAGTTCGCGGACCTCTTCTATCGCGGCTCGGGTGTGGTCGCTGTCGTCCGTGGCTTGCAGGGCACGCAATGCGGCTTCTTTTTCTTCGGCTGTCATGGGTTTGCCGTTGCCGCCGTACCAGAGCCAGAAGGCAAGGTACAGGGCCGCCAGCGGCAGGGCAATGCAGAGCGAGGCAATCAGCATGGTGGACCTCAGGCGGCCTGGCCGACAGGGGTGAACTGGTCGCTGTTGTCACGCAGCCATTGCTCCGACATGCTGGCGTCTTGCTGGCGCGGATGGAAGTCGGGCGCCATGTAGTCGCGCCACAGGCCGTAGTTGCCGCGGAACATGCCGTCTTTGGCAAACAGCAGCTTGCCCGCGCTGCGCCAGGTGCTCCATTGGAACAAGCTGCCGTCATGCCACAGGTTGCGAATGGTCTGCCGCGTGATGTCCGACAGGAAGGTGATGGTGATGTAACGGAACAGACGCAGGCGCCAAGTCTCGCTGCCACCCATGGCGCGGTAGATGTCAAAGGCGGTGCTGCGGTGTTCGGACTCTTCGGCGCTGTGCCAGAGCCACAGGGTTTGCAGGCGAGGTTCGGCGCCCGCCAGCGCCTCGGGGTGGCGCAGCATCCAGTCGGCAAAAATGGCGGTCAGGTGTTCGGTAGCGGCGGTGGCGGCCACATGAATGCGCGTGTCGCGGTGGGCGTTGTCTTTCAGGCGTTTTCCCGCGCGCACTTCGAGCACATTGCGGTAGCCCATTGTTTCCAGATGGCCGTTGAACAGGGCGTGGATGCGCCGGTGTGTGGCCTCTTGCCCCACAAAGCCCTGCACCTCGGGTGCCAGGCGTTGCCGGTCGGCTTCGGGCAAGGTCTTGAGTCCGTTGCGCACCGAGTCAATGAAGTACTGCTCGCCCAGCGGAAAACTCATGGACAGGGCGCTGAAGAAGGCCGAGCGAAACGCGTCACCGCCATTCCAGCGGCTCTCGAACGGTGTGTTCAGGTCGATCAGCAGTTTTCGTACAACCAAGTCTGTCATGGTGGGTTCTCCGCAGATATTCAAGAATCAAGGGTCATCCGTGGGCGGGCAGATGGTCTTGCGCGCCGTAGAAAACGCGGCCCAGGCCCTGGGGCTCAAAGGCTTTCCATTGGTCTGGTGCCTGGGCCAGGCGCTCGGCGACCAGGTACAGGGCCGAGGGGCTCACGGCCATGCCGCAGTGGGTGTTGCCGCGCAGATGGATGCTCTCACCCTCGGGCGTGCCTTCTTCGATGGAGCAGCGCCACGCCACCACGCCATCGAGCTTGCTGTAGACCGCCGTGGTCGGCACAGGGGGCTTCACACGCATTTCCACGTGCCGGTCAAAGTTGATGTTGTCGAGCTTGTCGCCCGAAATCCATTCGTAAAAGCGCGCCACGCTGGAGGCCAATGGGTGGCCGGTGAAGGGCGAGCCCAGTGTGATGACCTGGCGCACCTGGTGTGGCGCCAGCTTGGCCAGCTCGCGTGCAAACACACCGCCCAAGCTCTGGCCCACGATGCTCACCTTTTGCTGGCCATGCCGCGCGTAGATGTCCTGCAGCAGTTGTTCCATGGTGGTGGACACCTCTTCCTTGACACCGCGGTTGCGGCCCATGCCCCAGGGGTAGGTGGTGTAGCCCAGGTCATCCAGAAACCGGCGCAATAGCGCGGTGGACACATCGGACGCGCCCAGACCGGGGATGACCAGCACGGGATGGCCGTCACCGCGTGGGGCCGCACGTTTGAGGGGCTTGTACAGGGCCAGCCCGGCAAAGTATTCCCAGAACGCGCGTTGCTCCGTCGCCAGCAGCCATAGCGGCGGTGCCTTGATATCGGGAAACTGGGTCAGGGATGTCTTGAGGCGTTTCAGTCGGGACATGTTTTCTCCTTGCAACATGCGCAAGATTGGACTTATAGTTTATGAAAGTAGTTCACTTTCATGTTTCATATTTCTGGATGCGGTACGCATGGCAAAGAAATCGGAAAAAAACTCCATTAAATCAATAGTCAGGGCGCCAAAACAGGACCGTTCCCGGATCACAGTGGAGGCGATTCTGGAAAGCGCCGTTCAGATTTTGGAAACGGAAGGGCTGGCTGGTTTCAAGGTCGCGGCGCTGGCCGAACGGTCGGGGTATGGGGTCGGCACGCTGTACCAGTATTTCGAGAACATCGACGCCGTGATGCTGGCCCTGGTGGAGCTGGAAAACGAGCGCCAGCGGCAAACCCTGCTGGCCCAGTTCAGCGACTTGGCTGCCCGGGGTGTGCCACAGGGCACGCGTGATCTGGTGGACCTGATGCTGGGCGCCTTTACCCAGCGCCGTGCGGCACAAAAAGCCATCATCGACTGGGCGTTGTCGCGCCGCGATGTGCGGACCATTGACGGGCGGAATACCTTTCTGGGCCAGATGTTGGCCAGCGTATCGGCACGTTCCCAGGGGCTTCCGCTGAACCGGCTGCTGGACTCTACCGAGATGTTTGTGCTGTCGCGCGCATTTCTGGGGGCGTTGCGCACCGCCATCTGGAACGACGAAGCCGACACCGCGTCGCCGAAATTTGCGCAGGCCTTGTCCGATCTGGTGGACGGCTACGTTTATCAGTTGGTCAAACGCGACGCCGCTGCCCAGGCCGGCAAGGCCTGAAGCGCGGCGCGCAAAAGGGATCAAGGGGTTTGTGCCCCGGCCACTTCTGCCAGTGTCCAGCGGATGACCACCGGGTCCAGGCACATCTCCACATGGCCCAGGCCGTCAAACACGGCAGGCACGATGCCCTTCAGCAATTGGGCACGCTGCGGGAAAACGATGTTGTCTTGCGGTGTGATGGCAATCCGAATGAGTGCGCGCGCCGCGTCGGATTCGCCAGCAGCCAGCTCTTCGAGCCAGCGGCTGTGCCAGACCATTTGTTTGCCATTGGGCGTGTGGGTGTTGCGCACAATCTGGGTGCCGACGTGTGGCGTGCCCAGCGTGATGACACGGGCCACATGCGCCGTACCGTTCGCGCGCATCCAGGCGCGAATCGCCAGGCCTCCCATGCTGTGGCCTATCAACACAACTTTCTTGTGGCTGCTGTGGGCACACAGCGCATCCACAGCGGCTTGCACGATGGGGGCGTAGCGGTCGATGGACGCAAACACCGGCTCCAGATTCACGGCAAACACCGGATGGCCTTGGGCGCGCAGTGCATCGGCCATGTCGTCCCAGATGCGGTGGTTGCACATGTAGCCGTGCACCAGCACCACCGGAATCTGGGGTGTACCGCCGGTTGCGGGCAGCAGCATGGGCGGTTGCACCGTCCAGGGCTGGCGGAACAGGAAAACCCGAAAGCCCGCCAGGTACTCGCCGAACAGCGCGCGCCACCACATGCGCGTGGGCTCGCCCGCAGCACGGGACAGCAGCATCGAAACCGTGTCTACCAAGACCATGGTCACGAAAGGCAGCAGCATGGCACCGATCACGGTGGCCACTACGCTACCGCACAGCAGCCAGGCCACCAGCGCGCCCAGGGCCGCCTGGCCCAGCAACATGCGTCGAAGAAGTTGTGCCAGCATTGAATTTCCTAGGTTGGGGAACAGGTCAGGGTACGGCGCGCCGGTTCCACCAGGTCTTTTTCAGCCTCGTAGTTTCCGGTCAGCACACGCATCAACAAAAAGCCCTTGGACGATGGGCTCACTACCACGGTGCTGCCCGCAGGCACATCGTGCTGGCTGGCGTTGCCACCTTCGGACACCAGCCACAGGTCTACCGGTTTGTTGGCGGCCTGGCGGTCGTTGATGACAAAGAAGTTGTCGCTGTTGGCAGCGTACAGCGCAATGGACCAATAAGACGTGAGTTTAGGGGCCGCAGTGACGCGCACCGGGCCGCTGGACACATCAAATACACATACCGAATACAACAGGTCCGGGCTGGGCATGACGACAGAACGCGAACTGGCCGTCACGGGCGGTGGAAAAGCCGCCTTGTTCTGCATGTCCATTTGCTGCGCGGCCGCACCGTTGAGCACCATGCGCATGATCAGCCGCGGCGCGGCCCAGACGGCCAGCAGATGCACGAGGATGGCGGTGACCAGCAGCGTGAGGATGCGGTAGAACCAGAGCCGCTGTTGGGTGGAGAGGGTGTTCATGCGCAGTCTCCCGTTTGCTGGATGGTCGGTGGCACCAGCGAGGCCGGTGCGGCCTGCAGCGAGGGCTCGGGGTTGTAGAGGCGCAGTGTCATCACCATGCCCCGGTTGCCCGGCGTGGGCAGCCAGAACGTATCGGGCTGCGCCTGATGGCCGGTGCTGAACGCAAAGCGGCCCTGAGCGTCCAGCTGGGCGGTGCTGCCGTTGAGGCTGTAGTGCTGGTTGGGTGCGTCAAACAGGAACATGTCGTCCGCATACACGGTGACGCTCCACCAGCGCGCCTTGGGCGGTTCGCCCGCCACGCGGTAGCTGCACTGCGAGCGCAGCGGGCGCCCGGCATCGTCGTGTGTGGCGATGAAGTACATGGTTTCATCACGCCCCAGCGCCAGCAGCCCGTTCACGGCGACGCCAGCGCGCGTGTACATGTCGGCATCCGTGCTGCCGGCCAGCGTATTGGTGCGCCAGGCACCGGCTTGCACCGTGCGGTTGGTGAACGGCGCTTTTTTCAGCACCCACCAGGCAGAACCCAGACCCAGGGCAACCGCCCCCAGGTACAGGGCAAAACCGATGGCGATGCGCCGCAAGCGGGAGGTCTGCTGCACGGCCATGGTCAGGTGTTGGCCGCCGGGCGGTTAGCTTTGGCCAGGGGCAGCCAGTGCAGCAGGCCGAACAGCAATGACAACACGATGCTGACCAGCAGCGGGCCGGGATAGGACTTGATGTGTTTGAACACAAACAGCATTTCCAGTGCGTGGACCACGATCAGTGCCACGGCCAGGGTCTGCAGAACCGGGCCTGCGCCTGCGGGGAAGGGCCAGAGCAGACTGGCAAGTGCCAGGATGTAGATGGCTGCGCAACCGGCTTTGAGAATGTTGTTCATGGAGAGTCTCCTCGTATCAATAGGTTGTTGTTGTGTCAGACAGGCGTAGCCGCGATGAACTCAGAAATCTTCTGGGCCAGCTCTGGTCCCTTGTCTTCCTGCAAAAAGTGCCCGGCACCACGGGTCACGGCGTGGGCCTGGTTGGCAGTGCCCGGCACCAGCTTGAGGAAGATTTTGTCACCACCGCGGGTGATCGGATCGCGGCTGCTGAACAGCGTGAGAAACGGTTTGTGCCACTGCTTGAGCACTTCCCACGCTTGTTCATTCGCTGCACGTTCTGGGTCGTTGGGTGATGCGGGCACAAAGGTCGGGAACAGGCGAGCTGCCATCTCATATCGCGACGATGGAAAGGGTGCGTCGTACGCTGCGATCTCGGCGGGTGACAGCTTATTGGCGCAGCCCGAGTTGACGATGCGGCCAATTGGAAACCACGGGCTGAAACGTGCGAATGCGCGCCAGAGCTTGAAGGCGCGCGGAACGGCGGCGGTGCCGGTTGGCAGGCCACCATTGGCCAGCACCACACGCGCAAAACGCTGCGGGTTGTGCGTGACCAGTCGCAAGCCGATCAACGAGCCCCAGTCCTGGCAGAACAGCGTGGCGTTTTGCAGGTCCATACGCTCCATCCACGCGGCCATCCAGGCCACGTGGTTGGCATAGGAGTAATCGGACTTTTGCGAAGGTTTGTCAGAGCGACCAAAGCCAACCAGGTCAGGCGCAATCACGCGGTGGCCGGCGGCCACGAGGCCTGGAATCATCTTGCGGTACAGGTAAGACCAGGTGGGCTCGCCGTGCATCAGCAGCACCGGTGCCGCGTCGCGCGGGCCTTCGTCGATGTACCCAATGCGAAGGTCGTCCAGCTCCAGGTAGTGCGGGGTGTAGGGAAAGTCGGGCAGGGCGGCAAAACATGCGTCAGGGGTACGCAGCACGCGGGCCTTGTTTATGGTGGGCAGCATGGTCAGTAGAGGCGTTGGGTGTTGATGGCCGTGGAGCCTGCAGGCAGGCTGAAAAACATGCCGTCTTCACCCACGGTGATGGGCTTGTCGTAGTACTTGGCTGCGTCGCCCAGGAAAGCCGGGTAGGCGTAGCGCAGCGGCAGGGGTGGCACGATGTGGTTCAACACCAGTTGCCTAGCCCCGGCCTTGGTGGCCTGTTGGGCAGCTTCTTCGGGCGTGGTGTGGTAGTTCAGGATGTCGTGCATCACCTGCGCCATGTTGTTCATCTGGTGGTCGGCAAACTGGGTTTCCAGAATTTTCACGAGGTTCGGCTGCAACGCTTCATGCACCAGTATGTCCGTATCTTTGGCTGCAGCGACCAGACTGGCCGCGACCTTGGTATCACCGCTGATGACGACAGAGCGGCCCTTGTAGTCAAAGCGGTAACCCACAGCGGGCTCAATCGGCAAATGGTCCACGCGAAACGCCGTGATCTTCAGGCCCTTGTCGTCCAGTACCACCACGCTGTCACCCTGCCCCACAGCAGGCAGGGCAAAGGGCATGCCTTTGCCGCCACTGCCGCCAGGAGGCATGATTTTTTCGGTGTGGTGCGCTACACGGTAGCCAAAGTCCAGCGCATAGGCCGCGCGGAAGCCGCTGACCACGCGGTCCACACCTGTGGGGCCGTATACCGGAGTGGGTGTCTGGGCCGTGCCCACGCCCCAGCGCTGCAGCAGGAACGGGCCCATGCCGTCGATGTGGTCGGAGTGGAAGTGCGTCAGCAGGATGGCTTCGATCTTCGCGGCCGGTATGCCCATGTAGCCCAGGGTGCGCGCGCTGCCTTCTCCGGTGTCCACAATGAACAGGCGGTCACCCGCGATGATGGCGGAGCAGGGCCCCGCGCGTGTGGGGTCTGGAAACGGAGAGCCTGTGCCACACAGTGCCAGGTGCAAGCCATCGGGCAGGTCGGGAATGATGTTGCGGCCCACGTTTTTGCGGGCTACCTGTTCGAGTACACGGACGGAGATGGGTTTCTGGAAGACCCAGGCTGCGGCTCCCAGCAAGACTGCGGCCCCCAATAGGCTCCAGACAACTTTACGTGTACGACTCATGCGAATACTCCTGTGGCTCTGTTCATGGCACTAGTCTATGAAATCAGTTCACGTTATGTTTCACATTCGGACAGTCGGGTACCAGCCCCATGGTGAGGGGCTGAAAGCCACGCCCACCATGAGTTTTTGGGAATCAGTCTAGGGTCTACACCTAGCGTTGCTGAGCGTCAGGCGTATCCCTTGTTCAGGTTTCTTAATACACCGGCTGGTATTTGCGGATAGCCGCTTTGACCTCGGCTGTCAGCGCAAAGCCCGGGCCGTAGGCCTTGGCCAGCTCTGCCGCACGCGCTTCGAACGCGTCCACACCGATGCCGTAGATGAACTGCATGGCACCACCGGTCCAGGCGGGGAAGCCGATGCCGAAGATCGAGCCGATGTTGGCGTCGTGCACGCTGGTCAACACGTTCTCGGACAGGCAGCGTGCGGTCTCCACGGCCTGGCGGTACAGCAAACGGTCTTTCAGATCGGTGATGTTCCAGTTCGCATCGGCCTTCTCGAACAAGCCTTTGAGTTCGGGCCACAGGAACTTCTTCACGGCTTTGTCTGTGGGGTACTCGTAGAAGCCCGCACCACCGGCGCGGCCGGGGCGGCTGTGCTGTTTGACCATCTTCTCGACGACGAGCTCGCCCGGTGTCGCGGTGTAGGTCTTGCCCTCGGCTTCGAAGTCTTTCTTGGTCTGGTCCATTACGTGCAGCGACAGGGTGAGGGCGGTTTCGTCCAGCACGGCCAGCGGGCCGACGGGCATGCCGCACTGGATGCCGGCGTTCTCAATCGCGGCGGCGGGGATGCCTTCGCCCAGCATCGCGGCGCCTTCCATCACAAAGGTGCCAAACACGCGGCTGGTGAAGAAGCCGCGCGAGTCGTTGACAACGATGGGGAACTTGCCCAGCGCCTGCACGTAGTCGTAGGCGCGCGCCACGGTCTCGTCATCGGTCTCCTTGCCCTTGATGATTTCCACCAGTTGCATCTTGTCGACCGGGCTGAAGAAGTGGATGCCGATGAATTTCTTCGCATCGCGGCTAGCTTTGGCCAGGCCGGTGATCGGCAGCGTGGAGGTGTTGGAGGCGAAGAAGCCGCCGGGTGCCAACAGTGGTTCGGTTTCCTGCGTGACCTTGGCTTTCAACTCGCGGTTCTCGAACACGGCTTCGATGATCAGGTCGCAACCCTTCAGGTCGTCGTTTGACGCTGTGGCCTGGATGCGGCCCAGGATTTCAGCTTGTGCCTCGGGCTTCATGCGGCCCTTGTCGACGCGACCCTGGGTGATCTTGGCGGCGTAGCCCTTGCCGGTATCGGCTTTCTCCTGGCTCACATCCTTCAGTACTGTCGCAATGCCCTTGCTGGCTTGCGAATAGGCAATGCCTGCGCCCATCATGCCGGCGCCCAGCAGGCCCACCTTGGTGGGTTTGAACTTCGGCACCCCGGCAGGGCGGCTGGTGCCGCTCTTGATGGCGTTGAGGTTGAAGAAGAAGGTATTGATCATCGCCTTCGCATTGGTGCCGGTCATCAGCTTGGCGAGGTAACGGCTCTCGATGCGCAGCGCGGTTTCGATATCCACTTGCAAACCTTCGACCATGCAGGCCATGATGGCCTCTGGCGCAGGGTACAGGCCACGCGTTTGTTTCTTGATCATGGCTGGTGCCACGGGCAGCATCTGCGCCACGGCGGGGTTCGATGGCAAGCCGCCGGGCACCTTGTAGCCTTTGACTTCCCACGGGTGTTGCGCGGTGGGGTTGGCGGCAATCCAGGCGAGTGCCTTGGTTTTCATTTCTGCCGCGGCGTTATCGCCGGGCGCGACCAGGTCGTGCACCAGGCCCAGGCCTTTGGCGTCTGCGGGCGAAAACAGTTTGCCTTCGACCAGGTAAGGCTGCGCGCCCATCAGACCCAGGTGGCGTGTCATCTTGGTCACGCCGGAGGCACCGGGCAGCAGACCCAGAGAGACTTCAGGCAGGCCGAACTGGATCTTGCGATCATCGATGGCAATGCGGTGGTGGCCCATCAGCGCCACTTCCCAGCCGCCGCCCAGCGCCGTGCCGTTGAGCAAGCTGACCACGGGCTTGCCCAGGGTCTCGATGGTGCGCATGTTCTTCTTCAGGTGCTCGATTTCCGTGAACGCGGTGGTCGCGTCCGACGGCTTGAGGCGCATCGCAGCCTTCAGGTCGGCGCCTGCAAAGAAGGTGGACTTGGCGGAGGCCAGCAGGATGCCCTTGATGGCGTCCTTGTCCTTGAGCACCTGTGCGGTAACCGCGCTCATGTCTTCCTGCCACTGCAGGCACATGGTATTCACGGGCGAGTTGGGTTCGTCAAAGGTGATGGTGGCGATGCCGTCAGCCAGGGAGTATTGGATGGTTTTCATGGTTTTTGCTATGAATATGTGAGCTGCTTGCGCAATATCTACGGGGGCTAGAGGCCTAAAAGTCTTGTAGTCCCGTTCGGGCTGAGCCTGTCGAAGGGGCTTCGACAGGCTCAGCCCGAACGGTGGATGTCATATGCGTTCGACGATGGTGGCAATGCCCATGCCGCCGCCCACGCACAGTGTGGCCAGGCCGTAGCGCAGCTTGCGGCGGTGCAACTCGTCAATCAGCGTGCCCAGAATCATTGCGCCGGTCGCGCCCAGCGGGTGGCCCATCGCAATTGCGCCACCGTTGACGTTGACCTTGTCATGCGGCACTTTCATTTCTTTCATGAAGCGCATCACCACGGCGGCAAACGCCTCATTCACTTCAAACAGGTCGATCTGGTCAATCGTCATGCCGGCCTTGGCCAGCGCCTTGCGGGTTGCGGGCATGGGGCCGGTCAGCATGATGGTGGGATCGGCACCGCTCAAGGCCGTAGCGACGATACGCGCACGGGGTGTCAGCTTGTGCGCCTTGGCCGCAGCATCGCTGCCAATCAGCACGGCCGCCGCGCCGTCCACGATGCCGGACGAGTTGCCGGCGTGGTGCACGTGGTGGATGCGCTCCACCTGTGGATAGCGCGTGAGTGCCACCTGGTCAAAACCCATGCCGCCCATTTGTTCGAAAGCAGCCTTCAGGCCCGCCAGACCTTCCAGCGTGGTGCCGGGCTTGATGAATTCGTCTTTGCCCAGAATGGTCTGGCCCAGGAAATCCTTGACCGGGATGACGGACTGGTCGAAGTAGCCTGCGGCCTGTGCTTTTGTGGCGCGGCGTTGTGACTCCAGCGCATAGGCATCCACATCGGCGCGGGTAAAGCCTTCCAGCGTGGCAATCAAATCCGCGCCAATGCCTTGCGGCACAAACGCGGTTTGCGAATTGGTTTCCGGGTCCATGGCCCAGGCGCCGCCGTCGGAGCCAATGCCCACACGGCTCATGCTTTCCACACCACCGGCAACGACCAGGTCTTCCCAGCCCGAGCGCACTTTCTGCGCTGCCATGTTCACAGCTTCCAGGCCCGAGGCACAGAAACGGTTGATTTGTACGCCCGATGCCCGGAAGTCCCAGCCGGCTTTCAGTGCCGCCACCTTGGGGATCACCGAGCCCTGGTCGCCCACGGGGGACACCACGCCCATCACCACGTCGTCCACCATCGCCGTGTCGAACTGGTGGCGCTGCTGCAGATCGGTCAGCAGGCCGGCGAGCAGGGTGACGGGCTTGACTTCGTACAGGCTGCCGTCTTTTTTGCCTTTGCCGCGGGGGGTGCGGATGGCGTCGAACACATAGGCTTCGGTCATGGGTGTCTCCGTAGGGGATGGTTATTTGAGGGATGCTTTTTTGCGCTGGATGCAGTATATTCTTTTTACCAAGCAATTGCTTTGTGAAAATACTAAATTCCCAGACCCAAGGTAACGCCATGATTGAAAGAACCCTTTTCTCCTCCGACCACGAATCCTTCCGCGACAGCTTCCGCAAGTTCGTCGATAAGGAGATTGCCCCCTTCCATGCGGAGTGGGAAGAGCAGGGCTATGTGGACCGCGCGGTGTGGAACAAGGCCGGTGAAAACGGCTTCCTGTGCATGACCATGCCCGAGGAATACGGCGGCTCCGAGGCCGACAAGCTGTATTCGGTGATCCAGTTTGAAGAGATCGCGCGCGCTGGCTTCACCGGCATTGGCTTCAGCCTGCACAGCGAAATCGTGGCGCCGTACATCCTGCACTACGGCACGCCCGAGCAGAAGGCCAAGTACCTGCCCAAATTGGCCAGCGGCGAGATGATTGGCGCGATTGCCATGAGTGAACCCGCTGCCGGCTCCGACCTGCAGGGCATCAAATCCACCGCGATCCAGCAGGCCGACGGCAGCTACCTGCTCAACGGCAGCAAGACATTTATTACCAACGGCTGGCACGCCGACTTGGTGGTGGTGGTGGCCAAGACCAACCCGGCAGCGGGCGGCAAGGGCACGAGCCTGATCCTCGTCGAGCGCGGCATGCCCGGCTTTAGCGTGGGCAAGCGGCTGAAGAAGGTTGGTATGAAGGCGCAGGACACCTCGGAGTTGTTCTTCGACAACGTCAAGATTCCGGCTGAAAACCTGCTGGGTGGCGCAGCCTACGAGAACAAGGGCTTCATCTGCCTGATGGAACAGCTGCCCTGGGAGCGCCTGCAGATCGCCATCAGCGCTGTGGCCGCCGCACAGGCCGCTATTGACTGGACGGTGGACTATGTGAAAGAGCGCAAGGTCTTTGGCCAGCCCGTCGCCGCGTTCCAGAACACACGTTACACACTGGCCGAGCTGCAGACCGAAGTGCAGGTGGCGCGTGTGTTTGTCGACAAGTGCTGCGAGCTGATTTGTGTGGACAAGCTCGACACCGCCACTGCCAGCATGGCCAAGTACTGGACCACCGACCTGCAATGCAAGGTGATGGACGAATGTGTGCAGCTGTTTGGCGGCTACGGCTACATGTGGGAGTACCCCATCGCCCGCGCCTATGCCGACGCCCGTGTGCAACGCATCTACGGCGGAACCAACGAGATCATGAAAGAGGTGATTACCCGGTCCATGGGCTTAAGCGGAAAATAGAGACACCCACGGTCACCGGGCTTCGATACAACAACAGCAGAGGAGCGACACATGGCAGAGCGTTTTGACACCATCATCCGCGGGGGCCGTGTGTTTGACGGCTCTGGCGGCCCCTCCCGGCTGGCCGACGTGGGTATCCGCGGCGGCAAGATTGCCGCCATCAGCGACACACCGCTGGATGCGGCGGGCGCAGGCGAGGTGATAGACGCGCAGGGCCAGTGGGTCACGCCCGGGTTTATCGACATCCACACCCATTACGACGCCGAGATGATCCTCGACCCGGCGCTGGCCGAGTCGGTGCGCCATGGGGTGACCACCTGTTTTGTCGGTAGCTGCTCCATCAGCATGATCTACAGCGACCCGGAGGACGCGTCCGACATCTTCACCCGGGTCGAGTCCATTCCGCGTGAATACGTGTTGCCGGTGCTGGAGAAAACCAAGACCTGGAAGGATAGCAAGGGGTATGTGGACTTTCTCAAGAGCCAGCCCTTTGGCCCCAATATCGTGAGCTACATGGGCCACTCGGACCTGCGTGTGGCGGTCATGGGCCTGGGCCGTTCGGTGGACCCGAAGGACAAACCGACCGAGGCCGAGTTGCAGCAGATGGAAAGACATCTGCACGAGGGTCTGGACCTGGGGCTCATCGGCATGTCCAGCATGACCAACCCCTGGGACAAGGTGGATGGAGAGCGTTACCGATCCTCTGCCTTGCCCTCGGTCTACGCGCGCTGGAGTGAGTACCGCCGCCTGCACGCTTTGCTGCGCAAGCGCGGTGCCATCTTGCAGTCGGCACCCAACCTGACCAATCCGCTCAATGCGCTGTTTTTCATGGTCACGTCGGCCAGCCTGGCCCTGCGCCGTACGCTGCGCACCACGCTGATCACGCTCTTGGACGTGAAGACCAAACCCCGGCTGGACATCGTGATGTCGGCCGTGACGCGCGTGTTCAACAAGGTGATGGGTGCCTCGTTCAAGTGGCAGATATTGCCGCAGCCGTTCCTGGTCTACGCCGATGGCATTGACTTTGTGATCTTTGAAGAGTTTCCGGCCGGTGAGGTGGCGTTGCACCTCAAGAAGGACTTTGACCGCAACAAGCTGTTTTCCAATCCTGCCTACCGCGAAGCCTTCAAGAAAGACTACCAGCGCAAGTGGGGCGGGCGTGTGTGGCACCGCGACTTTGGCGACGCCCATGTGATCAGCGCACCCGACGCCAGCCTGGTCGGCAAGACCATCCGCCAGATCGCACAGGAGCGCAACGACCACGAGGTGAATGTCTTCCTGGACTTGTTGATTGACCACGGCAAGGCGCTGCGCTGGTCCACGCTGATCGGCAACCACAACCCGGCGCGTGTGGCGGTCAATGTCAATGCCGACTGCGGCCT
Organism: Rhodoferax saidenbachensis; assembly: GCF_001955715.1. Lineage (NCBI taxonomy): Bacteria > Pseudomonadati > Pseudomonadota > Betaproteobacteria > Burkholderiales > Comamonadaceae > Rhodoferax > Rhodoferax saidenbachensis. The sequence goes on along the minus strand of NZ_CP019239.1, from coordinate 2,316,928 downwards.
GGTGGGCTTTTCGGATGCGGGCGCCCATTTGCGCAATATGGCCTTTTACAACTTCGGGTTATGCATGCTGCAGTTGGCCGTCAAGGACGAACCGGTCATGTCGCCCGAGAAAGCCGTGTGGCGCCTGACGGGGGAGATTGCCGACTGGTACGGCATCAACGCGGGCAGGCTGGAGGTGGGCGCGCGGGCCGATGTAGTGGTTTTGGACCCGCAAATGCTTAAAAACTCCCGTCTGATGCAGTATGCCGAGGAACCTATGGCCGTGATGGGCGGGCTGGTCCGGGTGGTCAACCGCAGCGATGGTGTGGTCAAGGCCACCCTGATCAATGGCCATGTGGCCTTTCGTAACGATGTAGTCAGTCCGGAACTGGGCCGGGTGCCAAAGTTCGGAAGCTATTTACCTAGGGAGGTACTGGCGCAATAATTGCTCTGTCCCGGATCGGGTCGTATCACCAAGGAGAACACAGACGTGGCTACGAAAACTCAATTCCGGTGGTACGACGTCAGTTTGGGGCTACGACTCTCGCTGTACGTGTTTGTGGTTGTCGGTTTGGTATTCACGGCTTGCGTGGCCTTTATTGGGTATACGCTGATGCAAACCGTGGAGCGTCGCGACAGCGACGAGCTGCTGGTCAAAACCAAGCTGATTGCGAACCTGATTGACGCCTCTGACCGGGACCTACGCAACCGCGCCAGTGGTTTGGCCAGTGCCTTTCAGGCGCGGCTAAAAGGCGAATTTGTTCTCTCGCCCGAGATGACCGAGGTCAATGGCAAGCCAGCGCCCACGCTCAAGCTGGATGACAAAGTCCTGAATATGGACTTTTCAGTGGCCGACCAGTTCACCGAGGCCACCGGTGCGGTGGCCACCGTGTTTGCCAAAACCGGTGACGACTTTATCCGCGTCACCACATCGCTCAAGAACGAGAAGGGTGAAAGGGCCATTGGCACCCTGCTGGACCGTGCGCACCCGGGGTACAAGGCCACGCTGGATGGCAAGACCTACATCGGAGCGGCCACGCTGTTTGGGCGTCCCTATATCACCCAATACGACCCTATCCGCAATGCGCAGGGCCAGGTGGTGGGCCTGTCATTTGTCGGGCTGAATTACAGCGACTACCTGAAGCAGCTGAAAGACACCATCCGCAATCTCAAGATTGGCGAGACCGGTTATTTCTACGTGCTGGACGCGCGTGCCGGCAAGAGTTTGGGCAATGTGCTGGTGCACCCCGTGGCCGAGACTGAAGGTAAGAGCCTGTTGGAGGTTACAGACTCGGATGGGCGCGCATTCATCAAGGAAATCCTCGAAGCGAAGAATGGCACTACGCGTTATCCCTGGCTGAACAAGGAGCGCGGAGAAACCCAACCGCGTGAGAAGCTCGTGGCGTTTGCCTACTTCCCCGGCTGGGAGTGGGTCATTGTGGGCGGCGGTTACATCGACGAGATCACGGCCGAGGTGAGGACCCAGCGCAACTGGCTGGGAGTAATGGGCGTGTTGCTTGTGCTGCTGATTGCAGGCGCCTTGTTTTTTACCATCCGCGGCATTGTGGTGAAACCTCTTGAAAAAGTGATGGTCGCTTCAGAGGCCTTGGCGCGGGGTGATTTGACGGTCAAACTGGAGTCGCTTTACCGCGACGAAATTGGCCGTTTGATGAGTGCGTTGAACCAGGTCAGCTCCGGTCTGGCGAGTGTGGTGCATACGGTGCGCGAAGGTTCCGAGTCGGTTTCCACCGCGAGTGCCGAAATTGCCCATGGCAATCAGGATTTGAGTGCGCGAACGGAGAGCCAGGCCAGTGCGCTGCAGCAAACCGTTGCCAGCATGGATGCGCTGAGCGGCACCGTGAAGCAGAACGCCGATAACGCCAGCCAAGCCAACCAGCTCGCACAAAAAGCCTCCAATGTGGCCATGCAGGGTGGCGATGTTGTGGCCCAGGTGGTGGATACCATGAAGGGCATCAACGACAGCTCGCGCAAGATTGCCGACATCATCAGTGTGATCGACGGTATTGCATTCCAGACGAATATCCTGGCGCTCAATGCCGCGGTGGAAGCGGCCCGTGCGGGCGAACAAGGGCGTGGTTTTGCGGTGGTTGCCTCCGAGGTGCGGTCTCTGGCCGGCCGCTCTGCCGAAGCTGCGAAGGAAATCAAAACTTTGATCAACGACAGCGTACAGCGGGTGGAGCAGGGGTCGCAGCAAGTGGATCAGGCCGGCGCCACCATGCAGGAAGTGGTCAGCAGCATCCGCCGTGTGACCGACATCATGGGCGAGATCAGTGCAGCCAGTGGGGAGCAGAGTTCCGGCGTGGCGCAGGTCGGTACTGCCATCTCGCAGATGGACCAGGTTACCCAGCAAAATGCGGCGCTGGTGGAGGAGATGGCGGCGGCCGCCTCCAGCCTCAGTTCTCAGGCGCAGGATCTGGTGCAGGCGGTCAGCGTGTTCAAGCTGGATCAGGCTTAACTGGATGTGCCAGCAATTTGAAGTAGGCGCCAGCAGGTGACTGTGCTAGATTCATCCCATTCGCATGGGACACCATGCCAGTTCATTCACAGGGGAGTATTGGGCCTCTGGATTGCCCAACCATGGAATACTTATGAGCACTACAAGTTTTGCCAAACCCAACAGCCAGGCACCCGCCGCAGCCGACCGCCGGTTTGAGCTGCTTTTGTTCCGTTTGGGCAAGAAAGACGGCAGCGACCAACAGGAGCTGTTTGGTATCAACGTGTTCAAGGTGCGCGAAATTGTGGTCGCACCGCACATTACCTCCATCGTCAACGCACCCAAACACAACCTGGGTGTAGCCAACGTGCGCGGACAGCTCATTCCCGTAGTGGATTTGCCCAGCGTGGTGGGCTGTGTGCCACAGACCGGCTCCAAGATCGTGCTGGTGACCGAATTTGCGCGCACCACCCAGGCGTTTTTGGTGGACGCGGTGGAAGAAATCATCCAGATGGAGTGGAAACACCTGCAGGACGCCGAGTCCAGCGGCGGTGGCCTGGTTTCGGGTATTGCCCGCATCGACGGTGATGTGCCCAACTCGCGCCTGGCCCAGGTGCTGGACGTGGAGCAGATCCTGCGCACCGTCAGCCCGCAGCCCCAGTCCGAAAAAGAAGACCACAGCGGTCTGCCCGACATTCACCTGCCCGAAGGTTCGACCATCCTGTTTGTGGACGACTCCGCCGTGGCGCGCCTGCTGATCGAAGAGGGCCTCAAGTCCATGAAGCTCAAGCACACCGTGGCGAAGAACGGCAAGGAAGCCTGGGAGAAACTGGTCGCGTTGCAGGCCGAAGCCGTGGCCCAGGGCAAGGCCGCCAAGGACAAGGTGGCCCTGGTGCTGACCGATCTGGAAATGCCAGAGATGGACGGCTTCACGCTCACCGACAACATCAAGAAAGACCCGCGTTTTGCGGGCATCCCGGTCATCATTTACTCATCCCTCACCGGGACCGCCAGCGAAGGCCACGCCAACAGCGTGGGCGCCGACGCCTATGTGGCCAAGTTCGAACCCAAGGAGCTGCGCGAGTCCATCCGCAGCACGCTGGCCAAGCGGCGCTGAGGCAGCAGGCCTATGGGCGTGCTGGCTTCCATCTTCGGCACGGCGTTGTATGTGCAGCTCTCCCCAGCGCGGCTGACCATACGCAACGCCAAGACGGGCGAGGTGGTTTCCGAGCCCCCCGAGTTGGCCCTCACCCGGGGTGCCAAGCCCACCATCATGGGTGTCGGCAATCTGGCCCGCATGTGTGGCAGGACTGAGCCGGTGGACATCATCAATCCGTTCGCGCACCCACGCACCTTGATCGGTGACTTCACGGTAGGCGAGCAGGTGCTCAAGGCCTTTGTCACACGCATGAAAGGCAGCTCGCTTTTCGCTCCTGCGCCCTTCATCGTCATGCATCCCCTGGGTGACCATGAAGGCGGGCTGACGCAAGTCGAGATTCGCGCCCTGCACGAGTTGGCGCTGGGCGCCGGAGCCCGCGAAGTTTCGGTCTGGCAAGGCCGCGCACTCACGGACGAAGAGGTGCTGTCGCGCCAGTTCCCGTCCGACGGCAAGGTACTCTCCTAGGAACGCTTGCCTGAGGCAGTGCCCTGCGCCTGCCACCGCCCAATCGTTCTGTTTCCAACGGACGCAGCGCCAATTCCAGGCTTGGTACGTAAGCGCACAGACGCACCACGCGCCGTTGCGTAAAACCCGGGTATGCGTGTTTCAAACGCAAGGCCCGAAGTTTTACGTTCCATAGGAGGGTGCCATGCGCCTACGTCCAATCAAGCTGCTGCAAGTGGGGGGGATGGCTGCGCTGCTGTCTATTGCGTGCCCCGTGTTTGCGGCCGATGCTGCTGCCGGAATGGTCAAAAACCTCACGGGGACCGTCAGCATCGTGCGGGCGGGGGTGTCCACACCCGCCCAGGTGGGCTCGGAGGTGATGGCGCAGGACAAGATCGTGACCGGTGCCAACAGCAGTGTGGGCATTGCGCTGAAGGACGACACCCTGTTGTCGGCCGGCTCGGGCAGCGTGCTGGCGTTGGACCGGTTTGCCTTCAACACCACCACGTACGAGGGCAGCATGTCGCTGCGTATCCTCAAAGGCACGCTGCGTGCCATTACCGGCTTGATCTCGCACCATTCTCCGGGCGCGATGAAGTTCAGCACGCCCACCGCGACGCTGGGTATCCGCGGTACGGATTTCATTGTGGACGTACCGTGAAATGACCCGCACTCCCTGGCTGCTTGCGCTGGCTCTGACGCTTGCGAACGTGGGCTGTGCCCACCAGACTGAGCGTGTGGTGCTGTTGCCGCAAGAAGGGCGACGCAGCGCACTGGATGTGACTGGCCCCGATGGGCGCACCGTCACGCTGAGCCAACCGTATGCCGAGGCGGTGGTGACCTCGCGTGAGACCGGGCTGGCCCAGGTCAGCGCCGACACGGTGGCCCAGCGTTACAGCGAAGTGATGGCAGCCATCCCCATGGCGGTCAAACGGTTCAGCCTGTTTTTTGTGACCGGTGGCACCGAACTGACCCGGGAGTCGGAAAGCCAGATTCCCGCCATCCTGGCCGAGGTGGCCCAGGCACCTGCGGCCGAAGTGCTGGTGATTGGCCACACAGACAGGGTCGGCAAGCTGGAGGCCAATGACATGTTGTCGCTCAAGCGCGCGCAGTTGATTCGCACGCGGCTCATCGCAGTGGGTGTTCCGGCCAGTGACACGGTGGCCATCGGACGAGGCGACCGTGAGCCGCTGGTGGTCACCGCCGACCAAGTGGCCTCACCGCGCAACCGGCGTGTCGATATCAAGGTGCGTTAAGCCTGCGCTGCCAAAAGCAGGCAAAGGTGTTTCAAATTTTTCTCAGTGAGCCACGATGTTGCAATTTTTCAAGCGTGCGGTGCCCGCGGTACCCGAGGCAGACAAGCCGATACCGGCGTTGCGGCCCTCCCGGGCACCTGACAAATCGACCGAGGTTCAGGATTCGCAGCCTGATTCCGAGGTGCTGGAAGGCAATGAAGACACCGACTGGCGGCGTTGGGACGATGCGGTGGCGATGCAAAGCGGGCGCGGACGGGCCTGGCCCACCGATGACACGACCTGAAATGGGTGCCAAATAAGGCCCAAGTCCTGGCTCGCTCAAAAGTGAAGTGCAACACACCGATTGAAACTTCAATAAGGTGTGTCCATGAAACTGAACCAAGAGTACAAACAGCTCGATTACAAAGAGCGCCAGACCATTGCTGTATGCCTTGAGCTCGGATTGAGTATCCGGGCGGTAGCCCGAGTACTGGGTCGTGCCCCCTCCACGGTGAGTCGTGAGATCAACCGAAACAGCGGTGCTGGTGCCTATAGTTGCCGATTCGCACAACAGCGCTTTGTGCGCAGGCGTCGCCACAGCAGACCGCCCCCGAAGCTGGTGGCGGGCAATGCCCTCTTCGCCTCTGTGCACGCCTTATTGCAACTGCGTTGGTCACCCCAGCAAATTGCCTCTCGCCTAGCTACACTGCATCCGCATGAGGCGCACCAACGCGTCTCTCACGAAACCATCTACAACGTCATCTACGCCCAACCCCGGGGTGAGCTGCGCCGCGAGCTCATTGCCTGTTTGCGTCTGGCCCGCACCAAGCGCTGGCCCCGTTCACGTGGCGAAGACCGCCGCGGTCAGATCGCTGATCTCTTGAGCATCCATGTACGTCCCCCGCAGGTTGAGGATCGACTGTTCCCTGGTCACTGGGAAGGTGACTTGATCAAAGGAGCAGGCAACCTCAGTGCTGTGGGCACCCTGGTAGAGCGCAGCACCCGGCTCCTGATGTTGGTAAAGCTGCCGCATCCCAACCCAGCCACTGCAGCCCACGTGCTGCAAGCGTTTACGGACAAGCTCAACGGTATTGCCAAGCCTATGCGCCAAACACTGACTTATGACCGGGGGCGTGAGATGGCTCACCATGCGCAATTGACAGCCAACACCGGGGTTGCCGTGTATTTCTGTGATCCGCACAGTCCTTGGCAGCGTGGCACCAATGAGAACACCAACGGTTTGGTACGACAGTTCCTGCCAAAGGGGACAGACCTGTCGGGTTACAGCCAGGAGCAACTCGACGGGATTGCTGACTTGATGAATGGACGGCCTCGCAAGACGCTGGGCTGGTTGACTCCGCTGGAGGTGTACGGCCAGTGGCTGGCCAAGCTTGAGCACTCTCCTGACTCCATCCAATAAACTCAGCTTGTGTTGCACTTGGATTTGACTCCGCCCCCCATGGAATATGCGCGAGCAGCTTCTTTTTTGATAGCAAACTGCGCCAGTTTCCACTTTGCGGTTCACATGCGCGCCAGCGACGGCGCGTTACATCAGGGCAGCAGATCTGCCACACCATCCCACACCTCGGGCGCCAGCCGCCCTTCGTAGCGAGAAACCACCTTGCCTTGGGCATCCACCAGCAACACCAGGGGTAGCCGGGCCAGCGTGCTGGGAAGTTCGCTGGGGCGCACGCTGATAAGCCCCGGCGAAGGGGCTTGCATTTGCGCCACTATTTTCTCGTACGCCTGCCAATCTGCGGCGTTGCGGTCCAGATTGACCGTGACCAGGACAAAAGGCTTGTTGCGCCAGCCGTCGGCATTGGCACGCAGTTCCGGCAAGCTGTTCATACACACCGTGCAGGCGGTTGACCAGTAGAAGACCACGGTTACCTTTCCCTGGATACGTGTGCTGGAGAGTGTTTCCCCGCTGAGGGTTTTGCCCTGAATGGCCGCCATATCAAAGCGGGCGGCGGAGGGCACATCGGCTTTGGTTTGTGCCCATGTGGCTCCCGGGCTGCAAAGCAACGTGGCCGCCAGGAACTGGGCGATAGTAAGAAATTTCTTGGGCATGGTGGGTGGGCTGACAAGCGCTGGGCAGATCTTTTGGTCGATGGAGTGGCCCTTTTCTTACATGTTCAGCGATGGGGGCTCTGTCGCGTTTATGCGGCCCACATTGAAGCGCGCGCCGTGGTGAGCGACCAACCGTGAACACTCCGGGTAAGAAGTGCCCCTGCTGCAATCAGTGGCCTGGTGGGCGGATGCTTACTGGCGGGTAGCCTGGAAGTGATCGTCAGCAGAGTTGGTAGCGCTATTAGAGTGGCGCATCATCCATCTGTCCAATATGAAATTGGTATTCAGCCATCTGGTTTACAGATGGATTGGGTAAGATGGTGCATTCCTTTGAATGACGCCCCATGGAACTTCGCCAGCTCAAATACTTTGTTGCCATTGCCGACTGCAGTTCTTTTTCCAAGGCGGCAGAGCGGGTGTTTGTGGCCCAGTCGGCCCTGAGTCATCAGATTGCGCAACTGGAGAACGAGCTGGGTGCCCAGCTGTTTCACCGCTCGCGCAGAGGCGTGGAGCTCACCGAGGCCGGTGTGCGGTTTTTTCCGCACGCGGTGTCCATCCTGCGGCAGGCGGACGAGGCGATTGCCAGTGCGCGCAGTGGCAGCGACGAGCCCAGCGGCAAGGTGGTGTTTGGCCTGCCACACAGTGTGTCCAACGCGCTGGCCTTGCCCTTGTTGCGCGAGGTGCGCCAGCGGTTTCCCAAGGTGCAACTGGAACTGACGGAGGAACTGACCGGCAACCTCACCAAACAATTGCGCACCGGCCAGATCAACCTGGCCGTCTTGTTTGACGACGGCCATCTGTCAGAGTTTGCGTCGGTGCCGTTTCTGCGCGAGCAGATGGTCCTGATTGAGCCCGCGCAGGGCGCCCCAAAACGCGCTGCCACTATCACGCTCAAGCAGGTGCTGGCCATGCCGCTGATCCTGCCAGCCAACCCGCATGGCGTGCGCCCCATCATTGAAGACGCAGCTTTGCAAGCCGGGCTGGCCCCGCCCCAGGTGTATGCCGACATCAGCTCCATCAGCATCCTGCGCACCACCTTGCTCGCGGGCTTGGGGCGTACTTTGTTGCCGCTGATGCCGTTCAAGCAGGAGATTGACCAGGGCCTTTTGGTAGCCACCCGGGTCGGGCGTCCGCCGCTGGAGCGGGTGCTGGCGCTGTGCACGTCGGGCCATATCCCGGGCTCGGCCGCATCACAGGCGGTGGCGCGCCTGATGCTGGATCTGGTGGGCGAGTTGTGTGCGTCGGGCGACTGGCTGGGCGCTGCGCCGATTGCGGAAAAGGTGTAGGACTTTTTGAGAGCCGCCGCTTGCGTCGGGCGGACCTGGCATCCACGCCCAGACTCAGCGGGAAACGCCAAACTCGATGGCCAACTGGCGGTACTCCAGCATCTGTTTGTTGATCAAGGTCTCCAGTTCCGCGCCGGTTACCCATGCGGGTTGAAATCCGGTGCGGGCCAGTTCGCCCGGCAGGGAGGGATGCGCCATCGCACGGGTGAGCGCGTCCACCCACATGGTTCGGTCTTTGGCGTTGACTCCGGGGCCGACGTATAAGCCACGAACAATGGGCCATCGGATATCAAAACCCTGCTCTCTGGCTGTGGGCGTCTGCGCCCAACGGCCCGGCAAACGCTCCGCCGCCAGCACAGCCAGAACCCGGACTTTGGCACCCTGGTCCATTTGTCGTGCGACTTCGGCAGTGTCTCCGGCCAGCGCTTGTACATGGTCTCCACGCAACGCCGTCAATGCTTCTCCACCGCCTTCAAATGCCACAAAGCGCATGACTTTATGGCTCACGCCAGCGGCCCGGGCCAATAGCGCAGCTTTCATCCAGTCCTGGCTGCCAATCGACCCGCCAGCGCCAAAGACAATGCGATTGGGCGATTCCTTCAGTGCATTGACCAGTTGGGTCAATGTCTTGTAGGGGGCGTCCTGCCTGACAGCAATCACACCGTAGTCCAGGCCCAGGCTGGCAATCCAATGCACGTCGCGCGACGTGTAGGGACCAAACCGGCCTTGTGCCAGATTGAGCAGCGAACCCGAGGAAAAGGCGACGACAGTCCGCGCATCGGTGGGCCGTTGCGTCACGGCGTTTTTGAAAGCCAAGGCGCCTATTCCGCCAGGTTGGTACTGGATGGACAGCGGGACTTGGGTGAGGCCGGCCTCCTGCAAAGCAGACTGGGCCAATTGGCAGGTCAGATCAAAACCACCACCGGGCTTGGCGGGAGCGATGCAGCGCGCGCCGTCCAGCCCACCCGCGTGCGCCACAGCGACCGCCAAACTCAGCAGAATGAACAGACGTTTCATACGCGGGGCCACCATAGGGCCACACAGCAGCCCGTGGCATTCTGGGCGGGCTCCACGCGCAGGCGCCCTGCGTGGCGTTCAATCACGGCATGCGCAATCGCGAGCCCCAGCCCGGAGCCACGGCTGCCCCTGCTTTTCACAAATCGCTGTCCCAAGCGGTTCAATACCACCGGGTCCATGCCCGGGCCGTTGTCGATGACCTGAAGGCTAAAGCCAAGCCTGTCGGCAGCCACGTGTAGCGTGACCACGCCTTGGGGAAGCCCGTGCTGGATGGCGTTGTGTGCGATGTTGATCAGCGCGTGTTGCAGCATTCCCCGGTCGCCATGCGCCTCCAGAGGTTCGGATTGCTCGTTGACGCCCAAATCGACACCGCGCGCGCGGGCCAGGGGCAACAGCTCCAGCGCGACCTCCCGTGCCAAATCCCCGAGATCAAACCGTTCCCATTGTGGATCGGCAGCATCGGTGCGCGCCAAGGTCAGGAGCTGGTTGGTGGCGCGAATCGTGTTGCCCATTTCCTCGGACAAAGCTTCGAGCGCGGCCTGGCGCTGTTCAGGGTCTGGTTCGCGCAGAACGTAGTCAAGCTGGGCACGCAAAACAGTCAGGGGCGTGCGCAGTTGGTGTGATGCGTCGTCGATGAACCCTCGGCGTTCGATCACCAGGCGGTTGGTTCTTTCCAGTTGCTGGTTGATGGCGTCCACCAGGGGCCGTATGTCCTCGGGCAAGCCTTCCGCTTGAAGCGGTCGCAAATCATCTGGCCCGCGCGCCTTTGTCTGGACCGCCAGGCGCGTAATCGGCCGCAGCGCCACCGTCAGCGCAATCACCACGGACGCCCCTATCAAGGCCAGCAGCAGTAGATCCCGCAGCGCTGCACGGTTCACAAAAACTGCCGTGAACTGCTCGCGCGATGCAGTGCTCTCCGCGACTTGAATGACCAGTTGCGCATCGTTGCTGCCAGTCAAGGACTGCTCCAGTGGCCGCATGAAGGCACCCACGCGGACGGACTCTCCAAAGTAGGTGGCGTCGTAGAAAGTGGGAACGCCGGTGCGCAATGGGGACGGCGGCTTTGGCAGGTCCGGGCTGCCTATTTCCACCAGACTGTCTGCGGTGGCCACCCGGAAATAGACGTTGCCTGTTGCCGTGAGCTGGAAGAATTCAAAAAGACGGTAGGGCAGCTCGACCGATAGCCCGCCCGAGGCGGTGGAAACATTCAAATCGAGCGCCTTGATGGCCCCGAGCAAAGAACGGTCATAGGCGGCATTGGCCGAAGCAATCGCGTCGGCGCGGGTTAGCCACAGACTGACGACCGTTACCAAGGCCATCGTAGGCAACAACAGGGCCAGCAACCTGACCCTGATGCTAGCCCGGCGAATCCAGTTCGAGAACATATCCCAAGCCTCGGTAAGTCTGAATACGAACACCACTGTGTTCAAGCCGCTTGCGCAGCCGGTGCACCAGGACGTCCATCACGCTGGGCTGCACGTCCTCCTCGTCGCTGAACACACGGTCCATGACCTGCTGGCGGGACAAGGGCTCGCCACTGCGCTGGATCAGTGCCTTGAGCAATGCGTGCTCGCGTGGCGACAGCGGGAGATTTTCCGAACCCAGCGTGAAATGGCGAGATACCGTATCAAACTGCAGCGGGCCACACGCGAATCGCGGATGCTCGTTGCCCCGGGCACGGCGCACCAAGGCGGTCAGACGGGCCTCCAACTCAGCCAGCGCAAACGGTTTGGCCAGAAAGTCATCGGCCCCTTCATTCAAGGTGCTGACCCGTTCAGTGAGTGAGTCGCGCGCTGTCAGGACCAGAACCGGAAGCCTTTTGTCCTGTGCGCGCAGCCGCCGCAGAATGTCGTTGCCGCTGCGCCCCGGCAATCCGAGATCGAGCACCACTGCGTCGTAATCGTGATCCACCAGCGCGCGCTCCACGAGATGCCCGTCATCGCGCCAATCCACCCGATAGCCGCTCTGCTCAAGTGCCTTGGTCAGCCATTCGCCCAGGGCGTGTTCATCTTCAGCCAGCAGGATTCGCATGCCGCAGATTATCCCGCCGAAGGAACAGTGGGTTTGAAAGGCAATTGTTAGGTTGCCCGCGGCACCATAGGCTTCTGGTCCGAAATAACAAGGAGACACACCATGATTCCATCGCACTTCAACCGCCGCAGCCTGCTCGCCGCTGGTGCAGCCACCGCTTCCAGCCTGTGGCTGCCACAGGCCCGCGCGCAGGCGGCTTGGCCTACCAAACCTATCCGCCTTGTGGTGCCGTTCGCACCTGGTGGCAGTTCCGAGATCGTGGCCCGGGCCGTGGCTGGAGAAATGGCCAAGACCATCGGGCAGAACGTCTTTGTGGAAAACAAGCCCGGTGCAGCAGGCAATATCGCCATGCAGGAAGTCGCAAACAGCACCGATGACCACACGCTGATACTCGGCCACATCGGGACCTTGGCAGTCAACCCCTACATTTTCGCGAAGCTACCTTATGACGTGAACCGGGATTTTGTACCGATCACACTGGTCTCCAAAGTACCGAGCCTGTACGTCGTGCACCCCGATCTGCCCGTGAAAAATCTCAAGGAGTTTGTCGCCTACGCCAAAAGCAAACCCGGCCAACTGAACTACGGTTCTGCCGGCAATGGAAGTGCAGGGCATCTGGCTTTTGAGTACCTGAAAATGGTCAGCGACACTTTCGTCCTGCACGTTCCTTATCGCGGAACCGGCCCCATGCTGACCGACCTGATGGCAGGTCGACTGCAGGCTGCATCCGTGGGCGCGCCAGCGCTGCTGCCTTTTATCAAGGCCGGAAAACTCCGTTGTATTGCAACCGGCACGGCACAGCGTCTGCCGGACATGCCCGATGTCCCCACGGTCGCTGAACAGGGCTACAAGGGATTTGAGATGACGCAGTGGTACGGGTTGATGGTCCCCAGCAAATGGCCCAAGGCCAATGCGGCCAAGTTCGAAGCAGAAGCGATCAAGGCTGCGCGCGGCAGTGTCGTCAAGGAAAAGTTGGGCCACGAGATGGCGCTGGCGGTTGGCAATACGGGTACCGAGTTCGGTGCCTTCATCAAGAGCGAGCAGGCACGCTGGAAGCCGGTCATAGCCCGCGCCGAGATCAAGCCCGACGGCGCTTGATCACTGCCTGCCACCATGCAGGCCCGAATTCGACCGGGGCCCGCTGGTGGCCCGGCGCGTCGGCAGCGGGTAGGCCTGTCGCACGGGTCTAGTTGCCGGGCATCCCGGTCTCCAGCGCAAACCCTTCGTCCACCCAGCCGGTGATGCCACCGGCCATGATCTTCACCGGCCGCCCCAGCCGGGCCAGGCGCAGCGCGCCACGTGCCGCGCCGTTGCAGTGCGGCCCGGCGCAGTAGGTCACAAACAGCGTGTCGGCCGGCCACTGGGCCATCTTGCTGGCGACGATCTTGCCGTGCGGCAAGTGGATGGCGCCGGGCACATGGCCACGCGCAAACTGCTCGGCGGGCCGCACGTCCAGCAACACAAAGTCGGCACCGCTGGCCAGCGCGTCGTGGGTGTCCCAGCAGTCGGCCTCAAAAGTGAACTCGGCGGCAAAGTGTTCCTCGGCAATGGCCGAAGGGGCGGCGGGGATGGCGGTCACGCTGGTAGGCATCCAATTTCTCCATGGGGTTACAGAAGCCTTGATGGTGCTGGGGTGGCACTTTTTCTACAATTGGCGTAAAAGACATTTATGACAAAAATCACGCCAACTGTCGCTTCTGCTCATGCCACCACCGGGCCACTGGTCGTCGCCCCGGTGTACGACGGGCTGTGCACGTTTGAGTTTTCCATCGTGGCCGAGGTGTTCGGCCTCTCCAGGCCCGAGATGGGGCCAGGCTGGTACCGCTTTGCCAGCGCCGCGATAGAGCCCGGCCCGCTGCGCGCGCACGGCGGGCTGCGCGTGACGGCGGATGGCGGGGCGGACCTGTTGGAGCAGGCGGATTTGATCGTCATGGCGGGGTGGAAGGGCGTGCACGTGCCGGTGCCGGACGAACTGGTGCAGCGCCTGCGCAAGGCCTGGGCGCGTGGTGCGCGCCTGGCGTCCATCTGCTCCGGCGCCTTTGTGCTGGCCGCCACCGGCCTGCTGGACGGCCGCCGCGCGGCCACCCACTGGCGTTATGCCAAGGCCCTGCAAGCGGCGCACCCCAGCATCGACGTGGATGCGAGCGTGTTGTATGCAGAGGGTGACCGCGTTTTTACCTCGGCCGGCAGTGCAGCCGGGATTGATTTGATGCTGCACATCGTGCGCGGCGACTTTGGTGTGGAGGCTGCCAACAGCGTGGCGCGCCGCCTGGTCATGCCGCCGCACCGCAGCGGTGGGCAGGCGCAGTTCATCGAGCGGCCGGTCCCTGCCGATGGCGACCAGCGCCTGGTGCAGTTGCTGGACCAGGTGCGCGCCGACCTGCAGGCGCCGTGGACGGTGGACCAGATGGCTAGCCATGTGGCCATGAGCCCACGCACCTTTCTGCGCCGCTTTGTAGAGCTCACGGGCCAGTCACCGGGCCAGTGGGTGACCGCCGAACGCATGGAACACGCCAAGCGCTTGCTGGAGGGCAGCGCGCTGTCGGTGGAGCGCATCGCCACCGAAGTGGGCCTGGGCAGCTTGCAGGCGCTGCGCCACCACTTCCAGCAGCAACTGGGCCTGTCGCCGCGCGACTACCGCGCCACCTTTGGGCGGCCGCAGTCTGCTGGAGTTTAGGTGCTAAATTAGACTCTAGCCCGCATGGGGAGTGCGCAAGCAGCTATTGAATGAATAGCATGTGAGGTGTTTAGGGCGTTGTTGAATACGTCCGTTCGCGTTGAGCCTGTCGAAACGCAACACTCGTAAAGCTAGGCGTCTTTCTCGGGTGCCCCGTAGGACAAGCTGAAGTTGGGCGCAGAAGTTCCATCTTCTCGGAGAGCGTCGATGATTTCTGCAAAGAACTTTTTGTTGTCTGGCCGCGCTGACTTGTAGTTGATTTGAATTCTCTCCAAGATTTCCGGAAAGTCGGAGTTCTCCTGCACAAGCTGCGGATGCGCGAGCCCAAACCACAACATGAACATAAATGTTTCGGGCGTCCAACGTTTCTTGAGTGTGGCGTACATGTTCACCGCGTCCAGAAGGGAGAAGTCGTTAAAGGTCGACTTGAAGTCGTGGATTTGATCTTTGTCTCGGTCTGCATGTTTGAAGAAATTGCGTGAGCTGAACACGATGGCTAACCACTCTGCTTTGCGCTCAGGACGAATTCTGCTGGAATCGCGCAGGATGCTGGTGACATTCTCCTTCTTGCCAATGTCGTGAAGAACTTGAGCTGCGGCCTCCGATAAGGTGTGAATTGAGACTTCATCTTCCTCTGCAAAAAACATACGAATCGACTGAAGTAGTTGCCGCTCCGCGACATCGAACTTAGTGAGTCGAAGCGTGGCCGTACCGGGGGCTGTTTCCATAATGCTTAACTTGATATTGATCGCAAAAGTGTGGAATGAAATGACCAGATGTTTCGTCAAGCGCGCCGTCTTTGCAGCATCTAAGTAATTGTTTCTACTTGTCTTTTCGACAGTATATGGCCGTGTGCCCGGCGTCTCATAAGCGAGATTAAGATGCCAATTCGCCTCTAGCCCTTATAGAGTATGCGCAAGCAGCTACTAATTCAATAGCAAAACGAATGGCCTGAAGAGGCCGGGGTGATGCAGCCGAAGCGGCTGTGTCTGCCGCTCCGCGAATGTCTGTCTATCGCACAGAGGGCGGTATCGCACCCTTTTCCAAACGATCCTCCAGCTCTCCCATATAGGCCGCCAAGGTGTTGCCGGATTGCTCCACATAGGAGCGTAGCTCCTGTTGGAGCGTGTCGATGCGGGCGAGGAGGGCGTCTTTGGAGTTGGTCTGCTCAGCCGATTGTTTGGCCATTTCCGCTTCCAGAAAGATGCGCAGCTCCGTGAACCGGGAGGCTTCTGCGCGATCGGCCAGGCCTCGGTTTGCTTGCAGTTCGCGCGCATGGCGGCGTGCCTCAAAAAGAACAGAGCCCTGAAGGTAAACCACGAACGCCAGGAACAGAGTGGTCACTGCGGCCAGCAGGCCCAGCATCAGCAGGCCCAAGGGCATATAGACCGTGGTGTAGCCGAGGGACAAATCGGTGGGGGACACGAAGACGCCCCAGTTCAACGCCGCGAACGTGGCGATCACGGCCAGCACGAGTAGCAATAACAAAGAGGGCAGTTTCATGGGTTGTCTCCTGATGGAACGAACATGGATGGGCAGTTGGTTATGGGCCGTTGATTTACGCAGATTAAACCTCGCGGCCCCTACCGCCGACTGTGCGACAGCAGACAGACCCAGCGGCCGACATGCCCCACCATGCGGGGTATGCCCGTATTCGACATCACCCACACCACACACTACCGCTACGCTCAGCCCGTCATGCTGGGCCTGCACCAGGTGCTTTTTCGGCCCCGTGACAGCCATGACCTGCGGGTACTTGCAACGTCCATGGAGGTCACGCCCGAGCCACTGGATGTGCGGCTGATTCAGGATGCGTATTCGAATTCGGTGGCGCTGGTGCAGCCGCAAAGCCCGGCCGCAGAGTTCAAGGTGGTGTGCCACTATTCGGTGGAGCACACCGGCACACGGGCGCTGGACTTTGCACTGGACCCGCGCGCGCAGTCGTATCCGTTTGCCTACGAGGCCGAAGAGCGTATCGCGCTGGCGCACTACCTGCAACCGTATTACGACGACCCCGATGGCAGCCTGATGGCTTGGGCGCAGGGTTTCGTAGCGCCCACGGGCAACACCGGTGCGCGGGAGCTGCTGGTGGCCATGACGCAGTTCATCCGCAATACCTTCCAGTACCGCGCCCGCTACGACGAAGGGGTGCAAACACCGTACGACACCTTGCGCTGGCAAAGCGGGACCTGTCGCGACTTCGCTACCCTGATGATCGAAGCCGTGCGCCAGCTCGACTATGCCGCGCGTTTTGTGTCGGGGTATCTGTACATGCCGTCACTGGACGACGGCAGCTTGCCCGGCTTCAGCCTGGGCTCCACGCATGCGTGGCTGCAGGTGTACTTGCCCAGTGCGGGGTGGATACCGTTTGACCCGACCAACAATCTGGTGGGTGGCTCGGACCTGATCCGTGTGGGGGTGGCCCGCCACGCCAGCCTGGCGTCACCGGTGCGTGGCAGTTGGTACGGCAATGCGTCCGACTATTTGGGTATGGATGTGGATGTGCAGGTGCGCAACGCGGCCTCTTGAGGGGGGATCGTTTTGCGTTTTGAACGCGCATAAAAAAACCGGCCAGAAGGCCGGTTTTTCATAGGGTGCTCAGCTTTTAGTAGCTGTTACGGCCACCGCCGTAACCGCCGCCACCACCACCACCGCCGTATCCACCACCGCCGCCGCCGCCGGTACGTGGTTCCATTGGGCGGGCTTCATTCACGACCATGTCGCGGCCATCGACGGATTTGCCGTGCATGCCGCTGATGGCGGCTTGGGCTTCTGCTTCGCTGGACATTTCCACAAAGCCGAAGCCTTTGGAGCGGCCGCTGTCGCGGTCTGTCATGACCTTGGCCGACGAAACGGTGCCAAAGTCGGAAAAGTTCTGGTTCAGGGATTGGTCATCTACCGAGTAGGAGAGGTTGCCGACGTAAAGTTTCTTGCCCATGTGGGTATCTTTCAAAAATGCGGGGCGGTTGAAAAGAGCCGCACCACGCAGGGGGAAGGATGGTCTTGGTGACAAGCCATCCACGGAACTGATACCTGGCCACAGCCAAGCATGCAGGGTCAACGGGGTTCCAAAGCCAGAGATGAATCCGGTGATGGGACCCCAGTCAGGGTTCGGTCACAGAGGGGAAAAATGGGACCGGAAGTAAAGCTCGCCGCTGGGGGAGTTTGACAACCGGGAGGGCCGGGACAACCAGCCAAAGAGGTGCGGGGAGGGGCGCTTGGGGCGCCGCAGCCCCAGTCAGACTACAGCCGCTGCAAAGGTAAGCAAATTGCAACGGCGTGCCGAGTTTAACCGCGATCAGTGCATCAAGACACCGGATTCTCTTCGGACCGTGCTTTCAATCGGGCTGGTGTGGGCGCCAGCGGGTATCCCGAAGCAGCGTGTCACGCGTATTTCAGTGCCAAATTGGTCTCTGGCCCTTATGGAATATGCGCGACAAGCTATCAATTCAATAGCGGATTACCGCAGAATCCCGGCGACCACGCGGGCCACTTCGGCAATCGCATCCTCCCTGCGCTGGCTACTGACTGCGCTATCGGCCAGGTAGGCTGTGACCACCATGGGCGCGCCTTGTGGTGGCAGCAGGATGCCGATGTCGTTGGCGCTGGTTTTGTTGGTGCCTGTCTTGTCGCCAATGCCCCAGCCTTCTGGAAGGCCAGCTTTAAGCCGTTTCCCGCCTGTGGTGTTGGCCAGCATCCATTGTTGGAGCAGTTGGCGCGACGGGGATGACAGCGCGTTACCCAGCAGCAGCGTTTGCAGGGTCTTGGCCATGGCGCGGGGCGAGGTGGTATCCAGAATGCCTTTGCGGACATTGAGTTCAGGCTCTTTGCGGTCCAGGCGCGTGACCGTGTCGCCCAGTTGGCGAGCAAATGCAGTGAGCGCTTGGGGGCCGCCATAACTGGCCAGGATGAGGTTGGCAGCGGTGTTGTCGCTGGTGGTGATGGTGGCATGGCAGAGCTGCGCCAGCGTGAGTCCTTCGCCATCCACATGCGCCTCGGTTACCGGGGACCATGGCACCAGATCCTGCCGGCCGTAGCGAATGCGCCGCTCCAGTGATTCCTGGCCGCGGTCGGCACGCGCCAGCACCAGAGCGCTTGCCAATAACTTGAAGGAGCTGAGCATCATGAAACGCTCGTCCGAGCGGTAGCCGTATTCCTGGCCAGAAGCGGTGTCTAGTAGGTGGACGCCCAAACGGCCCTGGGCTTGTGCCTCCAGTTTTTGCAGTGCCGCCGTGATCTGGGTTTGTCGGCTACTGGCAAAACTATTCTTGGGCAAAAGGGCGCTACTGCCCAAGGCCATATAGGCCAGGGCTGCGGAGAAGCTGCGTCGGTGCATCGTGGTGTTTCCTCTGAAAAGAGGCGAATCATAAGAATGGCAGAGGGGTTGTTCAAACGGGAATAATTGGGCTTTAGCCAAAGAAAAACTTGGGTCACTATGGATTTGCCGCTGAATGCCTTGCGCGCCTTTGAGGTCTCTGCGCGCCATCTGAGCTTTACCCGCGCGGGGCTGGAACTGCACCTGACGCAGACCGCAGTGAGCCAGCACGTGAAGAATCTGGAAGACCGGTTGGGCAAGAAGTTGTTCAGGCGCGTGCCCAAAGGTCTGGCCCTGACCGATGAAGGCATGGCCTTGCTGCCTGTGCTGGTGGACGCGTTTGAACGCATTGAATCCACACTGGAGACCTTCAAGGCCACACACAAGAAAGAAGTGCTCTCCGTCGGGGTGGTAGGTACCTTTGCGGTGGGCTGGCTGCTGCCGCGCATGCGTGAGTTTCAAACGCGGCATCCGTTTGTGGAGCTGCGGCTGTTCACCAACAACAACCGGGTGGACCTGGCCGGGGATGGCCTGGACTACGCCATTCGTTTTGGCGACGGCCACTGGCACGGCACGGAAGCCGTTCACCTGTTGTCCGCTCCACTGGCGCCGGTGTGTGCGCCGTCCATGGCAAGCCGTATCCACGCCATCCGTGACCTGGGGCGCGAAACCCTGTTGCGCTCGTACCGCACGGATGAATGGCTGGCCTGGTTCCAGGCGGCTGGGCTGGAGCCGCCGCTGTTGACCGGGCCCATGTTTGATTCGTCGCTGGTGCTGGCCGATGCGGCCGCGCAAGGGTCTGGGGTGGCGCTGCTGCCGGTGCGCCTGTTCAGCCGCGACCTGCGGGGCGGGCGTCTGGTTTGCCTGTTCGACACGCAGGTGGAGTTGGGCAGTTATTGGCTGACACGGCTCAAGACGCGCCGCGAGAGTGATGCGATGCTGGCGTTTCGGGACTGGCTGGCGCAGAGTTGCAATGGTCTGTGAGTGGGTTCTGGCGGTCTGACACACGTCAGCCTTTGTCGCTCAGTATCATCAGGCCATGAATTCATTCTGGCGAACGCGACAGGGCATCGGCATCCTGTTGATCATTCTGGCGACGTTCGCTTTTGCGGCACTCGACACGGCAACCAAACATGCCACCACGCTGGTACCGGTGCTGATGCTGTTGTGGTTTCGTTATGCATTTCAAGCGGTGGTGACCTTTGCGATGCGGTTTCCTGTGCAGCGCGGCGGATTGTTCAAAACAGCCAACCCCCGCTTCCAGGCCCTGCGTGGAACGCTGCTGCTGGTGACCAGTGCCTGCTCGTTCTTCGGCTTGCAACAATTGCCGGTCGGAGAGTTCACCGCCATCGTGATGTTGACCCCGCTGGTAGCGGTGGTGCTGGCTGCGCTGGTACTGAAAACCCCGGTCTCCCGCACGCGGTGGGTGTTGATGCTGTTCGGTTTTCTGGGCGTGCTGCTGGTCATTCGGCCAGGGGGCAAAGTATTTGGCTGGGCCCTGTTGTTCCCCGCGCTGCTGGTGACCACCTACGCCTGGTTCCAAATGCTGACCAGCCAAATGAGCGCTGATGAAAACCCCTACACCACGCATTTCTTCACCGGGTTGGTCGGGGCGCTGCTCATGACTCCGGTCGTCATCTTCAGCTGGAGCACCCCTGCGCTGCTGGCGCATTGGCCCTGGTTTGTGCTGGTCGGCTTCCTGGGAACCTTTGGGCACCTGATGCTGATTCGGGCCTACATGCATGCGTCTGCGGCGGTCATCACGCCTTACCTGTACACCCAAATTGCATTCGCCACGCTGTGTGGCTGGGTGATCTTCGACCACGTCCCTGACGCCGTGGCCTGGGCGGGGATACTGGTGATTGCCGTGTGCGGGGTGTGCAATTCAATGATCACCGCACGCGCATTTGCAAAAGCGGCTTCACTGCGGGTCGGCTAGACCTGCGCTCCATCCGCTTTTACGCATCAAATCGGGCTCTAGCCCGCACGGGGGCTGCGCAAGAAGCTATAAATTCAATAGCATTTTGTGCCCTTGCAGTTTCCACGCACGTTGGGCCAGCAGGCGCTGTGTGGCCTGGGCAATCACCTGGCTGCCCGGTTCTACCCTGGTGTTATGGCCCGGTTTGGTGCGGCATCTGCGTCAAACCGGTGCAGTCCCACATTGCGCACCAAAATGAATCAAATAATTCATTAAAATAAATATTGATATAAATAGTTCATTTTGGTATGGTCATGCATCCATCCGATGTTCCATGGAAATCAAGCAGGAGCGGGTGATGGACCGAGGCCACCGGGTTTCCGGCGCGGCCATATCTGTCATTGAATACTTGGAGTAAGACGCTATGAAGTTCAAAGGATTAGCAGCACGCTTGGTGCTCACGATGGTTGCGGTTGCGACTACCGCTGGCTCTGCCATGGCGGCGGATTGGGTGGTCGGGGCCAACATTGGCAATGTGCCCTGGGAATTCCAGGATGCTTCCGGCAAGTTTGTCGGTTTCGAGATTGACTTGGTGAATGAAGTGGCCAAACGGGCTGGCAAGACGGTGCAGATCGAGAACATTCCGTTCAACGGCCTGTTCCCTGCGGTGCAATCCGGCCGCATCCAGATCGCGGTGTCCTCCATCACCATCACGCCCAAGCGCCTGGAATCGCTGGCATTTGCCCAGCCGTATTACGACAGTGACCAGTCCCTGTCGGTGTTGAAGACAGCCAAAATCGATAAGCTGGAAGACCTCTCTGGCAAGACGGTGGGCGTGGATACCGCATCTACCGGTGACATCTATGCCACTGAAAACACCGCGAAGCTGAAGATCGCCAAGATCTCGCGCTACGAAGGACTGGCACCTGCGATGTTGGACCTGGCGGCTGGGCGTATCGACGGCTACATCAGTGATATTCCCGCCGTGGAGTACTACATCAAGGACAAGCCCCAGTACAAGATTGCGGCACGCATTCCCACCAACGAGCGCTACTCCTTCATGTTCGCCAAAAACTTTGCCGAAGCGGCCAAGATCAACGACATCCTGACCACGCTGAAGAAAGAAGGCTTTGTGGCTGCGACCCACAAAAAGTGGTTCGGGTCCACCCCACCAGACTCTTCTTCCAGTGTCAAAGTGATGGACGTGCCCAAACTCTAAGGGCGTTGGATACCCGCGAGGCAACCTCCGGGGCGCCTCGCGGGTCCCTAAATACAGAAAGCTGCCATGAGCTTGATTGAGACATTCTTCAATTGGTCCGTTTTTGTGGGCGCGCTTCCCGCGTTGCTGGAAGGACTCTGGATCACCATCATGCTGGGGGTCGTCAGCATTGTTGCGGGGATGGTCTCCGGGCTGGGTATGGCATTGGCCCGCCTCTATGGTGCAGGCCCGGTCCAAGCGCTCGCACGCATCTACACCGATGTCTTGCGCTCCATTCCTTTGCTGGTGCTGCTGGTGCTGGTCTATTACGCCCTGCCATTTGTGGGCATCCGCATGTCGTCGTTTGCATCCGCGGCGGTGGCGATCAGTCTGGTGTCGTGTGCGTACACGGCAGAAATTTTCAGGGCGGGCATCGAAGCCATACCCAAAGGCCAGTTCGAAGCGGCAGATGCCATCGGTCTGGGCTTCTTCAGCAGCATGCGGTATGTCATCTTGCCGCAGGCGTTCCGCATTGTTGTACCGCCGTTGACCAGCAATTGCATCAACGTGCTCAAGGACACAGCCTTGGCCTCGGTCGTGGCCATGCCCGATCTGCTCAAACAAGCCACCCAGGCGCAGGCCCTGGCGGCGAACCCGACACCCCTGATCGGGGCCGCAGTCCTGTACCTCCTGATTCTGTTGCCACTGGTGCGATTGGTGAGCTACTTTGAATCGCGCCACAGCAAGAACACACGTTAACCAGGCCGCCATGCAAGCCCTCATACAGATTCAAAAATTGCGCAAGTCCTATGGCGCGGTGGAAGTGCTGCACGATATCGATCTGGATATCCGATCCGGTGAAGTGGTCGTGGTGGTCGGCCCATCGGGCTCTGGCAAGTCCACGCTCATCCGCTGCATCAACCTGCTGGAGGAATACCAGGGTGGGGTCGTACTGGTTGATGGCCTCAAGGTGGAAAAAGGCCCGGAGCTTGCCAAAGTGCGCGCGGAAGTGGGCATGGTGTTTCAAAGCTTCAACCTGTTCCCCCATCTGAGCACGCTGGAAAACGTCGCGCTGGGCCCACTGCGTGTGCGCAAGAGCAACCGCAAAGACGCTGAAGCCAAGGCCCGGGAATTGTTGGTCAAAGTGGGTATGGCCGAACATGCGCACAAGTACCCCGCGCAGTTGTCAGGCGGGCAGCAGCAGCGCGTCGCCATTGCCCGTGCACTGGCCATGGAGCCCAAGGTCATTCTGTTTGACGAGCCCACGTCAGCACTAGACCCGGAGATGGTGGGTGAGGTGCTGGACGTGATGCAGAACCTGGCCAAGACCGGCGTCACCATGGTCATCGTGACCCATGAAATGGGCTTTGCCCGGCGCGTGGCAGACCGGGTCATCTTCATGGAAGCCGGGCGCATCGTCGAGCAGGGTGAGCCCCAGCAGTTTTTCAATACGCCCCAGGAGGCACGTACCCAGGCGTTCCTCAAGGCCATTCTTCAACACTAATTACGTTATGCAGACCACATCCACTCTCAATATCGACCATATCCGCGCCGAATTTCCGACGCTTTCCAACGGCTTTGCGTATCTGGACAACGCGGGCGGCTCCCAGGTCCTGCGCCGCGTGGCGGACCGGGTGCGCGACTACCTGCTTACCAGCAGCGTGCAGTTGGGCGCCAGTTACGCGCATTCGCAGGATGCCGGAAGCAAGGTGCTGGCCGCCCGCAAATCGGTAGCGGAGCTGATCAATGCGGAGTACGACGATGAAGTGGTCATGGGCGGTGCCACCACGGCACTGATGTTCCAGGTCACGCAAGCCATCCTGCCCAGCATTCAGCCGGGCGATGAAATCATCGTGACCAATACAGACCATGAGGCCAACATTGGAGGCTGGCTGCGCCTGCAAAGTGCCGGGGCCGTCGTACGGTTCTGGAACGTCAACCCCCAGACACTGGAGCTGGATCTTTCCGATCTGGAAAAAATGCTGTCGCCCAGGGTGAAGTGGGTGGCCATGACCCATGCCTCCAATATCCTGGGCACTGTCAACCCGGTGGCCAAGGTGGCGGATCTGGTGCACCACGTCGGCGCGCGGCTGTGCGTGGATGCCGTGGCCTATGCACCGCACCGCTTGGTGGACGTGCGCGCCAGCGGCGCCGATCTGTATGTCTTCAGCTTCTACAAGGTGTTTGGGCCCCATTACGCCGTGTTGTGGGGGCGCCGGGAGTTGCTGCTGAGCTTGGCCAGCCTGAACCACTATTTCATTCCCAATGACACGCTGCCGTACAAGTTGCAACCCGGCAACGTGAACTACGAGCTCTCCTACGGTTGCATCGGCATCAACGACTATCTGACCGACGTCGGAACCCAATTGGGCGTTAAAGGCAGTTCGCGGCAAAAGATGCAGGCCGCGTTTGATGCCTTTGAACACCACGAAGACCGCCTGGCCGAACAGTTGCTGTCTTACCTCCGCAGCAAAAAGAACGTGCGCATCATCGGCTTGCCCGAGGCGAAATCGGGCCAACGCGTACCCACCATCAGCTTCATGGTGGACGGCAAGATGAGCGAGTCCATCGTGCGGCACACCGATCGTTTCAACATCGGTATTCGTTTTGGTGACTTCTATGCCAAGCGCCTGATTGAAAGCCTGGGTCTGCATGTCTGGGGCGGCGTGGTGCGTGTCTCCATCGCGCACTACAACACGGTGGCGGAAATCGACCACCTCATACGCCATTTGGATGAGGCCATCGGCTGATGGCACGGGAATCGCTTCAGGGCCATTGAACAGGCCCTCGACCATTTGCCTACTGAGGAACAACACCTTGACAACCAGCAATGCAACCTTGATCCGCAACGGCCGCGTGATTACCGCGACCGACGACTACGTGGCTGATGTGCTCCTGCAAGGCGGCATCATTCACACCATTGGTCAGAACATTGAAGTGGGAGGGGATGTCACGGTGGTCGATGCCACCGGTTTGTACGTATTGCCAGGGGGCGTGGACACCCATGTGCACCTGGAAAACGTGATTGGCCCGACCATCACCACCGACACCTTTGCCAGCGGCACCAAGGCGGCGGCCTTTGGCGGTACCACCACCATTGTGGACTTTGCCCTGCAGACAGAGATTGACTCGCCGTTGGGTGCGATTGCCCGGGCCCAGCGCTCTGCAGAGTCGCAGGTGAATGTGGACTACAGCCTGCACGTGATCGTCACCCGGGTCGATGACCAGGTACTGCGCGATGTGCGCCACGCCATGCGCCATGAGGGCGTCACCAGTTTCAAGATGTTCATGGCCTATCCCGGCATCATGATGGCCGACGACGCCTCCATCTTCCGCATGCTGCGCCAGGTCGGAGCAGATGGCGGCATGGTGGCCCTGCATGCTGAAAATGGCACGGTGATTGACCTCCTGATCAAGGAAGCACTGGAGGCTGGCCACACCTCGCCGCGCTACCACGCGCTCACACGTCCCTCGCTCATGGAAGGCGAGGCTACGCACCGCGGCATCCGTCTGGCGGAGCTGGCGAATGCGCCGATTTACTTCGTGCACGTGTCCAGTAACGATGCGCTGAAACACATTGTGCAGGCACGTAGCGAGGGCATACCGGTATTTGCCGAGACCTGCCCGCATTACCTGCTGTTTGACGACGCGGTCTACGACAACGACGACTTCGAGACGGCCAAATACGTGATGACGCCGCCGCTGCGCAAGCCCGATGACCAAAAGCACTTGTGGCGTGCCCTGCGGTACGACGATTTGCAGGTGATTGCCACCGACCACTGCCCGTTTTGCATGAAGGAAGGCCACCTGGGACTGCGCAGTTCCAAGTTGCGCGGCACGGATAACTTTGCGCAGATTCCGAATGGCGCACCCGGCATTGAAACCCGGCTGGTCAGCCTGTTTGACATTGGCGTGATGCAGGGCAAGCTGTCGCTCAACCGTTTTGTGGAACTCACCTCGACCACCCCGGCCAAGCTCTTTGGCCTGTTTCCCAAGAAGGGCACGATCGCGGTGGGTAGCGATGCCGACGTGGTGCTTTTCAACCCGGCGGTCACGCAGACCATCCACGCCAAGAACCTGCACAGCGACTGCGACTACACCTTGCTGGAAGGCCGCAGTCTCCAGGGGCGTGTGGAGAAAGTCTTCCTGCGCGGCAACCTGATTGTGGATGGCCACCACTGGCATGGCCGCGAAGGGATGGGCCGATTCGTGCCCCGTGGTGAGGTGCGTGCCTTCTGAGGCACGGTGACGCATCTCCGGTGGCTATCATTTGCCCATGAGCAACGCCAAACCGACCACCCTTGAAGGCCTGCGGGCGCTGATCAGCCAGGAGAGCGAGCGCCTGACGCCGCGCATGCGGGATGCCGCGCGCTACGCCATCGAGCATCCCAACGACATTGCCCTGAATCCGGTGGCCACCGTTGCGGCCCAGGCCCAGATTGCGCCGGCCGCCTTTATCCGCTTGGCCAAGGCGCTGGGGTATGACGGCTACTCGGAGTTGCAGCGCTTGTTTCGCGCACCCTTGCACCACGCCACCAAGCCGACTTTCAGGGAACGTATTCGCCACTACGGGGGAGAGCAGACGCTGGACAACCCGGAGGACCCGGCCGCAGTCTTGCAGGCCTTCAGCCAGGCCAATATCGTCTCGCTGGAGCATTTGCAAGCCGATGCCGCCAGCCTGCCGCTCAAGGACGCGGTGTCGCTGATTCAGAACGCCCGCATCGTGCATGTGATTGGCCTGCGCCGCTCTTACGCCGTTGCGGCGTACCTGGCCTATGCCTTGAACCGCGTCGGGCAGCCCGCCGTGCAGATCACGGGGCTGGGCGGCGCGGTGGCCGAGCAAGCCAACGCGGCCAATGCGCAGGATCTGCTGATTGCCATCAGTTTCCCGCCCTACGCGGCGGACACGCTGCGTGTGTGTGAACAGGTGACGGGGCAGGGCGCCAAGTTGTTGGCCATTACCAATGCATTTCTGAGCCCGGTTGCCAAAAATGCGGACCTGGTTCTGGAGGTTAACGATGCGGAGCTCAAGGGGTTCCGGTCGCTTACCTCGGCCATGTGCCTGGTGCAGACGCTGGCCATGGGCCTGGCATTCAGCAAGCGGACCAAACGCGGTAAAGCGGGCGCAGGTGGCAAGGCTGCCATCCCGGATCTGAGCGACATCGATTGTTAAACGTGATTGAAACGAACCGGCATCCCATCCGCGTCGAGGCGCTCACCGCCGCGGCATTTGCCCCGTTCGGGGATGTGATTGCGGTGGGCGATGCTGCCCGGCAGTTTTCCATCAACGAAGGTTTTGCCACGCGCTTTCATGATCTGGCGCACATCGATGTACTGGACCAAGGGGGGCGACCCATTCTCAATATTTTCCGGGCCACGCCCCGTGTGCTGCCCATGCAACTGCGGGTCATGGAACGCCACCCGCTGGGCAGCCAGGCCTTCATGCCACTGAGTTCAACGCCGTACCTGGTGGTGGTGGCGCCTGCCTCCCCAACACTGGTGCCCGAACAGATTCGCTGTTTTCTCGCCCAGGCAGGGCAGGGGGTGAACTACGCGAAAGGGACCTGGCACCACCCGTTGATTGCCACCGAGCGCGCTTCTGACTTTCTGGTGGTGGACCGGGGTGGCCGCGCCGAAGACCACAACCTCGATGAAGTCGATGTGCTGGCGTTGGGCTACTGGATCGGCTAGGAGTGCAACAACGAGTGGCGCTGTTTGCACCCCGTTCCCTTCGGGTTGCGGCTAAAACTGCCATGCGCTGCGTTGCAAAGCCTTGCCGGGGGGATACCCCGGCTGCGTTTCACGCCTTGCGCATGGCCTTTTTGATCCGCAACGCATCTCGGGAAATTAGTGTGAACAGGCCCTAGCCCTGCGCCTACTCACCGCCGTACGCTGTGTAGTGCTGCTCTCAGCGGTCCTGGTTGGTGATCATCCAGTCGTTCCTGCGTGCGCATCAACGCGGGGCGCAACGGGTTTCAACTGCCGTTCGGATCTCTGATCTGCTGTGGATGGCTTTTGCGTAGCAAATAGGTATCCATGATCCAGCCGTGCGCGGCGCGCGCCGCCTGGCGCTGTTCCAGGATACGGTTGCGGACATCGCCCAATGGGCCGCTGATGCAGATCTGGTTTGGCATGCCGAGGTAGGCGCCCCACCAGATGTGGGTGCCTTCAGTAGGCAGGTGCTGAAAAGCGCATTGACCGTCCAGCATCACCGCCACGGTGCTGGTATCCGCAGGCCAGCCATGGTCGCGCAATCGGCGACCGGTGGTGATGGTGACCGGGGCATTGATCTCATTCAAGGCGATGGCATGGGCGGCGGTGAGCGCCTGCAGCGCCGTGATGCCCGGCACCACCGACACGCGCAATGGCAGTTGCAGCGCCAAGCGGTCGGCAATGCGCAGCGTGCTGTCGTACAAGGATGGGTCGCCCCATACCAGCAAGGCCAGGCGCCCGCCCTGGGGCAGATGGGCCTGGATATGCGCGAGCCACACCTGTGCAATGGCATCGTGCCAGCGGTTCACTCCGGCCTGGTAATCAGGGTCCGCACTGTCGCGTACCGGCATGTCAAAGCCCACTACGCGCGTGGTTGCATTGGTGATCAGTTGTGCGCACAGACTGCTGCGCAAGTCGGCCAGATCGGCCTTGTCCGCGCCCTTGTGGGGCAGCAAGATCAGGTCCGCCGCATTGAGTGCGGCCACGCCCTGGCGGGTGATGTGGTCCGGGTTGCCGGTGCCCATGCCCACCAGGCTGAGTTCGATCATGGCGTGTCGCCTTCAGGAAAGCGGGGGTGGGTGCCCACGGGACGGTAACGCCGATCGTAGTCGCCGGCATACAAGCGGCTGGTGGCGAAGTCCTGCGCGCCCAGGGTGCGGCCCACCAGAATGATCGCCGTGCGCTCCATGCCATCACCCACCGCGGCCTCCACCGTGGACAAGGTGGCGCGAACCACGCGCTCGTCGGGCCAACTGGCGCGCCATACCACGGCCACGGGGCAGTCGGCGCCGTAGTGGGGGGTGAGCTCTTGCACCACGCGTTCCAGCACGTGGATGGACAGGTGGATAGCCAGCACCGCCCCGGTCTGCGCAAAGTTGTGCAGGGACTCGGCCTCCGGCATGGCCGAAGCGCGGCCCGAGGTGCGTGTCAGCACCACCGACTGGCAGAGACCCGGCAGGGTCAGTTCGGCCTCCAACGTGGCGGCGGCCGCCGCGAATGAGGGCACGCCCGGTGTGACGGTGTAGGGAATGCCTTCTTCGCGCAAGCAGCGCAGCTGCTCGCCCATGGCAGACCAGACCGACAGATCGCCCGAATGCAACCGCGCCACATCGTGCCCCGCGGCGTGCGCCACGCGAATCTCGTCCATGATTTGCTCTAGCGACAGGGGTGCTGTGTTGACGATGCGGGCGCCGGCCGGGCAATGCGCCAAAACGCCCTCGGGTACTAAAGAGCCCGCGTACAAGCACACCGGGCTGGCAGCAATCAGGTCGCGGCCGCGCAGGGTCAGCAGGTCGGGGGCACCGGGGCCGGCGCCAATAAAGTGAACAGTCATGGAGAGGTATTTTCGAGGAGGACGAACGCGATGGCCGCAGTGGCCAGGCGATCCGGGGACACGCAGCGCAGCCCCCGCAGTTGCGCACCGGGGCCAGCGGCCGCCAGTGCAGAAGACTCGGCCAGGCTGTGCTGGCCATACCGTGCAGGCACATGGGCGCTGGTGTGGGCCGGCTGCGTGTGCAAGGCCTCTGCCGCAATGGCCTGCACCGGCAAGCCCCACTCGGCGGCAAAACGCACAAACGCCGGGGCGGCCGCCTTGTCCCAGGCCGTGGCCAGCGCGGTCAGAGCGATAGGCGCGTCCGCTTGCGCCAAGGCAAGCTCCAGAGCGTGCTTCAACGACTCAGTAGTCGCCGCAGCACGAAACCCGAACCCGGCTACGCTCATGCCCAGCCCTTCATAGCCGGATGCTCCACTGCACCGCGGGGCGGCTAGGCTGCCAGCCGCGCATGCGCCCCAGCGGTGCGGCCTGCGCCAGCTCGATGCGCAGCAGTTCGCCGCCGTGCAGCGCATGCAGTTGCAGCAGGGCTGATTCGGTTTCCAGCGTCACGGCATTGACCACCAGGCGGCAGCCTTGCGGCACGGCGGCCCGAAGTGCTTCGAACAATGCCAGGTCAAATCCGCCGCCCACAAATACCGCATCGGCTCTGGGCAAGTTCTGCAGGGCCAGCAGGGCAGGCCCGTGCACCACCGATAGTGCAGTGGCCACGCCAAAGCGCTGGGCATTCGCCTGAATATTGACCACCCGCTCACCATGTTGCTCCACGGCGCTGGCCGTGCCGCCAGCCAGGCACCACTCCACGGCAATCGAGCCGGAGCCCGCGCCCAGGTCCCACAGGTGTTCTCCCTGGCGCGGCGCCAGCGCAGCCAGCGTGATGGCCCGTACCGGGGATTTTGTGATCTGCCCATCGTGGGCAAAGTCGGCGTCGGGGCGCCCAGGCGTGCGCGCCATGCCGTTCAGGCCGACCACTTCTACTGCGATGGCCACAGGTGCCGCAATGTCTGCGAAGTGACAAGTGCGCGCCAGAGCCTCACGCACGCGCTCGCGCGGGCCGCCCAGGGCTTCCAGCACCCAGACGCGGGAATCGCCCGCGCCCAGCGCCGTCAACCAATGTGCGTAGTCCGCAACCGCTGGGCCATCGCGTAGCAGGCAGACCAGCCGTTGGCCGGTTTGCAGCACCTGCCGGGTAGTCGCAAAGGGCGTGGCGTGCAATCCAAAACAATGCGTGGTTTCCAGGGGCCAGCCCAAGCGGGCCATAGCCCAAGCAAAGGTGCTGGGTGCGGGGAACGCCCGCCATTCGCCGGGGTCTAAGTGCTTGGCCAGGCTGCCACCCGCACCAAACCAAAATGGGTCGCCTGAGGCCAACACCACAGTGGACTGGCCGCGCAGTGCCAGTACGGGCGCGATATCAAACGGCACGGGCCAGGCGATGCCACGCTCTCCCGCCTGCGCCAAGGCCAGGTGCCTGGGGCCGCCGACCACATGCAGTGCATTCGCCAAAGCCGAGCGGCTACCATCCGACAGACCATGCAGCCCATCTTCCCCCATGCCAATGATTGAAAGCCAGGGTTCAGCCATACCGCGTGTTCTCGTGTTGGGGGGCACCACCGAAGCCAGCCGCCTGGCCCAGGCCTTGGCCGATACGCAGGTGGACGCCGTGTTTTCCTATGCCGGCCGTACCGAATCCCCGCTGCCACAGCCCCTGCCCGTGCGGGTTGGGGGCTTTGGCGGGGTGGATGGTTTGCGTGCCTGGCTGCGGGAGCAGCGCATCAGCCATGTGGTGGACGCCACCCATCCCTTCGCCGCCCAGATGAGTCGCAACGCCGTGGGTGCCTGTGCGGCGACCGGCATTCCGCTGTTGGCGCTGGAGCGCCCGGCTTGGCAGGCGCAGGCTGGTGACCATTGGCAGCCGGTTCCTGACATGGACTCCGCAGTGCGTGCGCTGCCCGAAGCACCCGCCCGTGTTTTTCTGGCCATTGGACGCCAGCATCTGGCGCCATTTCTGGCCCAGCCGCAGCACTGGTTTTTGTTGCGCCTGGTGGATGCCTCGGTGGAACTGCCACTCGAGCGCGGGCACATCGTGCTGGCACGCGGTCCGTTTACCGAAGCTGGTGATACCGCTTTGCTGCGGCAGCACCGCATCACGCACGTCGTCGCCAAAAACTCTGGCGGCAGCGGCGCGGAGGCCAAGCTCAGCGCCGCCCGCGCCTTGGGCCTGCCCGTCATCCTGATCGACCGCCCGATCATCCCGGCACGCTCCACCGTGGGCGGTGTCGACGAGGTGTTGCAGTGGCTTGCGGACCCTCATGGCAACACCGGCAGGGCCACTGAACGCGGCGTGTAAACAAACCGGCCAACCTGCCGGGTCGCGCTATTGCCCACGATGACGACCGTGCGCATGTCAGCCATGTCGGCACGCGCCTGCGCCAGGGTGACGGTGGCAATGCGCTCTTCGGGCGTGCTCACCGCCCGGGCAAAGGTGATGAGCCGGTCTGGGCCACACATCTCCAGCAGTAGCGCAAGGATGCGCGCAAAGGTATCCGGGCGGCTGGCGGAGCGCGGGTTGTAAAACGCCATCGCAAAATCGGCACCGGCCGCAGCGCGCACGCGCGCTTCAATCAGGCTGGCGGGCTTCAGGTTGTCGCTGAGGTTGATGGCGCAAAAATCGTGGCCCAGTGGCGCGCCCGCCTTGGCCGCAGCGGCCAGCATGGCGGTGATGCCGGGCAACACGCGGATATCCAAATCCTGCCAGTGCGCTTGGCCTTCCAGTGCTTCAAACACAGCCGCCGCCATGGCAAACACGCCGGGGTCGCCCGAGGACACCACCACCACCTTGTGGCCCGCAGCCGCCATCTGCAACGCTGCAAGCGCCCGGTCCATCTCCACCCGGTTGTCCGAGGCATGCAGGGTGAGCCCCGGCCGAGGCGCAATGCGCGCCACGTAAGGGATGTAACCCACGATATCGGTCGCCTCGGCCAGCGCAGCGCTGACCTCGGGCGTGACCAACTGCTCGTCACCCGGCCCCAGGCCGGCAATGCACAGCCAGCCTTTCATTCCTGCACCTCGGGGCGCCGACCATGGCCGTGCACCAGCACGATGGCGAAGTAAGGGCAGTCGTTGCCGTCCACCTCGGCCAATGGCAGCACACGCTGGCCCGGCATGGTGCCGCGCTCCACCAGCCAGGCCTGCTCCAGTCGGCCCGTGGCCTGCAGCGCCCGGCGCACGCGGGGCAGGTTGCGCCCGGTCTTCATGATGACCAGTGCGTCTGCCGATTGCATGTGCCGCTCCAGCTCGGCATCGGGCAAGGTACCCATGAGCACGGTCATCACGTCGTCGCCCCAGGTGATGGGTGTTTGCGTGGCCGACCAGCAGCCCACCATGCCGGGAATGCCGGGGATGACGTCGACTTGGGCGCGGCCCTGCAGGCGGGTGTACAGGTGCATGAAGGAGCCGTAGAAAAACGGGTCGCCCTCGCACAGCACCAGCACGTCCTGCGCCTGTGCGAGCACGGCCAGGCGCTCGGCCCATTCGTCGTAAAAGCTGGCCAGGCAGTGGATGTACTCGGGGCTGTCAAACGGCAGCTCGGTGGTCACCGGGTACTCCATCGGGTACTCCACGGCGTGCGGCGCCAACATGCCTTCCACAATGCGCCGGGCCTGGCCGGGGCGCCCCTTTTTGCGGAAGTACGCCACATGCCCGGCACTGCGGATGGCGCGGTCCGAGCGCACGCTCATCAGATCGGGGTCGCCAGGCCCCAGGCCGGCACAGACAATGCGGCCCATCAAATCTCCCTCCGGCTGGCCAGCGCATTGATCGCCGCCACGGTAATGGCAGAGCCACCCAACCGGCCGCTCACCACCATACATGGCACGGGCGGCGCCGCCATCAGTGCCGTCTTGGATTCGGCCGCGCCCACAAAGCCCACGGGGCAGGCAATGATGGCGGCAGGCCTTGGATAGTTGGGGTCTTGCAACAGATTCAGCAGGTGAAACAGCGCGGTGGGCGCATTGCCAATGGCCACCACGGCTCCGGCCAGGTGCGGGCGCCACAGCTCTACCGCGGCGGCGCTGCGGGTGGTGCCCAGGGTCTGCGCCAGGGAACGCACTTCGGGCTCCTGCAAGGTGCAGATCACGGCGTTGTTGGCAGGCAGGCGGCTGCGCGTTATGCCTTCGCTCACCATGCGCACGTCACACAGAATGGGCGCGCCGGCCTCCAGCGCAGCCCGGGTGGCCTGGGCCATGCCGGGTGTGAATTGGATCTGGGATTCCAGGCCCACCATGCCGGCGGCGTGCACCATGCGCACCGCGGCCATTTCTTCCACGGCGTCAAAGCGGGCCAGATCGGCCTCGGCCCGGATGATGGCAAAGGACTGCCGGTAGATGGCCTCGCCATCGGTTTCATAAAGGTGTCGCATGCGCTCGTTCTTGTAGCTGGGTGGCCAGTGCCGCCGGGGTCAGCCCCACCAAATCGGCGGGGGACGCGGCGTTGCCGTGGTGAATCAGGTTGTAACCCGTGGTGGTGGCCACCACGGTCAGTGTTGGTGCGGGGTGGGCGCAGCCTTTGGTGCAGCCAGAGACATGCAGTGTCTGGCCGACCGGCAGGAAGGCCGCCAGTGCGCGGGCCAGTGGCCGGGTGGCGCCTGCCGCCTGCCCACAACCGGGAGCGCCCGTGCAGGCGTGGATGCGCAAGCGCGGGTCGTCGGCGCGGGTGATGAGGTCTGGCAGAGCGGGGATGGCCTCCACGCCCTCCAGCAACACGCTGCGCCAAGGTGTCAGGCGCAGGTGCGCCAGCTCTGCCAACGCGGCCAATGTGGTCGCGGGCAACTGCCCCAACTCCAGGGCGGCCAGATAGCCCTGCGGCACGCGGCCCAACGGCGGCTGGTGCTGCGCTGCGGCTGGCACCGGTGTGGCGGTGAAACGGTGTGGCAGCGGCTGGCTTGCAACCAGAGACGCCATGCGTTTGCGCGGGGTGGCGATGCCACCGGCGTCAATGAACCACCGAGCCAGTGCCATGGCAAGGGCAACTACGTCGCCCACTTGTGCCAGCGCGCCAGTGGTGCTTCCATCGGCGTACACCAGAAAACCGCTATCGCAACGCTCAATGCGAATGTCCGCCGAACTGGTGCGCAGGACTGGTGTGTCTCCGCAGTCCAGTGCGAAACCAAATTTCGCCGGGAGATTGGGGGCTTGGGGCGCATTCAGTGCCAGTGCCAAAGCGTTGGCCAGCTCGGTCGTACCGTCGTCGGCTTGCCAGAACGGGGCAAGCAGCAGGTTGCGGCGCGACTCTGCCCGTATATCGGCATCTACCAGGCCCAATGCTTGCAGGCCTGGCAGCAACACTGGGTAGTCAACATCCGTGATGCCCCGCAGTTGCAGATTGGCACGGCCAGTGATCTCTACGGTGTCTTGCGCAAAGCGGCTGGCCAGGGCTGCTATGCCACGGGCCTGGGCCTGGGTGAGCCGACCCAGCGGCGGGCGTATCCGTACGACCCAGCCGTCTTCGGCCAACATGGGCTGTAGCGCGCCGGGGCACCAACCTTGAATGCGCGGAGAGCTCATGGGGCGTATGTCTGAAGCCAATTGCGTGTGCAGCGGTTGTGGTGCTGTAAGGGTTGCACAACCGTGCGAATCTATGGAGCCTTGGAGTATCTCACTATCAAATTGCCATGGCTCAGAAATAGAATGCAGACGACCTTTGTCTACTGGAGCCCCATTGCCTGTGCCCGAACTTTGCAACCCTTTTTCCATTCGCGTGTACTGGGAAGACACCGATGCCGGTGGCGTGGTCTTCTACGCCAACTACCTGAAATTTTTTGAGCGCGCCCGCACCGAATGGCTGCGCGCCGCGGGCGTGGAGCAGCAGGCCCTGCGTGAGGAAACCGGCGCCATCTTTGTGGTGGCCGAGGTGCAGATGCGCTACCTGGCACCGGCCAAGCTGGACGACCTGATGGCCGTGGGCGTGAAGGTGGTGGAGCAGGGCGCGGCCTCGATGGTGCTGGAACAGGAAGCCTGGCGCGGCGACACGTTGCTGGCGCAGGGCCGCATTCGCATTGGCTGCGTGCAGGCCGACACGCTCAAGCCGCGGCGCATTCCGCCGCAGGTGCGGGCCGCAGTGCTTACTGCATGAACCAGCCGTGGCTGACCACGATGGACTGACCGGTCAGCGCGTTGGAGTTGAAGCCGGCAAATAGCAGCGCCACCTCGGCCACGTCCTGTACCGTGGTGAATTCACCGTCCACCGTTTCCTTGAGCATCACCTTCTTGATCACGTCGTCTTCGCTGATCCCCAATGCGGCGGCTTGCTCGGGGATCTGCTTTTCCACTAGTGGGGTGCGCACAAAACCGGGGCAAATGACATTGGCGCGGATCTTGTACTTGCCGCCTTCCTTCGACACGGTTTTGCACAGGCCAATGAGGCCGTGCTTGGCGGTGACGTAGGCGGATTTGAGTACCGAGGCTTCCTTGGAGTGCACCGATCCCATGTAGATGATGCTGCCGCCGTTGCCGGACTTTTGCATGTGCGGCATGACCGCCTTGGTGGTGAGGAAGGCGCCGTCCAGGTGGATGGCCAGCATCTTCTTCCAGTCGGCAAACGGAAACTCTTCAATCGGGTGCACGATCTGGATGCCGGCATTGCTCACCAGCACGTCCACACCGCCATAGGCCGCCACCACCTCAGCCACGGCGGCATTCACCTGGTCTTCGTTGGTCACATCCATGGCCACGGCCATCGCCGTGCCGCCCGCCTTGACGATTTCGTCCGCAGCTGCTTGTGCGGCGGCCTTGTTCAGGTCCGCAATCACCACCTTGCCGCCTTCGCGCGCGTAGGTGAGGGCGATTTCCTTGCCAATGCCACTGGCGGCGCCGGTAACGATGCAGACTTTGTCCTGGAGTTTCATGGCGGTGCTTTCAATAAGTGAAGATGAAAAGGGTATGGGGGCTTAGGCGTTGGATGCGAGGTCAAACACGCGCACGCCGTGCGCATTGCGTTCGCGTCCGGTCCAGCGCGCATCGTGCAAGGTATGGGCCATGTCGGCGCGCCCGGAGTCCCAGTGTTCTTCCATGGACAGGCGGGAGAACTCGTAGTCTTTGGACTGGCTTTCGTAGTGCTTGCTGCGGTAAATCAGGTGCACCACATCCACACCGCCCTCACAGCGCAGGCGGGCCAGCGCGCGGGCATCCGGGTCACGGCGCAACTCGGGTGGCAACTTGGCCAGCAGGCGCTGCGCGGCTTGGGCAATCACCTGACGGTCCAGCTCCATGGTGGTGTTGAGCCGGGTACGGCTGGAGAAGCGGATGTCTTTCTCGCGCTCGGTCACCTCGGCCAGCGTGGCGGGCAGCGCGCCCGCAGCGGCAAACAAATCCACCTGGAACACGGTGCGCTGCTGGTCACCGGGCTGGTCCAGCACATACTGCAGCGGCGTGTTGGAGACCAGACCGCCGTCCCAGTAGTGCTCGCCATCAATCTCCACCGGCGCAAAGCCCGGTGGCAGGGCGCCGCTGGCCATGATGTGGCGCACGTCGATGCGCTGTTTGGATGAGTCGAAATATTCGAAGTTACCGCTGCGCACATTGACCGCGCCCACGGACAGCCGCATCGGGCCCGCGTTGATGCGGTCAAAGTCCACCAGCCGCTCCAGTGTTTTTCGCAGCGGCGCGGTGTCGTAGTAGCTGATGGCCTCCAGCGTGCCGCGGGGCTGCAGTGGCGCGGGCGGAAAGCGGGGCGCGTAAAAGCCTGGCACACCAAACAGCATGGCCTGGCTGGCGCTGGCTTCGTTGAGCAGCTCGCGCAATGGCGCACTGGCCAGGCTGGGCGCCGCCTGTGAGGAACTGACCAGTTCCCAGAATTCGCGCAGGCGCGCCACACGTTGGTGGGGTGGATTACCGGCAATCAGGGCGCAATTGATGGCACCGATCGAGATGCCCGCCATCCAGGTGGGCTCGCGGTAGACCTTGCTCAGCGCCTCAAACACGCCGGCCTGGTAAGACCCCAATGCGCCGCCACCCTGCAGCACCAGGATGCACTCTTTGTCCGAATTCGATGTCATGGGAAAAAATGGATCTCAGGTTGGGCGGTTGAACCAATAGTGAGGGCTACATGGACCTGTGTCAATGCGCCAAAAGGTGAATCTGGGGTAAAGCTGCCAAGCCAGAAAATTTACAAGAAATAAGGCCTTGGCCAGCGTGGGGTATGCGCAAGCAGCTATGAATTCAGTAGCAATATGCGGGCCGCTTCAGTGCCTGGTCTTGTCGTCACGCAGCTGCCAGGCCGCCACGATGGCAATGGCGCACAGCGCGGCCAGCATCAGAAAGGATTCGTTGAACGCCGTGAGCCGCTCTGCGCTGGGCGTGGGGTGGGTGAGGGACTGACCATGCACCGCCAGGCGCCACTCCAGCACGATGGCGCAGACGCTCACGCCCACGGCACCGCCCACCATGCGGACAAAGTTGATCACGCTGGAGCCCTGCGGAATCAGGTTTTTGGAGAGGCCGCGCATCGAGCCCAGGTTCAGCGAAGGCAGGATAAAGCCCAGTCCGATGCGCCCCACCACGACCCAGGCCACGATGAGCACAATGGCCGAGCCCAGCCCCACCGTCACCATCAGCGCAAAGCCCAGCGCCAGCAGCACCAGGCCTATGCTGACCAGCAGATGCGTGGGGTGTTTGTCAGCCATGCGGCCTACCAGTGGAATGGTGATGGCCAGCGCAATACCGGCGGGCAGCATGATGGTGCCCACGTGCGCGGCCGACATGCCCAGCCCCATCTGCAGGTACACCGGCAGCAGGTAGGTGGAGCCAAACAGCGCTGTTCCGTAGATGAACGACACCAGGCTGCCCATGGCGAACTGGCGGTGGTTGAACAGCGCCAGGTTCATCAGTGGCGCCTGCTGGTGTGGCCCGCGGTGGGTGTGGCTCAGACGGCTCTGCCAGCGCACGAACATATAAAGCGCCAGCGCCGCAATGCCCAGCATGACGGCAGAGTGCGCCAGGCCATTGCTCTGCAGCGTGACCAGACCGTTGAGAAGGCACAGCGTCGCCGCCGTGGCCAAACCCAGGCCGCGCCAGTCCAGCGTGGGTTTGGGCGCATCGTCTGCGTGGTCTGTTGTGGCGGTGGTGAACGCGGGAATAAAGCGCCGCCCCATGTAAAGGGACGCCAGACAAAACGGCACCACCATGTAGAAGGTGGAGCGCCAGCCAAACCAGTCCACCAGCAACCCGCCGATGCTGGGCCCGATGGCCGGTGCCAGCACCACGCCCATGCCAAAGATGCCGCTGGCGCGGCCCTGTTCGTTGGAGCCAAAGGCGTGCAGGATGATGATGGCCGGTATGGGCTGCACCACGCCGGACGCCAGCCCTTCGGCCACACGGGCCAGCAGTACGAGGTCAAAATTGGTGCTGAGGCCACCCGACACGCCACCGGCCAAAAGCAGCAGCATGGCCCAGGCGTAGGTTTTGCGGTAGCCAAAGCGTGAGAGCAACCAGGGGGTGGTGAGCATGGAAACCGTCATGGCGACCATGAAGCCCGACGACACCCACTGCATGCGGTCTTGGCCCAGACCGAAGTAGCGGCTCATGTCGGGCACCGCCACGTTGATGATGGTGGACGACATGATGGACGCCATGGTGCCAATCATGACGGACAGAAGCAGCAACCAGCGGTAACGCTCGCCGTGGCGGGCCTGCAGGCTGGCGAGGGTGTCAGGTGCGGTCATGCACCTATTCTGACACCGGGGGTTCCTGGTTCTGTGCCTGCGCGCTGTCTTTTTCCTGGGCCAGCACGCTGGCAATCCACGACTGGACGGCTGCAGAGGCCAGCACGCTGGACACCAGCGTCGGGCCTATGGTGGCGAACAGGTTGCGCGGTCGGAATGCCCAGCGCCATGGGCGACTCCAGATCAGCACTGCGCCCAGCACCACGGCACCGGCCATCAGCGCCACGGGGTGGCGCTGTGCCACCGGGCGCAGCACCGTACGGACGACGTCGCTTGTCATCGCACTGCTGGATTGCAGGGGGTGGCGCGCCCACCATTGCTTGAATGTGGGGCCCAGCGTGTCGATCAACAGACCGGCGCCGGGTACGGCAGTTTTGAGAATATCGATCAGGCCTGCACCGGGCGCGGTAGCACCGGAAGCCCGTGCGGCCGCATTGTGGGCAATGGCCACGCGCAAACGTTCGCGCGACAGGGCCAGGCGCTCTACCGGCGTGAGCTGCGGGGCGCTCATGTGCCCATACCGCGCAGCAGGGCCATGTCGGCTTGTAATTGGCGGCGCAACTCCGCAAAAGCAGCATCTTCTTCAGTGCCTCCGGAGCGTGCCAGCAGGTAACAGGCGAGCGCCAGCGCCGCAGGAACTGCGGGCACCAGAATCAGCACCCAGACAGTCGTCTGGGCGGGCGCAGGCACCAGCGTGGCCCACAGCATCAGCGCCACACCTGCCAACACGATGGCAACGCCCAGAAAACACAGCGCCAGCGCGCCATACAGGGTGCGCCGTTTCAGGACAGCAGCCTGTGTGGCCAGCTCCGTGCTGATCAGTTCGCCATAGGCCTGTGCATGGTCACCCAGCAATTGCGGCTGGGTGGCGATCAAGTGAAACAGCGGGTGCAGCATGTTGCCTGTGTCCTGTGCGCTTGTTGGATTAATGGTGGCGTGAGCGGCTCGCCAGACTGATCAGGGCCATCAGTGCCGCGCCGGTGGCTGCAGCAATCAGCACGGCCTTGACCGGGTCGCTCTGAATATAACGCACCGTCACTTCACCGGAGTGGGCGGCTTTCTCGCGCAGTTGCTGTGCGCTGTCCTGCACGGCATGCAAGCCGCGTTGTGCCAGGGCACCGGCCTGTTCGGTGGCGCGGTCCAGCAGCGGAGCGATCTGGTTGGCGGCGACGCTGCCGTTGTTGGTGTGGAGGTTGGGTTCGTTTTTCATGGGATTCCTTGAAGTGGGTGGGAAGGTGAAGCAGCCGTTGGACTGGCTTCGAATTCATTGTGCGCGGACGGGTGCCAGAGTGGAATCGGTCATCTCGCCGCAGGCGTGTCAGACCACAGGCCGCTGGGCTGTAGGAGCACTCTGACAGCACCGGGGTGCGTAGGACTGCGACTACGGCAAGTGGCGGCCTTCGCCGCTTCGCACGGACCACGCATTGCCGGATGCTTGGACCCACACATCCACTGCATCCGCCACAGGGCACTGCAGCGGCCTTTGTCACTTACGGGAACCACCATGAAAACGACTTTTAAACACCTGTTGGCAGTGACCGCTCTGGTCAGCGCCGGCATGGCCAGCGCAGAAATCATCTTCTACGAAAACCAGGATTTTCAGGGACGCTCGGTCTCTGCCACCTTGCCCATCGACAACTTCAGGACCACAGGGTTCAACGACCGTGCCACCTCGGCGATTGTGCTGAATGACCGCTGGGAGGCGTGTGACGACGCCTACTTCGGCGGGCGCTGCGTGGTGCTGCGCCCGGGGCGTTACGCCTCGCTGACGGCCATGGGCATGAACGACCGCATCTCTTCGGTGCGCGCCATCCACAAGGAGGCACGTATTGATGACAGCCGTTATGCCCCTCTGCCGGTGCAACCGGTGTACGACAACCGCCGCCGCCGCGGCGAGAAACTGTTTAACGCCAATGTCCAATCCGTGCGCGCGGTGGTGGGCCCGCCCGAGAAACGTTGCTGGATGGAGCGTGAAGATGTGCCCGCCACCCAGGGCAAGTTGAACCCCACCGGCGCGCTGATCGGCGGATTGCTGGGCGGCGTGTTGGGTCACCAGGTGGGCAGCGGCGGTGGGCGTGATCTGGCCACCGTCGGTGGCGCTGTCGCCGGTGCGGCCGTAGGCGCCCATGTGGGGCGTGACAACACACCCGCCACCACGCGGGAAGTAGAACGCTGCAGCACCAACACCAGCCAGGCCAAGCCCGAGTTCTGGGACGTGGGTTACACCTTCCGGGGCCAGGAGCACCAGGTGCAGATGACTTCGCCTCCGGGCAAGACCATCCGCGTAAACGCCAAGGGCGAGCCGCGTGCTTAGGCTGGGCTTCTCCATCACCTTGAACTATGAAATCACGCAGCCCGGCTGCGATTTCATCTTCAACATCCATGCGGCCCAGACCGCGCACCAGACGGTGGTGCGTGAGTCGCTGACCATCAGCCAGCCGCTGCAACCCGCGATGTACACCGATGCGGTGACCCACAACCGCTACTTGCGACTGCATGCCCCGGAGGCCGGGCCGCTCACCGTGCATTACGACGCGGTGGTGGACCTGGACCACCATGTGGCGCAGCCGATGGAAGTGGCCGAGGTCAGCGTGGCGGATCTGCCCGGTGCGGTGTTGCCGTACATCTACCCCAGCCGCTACTGCGAGTCTGACCGCCTGCACCGCCTGGCGGTGAAGGAGTTTGGCCACCTGCCGCAGGGGTTCACCCGGGTGCAGGCCATCAGCAACTGGGTCACGCAACGCGTGATGTTCCGTTCCAACACGTCCAATGGCAACACCACAGCGTTGGACACTCTGGTGGACGAAACCGGTGTCTGCCGCGACTTTGCCCATTTGATGATTGCACTGTGCCGCGGCGTGAACATCCCCGCGCGTTTTGCCACCGGCATTGATTACGGTGCCGATCCGGCGCTGGGACCTACCGACTTTCACGCCTATGTGGAAGTGTTTGTGGGGCAGCGCTGGTATTTGTTTGACCCGTCTGGCACCGCCATTCCCATGGGCTTTGTGCGTTTTGCCACCGGACGCGACGCGGCCGATGCCGCGTTTGCCACCATTTTTGGCGGCGTGCAGGGGACAGCACCGGTCATGAAGATCGAGGCCTTGCCCAACGCACAAGGCGTGCTGGTACTGCCGCAACACGTTCCCCAAGCACTGTCCACCGACAGCCCCCTTAGCTGAGCACCCACGCCAGCGCACTTTTTCTCTAACCTTTGAAGGAATCCACCATGAAAAAATTCGTACTGACCCCCGCCGTTCTGGCTATCGCTTTGGTGCTCGGCGCCTGTGCATCCAAGCCCACCAGCACCACGCTGCTGGAGAGCACACGCAATGACTACAGCCAGATCCAAGCCAACCCGGACGTACCCACCTACGCTCCGTTGGAGATGAAACTGGCCAGCGACGCCATGCAGCGTGCCAATAACGCCTCGGCCCAAGGCGCTGCCAAGGACCGGGTCGATGCCCTGGCCGAACTGGCGCAGCAAAAAATCGCCATGACCAGCGTCGTGGTGAAACAGAAGCAGACGGAAGCACAGGCCGCCCGCGCGGCCAAGGAACGTGATGAGATGCGCTTGATTCAGCGCACCACGGAAGCCATGCAGGCCAACACCAACGCACAGCAGTCGCAGGCGATCGCGCAGCAGGCCCAGAGCGAAGCGGCCCTTGCGCAACAAAAAGCGGCAGAGGCCCAGGCACGCACCGCACAGCTCGAAGCCCAACTGGCCGACCTGTCCGCCCAAAAGACCGAGCGTGGCATGGTGATCACGCTGGGCGAAGTGCTGTTTGGTACGGACCGCGCAAGCCTGACACCGGACGGCCTGCGCAACGTGCAGAAGCTGGCCACGGTACTGCAGCAAAACCCGTTGCGCACCGTGCTGGTGGAAGGTTTTACCGACAGCACCGGCACCGTTGCCTACAACCAGGATTTGTCGGAGCGCCGCGGTATCTCGGTGCGTGATGCCTTGCTGCAAATGGGCATTGGCATAGAACGCATTGGTGTGCGTGGTTATGGCGCTGCGTACTCGGTGGCCAGCAACGATACGGCTGCCGGCCGCCAGCAGAACCGCCGCGTGGAAATCCTGTTGTCGGATGACACCGGCAAGACGCAGCAACGCTAAACAGCCTTCAATGCCTATGTCCGTTCGCGTTGAGCCTGGCCTGTCCTGAGCGTGTCGAAGGGCGAAACGCAGCCTTTACCAATCGGCAATTGCTGAGGGCTTCGACAAGCTCAGCCTGAAGGGGATGCGTGTTGTCTGCGGTTTTAGGTCGGGCGTGGGCCAAACATGATGATGCCCATGCCCAGCAGGCTGACCGCGGCACCAACCCAGTCCGTCGTGCTGGGTTGGATGCCATCCACCAGCCACAGCCATACCAGCGCCATGCCGATGTAGACACCGCCATAGGCCGCGTACACGCGACCGGCCGCACTGGGGTGCAATGTGAGCAGCCAGGCAAAGGCGGCCAGGCTCAGTGCTGCGGGCAACAGCAGCCAGATGGCGCGGCCCTGTGCGAGCCACAGCCAGACCAGGTAACAGCCCAGAATTTCCGCCACTGCGGTGGTGGCAAACAGGCCCAGTGTTTTCAGCATGTCCATCGGAAGGCTCAGGTTTTGGACACCCACCAGATGCCTACGCTCACCATGAGCAGGGCCACCAGGTATTTCCACTCCAGCAGCGACTCGCCGAGGAACAGCGCCGAGAGGCAGGCGCCAAACACCGGCACCAGAAAGCTGTACACCGCCACGGTGCTCACGCGGTTGAACTTGAGCAACACGCTCCACAACGCAAAGGCCACGGCCGACAGTACTGCCATGTAGCCCAGCAGCAGCGCGGGTGCTACGCCAAACGCGCTAATGCGCCCGCCCGCCACCCAGCCAATCGCCACCAGCGCCACGCCGCCCATGCCGAGC
The DNA here is from genome assembly GCF_001955715.1 of Rhodoferax saidenbachensis. Taxonomy (NCBI): domain Bacteria; kingdom Pseudomonadati; phylum Pseudomonadota; class Betaproteobacteria; order Burkholderiales; family Comamonadaceae; genus Rhodoferax; species Rhodoferax saidenbachensis. The sequence goes on along the minus strand of NZ_CP019239.1, from coordinate 2,272,975 downwards.
TGGTAGCCGGTCATGACCACCGAGTCCATGCCTTGCGAGATGCGTTTGCCGTACAACGAAGCCGCTGACAGCACCAGCGCCGCCAGCACAATGAATCCTTCACCGAGCAACGAAAACTCCGCGTTGGCCGCCGCACCGCCACCCAGCAGTCCGCCCAGGTTCACAGCCAGCACACCGGCAAAGCCCAGCGCGCAACCCGTGATCTTGCGCCAGGTGAGGGTGTCGTTGTGGTACACAAAATGCGCCAGCAGCACGCTGAAAAACACGCCCGAGGCGTTGAGGATGGAGCCCTTCACCCCCGTGGTGTGGGCCAGGCCGATGTAGAAAAAGATGTACTGCAGTGTGGTCTGCAACACACCCAGCAGCGCCACTTGGCCGGCCTGCGCGCGGTGCAGCACCAGTGACTTGCCGGAGAGCTTGGCAAACACCAGCAGCAGCGCACCGGCGCCCACAAAACGGTAACCCGCAAACAGCAACTGTGCGGCCAGGTCGTTGCGGCCAATTTCCAGCAGCGCGTAGCCCTGTTTGATGGCCGGGTAGGCACTGCCCCACAACAGGCAGCACAGGCTGGCCAGCAGAAAAACGATGCGCGGACGCGTGAAGAATGGCAGGGGAGCGGATGCGGTAGGGGGCAAGGTAGGGAACTCGTGGAATGCGAAGCCAGGGTTGGCGTGGGCGAGCGGCGAAGTTTAGCCGCGCTTAGCCACGCGCGGGGGGCAGGGTGGTGGCCGCCGCGCTTTCTTCCAGCAGCGCGGTGATCTGGGCGTCCTTGTCACGCCACAGCTGTTGCACCCATTGGGAGAACGCTTCGCGAAAAGCCGGGTCGCCCGAGTAGTTGCCGCCCAGCAGATGCTTTGGCACCGGCAGGCTGCGCACGCGCACGACCACGCGGCGCAGGTTGCCACGCAGGAAATGGCCAAAGGTGGGAATACCGTCGGGATAGACGATGGTCACATCGAGGATGGACTGGAACTTCTCGCCCATGGCATCCAGCGCCAGCGCCATGCCGCCCGCTTTGGGTTTGAGCAGGTGTTGGTAAGGCGAGTTTTGCTTGGCGTGTTTGGCCGGAGTGAAACGTGTTCCCTCCAGGAAGTTCATCACGCTGGTGGGAATCAGGGCGAACTTGGCACAGGCTTTGCGCGTGGTCTCCTGGTCCTTGCCGCGCATTTCGGGGTGTTTCTTTAAAAACTCTTCGCTGTGGCGGCGCATGAACGGAAAGTCCAGCGCCCACCAGGCCACACCAATCACCGGAACCCAGATGAGCTGTGCTTTCAGGAAAAACTTGAGCAGCGGAATGCGCCGGTTCAGGTGGTACTGCAGCACCAGAATGTCGACCCAGGACTGGTGGTTGCTGTTGACCATGTACCAGCTGTGCGGGTCCAGCCCGTCCACACCTTGCACATCCCACTCGGTCTTCTGCGTCAGGTCCATCCAGCCGCTGTTGCACGAGATCCAGGATTCGGCGATGAACAGCAACACCGGGTCCAGCAACAGGCGCACCTGTCTGAAGGGCAGCACCAGCTTGACCACGGTGAACGCCAGCAGGATGGGCACCCAGAACAGCGTATTGAGCACCATGAGCAGCGTGGCGATCAGGCCGCGCAGGGCAGGGGGTAAGAAGTGAAGCATGGTTTGCTATTGTTTTTATAGCTGCTTGCGCAGACTGTATGAGGGCTAGAGCCCATTTTTATCTGTAAATGGCGCTGTATTCGCCAACGGACGCTTAAGCCGTATTTTGCGCGTAAAAGCAGAGCGTGTTGCGGCCTTCGGCCTTGGCTTGGTACATGGCCATGTCGGCCTGTTTCAGAATCTCTGCGGGGGGCACCACATTGCCCTGGAACAGGGTGATGCCGATGCTGGGTGTGGTGCTCGCCTCCAGCCCGCCCAGTGTGTAGGGCTCGTTCAGACTGGCCAGAATCTTGTGGCCCACGGTGGTGGCGTGCAGGCGGGCTGCATCGGGTTCGGTGCTGAGGTCCTGGATCAGCACCACAAACTCGTCACCGCCCAGACGCGCCACGGTGTCAATGGCGCGCACGCAGAGCTTGAGGCGTTGCGCCACTTCCTTGAGCAGCAGATCGCCGACTTCGTGGCCCTGGGTGTCGTTGAGTTGTTTGAAGCGATCCAGGTCCAGAAACAGCAGGGCGCCGTATTGCTGCTGGCGGGCACTGGCCGTCACGGCCTGTTGCAGCCGGTCACCCAGCAGGCGGCGGTTGGGCAGGTCGGTCAGGCTGTCGTGGAAGGCCAGGTGGCGAATGGACTCCTCGGCCATCTTGCGTTCGGTGATGTTGCGCGCCACGGCGATCAGGCGTTGCTCGTCGCCAGGCTCGGTCGGCTTACGCACGGCCGACAGCTCAAACCAGATCTTTCCGTTCGGGCCGTCCACCCAGTACTGCTTGCCAAATGAATGGCCCACTTCCAGTGCCTCCCGCAAGGCGGCCATGCAGGTGTCTGCTGCTTCAAGGTTGATGACCTGGTGCAGGGTTTTGCCGATCTGTTCTTCGATGGGGGCAATCAGATCGGTTCCGGTGTGGCTGTGTATCGCGCGGTAGTGGCCGTCGGCGCTGAACTCAATGAGCAGGTCGGGAATCGCGTTGAGCGTGGCCTGCAGCTCGGCCTGTGTGGCACGCAGTTTGATCTCGGCCTGTTTGCGCGCCGAGATGTCCATGATGGTGCCCACCATGCGCAGCGGCTGTTCGTCCTGCCCGGTCTGCACCACCTTGCCGCGGCTGGCCAGCCAGATCCAGCGGCCATCGGTATGGCGGGCACGGTACTCGGCCTCGTAGGCGCGGGTGTTGCCACCCAGATGGGAGCGCATGGCGCGCAGCGTGCCCGGCAGGTCGTCGGGATGGATCAGGTGGCCCCAGGCGCGGTACTGCGTGGCCTCATGGGCCGGGCGGCCCAGGATCTGGCAGGCACGTGCGTCCAGGCGGTAGCCTTTTTCCTGGGTCAGGTCGTGGTCCCAGCGGCCCAGGTCGGCGCCCATCATGACCAGTTCGAGTTGTTCGCTGGCGTCGCGCAGTTGGCTCTCTGCGTCGCGGCGTTCCTGGATATTCCGCGCAATGCCCAGTACGCCGATGGTGTGGCCTTCGCCGTCGCGCACCGGTATGCGGCTCACTTCAAACCAGTCGCCTTGTGGATTGGAGGTCGTGATCAGCGCCTCCTGGTAATGCATGGCCTTGCCCCACTGGATGGCGCGGCGGTCGGCATCGATGAACTGCTGTTCGAGCTCGGCACTCACCCAGGCGGCGTCGGTGGTGCCCACCACGGTCACCGCCTTGGTGCCCATGTTGCTGGCAAACTGGTCGTTGCAGGCGAGGTAAACACCGTCCACGTCCTTGAGCCAGACCTGATCGGGAATGGTGTGCAGGATGCTTTGCAGGATCGCCTCGCTCTGCTCCAGCCGCGCCGTGGCAGAACGTTCTTCGGTGATGTCTTCGATCGTGCCTTCGAAGTACAGCACCTCGCCCTGCGGATCGCGCACCACGTGCGCGTGCTCACGTACCCACATGGTCTCTGGCGCGTTGAAGCGCACCATCTCCGATTCGAAGTTGCGCACCTGGCCCTGGCTTGACAGCAGATCCATGAACTGCCGGCGCCGTCCGGGCGCGACATAGGGATCGCGCGCGGTGTTTTTGGTGTCGGCACGGAACTCGGCTTCGGTGGCGTAGCCGTTGAGCCGCAGCAGTGCGGTGTTGATGCGCAGCAGCGTGCCGTCCGGCGCAGACCGGTAGGCCCCGATGGGCAAGAACTCAAACAGTGTCGATTCTTCGTGGGACGACACGGTGGTCACCTGTGGGTGGGCTATTTCAGGCTGCCCGAAAGGAATTGCGCGAGACGTTCGCTCTTCGGGTTGGTCAGCACTTCGGCTGGTTTGCCCTGTTCTTCGATCAGGCCCTTGTGCAGGAAGACCAGGTGGTTGGCCACCTCGCGGGCAAAGCCCATTTCGTGGGTCACGACCACCATGGTGCGGCCTTCCAGGGCCAGGTTTTTCATGACCTTGAGCACTTCGGACACCAGCTCGGGGTCCAGCGCGCTGGTGGGTTCGTCAAACAGCATGACCTCGGGCTCCATGGCCAGTGCGCGGGCAATCGCCACACGCTGCTGCTGACCGCCAGAGAGGTGGGCCGGGTAGCTGTCTTCCTTGCCCTCCAAGCCGACCTTGGCGAGGTATTTGCGCGCGGTGGCAACGGCCTGGTCTTTGGGAATGCCCATCACGTGCACCGGTGCTTCGATGATGTTTTGCAGCACCGTCATGTGGGCCCACAGGTTGAAGTGCTGGAACACCATGGCCAGCTTGGTGCGCATGCGCGCCAGTTGCTTGGAATCCGTGGCGTTCAGTTCGCCGTTGGAGCCGGCAGCCAGCTTGATCTCTTCTCCGGCCACGCTGATACGGCCTTCGTGCGGTTTTTCCAGCAGGTTGATGCAGCGCAGAAAGGTGCTCTTGCCCGAGCCCGAGCTGCCGATGATGGCGATCACGTCGCCAGCATGGGCCGACAGCGACACGCCTTTGAGCACCTCGTTGGCGCCAAAACGCTTGTGAATATTGTCAACCTGGAGCTTCAATTGGGGGGCGGAAGTGGTCATGGGATTCAATGCGTGAAATATCGGGGCAGGCAGTGCGGAAGACGGCTCAGGCGCCGAGCAGGTCGCCGGTGCGAAATGGTTTGCTGCCAGCTATTTTTGCCAGTTCGCAGCCGGTGGTGACATAACGGTCGCGGATGTGGGCGTACAACGTGCCTTCCACCCCGGCCACCACGCGGTGGGTGTGGTTGGCAATGGGGTCAATCACTTCGGCCACCAGATCACCGATCTGCATGTGGGTGCCACATTCGGCCACGAACACCACCACACCCGGGCCGGGTGCTTTCAGGGTTTCGGAGCCGGCCAGCGGGGTGGGCGTGCACTGGAAAGGCGGCACGACCGGCGGCGTGGCACTGCTGATCACTGCCAGGTGCTGCAAGAAGGAGAAGATGGCGTTGGCATCGGTTTGCGCCAGTGCGTGGGTCACATCGGCCTCACCGCGCAACTCGATGGTGGTGCTACAGCAGCCTTGGGGCAGCGGGGCGTTGACACCAGCCGCCTTGAGCGCATCGGCCAGTTGCCACCACGCGCCCGACAGGCATTCGTCAAACGGGCCACCACCCGAATTTTTGGCCAGCAGGATAGCCTTGCTACCCAGAAAACGCGCCAGTGGCTCCAGCGGGGGCCAGCAGCTTTCTTCTGAGTAGAAGTGCATCACGCCTTCGCAGTCGCAGTGCAGGTCCAGCACAAAGTCGGCGTCGTGGGCCAGCGTGAGCAGGGTGCGGCGCAGGCTTTCCAGCTCGGTCTTGGGCGCCCAGTCGCGCAGGTATGCGGTCATGGCGCGGCGCACGGTGGCCACATTCGCCTGCGCGTCGTTGCCCAAGGCGCTTTGTATGGCGGGGAAAACGGCCTTGGCCAGATCCGGGTAGTGGCGGTTGAAGTTTTCCCCGGTGTTCAGGTCAAAACGCCCCATCGGTTTGTTGTCCAGGCGCTGCGCCAGGCCCAGCGGGTTGGCCACGGGCACCAGAATGATCTCGCCATGGATTTGGCCTGCGGCCTCGGCCTTTTCGAGCAACGCCCGTAAATGGTGCGCAACCAGCATGCCGGGCAGTTCTTCGGCGTGCAGGCTGGCCTGGATGTAGATCTTCAGGCCCGTGCCCGCGGTTCCAAAATGGAAGCTGGTCAGCGACTTTTGGCTGCCCAGGCTGTTGGTAAGAAGAGGGTGGTCAACGCGTTGCATGGCGGTTCAGTGCTTGCGGGGCGCGAGGTAGGCCAAGAACTGTTTCTCTGCCAACCGGAACATGCCAATCAGGCAGAACGAAGCCACCAGGTAAATGGCAGCAGCGGCAATATACGCCTCGAACGGCAGGTAGTAGGTGGAGTAGATGCGGCTGGCCGCCGCCGTCACGTCCAGCATGCTGGGCACGGCGCTGGCCAGGCTGGTGCTTTGCAGCATCATGACCACTTCGTTGCTGTAGGCCGGCAGCGTGCGGCGCAGCGCGCTGGGCAACACGATGTGGCGCATCACCTGAAAGCGGTTCATGCCATAGGCTTGGGCCGATTCGATCTCGCCGGCCGAGGTTTCACGGATGGCACCGGCCAGCATCTCGGCCGTGTAGGCGGCGGTGTTCAGGCTGAAGGCCAGCAGCGCGCAGAAGAATGACTCCTTGAAATACATCCAGGGCCAGACATCGTCCCAGCGCGCCTGGATCCATTCAAGCTGGCCCAGGCCGTAGTAAATCAGGTAGATCTGGATCAGCAGCGGCGTACCGCGGATCACATAGGTGTAGGCACCGACGATCCAGCGCGCGGCCGCCCAGGGACCTGTCAGCAGCAGCGCAAAAATGAGCGCCAGCACTGCGCCAATGGCCAGCGACGAAAACAGCAGCCACAGCGTGGTGAGGATGCCGGTGGCATACAGCTCCAGGTTCTGGGGCTGGAAGATGATGTCCCACTTCATAGCTCACCCCGCTTGGTGCCCAGGCTGTAGCGCGCATTGAGCTTGCGCAGTACGTACAGCGAGATAGTGGTGTAGATCAGGAACAGGGCCGCCGTGAACAGGAAAAATGCAAACGGCGAGCGCGTGGCTGCACTGGCCTGCTTGCCCAGGTAGGTCATTTCCTTCAGGCCAATCAGGCTGACCAGCGCGGTGGACTTGATCAGCACCAGCCAGTTGTTGGTGAAGCCGGGCAGGGCGTAGCGCACCATCTGCGGCAGCGTGATACGCAAAAAGGCCTGCAGCGGATGCATGCCGTAGGCTACGGCCGCTTCCATCTGCCCTTTGGGAATGGAGAGGATGGCGCCGCGGAAGGTCTCCGTCATGTAGGCACCATAGATGAAGCCCAGCGTAAGCACGCCGGCCAGAAAGGGATTGATGTCGACGGTGGCCTTGCTGCCGGCAAGTTCAAGCAGGTGGTTCAGGCCAATGGTGCCGCCGTAAAAGACCAGCAGCATGACCACAAGGTCAGGCACCCCCCGAATGACGGTGGTGTAGGCCGCTGCCACGGAGCCCAGCACCGGGCGCCCCGAGAGTTTGGCGCTGGCGCCCAGCAGGCCCAGCAGGATGGAGACCACCAGCGCGCACAGCGACACACCGACGGTGAGCACAGAGCCTTGCAGGATGGCAACGTAATAAGCGTTCATGGGAGCTTCGGACTAACAACAACGGGGCGCAGTAGCGCCCCGTTGTCTGTGCGTTTACATGGCTTATTCGCCGTAGACGTCGATGTTGTACTTGGCGAAGTACTTGTCGTTCAGAGTCTTGTAAGTGCCGTTGGTGCGGATGGTCTTGATGGCTTCGTTGATGTCGGCCTTGAGCTTGTCTTCACCCTTGCGCATGGCAACGCCCACGCCGGCGAAGTATTTTGCGTCGCTCAGCACGGGGCCAACCAGTTCGTACTTGGCACCTTCAGGCTTGGACAGGAAACCACCCGTCACTTCCAGGAAGTCGGCCACGGTACCGTCCAGACGGCCGGACTTGATGTCCAGATAGACCTGGTCCTGGGCTTCGTAGGAGTTGATGACCACGCCAGCGGGCTTGAGGTTGTCCAGGGCGTATTTTTCCTGGGTAGAACCCTTCAGAACGCCAAGCTTCTTGCCCTTGATGGAGGCCGCGTCGGTGAACTTGGAACCCTTCTTCAGCACCACGCGGCTGGGGGTTTGGTAGTACTTGTCGCTGAAGTCAATTTCCTGCTTGCGCTCTTCGGTGGCGGACATGGAGGAAATGATCACGTCATATTTCTTGGCAGTCAGGCCGGGGATCATGCTGTCCCAGACCTGTTCGACGAACTCGCACTTGCGCTTGATCTGGTCGCACAGTGCGTTGGCGATATCCACGTCAAAACCGGCGGGTTTGCCGTCGGCCGTCTTGAAGGTGAAGGGTTCGTAGGTGGGGTCGATGGCGACCTTCAACACGGCGGCTTCAGGTGCGGGAGCCGCGGCAGCGGGGGCTGCTGCAGGTGCAGCTGGTGCTGCGGGAGCCGCTTCTTCTTTTTTGCCACAGGCGGCCAAAACCGAGGTCACTGCCAGTGCCAGCAGAAGTTTTTTCATGGAGATATCCTTTGAGAAACCGGGGACATGGGACCCCAGCAGTTTAGAAATGTAAGAAAAATGATTCTACGGGTTAACTAGAGCAAATTTAATGCCGCCCCACACCAGTGCATTGGGGTTTTTACGGTGAAAATTCGGGCGCGCAGCGCTTTCCGCTGGCGAATAGCTCGCAAAATTCCGATTGCGCTTCCAGCTTAGGAGCGCTGCGCTTCGGACCACGAGCCACACAGCGCCAGGCACTTATCCCTTTAGGGTGCGTTGCCGGGCACAAAACCTTACACTCTGGGGTTACCCCCGGATTGCCATGAACGCCCCAGTTGACGTCTCCTTTTTCGCGCGCGCCGCCAAGCCGCTGACCAGTTACCGCAAGTACTGGGCGGCCCGCTTCGGTACGGCCAAGTTTTTGCCGATGAGCCGCAAAGAGATGGATGTGCTGGGCTGGGACAGCTGCGACATCATTCTGGTGACGGGCGACGCCTATGTGGACCACCCCAGTTTCGGCATGGCCGTGATTGGCCGCATGCTCGAAGCGCAGGGTTTCCGGGTCGGCATCATCGCCCAGCCCGACTGGTCCAGCGCTGAGGCTTTCAAGGCTTTGGGCAAGCCGAACCTGTTCTGGGGCGTGACCAGCGGCAACATGGATTCCATGATCAACCGCTACACCGCGGACCGCAAGATCCGCAGTGACGACGCTTACACCCCCGGCGATATCGGTGGCAAGCGACCCGACCGCGCTGCCATCGTTTACAGCCAGCGCTGCCGCGAAGCCTTCAAGGACGTGCCCATCATTCTGGGTGGCATCGAAGGCAGCCTGCGCCGTATTGCCCACTACGACTACTGGAGCGACAAGGTGCGCCGCAGCGTGGTGGTGGATGCCAAGTGCGACCTGCTGCTGTACGGCAACGCCGAGCGTGCGATTGTCGAGATCGCTCACCGCCTGGCCACCAAGGAGCCGGTGGAGCAGATCACCGATGTGCGCGGCACGGCCTTCTTCCGCCGCGAGTCGCCCGAGGGCTGGTACGAGATCAACTCCACCAGCGTGGACGAACCGGGCCGGGTCGAGGCCCACGTCAACCCCTACATGACCACTTCCGAGCAGGCAGCCGCCCAGGGCGCCACCTGTTCCAAGGAAGACGAGGCCAAGCAAGTTGCCGAAAATGCTACAAAAGAAGGAGCTGCCCGCGCAGACTCCATGCGGGCTGCAGGCACAAATGGCACGCAAGTGCCAGTCAATCCCCAGATCAAGCCGCTGACCTTCATGCAAAACCCGGCGCTGCGCGGCCTGGGCTCGCTCAAGGTGCCGCCACGCGACCGCTCGGTCATCCGCCTGCCGAGCTACGAGCAGGTCAAGGCTGACCCGGTGCTCTACGCCCACGCCAACCGCGTGCTGCACCTGGAAACCAACCCCGGCAACGCCCGCGCGCTGGTGCAGGCGCACGGCGAAGGTGTGACGGCGCGCGATGTCTGGATCACGCCGCCGCCGATCCCGCTGACCACCGCGGAGATGGACTTCGTCTTCGATCTGCCCTACGCGCGCAGCCCGCATCCTGCTTATGCGGACGAGAACGGCAGCCACGACCACGCGACCAAAATCCCGGCCTGGGAGATGATCCGCTTCAGCGTGAACATCATGCGCGGCTGCTTCGGCGGCTGTACTTTCTGCTCCATCACCGAGCATGAAGGCCGCATCATCCAGAGCCGCTCTGAAGAATCCATCATCAAAGAGGTGGAAGACATCCGCGACAAGGTCAAGGGTTTCACCGGCACCATCTCCGACCTGGGTGGCCCCACGGCCAACATGTACCGCCTGGGCTGCAAGAGCCCAGAGATCGAAGCCGCCTGCCGTAAGCCCAGCTGCGTCTACCCCGGCATCTGCCAGAACCTGACCACCAACCACGACCCGCTGATCAAGATCTACCGCCGCGCCCGTGCGCTCAAAGGCATCAAGAAAATCCTGATCGGCTCCGGCCTGCGCTATGACTTGGCCATCAAGAGCCCCGAGTACGTCAAGGAACTGGTGCAGCACCACGTGGGCGGCTACCTGAAGATCGCGCCGGAGCACACCGAGCAGGGGCCTCTCACCAAGATGATGAAGCCCGGCATCGGCTCGTACGACAAGTTCAAGCAGATGTTCGAGAAGTTCAGCGCCGAGGTCGGCAAGAAGCAGTTCCTCATCCCGTACTTCATCGCCGCCCACCCGGGCACGACCGATGAAGACATGATGAACTTGGCGATCTGGCTCAAGAAGAACGGCTTCCGCGCTGACCAGGTGCAGACCTTCTACCCCAGCCCCATGGCCACGGCCACGGCCATGTACCACAGCAACAAGAATCCGCTGCGCAAGATCACACGCGACAGCGAGACCGTGGACATCGTGCGCGGCGAGAAACGCCGCCGCCTGCACAAGGCCTTCCTGCGTTACCACGACCCGAACAACTGGCCGCTGCTGCGTGAAGCGCTCAAGACCATGGGCCGCGCAGACCTCGTGGGCAATGGAAAGCACCACCTGATTCCCACCTTCCAGCCGATTGGCGATGGGGGTTACCAGAGCGCGCGCAAGAAAAATTCCACGGCAGCGCCCGTGAAAGCTGCTGCGCCCGTGAAGGGCCGCATGTTGACCCAACACACCGGCCTGCCGCCGCGCGTGACGGGCTCCGCCAAACCGGGGCCCAAACCCCTGCGCAAGCCACGCTGACGGTTAGCGGGTAGCGCGTTTCTGCCAACTGTTTCACAGACCATTGAACATGAATGCACGCCAACCGCTGACAGACGAGATTTTTCACAGTGCGGCTGTACAGGCCTTGCGTGCCGACCTGGCGCTGGCCCTGCGCGCCGCAGCCCACCACGGCCTGAGTGAAGGTGTCTGCAACCATTTCAGTGTGGCCGTGCCCGGACACGCCGATGTGTTTTTGCTGAACCCGCGCGGCCTGCACTGGAGCGAGGTGCAGGCAGATGACATCGTGATGCTCAACAGCGCAGGCGACCAGCTTGCCGGGCGCCACCCGGTGGAGCCCACCGCCATGTTTATCCACGCAGCGGTGCATCGCATTGCAAACCAGACCTGTGTATTGCACACCCACATGCCCTACGCCACAGCGCTCACGCTGACCGAGGCGCGTGCGCTGGACGCCACGCTCTCCCAAGGCGCCATGCGTTTCCATGGCCGCGTGGCGGTAGACGCGCACTACAACGGCCTGGCGCTGGACATGGGCGAGGGTGAACGTATTGCCCGCACCATGCAGGGCGCGGACGTGGTGTTTCTGGGCAACCACGGTGTCATCGTCTGCGGCCAGCGCATGGACTACGCGTACGACGATCTGTATTACCTGGAGCGCGCCTGCCAGGTGCAGGTGCTGGCCCAGTCCACCGGACGTGCCCTGATGCCGGTGGACACCAAGGTGGCCGCCCTGGTGGCCGAACAAAGCAATGGGGAGCGGCTGCAGTCCGAGCTGTTCTTCGAAAGCCTGCGCCGGATGTTGCCTTAGCGGCAATGCGGCACCAATACCTCCGTTCGGGCTGAGCCTGTCGAAGCCTTCAGCAAGTCCTGATTTCCATGGGCTGCGTTTCGCCCTTCGACGCGCTCAGGACGGGCCAAGCTCAACGCGAACGGACTTACTAGCAAAGCCTTAGCTCAGGCAAATCGCTCCAGCGCCTTGACCACGCGCCCGTAAGACACGGGCAACCAGCGCTGCAGAAAGAGCAGGGGCCAGGCGCCGTTGCCGTAGACCACACGTTTCTTGCCGCGGGCCACGCCGGAGAGGATGGCGCGTGCCATGTCTTCGGGTGGGGTGGTCAGCAACTGGTCGGCCATGCCGGTGATCTTGCGTTCTACCTCGGTGGCGTTGACCGAATAACGTGCGGTGTGCGCAATCTCGGTCTTGATGCCGCCGGGGTGTACGGATGTGGCGCGCACGCCTGTGCCCTCCAGCTCTTGCCACAGGCATTCCGTCCAGCCGCGCACGCCGAACTTGCTGACGTTGTAGGCGCCCTGACCGGGAAAGGACACGATGCCAAAGACGCTGGAGATATTGACGATGTGGCCTTCGCGTTGCGCCAGCAGCATGGGCAAAAACGCCTTGGTGCCGTAGATCACGCCCCACAGGTTGATGCCCAGTTGCCATTCGATTTCTTCGATGGTGCTGTGTTCAATCGTGCCGGCCAGTGAGACACCTGCGTTGTTGAAAACGAAGTGAGCTGTGCCGAAATCGCGCTGCACCGCTTCTGCGTGGGCAAAGACATCATCTCTTTTGGACACATCCACTCGGTATGAACGGGCCACGGCGTTGGCAGGCAGCAGGGCCAAAGTCTGGGCCAAGCCGGTTTCGTTGACATCAGACAAGGCCACCTGTGCGCCAGCCTGTGCCAACTGGATGGCCAGGTGGCGGCCAATGCCGCTGCCCGCGCCGGTGACAACAGCAACCTTGCCGGTGAATGCGGTGGTGGCCATGCGGCTCAGGCCGGCAGCGTGAACAGTGGAATATCGCGGGCCACTGCCAGTGCGTCCAGTTCCTGGCGGGTCTTGCCAGCCAGGAAGGCCGCGGTGGCGCTATGTGTTTCAGGGGCGAACATGGCCATGATGTGCGACTTGGCCAGGCCCACTTCGCCCGCCAGTGCGGCGGCAAAGTGCGGCTCCAGCGCGGCCAGCGCGACGCGGCCATCCTTGCAGGGGTAGACGCGGTAGCCCGCGTGCCCACCGCCGACGGCCGAGCCCTTGGTGGTCAGCTTCCAGGTGCGCGGCAGCGCCAGGTAGGCGGCGGCGTCTGACAGCGCAATCTCCAGCCGTGTGCCTTTGCCCTTTTGCAACTGGTGCAGGCGCACCTGCAGCACGGCTTCGCTCGCCATCAGCGAGCCGCCCATGTCGGCGTACAGCGTGGGCGGCAGGTCCAGCCCGGTGATGAGGCCGTTCTCAGCCAGGTAGGTCAGGTCATGGCCGGGCTCTTCAGCGCGTGCGCCGGGCGCACCGACGATTTCCACCAACGAGAGGTTCGGGTACTGCTTCTGCAACAGCTTCCACTCCAGTCCCAGCTTCTTGAGGGCAGAGGGGCGGAACGAGGTGAGCAGCACATCGGTTTTGGCCAGTTCCTTGTGCAGGGCTTTTTGGCCTTTTTCGGATTTGAGGTCGGCGCTGGCGATGCGTACGCCGGTGTGCAGCACGTCATAGGCCGCGCGGTTGTACAGGCCCATGGGGTCGCCCGGTGTGCCCGCCGGTGCGGTGGGGTGGGGCGGTGGCTCCAGCTTGACGCAGGTGGCGCCCATCTGCTGGCAGCGCATCAGCGCGGCCGGGCCGGGCAGGTTCAACGCCAGGCTCAGGATGCGCACGCCTTTGAGCGGGCGCAGGGCGGTGGGGGCTTTTGCGGTGGCAGTGTTTGCGGCGGTGGGCATGAAGGGGGAGGCCTTTGTCAAGTAAAAATTGCTATCAAAAGAGAAGCTGCTTGCGCAATGCTGGCGGGGGCTACAGCCCTATTTCTTATAAATTTCAGGCCAGCAGCGGCAACCACTGCTGGAACCAGGCGATGGCGTCTTCCTCGGGTTGCATGGTATCGCTGGCATCCAGCACGCAGATGTCGCCAATGCGCTTGGCGCCCAGGTCCTGCAGGCGTTCGTCAAATCGGCGCCCGCCGCCGTAAAAGCTATCGCCGTAGCTGCTGTCACCCAGCGCGATGAGTCCGTAGCGCACATGGCCCAGGTATTTGGCCTGGGCGTCCAGCGCGTGGTAGAGCGCCTGCGCGTTGTCGGGCACGTCGCCCACGCCGGTGGTGGAAGTGCAGATCAGAAACACGCCGGGCGTGTCAAACACCGTGATATCCAGCCCATCCATGGGCAGGAGGGTGATGGTGTGTGTGTCGTCGGCCGCCATTTGGATAGCCTGGGCGACCAGGGTGGCGTTGCCGTGGACGGTGCCGACAAGAAGAGTGATGTGCATGGGGGCCGGGTGGTGAAATCTGCGCCCGATGATAGAGGCAATAATGAGGCTCCTTGAACCGCACTTGAACCGAACAGGCAGCACTGTGAGCAACGACCAGCTAGGCTTTGAATTTCTGCCCGACCTTCCTACCCTGGCGGTAGAGCCCAAAAAGAAGGCCACGCGCAGCGCCAAGGCGCCACTGCCCAAGCCTGTGGCCGCGCCACCCGCACCCACAGCCATCAGCGTGAGCGCAGATGCCGACCCCGAAACCCTGGCCCAAGCGCTCGAAGCCCACCCCGACTACCGCGTGCAGCGCCGTCTGAAGCCCCGTCTACAGTGGCCAACTGCCACCACCCAGGCTGTCACCCGCATCCTGGTGCTCGACACCGAGACCACCGGCCTGGACCAGGCCAAAGAAAGCATCATCGAACTGGCGCTCTTGCGTGTGGACGTGGACAACGCGACCGGCCTGCCCGTGGGCGAGGTGCAGGTGTACGACGGGCTGGAAGACCCGGGTAAACCGATTCCCAAAGAAGTGGTGGCGATTACCGGTATCACAGACGCAGATGTGCGCGGCCAGCGGCTGGACGAGGCGCGTGTGGCGGCGCTCCTGGATGGTGTGGACGTGGTGATTGCGCACAACGCGGGGTTCGACCGGCCGTTTGTCGAGAGCCGCCTGCCGCAATTTTCCCAGGTGGCCTGGGCCTGCTCGTTTGCCGATATTGACTGGAAAGCCCAGGGCCGCAGCTCTGCCAAGCTGGAAAGCCTGGCGCAGGCGCTGGGACTGTTTTACGACGCGCACCGCGCCGAGATGGATTGCCACGCGCTCTTGGCTGTGTTGGTGGCGCCTTTGCCTGAAGCGCCGGGTACCGGCCTGGCCCACTTGCTGGAGGCCGCCCGCCACCCCAGCTACCGCGTGAGCGCCACCAACGCTCCGTTTGACGCCAAAGACAAACTCAAGGCCCGCGGCTACCGCTGGAACGCCGACCAACGCGTCTGGCACACCCGCGTGGGTGACGACACCGCGCTGCAGGCCGAATACGCTTGGCTCAAGGAACACGCCTACAACAACCGCAATGCCGTGGTGCAGGTGGAAAAACTCGACGCCCTGGCCAAGTATTCCAGCCGCGGCGGGGTGGTGGCGCACCAGCAGTTGTAAGGTGCTGGCTCTACGGAGGACTAGGGTAAGTCCGGGTCGGCCACCCGCTGAATACCGGCCTTGCTCGGGCATAGTATGGACAGTCGTATCGTGCAGGGTTCAAGGAGAACGAAAGTGGTATCAGATTCAAGGGCGGACTCGTTCAAGGCCGCTGGTTTAAGCGCTCTGATGAAGGGCGTGGGCAAGGTCACCCGCTTCATTCCCTTCCCCCAGCCCACCCTGTTGGTGGGGCCCGGCTCCAGCGGCAGACTGGGGCAGGCGATTGCGGGCATGGGCCACCGCAAGATCCTCATCGTCACCGACAACGTCATTTCCAAGCTGGGCCTGCTGAAGTCCATGACCGATGCACTGCAAGCCGGTGGTGCCGACTTTGTGGTGTTTGACGAAATCACACCTGACGCCCCCATTCCCCTGATCGAACGCGGCATTGCATTTTTTGAAGAACATGACTGCGACGCCATCGTGGCGTTTGGCGGTGGTTCGTCCATGGACGCCTCCAAGGCCATCGCACTGGCCGTGGCCAACCCCAAGCCCCTGCGCAAGCTGGCGGGTTACTTCAAGGGCCTGCGCAACCCGGTCAAGATTTACGCCGTGCCCACGACCGCCGGCACCGGCTCCGAAGTCACCGTTGCTGCCGTCATCTCGGACCCAGAGCACGGCAAAAAGCTGGTGATCGTGGACCCCCGCCTGGTGCCCAAGATGGCCGCGCTAGACCCAGTGCTCATGACCGGCCTGCCACCCCACATCACGGCCGCCACCGGCATTGACGCGCTGACCCACGCGGTGGAAGCCTTTGTCGGCAACTGGACCACGCCGTACTCCGATGGCATGGCGCTGTCGGCTGTGGGCCTGATTTTTGACAACCTGCGCACCTGCTACACCGACGGCAAAAACGTCGTGGCCCGCGAGAAGATGGCGCTGGCCTCCACCTACGCCGGTTTTGCCTTCACCCGGGCCAACGTGGGCTACGTGCACGCCATTGCCCACCAGTTCGGCGGCAAGTACCACACGCCCCACGGCCTGGCCAACGCCATCATGCTGCCGCTGGTGCTGAAGTTCTCCGCCCCGGCCATCATCGACCGCCTGGCCCTGCTGGCCGTGCGCGCCAAGGTGGGTACCGAGGACGAACCGGCCGAAGAGTTGGCGCAAAAGTTTCTGGATGCGGTGGATGCGCTCAACCACGACCTGGGCATCCCCACCACGCTGGCCGCGCTGAAAGAGGCCGACATTCCCGATCTGGCCAAGGCCGCCTGTTTTGAGGCCCACACCAACTACCCGGTGCCGCGCTACATGAACCAGGCTGAGTGTGAAGACCTGATTCGCCAAGCCTTGCCAGAATCCGCAACGCAGAAGGTTACAAAGCCGGTCAAAGCGGCGCCACGCAAACGCGCCAAGGCTACATAACCGTTCGGGCTGAGCCTGTCGAAGCCCTTCGACAGGCTCAGGGCGAACGGTTTCTGAGGTTTTATTGGGCATAAAGAGTCAGCGCCTCCCAAGAGACGCTTGCAATACACGAGGAGAGAAGCAATGAAAAAAGTAGTGAGCGTGACCCTGGGTTCTTCCAAGCAGGATTACGAGTTCAAGACCCAATTCCTGGGGCAGCAGTTTTCCGTCAGCCGTCTGGGCGCCGACATGGACACCGGCAAGGCCTGGGAACTGATGCGCCGCCAGCAGGCTACGGTAGACGCCATTGGCCTGGGCGAGATCAGCGACCACTACCAGGTGGGCCTGCGCACCATTGAGAACAAGGAAACCAAGCGCCTGACCAATGTGGTCACCCGCGTGCCCGTCACCACTGGCGCCACACTGCGCCGCCTGCTGCAGGTGCGCGCCGTGCGCCACGTGCAAAAAGAGCTGGGCAACTACTTCAACAACAATCTGGTGCTGTTCCTATCGGGCATGCGCAACTACGACATGGCCGTGGCCATGTCCGACTACACCAAGAACCTGAGTTTTGCCGACGCGATCTTCCAGACCGGCGCACCCGCCATGCTGGGTTCGCTGGACCAACTGGAACTATTCGCCAAGGGCAGCAAGCTGGTACTGAGCAATACACCGGGCGAAGTTCTGGAGTCTTCGCTGGCCAACTTCAAGAAAAAGCGCGTGGCTGCCGCCGTGGCCAAGTCGCATGTGGTGGTGGGCACGTTTGGCGAGATCCAGGCCGTCACCGCCGATGGCAACCTGGAAGGCAAAACCCTCATCACCTCCGCCGTGGATGACGAGCGCCTGGCGTTCTTCAAGAAACACAAGGTCAACCTGGTGATCGATGTGTCGCCCAAGCTGTTTGACGAAGTGGTGGGTATCAACACCATTGAAGCCATGATCCTGGCTGCGCTGGAGAAACAGCCCGAAGAAGTGTCTGACGACGACTTTGAGGAAATCCTGGACGAACTCCACATCACGCCGCGCCTGCTGCACCCCACGGGCAAGTTCCGCAACATCCGCCGTTTTGCGTTTGTGATCCACCCGCTGAGCCAGAACTACATCCGCAACGCCTTCCCGATTCCGAAGTCCACACCCAAATACGTGATGGACAAGATCGAGACCTTTGCTGCCCATATGCCACCCATGGTGTATTGCAAGATGAGCAACATCATCTCGCCCACCGGTGCCGAGGCCGAAGGCTGGTTGATCAGCGTGGGCGGCACGCCCAAGGAAATGCTGTCGCGCAGCCCCGAGTTCACCTACCGCCGTTTGCTGCAAGCTTCCAAGATCGCAGAAAAGATGGGCGCGCAGATCATGGGCCTGGGCGCCTTCACCAAGGTGGTGGGCGACGCCGGTGTGACCGTGGCACGCCGCTCCAGCCTGCCTATCACCACCGGCAACAGCTACTCTGCATCGGGCGCGTTGTGGGCTGCGGCCGACGCCATGCGCCGTATGGGCCTGCTGAAGGTGAACACGCACAACAAAAAAGTGGCTGCCAAAACCATGGTGATCGGTGCATCCGGCTCCATTGGCTCGGTCAGTGCACGCTTGTTGGCCATGTCGTTTGACGAGGTTTATCTTGCTGGTCGTACGCTGAGCAAGCTCGACGAGCTGAAGGCCTCCATCCTGAAGGAAACACCAGACGCCAAGGTCTTCACCACGATCAACTACAACGATCTGCTGGCCGACATGGACATGATCGTCACATCCACCTCGGGTGCCGGCAAAGAAATTCTGGACATCATGCGGGTCAAGCCCGGCTGCGTGATCACCGACGTGGCCCGGCCGCTGGACTTGCCCGCATCCGACGTGGCCAAGCGCCCCGACGTGTTGGTCATCGAATCCGGCGAGATCGATCTGCCAACCAAGGTCAAGGGCCTTAAAAGCATTGGCCTGCCACCCAACGTGATCTACGCCTGCCTGGCCGAAACCATCGTGCTGGCGCTGGAGGGCCGCTTTGAAGTGTTCACCGTAGGCCGCGACACCGAGTGGGAAAAGGTCAAGGAGATCTACAAGCTGGGCCTGAAACACGGCATGAAGCTGGCGGCCATCTCGGGCGTCAACGGCGTGTTCAGCGACGATGCCATCGCCAACGTGGTCAAGCTGGCCAAGAAGGCCCGCCTGACCTGGAACGGCAGCAGCGCGGCCCCCGCAGCAACAGCCAAAGCAACCACCAAAGGCGTTGCCAAGCCCAAGGCTGCAGCCAAAGCCCCGGCCAAGAAAGCAGCACCCGCAGTGAAGCCCAAGCCTGCAGCCAAGAAGGCGGCGGTGAAGGTGGTTGCGGCGAAGAAAGCCCCTGCAAAGAAGGCGCCTGCCAAAAAGGTCGTCGCCCAAAAAGCACCAGCGAAGAAAGCCGCCGTGGCTACCAAGCCGCGCAAGAAGGCCGCTTGAGTGTGCGCACGCACCCCTGGGCGGTGCTAAACAAGTACCTCCGTTCGGGCTGAGCCTGTCGAAGCCCTCTCCCAGTTCTTGATTTGCAAGGGGCGAACGGACTTGTTCAGCACTTCCTCGGGGCGCAAAAAGGCTGGCTTCATGCCAGCCTTTTTTTATGGGCCCAGCGTGGCCTTGCCTCGCGTTACGCAGCGGTCAGCAGGTTCGTTCTGGTGGGCGGCAACACCTTGGCGTCATTGGCCGCGCGAAACTGGATGTCACCGCGCAACTGGCCACCTTCCTGAATGATGACCTTGCCGTAGCGGATATTGCCGCTCACGCGGCCGGTGGAGTAAATCACCAGCTTCTCGCGCACGGTCAGGTCACCGTTGAATTCGCCGTGGATCTCGGCATAGTCAATCTCGGCCGATCCCTGAAACGCGCCATGCTCTGTGATGTGCATCACGCGCGAGTCCATCGTCGCTTCCACCGTTCCCTCCACCACCAGGGTGTCGCAATCGGTGATCTCCACGCCTTTGAGTTTGATGTTGGGGCCCACGGTCAGCTTGCTGCCGCCTTCTTTGGTGGGCGCACCCGAGAGGTTGGGCGACGTGGCGCCGCTGGAAGAAGGCTGTGTCGTGGTCGCTGGTTTTGGTGGAACCGGGGCGCTTGCTCGGGCGCCAGCGCCGGGCTCTTGCATTGCGTTGGGTTGACCTGGGGCGGGGCGGGCAGGGGGCATATCGGTGGGACGTTTGCCAAAGAAGGGGGCTTGCATGGTCATCCGGATTCTTTCAAAAAAGGGAAGAATTGATACTAGCCCCGCGACTCAGTAGTAACCCTCGATCAATTGCAACATCCCTGGTTCAAATGCCATCAAATGTTACGTATGTGGGGCATCGCACATAACGATTTTGCATGGGTGTTTGGTAAAGGCCTGCTTCCGGATAGGGTAAGTGCTGCCCTGGACTTTCGGCGGCGATCCGCTCCTTGCACTCTGCCTGGCGTTCGATAACTTTCGAGAATCAGCGCAAACCGAAGGACAGCGATTTTGTCGATGCTCTGCATGCAGCCTATGCACCTTATGTAGATGTATTTAGAGCAGACGGGTTCATGGCGAATTACGTGGCTAGACAGGTCGATAGGTTTGGAACTACGGTGGTGCCAAAGCTTTCGTCTCTCCCAGAAATCCTCGAACGACGATTCATGCCCAGGTAGGGGCGGTTGCGGTTCCTTGCGAATTTCTACTTCATGCATACGGCGTCCAGTAGTTCTTGCCACAGCAATATCCTTGACGTGCTTGCAACCCAAGCATGCAGCGTCGAAATGTTTTCGCAGTTTGCGGACGTCCGTTTCAGGTCGTTTCCAAAGTCCCCACCAACACCCCTCAACCAAACCACACCCCAAGCCCCCGATAAGATTCAGGGATGAGCATTCCTTCCGCGCGCCAAAGCGCCCTTACTTCTCTCTACCCCCTGTTGTTCGTCGCGCTGTGGAGCACCGGCTTTATCGGTGCCAAGTTTGGCCTGCCTGATGCGGAGCCGCTGACGTTTTTGAGCTTGCGTTATGCCATCGTGCTGGTGTTCATGGCCGCGGTGGCCTGGTACACGCGGGCGCCCTGGCCGCGCACCCAGCGGGAGTGGCTGCACATAGGCGTCTCGGGCCTGCTGGTGCATGCGGTGTATCTGGGCGGGGTGTTTGTGGCCATTGGGCACGGGCTGCCTGCGGGCGTGGCAGCGCTGGTGGTGGGTTTGCAGCCGGTGCTGACCGCGTTGGGCGCTGGGGCATTCCTCGGCGAGCGGGTGCGGCCCGCGCAATGGCTGGGTCTGGCGCTGGGGTTTGTGGGCGTGGGCCTGGTGGTGGCGCACAAGGTGGTGGCTGGCGCCAGCGGCGGCACGTTGTGGGCCATGTTGCTGCCGGTGGTTGTGGCATTGCTGGCCATTACGGCGGGCACGCTGTACCAGAAGCGGTATTGCCAGTCGTTTGACCTGCGCACTGGCTCGGTCATCCAGTTTCTGCCGTGCCTGGTGGCTACCGGGCTGGTGGCCAGCCTGACGGAGACCATGCAGATCCACTGGACGGGTTCGTTTGTGTTTGCGCTGGCGTGGCTGGTGCTGGTGCTCTCGCTGGGTGCGGTGAGTCTGCTCAACGTGCTCATACGCAATGGCAGCGCGGTGAATGTGGCCAGCCTGTTTTACCTGGTGCCGCCGTGCACGGCGCTGGTGGCCTGGGCGCTGTTTGGCGAGACGCTCACCGGGCTGGCGCTGCTGGGCATGGCGCTGACCGTGTTTGGCGTGTGGCTAGCCCGTAAATAAGTGCCAAATGGGCCTCTAGCCCCCGTGGAATATGCGCGAACAGCTGCTAAATTAATAGCGTTTTAGGCGGTTTGGTTTTAGTGGTGCATGGCCACAAAATGTTTTGTTTGCTATACATGTTTTCATAAAAGTATTATTATCGATACATGGATCAGTCCTTTCACCTCCAAAAACTGGGGCAAACCTTTAAAGCCATGCGCACGAACCGGGGCCTGACCCAAGAGGCGCTGGCGGGTCTGGCAGGTGTAACGCGGCTGAAAGTGATTGCGATAGAAGCGGGGCGCAGCTCGGTGGCGATAGAGAGCTACGCCCGACTGGCCGGCGCACTGGGTGCTGAATTAACCCTGTCGCCCCGTACCCGGCCCACGCTGGATGAGCTGAAAGACTTCCAATGAAAGCAGCCACGCACCTGCGCGTCAGCACGCCCCAGGGTGATGCGGGGGAATTGACGCAGGAGCAGGGGCAGTTTCTGTTCGGCTATGGCGCGGCCCCTGCTGGCGCGGCAGTCAGCCTGACCATGCCGGTGCGTAAGGCGCAATATGCGCACGGGGCCTTGCACCCCATTTTTCAGATGAATTTGCCGGAAGGTTTTTTGCTGGAGCAACTGCAGAATCGCCTGGCCAAAATCGTCAACCTGGAGCCCATGTTGCTGCTGGCCCTGTCTGGCGGGCAGGCACCCATTGGCCGCGTCGCGGTGCAGTCCGATTTTGTGAATCCATTGGCGAACGCGCAGGGCAAGGGCGAGCGGCTTGACGAAATACTGGCCTGGGATGGCACGGAGAGTTTGTTTGCCGAACTGGTGGACAAGTACATCTACCGCACTGGTATTTCGGGTGTGCAGCCCAAGGTGTTGGTGCCACAGGCGGTGGCCTCCCATGCGATGGAGCCAGCATCTTCCAAGGCCACCGTGCGCACGTCGGACCTGATTGTGAAGAGTGGTCGCCAGGAATACCCAGGCTTGGCGGCGAACGAGTTTCTGTGCATGAGCATCGCCAAAGAATCAGGCTTGGCAGTGCCAGAGTTTTATTTGTCAGACAACAAAGAGCTGTTTGTCATGCAGCGGTTTGACAGAGCGCCCGATGGCACGCCCATTGGGTTTGAGGACATGGCGGTGTTGGCCGGGTTTTCATCGCGCGAGAAATACAAAACCAGCTACACCCATGTGGCCAAGCTGGTGGAGGCGTTTGTCTCTGGCCCCCATGTCATGCCGTCCTTGCTGGCGCTTTTCGATATGGTGGCGCTGTCGTGCGTGGTGGGCAATGGCGATGCGCATCTGAAAAACTTTGGCCTGCTTTATACCGACCCCACTACGAACGACTGCCGCCTGGCGCCAGCGTTTGATCTGGTCAACACCACGGCCTACATTCCCGAAGACGTATTGGCCCTGGATTTGTGCGGGCAGAAGTCCTTCTTTGCGGCCCGCCAGGGGCTGTTGGATTTTGCCAAGGTATGCCAGGTGGCAGACCCGCGTGACAGGGTGCAGCGGTTGATATTGACCGCCGAGATGGTGATCCGGCGAGAAGCCGAAGTGGCAGAGTCCATCCCGCATGTGGTGGCAGCTATCCAGCATTGCACGTACATGCTCAAGGAAGTCTTCCTGGACATACCGTGATCGCCCCCGATAACGAAATGTCGGGCATGTCGGGCATGGCGCTCACGGTGTTTGGGGTGTGGCTAGCCCGTAAATAAGTGCCAAATTGGCCTCTAGCCCCCGTGGCATATGCGCAACAAGCTACTAAATTAATAGCGTTTTAGGCGACTTCACGGCCCATGCCTTGGGTGAAGGACAGGGCTTTGGCGGCTTCGCGCAGGTACTCGCGCACGTTGGCCATCTCGGGGCCCACGTGGCGGTCGATGCGGCGGATGTAGGGGCAGGTGAGGGTGGCCAGCGCGGTGTTGTCGGGCCCGAGGATGGGGAACGAGATGTCCACCACACCAAAGGACTGGGCCGAGTCCCGCTCCAGGTAGCCGACCTTGCGGATGGCGGCCAGTGTTGCCTGCAACTTCTCCTCCGTAATGGGCACTTCACCATCCAGCGGCGTGTGTTCGGCCAGCATGCGCTGGTAGCTGCCGGCGTCGGCATAGGCCAGCAGCAGGTGGCCCGATGCCGTGTCCAGCAGGCCCACACGCGCACCGCGCTGCACCGAAAAGCTCCAGCCGCGCGGGCTGTTGATCTGCGCACCAATCAGCACATTGCCACGGTCGTACACCCCCATGTGGCAGGATTGTTCGGCCTTGCGGGCAAAGTCGTCCATCACCGGTAACGCCTGGTTGATCAGGCGGCTCAGGGGCGGGTGCATATTGGCAAGCGCAAACAGTTTGAGGCTGAGCGCGTAGCGGTCACCCGACGGGTTGCGCATGACGTACTGGCGCGCCACCAGGCGCTCCAGCATGCGGTAGATCTCGCTGGCGCTGCGGTCCATCTCCTTGACGATCTCGGCGCGCGTCAGGCCGTGCGGCTGGGTGGCCAGCAGCTCCAGAATGTCCAAGCCCTTGTCCAGCGCGGGGGCGCGGTAGCGGTCGTCGGCGGGCAGGGTGTCTTGGGGTTCTTCCGCTTTGGGGCGGCGGCCGCGGGGCTTGGGTTCTGGCGTGGTCATGGGTGGGCGCATTGTTGTGGATTTTTGGGGCGGTGCAGCATTGGTGGGGTACGGGCCTAGGGTAAATACTGAGCGTTCCGGCCGCAAACCTTTCTATGATTTAGCTTCATACATGAATTGTTTATTCATATTTGAATTATTAAACCGGAGTCTGAAGCATGGGTCAAGGTCGATTGCAAGGTAAAACAGTGCTCATCACTGCAGCGGCGCAGGGCATTGGTCGCGCCAGTGCGCTGGCCTGTGCGGCCGAGGGCGCACGTGTGATTGCCACCGACATTAACCAGGCGTTTCTGGACAGCCTGGCCGCCGAACACAGCAGTATCCAGGTGGAGCTGCTGGACGTGCGCAATGACGCGGCTGTGGCGGCACTGGCTGCGCGCACACCGGCGCTGGACGCGTTGTTTAACTGCGCTGGCATGGTGGCCAATGGCAGCTTGCTGGACTGCACCGAGGCTGACTGGGACCTGAGTTTCGATTTGAACGTGAAAAGCATGTTCCGCATGACGCGCGCTTTCCTGCCTGCCATGCTAGCCAAGGCAGAAACCACGGGCGGCAGCGTGTCCATCATCAACATGGCGTCCATGGCGTCCAGCATCAAGGGTTTTGCCAACCGTGCGGCTTACGGTGCGACCAAGGCGGCGGTGATTGGCTTGACCAAATCGCTGGCGGCTGACTTTGTGAAAGCCGGTCTGCGCGCCAATGCGCTGTGCCCCGGCACGGTAGACACCCCATCGCTGCGCGGGCGCATTGCCAGCGCGGCCGACCCGGTGCAGGCCGAGAAAGACTTTATCGCCCGCCAGCCTATGGGCCGTTTGGCTACCGTGGATGACATCACACCCATGGTGGTGTATCTAGCTAGCGACGAGTCGCGTTTTGTCACCGGGCAGACCATGCTGGTAGACGGCGGCGTGACCATCTGAGCGCCGCCATCCAACAAGGCCCTGTTGTGACCCCACTGGTTGATATCCAAAACCTCAGCAAGTCGTTCCCCGGCGTGAAAGCGCTGGACGGCGTGCGTTTTGACCTGATGCCGGGCGAGGTGCATGCGCTGATGGGTGAGAACGGCGCGGGCAAGTCCACGCTGATGAAAATCCTGGCCGGCGTCTACCGCAAGGACAGTGGCCAGATGATGCTGGATGGCAAGGCGGTAGAGATCGACAGCCCGGCGCATGCGCAGGCCCTGGCCATTGGCATCATCCACCAGGAACTGCACCTGATGGGCCACCTGACGGCCGCGCAAAACATATACCTGGGCCGCGAGCCGCGCCGCATGGCGGGCCTGTTTCTGGACGAAGAGCAGCTCAACCGCGATGCGCAGGCGCTGTTTGACCGCATGCACCTGGCGCTGGCGCCGACCACACCGATTGGTGAGCTGACGGTGGCGCGCCAGCAGATGGTGGAGATTGCCAAGGCGCTGTCGCACAAATCGCGCGTGTTGATCATGGACGAGCCCACGGCTGCGCTGAACAACGCCGAGATTGATGACCTGTTTCGCATCATCCGCCAGCTCAAGAGCGAAGGCGTGGGCATTGTCTATATCTCGCACAAGATGGACGAGATCCAGCGCATTGCCGACCGCATCACCGTGATGCGTGACGGTGCCTACATCGCCACCGTGCCAGCCACAACGCCCATGCCGGAGGTGATTGCCATGATGGTGGGGCGTAAGCTGGAGCAGGCTGAAAAGACGATTCCCGATACTTCCGCCAACGAAGTGCTGCTGGACGTGCGTGGGCTGAACCGGGGCCGTGCGATCCGTGATGTGAGCTTTACCGTGCGTCGTGGCGAGATTCTGGGTTTTGCAGGCCTCATGGGCGCAGGCCGCACCGAGGTGGCGCGGGCCGTGTTTGGTGCGGACCCGATTGAGTCGGGCGAAGTGCACGTGCGCGGCCAGCATATCCGCCTTACGTCGCCGCAGGACGCGGTGCAGGCGGGCATTGGTTACTTGTCGGAAGACCGCAAACACTTTGGCCTGGCCACGGGCATGGATGTGGAGTCCAATATCACGCTACCCAGCCTGAAGCGCTGGCTGAAGTGGGGCATTTTTCTGAACCAGCCGGCCATTCGCACCATTTCGCAGCAGATGGTGGAGAAGCTGCGCATCAAGACCCCGTCGCTCACGCAAACGGCCAAGCTGCTGTCGGGTGGTAACCAGCAAAAGGTGGTGATCGCCAAGTGGCTGGTGCAGGACTGCGAAGTGCTGATTTTTGACGAACCCACGCGTGGTATCGACGTGGGCGCCAAGAGCGAAATCTACAAACTGCTCAACGAGCTGGCCGCCCAGGGCCGCGCCATCATCGTGATCTCCAGCGAGCTGCCCGAAGTGCTGCAACTGAGCCACCGCGTGCTGGTGATGTGTGAAGGCCGCATCACCGGTGAGGTGCGCGGTGACGAAGCCACACAAGAAAACCTGATGGCCCTGGCCACGCAGCGCGAGGCCGAGGCCCCCGCTGCAGTGCACTGAACTTCAAGAAAAACCAAGGTAACCCATTCTTATGTCCGAACCCCGTTCTTCCTCCTGGCTGTCCCGGCTGTCTGGCGGCCAGGCCAAGCAAAAGCTGCTGGCCTTTGCCAGCCTGATCGCGCTGATCCTGGTGTTCACCGTGCTCAAGCCCGATGCCTTCATGACGCAGGACAACATCATCGGCATCCTGCAGTCCACCACCGTCATTGGTGTGCTGGCCATTGCCAGCACCTTCATCATCATCACATCGGGCATCGATTTGTCGGTGGGCGTGCTGATGACCTTCTGCGCCGTCATGGCCGGTGTGTTCATGGTGAACCTGGGCATGCCCATGCCGCTGGGCATTGTGTGTGCGATTGCCGTGGGCGCGCTGTGCGGCACGGTCTCGGGTCTGGCGATTACCAAGCTCAATGTGCCACCGTTCATTGCCACGCTGGGCATGATGATGTTGCTCAAGGGCGCCTCGCTGATCATCACCGGCACACGCCCCATCTACTTCAGCGACGTGGAGGGGTTCGATCAGATCGCGCTGGGTTCGTTGATCGGTGACCTGATTCCCGCGCTGCCGATTCCCAATGGCGTGCTGATCCTGTTTCTGGTGGCGATCGTGTGCGCCGTGGTGCTCAACAAGACGGCCTTGGGGCGCTACACCTTTGCGCTGGGCAGCAATGAAGAGGCGGTGCGCCTGTCGGGTGTGAATGTGGACCGCTGGAAGATCATCATCTACGCGTTTGCCGGTGGTATCTGCGGCATCTCGGGCTTGCTGATTGCCTCGCGCCTCAACTCGGCACAGCCCGCGCTAGGGCAGGGCTACGAGCTGGACGCGATTGCCGCGGTGGTGATCGGCGGCACGTCGCTGAGCGGTGGTGTCGGCACCATTCTCGGAACCATCATCGGCGCGTTCATCATGAGCGTGCTGATCAACGGCTTGCGCATCATGTCAGTCGCCCAGGAGTGGCAGATGGTGCTCACCGGTCTCATCATCATTCTGGCGGTCTACACCGACAACCTGCGCCGCAACAAGAAATAAGGAGACCGCACCACGCCCCATGCACCGCATTTTTGTTTCTGATTTTTCCCCGTGATTCCATGTGACAACAACACTTTTTCTAACAGGAGACAACCCATGAACGCAAAGAGAAAACTGCTGGCTTTGACCGCCGGCTTGGCACTGGCTGGTTTTTCCAGCTTCGCATCCGCCCAGGAGATCTACATTCCCTTGATCTCCAAAGGTTTCCAGCACCAGTTCTGGCAAGCCGTGAAGCAGGGCGCTGACCAGGCCGCCAAGGACTACAAGGTGAAGGTCACCTTTGAAGGCCCGGAAACAGAACAGCAAGTGGACAAACAGATCGACATGTTGTCCGCCGCATTGGCCAAGAAACCTGCGGCTATTGGTCTGGCTGCGCTGGACAGCAAAGCTGCCATTCCACTGCTGAAGAAGGCCCAGGCTGCCAAGATCCCCGTGATCGCGTTTGACTCGGGTGTGGACAGCGACATCGTGTTGACCACGGCACAAACCGACAGCAAGGCTGCTGCTGCGCTGGCTGCTGACAAGATGGCCGAGAAGATTGGTGGCGAAGGCGACGTGGCCGTGATTGGCCATGACCAGACCAGCACGACCGGCACCGGCCGCCGTGATGGTTTTGTGGAGCGCATCAAGGCCAAGTACCCCAAGATCCGTGTGGTGGACGTGCAGTACGGCGGTGGTGACCACCTGAAGTCTGCTGAAATTGCCAAGACCCTGATGCAGGCCCACCCCAAGCTCAAGGGCATCTTCGGTACCAACGAAGGTTCGGCCATTGGTGCAGGCAAGGGCCTGAAAGAAGCCAAGAAGACCGGCGTGGTCATCATTGGTTTTGACTCTGGCAAGGCGCAGAAGGACATGATCAACGACGGCACCATTGCCGGCGCGATCACGCAAAACCCGGTGGGCATTGGCTACAAGACAGTGGAAGCAGCTGTGAAGGCGTTGAAGGGTGAGAAGTTGCCCAAGATCATCGACACCGGCTTCTACTACTACGACAAGACCAATATGAAGGACGCCAAGATCGCGGCCGTTCTTTACGATTGATTTTTCCCCAGGGGCAAGCCCGCTGCGTAGCGTTGGCTTGCCCCGTTTGTTGTTACTTTGAGGATAAGACTGTGAAACTTTTACGCTACGGATTGCCAGGGCAGGAAAAGCCCGGTGTGCTGGATAACCAGGGCCGCGTGCGCGACCTCTCCGGTGTGATTGCCGATGTGGCCGGTGCGGCGCTGCTGCCCGAGAGTCTGGCGCGTTTGCGTGGCGTGAACATCGAAAGCCTGCCGCTGGTGGCGGGTACTCCGCAAAAAGACCTGCGCCTGGGGCCCTGCGTGGGCCAGATCGGCAAGTTCATTTGCATTGGACTGAATTACTCCGACCACGCGGCCGAGAGTGGCATGCAGGTGCCGCCCGAGCCCGTGGTCTTCAACAAGTGGACCAGCGCGATTGTGGGTCCGGACGACGCGGTGGAAATCCCCCGTGGCTCGGTCAAGACCGACTGGGAAGTGGAGCTGGGCGTGGTCATCGGCAAGGGTGGCCGTTACATCGAGGAAGCCGATGCGCTGTCCCATGTGGCGGGCTATTGCGTGGTGAATGATGTGTCCGAGCGCGAATACCAGCTCGACCGCAGCGGCACCTGGGACAAGGGCAAGGGTTGCGACACCTTCGGCCCCACCGGCCCTTGGCTGGTGACTGCCGATGAAGTGCCTGATCCGCAGGCTCTGAAGATGTGGCTGGAGGTGGATGGCAAACGCTTCCAGAACGGCAGCACCTCGACCATGGTCTACGGCGTGAAGTTCCTGATTTCCTACCTGAGCCGTTTTATGAGTCTGCAGCCTGGCGACGTGATCTCCACCGGCACGCCACCTGGCGTGGGCATGGGTCAGAAGCCGCCGCAGTACCTGCGCGCGGGCCAAGTCATTCACCTAGGCATTGATGGCCTGGGCACCCAAACACAGAAGACCGTACAGGCCTGATATGAGCAAAGTCACCAACATGCGCGTCGTGGACGTGCGCTTCCCCACGTCCCAACACCTGGATGGTTCGGACGCCATGAACCCGGACCCGGACTATTCCGCGGCCTATGTGATTCTGGAAACCGACCAGCCCGGCCTTGAAGGCCACGGCCTGACGTTCACGATTGGCCGCGGCAACGAGATTTGCTGCGCCGCCATCGAAGCCATGCGCCACCTGGTGGTGGGCCTGGACATGGCGTGGGTGGCTGAGGACATGGGGCGCTTCTGGCGTTACATCACGTCCGACAGCCAACTGCGCTGGATTGGCCCGGACAAGGGCGCCATCCACCTGGCCACGGGCGCCGTGGTCAACGCGGTGTGGGATTTGTGGGCCAAGCAGGAAGGCGTTCCCGTGTGGGCGCTGGTCTCCCGCATGAGCCCCGAAGAGATCGTCAAACTCATCGACTTTCGTTACATCACCGACTGCATCACGCCCGAAGAAGCGTTGGCCCTGCTGCAAAAGCAGGCCGTGGGCAAAGCCGAGCGCTGGGCCACGCTGGAGCGCGAGGGTTACCCTTGTTACACCACGTCGGCCGGCTGGCTGGGTTACGACGACGACAAGCTGCGCCGCCTGTGCAAAGAAGCGATTGACGCGGGCTTTAACCACGTGAAGATGAAAGTCGGGCGCGACAAGGCCGACGACATCCGTCGCCTGACCATTGCCCGCGAAGTGCTGGGCCCGAACCGCCAACTCATGATCGACGCCAACCAGGTGTGGGACGTGAAGCAGGCCGTGGAATGGGTCAATGACCTGGCCTTCTGCAAGCCCTGGTTCATTGAAGAACCGACCAGCCCGGATGATATTGAAGGCCACCGCGTGATCCGCGAAGGTGTGGCGCCTGTGAAGGTGGCGACGGGCGAGATGTGCCAGAACCGCATCATCTTCAAGCAACTGATCATGCGCGGCGCCATTGATGTGGTGCAGATCGATTCCTGCCGCCTGGGCGGTGTGAACGAAATTCTGGCCGTGATGCTGATGGCTGCCAAATACAACCTGCTGGTGTGCCCACATGCGGGTGGCGTGGGCTTGTGCGAGTACGTGCAGCATTTGTCCATGATTGACTACCTGTGCATTGCCGGCACCCGCGAAGGCCGTGTGATCGAGTTTGTGGACCACCTGCATGAGCACTTTATCGAACCCTGCGTGATCGAAAACGCGGCCTATATGCCACCCAAGGCACCGGGTTTTTCGATCGAGATGAAACCTGCATCGATTGCGCAGTACACCTTCAAGCCCAAAGCCAAAGCGGCCTGAATACAGCGGCATGAAGATAGACACCCACCAGCACTACTGGCGCTACCAGGCCGAGGAGTTTCCGTGGATCAGCGAGGCTATGCCTTTGCTGCAGCGAGACTGTTTGCCCTCGGACTGTGCAGTGGCCATGCGTGCTGCGGGGGTAGATGGGGTAGTCGCGGTGCAGGCGCGCACGCTTGCTGCAGAGACTGATTTTTTGCTGCAGGTAGCCGCCCAAAACCCTGAGGTACTGGGCGTGGTGGGGTGGGCCGATCTGGGCGCGGCCGATCTGGAGCACCGACTGGAACAGTGGGGCGACCACGCCGCCTTCAAAGGCCTGCGCCATATCCTGCAGGACGAGCCGGACGTAGGCGCATGGGTGGATGCACCAGCCATCAATGCCGGACTGCACACGGTGCAAAAAAACGGGCTGGTTTATGACGTACTGGTGTTTGACCACCAGTTGCCAAGCGTGATTGATTTCTGTGCGCGCCATGACCAGCATTGGCTAGTGCTGGACCATGTGGGCAAACCGGCCGTGCGCAACTGGGCGCACAGCGCCGAGGGTTGGCGTAAAAACATGCGTGCATTGGCGGCCTTGCCACATGTGGTGTGCAAGTTATCCGGTGTGGTGACAGAGACGGACTGGGCTGGCCGCGCCGGCGTAACCCCCGACGATGCCAAAATCATCCTGTCCTGTTTTGACCAGGCGCTGGAAGCCTTTGGGCCGCAGCGGCTGATGTTTGGTTCGGACTGGCCGGTGTGCCAGTTGGCTGCGCCCTACGACGCGGTGCATGGCCTTGCACACCAGTGGGCAGCTTCTCGGCTGACGGTGCGGGAGCAAGATGCGTTCTGGAGTGGCAATGCCATCCGTTGCTACGGTCTGCAGGTGCAGGCCTTGGCCGATTGATCTTTAGCGAGAGTTTTCATGGATCTGCATTTGAAAGACAAGGTGGTCATCGTGACCGGTGGCGCAAGCGGCATTGGTGCCGCCATCTCGCTCACGCTGGCCCAGGAGGGCGCAGTGCCGGTAATTTTTGGCAAAAGCCCCATGCCCGATGACTTTGTGAAGCAGTTGCAGGCGACGGGCAGCAAACACCTGTTCATCCAGCTGGAGCTGTCGGACGATGCGGCCTGCGGCGCTGCGGTCGCACAGGTGGTGACGCAATTCGGTCGCATCGACGGTCTGGTGAACAACGCGGGCATCAACGACAACATCGGACTGGATGCCGGCCGCGATGCCTTTGTGGGTTCGCTGGAGCGCAACCTGATCCACTACTACAGCATGGCGCACTACTGCGTGCCGCACCTGAAAGCCTCTAAGGGTTCTATCGTCAATGTGTCGTCCAAAACGGCGGTGACAGGGCAGGGCAATACCAGTGGTTACTGCGCGTCCAAGGGCGCACAACTCTCGCTGACGCGTGAGTGGGCTGCAGCGCTGTTGAACGATGGCGTGCGTGTGAATGCGTTGATTCCGGCCGAGGTGATGACACCGTTGTACGCGCGCTGGATCAACAGCTTTGACAACGCAGAGAAAAAGCTCGCGTCCATAACGGCCAAAATCCCGCTGGGTCACCGCATGACCACCTCTGAGGAGATGGCCCGCACTTGCGTCTTTCTGCTGTCCGATGCGTCCTCGCACACCACGGGACAGTGGATTTTTGTGGATGGCGGCTACACCCATCTGGACCGGGCCCTGTCATGAGCGCTGGCGTGACCCGTTACGCCTTGGCGCTGGACCTGGTGGACGATGCCCAGCGCATTGCTGACTACGAGAAAGCGCACGAAAAAATCTGGCCCGAAGTGCGCGAGCACCTGCGCGTACACGGTGTGGCGCAGATGGAGATTTACCGCCTGGGCACACGCCTGTTCATGCTGATGGAAGTGGACCCTGCGGTCTACAGCGCCGAACGTATGGCCCAGGCTTCGCTGGACAACCCGGCCATCGTGCGTTGGGAGACACTGATGTGGACGTATCAGGTGCCCACGCCCTGGACGCCTGCCGGCGAAAAATGGGTGCCGATGGCCAAGATCTTTGATCTGGCAGCCCAGTAGCGGTTCACGCCCCGATATTGCATTCCCGGCGTAGCAAGGCCAGCGCATCCTTGAGCTGGTAGTCCATGTCGCTGAGCAGCGTGGCCTGGTTGTCTTCCACAAACTCTTCCCACATCAGCAGGTAGTCATCGCGGTAGGCATCGGGCGCATGCGCTGTGATGAACGCCTGCGCCAGTGCGGGGTGCAGGCCGCTCTTGCGTAGTTTGCGCACCAGAGTGATAGCCGCTTTTTCAGTGAGCAAGGTTTTGGGCGTGGAGCCCGCGGCCAGGCTCACAAACAGGGTCAACAATGAGCTGTCATCGCTGTGGCCACCGGTGGCCTTGTCCCAGATTTTGGACAGGGTACGTTCAAAGTGGTCCACCTCGGCCAGCGCGTCCTCGACCCAGAAATAGCGCCCCATAAAGGCGGCCGTCTGGTCAAACAGTTTGCGGGCGGGCAGGGCGGACGCAATGATCTTGGGCAGGTCAGACAGCAGCGTTTGTCGCACTGCGTCCACGGCTGCCTTGAATTCGGCGGGCAGGCCTTTGGGCAGGGCAATGGCGATGGTGTCCGGCGCGGCCGCGTATTTCTTGCGCAGCGTTGCCATGAGTTTTTCAAACGCCACCCAGTCGGGCATTTCAGTGCGCTTGGCGGCCAGTGCCAGCAGGGCGGTGCGGATCACGGCCTCGGCGTCTTTACCGGCTTCTTCCAGTTCGTCGGCGTCCATGCCCAACTGTTCTGCGAGCCATAGCGCTGCATCTGTGATCTGCGCCACCTGGCTGCGTTTGGCCAGCTCGGCCTGGTAGTCGGCCAGGCTGGCCAGCGTCCATTTGGCGAGCACAGGAATGTGTTCGTCACGAAAACCGCCGTGTTCGTTCATGCCAAAGTGGCTGGTTTGCGGCATGGCGATCAGTGCCTTGAGCATGTCCGAGCCGCCCTTGGAGCGCGAGAGGAAGGAGTGCTCCTGCAACGACTGCGCCGCCTGGTGCAGGTCACCATCACAGCTGCTTTCCAGGTACAGACTCACCAGATTGACCATGCGGTCTTTGGCGCGCTCCAGATCGGGGCGCAGGAACTCGGTGCCAAAGTAACGCGCAATCTGCACCATGCCCTTGGGCGCGTCGGTGCGGATGGCCTCCAGCGTGGCCGTGTCGATGATGCCGTGTTGCACGCCGTGCTGCAGCGCCTTCTCGAAGAAGGGGCGCGCGTCGTACAGCGCAACGGTAGCGGGGGAAGTCGTGTTCACGCGAGGCCCCGTAATTAGATGGCGGATTCCTCGTCTGCGTCCAGCGCAGCGGGCGTGGCCTTGCCGCGGTCGGTATCACCGGTTTCCACCTTGCCGTCGTCTTCTTCCATCTCTTCGTCCTCGCCCAGACCGAGGTCGTGGTTGCGGGCCTTGCCGCGCAGCACCAGCAGCATTTCAATAAAGAGGTCGGGGCATTGGTAACGCAGTATCCAGGCCAGTTCCATCCAGTCCTGGTCGGCGACTTCGTCCTGTTCCACGCGCGGCGCGGCGTAGGCGTTGGCGTACAGCGCGGTTTCTGACAGCATTTCGCCATCGTCTTCCACGGTGTCAAAGGTGCCGGTGCGGGCAAAGGCTTCGATGCGGCTCCACTTTTCAGTGAAGTAGTCGGCCAGCGCTTCGCTACCGCCTTCCAGGTCACCAATGGCGGTCAAAAAATCGACCGGGTTGGCGTCTTCCCGGAAGATGACCGAGTTCATCATGCCGCGCAAATGGGTGCGGGTCAGGTCTTTGTACTGTTTCTCGATGACCACGGCATGCGCAAACATGGCGGGCGTGACCAGCAGGTTGATCACAGATTCCTTGGAGTTGTCGTACTCACGGATCACCGCCAGGATGTCCTTGGCTGGCAACTGCTCCAGCACCACCATCAGAGCCTGGTCGCCCTCGGCATCGGCCAGCTCCACCAGGGCAGACTCGGCGCCCACGATGTCGCCAGCGGCGATCAGGCTTTGGGTTTTTTCAATTAGTGCGAGGTGAGACGACATTCATGCCTCCCGACGAGCCGCCTCTAGGGTGGCATGCGCCCCCTTGGGGGGCAGTGAACGAATGTGAACGTGGGGGCTCATGGTTACTCCTTGCGATCAAAGCCCTGGGCGGCCATCCACTCGGCGCCGGCCTCTTCGAGTGCCTTGCGGCTTACCGCCTCAACGACGGCGTCCGAGTCCATGGGGATGCCGGGGCCTTCGTTTTGCGATTCGGCATCCGCGCCTTCGTTGTCTTCATCCTCGGCGTCTTGTGGCGCTGCGCTGTACTCGGGTTTGTGGAACATGTATTCCAGAGCCGCGGCCACGCTCATGAACCATTCCCCCAAAGGTTGCTTGAGCATGCTGCGCGCCAGTTCCTGCGCCCAGGGCGCGATGTCCAGGGTAGCTTGCAGTTCGTCCCACTCGGGCAAGTCTTCGGATTCATGGCCCAGCAGATCGTCCATCGCGGCGGTGGACTTGAAGCGGAACGCCTGGTGGAACACCACGGCCACCATCTCGGGGCTCAGCTCGATCATGTGCGCGAGGAATTCCATTTCCTTGCGGCGCTGGGCCAGACGCTTTTGCAGGACGTTCCCCCCCTCGGAATCAAAAGTCAGGTCGTCGATCTCGGCCGCATAGGCAGAACGCAGGTGGCGAAAGAAAGGAGAAATGGTCATGCAGTTAATGCCGGGTGGCGCTCACAGTAGTGTGTCAAAGTAACTTGTCCAGGTAGCCGTTCCAGATTTCACGGGCGGTGTCTATCGGGCTGTCCAGCAGGTTGCGGCGGCGGTTGTCGTCGTAGGCCTGTCGTTTGTCGGCATCGGCCAACACGTCGTAGGCTTCCTGCACGGCCCGAAAACGGGCCGGTGCGTCGGCCGCATCATTGCGGTCCGGGTGGTACTGGGCGGCTTTTTGCCGGAACGCCTTCTTGATATCGGCAAGTGTGGCGTCGCTGCGTAGCCCCAGTTGTTCGTACAGGTCGCTCATGCCGCCACTTGCAGGGATTCCCCTGTCACATAAAACTGGCCACCGGCGACGTAATGCAGGGTGCGCAGCGCGTCGGGCTGTCCGTCAAAGTGCCAGTGCCCCGCGCTGAACACCCGCTCGTCGGCATAGGCCGCGATCACCTCACCAATGAACAGGTCATAAGTCGCCTGGTTGTGTGGCTCGGGAACCACCTTGCACACCAGCCAGCCCGCACAGCCCTCGACCAGCGGCGCTTCGCACTCGCTGGCCTGGAAAGTCTTTACCTGGTGCTTGTCGAGCTTGTTAGAGACCTCTTTGGCACTTTCAGTTCCCAAGGCCAGGGTTTGTGCAGCGATAGCACGCGTGGGCAGGTTCAGCACAAACATGCCACTGGCTTCCACCAGTTCACGTGTGTAAGTGGCCTTGTCGATCACCACGGTGACCTTGGGCGGGTTGAAGTCCAGCGGGCACGACCAGGCGGCGGCCATGACATTGGTGCGACCCTGGTGCGCAGACGACACCAGCACCGTGGGGCCGTGGTTGAGCAGGCGATAGGACTTGTCCAATGGCACCGGTACGACAAACGCTGGCGAAGAGGTAATCATGGTGGCGGTCAAACGGCGAAGCAAAAAAGCCTGCCATCTTGGGGATAGCAGGCTTTTCAGTGCCCAAAGGGCTTGTATTGGCTCCTCGACCTGGGCTCGAACCAGGGACCTACGGATTAACAGTCCGGCGCTCTACCAACTGAGCTATCGAGGAATGCAGCCTCAGATTATAGCGTAGATTTTTTGGTGTTTTGGCTTCACGCCAACTTTTGCGAATCCACACCCAACAATTTATGCAATTTCGGGCTGGTGGTGGTGTACTGCAGCAGCACTTTTTTCTCGGGCGTGATGATGGGCATGGCACCAAAGGCGGCCAGCGTGGCTTCGTGGAAGCCGCACAGGATCAGTTTCTTCTTGCCGGGATAGGTGTTGATGTCACCGACCGCAAAGATGCCGGGCACGCTGGTGGAAAACGCCTCGGTATCCACCTGCAACTGCTTGCGTTCCATGTCCAGCCCCCATTGCGCGACGGGTCCGAGCTTGGGCGACAGGCCTTGCAGCACCAGCAGCATTTCCAACGGCAGGCTGCGCGTCTGGCCTTCGGGATCGACGATCTGGATGCCGGTCAGGCGCTCGTTGACGGTTTCAATTCCCACAGCTTGGCCAGGGGCGAAGTGGATGTGGCCTTGCTGCACCAGTGTGCGGAAACGTTCCACGGTTTGTGGCGCGGCGCTGAAAGCATCGCGGCGGTGCACCAGGGTCACGCGTTTGGCTTTGTGGGGATGGCCGTCGGTGTGGGCGGCGCAGAGCTTGAGCGCCCATTCCAGCGCCTCGTCACCGTCGCCAAAGATCACCACATTGCGGTTGGCGCACACCGCTGCATCTGGCACGTTGTGCAGCAACTGGGTGCCTTCAAAGGTGGCCAGACCGTCTACATGCAGTGTGCGTGGCTGGAAGGCGCCTACGCCTGCGGCGATAAAAACGGTTTTGCTGAGGAAGCGGGTGGACTTGGAAGTCTCCACCAGAAAGCGGCCATCGTCCTGCTTTTGCAGTGTGGTGACAATCTGGCCCAAGTGAAAGCTGGCGCCAAAGGGTGCGATCTGGGCCATGAGTTTGGCGACCAGTTCGCGGCCGGTGCAGACCGGAATGGCGGGAATGTCGTAGATGGGTTTGTCGGCGTACAGCTCTATGCACTGGCCGCCGGGGGCGGGCAAGGCGTCCACCACGTGGGTTTTGACGTCCTGCAGACCCAGCTGGAACACCTGGAACAGGCCCACCGGGCCCGCGCCGATGACGAGGGCATCGGTTTCAATGATGCCTGCCGGCAATGCCATGGGGGCGCAAACGCCTTAGCGCAGCAACTCGGACAGCTTGCCGGTCTTGTCTTTCCACTCTTCGGCTTCGGGCAGCGGGGCCTTGCGCTTGGTGATGCTTTTCCAGGAGGACAACTTGGCCAGTTCAGCGTTCAGGGCGGTCATGTGCTGCTGGTCGGCGGGCACATCTTCTTCGGCGTAGATGGCGTTGACCGGGCACTCGGGGATGCACACCGCGCAGTCAATGCATTCGTCCGGGTCGATGGTCAGGAAGTTGGGGCCTTCGCGGAAGCAGTCCACGGGACAGACGTCGACGCAGTCGGTGTACTTGCACTTGATACAGGCTTCGGTGACGGTATGGGTCATGTGGGTAATTCCATAAATCTAATTGTGAGGCGCATTGCCGCGTTGCAAAGCCTCGCAGTACAGAAGTACTGCTGCGTTTTACGCCTTGCACTGCATCCCCAAAACGTCAGTTTCAGTGCAGGCTAACTTGTACCCAAGTTATGCCGTAACTAAAATTAAATTTCTGGAATACCCACGCGAGGCGGTTGATCTCAGTATTTTACTGGAGCAACAAGGCGCCCGAGGTTTTGTGGCTGGCGGTATCCACCAAAATCAGCGAGCCCAGCACACGGCTCTGTGCATAGGGCAGGCCCGCAATCGGCTCCTGCAGCGCCAGTTCTATGTGGCCAATGGCATTGGGAAGGATCTGGGTGGCGTCGTGCTCTTGCAGGGTGTTGATGTCCAGGCTATGGACGATGCGCTTGACTTTGGCCTTGATCCAGCGGTGGCCGTGCAGTGCCAGGTACACGCGGCCAGCGACCAGCGGTTCGTCGTCCATCCAGGCGACGGTGGCTTTGATTTCGCGCGTAGGCTGGAAGAACTTGACCGGGCTGTTATCGCCAAACTCGTCGTCCGACGCCGCGGTGGTGGTCGCTGTGGACAGCAGCCAGTCGCCGCGTGACACGTCTACTTCGCGGTCCAGTGTGATGCCGGCGCCATGGCCGGCGGCCACGTTCTTGGGCAAGCGGGCGTGGTTCAGCACTTGTGCCACCACGGCGGTCTGGCCGCTGGGCAGGATGCTGATGGTGTCACCGGGCTTGACGCTTCCGGTGGCCACACGGCCCCAGAACACGCGGCGGCCTTGGGTTGTATCGGCAGAGTCGTGGAACTTTTCAACCCACTGCACCGGGAAGGCGAAGGGCACATCCGTTTCAGCAGCCGTCACCGGCAGGGTTTCCAGCAGCGCGAGCAAGCTGGGGCCGTTGTAGCCGCACCAGCCGGGGTTGGCCGTGACCACGTTGTGGCCTTTGAGGGCTGACATGGGGATGGTGGCGGTGACCGTGATGCCGGCTTGCGCTGCAAACGCTTGCAGGGCTTCGGTGATCTTGGCAAAGGCCTTGGCAGCGTCGTCGCCCAGAGCGTCGAGCTTGTTCACCGCAAAGATGATGCTGGGCACGCGCAGCAAGTTGACCAGCAGGCTGTGGCGGCGGGTTTGGGGCAGGAGGTCTACCAGGCCAGCAACGTTCCACTTCAGCTTGGTCGCATCCACCAGCACCACAGCAGCGTGGGCGCTGCTGGCAGCAGTGACCATGTTGCGGGTGTATTGCTCGTGGCCGGGCGCGTCGCCAATGATGAACTTGCGCGCGGGCGTGGCGAAGTAGCGGTAGGCCACGTCGATGGTGATGCCTTGCTCGCGCTCGGCGGAGAGGCCATCGGTGAACAGGGCCAAGTCGGCCTCGCCGCTCTTGGAGACGTTGGCCAACTGATCTTGCAACACCGAGCGGCTGTCCACCAGCAGGCGGCCGATCAGCGTGCTTTTGCCGTCGTCCACGCTGCCGCAGGTGATGAAGCGCAGCGCGGATGAGGTATCGCCATCAACCGTTCGGGCTGAGCTTGTCGAAGCCCTTGCGAGCCCTTCGACAGGCTCAGGGCGAACGGAGGGGGTAGCGGTCAAAGTAGCAGTCATCAGAAGTATCCGTCTTTCTTGCGCTTCTCCATGGAAGCCTCAGAAGTTTTGTCGTCCATGCGGGTGGCGCCGCGTTCGCTCACGTCGGCGGCCAGGGTCTCGATCACGATGTCGGCCGCAGTGGCAGCCAGGCTGTCCACCGGGCAGGTACAGGTGATGTCGCCCACGGTGCGGAAGCGCACGTCGCGGCTTTCGATTTGCTCGCCATCTTTGGCGGGCGTCAGGTCGGTGATGGGGACCAACAGGCCCTTGCGTTCGACCACATCGCGTTTGTGTGTGTAGTAGAGCGATGGCAGCGCGATTTTTTCGCGTTCGATGTACTGCCAGACGTCCAGTTCGGTCCAGTTGCTGATGGGAAACACGCGGAAGTGTTCACCTGGCTGCAGGCGGGTGTTGAACAGGGTCCACAGCTCGGGGCGCTGGGCTTTGGGTTGCCATTGGCCGAAGCTGTCGCGGTGCGAAAAGATGCGTTCCTTGGCACGGGCCTTTTCCTCGTCGCGGCGGGCGCCGCCGATCAGCGCGTCAAAGCGGAATTCGTCGATGGCTTCGAGCAGGGTGACCGACTGGTGCACATTGCGGCTCTCGCCGGGATGGGCCAGGCGCACGGTGCCGCGGGCCATGGAGTCTTCGACGCTGCGCACGATCAGCTCCGCACCCAGCTCCTTGGCGCGGAAATCGCGGAAGTCGGTCACTTCGTGGAAGTTGTGGCCGGTGTCGATCATCAAGAGTGGATAGGGGATGCGGCCCACGCCAAAGGCTTTCTCGGCGCACTTGAGCATGACCAGCGAATCCTTGCCGCCCGAGAACAGCAGTGCAGGGCGCTCGAAGGCGGCAGCAACTTCGCGCAGGATGAAGATGGTTTCTTCTTCCAGCGCGTCCAGATGCTGGTTGGACAGGCGGTCGAAATGGGTAGGTTCGGTCATGGCATTCATGGCGTTGTCGTTTTCAATGGGCTGGTTCAGTGCGCAATGTGCAGGCCGCACTCGCGCTGGTCTTCGCCCTTGGTCGGGTCCACGTAGTCGAAATTGTTGGGCAGGCCGTGCAGTTCGCAGTATTGGTACAGGTCCTTGGACGACCAGTGCA
Organism: Rhodoferax saidenbachensis; assembly: GCF_001955715.1. Taxonomy (NCBI): domain Bacteria; kingdom Pseudomonadati; phylum Pseudomonadota; class Betaproteobacteria; order Burkholderiales; family Comamonadaceae; genus Rhodoferax; species Rhodoferax saidenbachensis. The sequence goes on along the minus strand of NZ_CP019239.1, from coordinate 2,232,501 downwards.
GCAGCGGCGCGACCTTGATCAGGCCGTCGGGGTTAATGCTCACAGGCTCCATCTGGGCACGCACGGCACTGTCGGTGGCGCGCAGCGCGGTGAACCAGACCTTGGGCGCTGTCTCGCGCAGCGCGCGGGTGAAGGGCTCCAGCTTCACCTCTTCAGTAAAAGCAGCGTGGCGTGGGTCATCCAGGCCGGGCAGCGGGCCTTCTACCGCTTCGCGGTGCGCGCGCGTGCGCAGCGGCAAGTAGATGCGCAGGTTCAGGCCAAGTTGCTTCGTCACTTCATCGGCGTAGCGGTAGGTGGCCTCGGTGTTGTAGCCGTTGTCCATCCAGACCACGGGTACGTCAGGCTTGGCGCGCGTGACCATGTGCAGGATCACCGCCTCAAACGGGCGGAAATTGGTGGTGACGATGGGGCTCTGGTTCAGGCCGAGAGCCCAGGCAACTAGACCGGGGGCGTCGTGGCCCAGGTCGGCGTTGACCTTGGCGAGATCAGGGGTGCTCATGCAGACACTCCCTCGCGGGCGAACACGGGCTTCACGGTGACGGCATCGCCTTGGTAGAAGCCGCGGTAACGGTCAAACTGGGCCTGGGCAAACTCCAGGTGCTGGTCTTCGCGCAGCACGGCCACGTCAAAACCCGTGCGCTCCATTTGCACCAGTTGGTCGATCAGCACATCACCCGTGGCACGGATCTCGCCGGTAAAGCCCAGGCGACGGCGCAGCAGGAAGGCCTGGCTGTAGGCGCGGCCGTCGGTGAACTTGGGGAAGTGCAGGTCGATGCGGATCACACCTTCGAGTGACACGCTGCGCGGGTCTTCGGTGTTGGCGATTGCTAGGACTTTTTGGCCCTCAGCCCCGGTGGAATTTGCGGAAGCAGCTATCAATTTCATAGTCATTTCTCTTGGTCGCTTCAGGCTTCTTGGGCGTCTTTGGCGTAGCCGCTGGCCTTGGGCATGGCGTGCAGGTCTTCTTTCTTGTCGGCCAGGCGGGCGCTGTTGGCGGCGCCCTTGAAGGTCTCAAAGCCGACGCGTTTCACGCAGTCGATGAAGGTTTCGCGACCGTCGCGGTGCAGTCGGAAGGTGTCCAGCAGGGCCTCGATCACGCCGGGCACTTCCAGCGCGGTGAAGGAGGGGCCGACCACCTTGCCGGCGACGGCATCGCCACTCAGCGTGGAGCCGTCGGAGCCGCCCAGCGACACCTGGTACCACTCCTTGCCGTCCTTGTCGACGCCCAGGATGCCGATGTGGCCGCTGTGGTGGTGACCGCAGCTGTTAATGCAGCCGCTGATGTGCAGGTCGATCTCGCCCAGGTCGTGCAGCTCGTCCATGTCCTGGTAACGCTCGGTGATCTGCTCTGCGATCGGGATGGAGCGGGCGTTGGCCAGCGCGCAGAAGTCACCACCGGGGCAGGCAATCATGTCGGTCAGCAGGCGGATGTTGCTGCGCGCCAGACCGGCGTGGCTGGCGGCCACCCACAGGGCTGGCAGGTCGGCCTCTTGCACCCAGGGCAAGAGCAGGTTCTGGTCGTGCGTCACGCGCACTTCACCGGCGCTGAATTCGTCGGCCAGCGCCGCGGCGGTGTCCAGTTGGTCCGCATCGGCATCGCCGGGGGCCTGGCCCAGGCGCTTGAAGCTCAGCGTGACGGAGCGCAGCTTGGGGTTCTTGTGGGCGGCCACGTTTTGTTGCAGCCAACGGTCGTAGTCCCTCTGGCGTTCGGGCGGAATTGCTACGGTTTTAGTAGCTGCTCGCGCAGACTCCACAAGGGCTGGAGGCACAAAACATGCTGTAACGCGGTCCAGCTCGGCCTGCGGGATGGTGTGCGGCGCGCCGTCCACCGTGAGGATCTGCTGGTACTCGGCTTCCACCTCGTCGATATAACGCTGGCCTTCGGCCTTCACCAGGATCTTGATGCGCGCCTTGTACATGTTGTCGCGGCGGCCCCAGCGGTTGTAGACGCGCACCACGGCCTCCAGGTAATTCATGATCTGGTTCCAGGGCAGGAACTCGCGCACCACCGTGCCCGTGATGGGGGTGCGGCCCATGCCGCCGCCGACCAAGACCTTGAAGCCCAATTCACCCGCTTCGTTCTTAATCAGGTGCAGGCCCACGTCGTGCCAGCGCACGGCGGCGCGGTCTTCCTTCGCGCCGGTGATGGCGATCTTGAACTTGCGGGGCAGGAACGCGAACTCGGGGTGCAGCGTGCTCCATTGGCGCATGATTTCGGCAAACGGGCGTGGGTCGGCAATCTCGTCGGGCGCCACACCGGCCAGTTCGTCGCTGGTGATGTTGCGGATGCAGTTGCCGCTGGTCTGGATGCCGTGCATGTTCACAGTGGCCAGCAGGTCCATCACATCGGCGCTCTTAGTCAACGGAATCCAGTTGAATTGCACGTTCTGGCGCGTGGTGAAGTGGCCGTAGCCCACGGGCAGGTGAGTCGTGCCCCAGGTGGCCTGGGTGCCAATGGCCTTGTCAAACACCTCTTTGCTGGGGTGGTCGTATTCGCGCGCAATGCGGCCCAGCACGCGCAACTGGGCGCTGGACAACTCGCCATACGGCACGGCCACGCGCAGCATGGGCGCGTAGCGCTGGATGTACCAGCCGTTTTGCAGGCGCAGGGGGCGGAACTCGTCGTCGCTCAGTGTGCCGGCCAGGTTGCGTTCCAGCTGGTCGCGGTGCTGGGCGGCACGGCTGCGGACGAACTGGCGGTCAAATTCGGTGTATTGGTACATGGTTCTAGTCGATGAAATACGGTGCCGGACGGGCGTTGTCGCAGGGCTTACAAGGCAATCAATTTGAGGCCGGCATAGGCCAGCAAGAAGGACAGCAGGGAGCGAATCACGCGCTCCGGGGTTTTGGACATCAGGTGGGAACCCACCCAGATACCGGGGAGCGAGCCTAACAGAAGCTTGCCCAGCAAAGGCCAGTCCACCGAACCGATGGACGCGTGGCCCAGGCCCGCCACCAGGGTCAGCGGCACGGCGTAGGCAATATCGGCCGCCACAATGCGTGGCAGCGGCAGCAGGGGGTACAAAAGCATCAGCACGGTCACGCCAATGGCACCGGCACCGACGGAAGTGAGCGTGACCAGCGTGCCGATCACCGCGCCAAACAGCGCCGGCAGGCTCCAGTGGCGGGGTTTTGCAGCCGCGGTTTCCTGGCCCGGAGCCACGGCGGTGGGCGAGGTTTTGCCACGCAAGGCCTTGTACAACGTGGCCGCAGCGGTCAGCAGCAGGGCAAAACCCAGCGTGGTGGTCATCAGGCTTTGCACGGCAGGGTCAGCCGGGCCCACGCGGTGCAGGATGTAGAGGGTGATCAGCGCCGCCGGAATGCTGCCCGCCGACAGGTTGAGCACCACCGGCCAGTCAATGTGCTTGGAGCGCGCCAGCTTGACGGTGCCGCCCATCTTGGTGAACGCGGCAAACAGCAGGTCCGTGCCCACGGCCAGATAAGGTTTCACGCCAAAAAAGAAGATCAGGATAGGCGTCATCAGCGAGCCGCCGCCCACACCCGTGAGCCCGACAACCAGGCCCACGAAAAACCCCGCAAAAACGAACGCCAAATCATGCATGGCATGGACTGTAGGCGGCCAACTTTAGATTGAAAACGATTTTTTGGCTATGTCTATATGCAGGAGTTGCATATAGAGGCTGGCGGCCGTGTGAGTTGGCTATTCTGGCTTGGATGCTGTGAGGCGGCTTCAGTTTGATTGCGGTGCTAGCGATTATTGCCCTGCCTGCGCCAAAGCGGACATTGGCGCTCTAGTTCTGGCTGGCAGCTTTGCGGCAAGTTGTTCGTCGAAGTGAGCAGCCGTCATGGGCTGGTAACTGTCTTTGATCAAACTCGCGCAATCGTCAAAAATCGACCCGAAGCAGAATTCCGAAAGGTCTGATTGGCGCCCAACAGCAGACATTCAATCGCGAAACCAAATCATTGCCTGAAACGATTGAAATGCAGCGAAATCGGTCGCTCAACATAACCCTCTGGCTATCCTCGACCGCGTCACGAGTGGCCACACTCACATGCACGCCTTTTATCTCTCATAGCGCAAGACTGCCCCGCTCCCTAAGATTCAACTGCGAACCTAAAACAACATTCGACTAGACTTTGTTCGCAACACAGGGGGGGCCTGAATTGCGACCCCTGATACTTGCCCAGTCACGATGCCCGCGATACACACTTACCTCTTGCGCCATGACCAGAAACAAAAAATCTCTCCCATTTCGCATTCTTGCAGCCACGTTCGCCCTAATTTTTGCTGGTAGTTCCTGGGCAGCGGTTGGGGATCAATTCGCAAAGGTGACCCTTAACAAACCAGACAAGGTTCAGGCTGGTCACTTGGCTTTCGTGGATGCGACTCAAGGAAAATTGATTGAAACGGATCTCACAGGCAAGATCACCTGGGAGTTTTTCATCCCCATGAGCATGCTCGGTCGCGGCAGATTGTCTGCTGGAACGGATGTCGAATGGTTGCCCAAGTCAGATCATTTCTTGCTGGCTATCGCTGGTGCAGGTGTTTTTGAGATCAATCGCCAAGGTCAGACCACGTGGAAATACCTGACCAAGTTTGCAGATCACGATGCGGACAGACTGGACAACGGCAATACCCTTTTTGTAAACGGTTGGGACGCAGACAATGACCCGGTCATGACTGAAGTGGACAGCGATGGCAAGGTCGTGTTGCAACTATTCGCGCGTGACTTGGAGCTAGATTCCACTGAACGTCATAGCGTCGCCAGCGAAATGTATTCAAACACGCATGCCAATGCAGCCCAAAAGTTGGGGCCTGGTGAGTATCTTCTTAGCCTGAGAAACTTCAATCAGTTTGTCAAAATCAAAGATGGAAAGGTGATCGGACGGGTCAAAAACGCCCGCAATGTGCACGATCCGCTTCCATATGAGAATGGTTTTTTGTTCGCAGCGCACCTTGCAGAGGACAAAAGTGCACTCATGCGTCAGATAGGCCCCGGTCAACGGGAGCCATTTTTCAAGCCTGATGACGGAACTTGGACACCCTTGAGAACTGTTGAATTACTTCAAAACGGAAATATATTGATTACAGGTGGGCGTGAAATTGGGCAACTGGACAAAGATGGTGATCTCGTCTGGAGCGTAGTGGTGGAGCATTTCGGGTCTGGAAAAAATGCCCAGAAGACTGGGAGCTATTTATACAAAGTTGCCTTTGTGTATAAGTGAATGTCTCGTCTGACCTGTATTGAAACTATGGAATCTCAGCACCCAGCCAACGTAGTGCATTGACTTATGAAAGATTGAATGCGCCCGAGGCTTTCCAAGCAATAAATGGTTATGACGCTGAGTGCCTTATGCCGACAAGATGCAAGCACGACGTCCCGCTCCAAACTACAGTTTTGACCGCACCAAAGCCGCCATCCACGACAGTCAGTTCCTTGTCCAGTCCGGGCGCTCATGTTCATCTGGCGACTGTCTGCTATCGCGGCAAACTTGAAGTCTACGACTGCCCGCTGACCGTAATACAGGCTGACTTCCAGAAAGCCGACGTTCGCGAACGACTACAACCGCCGCAGAGGCGAAGTGTCTACGGAATGACTGCCGTCACAGGCACCGCAAGATATTTACTCCAACAGTGTTGATTTTCGTCGAAATCTGATCCACTGAGCTTCAGCGCAATTCAATAGAACGCCATCCGTGTTCTCGTTCTAAGCACATTTTTCGTCAGAGAAACGGACTATTTTTCTGGCAAACTGCGCGCTCTTTTCTCATGAGCGTCTGCATCCTGCAGACCGAGTCTGTTTCCGCTATGCAAAATATCATCGCGCAGATCGCGCAGGAAATCCAAGTTCGTCCCAACCAGGTAGAAGCGGCCGTCCAGTTGTTGGACGAAGGTGCCACCGTGCCGTTTATCGCCCGCTACCGCAAGGAAGTGACCGGTGGGTTGGACGACATCCAGTTGCGCGAACTGGAAACCCGTTTGTCCTACCTGCGCGAGCTGCGCGACCGCAAGGAGGCCGTGATCAAGGCCATCGACGAGCAGGGCAAGCTCACCCCCACGCTGATCGCTGCCATCATGGCCGCGCCTACCAAGCAGGAAGTGGAAGATATTTACCTGCCGTTCAAGCTCAAGCGCCGCACCAAGGGCCAACTGGCCAAGGAAGCCGGGCTGGAGCCGCTGGCCGACGCACTGTTTGCCAACCCGACGCTGGTGCCTGCCGAGGCCGCTGAGGCCTACCTCAAGCCACCACTCACCGCGGAGCAGATTGCCGACAAACAACCTGATTTCTCCACGGTGTTCGCCGTGCTGGACGGTGTACGCGACTTGCTGAGCGAGCGTTGGGCTGAAGACCCGGTGCTGGTGCAGGACCTGCGCGCCTGGCTTTGGAACGAAGGCCTGCTGCAAAGCAAACTGGCCGAAGGCAAGGACGAGAACAACGCCGACGTCTCCAAGTTCCGTGATTACTTTGACTATGACGAGCCGATTGGCCGTGTGCCCAGCCACCGCGCGCTGGCGGTGTTCCGCGGCCGTGCGCTGGACATTCTGGATGCCAAGCTGGTGCTCCCAGAGCCTGCCAATTCCGTTCGCCCTGAGCCTGTCGAAGGGCTCGCAAAGGCTTCGACAAGCTCAGCCCGAACGGCCGTGAAGGCACCGGTAGTGTCACTGGCCGAAGGCCGCATTGCCCTGAAGCTGGGCTGGAGCCACCAGGGCCGCGCGGCGGACGATCTGATCCGCAAATGCGTGGGCTGGACATGGAAGGTCAAGCTCTCACTGTCCACCGAACGCGACCTGTTTTCCAAGCTGCGCGAAGACGCCGAGAAGGTGGCTATCAAGGTGTTTGCCGACAACTTGCGCGACCTGCTGCTGGCCGCACCCGCTGGCCCACGCGTGGTGATGGGTCTGGACCCGGGCATCCGCACCGGCGTGAAAGTGGCCGTGGTCGACGCGACCGGCAAGCTGGTGGAAACCGCCACCGTGTTCCCGCACGAGCCGCGCAAGGACTGGGAAGGCTCGCTGCACACGCTGGGCAAGCTCTGCGCCAAACACGGCGTGAACCTGATTGCGATCGGCAACGGCACCGCCAGCCGTGAGACCGACAAGCTGGCTGGCGACCTGATCAAACTGCTGGCCAAGATGGCTGCGCAAGCGGGTGCGCCCGAGATCAAGGTGGAGAAGGTTGTCGTGTCCGAAGCGGGCGCCTCGGTCTACTCTGCCAGCGAATTCGCTTCCCAAGAGATGCCCGACGTGGACGTGAGCCTGCGTGGCGCGGCGTCGATTGCACGCCGCCTGCAAGACCCATTGGCCGAACTGGTGAAGATTGACCCCAAGAGCATTGGCGTGGGCCAGTACCAGCACGATGTAAACCAGAGCGAACTGGCCAAGACGCTGGAAGCGGTGGTCGAAGACTGCGTGAACTCGGTGGGGGTGGACCTGAACACGGCCAGCGTGCCTTTGCTGTCCCGCGTGTCCGGCCTTTCCAGCACCGTGGCCAAAGCCGTGGTGCGCTGGCGCGAAGCCAATGGTGCTTTCAGCAGCCGCCAGGACCTGATGAAGGTCACCGGCTTGGGCGCCAAGACCTTTGAGCAAAGCGCAGGCTTCTTGCGCATCCGCGGCGGCAGCAACCCGCTGGATATGACCGGCGTGCACCCGGAAACCTACCCGGTGGTGGAGCAGATCATTGCCAAGTCTGGCAAGCCGGTGTCCGAGATCATGGGCCGCGCTGACATGCTCAAGGCGCTCAAGCCTGAGCTGTTCGCCAACGAGCAGTTCGGCGTGATCACCGTGAAAGACATCTTCACCGAGCTGGAGAAACCTGGCCGCGACCCGCGCCCGGACTTCAAGGTGGCGCGCTTCAACGACGGTGTGGAAGACATTGCGGACCTGAAGGAGGGCATGATTCTGGAGGGCACCGTGAGCAACGTGGCCCAGTTCGGCGCGTTCATTGATCTGGGCGTCCACCAGGACGGCCTGGTCCATGTGAGCCAGCTCGCACACAAGTTTGTCAACGACGCGCGCGAGGTCGTGAAGACCGGCGACATCGTCAAGGTGCAGGTCGTGGAAGTGGACGTGGCGCGCAAGCGCATTGCCCTGACCATGAAGATTGGCGCCGCGCCTGCAGGAAGCAAGGACAGGGCAGGGGACAACCGCTACCAGGGTGCAGCCCGTGGGGAGCGCCAGCAAGGCAGCTACCGCGACAACAACGCCCCAGCCGGCAATTCGGCGATGGCCAGCGCCTTTGCCAAGCTCAAGCGTTAACCCACGCAAGAAGAACCGCCCGACCCAGTGAGGGAGGGCGCGTTCCGGGCTGCAGGGTCAGGGGCCCCATGGAGAGTCTGGCAGGCCATAATCGGGCGAAGTACATACCGTTGGTGTTGGAGGTCTTGCGCATGGAACTCAGTGCGTTGCTGGAGAAGCAGTTCACCCTGCCCAGCATCCCGAAAATGGTGGCCCTGCTGCTCAATGAGATGGCACGCCCCGAGGTTGACCTCAAAGCGGTCAACCAGTGCATCAGCACGGACCCCGCGCTGACCACGCGTCTGCTGCAGCTCGCCAACTCCGATTTCTTTCGCCTCAGCGGCAAGATCAACAGCGTCTCCGAAGCGCTGGCCCTGCTCAACCTGCAGCAAGTGCGCACCATGGCGCAGGCGGCGGCGGTGGGCGCATCACTCAAAGCCGTGCCGGGCATCAACCTGCAGCAGTTCTGGGACTACAGCCTCAACGTGGCCCGCGTCTCGCGCTCACTGGCCGGCGTGGTGCGGCAAAACCAGCAGGCCGCGTTTACCTGCGGGCTGATCCACGCGATCGGTGAGTTGGCCATGCACCTGGCCATGCCCGACAAGATGGCTGTGATGGACTTTGAACTCCCGCCGCTGGACCTGCGCCGCGCCAAGCTGGAGCGCCGCGACCTGGGGTATTGCTATGCCAGCGTGGGCGCCGGGTATGCGCGCATGTGGCAGTTTCCCCAGACCATGGTGGACGCGCTGGAGCACCAGTACGCACCGTTTGAAAACAATGTCTACGAACCGCTGGCCGGCGTGATCCACCTGGCGACCTGGCGCGCCCGGTGCAAAGAAGCCAACCTGAGCGAACGCGGCATGGCCGTGACTTTCCCCGACCCCGTGGGAGTCGCTCTAGGACTCGACATCGACATGGTGCTGCAACAAGACCCGTTTGACTGGGCGGCACATACCTGAACTTCTGGATTTCATGCAAGCACTCCAACTCTATGCAGGCCCCAAGGCCCGCGCCGCCATTGCCCAACACGGGCTGCAGCCGCAGCACATCAGCACCATTCCCGGCGCGGCCGGTGGGCCCAAGGGGCTGATCCTTGGGGCGCTGGACCGGTTTATCTTTGGTGACTGGCTCACCCGATCCAGCCAGCCTGTCGACCTGGTGGGCGCTTCGATTGGCGCCTGGCGCATGGCCACGGCCTGCCTGAATGATTCGGTGGCCGCATTTGCGCGACTGGAGCACGACTACATCCACCAGCATTACGAGCTGGCACCGGGCCAGAAACGGCCCACGGCTGAATTCGTGAGCGAGATGTTTGGCCAGAGCCTGCTTTCTTTTTACGGCGGGCGCGTGCCGGAGGTGTTGCACCACCCGCGCTACAAGCTGCACATCGTGACCTCGCGCGGGCGCCACGTGCTCAATACCGAGCACGGCCTGCGCACACCGCTGGGCTACTTGGGCGCGTTTTTGACCAACACCGTGCACCGCAAGGCCATGGGCGCGTGGCTGGAACGTGTTGTGTTTTCCAGCCCTGGTGTGGATGGTCATAGCATGCCGCTCCCATTTGGTACCCACGACTACCGCACACGCCAGGTGGCTTTGAGCGAGGCCAACTTCAACCCCGCGCTGCAGGCCAGTTGCTCCATTCCCTTCGTGCTCAAGGCCGTGCACAACATCCCCGGCGCGCCGCCCGGCGCTTACTGGGACGGCGGTATCACCGACTACCACCTGCATTTAAACTACCCCGCAGGTGCGCAAAATGCTATCAAAAATGGAGCTGCTCGCGCACAATCCACGAGGGCTACAGGCCTAAATGGCACTGAAACACAGGCCGAAGGTGGCATCGTGCTGTACCCGCACTTCCAGAAGAGTGTGGTGCCCGGCTGGCTGGACAAGAGCCTCAAGTGGCGCCACAAGTCCACCCATCACCTGGACAACATGCTGCTGTTGGCGCCCAACCCCGAATGGGTCAAAACCCTGCCCAACGGCAAGTTGCCCGACCGCACCGATTTCACGCACTACGGCCCCGACCTGGCCGGCCGTGTGAAAGCCTGGAGCGCGGCTTGCGGCGCCAGCCAGCAAATGGTGGATGAGTTTGCCACCTGGCTGGACCAACCCGACATGGCACGCGTGCTGCCGTTGTAAACCGCCCATAGACCATGGCACGCCTGCTCTACACCTGTGTGCTTGCGCTGTGGTGGTTCGCAGGATCTACCGGTATGGAGGCCGCGGGTATTCTCAAACAGTTGTGGAGTCGTTATGGCATGTAGTTCGGCACGTAAATCGAGATATGGCGCTGTGTGGCGCTGGGCCGCGAGCGCTGGCGTGGTGTTTGTTCTGGCGCAGCCCGCGTTCGCCACCACTTTGCGCGAACGCATCCAGGAGCGCCGCGCCAAGGCGCAAGACGCGGCGGAACAATCACCGCGCGTGCTGCGTGACGTGCCCTATGGCACCCATCCCAAGCAGCGCATGGACATCTACCTGCCTGCCAACCCGAGCGAAACCAGCGCTGCACCGGTCATCTTCATGGTGCATGGCGGTGGCTGGCGGGTAGGGGACAAGAATGCCGCCTCAGTGGTCCAGAACAAAATCGCCCGCTGGAGCCCGCGTGGTTTTGTCTTCATATCTATCAACAACCGCCTGCTGCCCGACGCCGATCCGCTGGAGCAGGCCCGTGATGTGGCCCGCGCGCTGGCCACGGCCCAGCAACAGGCCAGCACCTGGGGTGCAGACCCGGGCAAGTTCATCCTGATGGGGCATTCGGCGGGGGCGCATCTGGTGGCGCTGCTGGCTGCATCGCCCACCTTGGCGCGCGAATCCGGCGCTGCGCCTTGGCTGGGCACGGTGGCGCTGGACAGTGCCGCACTCGATGTGGCGCCCATCATGCAGGCCAAACACTTCAACCTGTACGACCCGGCCTTTGGCATCGACCCCGCGTATTGGCGCGCTGTGTCGCCGCTGCAAGTGCTGGATGGTTCCGCCCGGCCTGTGTTGACCGTGTGTTCCTCACGGCGCGAAGATTCCTGTGCCCAAGCGCGCGGCTTTGTGGCCAAGGCGACCAGCCTGGGTGTGCGTGCACAGGTGCTGTCACAGGACCTGTCGCATGGGGATATCAACCAGTTGCTCGGTAAGCCAGGGGCTTATACGGAAGCGGTGGAGGCGTTTATGGCCAGCCTGTCGGCCCCGGTGGCCAGCAGGCTGGATAGCAGCAAACCTTAGCAGCGTTGGCGGGGTTCAGGCGTTTGCAGGGGCAGTGAATGTCTTGCCATATGCTGCAGCCCAGCCGACGATGGCCTCTGGCGGCATAGGCCTTGCAATGCCGTAGCCCTGGCCCAGTTCGCACCCCAAGGCCAATAGCTTGCTGGCTTGGGCCGAGGTCTCCACCCCTTCGGCAATGACGGAGCGCTCAAATGCCTTGGCCAGCGCCACGATGGCACTGACAAGCGTGATGTCCTCTGCGTCGTCGAGGATGCCATCCACAAACATGCGATCGATCTTGATGGTTTCTGCCGGCAGGCGCTTGAGGTAGGAGAGCGAGGAGAAACCGGTTCCAAAGTCGTCCAATGCAAAGCACACGCCCAGGGCCTGGCAGCCCTGCATGACTTGGCGCATATGCGGGATGTCCTGCAATATGGCTGACTCCAGAATTTCCAGCTCCAGCAAATGGGCGGGCGCCTGCGGATAGCAGGCCAGCAGGCCGCGCAGGCGGTCCACAAAATCCACGCGGTGGAAATGGCGCGCCGCAATGTTCACGCTCACCACCCAACGCAGGCCTTGCCGCACCCAGGTCTGCAGTTGGGCCAGCGCCTGGTGCAGTACCCATTCGCCGGTTTCCACAATCAGGTCGGAGTGCTCCATCAGCGGCAAAAATTCGCCGGGCGCCAACAGGCCCTGCTCGGGGTGCTGCCAGCGCAGGAGGGCTTCGGCGCCCACCACGGCGCCAGTGCGCAAGTTGACCTTGGGCTGGTAGTACAGGCGAAACTCGCTCTGGTGCAGGGCCTGGGACATGACGGCCAGGCGGTTGTAGCGAGTGTGTACTTCCTGGTCCTGCTGGGTATCAAAAATATGCATGCCGCGGCCGGTCTGTTTGGCCTGGTACATCGCCTGATCGGCATGGCGCAGCAGGGTGTCCGGGCTGGCATCGTCCATTGGATACACCACCACACCAGCGCTGGCACAGGAGCCAAGCAGCAGATCGTCAATCGCATACGGCTGGGCCAGTTGCTCCAGCAGCTCCAAGAGCTGGTGCTGGATCTCTGCGGTGCTTTGCATTCCCCGCAAGAGCACGACAAACTCATCTCCCCCAAGTCGCGCGGCATCGCCAGGGTCCGCCACAAAACCCTGCAAACGCAGCGCCACTTCTTTCAACAAGCGGTCTCCGACCCGATTGCCATAACGGTCATTGATTTCCTGGAAATTATTCAAATCCAACAGGCACACGGCCAGCAGACTGCTCTCCTGGCGCGCCTGGTGCATCGCATGGGTCAGGCGCTGGGCCAGGGCGTCGCGGTTGTTCAGGCCGGTGAGCGCATCGTGGCGGGCCTGCCAGGAAATTTTTTGCTGCAGGTCACGGGTTTCGGTCACGTCGCGGAACACCAGCACGCAGCCCATGGCGGTGCCATCGCTTTTGCGAATCGGAGCTGCGGTGAACTCAATGGCGTATCGCTCACCGGCATGGTGCAGCAGCAACTGGTTGATGGCCTGGATAGGGCTGGTACAAAGGTGCAGTTTGGCAACGGTCAAACCGTGGGGCAGGGCCTTGGATTGCGGATCGAGTTGAAACACCGCATTCAACGGGTGTCCCAAGGCCTGGTGTTCGGCGTAGCCTGTCAAAAATTGCGCCGCTTCGTTGAGGCTCTCAATATAGCCATGCAGGTTGGTGGTGATCACCCCGTCCGCGATGGAGGACAACGTGACCTCCGCGCGCTCCTTTTCTTCCTGCAGGGCTTCCTGCGCTATTTTTCGGTCCGTGATGTCTACCAGCGCCCCAATGGTGCCGCCCTCGCTGCCGTCCATGAGTGTGAACGGTGCCTTGAAATAGGCCATTTCCCGCAGGTCATAGGCCCCGGCCTTGACCAGAACCTCGTTGTCCTTGCGACTCAGGGGCCGCAACTGCCGGCCTTCACGTTCGTGGGGCAACGCGACAAAGTCGCTGGACAAACGGGCACCAACCATCGCATCGGCCGGCGTGCTGAAGAATTCTTCCCACGCGCGGTTTACTCCCAGGCAGGTGCCATCGTTGTCCCGCACAAATACGGGCAACGGCAGTGCATTGATGAGCTGGCGGGTGAAGTGCAGTTGCTCTTCAAGATCGGTTTGCGTGGTTTGCAGCGACTTGACCAGATGCTGCACCTGCGCCGCCATGCCGTTGAAAGTCTGCGCCACGGCCCGCACTTCCAGCGTACCTTCCTCGACCATGCGGGTGTTCAGTGCCCCTGCACGAAATCGCTCTGTCGCATGGTTCAAGCGGTTCAGCATGCGGGCATTTGCGCGCAACAGCACGGCCAGGACAAACAGAATGGCAAAAATATTCAGCGCCGAAATACGCATTTGTGTGCCAATGGTGCGCCAGACTTGCTCCAGCGCCTGCGCAGTACCCACCACAACCACCAGTTGCACATGGCTTCCATCAGGCAACTGCTGGGCAAAATCCCCACCCAGGGGCTTGAGGGCCGCAAGCTCTGTAAACCACGAGGGCACCTGCGAGCGCGCCAAACCGGAAGCACTGGCGTGCAGGGGTTGTTCTCGCTGGATCCATTGCAAACTCTGAATTTCCGGGTTGAAACGCAGCTCTTTTTCGAGCATGGCTTGCAATTCGGCCTGCGTGCCATTGGCGCTGGCACGCACCAACAGGGGCAGCAGGTAATGCCCGGTCACTTGCACCTGGGCTTGCTGGTGCTCGACCGCTTCCTGCAACTCGGTAGTGAACATCAGGTTGTAGCGCACCAGACTCACCACAACAATGATGCCCACTACAGGCAAAAAGAGGCGCGGGTAGGTTCCTCGCGTCAGCCAAGTCTTGATGGAATAGTGGCGCATTTTTGTCGAGCTCCCTGTGGTGCCGCAGGGCACCCTTGCTATCATTTTTAAATTCCGGTGGCAGTTTAGCCGTGACTTCTATACGCCTCCTTACAAGGTCGCTGTGCTGGTGCCAAAACGACCGTTCGGGCATCTGGAGATATGCCTGAAGCATTGCAAACCGCGTATAGGTCTTGTGGCAATCGTCGGCCTTAGCGTGAGTGATGACCTGGTCGAACGCGCTGCGTGCGGCTGCGTTGTGTTTGTCACGGCGCGAAGATTCCTGCGCACAAGCGCGAGGTTTTGCGGCCAAGGCAAGCAGCAATGGTGTGCATGCGCAGGTGTTGCCGCAGGACCTTTTGCACTGGGGCTTCAACCAGTTACTGGGGACGCTAGATTCGGTGGTGGTAGAGCGTCTGGCAGGTCGTTGAGTTATTTCAACAAACTGCTTACAACAGCCTTGTTAGAGGTTTCTCAGCACTGAAATTGAGCCTTGGTTTCAAGATGCAGCCCATATAGCTCTGCATTTTGGTAACTTTTCACCAAGATCACTAGGTGGAAGAAGATTGGATTCAAGAGGAACGATTGTCAATATTCCAGCTAAACGCAAGATTGCGCATAGCTGCCCCTGCTGCTCAGTAACCTCAATTTGACAGAAATCCTCTTCGGGTTTGCTTAAACGTGATTGCATGATGATGGGATCCGCAAAAAGAAGAAACCACCAACGATCCCCATGCTTAGGGCGGCGACAAAATTCCCTCGCTGCGTGCAAGCGATCTGAAACGGCCATTTCATAGGCATTCGAAGCAATTTGCTCCAGGCCAATCTTGATAAGCATCCTGCACACTGCCAAGGGTTCAGAAACCTCCGCGAGAATTCGGAGTTGCCCAGTTTTATTTTTCTGTAGCGTTTCCCGGATCGCGTCTGTAGCTGGTCGGATAAAGAATTGCCCGGGCATGCCAGTACCTTGAACCGTTCCTTGCCAGACGGGCATTTCGAAAGGACGCCCTTTCTTTGAGGGAACAGAACTAAATAGTCGATACGCGGAGTAAGGAAAGCTTCTTAGAGCCGGTTGCTCTACCTTTTGACCAAAATACTGGTTGCATTTGTTGCAGGTGATACCTTGCGTGGCAATCGGTGAATGTGGGCCGCCGAGCGACTCGGGAACAATGTGAGAGATAGCGCTGGAGGGCCCCTTGGAGCCGCAAAAGATGCAACAAACCTCGTTTATTTTCATGAGGAGTAACGCAGTACAAACCGCAAATCTCTGTGGAGTAGGGCTGCAAACTGGCTTGCGGAAATCAAAAACTACCGTCTTCCTACAAAGCCTGAACCAACATCTCCCGATATTCCTCTTCCGTCGCAATCCGCGGATTAGTCTTGTGGCAGTGGTCTGCCATCGCCCCAACGATGATCTGGTCAAACTGGCTGGCTTCTACACCCATCGCAGCCAAGCCAGTGGGCAGGCCCAGGCGGGCGTTCATGTCTTTGATCGCGGGGCCAATGTCACTAGCCGACGACAACCCCATGGCGTGGGCCATACGCTGCAGGCGGTTTTCCTTTTGGATTGATTCGGCAGAAGCGTTGAACGCAATCACTGCGGGCAAGAACATCGCGTTGAGCGTGCCGTGGTGCAGGCGCGGGTCTACACCGCCAAGACTGTGACTCAAGGAGTGCACGCAGCCCAATCCTTTTTGAAATGCCATCGCGCCTTGCATGCTGGCGCTCATCATGTTCATGCGGGCTTCGCGGTCGCTGCCATCGGCGGTGGCCTTGGCAATATTGGCCCAACCGCGGGCCAGGCCGTCCAGGCCAATGCCGTCGGCGGGGGGGTTGAAGGCCGGGGCCATGAAGGTTTCCATGCAGTGGGCAATGGCGTCCATGCCCGTGGCGGCGGTGAGCTTGGGCGGCAGGCCCAGTGTCAGTTCCGGATCGCAGATGGCGGTCTTGGGCACCAGGTGCCAGCTGTGAAAGCCGAGCTTGCGGTGGTCGTCCACGATGACGATGGCGCCGCGTGCCACTTCGCTGCCCGTGCCGCTGGTGGTGGGCACGGCGATGATGGGGGCGACCTTGTCGGTGATACGCGGCGAGCCGCCCAGGATGGTGGCGTAGTGGGTCAGCGGACCTTCGTGCGTGGCGGCGATGGCGACGCCTTTGGCGCAGTCGATGGCCGAGCCGCCGCCCACGGCGATCAGGCCGTCGCAGTTATTTGCTTTGTAGACATCAACCGCCGCGCGCACTGCGGCTTCGGTGGGGTTGGAGGGGGTTTGGTCAAACACGGCGACGGTCATGCCGGGCAGGGCGTCCAGCGCCTTTTGCAATACGCCCGCAGCTTTGACGCCTGCGTCGGTCACCACCAGTGGGCGGGTGATGCCCACGCGTTCGCATTCCTGTTTCAACAGCTTGACAGCCCCAAACTCGAACTGGATTTGTGTCACGTAGTAGATAAAAGCCATAGTGTTCCGCCGTGTAGGATGGGAAAAATTGCACTGTACCAAGAACACCACCCGAATATGAGTCGCCCACGTAACCCCCAAGCCTTGTTAACCCCCACTATGCGTGGCGTGCTGGACCGCATCGCCCGCGCCGGCCATCCGCCCATGCACGCGCTGACGCCTGTGCAAGCCCGTGCGGCCTACGCGGCGGGCTCGGGTGTGCTGGAACTGCCCAGCCAGGCGCTGGTGCGGGTGGAAAGTTTCACCGTGCCCGCGCGCGACGGGTTTGACATACCGGTGCGCCTGTATGCGCCCGCGGGTGGTGCGCTACCGGTGCTGGTGTACTTTCACGGCGGCGGCTTCACCATCGGCAGCGTGGCCACACACGACGGCTTGTGCCGCCGCCTGAGCCATCTGGCGCAGTGCGCCGTGTTGTCGGTGGACTACCGGCTGGCACCTGAGTTCAAATTTCCCACCGCGCATGAAGACGCCTGGGATGCCGTGCAATGGGTGGCGCGTGAAGGCAAGAACCACGGACTGGATGGCACGCGTTTGGCCGTGGGCGGCGACAGTGCCGGTGGCACCTTGTCAGCCGCCTGCGCCATCGAGGCGCGCGATGCGGGTTTGCCACTGGCCTTGCAACTGCTTTTTTACCCTGGTTGCGCGGGCCACCAAGACACCGAATCGCACCGCACCTTTGCCAAGGGTTTTGTGCTGGACGAAGCGCAGATTACGTATTTTTTCAACCAGTACGTGCGTACGCCCGCAGACCGGGACGACTGGCGTTTTGCGCCGCTGGATGGCAAGACGGCCTCGGGCGACGTGGCCGACCTGAGCGGCGTAGCGCCTGCCTGGATAGGTCTGGCCGAATGCGACCCGCTGGTGGATGAAGGCGTGGCCTATGCGGACCGCCTGCGCATGGCAGGTGTGCCGGTGGATCTGGAAATTTACCGTGGCGTGGTGCACGAATTCATCAAGATGGGCCGGGCTATTCCTGAGGCCCAACGCGCGCACGCCGATGCGGCCCGCGCACTCAAAGAGTCTTTTGCAGCATGAGCGACACCGCATTGAACCGTAGTGACTTCCGCTTTTTCCACCGCCTGCGGGTGCGCTGGGCCGAGGTGGACATGCAGAAAATCGTCTTCAACGGCCACTACCTGATGTACTTCGACACCGCCATGGCTGACTACTGGCGCGCGCTGGCACTGCCGTACGAAGAGTCCATGCACTTCCTGGGCGGTGATGTCTATGTGAAAAAGGCCAGTGTGGAGTACCACGCATCGGCCTTGTATGACGATGTGCTGGATGTGGGCCTGCGCTGCGCGCGCGTGGGCAATTCGTCCATGCGGTTTGAGGGCGTCATCTACCGTGGCGACACGCTGCTGATCACCGGTGAGCTGCTCTATGTGTTTGCCGACCCGGCCACCCAGACCTCCAAACCCGTGCCAGCCGCGCTGCGCAGCATTCTGGAAGGGTTTGAGGCTGGCGAGGCGATGACCATACAACGCGTGGATAGTTGGCAGGAACTGGAAGGCCCTTCTTCCAAGCTGCGCGAAGAGGTGTTTGTGCAGGAGCAGGGCATTGCGCCTCATCTCGTGTGGGACACGCTGGACGCCAGCACGCGCCACGCCGTGATCGTCAACCGCCTGGGTCACCCGGTGGCGAGTGGACGGCTCACACAAGAGGCGGCAGGTGTCGGTCGCATTGGCCGCATGGCCGTGAAGCGCGCGTTGCGCGGGGCGTCATTGGGACGCGATGTGCTGCTGGCCCTGGTGCAGGCGGCACGCGAACGTGGTGATACGGAAGTGATGCTGCATGCGCAGTGCAGTGCAGAGGGCTTTTACCGGCGGCTCGGCTTTGCGCCGCGCGGCGCGGTTTTTGAGGAGGCGGGCATACAGCACATTGAGATGGTGCTCTCCCTTTAAGCAAGTAGACCCGTTCGGACTGAGCCTGTCGAAGTCCAAAGAGTTTGCGATCAAGTCCGTTCGCGTTGAGCTTGTCGAAACGTCGCTTTCAAAAGGCTTCGACAGGCTCAGCCCGAACGGCCGGACTTCTAAAAACCCAGCGAAGCCAGCAGGTCGTCAACATCGTCCTGCTTGAGCGCGTTGTCCGCGGTTTGCGGGCCTTCGAGCACGTGGTTGTCTACGGTGACTTCGGTGGGCTCGGTCTTGGCCGTTGCAGCGGGTGGGGTGGGAGAGCTGTCGACCAGCAGCTGCACCAGTTGCATTTCGGTGCGGGTGATGATGTCGATGACCTTCTTGATCACCTGGCCGGACAGATCCTGGAAGTCCTGCGCCATCATGATGTCGCTGAGCACTTCGCCCTGGTTGCCGGCGAACTTGGCGGTGCTTTCGGCAAACTTGCCGCAGGCGCGCATCAGCGCCTTGGCACGTTCCACACTCATGTCCGGGTTAGCCGCCATGCGGCCGATGGACTGGCTTAGCTCCAGCCCGCGGGAGGACAGGTCATCACACTCGGGTTTGGCAATTTCCACCAGGGTCAGTACCTTGTTGGCGGCGTCTTCGGTCATCTTGCCTACATAGGCCAAGCGGTCACGCGCATTGGGGATTTCTTCCACGATGGCACTCAACTGGTTGCCGCCCAATACCGTCAGCGCCTCATGCATTTCGCGGGTAATGGAACCCAACCGCGCGAAGGCTTCTTCTTTGGTCAATGGTGTCGACATACGCTGAACCAACCCCTTCTTGGACGCCGCACGAAAGTGGTCCTTCGTTGCGGCGGTTAATACTGATTTTGAAAGAAGTTTACAGGTTGTTTGGGCTTCGCAAAGCCTATTGCCTGTCTTAGATGTCTTCCAGTAAAGGATAAGGCAGGGGTTTGACCTGCAGCGCAGGGCCAGCGGCACTGCCAAGGTGCAAAGTACCCGATTCCAGCGCAGAAAGCTGCGCGGAGATGATGGCTTCAAAACCCCCGCCGGGGGCCGCCGCCGCCTGCACCACGGTAGCCACTGGCTGGTCCGGGTCGGTTGCCACGAAGATTTCCTGGCCTGCAGCCATGGCCGCCTCTGCATGCACCACAAAAGCACGGCGCTTGAGCGTGCCGCGGAATTGGCTGCGCGCCACGACCTCCTGGCCGGGGTAACAACCCTTCTTGAAATTGACGCCGCCGACCGACTCGTAATTGAGCATCTGCGGCACAAAGGCCTCCACCACGGGGGCCGTCAGGGTGGCAATGCCACTCGCTACCTCGCTCCACAGCCACGCCTCCAAGGGCAAGACATCTCCCGCTGGTGCAGCGGTGCCTGCGGGGGCCACCCACAGTTGGCGTGGCGTGCCCTCTGCGGGGTACAGGTTGACCACACTTGTCGCTTCAAAATCGGCCTTGGACCAGGTGGGCTGTGCGCGAGCAGCTATATCTTTGATAGCGTTTCCGGACAGGCCGTAGAGCGAAAAATCTTCCGTAGCGTCGCTCAGTTTTGCCTTGGCGCGCATGACAAACATGGACAAACGCTTGAGCGTGGGCGCCAGGATGTCGCGGCTGCCCACCAGCAGGATGTCGCCGTTGCTCCGTTTGAAGCCGATAAAGCTGGCTTGCATGCGGCCCTTGGCGCTGCAAAAGGCCGAGAGACGCGCTTCGCCCAGGCCCAGCAGCGAAAAGTCCTGCGTGAGCTGGCCGTGGATGAACTTGGCGGCATCTTCACCTTCGATGCGGATGACGCCTAGGTGACTGAGTTGGGCAACCCCATTCAAGGGGGTTGGGGCGGCGGTACAGGGGGCGTTGTCAAGGGGCGCAGAGGTCATGCGGTGAATTATGATTCCTCTCACATATTCACAGGGGGTGTAGGGTTGCGTTTCTTATTCGTCGTGTTGCTGGCGGCCGTGCTCGGCCTGGGTGGGGCCGGTTATAGCTGGCTCAACCGCCCCCTGGACCTGTCGGCACCGACGGTAGACCTGTCCATCGAGCCGGGCTCCAGTGCCCGCGAGGTGGCGATGGACGTGGCGGATGCCGGTGTGGCCGTGGACACTACGCTGCTCTACTGGTGGTTCCGCCTGTCGGGCAAGTCACGCCAGATCAAGGCCGGTAGTTATGAATTGACCGGCGTGGTCACCCCCCAGACCCTGCTACGCAAGCTGGTCAACGGTGAAGAAGCCCTGCGCAGCGTTACGCTGGTCGAGGGCTGGACCTTTCGCCAGGTGCGTGAAGCGCTCAAAAAGGCAGACCAGCTCAAGCCTCTGACACAAGACCTGTCACCCGAGGCCATCATGGCGCAGTTGGGCAAGCCCGGCCAGCACCCCGAAGGCCGCTTTTTTCCCGACACCTACACCTATGCCAAGGGCTCCAGTGACCTGGCCGTGCTGCAGCGCGCGCAGCGCGCCATGGAGAAACGGCTGGCGGCGGCCTGGGCCCTGCGCGACCCGGCCTCACCACTGCAAAGCGCGGACGACGCGCTGGTGCTGGCCAGCATTGTGGAGAAAGAAACAGGGCGCGCGAGTGACCGGCCCATGGTGGCCTCGGTCTTCAACAACCGCCTGCGCATTGGCATGCGCCTGCAGACCGACCCCACGGTGATCTATGGTCTGGGTGAATCGTTTGATGGCAATCTCCGGAAAAACGATCTCCTCACGGACACGCCCTGGAACACCTACACCCGCACCGGCCTGCCGCCCACGCCGATTGCCATGCCGGGCAAAGCGTCCCTGATTGCGGCCGTGCAACCGGCCCAGTCCAAGGCGCTGTACTTTGTGGCGCGGGGTGACGGCACCAGCCAATTCAGTGCCAGCCTGGACGAGCACAATCGGGCGGTCAACAAATACCAGCGCGGCCAATGAAGGTACACACCACCCCATGAGCGGACTTTTCATCAGTTTTGAAGGCATAGACGGCGCCGGCAAATCCACCCACATCGATGCACTGGCCCAGGCGTTCCGGGCGCAGGGCAGGGTGGTGACGCTGAGCCGTGAACCCGGTGGCACGCCGCTGGCTGAGAAGCTGCGCGGCCTGGTGCTGAACGAAGCCATGGATGCCATGACCGAAGCGCTGCTGGTATTTGCCGCGCGGCGTGACCACGTGCAGCAGGTCATCCTGCCCGCCCTGGCGCGCGGCGAGGTGGTTCTGTGTGACCGTTTTACCGATGCCACTTTTGCCTACCAGGGCGGCGGGCGCGGTTTTGACCTGCAGACCTTGGGTGTGCTGGAGCAATGGGTGCAGGGCACGGGTGAGGGGGCTTTGCTGCAGCCGCAGCTGACGATCTGGTTTGACCTGCCGCCCAGCGTGGCGGCACAGCGCCTGGCCAGTGCCCGTGTGCCCGACAAATTTGAGTCCCAGCCGCAGGCTTTTTTTGAGAAAGTGGCGCAGGGTTATGCCCAGCGCCTGGCGGCTGATCCCCAGCGCTTTGCCCGCATCAACGCCGACCAGACCACCGATGCCGTGTGGCGGGACGTGGCGCAGGCAGTCAAGGGCAAAGGGCTTTTGCCATGACCGAAAGCGATACACGCGCCCTTCCAGCGCCCTGGATTGCGGCACAAACACAACAGTTGCTGACCCAGCGCGGCCATGCATGGCTGCTGCACGGGCCGTCCGGGCTCGGTCAATACCCGTTGGCGCTCTCGCTGGTGCGTGCCTGGTTGTGTGAAGCACCAGGACCCCATGGTGCCTGCGGTGTGTGTGGCAGTTGCCACGCGGTTGAGGTGCGCACCCATGCCGACCTGTGTGTGTTGATGCCCGAGACCCAGATGATGGAGCTGGGCTGGCCCTTGTCTGAAAAAGCCCAGGCGGATATCGACGACAAGAAACGCAAGCCCAGCCGCGAGATACGGGTGGACGCCATGCGTGATGCGGTGGAATTTTCCCAGCGCACCAGTGCCCGCGGGCGTGGCAAGGCGGTGCTGGTCTACCCGGCCGAGCAGATGAACGCGATCACGGCCAACGCCTTGCTCAAGACGCTGGAAGAGCCGCCGGGGGATGTCAAGTTTGTGCTGGCCAGCGAGTCGGCACACCAACTCTTGCCCACCATCCGCAGCCGCTGTCTGGGCCACGCCATGGTCTGGCCCGACGCGAAAGCAGGCGTTGCGTGGCTGCAGGCGCAAGGTATTGCTGCTCCCCAGGCGCAGCTCCTGCTGCAAGCTACTGGTGGACGCCCCGAAGATGCGCTGGCTTTTGCCGCCTCTGGGCGTGACCCCAAAGCCTGGCGCCAGTTTCCCCAGGCCATGGCGCATGGCGATACGTTTGCCGTGAAAGACTGGAGCGTGCAGGACATCGTGGATGCGCAACACAAGCTTTGCCACGATCTGATGGCGCACCAGGCGGGTGCTGCGCCGCGCTTTTTTGCGGCGGAAGATCTGGCCGGCATTACGGTGCCCGTGGCGCCGCTGAGCGCCTGGGGCAAAGACCTGGCCCGGGCCATGCGCACCATGGACCACCCATTCAACGCAGGCTTGATGCAAGAAGCGCTTGTCGGACAGGCCCAATCGGCCCTAAACTCGAAGCATTAGTGATATGAGTACCGCGCCCGCATCCACCCCCAGGCCCAGCGTCATCCAGCTGTCCATCAAGGAAAAAGCTGCCTTGTACGCAGCCTACATTCCGTTGTTTGCCGAGGGCGGTGTGTTTATTCCCACTTCGCGCGAGTATTCGCTGGGTGATGATGTGTATGTGCTGCTGTCCTTGCCCGAGGATCTGCAACGCTACCCGGTAGCTGGCAAAGTGGCCTGGGTGACCCCGGCCAAAGCAGCCGGTGGCCGCACACAAGGCGTTGGCATTTCGTTCCCCAAAGACGAAAAGTCCCACGCGCTCAAGCTCAAGATCGAAGAAATTCTGGGTGCCCACATGGCATCCGACCGCCCCACCCAAACCATCTGAGCGGCTGCTTTTGCAGCATGCTTGGCGGCCACCTCTGGCCTGATTGACGCATGTTTACCGATTCCCACTGCCACCTGACTTTTCCTGAACTGGCGGCTTCGCTGCCCCAAATCCGCCTGGCCATGGCCGATGCACAGGTCGACCGTGCCCTGTGCATTTGCACCACGTTGGAAGAGTTTCCCGAAGTGCACCAGCTCGCCATGGGCTATGACAACTTCTGGGCCAGCGTCGGCGTGCACCCCGATAACGAGGGCGTCACCGAACCCACATTGGATGACCTGCTGCAACGCGGCGCACTACCGCGCGTGGTGGCGATTGGGGAGACCGGGCTGGACTACTACCGTCTGGGCGAGCGCACTGTGGCCGATATGGAGTGGCAGCGCGAACGCTTTCGCACCCATATCCGTGCCGCGCGGCGCCTGCAAAAACCGCTGGTCATCCACACCCGTAGCGCGTCGGATGACACTTTGGCGATTCTGCGGGAAGAGGGGGAAGACGGCAGTGCGGGCAGCGCGGGCGGCGTGTTCCACTGCTTTACCGAGAACGAAATGGTGGCCAAGGCCGCGCTGGAGCTCGGTTTCTACATTTCGTTTTCCGGCATTTTGACGTTCAAGAGTGCCCAGGAAATACGCGATGTGGCGGCGCTTGTGCCCATGGACCGGCTTCTGATCGAGACCGACAGCCCTTATCTGGCCCCCATGCCGTATCGCGGCAAGACCAACAATCCATCGTATGTGCCGTATGTGGCAAAACAGCTGGCCAGCTTGAAGAATTGCAGCGTGGAGACCATTGCGCAGACGACCAGCCAGAATTTCCTGGATCTGTTTAAGGGTGTATCAATATGAGAAAGTACTTTAAATACGTAGTCTATCTATATGTATTAATTGGATTTTCATTCGCCAATGCAGGCTCTTACGAAGATTTCTTCATGGCCATCAAGCAGGACAATGCGGGCACGATTGGCAACTTGCTGCAGCGTGGCTTTGACCCCAATACGCTGGATCCGAATGGGCAATTCGGCCTGATTTTGGCCCTGCGCGAAGAGTCGGCCAAAGTCATTGATACGTTGATTGCGAATCCTGCTACCCGGGTTGAAGTGCGCACAGCCCAGGACGAAAGCCCCTTGATGCTGGCGGCGATCAAAGGTATGCCGGATGTCTGTGCCAAGCTGATCGCCCGGGATGCCGATGTCAACAAGACAGGCTGGACGCCACTGCATTACGCAGCCACAGGCGGGCACGTCGACATCATCCAGATGCTGCTGAACAACCACGCCTATATCGACGCGGCATCACCCAATAAAAGCACACCGCTGATGATGGCCGCGGGTTACGGCACCAGCGCTGCCGTGCAAGCTTTGCTGGCAGGCGGCGCAGATCCCATGCTGAAGAACGCGTTGGGACTCACGGCAATTGACTTTGCGCGCAACGGGCAGAAGCCCGACGCTGTCGAAATACTGTCCGCAGCCATCCGGGCGCGGGTCCCCAAAGGCACGTGGTAAGCCGGCCACGCCTTAGGGCTTGCTCGCACATATTACGCGAAAGACTAGGTAGTTTTGGCTGACTGTTGCATTTGAAAATCTAGCTGTGCCGGGATACTTTTGTACGATTTATCAGATACGCCTGTTGCAATCAATTTAGCCGTCCATTTGTTGTGTTTGATTCACAACAGCCGCCTGACTTCAGGCACAGAATAGGATCAGCCAGCTCAATAGCTGTTGCGTTTCATCGTACGTCCAATCGTGAAGCGAATGCGCTAGCCCGCTGCAGATGGATGGCAGTCGGGGCTTCTAGCTAACGGCGCTCCTCAGGTAGCGCACGAAGCTTTTCCAGAATATTCAGAATGTGGTCTGGATAGGCGCCATTGAAATACTCGAACATCAATGGATTAGCTGCAAAGAAGTGTGATGAGAGCTCAACCCAGTCATCTACCTCGATCGCTCCATTCAATTTGAAGAGCTTTTTAGACTTCGGCTTTACGTGCTGGGTAGTCTTGTAGGTCATGCTGAAGTCATTGTCTCTTCGCGCCTGATACTCTGCTGAGGTTAAGTACTGTATCGCCCCATCAAAGTGGCGAAAGGTGCGACTTTGGGTGTCGAACTCCGCATGAAGGTAGCGGGCAGGATGGTATTGATCGTCCCCCAAAGCGATCTGAACATCTTCTGTCTTCAGCTCCAATGCCTGGAAAGTCTTGATGACGCTTGATCCCGACCACTTAATGTCGACGCAATAAGCACTTGAGAAGAACATCTGTAGACGAGTGATGGACAAGTCCGCGGGGGGCCTCAGCTTGACGTTTCCTGACGCAATCTGTGAGATTTCCTTGTTGAACGGCGGCCCATACCAAGTGTCAGCCTCCGCATACATCGGACCGTCTACGTCAATGCGAACCCTGTTTTCGTCAAGAGCGATAGACTTTTCCAGTCCAATACCATTCAATGCCCAAAAAAGGTCAATGAACCTGGGCGCCCAATTGCTTCCTGGATGCATTTGTCTTCTAAAACAGGGATGCGCCATGGCAACGAAATTAGTCCCTCGAAAGCATCCGCTGTCGAAAATTTCGGGTTGAAGCACTTGTGTGAGATCAGCCCAAGAAAATAGCCCGTCTCGACCATCGGCTTTGATATCCGTAAGTGCAAGCAATAGGCCTGGTGCCGAAGCTGTTATGCCGAGTGGGGGAGAGTAGTGAAAAGACGAATCAGTGAGCAGCACTCCTCTGGCATGGGCGTACTCCTTGAATGCCTCGATCAGGGTGGACGCATTGCGCAATTCCTGCACCGCCATCTCCTGCGTCCGTCTCTGGTGTCGAGCGAGCATCTCATCGTATTCATCGTTGGTCATCGGTTGCCTTCACAAGAATGACTATGCTAAACAATGTCGGAAGAAAGCACTTTGCCAAATAGGCGGCCATCCTACAAATGACGATATGACTGAAGCGATGCACCCAACCCAATTTCCAGGTCTTTGGAAAAAAGTACTCGGTCTTCCGAAGCTCTCTGACCTAGATGCGCAGACCGTTGTACTCTGGGCTCAACAAATGGGGCTTGACGTTGTTGACGCCGTTGAGCGCGATGTTGGACTATTTCAAACCACTAGAGCTATCGTGCTAAGAGTCGAAGGCGGCGCGGCATGCTTTCCAAAAATTTCTCATATCGACGACCCGAAGTGGCTTGATACTAAAGTCAAGGCGGAGCGCCTCGCGTCCTTGTGGGAGAAAATGGAGTGGTTTTCACCTCTATGGGTACCTCGTGGGAAATATCAGGCGCTGCTCAAAGAGACTGAGCATTGCTCGCGTGACCAGGCCGTCGAGTTGTTTGGATACCATTTTTCGACGGTCTATACGCTGGCTTTTCAGGCAGTATGCATTGCCCAACTGTTACCTTGCTCACGGAGTCTTGCTGAATACGCGCCACTTGCAAGGGAAGCATATTTGGCTTTTTACAGCGGGTATCGAGCGTCCAGCATTGCAGCCTTGATACCGGTCGTCGAAGGTGCCATGAAGAGAATCAGCATCGACTCGTCGGATCTTCCGCTACCAGAGCAGATCGATCGAGTATTTGACCGAGCTTGTGCTCTTGCCGCTCGATTGCATTTCGATGGGATGTGGGTGCCTCGTGAGTACCTGAGCATCGACTATCTTTTCGGACAGGATGAACGTGTCTTTGCGTTTGAGACATTCAAAAGATGGATGAAGGGCTCATTCTTCCAAAATACAGACAAGTACGATGGTGCAACTTGGCTGAATCGTCACTTATTCGCGCACGGAACCTCGTCGGATTGGCAGCAATCAGCGAATTTCGAACGGCTTGTTGTCGCACTGGCAACGCTTGGTGTGATTGAGTCGTGGCACGACGAGTCCAATCAGGTGTCACTCTTTTTTCCAGAGATGACCCAGGACAGCACGCTGCTTTGGCAGCAGGCGTTGTTTCGCGGCCAGATGCAGATGGCCCTGAATCTCAATGAACAAGAGCATTTTCAGAAGCATGGACGACTTGTACCGGAATTGCCTACTGACGGTGGCATCACATTGCGCAGTGCGGTCCTGTCGGAGGACTGCATTCGAGACCTGGTTCGCCCATTGCGAGAGGCCGGATGGAGTGTCGAAGTTGGCGAGCCGGATGAGCGAGCGCTTTACATGACGGTTGTCGCCACAAGTGGCACCGAACGCTTGACCGTCATGCTTCTCTACAGTTGTGGAACTGGCAATGAACTTTATCGTGAGCTGGAAAAATCTGCGAATGTCATCCTGTATCGCGGTGCACCCTACCACCAAGACCAATATGCATACGGAATCAGTGTGCATGTTGGCCCAGTGACGGGATGGCAACCGCCTCTTGCTCCTAGCCGCAAATAACTCACTATCTCGTAGGATCCAATCAGAACTAGAATCGCGACAAGATGGTTCGAGAGCGGGTGGAATACGAACGTGCTGCCTGGAGCAATCCAGGTCTTGCGGTTAGCAAGGGAAACAGAACCTCGCAAGATGAGCACCTGCGTGCTTGCCAAGAAGAGGCCCTAAGGGGCCTTTTTCTTTCACAGACACTATTGGGCTGCAGCTGCCATTGCTGTTCTTTTGTGAAATTAGCGTTCTCAGGGGCCGTACGCCACTGACTCGAAGAGAATAATGCTGGAATTTAGAAACGAGGAAATCGAAGACTTTGTTGGATTCTGTACCGACAAAGGCTTTTGGGTAGGCGAACGCATCGACGTATTTGACAAAGAGAACGGATGGCGCCTTTCCGGTATGGTTCCAGAGATTGCGATCTGCATGGAGTCTGAGCAATTTACTGCACTGATTTGCATCGATGGATTGATCCTGCTCAGAGTCAAAGAACTTTCAGCGAGCATGCCGAACATGTCGGACACCCATAGAGCTGTGCAATGGTGGGAGGAACACATCGACTACATCAATGCATTGCTAGTCTTTATGGAGTCGGAATCCAATAAGTGCACTCAATCGGGGAACATTGAACTCTCTTCGATATCAATCGATAAAACATGCCGAGTGGGTATTCAAGGCGGACGACCAGTTAGACGCGTGCACATAGGAGAGATTTCTCGGGTGAGGGCAAGGCAACAGGCTAGCGGATGGCTCGTAGGCGGAGATGAGAAAACCATGCCGTCCGTTGAGTGGACTGGTTGGGATAACTGCACTGTCGTTTCCGAAAATGCAATTGAAGCCGGTCTAACTCAATTTGAACACGCGATTTCAAATCCCACGCTCATCAAACGACTGTCTTTTATTGCTCAGGCCAAGTCTGCTTTTACGAGGAACGATTTTCGAAGCTCTTTCATACTTCTGTGGTTTGTCATTGAAGCAGCTGTAAAAGACATGCTATTACTAGGAGGTGAAACAATTGACAGCAACCAACCATCCATCAGCTCAGTACTTCGAAGGCTGAAAACCCGCGGTCTGATGAGCGCGGAACTATTTTCTGAACTAGACGACTTGCGAAAGCGAGTGCGAAACAAGCTGATGCATGAGTCTCAGACGGCGACCTGTCTGCCTTCAGATTGCATGATCGCTGCGGGTGCGGTTATCACGCTTGTTCAGCCGGATTTGGCAACCGCAATCGACCTGCGCTGGTCTTTTAGTGTCGCTTTTTGAATGGTCGTATCCGAATAGCGTTTGGTAGAAGCGTCTCACCCAACTGAGTATTCGCATTCAAATCCACCACCCCTATTTGGGGCGTTGGCGCAAGCTGACCATTCACTCTCGACCCAAAGCGGAAGTCGGTGACCTCAGACTCATGGCCAGATAGCTGACATTCAGGACTGGCGTGCCAGGCGGGTACGAATCAGCTAAATCAGTTTGTAGCACCCGATGAATATGCCCAGCATGCTAAGCGTTTCATAGCATAACCATAGATCCCAGCGCTGTTACGCCTACAGGCGGCTCGGCCAGCCAAGGAACGATATACGTCATTTTGGACAACCCATTGGCGATGCGCTCCAACTGCTTATGTTCGCCGACAAGGCGAGCCGCAAGCAACGGGTCGGACGTGCCCGCAGCTGCAATGCTGCGGTTGACCACCCAGGCGTAGGGTTCAATACCTGCGCGGCGCAGGTCGTCCTGCAGCGCTGCAGCTTGCGACACCGGCGTGACTTCGGGCAATGTCACCAGCACGATTTGCGTAT
Source organism: Rhodoferax saidenbachensis (assembly GCF_001955715.1). Lineage (NCBI taxonomy): Bacteria > Pseudomonadati > Pseudomonadota > Betaproteobacteria > Burkholderiales > Comamonadaceae > Rhodoferax > Rhodoferax saidenbachensis. The sequence goes on along the minus strand of NZ_CP019239.1, from coordinate 2,202,898 downwards.
GTTGGGGGTCTTGCAGGCGCATTAGTGGAGTTACGAGGTGCGCGGTAGTTTTTCCACTGTATTCGCGTTCTATCTGACGGTGGTACGCGCCGGTTGTGTCCATCAGCAGCAGCGAGTGGCCAGTCGGCGCTGTGTCCAGCACCACATAGGCACTGCGCGCCTCCGACACGATGCGCGAGAACGCATGGAACACCGCTACCTCTTCGGTGCAGGGGGACTTCAAGTCTTCTTTCAGCAATGCAATGCTTGCAGTGTCCATTCCTGGGGACTTGGCTGTGAGCATCTTCTCGATGTACTTTTGTGTTTCCGCCTTAGGGTCAATGCGGTCCACTTGCAAGCCGGGCACTTGCCCTTCCAGCGTGCTGGCAAGGTGGGCTGCGGGGTCAGTAGTGCTCAGGTGCACGGTATGCCCGCGCTGCACCAAGCCCAGTGCCAGCGCAGCGGCAATCGTGGTCTTGCCCACGCCGCCTTTGCCCATGACCATGATCAGCCCATGCCCCGCTTGCGACAACACATCAACCAGCGCACCCAGCTGCGGGTAGTCGGGCGTGGGTGCTTTTGCCAACACTTGCGCGGTGGACTGAATTACAGGGTCCGAGTTGCCCAGCAGGGCGCGCAGCGCAGACAGACCTACCGTGTCGAATGCACGCAGCGCAATGCGGTCTTGGGGCAGTGCCTGTAGCGCGGCGGGCATGTTCTGCAAAGCCTGTTGCCCGGTGGCCTCAAAGGCCAGAGCTACCGTATCGCCCGTTCCAGTGGCACGGAAGATGCCATTGATGGCCAGGCGCTGGTTGCTCAGGCCCAATTGCTGCAGCTCCCAGGAGGTGCGCGCTGCTTCAGCCATCGCGCCTTGTTCGGGGCGGGTGACGAGCACCACTGTGGTTTGGGCGGCATCGCTCAGTGTCTTCAAGGCTATCGCAAAGCGGGCCTCCTGCATCTTCAGGCCAGAGTAGGGGCCCAGGCACGAGGCGCCGCGGCCGTTACCTTCCAGAAAACCGGTCCAGGCTTTGGGCAGGCTCAAAAGCCGCAGCGTGTGGCCGGTAGGCGCGGTGTCGAACACCACGTGGTCGTAGTCCTTTGCTTCACCACTGAGTAGGCTGGCAAACTCGTCAAACGACGCAATCTCGGTGGTACACGAGCCAGAGAGTTGTTCGCGCACCTGGGTGCGGTCTTCTTCGCTACTACGGGCATCGAGCTGCGCCAGCACGCGCAAGCGGTATGACTCGGCGGCGGTATCGGGGTCGATATTGAGCACCGACAAGCCGGGCACACCGGGTACTGGTACCGGCGTGTTTGCCAGCGTGATGCCCAGCATCTCGTCCAGATTGCTGGCCGCGTCGGTGCTGACCAGCAGCACCCGCTGGCCCGCATCGGCCAGGGTGATGGCACAGGCGGTGGACAGCGAGGTTTTGCCAACGCCGCCTTTGCCGGTAAAGAAAAGGTATCGCGTAGGGTGGGTCAGTAAACCCAGAGGAGTCGCGTTCAATTCTTTTCTTGTATCCATGCTGGGCATGTTCGCAGAAGGGCTGGGTTTTGTACGTACCCCAACGCACTCTGCGTTGCAGATGTTTGCGCAAGGTCAAACATTCGCACTTCTTAGTCTTTGTATGCCGTGGTACCCGATTGCGAGAGCATCCAGAGTGCGAACATGGCCACAGTACCCATCGCTGCTGACACCCACAGCGCACCTGCGCCCCACTGCTCCACGCACAGGCCAAACAGCCAGGGTGCCAGGGCCTGCGCCAGCCGCGCGGGAACCATCAGAAGGCCTTGGCGTTCGCCATAGCCCTGCGGCCCAAACAGCACCAGGGGCAGTGTGCCTTTGGCGATCGTCAATATTCCGTTGCCAGCGCCGTGAAATATGGCGAACAGAATGGCCGAAGGTGCGCCGACGATGGCCAGTACCACGGCGCCTATCGGATGCATTGCAGACGCAATCCGTGCGCTGAGCAATGGGTGCATATGACGCAGCACTCCAAACTCCAGCAGTCGGCCAGCCACTTGCGCAGGCCCGATCAGCGCTCCCGCCGTGACTGCCATGCCCAGGCTGACGCCGCTGGTGGTCAGTAGCATTGGCAAGTGGGCCGCCATCGCCGTGCTGATAAACCAGGTAATCGCAAACACCAAGGCCAGCAGCACTGCGCTTTTCATCGGGACGACGGTTTGCTGCTCTGGTCTGGTGTCGTTTGATGGGTCTACTTCAGGCGCATCAACTGCAGCCAACTTGGGCAATGAAAGGTTCAGCGGTAGCGCAATCAACAGGTGCAACCCGGCCCACGCAAAGCAGGTGCCGCGCCAACCTATCCAGGCCTCCAGCGCGGTGGACAGCGGCCAACCTACCGTGCTGGCAAAACCAGCCAGCAAAGTGATGCCGGTGATCACGCTGCGTGAGTCACGTCCATACATACGAACCAGCGTGGCGAAGGCCGCTTCATACAAGCCGCCCGACATGCCAATGCCAATCACTATCCAGGCGGCAAACAGGCTCAACGGTCCATTGGCTAAACCCAGCAACGCGAGGCCCACCGCAAACAGCAGATTGCTCAATGCCAGAACGGGACGACCGCCCAGAGTGTCAATTGCACGCCCGGCGCGTGGCCCCAGAATGCCGGTGATCACCAGCCCGGCGGAGAACGCGGCGAACACTGTCGCAACGCTCACACCCAATTCGCGGGCTATGGGTGCGGCCAGGATGGCGGGCAGGTAGTAGGTGGAGGCCCACGCCAGCGTCTGCGCTGTACCCAGCTTCAGTACCGTGGTGGTGGGGCCGCTCAGAGGCATGACGTTCAAATGGAGCGCTGGTTGACGCGCTTGGACAGTTCCGCAGCCGTTTCTTTGCGCTCGCTGTAGCGGTCCACCAGGTAGGGCGAAACATCGCGCGTCAACAGCGTGAACTTGACCAGCTCTTCCATCACGTCCACCACGCGGTCATAGAACGCCGACGGCTTCATGCGCCCCGCTTCGTCAAACTCTGCGAAGGCTTTGGCCACCGAGCTTTGGTTGGGGATGGTGATCATGCGCATCCAGCGCCCCAGGACACGCATCTGGTTGACGGCATTGAAGGACTGCGAACCACCGCTGACCTCCATCACGGCCAGCGTCTTGCCTTGGGTGGGGCGCACTGCCCCTTGCGACAACGGAATCCAGTCGATCTGGCTTTTCATAATGCCGGTCATGGCACCGTGGCGTTCGGGCGAAGTCCACACCATGCCTTCGGACCAGGTCGCCAGTTCTCGGAGTTCCAGCACCTTGGGGTGGCTCTCTGGAGCACCATCGGGTTGCGGCAGGCCTTCGGGATCGAAGATCCTGACCTCTGCCCCCATGGACTCCAACAGCCTGGTGGCTTCCAGGGTCAGGAGCTTGCTGTACGAACGCTCGCGCAGCGAGCCATAGAGCATCAAGATGCGTGGCGCGTGAGTGGACACCTTGGCCGGCTGCAGCGGCGTTTGGTTCGGGATCTGGAAGCACGCAGCGTCCAGGTTGCTGGAAGGCGAAGAGATTTCAGACACGTTGGCCCTTGTCGTCGATCACCTTCTCGCCGTCTTCCTTGGTAAACGCCGCTTGCTGTGCGTTGGGTAGTATGTCCAGCACCGCTTCGCTGGGGCGGCACAGCCGGGTGCCTAGGGGTGTGACCACCACTGGGCGGTTGATCAGGATGGGATGCTCCAACATGAAGTCCACCAATTGGTCATCGGTCCACTTGGGATCTGCCAGGCCCAGCTCGTCGAAGGGAGTGCCTTTTTCTCGGAGGAGTGCGCGAGGGGCGATGCCCATGGCGGCGATCAGGGACTGCAGCGTGGCCTTGCTGGGTGGGGTTTGCAGGTACTCGATGACTTCGGGCTCTTCACCGGAGTTGCGGATCAGAGCCAGGGTGTTGCGGGAGGTCCCGCAGGCGGGGTTGTGATAAATCGTGATGGTGGACATAAGGTTCATCGAGGAGAATTGGTTGTTGTCGGCTCAGCACCTTCCGACCATTTGAAGAGCGCAAGGGCCAAGGCGGCGCCCACCACCTGGCTCAGGATGAAGCCCGCCACATCTGTCGGGCGAATGCCGGAGAAGGTGTCGGTCAGCGACCGCGCAATGGTGACGGCCGGGTTGGCAAACGAGGTGGACGCGGTGAACCAGTAGGCTGCGGTGATGTACGCCCCCACCGCAACTGGTACGAAGTCGGGACGGGTTTTGGCAACATTCAGGATGACGGTCAGCAGGCCAAACGAGGCCACGATTTCACTCCACCACTGGTGGGTGCCGGTACGCACATGGGCGGACTCCATCAGCAGCGGCAGCTCAAACATGTAGTGGGCCGCCATCACACCAGCGATGGCCCCCAACACCTGGGCGACCAGGTAGACCGACGCCTTGCTCCAGCTCGCACGTTTCAACGCCACCTCGGTGAATGTCACCAAGGGGTTGAAGTGCGCCCCTGACGTGGGTCCAAAGGTGGCGATCAAGGCGATCAGCGCCGCGCCCGTGGCTAGGGTATTGGCTAGTAGTGCCACGGCGACATTGCCGCCCGCCAGTCGCTCCCCCATGATGCCGGAGCCCACCACCGTGGCCAACAGCATGGCCGTGCCGATGAACTCGGCTACAAATTCTCTTCGCCAGTTCATTCCGTTTTGCCGATTTCGTCCAGTTTGGATTTGAGGCTCATGCGGTCCAGAGAAGACGTTGGCAGCGCCGTGAATAGGTCGATACGCTTGCGCATGATGGCGGCTGTGTCGCGGAAGGCGCGGCGCTTCTGGTCATCCGTCCCCTCGACGGCCGCAGGGTCAGGAACACCCCAGTGAGCCGACATGGGTTGACCAGGCCAGTAGGGGCATTGTTCACCGGCCGCTTGGTCGCACACGGTGATCACATAGTCCATGACCGGGGCAGTCTCTACGGCAAACTCGTTCCAGGACTTGCTGCGCAAGCCCTCGGTGGGAAAACCGTTGCTCTCCAGGAACTCAATGGCGAACGGGTTCACGATGCCGTTGGGGTAGCTACCTGCAGAGAAGGCTTTGAACTTGCCGCGGCCCAGGGCATTGAGCTGGACTTCGGCCAGGATGCTGCGGGCGGAGTTGCCGGTGCACAGAAACAAGACGTTGTAGGTTTTGTCGGACATGACGTTCTCTCGAAAAAGGGTTTGTTGGAGGCCTGGTTTGCCAGGCTTAGCAGCAAGTCGCGCCCGCCGCATCCACCTCGCACACAGCTCCGCCGCAGCAGTTCTCGGTGAGGTAGCCGACCAATTCGGTCATGGCGGTGAAGTTGGCGCTGTAGTGGATTTTTCGACCATCGGGGCGGGCAACGATGAGTCCAGACTGGGTCAGATCTTTGAGGTGGAAAGACAAAGGAGGCGCCGCCATGTCCAGCTTCTCTGCAATGACGCTGGGCGTCAGGCCTTCCGGCCCGGCCTGCACCAGCATCCTGAATACCGCGAGGCGGGTTTCATGGGCCAGTGAGCCCAAGGCTTTTACGGTTTGCGTTGCGTCCATGGCGTGCTCCTTTTGATCTTGTTCCTCAGTGCCCAGCGGTTACTTCTTGGGCGGCATGAGGACCGTGTCGATGACTTGCACCACGCCGTTGGATGCCTTGAGGTCAGCCTGGGTCACCACGGCGCTTTCGACGGTCAAGAAGGTGCCAGCCTTGTACAAGGAGATGCTGTCACCGGTAGCGGTCTTCTGCGGGCCGTTGTTGATGGCGTCGGAAGTCAGGTTGGCAGCGACCACGTGGTAGTTCAGGACAGCCTTGAGCATTTCCTTGTTACCTGCCAGCTCGGCCAGCTTGCCTGCGGGAATCGCGCTGAAGGCGGCATTGCTGGGAGCGAACACGGTCACAGGACCGGCACCGCCCAAAGAGTCAGCCAAGCCGGCGTCCTGGATCAGTTTGGCCGCCGTGGTCAGATTTGGGTTGTGGGCAATCGTCTCCATCACAGTTTCCGCTTGGGCGCTGTGGGCCCAGCCAGCGGTCATCACCAGGGCGGAGACAGTGAGATTCAGCAGTGCGCGGTGTTTCATACGTATTCCTTGAATTGATTGATCTGAGGGGTGTCACCAGGGGCAATTGGCAATCACTTCAATAATTCTAGAAATATTATATTAAAGATTCGTGACATCCGCTTGAGGCAGTGTTTACAGGTCTCGGCGTTCCACTACCACTGATCGTCTGCGGGAACTTGCAGATGAATCGGTGCTCATAGAAGTTTGAGTTGACTTGATGTCTAATTGATCCGTGCGTTTCATACGTTTTCTTCTTCTGGTGCTTCTGAGCTTGGCAATCCCATTGGCGGGATATGCGGGCTTGGGTGTGCCAAAAGCGCCATGCCCCATGGAAATGGCGGCCATGGCAGAACAGCAGTTGAACACCGGCATGGACCAAGTCCTCACTGCGAAGATGGGCGACTGCTGCAATGACATGGAAACCCTGCTAAAAACGGGCAAGCCCTGCAAGGTAGGCCAAGACTGCAAGATCGGCAGCCTGGGACTTTCTGTCCATTTTTTCGCCAGCCCGGAATCTTTCGGCAAAGACAGCTTCTTGGCCCGTCTCAATGACCGTGTCATAGAGCCCCGCACCATCCCTATCTGGCGCCCGCCAGCCTGACCCCACCCCTGTGAATTCGTACCTAGCCGCTTACGTGCGGCGAGGTGGTCGCGCGTAAGCGCAGCATTTCAGGAGTTGGGATATGCCTTGTTCCGTTCACCCCATTGGGCGCCGCCTCAGCCGTACGCTGATTGCGAGTGTCTGTCCGCTTGCCGTGGCTCTGCCACTGTGGGCCTCTCCGCTGTCTTTTGAGCAGGCGTTGTCCCTGTCCACCCAAGAAGCGCCAACTTTGGTGGCATCCCAGGCCAGGGTGGATTCAGCACGCGCAGCTGCTATCCCCGCCGGGGAGCTTCCCGACCCGAAGCTGGCGGTTGGTGTAGAGAATTTTCCCATTGCCGGGCCAGACCGCTATAGCCTGACCGGCGATTTCATGACGATGCAACGCATCGCCTACATGCAGGACATTCCCAATCGCAGCAAGCGGGACGCCCGCGTTGCTGTGGCTCAGGCCAGAGTCCAGCAGGCCGAATCCGCGCAGCAGCTATCCAAGCTGTCTCTGCGCCGGGAAACTGCCGTGGCCTGGATTCGCCGCTATACCCTGGAGCAGCAAATATCCCTGTTCGACGGTCTCTTCAAACAAAACAAGCTTCTGGCATCAGCCGTTCAGGCACAACTGGCCGGCGGGCGTGGCTCTATCGCCGATGTGTTGATGCCCAGGCAGGAGGCGGCCATGTTGTCGGAGCGACAAGATGAGCTGCGGGCTCAGCGCGCACAGGCGATTGCCGCACTGCAGCGCTGGATTGGAGCTGCCGCAGGTGAGGCACTTGAAGGAGCGCCACCCAATTGGCCTCTGGACCGTGAGGCTCTGGCTCACCAAATTCAAGACCACCCCGATGTCAACCTGCTCAGCAGCTCCAGTCGCGTTCTGGATGCTGAACTGCAGGAGGCACAGGCCGCTAAAAAGTCCGACTGGGGCGTGGAGCTGGCCTACCAGCGCCGTGGGGAGCAGTTTGGTGACATGGTCTCAGTAAAAGTAACTTTTGACCTGCCCACTGCGCCTGCCAAACGCCAGGATCCGCAAATCGCCGCCAAACAACTGGAGCTACTGGGACTGGATGCCGAACTGGAGCTTCTGCGGCGCGAACACCTGCAGGAACTCGATACCCAATGGGCTGAGTTGGAGCGACTGAACCTCGCGCTAGACCGCAACCAGACCATCCTGCAACCCCTGATGCGCGACAAGGTCGCCTTGACCCTCGCTGCGTACCAATCCGGCAAAGGCACCTTGCTGGAGCACTTGGCCGCGCGCCGGGAATCCCTGGAAACCCAACTGCGCTTTCTGACCCTGCAGGGAGAACGCCAAGCGATCAGTGCACGCCTGCACTTCACCAACGATGCCTCATTGGCCGGAGGTTCGCAATGAACGCCCAAAATCTTCAAAAGAATCTGACCCTCACCGCAGTTGGCCTGCTGATCTTGGGCCTGGGTGTTGCCGGAGGTGTTTGGTGGACCAAACGCAGTTCCAGCATGGCTTCTGCGGTCACCGAATCTGCCAAGTCTGAACGCAAAGTGCTGTACTGGTACGACCCCATGAAACCAGATGCCAAGTTCGACAAGCCTGGGCCATCCCCGTTCATGGACATGCAGCTCGTGGCGCGCTATGCGGACGAAGGCGCTGCTGACACTGGCGCGCTGACGATTTCCACGCGTGCCAGCCAAAGCCTGGGAATGCGCCTGGCCACCGTTACGCAACAAGATATGTCCAGCACGGTGGAAGTCGCTGGAACCCTGCAGCTCAGCGAGCGAGATGTGAGCATTGTCCAGGCCCGCACCAGTGGTTTTGTCGAGCGGGTTTACGCCCGCGCGCCAGGTGATGTCATCGCAGCGGGCAGCCCTCTGGCCGATGTCCTCAACCCCGAGTGGGCAGGTGCGCAGCAAGAGTTTCTGGCCGTCAAGGGCATGGGCGATGCCGCGCTGACCCAAGCTGCCCGCCAGCGCCTGACGCTGCTGGGTATGCCTCCCACCCTGATCCAGCGTGTTAACGATAGCAATCGCACCATGGCGGTGACCACCATCACAGCGCCCACCTCGGGCGTGCTATCCGAGCTGATGGTTCGACAAGGTATGAGCCTGAGCCCCGGCATGACCCTAGCCCGCATCACAGGACTGGGCACGGTCTGGCTGGAGCTGGCCCTGCCGCAGGCCCAGGCCTCCAACTTGGCAATCGGGCAAGTGGTGGAAGCCCGACTCACTGCCGCTCCAGAGGTGGTCCTGAAAGGCAGGGTGACATCGGTCTTGGTAGAAACCAACCCGGACACCCGAACCCTGCGCGTCAGGGTCGAACTGCCCAACCCGGGGCAAAGGCTTCGCGCGGGCATGCTTGCCACGGCCACTTTGCACGGTCCCTCGGAATCCGTCTTACTGGTACCCTCCGATGCAGTGATCCGAACCGGCAAGCGCGCCTTGGTCTACCTGGCTGAAGATGGCGGCCAGTTCAAACCGGTCGATGTGCAGATAGGTGCTGAGCGCGATGGGCAGTTGGTCATACACCAAGGCCTCAGTGCAGGTCAAAAAGTGGTGGCGTCCGGTCAGTTTCTGTTGGACTCGGAGGCCAGCATGCGAGGGATTGTGACGCAGCCAAGCCCACCAACTGAATCCATGGCTGCTCCCGTAGCCCCCATGGAAAAAGGCGCTGTCTTTGAAACCAGTGGCGTGATCGAAGAACTGGATGCGTCCAATATCAAACTGCGGCACCAAGCCGTACCAGCCCTCAAATGGCCTGCCATGACCATGGGTTTCAAGCGCGCCAAAGATCTGCAGTCATCCGGCTTCAAGGTTGGAGACACCGTGCAGTTCCAGTTCAAGGCCAGCGGTGATGAGTACGAGGTGGTGACGCTCAAAGGAGCAAAGCCATGATCGCCAGCATCATCCGCTGGTCGGTCTCCAATCGCTTTTTGGTGCTGCTGGCCACGGTGTTTCTGGCGGGCGCTGGCTTGTGGGCCGTACGGTCCACGCCCATCGATGCCTTGCCGGACCTGTCCGACGTGCAGGTCATCATCCGCACCAGCTACCCCGGTCAGACCCCGCAGATTGTGGAAAACCAGGTCACCTACCCGCTGGCCACCACCATGCTGTCCGTGCCGGGTGCCAAAACAGTGCGGGGTTTTTCCTTCTTTGGAGACTCCTTCGTCTACATCCTGTTTGATGACTCCACCGATCTCTATTGGGCGCGCTCTCGCGTCCTGGAGTACCTCAACCAGGTACAGGGACGATTGCCTGCTGGTGCCAAGTCCGCCCTGGGGCCCGATGCCACTGGTGTAGGTTGGATCTACCAATACGCGCTGGTGGACCGCACCGGTGGGCATGACTTGTCACAACTGCGGGCACTGCAGGACTGGTTTCTGAAGTTCGAACTGAAGACCCTGCCCAATGTTGCAGAAGTGGCCAGCGTGGGTGGCATGGTCAAGCAGTACCAGGTTGTACTGGACCCGCTCAAACTCAATGGTTATGGCATCACCTATGAGCAGGTGCGCCAGGCGCTGATGAATGGCAACCAGGAAACGGGTGGCTCAGTGCTGGAACTGGCCGAGGCCGAGTACATGGTGCGGGTCAATGGCTACCTACGCACCTTGGATGACTTCCGAGCCATCCCGCTGTCCAGCCGCGGCAGCGTTGCCGTTCGGCTGGGAGACGTGGCGACAGTGCAGGTCGGGCCCGAAATGCGCCGTGGCGTGGCTGAGCTTGATGGAGAGGGAGAAGTGGCGGGTGGCGTCGTCTTGCTGCGTTCCGGCAAGAATGCCCAAGAAACCATACGCGCCGTCAAAGCCAAGTTGGCCGACTTGCAAAAAAGCCTACCGCCAGGTGTGGAGGTTGTCACGACCTACGACCGCAGCGCGCTCATCGAACGGGCCATCGACAACCTCTCCGCCAAGCTGCTGGAAGAGTTTGTGGTCGTGGCTCTGGTGTGTGTGCTGTTTCTGGGCCATCTGCGCTCCGCACTGGTCGCCATCATCTCCTTGCCGCTCGGCATCGTGGCGGCCTTTGTGGTGATGCGCTACCAGGGCATCAATGCCAACATCATGTCCTTGGGCGGCATTGCTATTGCCATTGGTGCCATGGTGGATGCAGCCGTGGTCATGATTGAGAACGCCCACAAGAAGCTGGAGGCTTGGCAGCATGCCCATCCCGAGCAGATATTGGAAGGCCAGGAACGGTGGAGCGTCATCACCGATGCAGCCGTTGAGGTCGGGCCGGCTTTGTTTTTTTCCCTGCTGATCATCACCTTGTCTTTCATTCCGGTGTTCACCCTGGAAGCCCAGGAAGGTCGCCTGTTTGGCCCTCTGGCCTTCACCAAAACCTATGCCATGGCGGCGGCCGCGGGACTTTCTGTGACGTTGACCCCCATCCTGATGGGGTACTGGATCCGTGGGCGTATCCCGGATGAACAGCGCAACCCGATCACACGGGCCTTGATCACGGTGTACCGCCCCGCGCTGGAGTGGGTGCTGCAACGCCCCAAGGCTACGTTGATCATTGCAGTTTTAGTCTCTGCCACCACGCTGTGGCCTGTGAGCCAGTTGGGTGGAGAATTCCTGCCGCCTCTAGACGAAGGGGATCTGCTCTACATGCCTTCGGCGCTGCCAGGGCTGTCGGCGCAGAAAGCTTCGGAGCTGCTGCAAATCACCAACCGCATGATCAAGACCGTTCCTGAGGTGGAGCGTGTCTTTGGCAAAGCTGGGCGTGCTGAGACCGCCACTGACCCGGCGCCTATGGAGATGTTCGAGACCACAGTGCAGCTCAAACCACGTGACCAATGGCGTACCGGTATGACGCCGGAGAAACTGATCGAGGCACTGGACCAGGCCGTCAAAGTACCTGGACTGTCCAACATCTGGATCCCACCGATCCGCAACCGCATCGACATGCTCGCCACCGGTGTCAAAAGCCCCATTGGCGTCAAAGTCAACGGAACCGACCTGGCCACCATCGACCGCATAGCCAGCCAGATCGAACAGGTGGCCAAGGGCGTGCCAGGTGTGGCAAGTGCCTTGGCCGAACGCTTGACGGGAGGTCGTTACGTGGATGTTCAGATCGACCGAGTGGCGGCCGGGCGCTACGGCCTGAACATCAATGACGTACAAGCCCTCGTGTCAGGGGCCGTTGGCGGCGAGAACGTGGCGGAGACGATCGAAGGCTTGGCTCGCTTCCCCATCAATTTGCGCTACCCCAGGGAGTGGAGGGATACCCCGGAGAAGTTGGTCCAACTCCCGATCCTGACGCCCTCGGGGCAGCAGATCACCCTGGGCACAGTCGCCAAGGTTCGGATCACTGACGGTCCGCCCATGCTCAAGACTGAGAATGCGCGTCCCTCAAACTGGGTCTATGTGGACGTGCGCGGACGCGATTTGGCGTCCGTCGCCAATGATTTGCGCCAGGCGGTGAGTCAGCAAGTAACGCTGGAGCCTGGCGTCAGCATCACTTATTCGGGGCAGTTCGAGTTCCTAGAGCGTGCCAATGCCCGGCTCAAGGTGGTGGTGCCTGCCACTTTGCTCATCATCTTCGTGTTGCTATACCTCACCTTTAACCGGTTGGACGAAGCCGCATTGATCATGGCCACACTGCCATTTGCGCTGACGGGAGGTGTCTGGTTCCTGTACCTGATGGGTTACCACCTGTCGGTGGCCACCGGCGTCGGGTTTATCGCGCTTGCCGGTGTGGCGGCCGAGTTTGGGGTGGTCATGCTGATCTACCTCAAGCAAGCTTTGGCGGAACGGGAGCGTCGAGGCGAGGAGTCGGGAGTTGCCATGGTTCTGGACGCCATTCGCGAAGGTGCCGTGCTCCGGGTGCGCCCCAAGGCCATGACGGTGGCTGTGATCCTGGCGGGTCTGATTCCCATCGTGTGGGGCAGCGGTACTGGCTCGGAGGTGATGAGTCGGATTGCGGCACCCATGCTGGGAGGGATGATTACGGCGCCGTTGCTGTCGCTGTTCATCATCCCCGCGGCTTACCGATTGATGCGGGTTCGAGCCACTGGATAGCAGCAGTCCCTCAAATTTGCGGTCCTCGCCGCGGTAGCGGGTATCTGCTCAACCGAGATGGGTGTGGCGTTCGATCTTGGCTTCCGCCTCCATCGAGGCCAGGCCTTGCATGATTCCGCATGCATCGACCGCCTGCTCCGAAACACACCGCTCTCGAAGCCCACCCAATTGCTTTTTGAGATGAGTGAGTTCTCGAATACGTTCATCGACGTGGGCAATGTGTTGGTCGAAGACCGCATTGATGGCGCCACAACCATCCGCAGGTTGGTCCGCCAGGTCAAGCAACGTATGGATTTCTTCCTGGCTCATGTCCAATGCCCGGCAATTGCGTATGAAACGCAGGCGTTCAACGTGTTCGGGCCCATACACCCGGAAATTTCCCGGCGTGCGCGCAGGCTCAGGAAGGAGCCCGGCCTTCTCGTAATAGCGCACCGTTTCCACCGTGCACTGCGCTACCAAGGCTAATTCACCGATTTTCATGACCGACTCCAGAAATGTCTTGACTCTATAGTAACTTCAGGTTGTGTAATTGGGCAACTTCATTGGAAAAGCCCATGTCAGACGCTCACAAACACGATTCCCATGGTCACGACCACGACCACGATCATTCACATAGCCACGCGCACGAGAGCGATTCCTGCTGTGCGCCGGCACAATCCGGCGCCCCTAAGGCAAGCTCCAGTGCCACGGCTTGCTGCGGTACCAGTGAGGCTCCTGTTGTTCAGCCTGTAGCGCAACTTGGCAAACAAACCACGACCGGGGATGGTGTTCGGACTCCCATCCGCATCATGCAAATGGACTGCCCCACGGAAGAGGGGCTCCTGCGCAAGAAGTTAGGTGGGATGCAAGGCGTGACGGATATGGAATTCAACCTGATGCAACGTGTGCTGACGGTGACCCATGCGCCCAAGGAGATTGAACCTATTCTGGCCGCCGTGCGCTCGCTGGGCTTTACTCCCGAGATAGCCAACAGCGCGTCCTCCCAAGAGGAGTCGACACCCGAGCCTGCCAAACCCTGGTGGCCGTTGGCACTTGCCGGGGTTGCAGCCATAGCCTCGGAGGCCGTGGAATGGGCAGGCCTGCCGACCTGGATGGCGGCCGCTTTGGCTCTTGTGGCTGTGTTTGCCTGCGGAATCACCACCTACAAGAAAGGCTGGATTGCCATTCGCAATGGCAACCTCAACATCAATGCTCTGATGAGCATCGCTGTGACGGGCGCACTTGTTTTGGGGCAATGGCCTGAAGCGGCCATGGTGATGGTGCTATTCACGATTGCCGAGTTGATCGAAGCCAAATCACTGGACCGTGCCCGCAACGCCATTCGAGGGCTTATGCAACTCGCCCCCGAGCGCGCAACCGTATTGCAGGCGGATGGAACTTGGCAGGATGTGGCGGCCAAATCAGTCGCCGTCGACACACGGGTCCGGATCAAGCCCGGCGAGCGTATCGCGCTGGACGGAAAAATCGTCAGCGGTCGCTCGGCTGTCAACCAAGCCCCCATTACCGGTGAAAGCCTCCCTGTAGAAAAAGCCGAGGGTGACCCGGTGTTTGCCGGCACGATCAACGAATCGGGTTCGTTTGAGTACACAGTGACTGCCGCCGCCAATGACAGTACGCTGGCCCGCATCATCCACGCAGTGGAAGAAGCGCAAGGAGCACGTGCACCTACCCAGCGCTTTGTCGACCAGTTCGCTCGTGTCTACACACCAGTGGTATTCGCCATTGCCTTGGCGGTCGCCATCCTTCCGCCACTGCTGATGGGGGCAGATTGGTTCACCTGGGTTTACAAGGCGCTGGTTTTGCTGGTGATTGCCTGCCCCTGTGCCCTGGTCATCTCCACCCCGGTGACCATCGTCAGTGGCTTGGCGGCGGCTGCGCGCCAAGGCATCCTGGTAAAGGGCGGCGTCTACCTGGAAGAGGGACGCAAGCTGAAGTGGTTGGCACTGGACAAAACAGGAACCATCACGCACGGCAAGCCTGCGCAGACGGATTTTGTGGTGCTAAGTGGCATGAAAGAAGCCGAATTGCGCAGTCTGGCTGCCAGTTTGGCCGGCCGCTCGGATCACCCCGTGTCCAAAGCGTTGACAGAGGCGGCCAAGCGCGACAACGTTGCACTGCGCAATGTCGATGCCTTTGAGGCTCTGCCTGGACGTGGCACCAAGGGCGTCATTGATGGAAAACTGTTTTATTTGGGCAATCACCGCCTGATCCACGAGCAAGGCCGCTGCTCCGACGAACTGGAGGCCCGTTTGTCTGTTCTGGAGGAGCAAGGCAAGACTGTCATTCTGCTGGCCGACGACCGGGAAGTGCATGGCATGTTTGCCGTGGCCGACACGGTCAAGGACAGCAGCCGCCAGGCCATCGCTGAACTGCATGACTTGGGTATCAAGACAGTCATGCTGACCGGAGACAACGCCCATACCGCAAAAGCCATCGCGGCACAGGTAGGCATCGACGAGGCGCGTGGTGACCTGCTGCCAGAGGACAAGCTCAAGGTGATCGAAAGCAAGATCGGTCAAGGCGGTGCGGTCGGCATGGTGGGCGATGGCATCAACGACGCCCCAGCGCTGGCCCGTGCGGACATTGGATTTGCCATGGGTGCCGCTGGCACGGGCACGGCGATTGAAACCGCTGACGTGGCCTTGATGGACGATGACTTGCGCAAACTTCCCCGTTTTGTGCGCCTCTCTCGTAGTACTCATGCGCTTTTAGTACAGAACATCGTTCTGGCACTCGGCATCAAGGCTGTGTTTCTAGTCCTGACCCTCACTGGCGCGGGCACGATGTGGATGGCCGTTTTTGCGGATGTGGGGGCGAGCTTGCTGGTGGTTGGCAACGGGCTGCGCTTGCTTCGCAAGTGAGGTTTGAAGACCGCCCTAGTTAGTACCAAAAACAGAAAAGGAAATAGTGCAATGAGTCTTTTTGACCGGCTATTTGGTGGCCACGGAGGTGGTCATGGTGGCGGCCATCATGGTCACCATCGGGATGAACACCGCGCACCACATCATGGTGGTCATGGCAATGCCTATGGAAATCAGCCTCCAAGCCCTGGAAGCATTGCCTGCTCGACATGTAGAGCGATGAATGCCATGGACGCCAAGTTCTGTCACCAATGTGGAAATTCAACACAACCAGCGCGGTGTACCCAATGTACAGCCACGCTCACTGCAGGGACGCGGTTCTGTGGTCAATGTGGAAAGCAGGCCAATTCATAGTGCTAGTGAATGGGGAATTGAAGCTAGAATTTCCCCAATGTCCGGGAAATACCGCGCTCTTTTCCTAATGGCTGTCATATTCTGGCAGTCACTGGCAGTACTTAGCTCGCTAAGTTTGGTGCAGCATGCGCGCGAAGAAACCCATCAGACTCAAGGCGAGTTGCATGCGTTTTACCAGCACCACGTTGATCAAACGGTTCACAAGAATGGGGAGGCGGATGCAGTTGCGCATTCCCATGCTGGCGCTGTGACAGATATAGCTGCCGTCATCGGCAGTGAATCAATGAGTTTGTCCGTGTTCCATCCGCAACTCGCGTCTGGTGCACTTGCTGTTGAGCTGCAAACGCCAGTTTTAGCGGGGCCGCTTCGTCCTCCGAAACATCTCACCTGAAATCAATGCCCTGTGGCCGCTTGACGGCCCAGGAGCTTGATTCATCCATCGAGACAGCACCTAGGTGACCGTCTCTCCGTTCTCCTCCTGACACAGATGGACCGCCCGGCGTAGGGGCTGCTGTGGTTTCCTGTACTGAAAGTGCCGTTCATGCGGAAGCACACTTTCAATTGGCGTGGATTGGCTCCCAAGTGATGTGAGTCATCTGCAACGACAAACTGAATTGGCATTCCGGCCACATTGCTACCCCAGCTCCAGACTAGGATTTTGAAATGTTTGTAATCGTCGGATGGCTTATATGTATTGCCTGTGTATTTGGTGTTTTCATTATTCACGGGGGGAACATCAGCGTTGTGCTCAAGGCATTGCCGTTTGAGTTGATAACGATTGGTGGAGCTACGGTGGGTGCGTTTGTGGCTAACAACCAGATGAAGGTCATCAAGTCCACCATCAAAGGTCTAGCGTCTTGCTTCAAAGGCAGCAAATACACCAAGGCCCGGTACATGGAGTTGATGGCACTCTTGTTCGACCTTCTGCAAAAGGCGCGCAAAGAAGGTTTGATGGCGATCGAAAAAGACGTCGAAGAACCCGAGCAATCCGAGATCTTCAAGAAATACCCCAATGTGGGCTCCGACCATCACGTCGTGGAGTTCGTCACCGACTACTTGCGCATGATGGTGTCGGGCAACCTGAACGCCCACGAGATTGAAAACATCATGGATGGCGCCATTGAAGCGCACCATGTGGAGGCGCATGCGGCCGTTGCAGCCATTCAGCGCATTGCTGGAGGACTTCCTGCGTTCGGGATTGTGGCCGCCGTGTTGGGAGTTGTGAACACCATGGGCTCGGTAGGCCAGCCGCCGGCGGTGCTAGGAGGCATGATCGGCTCTGCACTGGTAGGGACATTCCTCGGGATTTTGCTGGCCTATGCCTTCGCCGAGCCCTTGGCAGGCCTGTTGGAGCAGAAGGTTGAGGAAGGCGGCAAAGAGCTGCAATGCATCAAGACCATCCTGTTGGCCAGCATGCAAGGCTACAACCCATCGACGGCAGTAGAGTTTGGTCGCCAGATTCTGTTCTCCACCGAACGACCAACGTTTGCGGAGCTGGAAGCACATGTTAAGAGGAAGTAAGACGGTTTTGGACAACCTGCCACCGGGGACAAAACCCACAAGGCGGGAGGTTGCCATCCAAATGGGTGGTCGTCTTTTGGTGGTGTTGATTGGCGTACTGCAACTGGTCGCTATCGTTCAATCAGATTCGCCTACAGACACATTGCTTCATGTCTGCTTTCTGCTGGTACTCATAGTGTTGGGGACCAGAAAATCGAAGAGGCCCCAGGACCTACGCGGAAGAAATTGACGCTACGAAAGACATGGCGGGATTACATCTGTTTTGACGTGTATCTGCGCATCGTGCTTTGGTAATCTGGTTGATACGGCTACTTCGGTTTGGTGGATGAGACAGGGGCATGCACGTACACGACTTCACGTGCACCATCCGCATTCTGAAAGATCAGAGTGATCTGCACCTCAAACCCGGCTCGGATCGGTTTCTTGATGTCCGTCAGCATCAGGTGGTAGCCGTCTGATTTGAGCTCCAGTGTTTTACCGGCTTGCAATTGAAGATCTACCACTGAGTGCATCGCCTTGCCCCCCGTGTCCAGATCCATTTCATGGACTTCTACGGCTTCCGCAGACGTTGAGCGGGCTGAGATGAGTTTGGTGTCTTTGGGAGACAAGAGACGCATATAGACCGGTGCGGATCGTTCATTTGGATCACTGGGACGAACCCAGGCCTCGGTGGCGATGACTTGAGCCCTTGCCGTCACAAAGCACGCTTCGACCAAAACCAGCAGTGCAATTTTTCGAAGCAGTTTCATCGATCAGTACCTACTTTGACATACGTCATGCCAGGCCCATCAGTGGGGAAATTTTGCCGCCTTGGCTTCGGCAATGACCTGGCGTACCTCGTTTGAGGGCGCCATCGCCCTAAACGCACTGATATCCGCGCGGCCAGAGTTGCCAGATGGCAGGCGCTTCAATAGGTGCCCCAAAGGAACCAAGGCAATTCTAAAAAGCTGCCCCAGAACCTCCCTCAGCATGCGTTTTTCCCAGGCCAGCGAGAGCATCAAACAATGAACTTGCAAATGCGGGCCGAAGCGCGTTTGTCCCACGACATGGGCAGCCTCTAAAAGCAGCCATTGTTGGCGTTCCTGATCTGGAGCAACACCTCGGTAACGCTGCACCAGACGCTGGTAAACATCTGGGCTGTAGAAATTGCGATTGGCTGGCATTGGTGTTGGCATGGTGAGGGCGTTTCATGTCTTGATGAGATCATCGACAGCGATTGTTCAACCTGTAGTAACTACGGAGTCAATCTATTTGTTATCCGATCACGCCTTCGTAGATGATTTTCCAGGCATTGCTCCGCCATTGCCAGTACTGGCGGACGGTGCGCCCGGTCCTTTCACCGGCTGGTAATTCATCAAAGGTTGCAATCATGGTGTCCGCGTCGTCTGTCCAGCGAATCAATGAAACGTCTTTGAGTTCAACGGGACGATCACCTCGTTGCACTATCTCCGAGCGCAGTGAGGAACTGAACCGAATCAAGTCCTTTCCATCGGAATTGAAGTCATTGGCGTAAAACCGCATGAGGTCTGTCTCACGCCCGGGTCTTTTCGCCTGCGCCCAAGACTGGAGCGTTTCAGTGAAGTTTTTTTTCTCTGCGCCCAAGTGAGACGGTTGGACCCAGCGAAAGTTGCTGCCGATCAACACGGGCGTGGTTCGAATCTCCACGGTATTGATGATGCGTATGAGATCGGGATTGGCCACCGCGACACAACCGTCCGTGGCCTGGGGAGCCCGTGTGAACTGGGTAGATGGAGTTCCATGCAGCCAAATGCCACCTCCGGTCTTCCCTCGGCGCAGGTCCAGTACGTTGGGGTAGTTCACCGGCAGTGCACCGGACCCATACAAGTCCTTCAAGCTTGTGGGATCCAGGTTACTGGTGATGAAGTACGCTCCCAAGGGCGTGCGTTGATCGCCTTCCACGTTCTTTCCGACCCCCGCCTTGCCAACGGATATGTAGTAGTTGGCCAGTAGCTTGGGCCCTGCATCGGTGTTTTCGAACAGGTACAGACGCGCTTTTGCCGTGTCCACGGCGATCGCGTGTTTATTGCGCTTTGCCAACGCGACGAACTGAGAAGGAATCCGGTCTGCAGGCGGCGGCTCCTTGATAGCCGCGATACGCAGCTGAGATTCAGCTCGGAGTGCTTGCAGATTTTTCGCGCCAGCTTGGGCAAGATCATCCGGCACATCCCCTATGCCTTGAATGGGGCGTGACCTTGCAGAGAGCAGATCGCCCAGCACCAACTGCGCCAGTTGGAAATGGGGATAGTCCGCCACCAGGGAGGACGCCAGTTTCAACGCCCCCTGCGTATTGGCATTCCCGATCTGGCGATACACCTCAATCAACCGGGCTTCCGCCAGGCCATCGCCGGGCTGCTGAGCCCTTGCAGTTGCCTTAGGTTTGGCGCTATCTCTTTGGTTGGGAGCCCCATGTGCCACTCCACTGATGCCCAGGACCAAGCACAGGACCGTAGACAGTCGGGGCAGCCGTTTTCGGTTCAGTGGCCCGGCCAGAGGTCGTTCTTTCGAATCCATCCACATCTCCGGCATCACTTGTAAGCGAGAAGTTTCTTGATATCACTGGCAATGACTTTGGCTTCCGTTCCGTAGCTGGAAAAGAGGCGTACCTTGCCCGTGGTGTCAAAAATGTATTTGCCGGCCGAATGGTCCATGGTGTATGAGGTGGGCGTTTTGCCCGCAACCTTGCTGTAGTACACCTTGAAAGATTCAGCCAGTCCCTTGAGTTGACCCAGTTCAGGCCGTAATGCCAGAAACGTCGGGTCAAAGTTCCGCATGTACTCGCTGAGCAAGCGCGGAGTGTCCCGCTCAGGGTCCACCGTGATGAACAGCACCTGCAGCTTGTTCCCCAGATCACCCAGTAGCTCTTTGACGCCAGACATCGTGCTCATGGAGGTGGGGCAAACATCGGGGCATTGGGTGTACCCAAAGAAAATCACCACGATCTTGCCCCGAAAGTCTGCCAGGCTTCTCATGTTTCCACCGTGGTCCAGGAGGCGAAATTCCTTGGCATAGTTGGCACCGGTGATGTCTGTGCTTACAAAGTTGGGGGGACTGGGCGAGCAAGCGCTCAGGGTTAGGCTGAGCGCCGCAGAGGCCATCAATCTACGACGAACAGGATCGACGCTCTGAGCCGGAATATGTGAATGCATGTTGCTTTGTTCTGGTTATTTCTTGATCTTGGCGACTTCCTCTGCCACCAAAGACTCCAGCTGCGAAGCTCCAAAACTGGGCAAGCCTCTGCCGTTGACAAAGAACGTGGGTGTCTTGGTCACCTCCAGTGCGGTCAAATCCTCCACATCCTGTTTGAGCGCGGCGATCACGGCGGGAGACTGGGCATCCAACAAGGCCTTGTTGAGGTCTACGCCAGCCCGAACAGCCGACTGGTATGCCACGTACAAATTGGGTTCACCATGCGATGCCCACAGAGGCTGGTCCGCCAAAACAGCATCAAGAACTGCCCAATACTTCCCCTGGACCTTGGACGCTTCCAACATATTGGCGACGAGGTCGGAATTTCTATGAAATGGCGCATAGCGCAGCACCAAACGTACGTCATTGGGGTACTTTTTCAGCAGACCTTTAACGATGGGATAGAACTCGCGGCAGGTCTCGCACGCCGGATCAAAGAACTCGACGATCGTGACAGGAGCGTTCGCCGGGCCTAAAACAGGGGAATGCGCCCGGACCAAACGACTCTCAGCCTGACTGACCTTATCCGATTGTGAGTTTTTAACGCGCTCCTGGTAGGAGTACATGCCGAATGCGAAGAACACGAGAACGACGGCAAGCAAGATGGAGACGGTGAATTTTTTTGAGTTCATTTGGACGATTTTTTGAGATAGTGGATGAGCAAAACCAGAATGGTCAGAAAAGCTGAGAGAGAGAGCCAGGGGATCTGGACGCCACCCAGGATTGCCAGTTCCTGGTTGGCGCAGGAAATGCCGGCACTACAGGGAACCCAGGTCTTGGGTACTAAGTTCGCAACCAGCAAGCAGTGGTAGGCAGCAAAGCCGCTGCCTACGACAGCGAATGGCATCGCATATACCGCACTGCGTCGGTCGTCACTGAAGCTCCCCATGCCGAGGATGATGGCCATGGGAAACATAAGAATCCGCTGGTACCAACACAGAGTGCATGGCGTCATCAGCATGACCTCGCCAATGAACAGTGCACCTAGGGTCGCAATTGCGGACACCATCCATGCTAGGAGCAGCACACGCCACGGCGCCTTCATGGTTCGGCCTCCTGTAACAGGCGCTTGGATTTCGATTGATACTGCACCTTGAGGCTCAAAAGCAGCCAGGCCAATACTGCTGCCACAACAAAGACATCCGCAAGATTGAATGCTGGCCAGTGCAGCCCTCTCCAGTGCACATCCAGAAAATCCACCACCGCACCGGACTGGAGGCGATCAATGAGATTGCCACCTCCGCCGGCGACGACCAGCGCGCCCACTTTGCGTTCGAACGGGTCTGCTCTACGCATCAACGAGGCAAAAGTGACCCCGAGGACTACAAGACTCGCAATGACGATGAAGAAGTAACGTTGCCAGCCACCGGCATCCGCCAGGATGGAGAAGGCTGCGCCGGTGTTGAGGATGTGAACAAGGTTGAACCAGTTGGTGACCTCGACCCCAGATCCCAGTGGAATGGTGCTCGCAAAGTAGGCCTTGGCAAGTTGGTCCGCCGCTATCAATAGCGCGACAAATATGAGCCAAGCCAGGCGCGGGTATCGGAATAGCCCGAATGAAGGCATAGCAAAGATTCCATGAATGTTGGTATGCCAGCCTTGTGAGCTGGTCCAATGCATTCGGCGTGCCTAGATTGAAGTACGCCAACCGGCAGTGACAGAACGCACCGCGGCGGGGTATTGAATGCGCTTTGCGAGGAACTCTAGCCAGTGCCAGCAGGCAACTGACCAACCATCGAATCGAAAGCTAACCCCCGGTTAAGACCGGGCGAGCCACTGAGGGCGATCTGGAACTTTGAGCGGAAGTGAGGCCAAGACACGATCAGTGCTTGGCTCGATGAAACTAAGACCGGGAAGTACTGAGTTGCCTTCCGCAGTAGCAACTGCCAAGGAACACCCCGCATGGCAATTGCCACAGTCCAAATCAAAACCATTGGATTTGGTCTTGTCTGATTGGGCGAGTTCCGCAGACTGCGCTTGGTGCTTGTGACCATGGTGCCCAAGATGCTTGGTAGCTACACCTGCTTCATGCTGACAATACGCAGCCGTTGCAGCCAAAGCAAACTGCATCGGTATCACTATCAGCAAAAAAACAGCCAGCCATTTGCGCATGGTCAACATTGTAGTAGCTTCAAGTTTTGCGTAGATCGTGAACACGCAATAGAGTCGCCTTTCTAGATTCCCTTTACCTCCCAGCCAACGGTCTTGCAGGACTTATTCTGCCTGACCCAGGGCCATTGATTCAGTTCCCGGCAGCCGACATTTGCCAAAGACTGCAGTTGGCCCACACGGGCAATCCTAGCGCAAGCCCAGACGGCCCATAGCGGAATTAGGTAAATCCGGGCCGATTGCCTGATAGCGGACGTTCGGGACCGGCACGCTAAGAGGAGTACCCCACTAGACAGCCATACGGTGTTGTCCTAGGTGTAGCGACACTTTTGCCGGCCAATAGGTCTTCCAGCGCGGCACGTACCAAGTTCCGCGAATTCGGGACGACCGACTCATCGACCGTTGGCTGTGTGTCAATGGCCCCGGAGTAAGCAAGCTGTCCAGCACCGTTAATGACAAACATGTGAGGCGTATTCCGCGCTCCATACGCTTGCCCCATTTGTCCTGATGAATCCATCAATAAGGCAGTTGGTTGAGCCTTGCGCCCTTGATTGAATGCCAATGCTTTCTGTGGAGCAAGGTAGTCCCCCCGGCCAGGATTGGTGGATAGCACGGAAAGCCACACAACACCTTGTGCCTTGGCCCATCCTTGTAGTTCCTGCATTTTTCCACTGGCGTACTGGGCCCGAACAAAGGGGCAGGAGGGGCTTGTCCATTCCAGCACCACTATTTTCCCCTTGAACTCTTCCAGAGTACGCCGTTTGCCAGTGGCGTCGTCTACCGCAAAGGACGGTGCGGCCTTCTCATGCCCAGTGGTGGTGGCACCGGCAAAACCAGGCAGCCCCAAGCCCGCCAGTGCAGCGGCCCCCAACAGCAAAGTCTCTCGGCGCTTCATACCGAGCCCTTGGAGCAAGCGCAGCCACCTTCGCCCTTACTGTCTGGGATAGAGCACGCGCCACTGCGCTTGGCCATATCAGCGCGTTTGCGGCTCTGCCCCGCGTACCAAGCACCGCCCCAAACAATCCCCCCCAGGCTGGTGGCCACTGCAATGCCGATTCCAGCGGGCCCCAAAAGAAACTGGTCAATGGCCAAAAGCGACAAGCCGGAAATCGACAAGGTGCCAATGATGGGTATCGCCAGCGGAATTGCACAGCAGGCCGCGCATGCGCCCACTACGCCCAACGTGGCCAACCCTGCTTTTTTCACAGTCATAGTTCATCCTCACATAGAAGTCTCGGGACGATTCCCTTAAACTGCAATGTAGAACCTCAAGTAACTTGAGATGCAAGGAGTTTCGGTGAAAGACCTTCCGATGGCTGAGTACATAACGATTGGTGCGTTAGCCCAGAGCACCGGGGTAAACGTGTCCGCCATCCGGTACTACGAGGAAATCGGCCTGATTCCCAAGGCCCACCGGCGACCCAGTGGGCACAGGGTGTATGGACCTGAGGCGCAAGAGGTACTAGCAGTCATACGGAGCTGCCGGGAATTTGGGTTTTCAATCGAGCAAGTCAGAGAGCTGGTTCTGCTTTCCACCAATGCGCAGCTCCCTTGCGATGAGACTCGCGAGATTGCCCAGACCCATCTCAACGCCGTACAAGCCAAGCTCTCAGAACTCCGCCAGTTGGAGAAAAACCTGACCAGCTTCATCCAATCTTGCACGGAGAATTGCATTGGTGGCCCCGCGCCCCAATGCAACATCTTGGAGAACATTGGCTCAAGCGGTACACAACCCGTCGCGGCTAAGGGTTGCTGCTGAGATACCGCCACGTCGACGGCAATGGGTCAACTACTATGGGTTGGCCGGTTGCAAAACAATGACCGCCATTCCGACCAACGCGATGCCTGCACCTGCCATATCCCATCGGGTCAGCGACACACCGTCCACCAGGTATAGCCACCCAAGGGCCACGGCAATGTAGACACCGCCGTAGGCGGCATATGTTCTACCGGCCGCGCTGGGGTGGAGCGTTAGCAGCCATGCGAATAGTCCCAACGATAGCGCTGCAGGAATGAGCAACCATGCTGTTTTGTCCTGTTTGAGAACCAGCCATGGCAGATAGCATCCCACGATTTCAGCAATGGCCGTGGCTATAAAAAGCAGAGTGATTTTTACGAAGTCCATGGTGTTTCTGTGAGCAATGAAAGGAGGATGTTATTGGTTCTCCGTTGCAATGCTCAGGCGCACTTGCGCGCAAGGTCCAGTCGTCGCGGTAGTTTCGGTGGAAAAAGCGGACATTGCCTTGAGTCCGCCGCCCAGAACGGAAATTGGCCACAATTCAATTGCCATAGTGCCAGCGATGGTGATAGGTGATGTGAGTGGGATGCGAATTACTGGCGGTTTTGCAATGCGAATCGGCGGTGGCTTTTGTGCGAATACCCACCAACGCTCCGTTATCCACTGCGCCTCGACCTGCGGTTAATTTATCAATGCTCCTAGACAAACAGGGCTGAGTCAAGATTCCAGCCCTTCCCACTTTCGTACTTCAGCATCAACCAGGTCTCTTCCCGTGGTGCGACAAAGTGCCTTCGAACGACAACGACGCCTGGCCAGGCGCTTTTTGGGATTAACTGCCTGACCAGAAGAGCCGTTTCTTCATCGGCATACTTCTTGGCGGCTGCGGCCACGTCCGCAGCCCGATCTGGGGTGAATCCCAAGTCTTTGAGGTTCGTGATGACGTGCTCATTGCCGAAATTGAGCGCCACCTGCAGTGCACGGCCACGTAGTGGGAATCTCATATTCTTCCGCCAAGGTCAATTTGCTGGACAACTAGAGTTCTTTGTCTTAACCGATTTTCGCATATTCGATTTTGGCATTGATTCTGCGGGTTTTAAAGACCCGCAGAATGCCCGACTCTTTCCACTCAGAGCAGTACAAAATATTCATCACCTTGCTGCGAGAAACGAGGGAAGCGCTGCAGGTGTCCCAAGCTGCATTGGCATCCAAGTTGGATCAGCCCCAGACATTTGTCAGCAAATGCGAAACAGGAATCCGACGGCTAGACGTGGTCGAGCTTCATGCCTGGCTGCAGGCGTTGAATGTGGATTTTCCTAAGTTCCTGGCCGCGCTCACAAAGCAGTGGGACGCTCACAACGCTCGCACGCGTCTTCCCAGAGGAACGAGCAAAGGACTGTAGGATTTGTAGCCTGCGAATGACTGTATCGCGTGGGGATCCGCTAAAACTTGATTTACGCCATACTCTCAATATGGCTGCAGCTACCAAAAAAGTCTCGCTTCTGACTACACAGTTGAAACCGGAATCTGCTGTGGCGAAGAAGTTGCCGGTTAAACGGCGGCGGCCCCTGGTGCGTGGTGGCTCCCGATTGCGTGTCGCTAAAGCGCTGACGGGGGAAGAGGCAGTTTTGCTTCTCAAGTTGGCTGGAATTCTCACTCCAAGCGGAAAACTTAGCCGTGCCTATAGATGATCATCCGGGACACTCGCCGCCCAAGCGCATTGAACACCTGTTGGCTCAGAATTGACGTCTAGCGCAATCTGAATTCATTGAAAACAATGAGAAATCTATAATGAACTGGAATCAAATTGAGTGCCCGACCTGTGCTGTGCGTCTGCAAACCCGCGTTCGCGGAATGGGTGTACCAGGCGGCAAAGAAAGAGAAAATGGCTTCTGCCCCATTTGCGGAACGCTGGTTATCTCAGAAGTAACGGACGGATTTGTTGAAGTTGAGTTGGTCTCATCAGGGGGCTTCAAGATTACGAATGCACTTACCGGGCTGGCCCATCTAGAAACGCCGGGCGGCATCTCTCTTGAACATGCGACATTCACGGGTATGGATGCCGTAGATAAATTTACTGCACTGTACTGGCCCGACGCGGTGATGCATGTGCATGTACCGATCAAGGTGTAGGGAGGAATGACGCTATTGGCGTACCTGCCCGGCCAGATCGAGCCGGTAGAGTCTTTCTCCGTGCCAGTGGAGCAATGGACACAGCGGCGGAAGTTGCCTGTCGGTTCATTTCACGTACAGGCTGGCGATGTGCGCGTTCCTGCTGTCCTGAAACGCAGCCCGCGAGGCCTGCAGTTCTTTGCTTGCGCACCTGGTTACGGTGGCGCCACCGCCCCCAAATCCATTGAGCACCAGATGGCCCAGATTGAGCTGGTCCGTGGTCTGCGCACTGCTGAGGAATATTGGACGCGCGCCGACAGGTAGTGCCTGTGAAGAGGGCGTAAACAGCGAGGCACAGAGCAGCCGTCACCGTTCGGACATGCCCCGCCAAAGGCATCCGTCTAATCGGAATTCGTACTTGACTCTCAAAATTGGGCCGACGTGCGCTCGATGAAGGCAGATTGACGTACCTGTTCTGGCGTAAATTCCCATGAATATTCGAAAATTGTTCCAGGCAACGCCTCAGCGCAAGCATATCAATTCTTTATAAATCAATCACTTAGCACTGAAATATATAGTCGTTACATTTTGTGGAACATTTTGTATTTCATGGTGATAGAATTTGTTCCAGTTCAAAATTGGTTAACACATAGGTGAGTGAAGAGATGGAACAAAGAGCAACAGCAGAACTCATTAGCTTGTTCCAGGATGCAGTGAAAGTGGGCGGGGCTGCTTTGGAAATGCGTGTACGCCGCTTTGCTAGCCTCATAAGGGCGACGGATCCAGAATTGGCACAAGCGGCTGCCTCGTGTGTCGGCGCAGGCGCCACTCGCTCATTGCTCAGCACGATGCGAACGCCCCCGGTTGATGGTGATACCAAGTTGCCACTTGTGCGTGTAGAGCCCGCGGATACGCCGCGACAAGAGCCCTTGTTGGGCACTATTGAACGTACCGAAATCCAGCGAGTCATTCGTGAGCGCCAAGCGACCGATCGGCTGATGGAAGCCGGCTACACACCGGTGCGCTCCGTGCTGATGAGTGGACCACCAGGTGTGGGCAAGACGATGACTGCGGGCTGGTTGGCCAAGCAGCTCGACTTGCCTCTAGTCACGCTGGATCTGGCCAGCGTCATGAGCAGCTATCTGGGCAAAACCGGTGCGAATGTGAGGGCGGTATTGAATCATGCCCAGACGCACCCTTGTGTGCTGCTGCTGGACGAGTTCGATTCCATCGCTAAACGCAGGGACGACGACAGCGATGTGGGTGAACTCAAACGTTTGGTCACCGTAATTTTGCAAACTATCGATGATTGGTCACCACTGTCGCTTCTAGTGGCCGCCACCAATCACGGTGAATTGCTTGATCCGGCAGTTTGGCGCAGATTTGATGTCACCCTGAATTTTTCACTTCCAGGACATGCGCAACGAGCGCAGTTGCTGCGCGCCCACGGGGTAGGCGAGGAGCTTGCTGATGGCATTGGTGCCGTGACTGAAGGCCAGACCTTTTCGGTAATCTTTCGTGCCGTGGAGTCGGCCCGCAAACAGACAATTCTTGAAGACAAACCATTTGACGAGGCACTTGCCGCGTGGGCACTATCTGTGACGGCGAAGCCTGCGCAATCAGCGTCGCAATACGAGCGCCAGCGCCGTGACCTGCAAGTTTTGGTACACCACGGCCGCCAAATGTCGGCGCGTGAGATCGCTGAGGTAATGGATATTTCGCACACCACTGTTATTCGATCGTTAAACCGATTCCACAGGAGCGTCAATGTCGGGACCTAATCTTCTGCTGGGCAATGGGCAGCTACTCACTCGTTCCATTGAGCGGACGCCGTCAGGCGGAGGTGGCAACAAAGAAACCCCATATACGATCGCACAGGCCCGTGAGCGCCTGCGGCCTGCATTGGATGCGGTCTTAGACGCCGTAACTCAGCTCCCAGATGCGGCCAAGCCGCGCGGAGAGGGGACCGGTGTATTTACGGTGCATCCTGCATTCCAGGCAAAATGGCTGATTCCCGGTGACGTGTTTCGACGCGCAGGGCTGCGCACGGTTGGGAGTACGCCAGCATTGGTGAAACCTGAGATCGATGCGAGAAAGTATGCGCCCAAGGGCGAACAACCTACAGCGGAACTGTACGTCAGCGGCGACTACAAAGCCTTTGCGGCTCTCCACCAAATGCTAATGTCGGAGCGAACCGGCAAAGGCGTTCAGCGAGAATTTTGCAAATTGGAGGCCATCCGCTTTCTCACGCCGCAAGAGCGATTGCTGCGCCTTGACGGCGAAGACCCGGAGATTCCCATTGAGATCATTCTGCACGGGAACGGCACGGATATCCAACTGCTCAACGATTTAGAACACTTTTCTGCTTCGTGCGGAGCCAGGATCTTCGTGGCCAAGCATTTGGCTGTACCAGGACTTGTATTTTTGCCTGGCGTTGTACCTCGCTCCAAGCTAGATGAGTTTGCGACTTTTACAGCGCTACGCGCTGTTCGGCGATTGCCCAAGTTGCGCCTGAATCGCCCGACCATCCGTGAAAAGCTCACCGTTCAAGCGCCGACGCTACCCAATGAAGACGCGCTTGATACCAATCTACGCGTCGCCGTATTTGACGGAGGGTTGGGTGCTAAGGATTTTTCCCGCTGGAGCACCGAACATGTTCCACCTGAACTGACCGATACCCACGCGGACTATCTCTCGCATGGTATGGAGGTCACGTCGGCATTGCTCTTCGGCGCTGTCTCCGAAGGCGCCACGGAGCTGGAACGGCCCTATTTCAACATTGCGCACCACCGTGTACTGGGCCACGCTGATGAGTCAGATTCTGATCTATACGATTGCATGCGTCGCATCGACGCCGTGCTGCGGACGGGGGAGGTGGACTTTGCCAATATCTCGCTTGGGCCACGCATAGCGATCGATGACGGTCAGCCACATGCTTGGACATCTATGCTTGATGGCCATCTGGCTTCGGGCAAAACTCTTTTGTCGGTGGCGGTAGGAAATGATGGAGAAATTCAGGGCCCCATGGGACGTATCCAGCCGCCCGCGGATGCCGTGAATGCGCTGGCGATAGGTTCCGCAGATTCGTCGGGCTTCATGTGGGGGCGCGCTGCATATAGCTGCGTCGGACCTGGCCGCTCGCCTGGCTTGGTGAAACCCGATGGGCTAGCCTTTGGTGGCACGGAATCTGAACCGCTTGTGTTGCTGAACCCACTCTCTGGGGGGCTATGTGGTGTACAGGGGACTAGCTTTGCCTCACCGCTCGTATTGCGGACGGCTGCGGCGGCCTGCGCGATGTCCGAGACCAAGTTAAGTGCCACCGCATTGCGTTCGCTCTTAATTCACCGTGCGGAGCGTGGTGGCCATGAGCTTAGCCACGTGGGCTGGGGGCGTTTTCCGGCTTCGGCGGAGGAGCTACTGACATGCAGTGATGGCGAGGCCACCGTCCTTTACCAAGGATACTTCACTGCAGGCGGCATCATGCGTATCGAATTGCCAATCCCAGCTGTGCCGTTGGGAGTGCGCTTGCGCATCACCGCCACCTTCTGCTTTGCATCCCCAGTAGACCCCGCCGATCCGGTCAACTACACCCGTCATGGACTGACCATCAAGTTTCGGCCTCAAGGAGCAGGTTCTTCCCAGCCATTCTTTTCATCTCAGACGCACGGCAGTGAGCAGGAATTGCGCCGCGATGCACACAAGTGGGAAACCGTTTTGCATAGGTCCGAAAGCTTTTCCGCGGCAGAACTACTGGATGCCTGTTTTGATGTGGAACACGGGGCGCGCGAGCACGGAGAGAAGGTCGTCAACAAGAATGTCCCGTCGCTGCCGTATGTGTTGGTGGCGACCATCGCCAGCGAGATGGGTGAGCCTGTTTACCAAGCAGTCCGGCAGAAATTTTCAATGCTCACGCCGATCAACCTGCGCGACCGCGTCCAACTGCGCCGCTGAGGTCGCGGATGGTAAAACGCTTGCACGGAGCGTGGCTAAAGTCGCATGTGCGGCCCGTTTTTTTGGGAACGCAAACGTATGTGTTGCGTCTAGATGAGCCGAATTCAGCTTTGGGAAAATTGAGCGGGGAGGGCGCCTTGTCTTACCAACTGATCCCGAATGTGGGCATAGTCTTTGTAGAATTTCTGCAGCTTCTGTGTGCCACCCAGCTCGGCAACCGCAGTGATCATGGCCAAATGACTGGCAATGCGAGCTTGTTCATTGGTCTCCAACTCTTGGATACGTTCATCCGCAGCCTGAAGACTTTTTGCAACAATGGTCGTTCCCTTATTTCTAACCCTACCGGCAAATTTTCGAAGTTCCGCCTGTTTGCTCTGAAATGCATTGAGGATTGTGCGTCGCCCTTCATGCCGTGTTATGTCCGACGCATTTTTGAGAGAGCTATGCTGCCTGGTAACTGCTCGCGCAGTAATTTCTTCGTCGCGCTCCAGCATGGATTCGAGAACCTTGGTCAACTCTGCATGCTGAGGATCCGTTGTGCTACGTGCCATCCAACACCGTCCCTGGTCTATTTGGTTTAGATAAATCGACACCTTCTGGAAAAACCAAAGCGCCTGCTGGCGTCGCTAGTAACTTTTCTACTCCCTGCAAACGCTTCATAGCGTGGGAGATCTGATTGGCTTTACCGATGGTTCCCTCTGGCTTGGCTTGTGCATTCTCCAGTACCGCCTGAAGTCGTCCACGTAAAACAACCAAGTTTTTCTGATGTTCCGGAAGCCCGGTGGCGCTCAAATGTCGGCAATCATTGAAGCATTCAAGACTCGTGGGGCAAGGATCGACGGTGAATGCATTCAAGCAAGTGCCATAAGGAGTCGCGTGAAAGCCATCAGCTTCTGCCATCAAAAACTGCAGCGCAGCCTGATCCCCTTCCTCCACTTGTATGCGTTTGAACTCCCGCACGATAGGCCCGTTCGCTTTGCCGGCTGCAATCATTTTCCCCACCGTGGCCGCTTTGCCATCTCCTAGGAGGGACGACCATTCAGCCGGCAATTCAATCGCATCCAGCTCTTCCGCAAGACTGCGGTGGTCATAAACATAGCTTTGCGCCACGCTGCGTCGATTGAAGCGCTTACTGATGATGGAATCAGCTACACCTAGACGGAACAACTCGGTTGTTTGCAAATGCCTAAAAGTGTGAGTAGTTAGGGTGAGCAACCGATCTTCTTCTTTATTCCCGTAAGCATTAAAGAGCGAATATTTTTGATCACTTGGTACTCCACCCAACGCGGTCACCAGTAGCGCTTGATCGGCCAAGCCTACGGAGAAGGTGCTCACAATGTCAATGACTGACTGCCCACGTCCTTCACCCACCGCACGCTTGGGCATTAAAAACATCATTTCCCACGGTGCCAGGCTTCCCCCCTGATTCAGACGTAAAGGCGACAAGTCAGGGCGTTTGGTCGGGACATGCCGCTTCACAAAATCTTCAACATCCGACACAAGAAGAAATTTCCCACGAACGCCCTTATCGGTACTTGCAAGGCCATATTTGTCGCGCAATACCAGCCCTTTGCTTCTATTTTCAGGTGAAAAATACCTGCTGACCGCAGCAGCTAAATGAGAGGCGGTTCGCTGAAGGTCAGCGAACTTGGCTAACTCTGCCGGGTCATAGGTCGCTCTATAGCGCTCAATGCACTGAGTTATTTCATGGGAGTAGGGCGGGCTAACCCATATGGGGTTGCCTGTTAGATGGACATACATCACCACAGCGTCCACAAGTTCGTCGGTCTCATACTGTGGGAATATCCGCCCTGACTCATACTGTGCCCGTAGAGTAGTTCTCAGCGGGGCGGTGATTCGGGCTACGCCTTCTAGGATACTTTCCACTTCTGCTCGAAAGATATCTGGTACGAACTGCGTTTCTTCAAAAAAATAGGGCTCTTCCTGCTTTTCTGCAAAGTGCCGGATCATGAGGGTTTCAGAAATTCCACCACTCTCGCCGGCCGGTCGCCCATTTTGATCACGATAGCCCCTGGTACGCCTCCAATCGAAGGGGATATAAACGACCTCTCCAATGCGGAGTCCAGTCAACACCATCAACTTCACAAGCGCAAACCGTAAATAATCGACGATAGACTTCGGTCGCTCCGTGTAGACAATGCTCATCAACTGCCAAAAAGCTCGCCTTTCAGGTAATTTCTCCTGTGTCTTGCGTTGAGCCAGTTCCTGAGAGAGCGCAGCGGATGTTTTCGCAAACTTTGCCTTCGCGTTCTTCCCAATTTGAGGGCGATCTACTAACGTGGTCAAAGGACATGCATCAAATAGGTGTTGTGCATCCACATAGTTGCGGATGAGCGCCATGATATTGATCGTGCGTGCATCAGTGTTCTGGCAAATATCAGAAACTTCGCAGGCCAACCGCACGTCCTCAACAGTGACCAACCAAGGCTCTTTGCGTGCAATCGAAGCCAAGAACCGCCAAGCCATTGAAGCGGCCTGTGCAAAAGCTAAGCTCTTGCTGCGGACAACAACGTGATCCAGAACGAACGCCTTAATTAGGTCTTGCCAATGAGCCGATACTGGACGTTGGCCGAGCTCGCTTTGGTCCAGAACCCCTCTCGCTACCAATTCAGCCTGCGCATCTTCAAACTCACTGAATTTCCTCAGGACGTATGTCGTGGGTTTTCCATCCTTACTCAGATGTCGCAGATTCCAAGAATGCCCTTTGAGCGCAATGCCTTTTTCATCGAGAGGGATGTGCCAACTCAGTCCTTTATCGGCTGCCAGTGTTCGAGCATTCTCGATAAGAGTTTTGAAATTTTCATTCATCTCTCATACCTTCCAACTCATCGATAGTCGCCTGAATTTCAGAGATTGTCCGTTGGAGCTGCAAAAAGGCCGGGGAAGATCCATCGCCTCTGTCAGCCCCCTTAAATTGCAAGACCACTCCCCGAAACTCGGTCAAAACCTGTTGATGCAAAGCAACATCCTGCACGGGCATAAATTTTGGGCATCCATAGCAGGCAGTTATGGGGTTATAGGGGCAAGTAGATTGGCCTGATTCACACCCTCCTATCCCGGCAATCGGTATGCCGTGCGGAGCACCACCAACTTGTTGATCTCCCTTTAATCGGGCCAATTCTTGCTGGTTGATCGACTTGTTTTTTGCAATACGTGCGACCGTTTGGTAGACCTCCGACAGGCCCAAGGCCTTGTTGACCAATTCTGCTTGATTTGCCGATTGCCTGAAATAAATAAGGCCCGTCACCAACAGTGTGTGCCCTAACGCCGCGGCCAAGTCCTCATGGCTGGCACCGGCGTCTACCAAGCGCTGCGCCATTGAGTGGCGCAGGTCGTATGCAACTCGACGCTCACTATCAGGCAGTATCTCTGCAAGCTTCCCAATCAAAGCGTTGCTGAGACTCACTCGACTTTGAAACCCGAAAAGAAAAGCGTCGCGATCCTCCCCATTTTTTAGCTGCACAAGTCTTGCGAACAAAGGAGCCCACTCGCGTTTTACCTTGCGAACCAGAGGTAATTTGGCGAGAGTTGGGTCTCGCTGCTTGATGATCTTGAAGGTCAGATGTACGATGGCACTGCCATCTTCGACGCTAGTCCGTACAGCACAATCGCGCATCCGAATAATTCCCAGCTGCTTTGGACGCATGCCAAATTGATATGAGCTAATCAAGAGACAAGCTACTTCAATATCCACCAAACGCAAGGAGTGAAGCTGTAAAGCGGCGTCGTCAAACCAACGGACTAGCTTTGACTCTTCCTCAATCGTTAGGAACGCATCCCCATTGCGCACAGTGGGGTAGGGGCTTGACCGAGGTACGAACAGGACTCTAGAAACAAATCCGTTATACGCCGGCGACCATCCCAGAAACCGGACCAGACACAAGAAGGCAAGCAACGCCCGAAGTCCGTCCAGGACATATGGAGAGTACCGCCCCACGAACACCGACCAAATTGCTCGAAGTTTGATCGGCTCGGTTGTCGCCGCTAGCTCAACATCCTCTGCCGCTAGTTCTGTAAATTGGGCATATCTCAAATGTATCGTCTGCGGCGAAAGCTCCTGCAAAGAGAGTAGTAAATACGTGCGTAAAAGCCGCCGAACTCGAGGGGCGTATCGCAAAAAATCCAACTTGCGAGCAGCGCCGGAGATGTGAATTGTGAGGCGCTCTTCACTCTCTGCAACCTTGATCGAACGTACTTTCTCATCGTAGTCGTCTTCATATTGAATCGTTCTTGGCAAAGGTGGAAGCGCCGCCACAGCCTGAAGAAATGGGTCATTAGCTTCACCGTGAATTGCTATTTGTGTAGTCACAGTGGAATATTTCTCAAGACGTTCAATCGGTCATCAAGCTGGGCATTCCAAGATTCATTGAGGTTTTCGTCCAAGGCGGCTTTTGCGTAGAGCAAAGGCATCATGGATTCTCTTGACCATCCAAAGAAGCTACGCATAAGCATCATGGTCTTGGCTGGTGAGTTACCAGCCTCCGTCCATTGCTTCATACGAAGCACTGCGCATGTATGACGTAGCGCATGTGGAGTCAAATTTCTTGTGCCAGTCTGGTTAAAGAGCTGTTCGCGTGTATTTGGTGTCAAGGCCGCCGAGAGTACGTGCATTGCATGGCGTAAACCTTCGGGTGACATTGGTTTTTTGCGCATGCTCACCAAGAACTGCGTGTAGTTGGGTTTGCCACGGTAATTGGCAGAATATGTCTGCAAAACGTTTGCAGTCTGGCTTGCCATTGGAATGGTTCTGATTGATGCCGCCGTCTTGATACTGGGTCGGGAGTAACGAGGGTCGTCCTCAGAATCATCTGTTTTGACTGACATAAACCAACGTCGGATGCCCGTACGTGCATCAATTTCTGTTTTGGTGAAGTCGGCTGGCAATAGCGCCAGTTCTCCAACACGGAGTCCTTGAAAGAGCATCAGAACTACTGCGGCATAGATCCGCCACTGAGTTTGCTCATATTCGAACGGATTTGTCGCTGAACCAGGTGTGGCAGCGTCAAGAAACTCTTCCAACACCCCCCTCGGAATTGCACGAACCTGCGCATGGTTACGCTTTTTGAACGGGCGCAGACCCAAATAGAGATTGTCCAGACGGGCCATGCGCTGACGTATGTCAGCCATCTTGTTGCCGACAGCGGGATTGCGCTCAAGTCGTTCGCAAGTGTTTTTCACGAAATGAAATACCGTATTCCAGCGGGCAACGCTGGAATTTACCGGTTCTGCAACATTCCGGAGGGTCACAAAAAATGATTCCAACGCGGAACCCAATGCATCCAAGTCCAGTGCGCTTAGAGCGTCATCAAGGTTGCCGCCAAGACTTTCGGTGTGCACATAGATGGACTCAATATGTCTGAGTTTTCGGCGCAGCGTCGATGGCGCCAAGTCGCCGCCGTGAAAGATCCACCAGACTGCCGCCCAGAACCTGGGAAGTCCAACGTGATCCACCAACAGGTCCGTTCGCGAAGGCAAAGTGATGAGCATGGGCAGCGTGATAGGCTCAAATGCAACAGCTAAAACTACCCAAAACGTATCGGCCGTTGCTCTAAAACCTTTAATAACGCAACGCTGGCAAAACTACCGGGACTTCATACGATGTATATTATGTTAACTAATACGTGCTATTGAATGTATAGCTGCCTGCGCACACGTATCGAGGGCTACAGCCCTATTTCACTATTGAAATCACGTCCACTGTAAACGATAGCCTGAAAAGCAAAAAAAGCCTCTGGACTATCCAGAGGCTTTTTCTTTTGACGTACAAGGACCGATCAGAAAGCGGCAATCCCGGTAATCGCGCGTCCCAGAATCAAGGCGTGGATGTCATGCGTGCCTTCATAGGTGTTGACCACTTCCAGGTTGACCAAGTGGCGGGCTACGCCAAATTCGTCGCTGATACCGTTGCCGCCCATCATGTCGCGCGCCAGCCGCGCAATGTCCAGCGCCTTGCCGCAGGAGTTGCGTTTGATGATGGACGTCATCTCTACAGATGCCTGCCCACTGTCTTTCAGGCGCCCTACTTGCAGGCATCCTTGCAGGCCCAGCGTGATTTCGGTCAGCATGTCGGCGAGCTTTTTCTGGATCAGCTGGTTGGCTGCCAGGGGTTTGTCGAACTGCTTGCGGTCCATGGTGTACTGGCGTGCTCGGGTGTAGCAGTCTTCCGCCGCACCCAGAGCGCCCCAGGCAATGCCGTAGCGTGCACTGTTCAGGCAAGTGAACGGGCCTTTGAGACCACGCACTTCGGGGAAAGCGTTTTCCTCCGGGCAAAACACTTCGTCCATGACGATCTCACCGGTGATGGACGCCCGTAGGCCCACCTTGCCGTGGATGGCCGGGGCGCTGAGGCCTTTGGAGCCCTTGTCCAGGATGAAGCCGCGGATCTTGCCGCCGTCGTCCTTGGCCCAGACCACGAACACGTCGGCGATGGGGCTGTTGGTGATCCACATCTTGGCGCCGGACAGGCTGTAGCCGCCGGGCACTTTTTTGGCGCGGGTAATCATGCTGCCGGGGTCCGAACCGTGGTTGGGTTCGGTCAGGCCAAAGCAGCCGATCCATTCGCCGGTGGCAAGCTTGGGCAGGTATTTTTGCTTTTGCGCTTCGGTACCGAATTCGTTGATGGGCACCATGACCAGCGAAGACTGCACGCTCATCATGGAGCGGTAACCCGAGTCCACACGCTCCACTTCACGCGCCACCAGGCCGTAACACACGTAGTTCAGGCCGGCGCCGCCGTACTGCTCGGGGATGGTGGCACCCAGCAGGCCCAGTTCGCCCATTTCACGGAAGATGCTGGCATCGGTCTTTTCGTGGCGGAAGTTGTCTTGCACGCGGGGCAGCAGGCGTTCCTGGCAATAGCTCTGGGCCGCGTCACGCACCTGGCGCTCATCGTCTGTGAGCTGGCTGTCCAGCAGCAATGCGTCATCCCATTGGAAAGTGTTCTTGGTAGCCATGGTTATGTCCTTGGATAAAGTAATTTAAGAAATAGATGGGTCAGATTCAGGTGCGTTCCAGCACCATGGCGATGCCTTGCCCCACACCGATGCACAGGCTCACCACGGCGTAGCGACCTTGGCGCCGTTGCAGTTCATGGGCTGCGGTCAGTACCAGTCTTGCACCCGAGGCACCCAGGGGGTGGCCGACCGCAATGGCGCCCCCGTTGGGGTTGACGCGGGAGTCCTGGGCGTCCAGACCCAGGCTTTTCAGGCAACCCAGAACCTGGGCGGCAAAGGCTTCATTGATTTCAATGACGTCGACATCCGCCAGCGTGATACCAGCGCGCACGAGTGCTTTCTGGATGGCGCCCACGGGCCCCAGGCCCATGAGTCGCGGCTCTACGCCAACGACTGCGGACGACAGAATGCGTGCCAGTGGCTTCTGTCCATGGCGCTCGCCGGCTGCCTGGTTGCCCAGCAGCACCATAGCTGCACCGTCATTAATGCCCGATGCGTTGCCAGCGGTGGTGACACCGCCTTCGAACAGGGGCTTGAGCTTTTGCAGCGAGGCCAGCGTGGTGTCGGCGCGCGGGTGTTCATCCAGGGCGAAGGCCAGCGGCGGGGCTTTTCGGCCCTGGGGAACTTCGGTGGCCACAATTTCCTGCGCAAAAACGCCAGCTGCCTGCGCCGCCGCAAAGCGCTGTTGTGATTGCAGCGCGTAAGCATCGCAGTCATCACGCGTAAGGCCCAGCTCTGCAGCCACAGCATCGGCCGTTTCCGGCATGGTGTGGTTGCCAAACGCCTGGATCAACGCCGGGTTCGGAAAACGCGCACCAATCGTGGAATCGGCCACGCGCAAATCACGGCTGTAGGGAGACTCGGCCTTGGCCATGACGAAGGGCGCTCGGCTCATGCTCTCCACGCCACCGGCCAGATACACATCGCCCTCACCCGTGGTGATGGCGCGTGCGCAGTCCATGACCGCGGCCAGGCCGCTACCGCACAGGCGGTTAACGGTCTGACCGGGGACTTGCTGGCCCAGGCCACTGAGTAAAGCGGCATGGCGGGCGATATTGCGGCTGTCTTCGCCAGCCTGGCAGGTGCAACCCAGGACGACGTCTTCCACCGCACGCGCCATGGGCGAACGCGCGGCCAGGCTGCGCAACAGGTGCGCGGCCAGATCGTCGGGACGCACAGACGCCAAAGCACCGGCGTGGCGACCAAAAGCGGTGCGCGCACCATCAAAAAGGTATGCGTTGAGCATGGACTTTCTCCGCAGTGTTCTGGGGATCAGTCGGGGATCACTGCCGTGACCTCAATCTCTACCTTGGCGCGGTCTTCTACAAGCTCTGTCACTTGCACCGCGGTCATGGTGGCGTTGAAGCTACCAATGATTTCGCGGAAAGCCTTGCCGATTTCGGGATAGGCCGCCACGTACTCGCGCTTGTTTGTCAGGTACCAGGTCATGCGGGTGATGTGTTCTGGTTTGGCACCAGCTTCGTTCAGCACTTCCACCACGTTGGTCAATGCCTGGCGTACTTGCCCGGCCATGTCATCGGTATGGAAAACGCATTGGGCGTCCCAACCGATCATGCCGGCTACAAACACCAGCTGGCCGCGTGTGACCACACCATTGGAGTAACCACGTGGACGGGCCCAGTGGGCAGGTTGAAGGATGCGTGTCATTTTTTGTCTCCTGAAAAATTTTGCCACTGTGCAATGCCTTGCACGATATCGGCGGGAATGGTGATGGAGCCATCGTGCTCCAATGAAGTGGTCACGATGACCACTTGTGCGCGCCAGCGCACGACATCCGGGGACTCCAGGCCAATGCACTGAATGTCCAGGGTGAGCGAACGTTTTCCCTGGCGCGACAAGCGCAATTGCAGCGTGATGGTTTCACCCATGCGGCTGGGGGCCTTGAAGTCGCATTGCAGTGAGACGGTGGGCAGCCCCACCCTGCGCACACCCAGAAGGTTTGCGTAGTTCACTTGCAGGGCTTGCGTAAACCAGTCTTCCACCAAGCCATTGAGCATGACGAAGTACTGAGGGTAAAACACTATGCCCGCCGGGTCGCAATCCGAGAAGCGCACTACGCGTTGCACGGAAAAAACGGCGCTTGGCATTGTCTGCTCCGCCATGGGAGTGTCTATCGACTTCAGCACGTCAGACCCCGATATAGCGGTGCCAGATGTCGGGCTGGGCCGCCAGTTGGGGAGAGTCCCCCTTCCAGACTACCCTTCCCCGCTCCAGGATGGTGTGGTGGTCTGCCAGACCAACCAGCCGTTGCACATACTTGTCGATCACCAGAATGCTCTGACCAGCCTGTTTCAGTGTGGTCAGGCAGTGCCAGATGTCTTCCCGGATCAGCGGTGCCAAGCCCTCGGTGGCCTCGTCCAGGATCAACAGGTGCGGATTGGTCATGAGCGCACGGCCAATGGCGAGCATCTGCTGTTCACCGCCCGAGAGCTGGTTACCCATGTTGCGCGCACGCTCCTTGAGCCGTGGAAACAGGTGGTACACCCGTTCCAGCGTCCAGGGTTCCCGGCTGGCACAGCGGTTGCCCGCAAAAGCCAGCAGGTTTTCCTGCACCGATAGCGTTGCAAAAATCATGCGCCCCTCAGGCACCACGGCCATGCCCATGCGGGCAATGCGATCGGCATTCGCCGCCTCGATGCGTTCACCCAGGAAACGGACAGAACCACCCGTGGCCTTGGTCAGACCCAGGATGGAGCGCACCGTGGTGGTCTTGCCCATGCCGTTGCGGCCCAACAGTGTGGCGACTTCGCCTGCGCGCATGGCAAAGCCCACACCAAACAGGATCTGGCTGGTGCCATAGGCAGTTTGCAGATCGTCGATTTCCAGTAATGTGTCCACGCTATTTCCTAGTGCGCTACGGCGTCCACGCCCATCTCATCGCCCAGATAGGCCTGTTTGACTTCGGGGTTGTCCTTGATTTCCTGCGCCGTGCCGCTGGCAATGACCTTGCCAAATACCAGTGTGGAAATGCGGTCGGCCAAACGGAACACGGCATCCATGTCGTGTTCCACCAGCAAGATGGTGACTTCGCTGCGCAGGCTTTGCAGCAGCGCAACCATATTTTCGGATTCGTCTGGTCCCATGCCAGCCATGGGCTCGTCGAGCAATAGCAGTTGCGGCTTGAGCGCCAGTGCCAGGCCCAGCTCCAGTTGGCGCTGCTGGCCATGCGACAGCGCGCCCGACAGCGTATGCAACTTTTGGCCCAGACCGATGCGTTCGGCCACGGCCGCGGCCTCGGCATAGCGGCCCGATTCTGAGCGGGCGGCTTGCCAGAAGCGCATGCTGCTGCCGCTGCGGGCTTGTACCGACAGGGCAATGTTGTCCAGCACCGAAAGCTTCTTGAAAATACTGGTGATCTGGTAGGAGCGCACCAGGCCACGCAACGCACGCTGGTGCATGGGCACCTGCGTGATGTTCTGGCCCATGAAATGCACGGCACCTTCGTCGGGCTGCAGCGCACCAGAAATCTGGTGGATCAGCGTGGTCTTGCCCGCACCATTGGGGCCGATCAGCGCGTGGATGCTACCGCGCTCCACTTTCAGATCGGCGTGGTTGGTGGCAACCAAACCGCCAAAACGTTTGACCAACTGGTCGATATGCAGAATGATTTCAGCCATGGGCAGCTCCCTTCTTGCGTGCGACCAGACTGGCCAAGCCGTTGGGCGCTACCAGCACGACCAGCAGCAGAACCGCGCCCAGACCCAGTTGCCAGTGGATCGTGTAGTGGCTCAGCAGTTCCTCGAGCAACAGGAAAAAGACTGCGCCCAACAGACCGCCATACAGATAACCCACGCCGCCCAGGATGACCATGATCATCAGCATGCCGGACTGGCTCCACTGCATCAGCGAGGGGCTCACGAATCCACCCAGATTGGCCATCAGAGCCCCGGCCAAACCGGCCAGCGCGCCGGCCAGCGTAAAGGCGACCAGCTTGAAGCGGTACACCGGAAAACCAATGGCAATCATGCGCACTTCGTTCTCGCGAATGGCTTGCAATGTATGGCCAAAGCGGGCATTGAGCAGACGGGCCACGCCCCATACCGATGCACTTACCAAGGCCAGCGTGACGTAATAGAAATCGCGGTCCCGGGCGAGGTCCAAACCGGGTGCCACAAAAGATCGCCCCGCCATGCTCAGCCCGTCATCTCCGCCGTAGGCCTTGAGTGACACCACCAGGAAATACAGCATCTGCGCAAAAGCCAGCGTGATCATGATGAAGTACACACCTTGCGTGCGTAGGCTGATGGCACCGATTACCAGTGCAAAGACGCCACTCACGACCATGGCCAGTGGCCAGGCGATCCAGGCATTGACCATGCCTTCCTGCATCGCGATCGCTACAGTGTAGGCACCGAGACCGATAAAGGCTGCGTGGCCAAAACTCACCATGCCGCCAAAACCCAGAATGAAGTTAAGACTGGTCGCTGCCAGTGCAAAGATCAGGATGCGGCTGGCCAGGGTAATGTAGAAATCTCCGCCAAGCGCTACTGCGATCAACGGTAAAGCCGCCAGAGCAATCAGCAGTGGCACGGCCCAGCGCCAATGCAGTGAGTGGTCAAGAATGCTGGGAGAAGAATGCTTGGCGTTTGTCATTGCATCAGCCATGGGTAGGGAACAGGCCGCGCGGCTTGAAGAACAAGACCGTTGCCATCAACAGGTAAATCAGGATAGAGGCCACAGCGGGCGCTGCATTGGCAGCTGCCTCCGGTGACATCAGGTGCGCAAACAACATAGGCATGAAAGTGCGACCAGCGGTGTCCATCACGCCCACAATCAGCGCCCCCAGGAACGCACCGCGGATGGAGCCAATGCCGCCAATCACAATGACCACAAAAGCGACAATCAGAATGCTCTCGCCCATGCCCACCTGCACCGCCAATATCGGTCCCAGCATGCCGCCCGCAATGCCACACAGGGCTGCGCCCACGGCAAACACGGCAGTGAACAGCCGCTGCACATTGACCCCCATGGCCATGGCCATTTCACGGTTGGCCGCACCGGCGCGGATCTGCATGCCCAGACGCGT
Source organism: Rhodoferax saidenbachensis (assembly GCF_001955715.1). Lineage (NCBI taxonomy): Bacteria > Pseudomonadati > Pseudomonadota > Betaproteobacteria > Burkholderiales > Comamonadaceae > Rhodoferax > Rhodoferax saidenbachensis. Next base: position 2,160,470 of record NZ_CP019239.1, on the reverse strand, counting down.
GCGCGTAATCAGCAAGTACATCAGCAAGGCCACCAGCAGACCCACACCGATGATGAACAGGCTGAACGAAGAATAGAAGAATCCTGGGAACAACTCCACCGGACCTGCCAGACTGTCTGGCGTACTCAATGGCACGGGTTGTGCGCCCCAGATCAAGCGCACACCCTCATTGCACATCATCAAAATGGCAAAGGTACCCAGTACCTGCGAGAGATGGTCGCGCTGGTAGAAGTGACGCAGGATGCTCACCTCCAGCAGCGCCCCGAACACCGCTGCTCCCAACACCCCAAAGCACAGACCCCACCAGTAGCTGCCCGTCGCCGCGGTAATGGCGGCGATCAAATAGGCCCCCACCATGTACAGCGAGCCATGGGCCAGGTTGATCATGTCCATGATGCCGAAGACCAGGGTCAACCCCGCCGCCAGCAAGAACAACATCAGCCCAAACTGCAGACCGTTGAAGGCCTGCTCCAGCAACAAAATGGGATCCATGGTGGAGTTCCGTTGGGTACTGCGTTATCAGGCCGGCATCTTGCACTGGCCGGCGTAGGCATCCGCATGCTTCTTGAGCACCGTGCCCAGCAGGCGGTTGGTTACGCGGCCCTTGGCATCTTTGGTTACAACACGCAGGTAGTAGTCCTGGATCGGGAAGTGGTTGTTATTGAACTTGAATGCACCACGCACCGAGTCGAACTTGGCAGCTTCCAAAGCCTTGCGCACGGCGACCTTGTCTTCCAGCTTGCCTTTGGTGTCGCGCACGGCGGCGTTGATCAACTGGGCTGCGTCATAGCCTTGTGCAGCGTACAGCGTAGGCAGGCGGCCATATTCCTTTTCGAATTCGGCAACGAATTTCTTGTTGGCCGGGTTGGCCATGTCGTGTCCCCATTGGCTGGTGTTGAACATGCCCAGCATGGAGTCGCCTACTGCCTTGATCACGTCTTCATCACCGGAGAAGCCTGGGCCAAACAGTGTCATGTCCTTGGACAAACCGGCAGCCACAAACTGCTTGATGAAATTGATGCCCATGCCGCCGGGCAGGAAGATGTAGACCGCATCAGCCTTGGAGGCACGCAGTTGCGACAGCTCGGTACCGAAGTTGAGCTGGTTCAGCGCCGGCAGCGCTTCGGAAGCGATCTCACCCTTGTAGAAACGCTTGAATCCTGCGATGGCATCCTTGCCGGCGGGGTAGTTGGGGGCAATCACCGCCACGCGCTTGAAGCCTTTCTCTTGCACGACTTGACCGGCTGCTTCGTGCATGTTGTCATTTTGGTAGGAAGCGCTGAAAAAGTAGGGGCTGCATTGTTCGCCCGCGTACTGCGAAGGGCCGGCATTGGCGCTCACATAGAACGTTTGTGACGCGAAAGTCGGTGCGCCCACAGCCAGCATGACGTTCGAAAAAACAATACCCGTCATGAAATCGACTTTGTCGCGTTTGACCAGTCGATCTGCTGTCTGACGTCCTACATCCGGGCTGGCTTGGTCGTCCGCGACGACCACTTCCACAGGGCGTCCCCCCAGCTTGTTGCCTCCCAGTTTGATCGCCAACTGGAAACCGTCGCGGATATCCACACCGAGACCGGCACCTGGACCGGAAAGTGTGCTCAACAAGCCCACCTTGACGGGGTCGGTCGACTGCGCCATCGCGAGCAAGGCAGTGCTTGCGCAGGCCGCGACCAGGGTTTTGCGTAGAGAAATGAGAAACATGGGAATCGTCCTTTCGTTGGGGGGAAATGGGTGCAAAGCGCTTCGTATTCTGAACTCAAGAGTCACGCAGCCTGAAACGCTGCAATTTGCCAGACTGGGTACGTGGCAATTTGTCCAAGAATTCGATAGCACGTGGGTACTTGTAGGGTGCGATGGTTTGTTTGACAAAGTCCTGGAGCACCTTGGCCATGTCAGCATTGCTCGTCTCACCAGCGCGCAACACTACATAGGCCTTGACAATTTGGCCGCGCTCCGCATCGGGCACACCAATCACCGCGCATTCCGCCACTGCCGGGTGCAGCATCAGGCCTTCTTCCACCTCGGGCGAGGCGATGTTGTAACCGGCAGAAATGATCATGTCATCAGTGCGGGACTGGTAGAAAAAATAGCCATCTGCATCCATCAGGTAGGCATCGCCGGTAACGTTCCAGCCATTTTTTACATAGGTTTGCTGGCGCTCATCGTTCAGGTAGCGGCAGCCCGTGGGGCCGCGCACAGCCAGCTTGCCCACGGTGCCAGGAGGCACGGGTTGGCCGTTGTCGTCAATGATGCGCGCCTCATAGCCTGGAACCACTTTGCCGGTAGCACTCGGTCGTGCTTCATGTTCGTCCGAAGAGATGAAAATGTGCAGCATTTCAGTGGCACCAATGCCGTCGATCAGCTCGATGCCGGTCGCCTCGCGCCACAGCGCGCGGGTCGATGCAGGCAACGCTTCGCCGGCCGACACACATTTACGCAGTGCGGTTGCGCGTATTTCATCACCACGCGCAGCCAGGGTTCGGTAAGACGTGGGAGCCGTAAACACCACGGTGGCCCCGTAGTCCCGGATTCCGTCCAGCAATTGCGAAGGGCCCGCCTTGTCCAACAGCACCGTGGACGCGCCGATGGACATGGGAAACAGCACCAGGCCACCCAGGCCAAAGGTGAACCCCAGCGGAGGGCTGCCGATGAACACGTCATCTGCATTGGCCTTGAGCACGGAGCGGGGCCAACAGGCGCAGATCGCCATGACATCACGATGGAAGTGCATGGTGGCTTTGGGAACACCCGTGGTTCCACTGGTAAAACCGATCAAACAGGTGTCGTCGAGCGCTGTGTTGACGTTGTCGAACGTTGCCGACTGGTCTTGCATGATGGCATCCAGCGCGTCAGCCTCTGTGCTGTTGAAGTGGCGGATGTGGTGCAGCCCCGGCACCGCCTGCGCAGCGCCCCGCAACTCTTCAGCAAGGCCGGCGTCGCACAACGCGTGGCTGATGGCGCCAATTTCCAGAATCGGCTTGAGTTCCTTGGCGCGCAGTAAAGGCATGGTGGCCACCACGATGCCGCCAGCTTTGACAATGCCGAACCAGCACGCCACCATCATGGGAGTATTGGGTGCATGCAACAGCACGCGGTTGCCTGGCACCAGTCCCATGTCGTGCACCAGCACATTTGCAATGCGATTGGCGCGCTCCAACAGATCGCGATAGGTCCAGTTGTCTTTGGGGCCGCGTACACACAGGCGATCTCCGCTGCCTTCCTGAACGTGCTTGTCCAGCAGTTCGGTAGCGCAATTCAGTTGTTCAGGGAACTGCAACTCGGGCAGCGTAAACAGGAAGTCCGGTTGTTGTTCCTGCTGCGGCAGGTTGTCACGGGCGAATGTGTCGATGTGGGCAGTAGGCATGGTGCGTCTCCGGTGTCTCTGTGTGCGTCCGGTCTATTTCGGCGCGGTGTGACCTACGTCCTTGAGCAGCTCGCGCGCAATGATCAATTGCTGCACTTCAGTCGCGCCCTCGTAGATGCGCAGGGCCCGAATCTCGCGGTAGAGACGCTCCACGGGTACTTCACTGACCACACCCATGCCGCCCCACATCTGTACTGCAGCGTCGATGACCTGCTGCGCGCCTTCGGTGCTGACCATCTTGGCCATCGCGGCTTCTTTGGTGACGTTCTGTCCCTGGTCGCGCTGCCAAGCGGCGCGGTAGACCAGCAGCGCAGAGCTGTCGATGGTGATGGCCATCTGTGCCAGCTTTGCTTGGGTTAATTGAAAATCGGCCAGGGTTTGTTTGAACATCTTGCGTGTCGTGGCACGCTGCAACGCCTCATCCAGTGCACGGCGAGAAAAGCCCAGTGCGGCGGCGGCCACCGAGGTGCGGAATACATCCAGCGTACGCATGGCAACCTTGAAGCCTTCACCGGCTGCACCAATGCGTTGTGTCAACGGAATGCGGCAATTGTCAAAACGCAGAGTGCCCAATGGATGGGGTGCGATCACATCAATACGTTCTGGCACGCTAAAGCCAGGTGTGGTCGCGTCCACAATAAATGCGCTGATGCCGCGCGCACCTTCGGCTTCACCACTGCGTGCAAACACCACATAGAAATCTGCAATGCCGCCGTTGGATATCCAGGTCTTGGTGCCGTTAAGGACGGCGAAATCGCCCTCAATGCGTGCACTGCACTGCATAGCCGCCACGTCAGAGCCGGCGTCTGGTTCAGACAGCGCAAAGGCGGCAATCGCTTCGCCGGCCGCCACGCGCGGCAGGTAAGCGTTCTTCTGTGCATCGGTGCCCGCCAGACTGATCGCGCCTGAGCCCAGGCCCTGCATGGCAAACGCAAAGTCGGCCAAGCCCGAATGGCGTGCCAGTGTTTCACGGATCAAACAAATAGAGCGTGTATCAATGGCGTCGTGCGCACCACCGTAGGCCACACCACCGACTGCATGTTTCAGCCAGCCGCCCTGCCCCAGCAAGCGCACCAGTGCGCGGCATTCTGCATCCACATCTGCGCTGTGACTTTGTGCAATGTGCTCAGCAGCCCAGGTATCCAGCGCATGCGCCAGTTGCGCATGGGGCGCCTCAAAGAATGGCCATTGCAGGTAGTGGGTGTCGCTCATTGAGAATTCCTTAATTGCCTTGAAACACGGGCTTTTGCTTGGCCACGAAGGCCTGGTAAGCACGGTTGAAATCTTCGGTCATCATGCAAATCGCCTGGGCTTGCGCTTCGGACTCCATCGCTTGATCTATGGACATGTTCCACTCTTGGTGCAACATGGTCTTGGTAATACCGTTAGCAAAAGTCGGGCCTGATGCGAGGTCATGTGCCCACGCCTGTGCTTCTGCGAGTAATTTCTCTGGGTCGACCAATCGATTCAGGAAGCCGCTGCGTTCAGCCTCTTCACCACCGATGGAGCGGCCGCTGTACAACCAGTCACTGGCACGGCCTTGTCCAATGATGCGCGGCAGCATGGCGCAAGCGCCCATGTCGCACCCTGCCAAGCCCACGCGGTTGAACAGAAATGCAGTCTTGCTGCGTACCGTTCCCATGCGCAGGTCAGAGGCCATCGCCATGATGGCACCCGCACCCGCGCAAATGCCGTCGATGGCAGCGATGATGGGTTGAGGGCACGCACGCATGGTTTTCACCAGATCACCTGTCATGCGTGTGAACATCAGCAGTTCGGGCATTGCCAACTGCATCAGTGGCCCGATGATTTCATGCACATCGCCACCAGAGCAGAAATTGTTACCCGCGCCATGCAATACAACAACGTGCACATCTTTAGCAAACCGGAGCTGAGAAAACAGGTCACGCAGCTCAGAGTAAGACGCAAATGTCAGCGGATTTTTGCGCTCAGGCCGGTTCAGCGTGATGGTTGCCACGCCATCACGGCATTCCCACTGAAAATGCTGCGCTTGGTAACCTGCCAAGGTCTTGCGGTTGCCTGCCAACAATGCAGGATCAATCACGGTAGATGTATGGGTTGTCATGCTTGGGGGGCTTTCAATTCAAAGAGATGGAGTTACTGAAGTGCGGCCGATTGTTTGTCCACAACGTGCACGCGCAAGGCACCCAGTTGCTGGTGCACTTGCGCCAACGAAGCCCCATTGAGGCAGGAAAAGAGTTCAAGAATCCACTGTTCATGCTCTTGGGCCATGGTTTCGAAAAGCTTGCGTCCCTTGGGAGTCAGACGGACGATCCAGGAGCGGCGGTCGGTCGGGCTGCTGGACCGTGTTACCAGACCATCCCGCTCCAGTTCGTCAGTAATTCCTGTCACGTTCGCGCCCGTCACCATGAGGTGACTGGAGAGGTCCTTCATGCGCAGCCCCTCGGGTTCGCGGTAAAGCTGGGCCATGTAGTCAAAGCGCGGCAAGCTGGTGTCAAACTGCACGCGCAAACGGCGTCGGATTTCCGCCTCGATCTGGTTGGTACACGAAAGCATGCGCAACCACAGTTTGAGGGCCGCATGGTCACCCGTGGCACTGCGTGCCTCATAGCCCAATTCATCGGCGGCGTTGAGCAAGTCCAGGCTGGGATCTTTTTTCATCACTGCCTCAATTCATGACTTCACCGCCGCTCACGGCGATGGACTGCCCCGTCACCGAGGCTGCCGCTTTACCGCACAACCAGCGCACGGCATCGGCCACTTCCTCGGGCTGCACGATGCGTCCTTGTGGGTTACCGGAGGAAAACTCGGCGCGCGCTTCTTCTTCTGTGCGCCCCGTCTTGACGACCACATTGGCAATGCTCTCGCGCAGGATGTCGGTTTCGGTGTAGCCAGGGCACACTGCGTTTACCGTGATGCCTTTCTTCGCATATTCCAGTGCCAGTGACCGTGTAAGTCCCACTACACCATGCTTGGCAGCGACATAGGCAGCAACATAGGCGTAGCCCACCAGCCCCGCCGTACTGGCCACATTGATGATGCGCCCCCACTTGGCTACCACCATGTCGGGCAAAGCCGCCTGGGTACAGTGGAACGTGCCTGTCAGGTTGACCGAAAGCATTTGCTGCCACAGTGCGGCGTCGGTCTTGATAAACGGTGCGCTGTGGGCCTGGCCTGCGTTGTTCACCAGAATTTGTACCGGTCCGAACTGTGTCTTGGCTTGTGTAAACGCCTTTGCAACCGATGTCGCATCTGCAACATCCATCACCACCGCCTGCATCTTTCCGGGATGTCTTGCAGCCAGCAGTTCCAGGACATCCAGACGGCGTCCGGTAATGGTGACGTGCATGCCCGCGTCTACCAATGCCAGTGCAATGGCAGCCCCAATGCCGCTGCCCCCACCGGTAACCAGCGCATGGCGTTGGGTTTCCATGTCCACGCTCACGCTTCCGAGGCACGTGCAGGTGACTGGGCGGCCATCGCGGCTTGCGCCTTTTCACGCTGGAAGTTGGCTTCCATCTGCGGCTTGCCCGAGCGGTATTGTTTGGGCCAGGGTTGTGGCGTATAGCCAATCTTGGCAGCCTCGGTCAGCGTCCAGGCCGGGTTGGCCAGATGTGGACGCGCTACGGCACACAGGTCAGCACGGCCAGCAGCGATGATGCTGTTGACGTGGTCGGCTTCGCTGATCGCACCTACGGCGATAGTCGGAATACCCGCTTCCTGGCGAATGCGATCGGCAAACGGCGTCTGGAACATGCGGCCATAGACCGGTTTTTCCTTCTTGCTGACCTGGCCCGACGAGCAATCGATCATGTCAGCGCCTGCCGCCTTGAAGGCCTTGGCAATTTCTACCGCGTCGGCCGGTGTGATGCCGCCTTCTGTCCAATCACTGGCAGAGATACGTACGGAGATAGGCTTGCCCGCGGGCCAGACGGCACGCACCGCAGCAAACACCTCCAACGGATAACGCAAGCGGTTTTCTAGGCTCCCACCATATTCGTCGGTGCGATGATTGGTCAATGGCGAAATGAAGCTGGACAACAAATAGCCGTGAGCGCAGTGCAGTTCAAGCCAATCCACGCCAATGTCAGCGGCGGCCTGGGTGGCTGCAACAAACTGCGCTTTCACCGTGTCCATGTCGGCGCGTGTCATGGCTTTGGACATCTGGCTCACGCCATCGAGATACTGATAGCTGGAAGCTGCCATGATGGGCCAATTACCCTGTTCCAGCGGATGGTCAATACCCTTGCCTTCCCATGGCACACAGGTCGAGGCTTTGGCACCGGCGTGGCCGATCTGCAGCGCAAATTTGGCGTCACTATTGGCGTGAATCCATTCCACAATGCGCTTCCAGCCGGCCTTCTGTTCTACGGTGTAGATGCCCGGACAGCCGGGTGTGATGCGACCTTCTGGAGATACGCAGGTCATCTCGGCGACCACCATGCCGGCACCTCCCATGGCGCGCGCACCCAAATGCACAAGGTGGTAATCCCCGGCCAGGCCGTCAACCGCCGAATACTGCGCCATAGGGGACACGACGACGCGGTTTTTCAGCGTCACACCACGCACCGTGTAAGGCGTGAACATGGGGGATGGTGCAGGTTTGTTGGCCGGCACCTGCAAGCCCGACGCTTTGGCAAACCAACGTTCAAAATCGCCAAGCCATTGCGCATCGCGCATGCGCAGGTTTTCGTGGCTGATGCGTTGGCTGCGCGTCAACATGGAGTACATGAATTGCGGTCCTTCGAGCTGGTCGCAGTAGCGCGCACCGCATACCTCAAACCACTCCATTGCGTTCCAGGCGGCGTTTTGTAAACGCAGAACATCAATGTTCCGCTCTGCTTGGTAGCGCTCCAGCACCGCAGGAATCACATCGCGCGTCTGGCCTTTTTCCTGGAATAGATTGGCCAGCACAATCGCATCTTCAATCGCCAACTTGGTGCCTGAGCCTATGGCAAAGTGGGCGGTGTGTACCGCGTCGCCCATCAGCACCACATGGCTGTTGCCGTTGAAGTGTGACCATTGGTCGCACTTGACGCGTTGGAAATTTAACCAGGCCGAACCACGAAGGTGGCGCGCGTTGGTCATCAGTTTGGCGCCGCCCAGCGTCTGCGCAAAAACTTTTTCGCAGAAGGCAATCGACGCTTCCTGGTCGGCGGTGTCCAGCCCATGCGCCAGCCACACATGCTCAGGGCATTCCACGATAAACGTAGTGGTGGTGTCGTCGAATTTGTAGATATGGGCCTGGAACCACCCATGTTCGGTCTTCTCGAATGCGAAGGTAAAGGCGTCAAACAGCTTGTGCGTCCCCAGCCAGATAAAGCGGTTGGGGCGCACCACGATGTCGGGCTTGAAGATGTCCTTGTAGTTGGTACGAATGCGCGAGTTGATGCCGTCGCTGGCAATCACCAGATCGGCATCAGGGTATTGCGTGTCGCTATCTACGTCGGTCTCAAACTGCAGCTTCACGCCCAGTTCTTCGCAGCGCGCTTGCAAGATATTGAGTAGCTTCTTGCGACCAATACCCACAAAACCGTGACCGCCGGAGCGGATGCGCTGGCCTTTGAATTCGAGCTCAATGTCATCCCAGTGGTTGAACGCATGCTGGATCTCGGCCGCAGTCTTGGGGTCGTGGATACGCATGTTGTCCATGGTGGCGTCAGAGAACACAACGCCCCAGCCAAAGGTGTCGTAGGGCTTGTTGCGCTCCACCACGGTGATGTCGTGTGCCGGGTTGGCCTGCTTCATCAGAAGCGCGAAATACAAGCCCGAGGGTCCACCGCCGATACACACGATTTTCATCGTTACTCCTTAGCAAAGATGGCCATGGGCCAGAACTTGCGCCACAGTATTGTTGAGATAAATAACAGCGGCTCGGAGTAAACTTTAAAACTAAATACTTTAAAAGTAAAGCATTTAAATTTGGCAAAACCTAAGTGTTAACCCTTGCCGGGGTTTAGGGCGTTCGTTGAAAGCTGTGGGGCGTCTAAAGCGTATGCAACTTTAGAGATGGTGAGATCAGCAGCGCACTGAAGAGGGGCCATTCTGGTTGTGCAGAAAACCCGTCCCGCACCAACGGAGTGCGCTCAAAGAACCTTGAAAGAAACAGTGGGCACAGTTGCATCGGCAAACGATGCACCCAACGCCAGTTCGCCTTGCCCATGCAAAACACACTCTTCGCGGCGCAGCAACACATCCGATCCATTGGCGCCTGCAAATCGCACCCAGCTTCCATACGTGCTGACATCAACCAGTACGACGCTGCCATTGCGCCACTCCAGCCTGGCATGTGTACGCGAGACACGTGGATCATTGACCATGAACTCTACATTGCGCACGCGACCGATATGTATAGGTAAATCAAATGCCTTGAACCGCTTGGTTTGTCCCGACCAGGTGAGTTCAATTTCACGTCCCAAGACGTCCACATCTCCGCTGGAGTAGGCTGGATCCAGTTGCCCTTGCATGGTCAGGAAGTCAGATGTTTCTTCTTCACGCCATTCAATCTGGTAAACGGTGCAAGGCTCGGCGCGGCCCCGAATGCTGATGGGCCCCAGTATCCTGAAAGTCACACCATGGCCTTCATCCACGGCACCCAAGGCTGCTGCGTTGGCCCAAATTTGATTGGGGCCACACAAGTCGCACAGTCGGGCTGCAACGTTGACGGCGTCACCATAACAGTCACCTGCCACGATTTCCACATCCCCACTGGCAACGCCAATGCGGATGGGCATGCGGACTTCCGAAGGGGTGCGTGCAACACGCTTGTAATGAATGCGCTGCAGGTCAACCACCGCTTTGACTGCGCTCTGACCGTCTGGGAACATCGCAAGCACGCCGTCACCCAGCGTCTTGACGACGCGGCCACCATGCGCTTCGCACTGCTCGCCAATCCAGGTCGTGATCTGCGTCACCGTCTCGGTGGCGCGCAGGTTTCCCAACGCCTCAAACACCGCCGTGCTGCCATGCAAATCTGTAAATACAACGGTCGCTTGGACGCCCATTCCCGATAGTCCCGATTCTTGGTTATGCGCTGAGTTTAGGGCATTGCGACGTCCTTGAAAACCAAAGCGGGATGGTGTTGCCTTGAATCAAATGTATGGGCGCCATATCGACCTTACTTCGTGGTTTTATGGACATTATTTTGAATACACACTGTGCGGAGCAACGGGTTGTGATGGCGAGAACTGAGACCACCAAACTCTAGCCACGTATAACTAAAGTTCCACATAATGTTACGCGTGTAAGTCATTGAAAGCATTGTTGTTTTAATGCAATATTTGCGCATACTCCCTATTGTCGATCGGCCGCCTTTTCTTTAAGGTTCCAAGCAACTAATAGATTGAAATGAAAATGCGTTGGAATGCTTCTAGCTTGGTCAGTGGCATGCAGTCCCTCTTGGGGGGGCTATCCAGCCATGAGAGCAACCGTTCTCAACTGGCTATCGATGACATACGCCAGGCTATGCTGGAGAGCATGGGCGAGCCCGCAGCCGAGGCCTATCCCGTAGTACAACTGCGCATCACCTATGCCAACGATCTGCAGGATCTCTGGTACTTGCGTGGTGATGTGATGGCCGCGATTGCTGCGGTCCACGGCGAAGCCATAGCCCGCCACAAACTAAACCTTATCAGTGAGCTGTTCCGGGGATTGTTGCCCCGTGGTCTGGTCTCGCGTCCCAGTCCACTCGGCGAGTGAATGCGCGGCGAGGGCCGCTCACACCTCGTGACCCCAAAGAATCAGAGCGTCACGCCCTTCCACCACCAGATCCACATGTGCGCCTACAGGCAATAACACCTTGGTGGCCACATGCCCATAAGGCAAGTTGGTCAGCACAGGGGCTTTGATCTGGCTTTTGAGCCATTGCTGCACGGTGGACAAGTTGAACCCTTTGTCGTGCGGGTTGAGTTTGAACTCCGTGAACTGGCCAAATACAATCGCCTTTTGTCTGGCAAGAACACCTGCATGCAGCAGTTGTGTTAACCAACGCTCCACGCGATAGGGATGTTCTCCCACATCCTCCAGAAACAGAACCCCACCTTTGATTTCCGGAAAATAGGGTGTGCCGAGCAGGGAGGCCAGCATGGCAAGATTGCCCCCCACAAAGTGGCGCCTTTGAGGTGGTAGTTTGCGTTGGCAGCCGTATCTCGGTGTTGACGCCAACCGGCGCCCTCCCCCTGTCCCAACAGTAAATCATTGAAGCAGTCTTCCATGATTTCGTCTGGCTGTGGCGTTTCTCCGTGACCATGTCCATCCACCTGATCCGGCTTACCACCAACACCAAAACCTTCGCACAAAGCTGGGCCCGCCCAGGTGATGCTTCCCGTCTTGGCCAACACCGCTTGCTGGAACGCCGTGAAATCGCTGATGCCCACAAATTGGGTGCCGCGCGCAATCGCCTTGGCAACGGCCTTGTACTGGATACCTCCCAAAATACGGCTCAGTCCATAACCGCCGCGTGAAATCATGGCCACATCTGCACCGCTCGCCGCAGCACGGTGAATGGCAGCAAGTCGCGTAGCATCGTCGCCCGCAAACCGCATATGGGATGCCAGCGCATCGGGGTCCACTTCCACTTCGTGTCCAAGAGTCTGGAGGCGCTTCACGCCACGTTTGAAGGCAGCCTTGTCGCGGACTGCACCAGAGGGGGAATAAATGTAGATATGTTTCTTCACTGTCGCATTATCCAGCAGTGAAATATGCCAAAGCGGCTTGCGCGATACCTTCGCCATGCTCTTGTACGAAGTGCCCTGCATGCGGCAGCAGCATGGGTTCAGGGCAATTCCGGATATCTGCCTGCAAAGACCGCATGACGTCGCCTCCCAGCACCGGGTCTTGGGCACCAATGGCCATCAAAGTATGGCCTTGCCATTCTTGCTGCCAGAAAGCACGCGCTTGACGCGATGTCGCAGCGCCAGGGCTGTCTTCAAACTCCGGCACCATGGGTGGAAATGCACGCAGGGCCGCGCGATGCCCGGCGTCGGGAAACGGTGCGTTGTATGCCTCGCACTCCTCTGCACTCAAGTGTGTATTACCGCGACCCAGCAGGCGGCCTACATCGAAGTCCGGTTTTTTCGCGCACATTTCGCGCCACGCCAGAAAACCTGTAGACAACGGCGTGTCTCCGGTCGCCAGCATGGTGTTCATGACCAGAAGCCCTTGGTAGCGATCTGGGGCGGTCATGGGCAAGGTTAGTCCGAGCAAGCCGCCCCAGTCCTGTACAACCAGAACTACATTACGCAGAGCAAGCCGCTCCACCAACTCCAGCAGGTACTGACGATGGAAGGCAAAGGTGTGGAAATCAGCACGTTTAGGCTTGTCACTTTTGCCAAATCCAATCAGGTCGGGCGCTACAACACGGTGCCCTGCGGCGGTCCAGATAGGCAGCATTCGCCGGTAGAGGTAACTCCAGCCCGGGTTGCCATGCAGGCACAGGAATACAACATCTGCATGCACGGGGCCTTCATCCAGATAGTGCAGACGCAAACCATTCAACGCTGGCAAGTCATGGATGTAATGGGGCTCCCAAGGATAGTCCGGCAGGTTTGAGAACCGCCCCTCTGGTGTGCGTAGCGCGTCTTCACGCAGCGCTGGCGCATCGGAAACGCGCCCGCGTCTGCTTTTGAAGAATGCCTGCAAAGGATGGGCGCATTGCTCTGCCATGACGCCGCCCTCTACTTGGGTTTGGTGGTTCAGCGGTTTGTGTTCAAACAGATTTAGCACGGAGCCCGCGGCGCCGGTTTTAGGATCTGCGGCACCAAACACCACGCGTTTGAGTCTGGCATGCAGCATGGCGCCCGCACACATGGCACAGGGCTCCAGGGTGACGAATAGCTCACAGCCATCCAGACGGTAGTTACCCAAAGCCGCCGCTGCCGCACGCAGGGCAACAATCTCGGCATGGGCAGTCGGGTCATTTTGCGCGATGGGTGCGTTGCGTCCCGTGGCGAGCACCTCGCCATCTTTGATGACGACGGCGCCCACAGGAACTTCACCAGCGCGGGCCGCTTCTTCACTCTGGGCCAACGCCAGCGACATGAAATAGGCATCGTCAGGCACGAGGGACCCCGCCATCAATATGCGAGAGCTAAAACGGCTTAGCGAGACGCCAAGCGCGCCTGCAGCCACTCTTTGAGTTGCAGGGGCACCATGGGCTTGGCATAGAGGTAGCCCTGCCCTTCGTGGCAACCCATGCGCAGCAAGGTCTCGGCCTGTGCTTCGTCTTCAATGCCTTCGGCGATAACCGTGAGGTTGAGGTTACGCCCCAGCTCCACCACCATGGATGCAATGTGGCCGCCAGAGACCTGTTGGTTCAGCTCCGAGACAAAGGCCCGGTCAATTTTCAGACGGTCAATGGGCAACTGGCGCAAATGGCTCAGTGACGAATAACCGGTACCGAAATCGTCAATCGCAATCGAGATGCCCAACTCGCGCACCAGATGCAGGGTCTCCAGCATGAAATCTGCGTCTTCCATGGCCACGGATTCGGTGATCTCGAGCTCCAGGCATTTGGGGTTGATGCCGGTATCAATCAGTGCTGCGTTGAGCTTGTCCAGAAACTCCGGATGCCGGAACTGTATCTGCGAAACGTTGACGGACATGCGCAGGTTCGGCAAACCAAGCGCCTGCAGGCGCACCAGCTCATGGCAGGACATGCGCAACACCCAATCGCCAATCGCTACGATCATGCCGGAAGCTTCTGCCAGCGGGATAAAGCGGTCTGGTGGCACAAACGTGCCGTCTTCGTTGCGCCACCGGATCAGCGCCTCCACGCCAACCACATCACCATCGCGGCCCAGATTGACCTGCGGTTGGTAAACGATAAACAGGCGTTCGCTTTCCACTGCACTGCGCAGACTTTGCAGCAGGCGCACACGTTCACGGATATCGGACCCCATTTCCGTAGAAAAGGTCACGAAGCTTCCGCGGCGGCTTTTCTTGGCGCGCTTGAGCGCAATATTGGCGTCTTTGAGTGCGTCCCTGCCTGTCACCCCTTCACCCAGGTGTTTGGTCATGCCCATGGTGGCGGTGACCACCATGGAGTCGTCCTGGACTACGAAAGGTTCGCGAAACATGGCCAGCACGCGCGGTGGATCGACGACAGCACTGGTGCCCATCAAGCCAAAGGTGTCGCTGCCGATGCGGGCAAGGATGACCTTGGGGCCCAGTTCAAACTTGAGGCGGTCCGCCACCGCCTGCAGCAGGCGGTCCCCTTGCTGGTGACCCAAAGCATCATTGATTTCCGAAAAATCGTCGATATCCAGAATGGCGATGATGTCGTCTTTGTGCAGACCCGAGGCCAACCGCTCTTCACTGAGGTCAATGAATTTATTGCGGTTGGGCAAGCGTGACAACCGGTCGTAAAAGGCCAACTCGTCGAGCTTGCGAATCTGCTCATAGGCACGCAGAGCCGCTGTCACCGTGGCATACAGCTTGGTGCGGGTGAGTTCGGATTTGGTTTTGTAATCGTTGATATCGAAATCGTGGATGGTCTCGATTTCGGGGGCATAACCAGGTTGTCCCGTGCGAAGGATGATGCGCAGTTCGGACAATTTCAGGTCCTGCCGGATCGTCTTGACCAGTGCAAGGCCAGCATCTTCGCGCTCCATCACCACATCCAGAAGCACCACTGCAACGTCCTGCTCGTTGCGCAGCATCTCCGTGGCTTCGGTGGCCGAATAGGCATGCAGGAATTGCAGCGGACGCCCCAAAATCCTGACCCCCGAAAGCGCGAAAGTTGTTGCACGATGAACATCCGGCTCATCGTCCACCACCATCAAACGCCAAACCAACTCTTTGGTACTTGCGCTTTCGCCTTCGTCTTCCAGAAAATGAAGTGTGTCTGAGTCAGGTTGCATGCCAAGCACATTTCCGTAATTTATGAGAACATTGTGCACCAAGCGACCATGAAATGTAGCCCTGCGCAGGGCTACAAACCAAAACTTTTGTAGCGTCAGACAGAAATCTGCGCGCCGCCTCGGAATAACCCTAAGCCGTGGCTAAGGGTTATCCCAAAGACTCATTCCCACTCGATGGTGGCTGGAGGTTTGCTGCTGACGTCGTACGTCACGCGGTTGATGCCGCGCACTTCGTTGATGATGCGGCCCGACACCTTCTTCAGCAGCGCATAGGGCAGTTCAGCCCAGTCTGCCGTCATGAAATCGCTGGTTTGCACGGCGCGCAAGGCCACCACATAGTCGTAGGTGCGGCCGTCGCCCATCACACCCACACTCTTGACGGGCAGAAACACGGTGAAGGCCTGGCTGGTGAGTTGGTACCAGGTTTTGCCTGAGGCTTCGTCCTTGAAGTTGTGCAGCTCTTCGATAAAGATCGCGTCTGCACGGCGCAGCAGGTCCGCGTATTCCTTCTTGACCTCGCCCAGAATGCGCACTCCCAAGCCAGGACCAGGGAAAGGATGGCGATACACCATGTTGTACGGCAGGCCCAGGGCCACGCCCAGCTCGCGCACTTCATCCTTGAACAGTTCGCGCAAGGGTTCCAGCAGTTTGAGACCGAGCTGCTCAGGCAAGCCGCCCACGTTGTGGTGGCTCTTGATGGTGACGGCCTTTTTGTTACCGGCACCACCCGATTCGATGACATCCGGATAGATCGTGCCCTGAGCCAGGAAGGTGGCACCTTTGACGACGGCACTTCCATTTGCTCCTGAATTGGTAGCGCCTTGCGCAACCAGCGTGCGGGCTGCAGCCTTAAATACCTCTACAAATTCACGTCCAATGATCTTGCGTTTGGCTTCCGGATCGCTCACTCCGGCCAAATGGCCCAGGAACTGGTCACTCGCATCGACCCTCATGACCTTGGCGTGTAACTTGCCGACGAACATGTCCATCACCATGTCGCCCTCGTTCAGACGCAGCAGACCGTGGTCCACAAACACGCAGGTGAGCTGGTCGCCGATGGCGCGGTGAATCAATGCCGCTGCCACGGAGGAATCGACACCGCCTGACAGGCCCAGAATGACTTCTTCCTTGCCCACCTGGGCACGGATTTTCTCCACGGCCTCGGCAATGTAGTCGCCCATGATCCAGTCGGGACGCGTGGCGCAAATGTCCAGTACGAAGCGGTTCAGGATGGCTTGGCCCTGGACAGTGTGGGTGACCTCCGGGTGGAACTGCACGGCGTAGAAATGGCGCGCTTCGTCAGCCATACCGGCAATCGGGCAGGCTACGTTGGACGCCATAAGTTTGAAGCCGGGTGGCATTTCTGTGACTTTGTCGCCGTGGCTCATCCAGACATCGAGCAGACCATGGCCCTCGGCGTTGGTGCTGTCCTGAATGCCATCAAACAAGGCCGTGTGGCCGTGCGCACGGATTTGGGCTGCACCAAATTCGCGCGTCTTGCCCGCTTCTACCTTGCCACCCAATTGCTGGGCCATGGTTTGCATGCCGTAACAAATGCCCAGCACCGGCAGACCCAGCTCGAATACGGCCTGGGGTGCCTTGTCGGTGCTGTCTTCGTAGACGCTGGCGTGGCTGCCGGACAGGATCACACCTTTGAGGTTGCCGTCCTTGGCATAAGCGCGCACCCAGTCATCAGATACATCACAAGGGTGCACTTCGCAAAACACATGCGCCTCGCGCACGCGCCGGGCGATCAGTTGGGTGACTTGGGAGCCGAAATCGAGGATGAGGATTTTCTGGTGCTGCATGGTGAGAAACTCTGACGTTCAATGCAAAGGGCCGTCCTGGAGGACGGCCCTGGATGGTTTGCCTTATTCGGCCCTGTAGTTCGGGGCTTCTTTGGTGATCTGCACATCGTGCACGTGGCTTTCGCGGATACCGGCGGTCGTGATCTCGACAAACTCCGCCTTGTCCTGCATATCCTGGATCGTTGCGCAACCACAGTAGCCCATGCTGGCACGGATGCCACCGGCCATCTGGAAGACGATGGACACCATGGAGCCTTTGTAGGGCACACGTCCCTCAATACCCTCTGGCACCAGCTTGTCAGCGTTGGGGTTGCCGGTCGTGGATTCCTGGAAATAGCGGTCCGCACTGCCCTGCTGCATGGCGCCGATGGAGCCCATACCGCGATAGCTCTTATAGCTGCGTCCCTGGAACAGAACAATCTCGCCGGGAGCCTCTTCGGTGCCGGCGAACATGCCGCCCATCATCACAGTGCTCGCTCCGGCGGCAATCGCCTTGGCAATGTCACCGCTGTAACGGATGCCGCCGTCACCGATCAGCGGCACACCAGTACCCTTGAGGGCGGTGGCTACGCTGTCAATCGCCATGATCTGGGGCACACCCACACCCGCCACGATGCGGGTAGTACAAATCGAGCCAGGACCAATACCCACCTTGACTGCAT
The DNA here is from genome assembly GCF_001955715.1 of Rhodoferax saidenbachensis. Lineage (NCBI taxonomy): Bacteria > Pseudomonadati > Pseudomonadota > Betaproteobacteria > Burkholderiales > Comamonadaceae > Rhodoferax > Rhodoferax saidenbachensis. The sequence goes on along the minus strand of NZ_CP019239.1, from coordinate 2,142,793 downwards.
CCGCACCGGCTTCCACCAGCGCCAGCGCTGCAGCGCCAGTGGCGATATTGCCACCGACCACATCGACTTGCGGGAAATTCTGCTTGACCCAGCGCACGCGCTCGATCACGCCCTTGCTGTGGCCGTGGGCCGTGTCCACCACAATGGCGTCTACACCAGCACGCACCAGCGCTTCGACGCGCTCTTCAGTGCCCTCGCCCACACCCACCGCTGCACCCACGCGCAGACGGCCTGTGGCGTCACGCGCGGCGTTGGGGAAGTTGAGCTGTTTGGTGATGTCCTTGACGGTGATCAGGCCCTTGAGTTCGAACGCCTCGTTGACAACCAGCAGGCGCTCCAGCTTGAATTTGTTGAGCAGCGCCTTGGCGGCTTCGGGCGTGGTGCCATCGGGCACAGTAATCAGGCGCTCGCGCGGCGTCATGATTTCGCGTACCGGCTGGTCGTAGCGCGTTTCAAAGCGCAAGTCGCGCCCGGTCACGATACCGACGACCTTGCCAGCATCACATACCGGGAAACCGGAGACGCCCAGTTGTTCGGACAGCGCAATGACCTGGCGTACCGTGGTGTCGGGGGTGATGACGACCGGGTCGCGCAGCAGGCCGGACTCGTAGCGTTTGACCTTGGCCACTTGCGCGGCCTGTTCCGCGGCGGTCAGGTTTTTGTGGACGATACCCATACCGCCCTCTTGCGCGATGGCAATGGCCAGTCGTGCTTCCGTGACCGTGTCCATGGCGGCAGACACCAAGGGCAGGTTCAGGGCGATATTGCGGGAGAAACGGGTGGCGAGGGAGGTGTCCTTGGGGAGGACCTGGGAGAACGCTGGCACCAACAACACATCGTCGAAAGTGAGCGCTTTTCCTAAAAGACGCATGTCAAAGCTCCAAAAGACGGATTGTACCCGTGCTCCTAATGGCATTCACCGCGCATGGACGCTACACTGCTGCCATGAAACTGCTTCCCACCCTCCTGAGCGTCGTTTTGGCATGCACCTGCGCCACTGCATTTGCCCAATGGCAGTGGATTGACAAGGATGGACGCAAGGTATTCAGCGACCGCGCGCCGCCCGCCGATATCCTGGACAAAAACATCCTCAAGCGCCCTGCGGGCCGGGGCGTCAGTACACCAACACCTGTGGCAGAAGCCTCTGAGGCTGCCGCACCCAACGCCCCGGCTGCCCCAGCGGCGGGCGCTGGGCCCAAGACCTCAGGCGTAGACAAAGAGTTGGAAGCCAAGAAAAAACTGGCCGCAGACGCCGAACTGGCCAAGAAAAAGGCCGAAGAAGAACGCATCACCAAAGCCAAGATTGAAAACTGTGCCCGTGCCAAGCAGGCCAAGGCGACATTTGATTCTGGCGTGCGGATGTCTCGTACCAATGCCAAGGGTGAGCGTGAAATCATGGACGATGCCGCCCGGGAGGCAGAAGGTAAACGCATTCATGCCATCATTACCGCCGACTGCCAGTAAGCAGATAGCGAAACAGCCTCAGTATCCAGCCTTTGCGCCTGCGCGGCGGTTGGCAAACAGCCCAGCCCCCTTGCCCTTGGCACCCTGGCGCGCAAAACGCTCCCGGCGTGCGACTTTAGGGTCTACGGTGAGGGGCCGGTACAACTCCACCCGGTCATGGGTACGCAACACCTGGTTCCCGGGCACTTTGCGCCCCCAGATTCCCAACTCCAATGCTGCAATTTCTTCCGCAGCCAAAGACACCAGCACGCCACTTTGCCGCAGGGCGTCGGTGGCGGTACTGCCGGGCGGCACCTGCAGCGTGATCTCGCACACCTGCCGCGGTTGTGGTGCGTACACCACCGTGACAGAAAGCGTCAGGTCATCCGCCATACACCTGCTGCGCCCTCTTCACAAAAGCATCAACCAGACTGGCCGCAATCTTGTCAAACACCGGCCCGACCAGCTTGCCCAGGGTGGCGTTGTCAAAGCCGTAGTTCAGCGTGAGCTCCACCTTGCAGGCGCGTTGTGTGCCGTCGCCCAGGGAATGGAAGTGCCAATGGCCGTCCAGCTTGGAAAATGGCCCTTTTACCAATCGCATATCTACCTGGCTGGGCTCGGTATGGGTGTTTCGGGTGGTGAACGTCTGGCGTATACCGCCAAAGGAAATGCCGACTTCGGCGGTCATGCCACTGGCATCCTGCTCCAGCACGGTGCTGTGGTCGCACCAGGGTAAAAATTGGGGGTACTGCGCAACATCGGTGACCAGCACATACATTTCCTGCGGGCTGTACCAGATCAAAACGGACTTGTGAACGGTTTTCATAGAATAGGGGACTGCGCGGGATTGTAGACAAGCCCCAACTCATCCAGTAGTTGCGCAGCTTTCATTCCCGTCTGTCATCCCCATCTGAGTGCAATGGCCAAAAAACCCGAAACCGCAACCCGCATCGCCGACAACAAAAAGGCCGCGTTCAACTATTTCTTCGAAGAGCGCTTTGAGGCCGGCTTGGTGCTGGAAGGCTGGGAGGTCAAGTCCCTGCGCGAAGGCAAGGTACAGCTCACCGACGGCTACGTGGTCATCCGCAATGGCGAGTTGTTCATCATCGGCCTGCAGATCAACCCCTTGCACACCGCCTCCACCCATGTCAGTCCCGACAAAGTGCGCACCAAGAAGCTGCTAATGCACCGCGAGCAGATCAAGCGCCTCACGGGCAAGGTCGAGCAAAAGGGCTACACCCTTGTGCCTATCAACCTGCACTGGAAAGCCGGCAAGGTGAAGTGTGAAATCGCCCTGGCCAAGGGCAAAGCCGAGCACGACAAGCGCGACACCATCAAGGACCGCGAAGGCAAACGCGAGGTCGACCGCGCCATGAAAGACAGAAACAGGTAGGCCCCCACGCTCCATCGCCGCGCGGGTCGCTGCGCCCAAGGGGGCTGATTGCCTAGCGGCGCCGGGCCGCCCCAAGCGGTTCTGGACCGCTTGGGGCGGCCCGGCGCGGAATTGCCTGCTAAAAATAGTTGCCGGTCAGGGAATAAATACGCCCTGCCAGATGTTTATCCGGTTAGCAAACAGCCGTTTGCCCAACCCTACTGGAGAACCCCATGAAATTACTGGCTGCCCTGACCCTCACCACCGCCCTGCTGGGCGCCTGCGCCTCTATGGCCGACACCGCGCCTGCCAAGATGGCCGACGGCGTACTGACCGGCCCCAATGGCATGACGCTGTACACATTCGACAAGGACGCCATGGGCAGCGGCAAGTCGGTCTGCAACGGCCCCTGTGCCACCAACTGGCCTCCGTTGATGGCGGGTGACATGGACAAGGCCCAGGGCGACTACAGCATCATCACCCGCGATGACGGCAAGAAACAGTGGGCGCTCAAGGGCAAACCTTTGTACTACTGGGTCAAGGACAGCAAGCCCGGTGACAAGACCGGTGATGGCGTCGCCAACGCCTGGCGCCTCATCAAGCCCTAAGCTTTTTGCCGCCCGTTAACCACGGCCACCATGGACCGCTTGCAGCTTGTCAGCCAGATCCCCGGGTTGCGCCGCTATGCGCGCGCGCTGACCGGCGAGCCTTGGGCTGCGGACGATCTGGTGCAGGACACGCTGGAGCGGGCCTGTTCCAAATGGCGGCTGTGGCTGGTGGGCAGCGATCTGCGCGCCTGGCTGTTCACGTTGATGCACAACATCCACGCCAATGACATCCGCCGACTGGTGCGCCAGCAGCGAGTCGCCCCCACGGTGGAACTGGACGAAACCGCCCATGCCGTGGCCGCACCGGACGCCGGGACCGACGCTACGCTGGACCTGCAACGCTGCCTGATGCAACTGCCGGAAGAACAACGCGTGGTCTTGCTGCTGGTGACACTGGAAGACATGGGCTATGCCGATGTGGCGCGCATTACCGGTACGCCGCTGGGCACGGTAATGTCGCGACTCTCCCGCGGCCGTGCACGCCTGCAGGCTCTGCTGGATGCGCCCGCCAACCATGCGGCACCGACGGTCCACGCCGGTGCCGAAGTGGTGAATTTGCGGCGCCCCCGCTGATGGATGACTGGTATGACCCGCAACACCCCTCCTCCCCTCACTGAAGACGAATTGCACGCCCTGGTAGACGAGCGCTTGGACGCTGTGCAGCGCGCAGCACTGGAAAGCCGCCTGGCGCAGGAGCCTCAAGCCCAGGCGACCGTTGCGCAATGGCGCCACCAGCGTGTTTTGCTGCAGGGTTTGTATGCAGATGTGGGCGACGAAGAGGCGCCCGCTCATCTGGTCAGCGCCACCCAACGCGTGAACGCATCACGGCAAACGGCCCAACAGGCGTGGCGCTGGGGCGGGCTGGCGGCCAGCGTGCTGTTGTCTTTCGCGGCCGGCTGGTTGGCACACGGCCCGCAAAATGCGGCCAATGCGCTGGCTGCGCGTCACCCCGCTGCAGAATTTGTGCGCCAGGCGGGCCTGGCCTACGCGGTGTATGCCCCGGAAGTGCGTCACCCTGTGGAAGTGACCGCTGCAGAACAGGCGCATCTGGTGCAATGGTTGTCCAAGCGTTTGGGGCACCCGCTGAAAGTGCCCGACCTCTCCGCGCAGGGGTTCGAGCTGGTTGGGGGACGGCTGTTGCCCGGTGACACCGGGGCACGCGCCCAGTTCATGTTCCAGGCCACGGGTGGAACCCGTATCACGCTGTATCTGGGGGGTGTAGAGGGCACGCCTGCTGCGGTCAATAGCCAGGAAGAAACCGCGTTCCAGTTTGCCACCGAAGGAAAAACGTCCAGCTTTTACTGGGTGGACCAGGGCTTTGGGTATGCCCTCAGTGGCCAGGTGCCACGTGACACCTTGATGCAACTGGCCCGCGCGGTCTACCAGCAGCTCTAAATCAGCGTCAGATCAGTTTCTGCAACGGATGGGCGTGAGCTGGCCATGGGCTGGCGAAAAACGGCGCCACCATGTCAGGCGTGACTTCTTCAATCCGTGCCGGGTTCCACTGGGGATGGTGGTCTTTATCCACAGCCAGCGCGCGAATACCTTCCACTGTTTCGCTGGTCGCGCCGGAGCGCTGCAAATGGGCCGTGTGGAAGCAGTGGCGGACCATGTCACGCTCCATGCGCAAATCGTCGGCCAACGTCATGCTGCGGGCGCGGCGCACCTGCTCCAGCACCACATGCAGCATCAACGGGGAGCGCTTCCGCAATGTGGCGGCCGTGTGTTGCGCCCAGTCGCTGCTGTCGGCCTCCAGTGCCTGCACGATGGCGGACACGGTGTCCAACGCAAAATATTGGTCAATTTGGCCTCTAGCCCCCGTGGATGTTGCGTGAGCGGCTACTGAAATAGTAGCAATCCAGGCGTCCAGCGAGGCCTTGTCCGCCCAGTTCCGTGCCGCCAAGGCCTCCCAGCCCTCGGGCAAACGGGTCGCGTCCACCATATGGTCCGCCAGACCCAGTTCTACGGCGGTAGTGCCGTCAATCACATCACCGGTCAGCGCCAGCCATTCACCGCTGCGTCCCGGGCAGCGGCTCAGGAAATAACCACCTCCCACGTCGGGGAACAGGCCGATGTTGGTCTCGGGCATGGCCATCTTGGTCTGCCCCGTGACCAGCCGGTGCGAAGCGCCTTGGCTGATCCCCATACCACCGCCCATGACGATGCCGTCCATGAAGGCGATGTACGGCTTGGGGTAGTTGTGGATCAGGTGGTTAAGGGCGTATTCCTCGGTGAAGAAGTCTTCCAATGCCGGGTTGCCTGCGAGGGCCGCCTGGTGAAAAAAGCGGATGTCGCCACCGGCACAGAAGCCGCCAAAGGGCCCCGTTTTGTTACTGCCACGGATGGCCACGGCTTTTACCTGTGCGTCGGCTTGCCACTGCAGCAGGATGGCGGTGAGGCTGCGGACCATGTCCAGGCTCAGCGCGTTGAGTGCCTTGGCGCGGTTCAGGGTGATGAAACCCACCTGGCCCCGCACTTCGGTCAGCACGTCCTGGTTTTCCACGGTGTTCGTTGTCATGCGCGTTGTCTCCATCCAATCACTTCGTTGGTCACCAGGGCGCCGATCACCAGCGCCCCACCCCACAAGACTGAGCTACTGGGCACTTCGTTGGCGCCCAGCCAGGCCAGCAGAATACCGAAAACCACTTCCAGCAGTTGCAGCAGCGACAGCTCGGGCGCTTTGAGAATCTGGGCGCAGCGTACCGCAAGCACACACGGCACCGCCAGCTGGAACACGCCCAGGAAGCCCAGCAGCACCACATCGTGGGTACTGGCCTGGAATGGAAAAGCGAATGGCAGTGTGGCCACGCTGGAGATCACGGCGCCCACCCATACGGCAGGCATCAGGTCCACATCGTGGCCCTTGTCGTGTGAATGCTGGGTCACCGTCCAGTTGGTGGCGCCAGCAAGCGGCACGCACAAGGCGACCAGCGTGCCGAGCAGGGACACCGAGCCGAGTTGCGAGGCATACATGTACACAATGCCCGCCCCCGCGACCAGGATGGCCAGCCAGGTGCGTGGCGGCACCTTGTAGCCAATGAAGACACGCGCGATCAGCGCTGTGACCAGTGGCCCGATGGACATGGTGACCAGCACATTGCCCACACTCGTGAGCGTGAGCGCGACCATGAAGGCGGTGAACATGATGCTCCAGCAGATGCCGGATATCCAGAAACCCGCGTCGGCATGGCGGATCTTGTAGAACACGTCCCGCCCCTTGGCAAAGGGCAGGATCACCATCAGGCTCAGGACGGTAAAGAACGCCCGCCAGAAGGTGACTTCAAAGCTGCGGGCAAATTCCAGGTGACGCGTGACGACGCCAGCGGTAGACCACAGCAGGGTCACCGCCACCATCAGGAACACCGCGCGGTTGTGGGTGAGTTTCATAAGCAACAAATAGAACTGGGGCACATGGCCCCAGTCACGAACCGACAAGGACGACGCGCAAGCGCCGTCCCGCTAGCGATTAGTTACGACCAGCGCGCTTGCGGTCGCTTTCGGACAGGTGGCGCTTGCGCAGACGGATCGACTTGGGTGTGATTTCGACCAACTCGTCGTCCTCAATGAATTCCACACCGTATTCCAGCGTGCATTCAATCGGGGGCGTGATCTTGATCGCATCTTCCTTGCCGGACACGCGGAAGTTGGTCAGCTGCTTGGTTCGTGTGGCGTTCACCACCAGATCGTTATCACGGCTGTGGATACCCACAATCATGCCTTCGTACACGGGGTCATTCGGCTTCACGAACATACGACCGCGGTCATCCAGCTTGCCCAGGGCGTAGGTGAAGATTTCACCCGCGTCCATGGAGATCAGCACGCCATTTTTACGGCCACCGATGTCACCCTTATGCGGCTCGTAGCTGTCAAAGATGTTGGAGATCAGGCCGGAACCACGGGTCAAGTTCAGGAATTCGTTGGAGAAACCGATCAGGCCACGCGCAGGAATGCGGTATTCCAGACGGACACGGCCACGGCCGTCCGGTTCCATGTTCACCAGCTCGCCCTTGCGCTCGCCCAGGGCCTGCATCACGCCACCTTGGTGGATTTCTTCCACGTCGGCAGTGACCAGCTCGATAGGCTCGCACTTTTCGCCATTGATTTCACGGAACATCACGCGTGGCTTGGACACGGCCATTTCATAGCCTTCACGGCGCATGTTTTCCAGCAAAATGGTCAAGTGCAATTCACCGCGACCCAGCACTTCGAAGATACCTTCTTCGTCCGTTTCGTTGACGCGCAGCGCCACGTTGTGTTGCAGTTCCTTTTGCAGACGGTCCCAGATCTGGCGGCTGGTCACGTACTTGCCTTCGCGGCCCGCCAGCGGGCTGGTGTTCACGCAGAAGTTCATGGTCAGTGTGGGTTCATCCACCTTGAGCATGGGCAGGGGTGCGGGGTTCAGCGGGTCGGTCACCGTCACGCCGATACCGATGTCACCAATACCGTTGATCAGCACGATTTCGCCGGGGCCGGCTTCGAGTGTTTGCACGCGGTCCAGACCCTGGAAGGTCAACACCTGGTTGATACGGCCTTTGACGGACTTGCCGTCTGGGCCTTCCATGACGACCACGTCCATGTTGGGCTTGATCGTGCCCTGGCTGATACGGCCTACGCCGATACGGCCCACGAAGGTGGAGAAGTCGAGCGCGGAAATTTGCAGTTGCAGCGGTGCTTCGGGGTCACCCTTTTGCGAAGGCACGTGCTTGAGCACAGTGTTGAACAGGGCCGACATGTCAGGGCCCCACTGTTCACCGGGAGCGCCCTCTTCCATCGATGTCCAGCCGTTGATACCGGAGGCGTACACCACGGGGAAATCGAGCTGCTCGTCGGTCGCGCCCAGCTTGTCGAACAGGTCGAAAGCGGCGTTCACCACGTGTTGGGGACGTGCACCAGGCTTGTCCACCTTGTTCACCACCAGAATCGGCTTCAGACCCAGGGCCAAAGCCTTCTTGGTCACGAAACGCGTCTGGGGCATGGGGCCTTCTTGCGCATCGATCAGCAGCACCACGCCGTCCACCATGGACAAGGCACGTTCCACTTCACCGCCGAAGTCCGCGTGTCCGGGGGTGTCGACGATGTTGATGTGGGTACCTTCCCAGGTCACAGCGCAGTTCTTCGCCAGAATCGTGATGCCACGCTCTTTTTCGATGGCGTTGTTGTCCATGACGGTATCGACCACTTTTTCGTGGTCGGCGAAGGTGCCGGACTGGCGCAGCAACTGGTCAACCATGGTGGTTTTTCCATGGTCAACGTGGGCGATGATGGCGATATTGCGGATTTGTTTACTCATATTTCACTTTCTGCTAACTGTTCAATAACCTGTTGCTGTGCCAGCGTTTCACTGATCTCCAGCGGGCTCAAGAGCCGCACCGGGATCAACTCCCCCGCTTTCACATGGGCGGTGCCCAGCAGGCTGTTCGTGCCCGCTGCATACACCGCGACTTCGCTCGCATCGGGCCAGGGGCCGCGTCTGCGCATTCCACTCAAAAATCGTCCTGCATTCTCACTGTCCAGCGTGACAACGCTGTGTCCCGCCAGCAGCGCGTCCACCGGTAGCAGGCAGGCCATGCGCTCGGCTTCGCTCATGGCCTCCAGCGCTTCCAGCGTCACGCACTGCGTGGTATCGAAACCACCGGTGCGAATGCGGCGCAGTGCGCTCAAATGCGCACCACAACCCAGCGCTTCACCGATGTCTTCACCCAGGGTACGGATATACGTTCCCTTGGTACACTCCACTACCATTTTGATAGCTGGTTGCGCATTATCCATGCGGTTTTCAAGCACTTTTAATGCCCGAATCGTGACATCCCGCGGTGCCCGCTCTACTTCTATGCCGGCCCTGGCGTACTCGTACAGGGCCTTGCCGTCTTTCTTCAGCGCACTGTGCATGGGCGGAATCTGGCGTATGGGTCCGGTAAACCGGCGCACCACTTCATCCAACATTTCCGCCGTGAACTGCACAGGCCGCTCACTGATCACATCACCTTCGGCATCTGCCGTTGTGGTTTTCACGCCCAAGCGCAACACCGTTTCATAGGCCTTGTCCGCATCCAGATGCATCTGGCTGAACTTGGTCGCTGCACCAAAACACAGCGGCAATACGCCAGTCGCCAGAGGGTCCAGCGTGCCGGTATGGCCCGCTTTCTCGGCACGTAGAAGCCATTTGGCTTTCTGCAAAGCCTGGTTGCTCGACAAACCGATGGGCTTGTCCAGCAACAGCACCCCATGCACGGGGCGCCTGGCAACCCGTGCACGTGGCGCTGCTTGCATTTCAGCCCTCTTCGTTCTTGGAACGCGACGCCACTGCCTGCGCAATCAGCGCATTCATGTCGGCCGCGCGTTCGGTCGTCTGGTCAAAGAGGAAATGCAGGGTTGGCACGGTATGGATGTGCAGGCGCTTGAACAAACCGGCACGCAGAAAACCTGCCGCCTGGTTCAAACCTTCTGTACTCTCCGCCGGGTCGCCCTTGAGCAGGCTGAAAAAAACCTTGGCATGCGCGTAATCCGGCGTCACCTCGACCGACTGGATCGTCACCATGCCCACCCGCGGGTCTTTGAGCTCGCGCGCGATCAGCTCGGTCAGATCGCGCTGGATCTGATCGGCCACGCGGAAACCGCGGTTGGGGGTAGATGACTTCTTCTTGACCATGCTTGTTGCCAATACCTTTTACAGCGTACGGGCGATTTCCTTGACCTCGAAGAACTCCAGCTGATCGCCTTCTTTGATCTCGTTGTAGTTCTTAAGCTTGATACCGCACTCGAAGCCTTCCTTGACTTCGCGCACATCGTCCTTCATGCGTTTCAGGGAGTCCAGCTCGCCGGTGTAAATCACCACGTTGTCGCGCAGCAGGCGGAAATGCGCCGAGCGGGTGACATAACCACCGGTGACCATACAACCTGCAACGGTACCAATCTTGGACGCCACGAACACGGTGCGGATCTCGGCAAAACCGATAACTTCTTCGCGTTTCTCGGGGGCCAACATGCCGGACATCGCTGCCTTCAACTCATCGACGGCGTCGTAAATGATGTTGTAGTAACGGATGTCCACGCCATTGCCTTCGGCCTGCTTGCGCGCACCGGCATCGGCCCGCACGTTGAAGCCGATGATGATGGCCTTGGAGGCAATCGCCAGATTGACGTCGGATTCGCTGATACCACCCACGGCGGTGTACACCATCTGCACCTTGACCTCGTCGGTCGAGAGCTTGAGCAGCGACTGCGCCAGCGCTTCCTGCGAACCCTGCACATCGGCCTTGACGATGATCGGAACCATCTTGACGTCGCCTGCGGACAGGTCGGAAAACATGTTCTCCAGCTTGGCAGCTTGCTGCTTGGCCAGCTTGGTGTTGCGGAACTTGCCGGCACGGTAGGTGGCGATTTCACGGGCACGGCGCTCGTCGGTCATCACCATGAATTCGTCACCGGCTTGTGGCACTTCGGTCAGACCCTGGATTTCCACCGGAATGGAAGGACCTGCAGTCTTGATGGTCTTGCCGTTTTCGTCCAGCATAGCGCGCACGCGGCCATAAGTCTGGCCCGCCAGCACCACGTCACCGGTCTTCAGCGTACCGGACTGGATCAGCACCGTGGCCACAGGGCCGCGGCCCTTGTCCAGTTGGGCTTCGATGACCAGACCCTTGGCCAGGGCTTCGACCGGCGCTTTGAGTTCCAGCACTTCGGCTTGCAACAGCACTTGTTCGAGCAGCGTATCAATGCCCATGCCGGTCTTGGAGGACACGGACACGAACGGAGAATCACCACCGTATTCTTCAGGCACCACTTCTTCGACCACCAGTTCCTGCTTAACGCGCTCGGCGTTGGCATCGGGTTTGTCGGATTTGGTGATCGCCACCACGATAGGAACACCAGCCGCTTTCGCGTGCTTGATGGCTTCCTTGGTCTGGGGCATCACACCGTCGTCGGCCGCCACCACCAGAATCACGATGTCCGTTGCCTTGGCACCGCGTGCACGCATGGCGGTAAACGCCTCGTGGCCCGGGGTATCCAGGAAGGACACCATGCCGCGCGGGGTTTCCACGTGGTAGGCACCAATGTGCTGGGTAATGCCACCGGCTTCGCCGGCGGCGACCTTGGCACGGCGGATGTAATCCAGCAGCGAGGTCTTGCCGTGGTCGACGTGGCCCATGACGGTCACAACGGGTGCACGTGGCAGGGAAACTGCTTCCTGGCCGGACACGTCGTCATCGGTAAAGGCTTCTGGATCGTCCAGTGCCGCGACAACCGCTTTGTGGCCCATTTCTTCCACCACGATCATGGCGGTGTCTTGGTCCAGTGGTTGGTTGATGGTGACCATCTGGCCCATCTTCATCAGCGACTTGATCACTTCAGACGCCTTGATGGCCATCTTGTGTGCCAGTTCGGCCACGGTGATGGTTTCAGGCACGTGCACTTCAATGACGCGCGCCTCCACCGGTGCCGCCTGTTGGTGGTCATCACGGTCGCGGTCATGGCCGCCACGTTTGCCACGCGGGCCACTGCGCCAGTTGGTCGAACGACCTGCACCGGCACCGGTGTCACCACGGGTCTTGAGTTCTTTCTTCTTGGCAGGATCACCGGCCCAACTGCTGGACAGCTTGGCGGATTTGACTTCCTTGCCCGCTCCGGCCGGGCCGGAGGTGGTACCAGGGGCGCCGGGTTTGGCAGGCTTTGCCACGGCAGAGCCCACAGCAGGCTTGTGCAGCGTGCCTTTCACGCCAGCAGCAGGCTTGACTTCTTCGGGCTTCTTGGCAGCAACCAAAACCTTCTTGGGCGTGGCCATCATGTTGCGAATGGCGGCGGCTTCGGCTTCGGCCTTGCGGCGGCGGTCGCCCAGATCGGCTGCGCGCACGACTTCTTCTTCAGCACGGGCTTTGGACTCGGCTTCGGCCTTTTCGCGGGCTTCGGTTTGCACTGCAGCGCGCGCAGCAGCATCTGCCGCAGCCTGTTCCGTGGCTTCGGCCTTGTTGAGAGAAGCCTCGCTCTTTTTTTGGTCTTCGGCTGCAGCGTAGCTGGCAGCACGTTCCTGTGCTTCGCGCTCGCGTTTTTCGGACTCTTCGCGCAGGCGACGCTTTTCGACCAGGTCTTCTTCCTGGCGGCGGATCAGCTCGGCCTGACGGCGCGCTTCTTCTTCGCGGCGGGCCAGATCGGCATGGTCCACTGCGGGTGCGGTGGACTCTTCTTGTGCCGGCGCGTCCTGTTCGACGACTTCCGGTACTCCGTCGGCACCGTCTTCACGGCGCACAAAGGTGCGCTTCTTGCGCACTTCCACCTGAATGGTGCGGGCTTTGCCGGTTGCATCTGCCTGCTTGATCTCGGTGGTCTGTTTCTTGACCAGTGTGATCTTCTTGCGCTCGGCACTTGCAGTGCCGTGGCTGTTTTGCAGAAAGTTCAGCAAGCTGTGTTTGTCGGCGTCGGTCAGGACGTCGGAGGCGGCGGATTTGGCTACCCCGGCCGACTTCAGCTGCTCGAGCAGCGTGTCGGTGGATTTTTTGAGTTCATTGGCAAACTCGGCGACGGTCGTACTGGACATTTGTTCTGTAACCTTTAGCGTCGGCTAACCCGCCCGGCGGGCGATGGTTAGCCTTTTCTTAAACTTTTTTCATAACCATTACTCTTGAGAAGCGGCTTCATTGGTAAACCAATGTTCGCGCGCCTTCATGATCAGGGTCTTGGCTTCGTCCGCAGACTGACCGGTCATTTCTGTGAGCTCGTCGACGGCCAGGTCTGCCAGGTCGTCACGGGTGTGCACACCACCGTCGGCGAGTTTGCCAATCAGTTCGGGGGTCAAGCCTTCCAGATCGCGCAGGTCTTGCGAGACTTCTTCCACGCTTTCTTCATGCGCGATTTCCATGGTCAGCAGCGCGTCTTTGGCACGGTTGCGCAATTCGTGCACCGTGTCTTCGTCGAAGCTTTCGATCTCCAGCATTTCCTGCAGCGGCACATAGGCCACTTCTTCCAGGCTGGTGAACCCTTCGGCGATCAGGATGTCGGCGATTTCCTCGTCCACATCGAGCTTTTCCATGAACAGCTTGCGACCCGAATCGGTCTCGACAGCGGCCTTCTGGGCGCTTTCCGCCGCATCCATGATATTGATCTTCCAGCCAGTCAGCTCGGACGCCAGGCGCACGTTCTGACCGCCACGGCCAATCGCAATCGCCAGGTTTTCTTCATCGACCACCACGTCCATGGCATGGCGCTCTTCGTCCACCACGATGGAAGACACATTGGCAGGGGCCAATGCACCAATCACGAACTGGGCTGGGTCTTCGCTCCACAACACGATGTCCACGCGTTCACCGGCGAGTTCGTTGGTCACGCCGTTGACACGGGTGCCGCGCACGCCGACGCAGGTGCCGATAGGGTCTACGCGCTTGTCATGCGACAGCACAGCGATCTTGGCGCGCGAACCGGAGTCACGGGCGCAGGACTTGATCTCCAGCAGGCCTTGTTCGATCTCAGGCACTTCCTGGCGGAACAGCTCAATCATGAACTCGGGCGCAGAGCGCGACAGCACGATAGGCGCGCCACGCAACGTCAGGTCCACTTCCATGATCATGGCGCGCACACGGTCGCCCGTACGCAGGTTTTCCTTGGCAATCATCTCGCTGCGCTTGAGGCGGCCTTCGACACGGCCGGATTCGACAATGATGTCGCCCTTGTCCATGCGTTTGACGGTGCCCACAAAGATCTTCTCACCGCGCGACATGAAGTCGTTCAGCAGCATTTCGCGCTCGGCGTCGCGGATCTTTTGCAGAATGACCTGTTTGGCCGCCATCGCGCCAATACGGCCAATCGGCACGGACTCAATCGCTTCTTCGATGTACTCGTCGACTTCAATGTCGGCGATCTGTTCTTTTGCTTCGAACAGCAGGATTTCCTGGTCAGGCAGTTGCAGACCGGCTTCATCGGGAACCACATGCCAGCGGCGGAAGGTTTCGTAGTTGCCGCTGTCGCGGTCCAGTGCGACACGGATGTCCACGTCGCCGGCGTACAGCTTCTTGGTCGCCTGGGCCAGGGCTGCCTCAACGGCGCCCAGGACCACATCACGTTCCACGTTTTTCTCACGGGAAATTGCTTCTACCAGCATTAATAGTTCGCGATTCATGCCTTGACTCTCCTGAACACTCTTCAAAAACAAAAACTTCTTATTCGGCCGACGGCACTGCGCCATCTATACCGGCCACGCCGCTCGCATCTGCGATGCCACGGCCCTTGAAACTCACAATGGGGGCCAAACGGGCTTCCCGCAACTCGCCCAGCTCAAAACCCAGCGCCTGCAATGGTGGCGGCACGCGCTTCTTGCTGACCTTCTGGCCGGGCTTGACCTTGGGCGCATCGCTCCAAACGATTTGCCAGCCCACGCTGCCATCCGCTGCCACCACACGCTCCAGCGTGCCGCGAAACTTCTTGCGGTTGGCATGGACTTGTCCCTCTGCCGCAGCACCCATGGCCGCCTTCAGCGTGATGTCCACCTCATGGCCGACAAAACGCTCGTAATCCTGTACATGGCGCAAAGGACGGTCGATACCGGGCGAGGAAACCTCCAGCCGCTTGTATTCAACGCCGTCCACTTCCAGTGCAAACTGCAACTGGCGTGTCACCTTCTCGCAGTCCTCGACATTGACGAACTGCTCTGCCTGTGGAGTGCCTTCAGCGGCCTTCTGCCAGGGCAGGTCAATCGTGATGCGCAGCAAGCCGCCGGCGGAGCGTTCTATCTCCACCAGGTCATAGCCCAGACCGGCTACGGTTTGCTCAACAATTTCCTGCATTGCCACTTGAAATCAGCCCGCTCAAAAAACAATCGCCAAAAAAAAACGGGCGGTAATTACCCGCCCGTTTGGTCGTGAGCTTGGATTGTACTGCAAAACCGTGGTAAATGCCTTGATTTTTAACGGTTTATTGCGCAGCGGCCAGCAGCGTTTGGGTATAGGTGTTGCGTGGGGCCCCCAGGACTTGCTCCACCGTGCCAGTTTCGAGCAATTTTCCACCTTGCATCACCACAACGTGGTGCGCCATGGCGCGGATAACGGCCACGTCATGGGTAATCAGCAAATAGGCCAGGCCCCGCTCGCGCTGCAGACGCTGCAGCAGTTGCAAGATTTGCTGCGCCATGGTCACGTCCAGGGCGCTGGTAGGCTCGTCCAGCACCAGCAGCCGCGGCTGCACGATCAAAGCCCGGGCAATGGCGATGCGCTGGCGCTGGCCACCCGAAAACTGGTGTGGGTAGCGCTGCAGTAAGCCCGGGAACTGGGTTTCGGTCAGCCCCACCTCCTCCAGCGCGGCTTGCACCCGCTGGCGGCGCTCTGCGGTCGGCAAAGTCGGTTCATGGACCAGTAAGCCTTCCTGCACAATTTCTTCCACCGTCAGGCGCGGCGACAACGAAGAAAACGGGTCCTGGAAGACCACTTGTACACCCCGGCGCAAGGCGCGGTCGGCCAGCGTGCCAGCGCCCCAGGATTGACCCAGCACCGAAAGCGAACCACCAAACTTGAGCAGCCCTAGGGCCGCCAGGGCTAGCGTGGATTTTCCGGAGCCCGACTCTCCCACGATGCCCAGGGTTTGGCCTTCAGCCAGATCCAGGTCGGCACCGGCCACGGCCACAAACTCCCCTTTTTTGAACCAGCCAGCCACGCCGGGGCGCGGCACCGGATAGGCCACGCGCAGGGCGCGGGCTTGCAACACGGTTGGGGCACCATCGCGTGCGGCAACCACATCGCGCACCGGCTGGCTGGCCATGAGCCGGCGGGTGTAGGCATGCTGCGGCGCGGCATAGACTTGGGCTACAGCGCCCTGCTCCACGATATGGCCGTTTTCCATGACCGCCACGCGGTCGGCAAACTGGCGCACCAGGTTCAGGTCATGGGTGATCAGCAGCACCGCCATACCGTGTTTTTGCTGCAGCTGGGCCAGCAACTCCAGAATCTGTTTGCGCACGGTCACGTCCAGCGCGGTGGTGGGCTCGTCGGCGAGCAACAGTTTGGGTTTGCAGGCCAGCGCCATGGCGATCATGGCGCGCTGGCGCTGGCCACCCGAGAGCTGGTGGGGATAGGCCCTGGCGCGCCGGGCAGCATCGTCAATGCCCGTGTCAGCTATTAATTCAATAGCTGCTTGCGCACACTCCGCGCGGGTTAGGCCCACTTTTAGCTGCAAAATCTCGGCTATCTGCTCGCCAATGGTGAGCACCGGGTTCAGGGCCGTCATGGGCTCCTGAAAAATCATGGCGATGTCCTGACCGCGGATGGCTTGCAGGCTCCGCTCTGGCAAGGCCAGCAAGTCAACTGCAGATTTCTGCGCCCCAAAACGGGCCTGCCCCTGCACCTGAGCGCCCTGCGCCAGACCCAGCAGGCTCAAGGCCGTGACGGTTTTGCCCGAACCGGACTCCCCCACCAAGGCAAGCTTCTCGCCCGGAGCGATGGTGAAATCCACGCCGTGCACAACCTCCCGGCCACCAAATGCGATACGCAGGCCTTGAACTTCCAACAGAGCGGCCATCAGTGGTCTGCCTTTCGGGGGTCCAGCGCATCCCGCAGCGCGTCGCCCATCAGGGTCAGCAGCAACAGAGTGACCACCAGCACGGCAAAGGTGGAGAGCGATATCCACCAGGCATCAATGCTGTTTTTGCCCTGCGACAGCAATTCCCCCAGCGACGGTGTACCGGGTGGCACACCCAGGCCCAGAAAGTCCAGCGAGGTAAGCGCCAGAATCGCGCCGCTCATGCGGAACGGCAAAAACGTGACCACAGGCGTCAGGCTGTTAGGCAACACGTGGCGCGTGATGATTTTCCAGTTAGACACACCCAGAGCGCGGGCAGCACGCACATAGTCCAACTGGCGGTTGCGCAGGAACTCGGCGCGCACATAGTCCGACAGCCCCATCCAGCCAAACAAGCTCAGCAGGACCAGTAACAACGAGATACTGGGCGCGAACACTGCGCTGAAGATGATCAGCAGGTACAGCTCGGGCATGGAAGTCCAGATCTCGATGAAGCGCTGGAACGCCAGATCGGTTTTGCCGCCAAAAAAGCCCTGAATGGCCCCGGTGATCACGCCCAGCAGCACCCCGGTAAAGGTGAGCGCCAGCGCAAACAACACGCTGACGCGAAAACCGTAAAGCAGTTGGGCCAGCAGGTCGCGGCCACGGTCGTCCGTGCCCAGCCAGTTGGCGCGGCTGGGCGGTGCCGGGTTGGGTGCTGTGGCGAAGTAATTCAGCGTCTTCGCACCGTAGCGGTTGGGCGCAAACAAGGCCCAGTTGCCGGGTTCGGCCAGGCGCTGCTGGATAAACGGGTCCAGGTAGTCGGTGGGCGTGGCGAAGTCACCGCCAAAGGTGGTCTCGGGGTAGTCACGCACCATGGGCCAATAGGTTTGCCCTTGGTAGACCACCACCAACGGCCGGTCGTTGGACACCAATTCCGCGGCCAGGCTGAACAGCACCAATACGCAGAACACGATGAGGCTGACAAAACCCAGGCGATTGCGCCGAAAGCGCTGCCAGGCGCGGCGGCTGGGGCTTTGGCTACGGGCGGGGGTGGTGGGCATGGGCTCAGTCAAACGTGACACGGGGGTCCACCCAGGCGTAACAGAGGTCGGACACCAGCTTGGTGACCAGGCCGATCAGCGTGAACAGATACAGCGTGCCCATGACCACGGGGTAATCACGGCGGATCACGCTCTCGTAACTCAGCAGGCCCAGGCCATCCAGGGAAAACTGGGTTTCAATCAACAAGGCCCCCGTGAAAAACGCGCCCACAAAGGCGGCCGGAAAGCCCGTGATGATGGGAATCAACGCGTTGCGGAACACATGTTTCCACAGCACCTGCCCTTCCGACAGGCCCTTGGCGCGTGCGGTCACCACGTACTGCTTGCGAATCTCTTCCAGAAAGGCATTTTTGGTCAGCATGGCGGTAACGGCAAAGCTGCCCGCCACCATGGCCGTGACCGGCAGCGCGATGTGCCACAGGTAATCGGTGATGCGGGCACCCCAGGACAGCGTCTCCCAGTTGGCCGATGTCAAGCCGCGCAGCGGAAACCACTGCAACTGCCCGCCAAAAATCACCAGCAGTGCCACACCCAGCACAAACCCGGGGATCGCATAACCCACCAGCACCAACAGCGACGTAATCAGATCGAAACGGGAGCCTGCGCGTACGGCTTTGGCCACGCCCAGCGGCACCGCGATGAGGTAACTGATAAAGAAGGTCCACAGGCCCAGACTCATGGACACAGGCAGCTTCTCCCACACCAATGTTGACACGTCCTTGTTGTGGAAAAAGCTTTTGCCCAGATCGAACTTGGCGAACTGCACCAGCATCTGCCAGAAACGCTCGGGCGCGGGCTTGTCAAAGCCGTACAGCGCCTTGGCCTGCGCGATGCGCTTGGGGTCCACACCTTGGGCGCCACGGTAGCTGAAGCCGCCGCCATCGGCCCCGGTACCCGCACCGGCCTTGGCCTCCGCCAGATACTGCTCCACGGGGCCACCCGGCACAAACTGGATCACGGCAAAGGTGAGCAGCAGCACGCCGAAGAGCGTGGGCAGCATCAGGGCAAGGCGTTTGAGGGAGTAGAGAAACATGCGGCGATTATGGAGACGGGCGAGCGCCGCCGGGCCGCCCCAAGGCGCGAGGGCCCCCTTGGGGGGCAGCAACCCGCTTTCGCATCTGCTGTTGCAGATGCGTTCGCGTTGCGGCAATAGACGATGCGCGGCCCAAGGGCCGTGCGTCGGTGGAGCGCAGGGGTTTCATTTCGCCCACCACAAATCAATGGCCCAGCCTTCGCCTTGCGCATAGGGCGGCATCTGTGCGGGCTTGTCCAGGCGCCAGGCGTTGTAGGCCAGTCGGTGCGTACCGGCGGACCACTGTGGCACCAGGATGTGGCTGTGCATGATGACGCGGTCCAGCGCCCGGCAGGCGGGCAGCAGGTCCTGCTTGCGCTTGGCACCGGTGATCTGCGTCACCAAGGCATCCACCGCAGGACTCTTGATGCCGGCCAGGTTGCCCGAGTCTTCGGTGTCGGCGGCCTTGCTGCCAAACATGTCCGCGTATTCCTGGCCGGGGTTGTGCGTTCCCGCGTAGGCGATGGACGTGATGTCGAACTCGAACTTTTGCAGGCGTTGCTGGTACAGCGCAAAGTCGACGGGGCGGAAGTTGAGCTTGACGCCGATCTTTTCCAGATTGCGCACCCAGGGCGCCACCGTGCGGACACCGGTTTCCGCGCTGTCCAGGTACTCCAGCTCAAAGGCTTCGCCCTTGGGATTGCGCAATGCACCGTCGCGGTATTCCCAGCCTGCATCCTTGAGCAGCTTTTGCGCCTGACGCAGGTTGTCGCGCAGCGTGCTGTCGCCATCGGTGCGAGGTGGCACCGCCATGGGGCCGAACACCGCGGCAGGCACCTGGGCGCGCCAAGGCGCCAGCAGCGCAAGCTCCTCCGCCGAAGGTTCGCCTGTGGCCTGGCAGTCTGTGTTGCCAAACAGGTCCTGCACACGCTGGTAGGCGCCGTAAAACATCTGGCGGTTCATCCACTCGTAGTCCAGTGCCAGGCCCAGCGCCTGGCGCACGCGCACGTCCTTGAGCTTCTCGCGCCGCGTATTGAGCACATAACTTTGAAAGCCCGTGGGCAGGCGGTGCTTGAACTCCGCCTTGACCAACTCGCCGCTGTCGAACTTGCGGCCATTGACGCGGCGCGCCCAGTCGCCAGCGGAGAAGAAGCGCATGAGGTCGAACTCACCGGCCTTCAGCGCCTCCAGGCGGGCAGTGCTGTCTTTGTAGATCTTGACGACGATGCGGTCAAAGTTGGCGCTGCCGCGGCGCACATTGAGGTCACGGGCCCAATAGCTGGGGTCGCGCACATAGGTGATGTCCTTGCCAAACACCACGGGGCCAATCTTGTAGGGCCCGCTGCCAATCGGAATGTCCATCACCACCTGGTCAAACGGTTTGGCCTTGCCGCCCAGCACTGCATCATCTTCGCCCCAGCGGTGGCTGAACACCGGCAGGCCGCCCACGGTTAGTGGCAGTTCACGGTTGGGCTTCTTGAAGCGGTAGCGCACCGTGATGGCGTCCACCACCTCCACGCCCGACACATCGTCCAGCAGGCTCTTGTAGGCGGGCGATGTAAATGGGCCGATCAAGGTATCAAAGCTGTGTTTCACATCCCGCGCCAGCACCGGGTCGCCGTTGTGGAATCGGGCTTCCTTGCGCAGACGAAACGTAGCGCTCAGGCCATCGGGCGCCACGCGCACATCTTCGGCCAGCAGGCCATAACCTGCCGCGGTTTCGTCCAGCGAGCCGACCAACAGCGTGTCAAACATCAGTCCGCTCAAATAGGCCGGCGCTGTGCCCTTGATGGTGAAGGGGTTGTATTTGTCAAAGGTGGAGATGCGCAGGTTGCTCACCAGGCGCAGCTCGCCGCCCTTGGGCGCCGAGCCATTGGCATAGTCAAACTGCACAAAGCTGGCCGGGTACTTGAGGTCGCCCCACAACGCATAGCCGTGCGCCGCCCAGGCACCCGAGGTCCACACACTGCCCAACGCCAACAACCAGCACACCAGAATTCGCATGCGACAATTCTGCACTACCCGAACACGAATTAAAGAGGATGCTATGGGCTTTTTAGCTGGCAAGAAATTGCTGATTACTGGTGTGTTGTCGAACCGTTCCATTGCCTACGGCATTGCCAAGGCCTGCAAGGCGCAAGGTGCCGAGCTGGCATTCAGTTACGTGGGTGAACGTTTCAAGGACCGCATCACCGAGTTTGCGGCGGACTTTGATTCCAAGCTGATTTTTGACTGCGACGTGGGTGACGACGCACAAATCGAGAAACTGTTCACCGACCTGTCGGCCCACTGGCCCATGTTTGACGGCTTTGTGCACAGCATTGGCTTTGCACCGCGTGAAGCGATTGCCGGTAACTTTCTGGACGGCCTGACGCGCGAGAATTTCAAGATCGCCCACGACATCAGCGCCTACAGTTTCCCCGCGATGGCCAAGGCCGCCCTGCCCTATCTGAGTGACAAGGCCGCGTTGCTGACCCTGACCTACCTGGGTGCAGAGCGCATCATCCCTAACTACAACACCATGGGCCTGGCCAAGGCGTCGCTGGAAGCCAGCGTCCGTTACCTGGCCGAAGCCGTGGGCCCCAAAGGCATCCGCGTCAACGGCATCAGCGCCGGCCCCATCAAGACACTGGCCGCCAGCGGCATCAAAGACTTTGGCAAGCTGCTGCACACCGTAGCCGATGCCTCGCCGATTCGCCGCAACGTGACGATTGAAGACGTGGGCAATGTGGCCGCATTTTTGCTGAGCGACCTGGCTGGTGGCGTGACGGCCGAGATCACCTATGTGGATGGTGGCTACAGCCAGACCATGGGCGTGACCACCGATCTAGCCTGATTTTCAAGCCAAAGAGGCCTCTAGCCCGCGCAGGACATGCGCAGGCAGCTCCTAAAATAATAGCGCCCGTGCAGACCGCACTGGCGCTATTTTTGTTGTTGCAGGCCTACGCATGCACTACCCAGGCTTAGGCCTTCACGCAGTCGGCGTAGTAACGCAGCTTGCCGTCGGCCCCCTCTTCACCCACAAGACCGTGGATGTCGGTCTCAAAGCCCGGGCATTGGGCATTGAACTCTCTGGAGAACTTCAGATAGTCCACCACCTTCTTGTTGAACACCTCGCCGGGAATCAACAACGGAATGCCTGGCGGATACGGTGTGACCATGCCGACCGACACGCGGCCTTCCAGGTGATCGATCTCCACACGTTCGGTCTTGCGTAGCGCAATATGGGCGTAGGCATCGCTGGGCTTCATGGCCGGGGTCAGGTCACTCAGATAGACCTCTGTCGTCAGACGGGCAATGTCGTATTTGGCGTAAAGCTGGTGGATGTGCTGGCACAGATCGGCCAGGCCCATCTTTTCATAGCGGGGATATTTCTGCACGAACTCGGGCAGCACGCGCCACATCGGCTGGTTCTTGGCGTAGTCGTCCTTGAACTGCTGCAGCGCAGTCAGCATGCTGTTCCAGCGGCCCTTGGTGATGCCGATGGTGAACATGATGAAGAAGCTGTACAGGCCGGTCTTCTCCACCACCACACCATGCTCGGCCAGAAACTTGGTGACGATGGACGCCGGAATACCGGTCTTGGCAAACTTGCCATTCAGATCCATACCGGGTGTGACGATGGTGGACTTGATCGGGTCCAGCATGTTGAAACCCGCTGCCATCTTGCCAAAGCCATGCCAGTTGGCCTTGGCGTTGCTCTTGGACTCACCCTTGATGATCCAGTCAGTCGCACGGCCGATACCTTCGTCGACCAGCTTGTCCGGTCCCCAGACCTTGAACCACCAGTCGTCGCCGTATTCTTCGTCCACCTTGCGCATGGCGCGGCGGAAGTCCAGCGCCTCGGCAATGCTTTCTTCCACCAACGCCGTGCCACCGGGTGGCTCCATCATGGCGGCTGCCACGTCGCAACTGGCAATGATGCTGTACTGCGGGCTGGTGCTGGTGTGCATCAGGTAGGCCTCGTTGAACAGGTGTTTGTCCAGCTTGACGGTCTGCGAGTCCTGCACCAGCACGTGGCTGGCCTGGCTGATACCAGCCAGCAGCTTGTGGATGGACTGGGTGCTGTACACCACGGCCTCTTTCGGACGGGTCCGGTTCTTGCCCATCGCATGGTAGGTGCCGTAGAACGGATGGAACGCTGCGTGTGGCAGCCAGGCTTCGTCAAAATGGATGTTCTCCACATAACCGTCCAGCATGCTTTTAATGGTTTCGGTGTTGTAGAGCACGCCGTCGTAGGTGCTTTGCGTCAGCGTCAGGATGCGTGGCTTCACGGTCTTGGGGTTCACGCCCTTGAGCAGCGGATTGGCCTTGATCTTGGCCTGGATCGTTGCGGGCTCAAACTCGCTTTGCGGAATCGGACCGATGATGCCGAAATGGTTGCGCGTGGGCTTCAAAAATACGGGGATGGCCCCGGTCATGATGATGGCGTGCAGGTTGGACTTGTGGCAATTGCGGTCCACGATCACCACATCACCTGGCGCCACCGTGTGGTGCCACACCATCTTGTTGGAGGTGGACGTGCCGTTGGTCACGAAAAAGCAGTGGTCAGCATTGAAAATACGCGCCGCGTTGCGCTCACTGGCACCAATCGCGCCGTTGTGGTCCAGCAGTTGACCCAGCTCTTCCACCGCGTTGCACACGTCGGCGCGCAGCATGTTTTCGCCATAAAACTGGTGGTACATCTGGCCCACGGGGCTCTTCAGAAACGCGACACCACCGGAGTGGCCCGGGCAGTGCCAGGAATAAGAACCGTCTTCGGCGTAGTCCAGCAGTGCCTTGAAGAACGGCGGCTGCACACCTTCTAGGTAACTCTTGGCCTCGCGGATGATGTGGCGCGCCACGAACTCGGGCGTGTCCTCGAACATATGGATGAAACCATGCAGTTCGCGCAGGATGTCGTTGGGGATGTGGCGGCTGGTCTTGGTTTCGCCGTACACATAGATGGGCACATCCAGATTCTTGCGGCGCACTTCCTCGATGAAGTGGCGCAGGTTCACCACCGCGGGGTCCAGGTCCGGGCCGGGCGTGAATTCTTCGTCATCGATCGACAGAATGAAGGCGCTGGCGCGTGACTGCTGCTGCGCAAACTGGCTCAGATCGCCATAACTGGTAACACCGAGGATCTCAAAGCCCTCGGACTCAATGGCCTGGGCCAAGGCGCGAATGCCCAAGCCGGACGTGTTTTCCGAGCGAAAGTCTTCGTCAATGATGATGATGGGAAAGCGGAATTTCATGGCAAGGCTCCAACGGGCAGTCCAAAAACTGCAAAACAGGCGCGAAGTGTAAGGACTTATTGCATCCGGCATATTGCTGCGCCGACCTTTTAGCCCACAATGTGGCGTTGTCAACACAAAGGGGCTTCTCAACATGGCAGAGTCAACCGTCTGGTGGCTGCTCGCAGGGGCGGCAGTCGCTGTAGAGCTGTTAACCGGGACTTTTTATCTGCTGATGCTGGCCATTGGTCTGGCCGCAGCAGCACTGGCCGCCCATCTGGGTGCTAGCCTGACGGTGCAGATCCTCGCCGCAGCTTTGGTGGGTGGTGGTGCCGTCGTGGGATGGCACCTCAAGCGGGACCGCAGTCGGCTTGAACCTCCTGCTCAGGCCAACGTCAACGTCAATCTGGACATCGGAGAAACGGTGCAAATCAGCACCTGGAACCCCGATGGCACCGCCAGCGTGCAATACCGCGGCGCTAACTGGACCGCCATCCACCGCGCTGGCGTCACCCCCAACCCCGGCGCACACCGAGTCGCCGAACTGGTAGGCAACCGCCTGCTGGTCGACAAAGCTTAAACAGGGAACATCATGGAAATCGCAGTACTCATTCTGGTTATCGCCGTCATCTTCATCACCCGCTCTCTCAAGGTCGTGCCCCAACAGCATGCCTGGGTGATCGAGCGTTTGGGCAAATACCACGGCACCTTGACGCCTGGGCTCAACATCCTGGTGCCCTTTGTCGACAAAGTGGCCTACAAACATGTGCTCAAGGAAATCCCTTTGGACATTGCCAGCCAAGTCTGCATTACGCGCGACAACACCCAATTGCAGGTGGACGGCATTCTGTACTTCCAAGTGACAGACGCTATGCGCGCGAGTTATGGCTCCAGCAACTACATCGTTGCCATCTCGCAGCTCGCACAAACCTCATTGCGTTCGGTCATCGGAAAGCTGGAGCTGGACAAAACGTTTGAAGAACGCGACATCATCAACGCCCAGGTCGTCGCCGCCATTGACGAGGCTGCACTGAACTGGGGTGTGAAGGTGCTGCGTTACGAGATCAAGGATCTGACACCCCCCAAGGAAATCCTGCACGCCATGCAGGCGCAAATCACGGCCGAGCGCGAAAAGCGCGCCCTGATTGCCGCGTCCGAAGGCCGCCGCCAGGAACAGATCAACATCGCTACCGGTGAGCGCGAGGCTTTTATTGCCCGCTCCGAAGGTGAAAAACAGGCCGTGATCAACAAAGCCCAGGGTGAAGCCTCCTCCATCACCGCCGTGGCGGACGCTACCGCTTCCGCCATCGAACGCATTGCTGCGGCCATTCGCCAGCCCGGCGGTGAACAAGCCGTGCAACTCAAGGTGGCCGAAAAAGCCGTGGAAGCCTACAGCAAGGTGGCCTCAGACGCTACGACCACGCTCATCATTCCAAGCAACATGAGTGAAGTGTCCACCCTGATCGCCACGGCCATGAAGATGGTTCAGGGAACCAAGTAATCTGTTTCCTGCATCCCCTGTTTCAGGGGATTCGTGGACACTCCCGGGCGTTCTGTTGATCGCCCGTTTTTTTTGCTTGAACGCTTGCAGTCCCATGGTGCGACTCACTGCCAGCACCCATTCTGTATTCGTGTTGAAGAGGCCTCAGGCCTTGTTCGGAATGTGATCTGCAACATATCGCCAGTGGAGCCATCACAAAATAGTGGCTGACATTGGCTGGGCAGATTCCCCCCCCTCCACTTTGTCTTGGCTGACAAACACACGCGACAACAAAAAAGCCCCGAGTCCACAAGGGAATCGAGGCTTTCAGGGGGCTTGCTGATACGGTTGGAAACCGATGAAGCCCAAGTTCTGGCGGAGCAGGCGGGATTCGAACCCGCGGTGGGTTTTACCCCACGCACGCTTTCCAGGCGTGTGACTTAAACCGCTCATCCACCGCTCCAGAGCCTCATATTCTAACCTGAGTTCTTCCCGGTTTCGGGGTGATCGCGCTATCAAAGAGACAAAAAAAGAGGGGCACTCTTTCGAGTGCCCCTCTTTTCCGTTAACTCACTTAACTGTAGATGCCGCTAATTAGCGGATCACAGCCAGGGTTTCCAGCTTGCCACCGCGAACAGTCTTCAGTGTCAAAGCGCCGTTCTTGATGTCGCCCTTTTCGTCAAACACGACAGGACCGGTCACACCCTTGTAGTCAGTAGCGGCCAACATAGGCAGGTACTTGGCTGGATCAGCCGAGTCAGCCTTCACCATGGCAGCCACCATGATCTTCACGGAGTCGTACACGTAGGGTGCGTACACTTGGACATCAGCACCAAACTTGGCCTTGAACTTGGCCTTGAACTCTTCCATGCCAGCCTTGCCTTCGCCTTCAACGCCACCGGCTTCCGCGCAGTAGACTTGGTCGTCAGCAATAGCGTCGCCGCCCAGCTTCACCAGTTCGGTGGAGCAGATGCCGTCGCCACCCATGAACTTGGCTTTGATGCCCAGGGATTTCATTTGCTTGAGCATGGGGCCAGCAACAGCGTCCATACCACCGAAGAACACCACATCAGGCTTCTTGCCCTTGATAGTGGTCAGGATGGAGTTGAAGTCGGTAGCTTTGTCGGTCGTGAACTCGGTAGCCACCACTTTGCCGCCAGCAGCAACCACTGCCTTGGCAAACTCTTCAGCAACACCTTGGCCGTAAGCGGTACGGTCATCGATCACGGCGATGGCTTTACCCTTCAGGGTGCCAACAGCGTACTTGCCCAGTGTGCCACCCAGTTGGGTGTCATCAGCCACTACGCGGAAGGTGGTCTTGAAACCTTGGCGTGTGTACTTGGGGTTGGTAGCGGAAGGAGAAATCTGGGGAATGCCAGCATCGCTGTAAATCTTGGAAGCGGGGATGGTGGTACCAGAGTTCAGGTGACCGATCACGCCAGCAACCTTGGCATCAGCCAGCTTTTGGGCGACTGCGGTGCCTTGCTTTGGATCAGCAGCATCGTCTTCAGCCAACAGTTCCAGAGTTACCTTTTGACCGCCGAGGGTCACGCCAGCAGCATTGAGTTCTTCAATGGCCATGCGAGCGCCGTTTTCGTTGTCTTTACCCAAGTGGGCAATGGCACCGCTGGTAGGGCCAACGTGACCAATCTTCACCACGGCAGCAGCCGGGGCAGCTGGAGCTGCAGCAGGCGCTGCTGCGGGAGCAGCTGCCTCTTCCTTCTTACCGCAAGCCACCAGCAGAGCTGCTGCGGCCAATACTGTCAAAGCACTTTTCACTTTGAATTGCATAAAAACTCCAAAAATTTAAACAAAGAAAAAACAGCGTGAATTATTTATTCCACACCCAACACGATAGCGCAGATTCTGACCAGCGGATATAGGGAAGTCACCAAGCGAGGAAAAATATGGCTGCTCCGCAACACCCCTGCATTCAGGACCCCGAGGCATTTTCCTCAGACAGGGCCTGGGACACCGCCAGCCGGACTACGCGCTCCGTTTCCGCTTGCAAGCGTTGTGCCAGGATTTGCACGTGCTCGTCTAACAGCGACTGAAGTGTGGCTTGCAACTGCTCCTGCACTGCCGCAACGGCACGCTGGGTCACGCGCTCGACCAGTTGCGCCCGGTCTTCAGCCGAAGCCCGTGCGACGACCGGCGAGGCAGGATGCACCACTTCCGTGAGTGTGGGAAGGAATCTGGGAGTCGCCTTGGTCGAAGACATCAATTCGCACCTTTCAGGGCCAAATCATGCCGGGTGATGGCATACCCAAGCTCTACATACCGTTTCCAGCGCCCCCTAGCCTGCGCCCTGTCAGCATCGTCATGGCTGACCACTTCAATCACCCGCTCAAAGGTGTCAAACCCCTGAGGCACTTGCTCGGCGAGATTCACCAGCACCTGACGGTGCGGTAAATCCGCAGGAAGCTGCTGCACCAGCACCACCGCAGAGCGTTGCATCAGGCTGTCATCTGCACCCTCAGCACAGTGCGCCAGAAAGTCAGTCGGCGCCAGAGCCCACAGGTCTGTATCCAGCTGCTGCACGCTGCGCGCATCACCCAGTACTACCACCCGGGCCCCGCTGCCCGCGGCTTTGCGCAGCAGGCGGCAGGTGTAAGCCAGCTTGTCCGGCGCACCAAAATGGAAGGCAACCTCAGTCATTTGCCGAACCTACTTGCGGTCCGCCTCGGCCAACAGATACTCGACCAGCAGCCCGACTGGACGACCGGTAGCGCCCTTGGCAGCGCCACTCTTCCAAGCCGTACCGGCGATATCCAGATGCGCCCAGGGAAACTTTTCGGTGAAACGTTGCAGGAATTTGGCTGCAGTGATCGCACCACCGGCGCGTCCTGCCACATTGGCGACGTCGGCAAAATTGGTTTTCAACCCTTCTGAATACTCATCGTCCAGTGGCAGGCGCCAGCTCAGATCCTGCGCCACGTTGCCAGCCGCCATCAGCGCATCGCCCAAGGCCTCATTCGACGAGAACAGGCCGCTGCGTACGCTGCCCAATGCCACCACACAGGCGCCGGTCAGGGTGGCAATGTCCACCACAGCAGCAGGTTTGAAGCGTTCGGCATAGGTCAGTGCATCACACAACACCAGACGACCTTCCGCGTCGGTATTGAGAATCTCGATAGTCTGACCGCTCATGCTGGTCACCACGTCACCGGGTTTGACCGCACGCCCGTTGATCAGGTTTTCGCAGGCGGGGATCAAGCCGACCACATTGATGGCGGGTTTGAGTTGCCCCAGGGTGCGAAACACGCCCAGAACGCTGGCCGCACCAGACATGTCGAATTTCATTTCGTCCATCTCAGCTGCAGGTTTGATGGAGATGCCGCCGCTGTCAAAAGTAATGCCCTTGCCCACCAGCACGACCGGTGCCTTGGTCTTGGCGGCGCCGTCATAACGCAGCACGATGAAGCGCAATGGCTGCTCGGAGCCCTGCGCCACGGCCATGAACGAACCCATGCCCAATTTGGCCACCTCTTTGGGTCCCAACACCTCGCAACTGATCTTGGCTATCTTGGCCAGTTCCTGAGCCGCCTGGCCCAGTAACGTTGGCGTGGCGTGGTTGGCAGGCCGGTTGGCCCATTCTTTGGCCACTTCCACCCCTGCTACCGTAGCTACAGCGCGGTTGAAAGAGAGCTTCACTTCGGACGCATTGGTCGCGGCAAGCACGACTTTTTGCAGCGTGCGTCCTTCAGCCTTGGATTTGGTCGCGGTGTAGACGTAACTGGCATCTGCCGCAGCCAGCACTGCTGCCCGCACGGCCTCATCACGCGCCGGTGCGGCAAAGCTGATGACCAGCTTTTTCAACGCGGCGGACTTCACAAGCGCCAGCGCAGCGCCCACCGCCGAACGCACCTGGCGAGCGGACCCCTCGCCTACGCCTGCCAGCACCACACGCACGGCATTGGCCTGCACCGGCCGGTACAAAGACAGTGGCTTGCCGGGTTTGGCTTCCAGGTCTCCGGATTTGAGGGCCTGGGCCACGAGCTGCGAAAGATCGTCCTTGGCCGGCTTGAAGTCCTGGGACACCAGGACGATCAGGGCATCACATTTTTCACTGCCAACGCCCACGAGGCCCAGAGGTTTGATTTCAAAGTTCATAATTCGGTTTTTCCTTCTCCGCCATGTTATTCCATTCCTCCATCCGCAAAGAACTCGCACGCAGTTTTGGCGCCACCCTGGTGGTTCTGGTGACGGTGGTGATGACAATGACCCTGATCCGCACCGTGGGCGAGGCCTCCCGGGGCACGTTCAACCCCACGGACGTGATGATCATCATGGGGTACACGGTGCTGTCGGACATGCCCACCATCCTGTCCATGAGCCTGTTCATTGCCGTGCTCAACGTCCTGACCCGCATGTTCCGCGACAGTGAAATGGTGATCTGGTTTGGCAGTGGCCGGGGGCTGGTTTCGCTGATCAATCCCCTGTTTCGCTTTGCCTGGCCCATTCTGGTGCTGATTCTGGCCCTCGCCTTTTTTATCCTGCCCTGGGCCTTTGGCCGGATTGAAGACTTGCGTGACAAGTACGAGAAACGTGGCGACATCGCGCGCATCGAGCCGGGCCAGTTCCAGGAATCTGCCAACGGCGACCGCGTGTTCTTCATTGAGAAGGACGCCAAAGACAACCAGTCTGGCAACAACGTCTTCATTGCCACCAACGAGCAGAACAAGGAAACCATCACCTCTGCCCGCACGGGGCATGTGGAGGTGATCGGCCCGGACCGCTTTCTGGTCCTTCAAAACGGCCAACGCCTGGAAAAGACCCGCGGAAAAACCGATATGAGCATCAGCGTGTTTGAGAGTTACGGTGCGCGTGTCGGTGCCGATGACCCTTCCGCGCGCAGTTACGTGCCATTCAGCGCGATGACATCGCTGGACCTGATCAAGACCCCCATTCCACAGCATTTGGCCGAGTTGTCCTGGCGTTTTGGCCTCACATTGGCGGCCTTCAATTTCGTCATCATCGGCCTGGCCGCCGCGGGCGTGAATCCGCGCGTGGGTCGCACGGCCAATCTGGGTGTGGCCTTTCTGGCATTCATCGTTTATTTCAACCTGTTGGTGCTTGGAAAAAGCTGGATTGCGGCCAACCAGGTGCCGTTTGGCGCCTTTTTGTTCGCGCTGCACGGTGGTGCACTGGTGCTGGGCCTGTTATGGCTGGCCAAACGCCATAACAACTGGGTGCTGCGCCGGCGCCCCCTGCCGCAGGCCTCGGTAACCACCGGAGGCACACCATGAGAACGCTGCGCCGCCTCTTTTACGGCGAAATGGTGACCGCGGTCGCGCTGGTGACCTTGGGGTTTGTGGCCCTGTTTTTCTTCTTTGACTTTGTCGAAGAGCTGCAGGCTATCGGTCGTTTTGGTGCCGCCGGTTACAAACTGCCCCAGGCCATGCTGTACGTCACCCTGATGGCGCCCAGCCACGTGTATGAGCTGCTGCCCATCACCGTACTCATAGGCACCATTTTTGTGATGGCGCGTTTTGCCCAGAGCTCCGAATTCACCATTCTGCGCACCAGCGGGCTGGGGCCCTGGCGCGCTTTGCGTACGCTGTTGCTGCTGGGGGTGGGCTTTGTGGTGTTCACCTTTGCCGTAGGGGACTACCTCGCGCCGCTGGCGGACCGCACGGCGCAACTGCTCAAGTCGCAGTACCAGGGTCGCATTACCGTGGGAAAGACGGGCGCGTGGCTCAAGGAAAAACAGGCCTACGGCAACTATTCGGTCAACGTCGGCTCGCTGGACTCCGACGGCAACATGAAAGATGTGCGCATTTTTGAATTCGACAACCAGGGCTATCTGGTGTCCATGACGCAGGGGCAATCGGCCCGTTTTGGTGAACACGAGGACTGGTTGCTCGAGAAGGTCGACCGTACTGAGTTCACCACCGATACGCCCTCCCACCGGGTGGATCGCGCGTTCTCGGAGAGTTTCCGCTGGCCCACCCAGATCAGCGCCGAAATGGTGGCCGCCGCCGTCCTGCGCCCCGAGCGCATGGGCACGATCGATTTGTTCCAGTACATCGGTCACCTGGAGGCCAACGGCCAAAGCGCGCAGAAATACGAAGTGCAGTTCTGGAAAAAGGTGTTTTACCCCCTGAGCTGCCTGGTGATGGTGGTACTGGCACTGCCCTTCGCTTACCTGCATTTCCGTTCCGGCAGTATTGCCACCTACGTCTTTGGCGGCGTGATGGCCGGCATCAGCTTTGTGCTGCTCAACAATGTGCTGGGCGACCTGGGCACGCTGCGCGGCTGGGCGCCGTGGTTTACGGCGGCACTGCCGGGCCTGATTTATTCGCTGCTCTCGCTCTCGGCCTTCGGCTGGCTGGTGATCCGACGATGACCGCGCCGCAGCAACGCCCAGGCATCATCCTGTTTGCCCATGGTTCGCGGGATCCTCTGTGGCATAAGCCCATGGAAGCCGTGGCGGCCCGGCTCAAAGAGCTTTCCCCGTTGACTCCGGTGCAGTGTGCTTACCTCGAACTGAGCACACCCGACATCGCGCAAGCCACGCTGGAATTGACAAATGCAGGCGTGAACGCCATCACCATCGTGCCGCTGTTCCTGGGCGTTGGCAAACATGCTCGCGAGGATTTGCCGCTGCTGGTGGCGGGGCTCCGTGCCCAGCACCCGCAAGTGCAATTCAGCTTGCAAGGCGCTGTGGGCGAAAGCCCACGTTTGGTGCATCTGCTGGCAGAAATCGCCCTGGAAGGCTTGAAGCCATAGATGATTGAAGCATAATGAATTTCATTCTTAGCTGAAATTAGATATGAACCTCCACCAGTTTCGCTTCGTCCAGGAAGCCGCGCGCCGCAACCTCAATCTGACCGAGGCCGCCAAGGCGCTGCACACCTCGCAGCCTGGCGTTTCCAAGGCCATCATCGAACTGGAAGAAGAGCTGGGCATCGACATTTTTGCGCGCCACGGCAAACGCCTCAAACGCATCACCGAGCCCGGCCAGCACGTACTCAAAAGCATTGAACTGATCATGCGCGAGGTCGGTAACCTCAAGCGCATTGGCGAGCAGTACAGTGCAGAAGACAGTGGCACCCTGTCCATCGCCACCACCCACACGCAAGCCCGCTATGTGCTGCCCGAAAAAGTGGCCGCATTGCGCACCGCGTATCCCAAGGTCAATATCAGCCTGCACCAGGGCGCGCCCGACCAGGTGGCCCGCATGCTGATCGACGAAGTGGCCGAAATCGGCATTGCCACCGAATCGCTGGCCGCCTACTCCGAGCTGGTCACCCTGCCCTGCTACGAGTGGCAACACATGCTGGTGTTGCCCGTGGACCACCCGTTGGCGCAGAAGGAACGTATCACCCTGGAAGACGTGGCGCTGGAGCCCCTCATCACCTACCACCCGTCGTTCACCGGACGCACCAAGATCGACCTGGCCTTTGCCGCCAAGAAGCTGGAACCACGCATTGCGCTCGAAGCTATCGATTCCGACGTGATCAAGACCTATGTGCGCCTGGGTCTGGGTGTGGGCATCGCCGCCGAGATGGCGGTGCGTGACGTGCAGGACGACTGCGAGAACAACGGCGGCAAGGGCGGCCTGGTGGTGCGCCCTGCCGGCGTGCTGTTTGGCCAGAACGTGGCACGTGTGGCCTTCAAACGCAGCGCCTACCTGCGCAACTTTGTCTACACCTTTGCCGAGCTGCTGAGCACCCGCCTGAACCGCAACCTGATCGCCAAAGCCATGGACGGGCATGTCAACGACTACGAGTTGTGACTCCCCTTCAAGCTGCCGTTAAAGACATTCATCTCCTTCATCGCGTGATTGCATGACCACCTTTCCCACTCCCTCCATCACCAGCCGCCTGCCTGCGGTTGGCACCACCATCTTCACCGTCATGTCGGCGCTGGCTGCAGAACACAAGGCCGTCAACCTGGGCCAGGGTTTCCCGGACTTTGCCTGTGACCCGGCTCTGGTGGACCAGGTCACCCAGGCCATGCAGGCAGGGCACAACCAGTACCCGCCCATGCCAGGTGTGCCTGCACTGCGCGAGGCCGTTGCTACCAAAATAGAAGCGCTTCACGCACACCAGTATGGGGCTGCAGACGAAATTACCATCACAGCCGGGGCCACACAGGCCATCATCACCGCCATCCTGGCCATCGTCCACCCGGGCGATGAAGTGATCGTGCTGGAGCCCTGCTACGACAGTTATGTGCCCAATATCGAACTGGCCGGTGGCGTGGCCGTGCGGGTGCCCCTGACGCCAGGCACCTTCCGCCCCGACTTTGCCAAGATCAGCGCTGCCATCACGCCGCGCACCCGCGCCATCCTCATCAACACGCCGCACAACCCCAGCGCCACCGTCTGGTCGCGTGCCGACATGCTGGCGCTGCAGGACCTGCTGGCCCCCACCAATATCCTGCTGATCAGTGACGAGGTCTACGAACACATGGTGTTCGACGGCGCGCAGCATGAAAGTGCGTCGCGCTTTCCCGGGCTGGCTGCGCGCGCCTTCGTGGTCTCCAGCTTTGGCAAGACCTTCCATGTCACCGGCTGGAAAGTGGGCACCGTGGTCGCGCCCGCCCCGCTGATGGCCGAGTTCCGCAAGGTGCACCAGTTCAATGTGTTCACCGTCAACACGCCGGTGCAGTACGGGCTGGCCCGCTATCTGGCCAACCCCGCGCCGTATCAGGACCTGCCAGCCTTCTACCAGCGAAGGCGCGACCTGTTTCGCGCTGGCTTGCAGAACACCCGCTTCAAGCTGCTGCCGTCTGAGGGCAGCTACTTCCAGTGCGTGGACATCTCGGAGGTGAGCGACCTGAACGAGGCCGACTTCTGCCAGTGGCTCACCCGCGAAGTGGGCGTGGCCGCCATCCCGCTATCCGCCTTTTACGGTGAAGGGTTTGACCAGCGTGTGGTACGTTTCTGTTTCGCCAAGCAGGACGAGACCCTGCACAACGCCTTGAAACGCCTGCAGTCGCTATAAATTCAGGAGCGGCTTGCGCACTATCCATAAGGGCTAGAGCCATGAAATGCTTGAAATCCTGGGTGATGGCGGCACTCGGTGCGCTCACCCTTCATAGCGCATCTGCACAAGCCGTACGCACCGAAACTATCGCCAGCGGCCTGCAAAACCCATGGGCCGTGGCCTTCCTGCCCGAAGGCCGTTTTTTGGTGACCGAGCGCCCCGGCCGCCTGCGGGTGGTGGACGCCAACGGCACGCTGAGCCCGCCCCTGCAAAACCTGCCCGCAGTGGCCGCCGGTGGCCAAGGCGGTTTGCTGGACGTGGTGACTGACCAGGACTTCGCCCGCAACCGCACGCTGTACTTCTGTTTCTCCGAACCCGCCGCCAGTGGTGGTGGCAACAGTACCGCGCTGGCCAGCGCCACACTGTCCGGCGACTTGCGCGCACTGGGCAATGTCCGCATACTGTTCAGCCAGAAACCCAAGGTCAACAGCTCGGCCCACTTTGGCTGCCGCATCGTGGAGGGGCGCAAGGCGGGCCAGCCCGACGGCACGCTTTATCTGACGCTGGGCGACCGTTTCAGCCGCAAGGACGATGCACAAAAGCTGGACAACCACCACGGCAAGATCATTCGTATCCACAAGGACGGCAGCATCCCGCCAGACAACCCATTTGTGGGCACCGCGGGCGCCCTGCCCGAGATATGGAGCCTGGGCCACCGCAACCCGCAAGGCGCCACGCTAGCCCCCGACGGCACGCTGTGGGCCCATGAACACGGCCCGCAGGGCGGTGACGAAATCAACCTGCCGCAAAAAGGCCGCAACTACGGCTGGCCCGTGATCACCTATGGCGAGAACTACGGTGGCGGCAAGATTGGGGATGGCCTGAGCAGCAAAAGCGGGCTGGAGCAACCGCTGCACTACTGGGTGCCCTCCATCGCTCCCTCGGGCATGGCCTTTGTCACCAGCACGCGGTATGGCAAGGACTGGGTGGGAAACCTGATGGTGGGCTCGCTCAAGTTTGGCTACCTCAACCGTATCGAACTGGCGCAACCTTTCCAGGGCAAGGTGGTGCGGGAAAACAAGCTGCTGGACGACCTGGGCGAGCGCATCCGCGACGTGCGCCAAGGGCCGGACGGCTGGCTCTATCTGCTGACCGACAACCCGCAGGGCCGCTTACTGCGCGTGGTGCCGCGTTAACCTTTAAAGGTCTTCGCCCAATCCTGCACCGCCTGCAGGGGCTTGGGTTTGGCAAAGTAATACCCTTGCCCGTAGGTACAGCCCATCTCCTTCAGCGCAGCAGCGGTAGCCAGGTCTTCAATGCCCTCGGCCACCGTGGTCAGGCCCAACTGGCGTGACAGTTCGAGCGCTGACTTGACGATCTGGAAGCTGCGCTCGGCCGTGTGCATTTGCGCGACAAACGCCTTGTCGATCTTGATGCTGGAGAACGGCAGCGTCTGCAGGTAGTCCAGCCCGGCGTAACCGGTGCCAAAGTCGTCCAGCGCAATGCCGATGCCCAGAGCCCGCAAGGCGTTGATGGTGTGGGATACCGCGGCCAGGCTGCTCACGATGACCGTCTCGGTCAGTTCGATGCGCAGCTCGTGTGGCGGCATCTGCTGTGCGGCCAGGTGGTTTTGTACAGTTTGTGCCATGCCGGCGCCGGACAGCTCGGGCGCAGACAGGTTGACGCTCAGAAATGGCAGGTGCTGCGTGTCGCTGACACACAGGCCGCGCAAGTGTTTCCAATCGGAAATGGCGCGTTGCAGCACCCATTCACCCACCTTGTGGATCAAACCGGTTTTTTCGGCCAACGGGATGAACTCGTCCGGACTGATCAGGCCCAGCTTGGGATGTTCCCAGCGCACCAGCGCCTCAAACCCGACCAGCGCATTGCTGTGCAACAGGATGATGGGCTGGTAGTACAGAGCCAATTGGTTATGGGTTATGCCGTCCGACAGGTCATGTGCCAGCGACAGCGTATGCACGGCGGCAGAGTGCAGGTCCATACCGGGTTGCGATATCGCGGCTGCGCGGGCCGCCTGGATTTCGGCATTGGCAACACCCCCGCTGGAATTGCGAAAACGCTCCAGCATCAGGCGCAACAGGTACTGGATGACCGGGTCGGCACGCACCAGCAACTCCTCCACATGGGCACGGTCAATACGCACCAGACTGGTGGGCAGCAGCGTGCGCACCGTGGCGGTGCGCGGTTGGCGGTCCAGCAGGGCGACTTCCCCAAACATGGCGCCTTCGGTCAGCATGGCAACGCGTTTGGGCGCATCGTCCGCCCCCACCAACACTTCCACACAGCCTTTTTCGATGACGTAGGCTGCGTCGCCATAGTCCCCCGTCCGAAAGACCGTCTGGTTGATGTCAAACGTCTCCCGATTCAAGCCATTGACCAAGTTACTCATCAGAACTTTCTCCCTGTCCTATTCGGCTGGATTGTGACGGATAACACCCGCAGCACTAGCGCTGCATAAAGAACATTTCTGCATTGGACTCGGCTGTAACCTGTGCAAAACCCAAGCTGGTGTACAGCGCCAGCGCCGCCCCATTGTCCCGGTACACACGCAGGGTAACCGTATCGACGCCGCTCACTTGCAAGGCGCGCGCCAACAATTGCTCCACCAGCACCCGGCCCAGTCCCTGCCCACGCACCTGGGGCGATACCAGAATACGCCCCACATGCACCGCACCGGGACGGTTGACCCAATGCTGTCCAAACCCTACCGCCAGTGCATCTCCCCGCGCCAGGCAATAGCTGTGGCTGGACTCCATGGTCAGCAATGTCGGCAGGTCTGCCGCAGCGAACGGAAAAGACATGCGCGGCCCGGCCCAGCGCAAACAGGCTGCCGCGTCTGGCACCCAGGATGTGATGGCGGCATAGTCCGCGGCCTGGGGCGCGCGCAGTCTGTAGTCCAACACGTGTTGAGCGCCTCAGGCCGTAAAACGCTTGCGCACCCAGCCCAGCGCCGCCGCCATGGGCAGGGCCGAGCGTGGCAGATAGGCGCTGCGCCACAGCCCGCCGTGGCAGGCGTTGTCCATAAACAGCTCCAGTGGGTGCGCCAGGGGCCGGGCCGGGTTGGCGGCGGACTGGTCGCTGCGCAGGTCGTGTACCCACAGGGCGGCCATCAGGGCGTTGGTGGTTTCGGGCTCAAACACCTCCAGGCCAAAACTGCTGGCCCCGGCAAAACCGGCAGCCAACAGCGGGTTTTTGGTGACCGATACCGTGGTGGTACTGGGCGCCACGTTCAGCGACACGCGGTGGCCCGCCGCCCGCGCAATCAGCGCGCGCCACTGCTGCAGGCGTTTGGCCAGCGCATAGTTCGGCCCCTGCTCGATCACCATGCTGTCGGCCACGCCGTACTGCACGCCGTTGGGGCCACGCACGAACTCTTCGATATTCGGCTGGAAAAAGCGGTCGCCAGTGGCCAGGTGCAATGAGCTTTGCAGCGTGCGGCTGGTCAGTGGCCGCTCTTTGTAGGCATCCATGGCGGCCTGCGCCGTTTCGCGTGCCACGGCAAACATGTCGGTGGGGGTGGCCAGAAAAGCCAGTGTGGTATGCGGATTGGCCACGCAAGCAGCCTGCACCACCATGTCCATGCCCATGGCTACACGCACATGGCGCTCGCCATCCAGATAGGCCAGCGAAGCCACATCCAGCGGGCCGGAAAACCCGGTGATCCACGCAGCAATGCCGGGTGCCTCGGTGATCAGGTTGGCACCCGCGCGGGCCATCCAGTCGTCGGTGCTGACCACACCGTTGCCGTTGCGCAGCGGAATCTGCAGCGTGCCGTTGCCCGCCAAGGCAATGTCGGCAATGCGTTGCCAGACTTCGGGGCGGTTGATGTCCACCGCCACCACGTTGGCGCGCCAGCGGGTCAGCCAGCGCAGTGGCCCGGCCTCACTGCCAGCGCCCAGCAGCACCATGGTGCGGTCGGACAGGTCAAACCATTCGGGGTGCGCAAGGCAGCGCTCCAGCGCGCTGGCCGCCGACGGTTCGATGATGCCGCGCGCCAGCCAGTCGGCAATTTTCATGCGCAGGCGCTCGCCGCTGAGTTGTTCACCATCCAGCGGCACCGTCCATGGCGTGACGGCCGCGTCGCCCTTGCCACGCAGGCTCAGGGTCTGGAAATGCGGAGTATGGGTGGCCAGTCCGTTGTGCAGGGACATCTGCTGCCTCTCCTGCTCCCAGCGCATGCTGCTCCAGGCGGCGTCCAGACCTGCACGCGCACTGGCCAACACCAGTTCTGCCGAGGGCAAGGCGCCTTGCACCAATGTGCGGAAGTAGGTGGGGTAGGTACGGCGCCAGTGGTTCTCACGCAGGGCCGCGTCCGCCTGGTCCGGGTCCAGCGGCCGCAAGGCGGCTGCCAGGATTTCAGCGCCCGTGCGGGTGGTGCTGCGTGATCCGTCGGAGGCGGTAGGGAATACCACGCCTTCTGTGGCGACTTGGGCCATAGCTGTCTCCTCTTCTTTGCCACAGTGTAGTGGCAGCGCAGGGGCTTACTTGGCAGGAGGCTCCAGGGCTTTTTCCAGTTGCAGCAGCACCGGCCGTATGCCGGCACCTACGGATATCTGCGGGTTGGAAAAACCGTCGGTTTTCTTGCCTTCAACTTCGCGCTGGGCAATGACGGGCACGGCGTTCTGGAACGCCTGCTCGAACGAATGCGTCTTGCGCAACTGCTCGTCAAACATGGCACGGCCAAAGAAGGTGAGCTCCGATTTTTTGCCACAGCCGTACGATGTGTGGGTGGCGTCTGCAGCGGTCATGGCCAGTGTGGTATCCGAGGCCAATGGTTCTATCCAGCCACCTGAGTAACAGGCCGATACGGCAATCACCCGGTTGCGTATGCCTGCGTTGTCCAGCATCTTGCGCAGCATCTGCGGCGTGAGCTCATCCACCTCCAGCGGCCAGTGAGACGCGGCCAGGCGAAAGTCTGAGCCACCGTGCGAGGTCAGGTAGAGAACCAGCACATCGCGCTCACGGTCCATCACCTTGGCCATGGCGGTTATCGCGTCTTCCAGGTTCTGGTTGGTGGCCCAGGGAATGGTTTCTGTCGCGCCGGGGTGGTTGACCAGTTGCAGCACCCGGCCCTTGGCGTCAAACCGGTCCTGCAGCACACCGGCCACCATGCCGGACTCACGCAAAAATACATCTTGCGCATAGGGTGCAAACACGAGTCCAAACACATTCACCCGCCCGGGCGTGCCGGGTCTGAGCGCCTCCAAGCCTTTGTCCAACAAGACCTGCTGGTTTTCAAACACCAACTGGCTGAGTTTCAGGGTGGGCGTTTCGTTCTGTGCCTGCGTAGCGTAATCAGCCTGCCAGGGGCGGCTGTCATTGACCTGCCAGGTCGCAAAGGCCTGCAGCAGTACCAAACCAGCGACCAGACCTGCGCGCGCCATGCCTGAGGCGACCACCGTCAGCGTGACCCGCACCAGGATCGCAATCAGCCACACCCACATCAGCCCATAGAGTGCCCATGCAGCCCAGGCCCCGCTGTACCACCAGTCCGGCAGCCACGCATGCACCGCCAACGCGCCCATCAGGATACCCAGCAGGCTGAGCGGCAGACTGGCCACGGTCCACAGGCCCAGCCATGCGGCCACGGGCTGCGGTGGATCTGACGCGCGCCGGCCCACCGTGCATGCCGCCCAGACCATGAAAACCAAAAAGCTGGTGATGCACCACGGGTACAGCCAACCCGCCAGCGAAAACTGTGCCGCACCGTCCACTTCGAACCGAGACAGCCCGGTTTGCAGGGCGGACGCCAGTACCAGCAGCAACAGCAATTGCCAGGGCGTGGGTGCACTGCGGCCTGTTTGGGGTTGCAGCAGCGCGGCAGTGCGCAGGCCCTCGCGTATCCAGACCCATAGTGACAGGCTTGGCACGGCTTCCGCGTTGACCGCTGCGGCAGGCTGCGCGTCCACCTCACCGATCGGTTCGCTGGTATTTTCCGGGCCTGCCTCTGTGTGCAATGGCTGCGGTTCTGCGTTCATTCACCCTCCTCCTGAATCGTTGGTTAGCTTGACAGCTGTGCCCATGCTTTTTCCAGCCGCTTCACACTGACGGGCTGCGGCGTGCGCAGCTCCTGGGCAAAAAAGCTGACGCGCAGCTCCTCCAGCAGCCAGCGGAACTCGGTCATGCGCTCGTCCACCGCGCCCTTGCGCTCCGCCACCAGGCGCCAGTAGCGCTGCTCCTGCGGACGCAGCTCGGTCAGGCGGGCCGCATCGCGGGCCGGGTCGGCGCGGTATTTTTCCAGGCGCAGCGTGATGGCTTTCAGATAACGGGCCAGATGCTGCAGACGGTCCCACGGCGTGGCTTGCAAAAACTTCTTGGGGATCAGCCGGTTGAGTTGTTGCTGCGCGTCGGTGGTGGCGTCCACGGCATTCTTGGTGTCCTTGATCTTGCGCGCGGCGGTTGCAAACTCCAGCAGGATGGTGCTAGCCATGCGCGCCACCTCGTTGGCGATCAGGGTCAGGCGTCCGCGCCCTTCCTCGATGCGGCGTTTGAAAGCGAACTCATCGGTGGGCAGCGGGTCCAGCAGAAAGGCACGGTCCAGCGCCACGGCGATGATCTGCTCGCGCAGCTCTTCGATCGTGCCGCCGCCACTGCCGTTGTCGGCCTTGCCCACGTTCATGTAGGCCACGGCCATCTTCTGCAGATCGGGGATGTTCTTCTCCAGGTACTTCAGCGCGTCCTTGATCTGGATCGCAAACAGGCGGCGCAGGCCGGCGCGGTGTTTGGCGGCGGCGACTTCGGGTTCGTCAAACACTTCCACCGTCACCGCATCGCCCGCGTCGATCAGTGCAGGGAAACCAATCAGCGTCTGTCCACCCTTGCGGATTTCCAGCAGCTCGGGCAGTTCGCCAAAGGTCCAGGCGGTGAACCGGCCATCCAGAATGCTCGGCGTATTGCTCTGGGGCGCGGCCTTGGGTGCTGCATTTGCTACGTTTTTAGGAGCTTCTTGCGCAGGTGGTACGGCGGCTGCAGGCCGATTTGACTCCAAACTCCGTTCACCCTGAGCTTGTCGAAGGGCTTCGACAGGCTCAGCCCGAACGGAGGCGTTTTGAGCAAGCTTCAGACTGGCCAGCGCCTGGAAAGCGCCGCGCGCCTGGCTGCCCAGTTCGGCCTTCAGTGCGCCCAGATTGCGCCCATGCCCCAGTTGGCGGCCATGCTCGTCCACCACGCGGAAGTTCATGAAGAAATGCGGGCTGAGCATGTCGACCTTGATATCTGCTTTGACAACGTCAACCGACGTCGCCTCGCGCACCAGCTTGAGCACGGCCTCCACCAATCCACCCGCACCAAATTTCTCGGGCGCATTCAAAGCTTCAGCAAATTTAGTGGCGGTCTCCGGCAACGGAACTAGCCGCGAACGCGGGCGCTGGTGCAGCGTCTTGAGCAAGGCCTGCACCTTGTCTTTGAGCATGCCCGGCACCAGCCATTCGCAGCGCTCGTCGTTGACCTGGTTCAGCACAAACAGCGGCACGGTCACCGTCAAGCCGTCGCGTGCGTCGCCAGGCTCGTGCAGGTAGGTGGCGGCGCAGTCCACGCCACCCAGGCGGATCGTCTTCGGGAACGAGGCGGTGGTAATGCCGGCCGCCTCATGGCGCATCAGCTCTTCACGGGTCAGTTTCAGCAAGTCCGGCTGCTTCTTGACCTCTTCGCGGTACCAGCGCTCAAAGCTGTAGCCGCTGCACACGTCGGCGGGCAGTTGCTGGTCGTAGAACGCATAGATCAGCTCGTCGTCCACCAGCACGTCCTGGCGCCGCGCCTTGTGCTCCAGGTCTTCGACCTGCTTGATCAGCTTCTGGTTCGCAGCCAGGAACGGCAAAGTGGTTTCCCACTCCTTGCCGACCAGCGCTTCGCGGATAAAGATTTCCCGCGCGCCATGCATATCGACACGGCCATAGTTCACCTTGCGTCCGCTGTAGACCACGATGCCGTACAGCGTGGCCCGCTCCAGCGCAACCACCTCGGCGGCCTTCTTTTCCCAGTGCGGATCGAGCAATTGCTTTTTGAGTAAATGCCCGCCCACGTTTTCGAGCCACTGCGGTTCGATATGCGCAATGCCGCGGCCAAACAAGCGCGTGGTTTCTACCAGTTCGCTTGCGACGATCCATTTGCCCGGCTTCTTGGTCAGGTGCGCGCCGGGGTGCGCAAAGAACTTGATGCTGCGCGCACCCAGGTACTCGCCGTTTTGCCCTTCTTCCAGCTTGCAGCCGATGTTGCCTAGCAGGCCGGACAGCATAGACAGGTGCAACTGCTCGTAGCTGGCGGGCGTGGTGTTCAAGCGCCATTTGTGCTCGGCAACCACTGTGTGCAATTGGCTGTGAATGTCTTTCCATTCGCGCACGCGGCGCATGTTGACGAAGTTCTGGCGCAGCAGCTGTTCGTACTGGCGGTTGGTCAGCTTGTGCTGGCCCGTTGTTCCCGTCGTCGCGGTAACGGACTTTTCGCCCCGCGCATCGTGGATCCACT
The DNA here is from genome assembly GCF_001955715.1 of Rhodoferax saidenbachensis. Taxonomy (NCBI): domain Bacteria; kingdom Pseudomonadati; phylum Pseudomonadota; class Betaproteobacteria; order Burkholderiales; family Comamonadaceae; genus Rhodoferax; species Rhodoferax saidenbachensis. Next base: position 2,099,705 of record NZ_CP019239.1, on the reverse strand, counting down.
TCCACAGTTTCAGATACCCCGTGAACTCGCTCTTCTCATCATCAAACTTCTGGTGCGCTGCATCGGCCTGCTGCTGCGCTTCCATCGGTCGGTCGCGCACGTCCTGAACGCTCAGGGCCGAAGCAATCACCAGCGCCTCGTCCAGCGCTTCGCGTGAACGCGCCTCCAGCAGCATGCGGCCCACGCGCGGGTCCAGCGGCAACTTCGACAACTCGCCGCCAAGCTGTGTCAGCTCATTCGCTTCGTCCACCGCGCCCAGCTCATTGAGCAACTGGTAACCGTCCGCAATTGCGCGGCCCGATGGACGCTCCAGAAACGGAAAGTCCTCGACGATGCCCAGATGCAGCGACTTCATCCGCAGGATGACGCCCGCCAGCGAGCTGCGCAGGATTTCGGGATCTGTAAAACGCGGCCGTCCGTCAAAGTCCTTTTGGTCGTACAGGCGAATGCAAATGCCGTTGGCAACCCGACCGCAGCGCCCGGCGCGCTGATTCGCCGAGCTTTGGCTGATCGGTTCGACCAGCAACTGCTCCACCTTGCTACGAAAACTGTAGCGCTTCACGCGCGCTGTACCTGCATCAATGACGTATCTTGTGCCTGGAACCGTGAGCGATGTTTCGGCCACATTGGTCGCCAGCACAATGCGCCGCCCGGTGTGGCCGTCAAAAATACGGTCCTGCTCGGCCGGGCTCAGCCTCGCAAACAGCGGCAGCACTTCGGCATTGCGCATCACCGGGCTATGGCTGAGGTGTTTGCGCAAATGGTCTGCCGCCTCACGGATCTCGCGCTCACCGGGCAGGAAGACCAGGATGTCCCCTTGGTTGTGCGGATCACGCCACAGCTCGTCCACGCCATCGGCAATCGCGTTGTTCAGGTCGTATTCGCGGCTTTCCTCGAATGGCCTGTAACGCTGCTCCACCGGGAACATGCGACCAGACACCATGATCACGGGTGCAGGGCCCTTCTTGCTTGCGAAGTGGTCCGCAAAACGCTGTGCATCAATCGTGGCCGAGGTGACGATGATCTTCAGGTCTGGCCTGCGCGGCAGTATCTGGCGCAGGTAACCCAGCAAAAAATCGATGTTCAACGAACGTTCGTGCGCCTCGTCGATGATGATGGTGTCGTAGTTGTTCAGCAGCGGGTCGGTCTGCGTCTCGGCCAGCAAGATGCCGTCCGTCATCAGCTTGACGGAAGCGTCCTTGGAGAGACGGTCCTGAAACCGCACCTTGAAGCCCACCACATCGCCCAGCGGCGTCTTCAGCTCTTCGGCAATGCGTTTGGCCACCGATGAGGCGGCAATACGGCGTGGCTGCGTGTGCCCGATCAGCTTGCCGCGCTGGCCTTCTGGGTAGTTGAGCTTGCCCCGGCCCATCGCCAAGGCGATCTTGGGGAGCTGCGTGGTTTTGCCCGACCCGGTTTCCCCACAGACGATGACGACCTGATGCTGGCGAATAGCATCCATGATTTCGTCGCGTTTGCCCGACACGGGCAAGGTTTCCGGGAATTCGATTTTGAGGGGCGTGGCTGTCAAGGCAATAACTTCGTAGAGAATCAAGGATTATCCCAGCCAACGCCCCACTCCACCGCCCTCCAGCCACCCCGACCGCATGACCTCAGTCTTCAACTTCACCTTTGTCCCCTGGTTCCGGTCGGTCGCGCCCTATATCCACAAGTTCCGCAACCAGACTTTTGTGGTGGGTATCGCTGGGGAAGCCATTGCCGCCGGCAAGCTGCAAAGCCTGGCGCAAGACCTGGCGATGATCCAGAGCATGGGCGTGAAAATCGTGCTGGTGCACGGTTTTCGCCCCCAGGTGAACGAACAGCTCAAGGCCAAAGGCCACACGCCCAAATACAGCCACGGCATCCGTATTACCGATGAAGTGGCGCTGGACTGCGCGCAGGAGGCGGCGGGCCAATTGCGTTACGAGATTGAAGCGGCATTCAGTCAGGGCCTGCCCAACACGCCCATGGCCGACTCCACGGTGCGCGTCATTTCTGGCAACTTCATCACCGCACGCCCCGTGGGCATCGTCGATGGTATTGATTTCCAGCACAGCGGACTGGTACGCAAGGTGGACATTGCGGGCATCACCCGCACACTGGACATGGGCGCCATGGTGCTGCTGTCGCCGTTTGGCTTCTCTCCCACCGGTGAGGCGTTTAACCTGAGCATGGAAGAGGTGGCTACCTCTGTTGCCACTGCGTTGCAGGCCGACAAGCTGATCTTTTTGACCGAAGTGCCCGGCATCCGTACGGACCCGACGCAGCCCGCCAGCGAAGACAACCCTATCGACACCGAGCTGCCCCTGGCCGCTGCGGAAAAACTGCTCAAGGCCCTGCCTGCCGCCAACCAGCCGACCGATACCGCTTTCTACTTGCAGCACTGCGTCAAGGCCTGCAAGGCCGGCGTGGAGCGCAGCCACATCATTCCGTTCTCGGTGGACGGCGCCATCCTGCTGGAGGTGTATGTGCACGACGGCATTGGCACCATGGTGGTGGACGAAAAGCTGGAGAGCCTGCGCGAAGCCACCGAAGAAGACGTGGGCGGCATCCTGCAACTGATCGAGCCGTTTGAGCGCGACGGCACGCTGGTCAAGCGCAGCCGCACCGAGATCGAGCGTGATGCGGGCAACTACACCATCATCGAACATGACGGCGTGATCTTCGCCTGCGCGGCGCTCTATCCCTACCCCGAAGCCAAAACGGCCGAGATGGCGGCGCTCACCGTGTCACCCGATGTGCAGGGCCAGGGCGATGGCGAGCGCGTGTTGAAACGTGTTGAGCAACGCGCCAAGGCCGCCGGGCTGGACAGCATCTTTGTGCTGACCACGCGCACCATGCACTGGTTCATCAAACGCGGTTTTGTGCAGGTAGACCCTGAATGGCTGCCCGAGGCACGCAAGCGCAAGTACAACTGGGATCGCAAGAGCCAGGTGTTGGTGAAGAAGCTGGGTTAAGACGCCAGACGGCCTGCCAAGCCGCGCAATGCGGGCCGCCGCATAGGGTGAAAGCCAGTTGAGACTTCTGCAGGCGCGCCATAGAATGCGCCCACAACAGCTCAAAGAAGGTGCATATGGCCAGCATCACTTGGAATGTGACCCCTCCCGTGCATACCGCCTTGCTCGACGATGTACCGGTCTGCACCCTGAAGCCCAAGGACATTGGTGGGTTCACCGCCAGTTGGCTGGATGGCCGGCTCTGGGCCCCGCCCAGCCACATGCCCAAAGCTGCACCACAGCCGACGCGGTTTTTTATGGGGCTTGAAGACGCCAAGGCCGCAGTAGAACAGACGCTGCTGGGCTGAATCTGGAAAGCGCTGTGCGGCGCGTCAAGCCGCCCGGTTACGGCGCCAGGCCAGAACGACGCCCGCCACGCCCATGGCACAAAACCACAGGAAAGACCAGTTGGCAATCGTGCCACCCAGGAAGGTCCAGTCCACCGCGGAGCAGTCACCGCTGCCCTTGAGCAGCATGGGCACCACGCGCTGCAGCGGGAAGTTTTCAATCATGCCGTACAGGTCACGCCCGCAGGACGCCACTTCGGGCGGGTACCACTGCAGCCAGCTCTGACGCGCGGCCACAAAGGCTCCCAGCACAGCCAGCACGACAATCAGGACGCTGCCACTGATATACAAGCCTTTTCGGGCTGTAGCCCCCGTCAACGCTGCGCAAACAGCTATCAAAACAAGAGCATATCGCTGCACAATACACATCGGGCAAGGCTCCAGGCCCACCACATGCTGCAAATACAGGCCATAGGCCAGCAGGGCCACACAGGTCAGGCACACCAATGCCATGGTGCGCCGGGGCGCTTGGTCGATCCAGTTCAACACAAAGTTCAAAATCTTCTTCTCCATTGATACGCCATGTCGGCGCGGTGCCCGTGCTTGGTGTGCATTGTGCCGACTAAGTTCCCACTCCGCCAAGGGCAAATCCAAACCGAATAAGATTCGCCATTCTGTTTTTTGACGCACACCGCATTTATTCTGCAAAGGTTAGCCATGGCACGCACCGTTCAATGTATCAAGCTGGGCAAAGAGGCCGAAGGCCTGGACTTCCCCCCCTACCCTGGCGAGCTGGGCAAACGCATCTGGGAAGGTGTGAGCAAGGAAGCCTGGGCTGCCTGGCTCAAGCACCAGACCATGCTGGTCAATGAAAACCGCCTGAACCTGGCCGACGCCCGCGCCCGCCAGTACCTGGCGCGCCAGATGGAAAACCATTTCTTTGGTGACGGCGCCGACGCCGCCCAAGGCTACGTGCCTCCTAGCGCCTGACACCGTTAGGCATCTGCTCAATGCGCCAGCCCTGGGCCGGCAAACCGTCCTGGACCCTGCTGGACACGGCATGGGGCGATAGCCGGCATTTTCTGGACACCTGGCAGGCCTGGCGCGACGACGCCCAGCGCCCCGGCATGTTGCATTACGTGGGCATTGCCCCGGTAGTGCCCACGTTCCCCGTTGACCATCCCCTGGCGCAAGCGCTGCAACAAGCCTGCTTCGGGCTGCTGCCGGGGTTTCAACGCATCAGTTTTGAAGGGGGCCGTGTATCGCTGACCCTGTGTGTGGGCGAGCTGCAGGCCATGCTGGCCGAGCAAAGTTTTGCGGCCGACGCGCTGCTTGTGGGCGAGGCGTCTGCAGCGTGGGACAAATGGGCCGTGAAGCTGCTCACACGGCGTTGCAAACGCGGCACGCTGCTGCACGCAGACTTGCCACAGACATGGGCAGAGCCCTTTGCACAAGCCGGTTTCAGGCTCCTTCCTCAAACCACCGAGACAGGCTTTAGCGGTGCATTCGATCCGCACTGGAATCTCTCTACCAGCCGCCAGGGGGATACGCCACAAGCCCCAAAGCTTGGGCGCTGTGTTGTCATCGGAGCCGGCTTGTCCGGTGCCAGCGTGGCGCACGCGTTGGCATTGCGTGGCTGGCAGGTCACGGTGCTGGACGCGCATGCAAACCCGGCCAGTGCGGCCTCCGGCCTGCCCGCCGGGCTGGTCGTACCCCATGTGTCTGCCGACGACAATCCGCGCGCACGCCTGTCGCGTAGTGGTTTGCGTCTGATGCTGCAACACGCACGCACGCTGCTACAGGCAGGCCAAGACTGGGCGCAGACCGGTGTACTGGAATGCCGGGAAACCACTGACGCAGCTTCCAAGCTCGAATCGTTGCCGCACTGGGGCACATGGGTGACATCCGGTGCAGCACATACCCCAAGCCGGAATAACGATGCCTGGAGCGCTGGTATGGCCAACCTGTGGCACCCGTTTGCCGCGTGGATCAAGCCCGCACAACTGGTGCGCGCCTGGCTGGCCCAACCGGGCGTCCAATTTCAGGGCGATGTACGGGTGCATCAACTGCAGCAACATGATGGTCAATGGCGACTGCTCGACGCAGAGGGCTCCGAATTGGCCCGCGCAGACCTGGTGGTGCTAGCCAACGCCATGGCCTGTACCGAGCTGGTGCAACAACTTCCCGTTGCCGTCGATACAGAGATACAGGGAAAATTGCAAGACCTGCAGGCCCTCCACGGCACCATGACCTTGGGGCCAGTGAACAGCAGCATTGAGCAAGCCACCCTCGCGCCATTTCCCGTCAATGGCCGTGGTGGATTCCTCCCCCACATACCTAATGACGCAGGCATGCAATGGATGGCCGGTGCCACCTTTGAAACCAGCCCATTGCGGGCAGCAGACTTTCCTGCACAACACCAGGCCAATTACGCCAAGTTGCAGCAATTACTGCCGCGTGTTGCCGAGGCGCTGGCGCCCGCATTTGAACAACAGCAGGTCACGCACTGGAGCGGCACACGCTGTGTCACTTACGACCGTCTGCCGCTGGTCGGCCCTCTAACCTCGGCACCACATCCGCCTTTGTGGATCAGCATTGGCATGGGATCACGGGGCCTGAGTTTTGCAGCCTTGTGCGCGGAGCTATTGGTGGCGCGGCTGGGCGGTGAACCACTGCCGGTCGAAGCCAGTCTGGCACGCAGTCTGGACTTGCACCGCAACCGCCGCACGCGGGCAAGTGCATCAATCAAACCTGCTGCAGCAGCTTCAAAACCTGTTTGGGGTTGAACGGGATTTCAAGCAGGCCGGTGCAGGCCAGTTGTTCGGCCCGCTCCATGGCGGCCCAGGTGGGTGATTCGGTTGCCACGATCACCGAGCGTGTGGGCGCCTGCTGGTCCTTGAGTGCCTGCACCAGGGACCAAGGGTCTGCGTCGCTGAGTTCCAGTCCCACCACCACCAGTTCGTACTGGCGCTGCGACATCAGTGCGCTGGCCTGGCCCGCAGTCTCGGCGTCATCCACCTCGGTCAAACCGGCCAGTGCTAGGCGTGCGCGTAAGTACAGGCGCTGTTCACGTGTCATGCCCACCAACATGCAAACCTTCACCCCGGGCGGCACGGTTTTGTCCTGGCTGTCGCCAAAGCCAAGATCAATGTCCAGATCGGGCGGCGGCGCAAACAGGCGGTCCAGCTCCTGCACCAGCGCGTTCCAATCCACCGGACGCTGGAAGCTACGCCAAGCCTGTGGCGGCGGCTCGGCACCTACACAGATCAGTTTGAGGTTGGGATTGAGGTTGGGCGATGCCATTTCCAGGCCCGCCTCATAGCTGTCCACATCGATCAGCGCCACTTGGGGTGGCGATGGGGCATCCGGTTTCCACAGCACATACGAAGGCGTGTGCCGCTCGGACAGCCGGAAAAGTGTGTTGAGCGAGTGTCTCTCCTGGTCACTGAAGCCCACCACTTTGACCCAGGTGTTGGATGCCACGTCAGCGTTCTTTCGAGTACGGCTTGCCCAGCGCCTGCGGCGCCACGGCCTTGCCAATAAATCCTGCCAGCAGCACCACGGTCAGCACATACGGCAGCGCCTGGATCGCCTGCACCGGCACTTCACCCAGGCCGGGGAGTTGCACACCTTGCAAACGAATGGCCGCGGCGTCGAGGAAGCCAAACAGCAGACAGGCCCAGAAAGCACCTACCGGATGCCAACGCCCAAAGATCAGGGCAGCCAAGGCCATGAAGCCGCGTCCTGCCGTCATATTGTGCGAAAAATTGGCGCTCTGCGCCAGCACCAGGTAGCTGCCGGCCAAACCACACAACATGCCATTGAGCGTGAGCGCGGTGTAGCGCAAGCCGGCCACCGACACCCCCGCAGCGTCCACCATCTGCGGGTTCTCGCCCACGGCGCGCAGGCGCAGCCCGAAGCGCGTGCGAAACAGCAGCCACCACGTGGCGGGCACCAGCAGCAATGTGAAATACACCATGGCGTTGTGGCCCAGCAGCCCCTCACCCACCACGGCACCTATCCACGGAATGCCATGCAGGGCCGCCACGGCCTGCGGGAACAATGCCTGGATACGCACCTCGCCGGTAACCGGTGGCGTTTGGCCGCCTTGCGCAAACCAGGCAATGCCCAACACCACGGTCATACCCGAAGCAATGATGTTGATCGCCACACCCGAGACCACCTGGTCACCCTTGTGACTCACACAGGCTAGGCCGTGCATCCACGACAGGCTGGTGGCCACCAGCATCGCGCAGGCTATGGCAATCGTGGTCGACCCGTAGGCTGCACCGGCTGCACCGGCGGCAAACGCGCCAAATAGCATCTTGCCTTCCAGCCCGATGTCCACCACGCCCGAGCGTTCTGAAAACAGGCCGGCCAAAGCGCACAGGATCAGCGGCGTGGACACCCGCAACGTGGAGGCCAGCATGGCGCCAAAGAAAGCTTCATCCATGGCGGGCCTCCTTGCGGGAGCCGGTTGCCCGCGCGCCCAATGCGACCGCACGCGCCACCCAGGGAGCGATCACATAGGCCATGGCCCCCGAGAACAAGACGATAAAACCCTGCACCATCACCACCATGTCACGGCTGAAGCCGGGCACATCAAACGCCACCTCGGCCCCACCCTGGAACAGCGCGCCAAACAGCAGGCTGGAGAAAATAATGCCCACCGGGTGACTGCGCCCCATCAATGAGACCGCAATACCGGTAAAACCAGCGCCACTCACGTATTCGAGCAATAGCTTGTTGTTGACCCCGGCAATTTCATTCATGCCCACCAAACCGGCCAACGCACCCGAAATGCTCATGGCCACCATGATCTGGCGCCGTGAATCAATGCCCGCGTACTCGGCTGCACTCGGGCTGGAACCCACAGCGCGCAGGTGGTAGCCCGCACGGGTGCGCCACAGGAACAAATACACGCCCAGCGCCGCGAGCAGCGCCAGAAACAGGCTCACGTTGAGTGGCGTTGAAGGCCACTCCACGCCCAGACCCGCCAGCAATGCCTGCATGCCGGGCAACTTGGCAGAATCTGCAAATGTGGCACTTTCTACCGACATGGTGCCCACGGGGCGCAGGTGGTTGACCAGCAAATACACCAGCAAGCTGCTGGCAATGAAATTGAACATGATGGTGGTGATCACCACGTGGCTGCCACGGTAGGCCTGCAGGTACGCGGGCACTGCCGCCCAGGCCATACCAAACAATGCGCCGGACACCAGCATCAACGGCAACATCACCCAGGCCGGCAAAAATGAGGACCACCACAGTGCCACCAGACCGGTACCCAGGCCCCCCAGAACAGCCTGTCCCTCTCCACCGATATTGAACAGCCCGGCGTGGAAGGCCACCGCCACCGCAAGACCGGTGAAGATAAACGTGGTGGTGTAGTAGAGCGTGTAGCTGATGCCGCGCGCCGAGCCCAGCGCCCCGTGCAGCAGTACCTTGATCACTTCCATCGGGTTTTGCCCCACGAGCGCAATGACCGCAGACGCGGCCAGCAGGGCCACAGCCAGACAAACCGCCGGCAGCAAAATCAGATCGGCCCAGCGGGGCATGGGTGCGGGTGCGCTCATTGCGTGCCTCCGGTCATCAGCAGGCCCAGGCCCTCTTCAGTGCAATCGCCAATGGCCAGTTCCCCGGTCACACGCCCCTGATTCATGACGATCACCCGATCCGACAAGGCCAAAATTTCATCCAGTTCGCTGGACACCACCAATACCGCACAACCCGCATCACGCAGGGCCCGCAGCTGTGCGTAAATAAACTCGATGGCACCTATGTCCACGCCACGTGTGGGCTGGCCCACCAGCAGCACCTTGGGCGACTGGCCCAGCTCGCGCGCCAGCACCAGCTTTTGCTGGTTGCCGCCGGAGAACTTGCTGCAACGCAATTCCGGGTCACGCGGGCGCACATCGAAGCGCTCCATCATGCGGCCCGTGGCCTCACGCATGCTGCCGTGGTCCATCCATCCCCAATGCGCGTATTCCGGCAGTTGGTCGTAGCCCAGCGCGGCGGATTCCCAGGCCACAAAATCCATCACCAGCGCACGCGCATGGCGGTCTTCCGGCACATGGGCCAGGCCCTGTGCACGGGCGGTCACCGGGTCCAGCCAACGCGCGACCTCAAAGGTCGCAGCGCCCAATTGCAATTGCCCTGCAGACGGGTGCAACAGCCCGGACAGCACATCGAGCAATTCGCTCTGGCCGTTGCCGGACACTCCCGCCACGCCGACGATTTCGCCCGCACGCAAGGTCAGATCCAAGCCATGCAGGCGTACCACGTTCATGGCATCACGGACCACGACACCTGTGGCCTGCAGCAGCACCTCACCCGCAGGTTTGGCGTCTGCGTCCACACGCCCCATCTGCACCTTGCGCCCCACCATGGCCTGCGCCAAGCCCTCGATGGAGGCTTGCGCAATCGGTATCTCCTGCACCACCCTGCCCGCGCGCATCACAGTCACCTGGTCACACAGGCCCATGACTTCCTTGAGTTTGTGGGTGATCAGCAAAATCGTGGTGCCCTGCGAACGCAGCAGGCGCAGCACGCCAAACAATTGTTCGGTCTCTTGCGGCGTGAGCACTGCGGTCGGTTCGTCGAGGATCAACACCTTGGCGCCCCGGTACAGCGCCTTGAGAATTTCCAGGCGTTGGCGGTCACCCACCGTCAAATCGGCAACCAGCGCATCCAGTTGGACCGCCAGCCCCGTGGACTGCATGAGTGCGTCCAGCTTCACACGCACCTGTGCATCCGCGCGCTGCAGCAGCCAATGCGGCTCCGCGCCCAGCATCACGTTTTCCAGCGCGGTCAGCGTGTCCACCAACATAAAGTGCTGGTGCACCATGCCAATGCCCAAGGCAATGGCGTCGTCCGCATTGTGGATACTGGCCGGGCGCCCAAACACCGCGATGGAGCCGCTGTCCGCCTGGTAAAAGCCATACAACACCGACATCAGCGTGCTCTTGCCCGCGCCGTTCTCGCCCACGATGCCGTGCACCGTGCCCTGCGCCACGCGCAGGTCCACATCGGCGTTGGCCGCCACGGCGCCAAACTGTTTGCATATACCCGTCATCTCCACGGCGAACTGTGCCGTGGTGGATGTCGGATGGCTGTCAGACCTCACATCGCACTCCTATCACTTTTCCAAGCCAGGCCCACCAAACAAAAGCCCACGACACCATAACGTGCCGCGGGCTTGGAGCCTGTTCTGGTGCACAGGTGCACCAGCCAGCTATCAGTACTTGCAGGCGTTGGCCGCCATGTAGTCTGCCACCTTGATCTTGCCGCTGATGATGTCGGCCTTGGCGGCTTCAACCTTCTTCTTCATGTCGGCGGTGATCAGTTTTTCGTTGTTCTTGTCCACGGCGTAACCCACGCCATCTTCCTTCAGGCCCAGCGAAGACATGCCGGGTGTGAATTTCTTGGACACTTCATACACCGCCACGTCCACGCGCTTGAGCATGGAAGTCAGCATGGTGCCGGGTTGCAGGTGGTTCTGGTTGCTGTCCACACCAATGGCCAGCTTGCCGTTGTCCTTGGCGGCCTGGTACACGCCCATGCCGGTACCGCCAGCTGCGGCAAACACCACGTCAGCGCCCTTGGAGAATTGCGACTTGGCCAGCTCACCACCACGGGCGGGGTCGTTCCATGCGGCGCCGGTGGTGCCGGTCATGTTGCCAAACACTTCCGCCTTGGGGTTGGCGTACTTGGCGCCTTGTTCGTAGCCGCATTGGAATTTGCGGATCAGGGGAATATCCATGCCACCCACAAAGCCCACTTTGCCGGTCTTGCTGGCCATGGCAGCCAGCGCGCCCACCAGGAAGCTGCCTTCCTGCTCCTTGAACACCACGGACTGCACGTTGGGCAGCTTGACCACGTCATCGATGATGGCGAATTGCAGCTTGGGGAATTCTTTGGCGATTTTTTCGATGGCGGAGGCCTGGCTGAAGCTCATGGCGATGATGGGGCTGGCGCCTTTTTCGGCCATGCGGCGAATGGCTTGTTCGCGCTGAGATTCGTTGGACACTTCAAACTCAAGGTACTGCTTGCCGGTTTCTTTTTTCCAGCGTTCCATGCCGTTGTAAGCCGCTTCGTTGAAGGACTTGTCAAATTTTCCGCCCATGTCGTACACGATGGCGGGTTCTGCAGCTACCTGGAAGCTGGCTACCAAGGCCGCGGTCAAAACAGCCCATTGCAAATTGGTTTTGGATGTCATCGTGGATCTCAATTCAATAAAAAGTTAAAACGAATCAGGTTTATCCAACCCTGCCCTACGGCATACCGTCCAGCATAGCAAAGATCAGAGGTGGTCAGAGCGTAATGGCCCCCTCTTTACCCCGCAAGCAAGGGCTTTCCCTATCGCGGCCACGCTCAGGCGTCCAGCGCACAAAGCGCAGTGCCAATGGCACTGGCCAGGCGCGCATTGTTCAACACCAGTTGAATATTGGCCGCCAGGCTGTCACCACCAGTGATGTCGTACACGCGGGCCAGCAGGAAAGGCGTCGACTCCTTGCCACTGATGCCCTGGGCCTGCGCCTCCTGCAAGGCCTGCTCAATCGCACCGTCAATCAGTGCGCGCGGCATCGCATATTCCTCAGGAATCGGGTTAGCAACGACCATGCCACCGCGCAGGGCCAGGGCCCACTTGGTGTGCAGCACATGCGCAATCTCGGCCGCGCTGTCCAATCGGTAATCTACTGAAAACGCGCTGTCGCGGGTGAAGAAGGCTGGCAAAGACTTCGTCTGGTAGCCCACCACGGGTACCCCATGGGTCTCCAGGTACTCCAGAGTCAAGCGCAGATCGAGGATGGATTTGGCGCCCGCGCAGACCACAGCCACGGGGGTCTGCGCCAGTTCCTGCAAATCGGCCGATACGTCAAAACTTTCCTGCGCATTGCGGTGCACGCCGCCAATACCGCCCGTGGCAAACACGCGAATACCGGCCATGGCGGCAATGATCATGGTGGACGCCACGGTGGTGGCACCGGACTGCCCCGCTGCCGCGATAAAGGGAATATCGCGCCGGCTCACCTTGACGATGTCGCGCCCGCCACGGCCCAGCAGCTCAATATCGGCGTCGCTCAAGCCAGCCTTGAGCCGCCCATTGATGATGGCAATGGTGGCCGGCACCGCGCCATGCGCACGCACCTCGGCTTCCACCTGCTTGGCGGTCGCCACGTTCTGTGGATACGGCATGCCGTGCGAAATGATGGTGGACTCCAGCGCCACCACGGGCTTGCCGGACTGCAGCGCCTGCTGGACTTCGGCAGAAATATCGAGAAATGGGGATTGCGTCATAGCGGTTGAATGGTTGGTGTTAATGGGTTTTGTGACTACGTTGCGCTTGCACCGCGGCCAGGGATAAATCAGGGTGGTTGGCGCGTGGGCTGGACAGCGTGATTTCGGCGCAGGCCATGGCAAAGTCCACTGCCTGCACCAAAGGCCAGCGGTTCAGGAATCCGTGCACCAAACCGGCCAGCAAGGCGTCTCCCGCTCCGGAGGTATTCACCACGGGCACGCGGTTGGCTGGCAGGTAGCCCGTGGTGCCCGTAGCGTCACACCAGCACACACCCAGCTCGCCCAGACTCACCACCACCTCGCGCACACCCTGGTGGTGCAGCAGCTGGGCCGCATCGCGCGCCTGGTCCACCGTGTCAACCGTGGTGCCGCTGAGCATCTGCACCTCCAGCCGATTGAGCTTGAGGGTGTGAATGTGCGGCAGCAGGGTTTTGATCCTCTGGCACTTGGCTACCGACACGCCGTCTACAAATACGGGTATGTCGCAACGCACGGCAATATCTTCGAGCAAATAAGCCAGGCTTGGCGCCGTCAGATTGCAGTCCACCACCATGCAGTCTGCCTGCTCTAGGTGGTGACGGTGTGCGCTCAAAACGGCGGGCGTCAGCGCCTCCAGAATGCCCATGTCATTAACGGCCACATCCATGTCGCCATTGGCGCCGTGCAACGACACGTAGCTGGCCGTGCGCTGCGTCGGCAATACCACCATGGTTTGCATGTTCACACCCGCCGCGGTCGTCGACTGGCGCAGGCTTTGCCCAAATACATCGTCGCCCACCGCACTGACCAGGCTGGTGGGGTTGCCCAGGCGCGCCAGGTTTTCCGCCACATTGCGGGCTACCCCGCCGGGGGCACATGCGATCTGGCCGGGGTTGGAGTCTGCAGGCGTGGGCGGCACCGGGGTACTGACGGCAATGTCCATATTGCAGCCCCCCACAACAACAATGGAAGAAGAATCAGGCATGGGAACAGGACATGAAAACGGGAGATGGTGTTATCAGAGCTTGTTTACTATCTATACGAGGCCACGCAAGTGCCTTTTCGGAGTGGACTGCTAGGCGCAAAACGCTGCCGGGCTGGTGCCCGGCAAGGCTTTGCAACGCCGCAGACCGCCCAAAAAGGTACTTGCCCTTCGGGTTGAAGCGAAATCGGGCGATTTACCCACCAAGCCCCTTGCATGGGCATCAGCCCATGCGGCGTGATCTTGGTGGACAACTCATCCCGATTGCGCATCAACGTGGCCCCGTATAGATAGTAAACAAGCTCTTACGTTGCGGCCTATTTCGGCCTGCCTTTTACGCGGCACAATGTGCCTCCTGAACGCCTGATGGCGCATGGAAAGACACACCAATGATACTTGTGGCCGGCTCCGCCAACCTGGACTTTGTGGTCCGGGCCACCCACATCCCCGGCCCCGGCGAAACCGTGCTGGGCCGCGAATTCAAAACCTACCCTGGCGGCAAGGGCGCCAACCAGGCCGTGGCCAGCGCACGCGCAGGTGGCGCGCCCACCCATATGTTGCTGGCGCTGGGCTCTGACGCGTTTGCCGCGCCGTTGGAAAAATCGCTGGCCGACGCCGGGGTCGTGCTGCACACGGTACGCCCGCTGGACCAGCCCACGGGCACCGCCTTCATCTGCGTCTCTGACGATGCCGAAAACGCCATCACCGTGGCCCCCGGTGCCAACGCCTGCCTCGAGCCGCAGCACCTTCCACCGTTGACCGGTTTCACCCACCTGCTGCTGCAACTGGAAACCCCGTTGCCCAGCGTAACCGCCTATGCCCAGGCGGCCCGCGCGCAAGGTGTCACCGTGGTGCTCAACGCGGCGCCCGCGCAAGCCCTGCCGGCTGAACTGCTGGCTTTGGTGGATGTGCTCGTGGTCAACGAAGGTGAGCTGGCCACCGTGTCTGGCCACAGCGGCAGCATTGCCCAGTGCCTGGAGCGCCTGCAACACGTGCCCACCGTGGTCGTGACCCTGGGCCACCACGGCTGCTGCACGCGCCATCAGGGGCAGTTTTTTTTGCAACAGGCTTTTGACATCACGCCCGTGGACACCACCGGTGCCGGTGACACTTTTTGCGGCAGCCTTGTCGCCGCGCTCAGTCAGGGCGCAGACATGGCCAAAGCGCTGCAAACTGCCAGTGCCGCAGCAGCCCTGGCCTGCACCCGTGCCGGTGCGCAGTCCAGCATTCCCGAGGCCACCGAAGTGGCCAAACTGGTGCGCGAGCAATCCACACCCAACGTGGCAGCACTGGCCGCCCTGCGACAATTTTGCGGACTGGCCTGACGCCCCGCCTTTTCTGGACACCCTATGACCACCAACGCTCCCCGCAAAGTTATTTACGACACCGACCCCGGCGTGGACGACGCCATGGCGCTGTACTTCGCCCTGGCCCACGCCAACATCGACATGGTGGGTATCACCACCACCTTCGGCAATGTCTCGGTGCAACAGGCCACCACCAACGCGCTGTACCTGACTGCACTGGTCAACCGCAAGATTCCGGTCGCCGAGGGCGTGGCGACTCCGTGGGTCAAACCCGGCGAAGCGCCACCCGCCTTCATTCACGGTGCAGACGGCTTGGGCAACCTGCCCGCGCGCCAGCCGGTGGGCGGCAAGGCCGACGGACGCAGCGCGGCCCAGTTCATTGTCGACATGGCACGCGCCCAGCCCGGCGAAATCACGCTGGTAGCCGTAGGCCCGCTGGGCAACCTCGCCGCTGCGCTGATGCTGGAGCCCGAACTGCCCAAGCTGCTGCGCGAAGTCATCCTCATGGGTGGCACGGTGCTGGAACCTGGCAACGTGAGCCCCGTGGCCGAGGCCAACATCTGGAACGACCCGCACGCGGCCGACAAGGTGTTCACCGCGGGCTGGAAGCTCACCATGGTGGGCCTGGACGTAACACACCGCGTGATCGTTCCCGTGGAAATGTTCCGCCGCATTGCGCAACACCATAAACACGTGGCTACCGACACGCTGCTGCACGCGGTCAACTTCTACGCCGATTTCTACAGCGGCCTGTACCCGCATGTGGCCAAGATCCATGGCTGCTTTGGCCATGACGTGCTGGCCTTCATCTACCTCACGAACCCTGAACTGTTCACACTGGAGCATGGCCGCGTCCGCGTCGCCACCGAAGGCCTGGCCCAGGGCCAGACCATGTTGCGCCGCCGAGAGGTCAACTACCCACAGCACGGCTGGGACACCACCGTGCCCGACACCCAGGCCTGCATGCAGGTCGACGCAGACGCCTGCTCCACCGTGCTGGAACAAACCCTGCTGCGCCCCTGGATTGGCGCCTAATCACTGCATGCCACTGAGGAGCAGCCGCTATGCATTTACCCGTCGTTGATTTCCAGAGCCCCACCGCCCCACAGGAGTTTTGCAAAAGCCTGCACGAAACCGGCTTTGGCGTGCTGAAAAACCATCCTCTGCAGCGTGACCTGGTGGAAGGTATTTATGACGAATGGCTGGCCTTCTTCAAGACCGAAGCCAAACACCAGTACCTGCAAGACCCGGTCAAATTTGACGGCTACTTTCCGCCCAATGTGTCGGAAACCGCCAAGAACAACACCAAGAAAGACCTCAAGGAGTTCTTCCACATCTACCCCTGGGGCCGTTACCCCACGGAGGTGTCTGACGCCGCGCGCCGCTACTACGTGCAGGGCAGCCAGCTTGCCGCCACACTCTTGAATTGGGTGGAGGACAACTCGCCGCCCGAGGTGAAAGCCCGCTACACCGAGCCCCTGCCCAAGATGATCGAGGGCTGTGACCAGACGCTTCTGCGCGTGCTGCACTACCCGCCGCTGCACGGTGACGAGGAAGCTGGCGCCGTGCGCGCCGCTGCGCATGAAGACATCAACCTGCTGACCATCCTGCCCGCTGCCACCGAGCCCGGCCTGCAGGTGCTGGGCAAAGACAAGTTCTGGTTTGACGTGCCGCGCGACTTCGGCCTACTGATCGTGAATATTGGCGACATGTTGCAGGAAGCCTCGGGCCACTACTACCCCAGCACCTCGCACCGCGTGCTCAACCCCACGGGAGAGGCAGCCACCAAGTCACGCATTTCGCTACCCCTGTTCCTGCACCCGCGCCGCGAGGTGGTGCTCTCTGAGCGTTACACCGTGGGCGCGTATTTCAATGAGCGCATGGAAGAGTTGAAGGGCGGAAAGAAGTAGCTCGCTTGCGCTGAACACCCGCAAATTGCTATCAATAAAATAGCTGCTTGCGCAAATTCCATAAGGGCTACAGGCACATTTGATGCATAAACTGCTGATTACCGCCGAAATTTGACCCATAGGGGGCGGTGCAAAACTTGGACCGGTTATGCCGCGATCCCAAGAATCGGCCGGTATTCCCGGGGACAAGTGCCCCCAATCCGCTCGTTGAAAAGGTCATTGCCGTAAACTGCGCCGACCATTTCACTGAGGACACAGCATGCCCGGCACCACCATTTCCATCCCTAGCCACGACGGCAAGGCGTTTGACGCTTATCTGTCCCTGCCCCCCACCGGTAAAGGCCCCGGCCTGGTGCTGATCCAGGAAATCTGGGGCGTGAATGCGCATATCCGCGCCGTCGCGGACCAGTACGCCATGGACGGCTACGTGGTGCTGGCGCCCGATGTGTTCTGGCGCCAGGAGCCCAAAACTGATCTGATCTACGACGAAGCGGGCACCCAAAAGGCCTACCAGTTGATGAACGGCCTGGATGGCCCGAACGCGGTGAAGGACCTGATGGCCACGGCCCAGGCCCTGCGCCAGCGTCCGGAAGTGACCGGCAAGGTCGGCGTGGCGGGCTTCTGCATGGGCGGGCGGCTGTCGTACCAACTGGCGGCAACCGGCGCGGTAGACACTGCGGTTTGCTACTACGGCGGTGGCATTCAAAACGCGCTGGATGTGGCACCCAAGATCCAGGTGCCCATCCTGTTCCACTACGGCGCGCTCGATGCCCACATTCCCGCCACCGCGGTGGACGCGGTCAAGGGCGCATTCGCCGGCCACTCCAACGCACAGTTCCACGTGTACGAAGGTGCAGACCACGGCTTTAACTGCTGGGGGCGCCCCATGTACAACCAGCGCGCAGCAGCCCTGGCGCGCGGGCGCACGCTGGAATGGCTCTCCAACCACATCAGTTAATCCCGCCCATGGCCCAATTTGATTTGATCGTTATCGGCGGTGGCTCGGGTGGCGTGCGCGCCGCCCGCATTGCGGCCAACCACGGCGCGCGCGTAGCGCTGGTTGAGGAATACCGGCTGGGCGGCACCTGCGTGATCCGCGGTTGCGTGCCCAAGAAGCTGATGGTCTATGCCTCGCGCTTCGCACAGGAGTTTGAAGAAGCGGCCGGTTTTGGCTGGACGGTGGATGCCCCGCGCTTCGACTGGGCCACGCTGAAGACCCGGCGCGACGCCGAAGTGGCCCGCCTGGAGGGCATCTACCGCAGCAACCTGCTGGCCTCCGGTGTGCAGATTTTTGAGGGGCGTGCCGTGCTGATGGATGCCAAAACGGTGCAACTGTCGAACGGCGAGCAGCATCAGGCTACTCATATTTTGATAGCTACTGGCGCAAAGCCGGCGCCGGGCCCAGCCATTTCCGGGAATGAACTGGCGATCGACTCCAACGGTTTCTTCGATTTACAAGCCCTGCCAGAACGTGTGGTGGTGCAAGGCGCGGGCTACATCGCGCTGGAACTGGCCTGTGTACTGCAACTGTTGGGCGCGCAGGTCACGGTGGTGGTGCGTGGTGAGCAGATTCTGCGTGGCTTTGACGATGAGATGCGCCAGCACCTGGCCGCTGAAATGGCGCACAGTGGCCTGGAGTTCCGCTTTGGCCGCGAAGTGCAGGCCATCAGCCGCAAGGATGGCGCACTGCAGGTGCAACTGGACAACGGCGACACCCTGCCTGCCGACTGCGTGCTGCGCGCGCTGGGCCGTGGGCCAAACACAAAAGGCCTTGGCCTGGAAGCATTGGGGATTGCACTGGACAAACACGGCGCCATTCCGGTCGATGCATTCAGCCAGACCACGGTGCCTGGCATTTACGCGGTGGGCGACGTGACCAACCGCGTCAACCTCACCCCCATGGCCATCCGCGAAGGCCATGCGTTTGCCGACACCGTATTTGGCAAGACACCACGCTCTGTGGACCATGCGCTGGTGCCCACGGCAGTATTCACCACGCCCGAAGCCGGTGTGGTGGGCCTCACCGAACAACAGGCGCTGGCGCAATATCCCCGTCTGGACGTGTACCGATCCACCTTTCGCCCGCTGAAGGCCACTCTCTCCGGGCATACCGGCAAGATGTTGCTCAAACTGCTGGTCGACCGTGACACCGACCGTGTGCTGGGTTTTCATGCCGTAGGCCCCGACACCGGTGAAATGGCGCAACTGGTAGGCGTGGCGCTGCAACTGCAAGCCACCAAAACCGCGTTGGACGCCACACTGGCCGTACACCCCACCGCTGCCGAAGAGCTGGTCACCATGCGCACGCCTGCCGTGCGCCACAACCTTTAGAAACCTGAAAACCAGAAGCTGATCTGCCGATGTCCACCACTCTCCCTAGCGTCGGCACCCTTCCCGTCACAAACACCCCAACGATCCACTGGACAGAGTCTGGCCAGGAGTGCGCTGCGCTTTGGCGCTCCGAACGCGGCGCTGCACCACCCAAAAAAGTGGTGCTGGCAGACGACACGATGACCGCGGACGATGCCTACCGCCTCGCCTGCGCGGGCACGGCGCTGCTGTGGCGCGGCGACTTTCACAATGCGCGCCAGTTGCTGCAGGCATTGGCGCGTCGCATCGACAAGACACCAGAGCGCAAGAAACGCAAGGCGGCTGGCGCCCCGGCGCCCGAAGTCTCGCCCGTTGATGCGTTCAACCAGCATCGCCAGGCCCAATCGCAACGCGCACGCATTCTGGCAACCGTGTTGCTGCCGTTTAACGCGGACTACAGCATCCCCCTGCGCCGCGCGCCGGACGCGCGCGAAGCCTGTGCCGAGGCGTGGGGCCCGGTGGTGGAGACCGATGGGAACAGCGTTGCTTCGTTGCGCGATCTGCTGGGCATGGTCAGCGCGCACGAGTGGCACAAAAAGGGCGTGGAGATATCGGTGCTGGGCAACGCACCCAACAACCGCATTTACCCCAGTTACGGCGTGTTCTCACCGGTGCGGGGTGAATACGTGGACTTGGTGGCCAAGGTGCCATTGCCGAAAACCGGACAGCTACCTCTCGTAGCCTTTGATATTGGCGTGGGCTCCGGCGTGCTGTCGGCGATGCTGGCACGCCGTGGCATCGCGCACGTCATAGCGACTGACCAGGACCCGCGCGCGCTGGCCTGCGCGAACGCCAATTTGCAACAACTTGGCGTTGCGGCCAGGGTGAAAGTATTGCAAGCTGACCTCTTTCCACCCGAGGCGTTTGGAAGAGCCTCCGTTATCGTCTGTAACCCGCCCTGGTTGCCCGCGCGGCCCAGCGCGCCGATTGAACACGCGGTGTACGACGAAGGCAGCCGCATGCTGCTGGGTTTCCTCAACGGGCTGGCTGCGCACCTGGTGCCGGGTGGCGAAGGCTGGCTGATCCTGTCGGACTTTGCGGAACATCTGGGTCTGCGTACCCGCACCGAGCTGCTCGCAGCCATTGAAGCAGCAGGCCTCACCGTGCTCGGCCGGCTGGACGCCAAGCCACAACACCCCAAAGCCATGGATGCCTCCGATCCATTGCACGCCGCGCGTGCTGCAGAGGTCACCTCGCTGTGGAGGCTGGGTATCCGCACATAGGTCGTACCGGCATTTTGCGATAGGTATTTCGCTGTTCTTGGGCATACACTGCGCCTATGTTGTGGACACGCCTGCTCCCACGGTTTATACGCATTGGCATGCTCCTGGCCAGCGCGGCGCCGCTGGTATTTGCACAACCCGGCACACCAGTGCGTGTAGGTATGGGCCTCTCCAAACCACCGTACATCCTCGAATCCGGCAAAGCCGGGCTGGAGGTGGAAATTGCCGAACAGGCTTTTGCCGCAGCCGGTTACCAAATGAATGGCCTGCAGTTTCCCCCCGCGCGGGCCCTGGCTATGCAACGCGCCGGCCAGCTCGATGCCCTTCTGGGGGTGGACGAAGGCATAGGCGGCAACAACTTCTTCTCCGCTCCCTACATCACGTACTACAACGTGGCCGTCACGCTGAGCAGCCGCAACATCCGGCTGAGAACCATTGAGGACTTGTCCAACTATTCCGTTGCCGCGTTCCAGAATGCCAGTGTGGTGCTGGGGGCAAGCTTCAAGGCCATGGCCGAACGCCATGCCGACTACAAGGAATACCCGCAGCAGATCATCCAGAACAACCTGTTATTCACCAGCCATGTGGACGTGGTCATAGGGGACCGCCTGATATTTCGCTACTTCAGCACCCAGCTCATTCCGAAAATTGATGGCAACCAGCCTGTCACCATCCACACCATTTTTCCACCCAACCCGCGCAAAGTCGTGTTTCGTGATGCTGAACTGCGTGACCGTTTCAACGCCGGACTCAGGTCCATCCAGGCTAACGGTGTTTACGACGCCATCCTGAAAAAATACGCCGGTATCTCCAAGCTCTGAATCCGGCAGCCGGACAGCACACGCGTTTCAATTTCTATTTCCGCATGCAGGCTTTCTACAGCGACCACTTTGTACTGCCCCTGCCTCCTGGGCACCGTTTTCCCATGGCCAAGTACCGCATGTTGCGCGACCAGTTGGCCCAGCACCTGCCCGCTATCCAACTGGCGCAGGCACCCGCGGCAACAGACGGTGAACTGGCCTTTGCCCACAGCCCGGCCTATATCCAGGCGATTGCAGACGGCACGGTTGATGCCAAGGTGATGCGCGAGATCGGTTTCCCGTGGAGCGAAGCCATGGCCGAACGGGCCCGCCGCTCCGTGGGTGCCACCATTGCCGCCGCCCGCGTAGCAATGCATGAAGGCATCGCCGCCAATCTGGCCGGTGGCACACACCACGCCTATGCCGACCGCGGTGGCGGCTTTTGTGTGTTCAACGATGTGGCCGTGACCGCACGGCTGATGCAGGCCGAATGGGGCCGTCAGACCAGCGCCCAAGGGCTGCGCCGCCCGCCGCTGCAGGTGGCCGTGGTGGATCTGGATGTGCACCAGGGCAATGGCACGGCGCACCTGTTCCAGAACGATGACAGCGTGTTCACGCTGTCGCTGCACGGTGACAAGAATTTCCCGTTTCGCAAGGAAGCCGGTGACTTGGACGTGGCACTGCCCGATGGCTGTGGGGACGCGGATTATCTGGCGGCGCTGGAGCAGGCCTTGCAGACGCTGGAGCAGCGGTTTACGCCAGGCCTGGTGATCTACCTCGCCGGTGCCGACCCGCACGAAGGCGACCGCCTGGGCCGCCTCAAGCTCACAGCCGACGGATTGGAGGCACGTGACCGGCGCGTCATGGACTGGTGTTTTACGCGCCGCATTCCGCTCGTGTTTGCCATGGCGGGCGGCTACGGCACCCGCGTGGAAGACACGGTGCAGGTGCAGTTGACGACCTACCGGGTGGCGCTGGAATACTGGCGGCGCTGGCAAGGCCCGCGCCGCCTCTCCTGATGCAGGTTCGGATCAGGCCCAGAGTACGGGGCCTTTGGCCTCGTACCAGCCGGGCAGACTGGCCTCGACCACGGCTTCGACGCGGCTGCGTTTGATCTTCATGGTGGGGGTCAGGCAGCCGTTTTCGATGCTCCAGGGCTCGGACGCCACCACAATCATGCGCAACTGCTCGTAGTCGGACAGTGTGGCGTTCACGCTGTGCAGCAGCTCGGTAAGCTGGGCCTGCACATCGGCACGCACCGCCGGATCAGAGAGCTTGGGGCGGATCGATTCGGCCAGCACCACCATGGCGTACGCCGAGGGCTGGCCCACGCCGGAAACCATGCTCAGCTCGATCAACGGGTTGGCATTGATCTTGTTCTCGATCGGTGCCGGGGCCACGTACTTGCCCTTGGCGGTCTTGAACAGCTCTTTCACGCGGCCGGTGATTTTCATCAGACCGCTGGGCGAGCGCTCGCCACGGTCACCGGTGCGGAAGAAGCCGTCGGCGGTGAATACTTCGGCGTCCAGGTCAGGGCGCTTGTAGTAGCCCACCATGGTGCCGGGCGACTTGATCTGGATTTCACCCTCTTCGCTGATGCGCACCTGCACGTTGGGCAGCGGCACCCCCACGCAACCAGGCGCGTTGGCCGCGGGCGTGGAGGCGTGTGAGTAGGCAAAGTCCTCGGTCATGCCGTAGCCTTCCAGCAGGTTCAGGCCGATGCTGCGGTACCACTCGATCAGTGCGGGCGGAATCGGCGCAGAGCCGCTGGACGCCAGGATGGCCTGGTCCAGGCCCAGGCCCTTGAGTACCTTGCGCCCCACGATGCGCCCCAAAATCGGGATGCGCAGCAGGCGCGCCAGTTTTTGCGGCGGCATCTTGGCAAACACGCCCTGCTGGAACTTGAGCCACAGGCGTGGTACCGAGATAAAGGTGTTGGGCCGTGCACGGTTCAGGTCGGCCAGGAAGGTGTCCAGCGACTCGGCAAAGAAGATGTGGGCCCGGCCATCGACCAGCGAGGCGCATTCCACCCAGGCGCGCTCATAGATGTGGGCCAGCGGCAGATAAGACAGCACCCGCACCGCCGTATCCTTCCCGAGATACAGCTTGAGGTAATCCACCATGCCCTGGCTGGCAGCGGTCATGCGCTCAAAGCTGTGCATCACGCCCTTGGGCTGACCGGTGGAGCCCGAGGTGTACATCAGGATGGCAATTTCGGTCGCACCACGGCGGGTCTGCTCGGCCAGAGGCGCCGTCTTGGCGGTAATGGCGTCCCAGGTGGTGTACGTGGTCTTGGGTGCAAGCGGGAAAGCAATACATGGCAGGCCGGTGGGCACGCCGCTGACTTGCTGCTCCCAAGTGTCCAACTTGCCGACAAACAGCAGGCTGGCGCCGCTGTGCTCCAGCACGTAACGGATGGTGTCTGCGGTTTCGGTGGGGAAGATGGCGACCGTGGTGCCGCCGGCCATCCAGATGGCCAGCTCGGCCATGATGAAATGGGCGCAGTTCTTGGACAGGATGGCAACCCGCGCGCCCTGCTCAAAGTTTTGCGCCTTCAGGTGCGCCGCCATACGCCGGGCCTGGTCGACTGTCTGGCCCCAGGTGTAATCGGCAACTTGCCCACCGCCCAGAGGCTGGGTCAGGTAGATGGTGTCGCGGTGGTTGATGGCGTGCTCATAGACAAAGTCCAGGGCGTTCTTGGGGGCTGTCATGCTGTCTCCTTTTGATTTATGCGTACATACTAAGAGATAAGCACCCGTGTCCCGTATTAAGCTTTGTCGTTTCGGGGACTTTGCGCCAAGCGCCCAAAAGAAAAGCCCTCCGTAGAGGGCTTTGCGCAGGGTGTGCGGCCGGGGCCGCAGCCATCAACCGCCTTTGGAAGGACGCTTGCCAGGGTTCTTCTTGCTGCGGGTGGAAACACCACGTTCCAGGCTCACGCGTTGGCCACGGCCGCCGGTGGGCAGGGTGAAACCAGGCTGGGGAGCAGGACGGGGAGTAGCTTTGCGATCAGCTTCGGTAACGATTTTGTTGCCCATGAGATTTTCCAGAAAGTAAAAAAACAACTTGTATTTTAGGCTACAGCGCGCCCCGCTTGCCGGAAGCATCATCGGGAGCGTCGCCAAGGCCTGTTTTCAGCAGTGCTGACGCCCTGCCGCAGGGCTACTGCGCGCGCAGGGCTTTCTTCAGTTCCACACCCAATTCCGGCTTTCCTGCAAACGGATCGGTCGGGTTGCGTGCCATCAGCACATCTTCCATACGCGTCTGCACCGAGCCAATCGCCTTGGGATGGCTGTAGATGTAGAACTGGTTGGCGGCAATGCTGTCAAATACCTTTTGCGCCACTTCGGCGGCGGTGATCTTGCCGCTGCCCACGGCCTTGTCGCTCATGGCCTGGCCGATCAGCTGGCTCTTGGTGGGCTTCTCGGCCTTGAACTCTTGCGGGCGGTTGCGGTGGCTCTGGCTGATGCCGGTGGGCACAAAGAACGGGCACAACACGCTGGCCGAAATCTGATCGGTCACCAGCGCCAAATCCTGGTACAGGGTCTCGCTCATGCTGACCACGGCATGTTTGCTCGCGCCGTAGATGCCCATATTGGGCGCGTTGAGCAAACCGGCCATGCTGGCGGTGTTGACGATGTGGCCCTGCCAGGATGGGTCTTTGGCGGCGGCCTCCAGCATCATGGGGGTGAACACACGAATACCGTGGGCCACGCCCATCAGGTTTACGCCAATCACCCACTCCCAGTCGGCTGCGCTGTTTTCCCAGATCAGGCCCCCTGCCCCCACGCCGGCGTTGTTAAAGACAAAATGCGGTGCGCCAAAACGCTTGAGCGTGGCGGCACCCAGCACTTCTACCTGGTCTGCCTTGGACACATCCACACGCATGCCCAGTACCTGCGCACCAGCGGCCTCCAACTCGGCCACGGCCTTGTCCAGCGCGTCCTGCTGCACGTCGGCCAGCACCAGGTTCATGCCCAGCTTGGCGCCAATGCGGGCGCACTCCAGGCCAAAGCCGGAACCGCCGCCGGTCAACACGGCAGTCTTGTTTTTGAAATCAGTAATCACGGGTGTCTCCTATAAAAATTCTGTCAGTCAGCTGGGCGCGCGCAGCATTTCGATGTGGTCTATGCCGTCTTCCACATAGGGCTTGTCGACATCGGCAAAGCCGTGGCGCTGGTAAAAGTCTTTGAGGTGGGCCTGCGCCCCAATGCGGATGGGCTGCGCGCCCCACTGCTGCTGCAGTGTGCGAATGGCCTCGGCCATCAGCACGTGGCCCAGGCCACCGCCGCGCGCGCTCTGGCGCGTGACCACACGGCCAATGCTGGCTTCGTCAAACGCAATGCCCGGCGGGAAGCAGCGCACATAGGCCACCAACTGCGGCACCCCGTTCACCACGCGCGTACCCAGCAAATGCATGGCCTGGCCGTCCAGCCCATCCATGTCCTGGAACACGCAGTTCTGCTCCACCACAAACACTTCGCTGCGCAAGCGCAGCAGTTCATACAACTGGTCACGGCTCAGCGCGTCAAACGGCAGCCATTGCCAGCGGATGGCTTCGACAGGCTCAGCCCGAACGGTGGTCATGCTCATGCAGGTTGGGCCGCTTTCAACACGTAGCCAATACGCGGGAAATGCACATGCACCGTGCCTGCGCGCTCGTCCACGCGCTTCAGGGTGTAGCGCGTACGCGTGGCCGCAACCAGCTCGCCCTCGGTGGGCTCCTGGCCAAAGGTTTCAGCGGCAATGGTCACGCTGCTGCCCAGCGGGATACCGTGTTCGTCCTGGAAGGTACCGTCAGAATCATGGCCAAATGGGGCCTCCAATTCCGATTTGGACCCCGTGGATGCTGCGCAAGCAGCTATTGCTTCTGTAGCGGACAGCTTCGTCGACTGGCCGTGGCCCAGCGCCGCCATGCGGTCCATCCAGCCCAGTACGGCGGGTGTGGCGTCCAGAATACCAGCCATCAGCGGCACGCGCACGCGGCTGAACCACAGCGGGTGGTAGGCGGCAAAGTCAGCCACGCAGGGCGTATTGCCCATCAGGAAATCCTGACCATCCAGCATGGTGGCTATGCGGCGCAGGTAGCTCTTGTAGGCGGCGGTGGCGTCACCCGGGCGCAGGCGTGTCATGCCGGTGGACATGGCGCCGCGGTCGGCGCCAAAGGCCTTGGCAGCCTCAGGGGGCGCACCTTCAAACATGGAGGCTGCGCCCTTGGGCTGCAGGTTGTAACCCATGGCGGCCCAGAACAGCGTGGTGTCGGCCCACTGCGCCAGCACGCGGGCCAGACCTTTGTTGGACTCGGGGTACAGCGTGGGTGCGGGCTGGATGTGCTCCAGCACATCGCAGATCAACGCGCTGTCGCAGTACACGTCGTTGCCGATCTGCATAAACGGGGTCTTGCGGTAACCGCCGGTCAGCGCCAGCACGTCGGGCTTGGGCATGATGGCCGGGATGATGACCGACTTCCAGGCCAGCTTTTTGTAGCCCAGCACCAGCCGGATTTTTTCGGAAAACGGCGAGGTGGGGTAGTGGTGAAGAATGATGTCGGCCATGGGGGTCTCCTGTTTTTAAAAGTACACACCGTTCGCCCTGAGCTTGTCGAAGGGTTCGCAAGGCTTCGACAGGCTCAGGGCGAACGGAGTAAGTATTTATCGTGGCATCGCGCGGGTGAGGATGGCATCAAAGTCCACCGCGGCACCCAGCGTGCCAAAGGTGTAACCCCAGTTGCCGCCCAGGCGCGAATCGCAGAACGCACCGAACACCGCCGTGGGCGCGCTCTGGTACAGGATGGCGGCCTGCACGGCCAGCGCCACGTCCTGCGCCAGGCGGCGTGCTTCCATTTCGGTCGCCATCAGTTCCACACGTGCGGGCAAGGCGGCAGCCAGCCGGTCCAGCGCAGCGTGTGCGCCTTTCGCGGGCGCCAGCTCTTTGGCCAGCGCAGCGGCTGCATCGCCCTTGCGCAGGGCACGCAGCAGGTCCAGCGCCATGATGTTGCCTGCCCCTTCCCAGATGGAGTTGAGCGGCATCTCGCGGTAAATGCGGGCCATGATGCCCTCGCCGCCCGCTTCCACATAGCCGTTGCCGCCCAGGCATTCCATCGCCTCTTGGGCAAATGCGCTGCCGCGCTTGCAGATCCAGAACTTGGCGATGGGCGTCAGCAAACGGCCCATGAGCTGTTCGTGCGCGTCATCCTTGCGGTCAAAAGAGCGTGCAAGCCGCATGGACAGTGCGGTGGCCGCTTCACTTTCCAGAGCAAGGTCGGCCAGCACATTGCGCATCAACGGCTGGTCGATCAGGCGCTTGCCAAAGGCTTCGCGCTGCGCCGCGTGGTTCATGGCGATGGACAGCGCCTGGCGCATCAGGCCGCTGGTGCCCAAGGCGCAGTCCAGCCGCGTCATCGTGCCCATCTCCAGTATCTGCGGCACGCCGCGGCCTTCGACGCCGACCAGCCATGCGGTTGCGCCCTGGAATTCGACTTCGGAGCTGGCGTTGGCCTTGTTGCCCAGCTTGTCCTTCAGACGCTGCACGCGGATCGTGTTCAAAGATCCATCGGGCAAGACGCGCGGGATGAAGAAGCACGACAAACCCGCCGCGCTTTGCGCCAACACTAGAAAGGCATCACACATCGGCGCCGAAAAAAACCATTTGTGGCCTACCAGCTTGAAGCGTTGGCCCCAGGCGTCTGTGCCGTCAGCAGTGGCCTGCGTGGTGTTGGCACGCAGATCGGAGCCGCCTTGCTTCTCCGTCATACCCATGCCCATCGTCAGGCCGCGCTTCTTGGAGAACAGTTTCAGTTCCGGGTCGTAGGCGCGTGCCGAGAGGCCTGGTGCCCAGTCCTTGAAGATCGCTTCGTTGCCGTGCAGCGCGGGCATTACCGCGTAGGTCATCGAGATGGGGCACAGGATGGAAGGCTCCATCTCGGTGAACATCGCGAAGCCTGCGGCGCGCCGAATGTGCGCCCCCACGCTCCCCGCTGCGCGTGGTTCGCTGCCCCCCGAGGGGGCCTTCGCGCCTTGGGACGGCCCAGCGGCGCTCATATGGCCGTGCTCCGCATCCATCCAAGGTGAACCATGCAAGCCGGATTCGGCGGCCAGGTTCATCAGCGCGTGGTAGCTGGGGTGAAATTCCACCTGGTCAATGCGGCGGCCAAAGCGGTCGTGCGCGTGTAACACCGGCGTGTAGACGTTGGCCAGGCGTGCATGGGTCTGGTACTCCGCCGTGCCCAGCTTCTCACCGAGAGCCGCCAGCGAAGCCGTGTCCAGATCCGGCGCGTTGAACTTCAGCGCGTCGCGCAGCGCCTGGTTGCCGGTGAAGACGTTGTAGTTCTCCAGCGGCTCCACCTGATTGGTGACGGCGTGGGTGGGGGGGTACAAAAGTTCAGTGCTCATGGCGCTTTCCCTTACTTTCAGTTGCCAAGACTTCGTTCGGACTGAGTCATCTTCCGTTCGCCCTGAGCTTGTCGAAGGGTTCGCGAGGCTTCGACAAGCTCAGCCCGAACGGAGGTGGTTGTGTGAACGGAGATGGGTATTCCTTAGATCAGCTTGACCAATTGCTTGCCAAAGTTCTTGCCCTTGAGCAGGCCCAGGAAGGCTTCTGGCGCAGCGGCAATACCTTGCGCAATGCTCTCGCGCGGTTTGAGCTTGCCGGTAGCAACTAGACCGCCTAACTCCTTGAGCGCCTCGGGCCAGATTTCCATGTGTTCGCTGACGATAAAACCTTCGACCTTCAGACGCTGCGTCAGGATCAGCGCGGGGTACGCCAGGGGCAATGGCAGGCCGTCGTAGCCGGCGATCATGCCGCAGACCGCGATGCGGCCAAACGCGTTCATGCGGGTCAACACGGCGTCCAGCACCATGCCCCCCACGTTCTCGAAATAGCCATCCACGCCGTTGGGGCAGGCTTCCTTGAGTGCCTTGGACAGCGAGGCCGCATCTTTATGCAGTTTGTAGTCGATGCAGGCGTCAAAGCCCAGCTCGTCTACCGCGTATTTGCATTTGTCCGGGCCACCGGCAATGCCCACCGTGCGGCAGCCGCGTGCCTTGCTGAGTGCTGCGAACGCACTCCCGACCGCGCCGGTGGCGGCGCTGATGACCATGGTCTGGCCCACTTGCGGCGCGATGATCTTCACAAGGCCATACCAGGCGGTCACGCCCGGCATGCCCACCGCGCCGAGGTAGTGGCTCAGCGGTATGTGGGTGGTGTCCACCTTGCGCAGCGCGCCGGGCTGGTTCGCGTCGACCACGCTGTACTCCTGCCAGCCGCCCATGCCGACGACAGTGTTGCCCACTTCGAATTTTGGATTTTTTGATTCAACGACTTCACCCACCGTACCGCCACCCATGGTCTGGCCCAGGGCTTGCGGTTGTGCGTAACTCTTGGCGTCGTTCATGCGGCCGCGCATGTACGGGTCCAGGCTCAGGTAGTGGTGGCGCACCAGAACCTGGCCGTCCTGCAACGCGGGCGTCTCGCTGCTGACCAGCTTGAAGTTGCTGGCAACGGCTTCGCCCACAGGGCGGTTGTCGAGGTGGATTTGCTGATTGGTAGGCATGGAAGTCTCCTGAAAATGCTATTGTTTTGCTAGCTGCTTGCGCAATCTGTATGAGGGCTGGGGGCCGATTTGGCTTGAAATCAGTCGGTGGAAATGGCCGCAGGCGGCGGATTCAGGTCGTTCGCCGTGCGCGCGCCGGTGGGCAGGCGTTTGACGAATTTGAAGGTGCCGGTGGCGTGGGCACACGCCCTGCCCTGCGCGTCATACACGGTGGACTGGGTAAACGCCATGGTGGCCGTGCGGTGCATCAACTGGCCCTTGGCCACGAGAACGCCCACGGCGGGCTGCATGAAACTGGTCTTCATCTCGATGGTGACCACTCCGGTCTCGGGTGCCTGGCTGCGTGCCGCCGTCGCCATGGACACATCCAGCAGCGTCATCAGCGCGCCGCCATGCGTCACGCTGAAGGAGTTCAGATGTTCCGGCTTGGGCGCAAACTGGATCTCGGACTGCCCGCCTTCGAACTTCAGCAGTTCGAAGCCGAGCAAGCTGACAAAAGGGATCTCGACGCCGAACCCTACGGCGCGCTCCCAATTGGATTCTTTGGAATCAGCCACCGGTTACGACAGAAACACCACCATCGACGGCGAGCCATTGACCGGTGATGTGTTTGCCCGCGTCCGACGCGTACAGCAGGCAGATGCCCTTCAGGTCTTCGTCATCGCCCAGGCGCTTGAGCGGTGCAGCCGCAGCCAGCTTGTCTTCGCCCATGGCCTTGAGCAGACCGTAGGTCATCTTGCTGGGGAAAAAGCCCGGGCAGATGGCGTTGACGGTGATGTTGTACTTGCCCCATTCGGCGCCCAGCGTGCGCGTGAAGTTGACCACGGCGCCCTTGGAGGTGTTGTAGGCGATGGTCATCATGCCTTCGGGATTGCCGTTCAAACCGGCAATCGAGGCCACGTTGATGATGCGGCCACCGTACTTTTGGCCCATCGCTTGCGCGCTCTGGAAGCGCGGAATCATGCTTTTCTTGGCAATGATCTGGCTCAGCAAAAAGTAGCCGCGCACGTTGAGGTTCATCACCTTGTCCCAGGCCTCGACGGGGTGGTCTTCGGCCGGGGCACCCCAGGAGGCACCCGCGTTGTTGACCAGAATGTCCACGTCGCCCATACGCTGCAGGGTCTCGTCGGCCAGACGGGTGATTTCGGCGTCTTTGGCGCAATCGGCGGCAATCCAGCGCGCGTCAATGCCAGCGGCCTGCAGCTCGGCACAGGCCTGTTCCAGGTCTTCGGCCTTGCGCGAGCTCAGCATGATCCTGGCGCCAGCTTCGCCCAGTGCATGGGCCATTTGCAAACCCAGGCCGCGCGAGCCGCCAGTGACCAGCGCGGTCTTGCCCTTGAGGTCAAACAGTTGTTGGATGGTGCGTGCGGTCATGGGGAACGTCTCCTGCGTATGGATATTGGATTTTTGGGAAAAGGAATGGAAGGACCGGCCCGTAGCGGCCTTGGTCGAGTCAGTGGTCTTCTTCGCGCAAGCGCGAGCGGATGTAGATCAGGACCACGCCAGCGGCCACGGCGAGGCCACCGATTTGGTAGAACAGGCTGGCGTCCTGGGCTTGTTGCTGGTCAATAAAGAGGCCCAGCACGATGGACAACAGGCCACCGTAAATCAGCACCCACACCATGCGCTCCAGGCGCACGAGGCGCAGATTGGTGGTACCGCTGTATTTTTTAAAAAAACTCATCAGAAGGCTCCTTCGGGAAATGACGCACAGGTCAGGTCCCGCGATTGCACCACAGACAGCCAGGCGCCGATTTTCGGCAGCTCGTAATGGAAGAAGAAACGCGCACAGCCCACATGGCCCTGGGTCGAGAGTTGCTCCTGCTTCGGATCATTGTCCAAGGCGCAGGCCGCTACATCCAGCCAGATCCAGGCCAGCACCGTGTGGCCAAAGGCCTGCAGGTACGGCACGGCATTGGCCAGTGCTTCGGTGGGCTGGCCGGTGGACCAGGCTTGCTGCGTGGCAGCGCCCACGTCCTGCAACGCACGCCCCAGTGACTTGGCGTGGGCCGCCAGCGCCGGGATGCCGCTGGTGCGGTGGATGGTGGCGGTCATGCGGTTGGCCAGCAAAGCCATGCCCTTTCCGTCTTCCATCAGCACCTTGCGGCCCAGCAGGTCCATCGCCTGGATGCCGTGTGTGCCTTCGTGGATCATGTTCAGGCGGTTGTCGCGCCAGTACTGCTCCACCGGAAAATCGCGCGTGTAGCCGTAGCCGCCGTGGACCTGGATCGCCAGCGAATTGGCCTCCAGGCACCACTCGCTGGGCCAGCTCTTGGCAATCGGTGTTAGCACTTCCAGCAACAGGCGCGCTTCTTCGGCCTCCGCACCGCCCGCCGTGTGGTGTTCATCCACCAGGCGCGCGCAATACAGCTCCAGCGCCAGTGCACCTTCTGAATACGACTTCTGTGCCAGCAGCATGCGTTTCACATCCGCGTGTTCGATGATGCGGCTTTGCGGGGCGGCAGCGTCTTTGCCGGAACCCGTGATCGGGCGGCCCTGCGGGCGGTTTTTCGCGTATTCCAACGACGCGTAGTAGCCCGCCATGCCCAACATCGTTGCCGCAATGCCTACGCCAATGCGCGCCTCGTTCATCATGTGGAACATGCAGGCCAAGCCCTTGCCGGGTTTGCCGACCAGATAGCCCACGGCGCCCGCCTGTCCTTCAACAGGAAATTTGCCTTCGCCAAAGTTCAGCAGCGTGTTGGTGGTGCCGCGCCAGCCCAGCTTGTGGTTCAGGCCCGCCAGCGCCACGTCGTTGCGCACGCCGGTCAGAGCGCCCTGGGTGTTGACCATTTTCTTGGGCACGATGAACAATGAGATACCACGAGTACCGGGCACCAGCTTGCCATCCGCATCGGGAATCTTGGCCAGCACCAAGTGAATGATGTTTTCGTTGATCTCATGCTCACCCGACGAGATCCACATCTTGTTGCCCTTGAGGCGGTAGCGCGGTCCCAGCGGGTCATTGGCAAAGTCAGCGCCGTCCGGCACCGCTTTGGTCGCCACATCCGACAGGCTGGAACCCGCTTGCGGCTCCGACAGGCACATGGTGCCCGACCAGCGGCCGGAAAACTCATTCTTTGCAAACACCTCTTTTTGCATGTCGGTGCCGTGCACCATCAGCAGGTTGGCGTTGCCCGTGGTCAGCATGCCGGTGCCAATGCTCACCGAGGCACAGGCGAAGAATGCGTTGGCCGCGGCCTCCACGCTATAGGGCAACTGCATGCCGCCCATCTCGTAATCTTGCGCTGCGCTCAACATGCCGGATTCGGCATAGGCCTTTTGTGCGTCGTGTGTGGCCTGCGGCAGGATCACCTTCTCGCCATCAAAGTGTGGCTCCTGGGTGTCCGCCAGACGGTTGAACGGCGCGTATTTCTCACGCGCAATGCGCTCGCAGGTTTCCAGCACCGCATCAAAGGTTTCACGGCTGTGGTCCGCAAAGCGCGCGCGCTCCGTCAGCGCGGTGGTGTCCAGCCAGTCGTTGAGCAAAAAATCGATAGTGGTGCGCAGGGTCATAGCACCATTGTTACGCAGCTTGACGCGATCCGGAATGGGGGTTGTCCGGTCGGCGACGCTGGAGAAAACGGGCTACCGAACATTTTTTTGGGCCCATCTGTGCGCCGGCACACGGACGCCTTCATGGCGCAGCGGCATCCTTGGGGTTCTGGTGCATGCCAAGTCCAACCATTCAGGTCTGGCATGTGATTTCAACCTTACCGAGAAAGCATTTATGTCTACTACCAAAACCTCCAGCAAATTCCTGCGCTCCGCATTGGCCATCTCCGCACTCATGGCGTTTGGCGCAGTCGCCCAAGCGGCAACCAATGAACCCATGACAACCAAAGTGGAAAAGGCCGAAGCCAAAGTGGAAAAAGCTGTGTCAGACAGCTGGATCACCACCAAGGTCAAGTCCGAGATCCTGGCCAATAGCGCGTCCAAAGCGTTCAAGGTCAGCGTCACCACCAAGAGCGGCGTGGTCGCCCTGAAGGGCAAGCTGCCCACGCAAGACGCCGTGGACCTGGTGAAGATGATCGCCGAGAAGGTCAAGGGCGTTCAGAGCGTTGACACCTCCGGTCTGGTGATCGCCGGTTAACTCCGGGCACAGGCCAGCGCGGCAGGCCGACTAATCGGGTCGGCCTGCCGCTTTGCGTACGCGCCACAGCAGCCAGAACGCAATGCACAGGTTCAGCAGGTTCCACGCAATGCCGTTGAGAAACGCCGCGTGGTAGCTGCCTGTCACGTCAAACACCCAACCCGATAACCAGCCGCCAAGTGCCATGCCCACCAGCGTGGCCATGATGACGGCACCTACCCTCGCACCCGCTTCCTGCGGCGCAAAGTGTTCACGGATGATGATCGCGTAGGACGGCACGATACCGCCCTGGAACAGGCCAAACATGGCCGACACCACATACAGCGGCACCAAGCCGTCGAAGGGCAAAAACAGCAACAGGGCCAGCCCTTGCAGCACCGAGCCCAGCAGCAAGGTGCGTATGCCACCGATACGGTCGCAAATAAAACCGGAAACCAGTCGACTCACAATGCCGCAGGCCAGCATCAAAGACAGCATTTCGGCGCCACGTGCGGCTCCAAAACCCAGGTCAGTGCAATACGCCACGATGTGCACCTGCGGCATGGACATGGCCACACAACACGCCACGCCGGCCACACACAGCAGCATTTGCGCGCGCGCCGGGCTCAAGCCAAAAGGACGGTTGCGGTCCACCACGGCCACGCCTGCATTCGCTGGGACGACAGACACCAGCGGCGGGCGCTGGCGCATCCACATGGACAGAATCAGCATGCCCAGCCCACACACCAGACCCAGCAGCACATAGGTGTGGCGCCAGCCAATCGTTTCCACGCCATGCTGCACGATGGGCGGCCACAGGGCGCCGGCGATGTAGTTGCCACTGGCGCAGATGGCCACCGCAATCCCACGGCGACGGTTCCACCACAGGGCGGTGTCGGCAATCAGCGGCGCGAAGGTGGACGAACTGCCGATCAGGCCCAGCAAGCCATGCGCCAGGCCAAAACTCCAGATGCTGCCCGAAAGACCGGCCCAGACAAAACCACCGCAGACGGCCAGCGCACCGATCCACAACACGGGTGTCAAACCATGGCGGTCCGCCAGGCGCCCGGTCCACAAGCCGCCAATGCCCAGACACACCATCATCAGCGTGTACGGCAGCGCCGCGTCGGCCCGGCCCACGCCAAACTCGGCCTGCACCGTGGGCAGTACCACCGACACCACGTACATGCTGCTGTTGCCCAGCACCACCAGGCCCAGCGTGACCAGCAGGCGCCAGGCCGCGTGGCGGGAATCAATAAGCGAAGGGTCGGCAGGTGTGTTTGTCATTTTTATAGGTAAAAAGGCCGCGCAGCCCTTTCAGGATATGCGCGACCAGCTACTAATTTTGTAGCGTTTTGCGAAGATCTAAGGCACTTCAAACACGCTGGCAGCGCCCAATATACAGGCTCAGCATGGCGTTCCCGGTGCCACAGTGTTTGCCTTCGAGCCGGGCGCTACCAGCAATGTGTGCCCCACTAGGTGGCTTGTGCGTACCAGTCCACTTTGCGTGTGCCCAACATGACCGCAGCCAACAGCAGGAACATCAGCACCGAGCCCAGCAGAAGCGCGTTTTGCTCTGACTGCAAGATGCCGAACAACGCCGCGTAGAGCGTGCCCATGGCCGCGCTGAAGCCGACTGCACGCGCAGCACCACGCAGCACAGACGCCAGATACATACCCACTAGGACCACCGATGCGGTAGCCGACACGCCGTAGGCCACGGCAAAAGCCATGTGCTCCGACAAGCTGGTCAGCAGCAAAAAGAACACCGCCTGCGCCAGACCGACCAGCAGGTATTGAATGGGGTGGATGCGCAGATTTTTGAGCTGCTCGAATACAAAGAACGCGGCAAAACTCAGCACAATGAAGAGGAAGCCGTACTTCACCGAGCGCGTGGCTTGCTGGTACACGTCCACCGGCTCGATCAGGCGCACCTGAAAACCCTGCTCTGCCGCGCGGCCATTGGAAGCCAGTGCCGTGGTGGCCCATTGCGCGTTGAAGCCCGAGTCCTGCACAACGCGGCTGCGTGGCAGAAAGTCGCCGCTGAAGCTGGGGTGCGGCCAGTTGCTGCTGATATCAGCGGTGACGGTTTCGCCCATGGGAACAAAGCCGAACTCACTGGTGCCCACTAGGCGCACCACCACCGTGAATGGCACCGTCTTGGCGCTGCCATCCAGCCGCAGCGCATGGGCCACGCTGTGAAAGCCGGAGCCTGCGTCCTTGTCTCCGCTGCCCGCCTCCACTGCCAGCGCGGTACCGGCCACGGTCACCAGCGGCACGCTGGCAATGCCCCGCGTGTCCCCTACTCCCACATTCAGAACCGGCGCCATCCATGTGAGCCGGGCGTTGGGCCCTGGGGCGGGCAGGTCCCGGGCGGTTGGGGTCACGTAGTGGCCACTGAGTGTGGCGTTGAGTTCAAACACCGGTGTGCTGAACAGGCCCAGCTTGCGCTGCTCCACCACCATGCGGCCCTTGAGGTCCAGCGCTGTGGCTTGCACTTGCAGGGTGTGTGTGCGGGTTTTGCGCGCGGTGCCTGGCACGCTACCAGCCTTGGACCAACCGGCGGTGGGTTCGTCATATTCTTCCTGCACGGCAATGGTCAGCACCGGCCCCCAGAGCCGCTGTTCGCCGGCGGAACTGGCGGCTATGGTGTGTATGGCTTCCTGGCGGTAGCCAGTGCGTTCCTGGATGGTGTTTTCAATCATCAGTAGCGGCACCCAGAGCACCAAGCCCAACATCACCACCGCGAGGCATTTCAAAAACAATGAATTTTTCACTAGGGCTCCTGTTGTTTGCATGAACCCGCAGTGTCTGCAGCATGAGCGAAGTGAATGTGATGGCACCGTGCGCTGGCCGTGAAGCCTGTGTGAATGCGTGGGACTGGCGCCGCATTGCGCGCACCATAAAAAAAGGCCACCGTCTCCGGTGGCCTTTTGCCTAGCAAATGCCGAAGCCGCTTTACAGCACTTCAAACACGCCGGCAGCACCCATGCCACCACCGATACACATGGTCACGCATACCTTCTTGGCGCCGCGGCGTTTGCCTTCGATCAGGGCGTGGCCGGTCAGGCGCTGGCCGCTCATGCCGAAGGGGTGGCCCACAGCGATGGCGCCACCGTTGACGTTGAGCTTGTCCGCGGGGATGCCCAGCTTGTCGCGGCAGTAGATCACCTGCACGGCAAAGGCTTCGTTCAGTTCCCACAGGTCGATGTCGCTCATCTTCAGGCCCAGGCGCTTGAGCACCTTGGGGATGGCAAACACCGGGCCAATGCCCATTTCGTCAGGTTCGCAACCGGCGACCGCAAAGCCCAGGAAACGGCCCAGGGGTTTGAGACCCTTTTGTTCGGCAATCTTCTCGTGCATCACGACCACGGCACCGCTGCCATCGGACAACTGGCTGGCGTTACCGGCCGACACCAGGCCACCTGGCAAGGCCGAGCGCAGACCGCTGATGCCGTCTTTGGTCGTTCCCGCGCGGATGCCTTCGTCGTCGCTGACGGTGACTTGTTTGGTGGACATGCCCATGACCTTGTCGGCCACGCCCATGGTCACGGTAATGGGGGCGATTTCGTCCTTGAACAGGCCTTTTTCCAGACCGGCTGCGGCGCGCTGCTGGCTGGCCGCACCGTACTCGTCCATGGCATCACGGCTGATGTTGTAGCGCTTGGCCACTTGTTCAGCGGTTTGCAGCATGGCCCAGTAGATTTCGGGCTTGTTCTTTTCGAGCCACGGGTCGCTCAGCATGTGTTTGTTCATTTCCTGCGCAGTGCAGGAAACGGCTTCCACACCACCGGCTACATAGATGTCGCCTTCGTTGGAAATGATGCGTTGCGCGGCGGTGGCAATGGTTTGCAGACCCGACGAGCAAAAGCGGTTGATGGTCATGCCGGACACGGTGACCGGG
Organism: Rhodoferax saidenbachensis; assembly: GCF_001955715.1. Classification (NCBI taxonomy): domain Bacteria; kingdom Pseudomonadati; phylum Pseudomonadota; class Betaproteobacteria; order Burkholderiales; family Comamonadaceae; genus Rhodoferax; species Rhodoferax saidenbachensis. The sequence goes on along the minus strand of NZ_CP019239.1, from coordinate 2,062,027 downwards.
CAGCCAGCGCGCAGTGCGATCTGGCGCGCGATGTTGGCGCCGGTGGCACCTTCGGGTGTGGCGCAACCCATGAGGACGTCGTCCACCTCCCCGGCTTCAATGCCAGCGCGCTTGATGGCGTGTTCCACCACATGGCCGCCCATGGTGGCGCCGTGGGTCATGTTGAAAGCGCCCTTCCAGGCTTTGGTCAGGGGGGTACGGGCGGTAGAAACGATTACGGCTGCGGTCATGGTTTATCTCTCCAAAATAAGTTCAAGGTTGAGGCGCCTTGGCGCCCTCGGTCACAAGGCGGTGGTAGAAGCGAACCAGTTCGACCAGATTGCTCGAAGCAATGCGTTCGTTGGTGCCGTGGAAACGGGTCAGATCTTCCGGCTTGGCGCGCACGGGAGAGAACTTGAAGATGTGGTCGCTGATCTCGCCGTAGTGGATGGAGTCGGTGGCCGCCAACATCAGGCCGGGCGTCACCACCGTGCCGGGAAACACTTCGCGCACCGTGCGGTTGAGCAACTGGTATTGCGCGGAGTCCGTCGGCGCCACCTTGGAGGCATCCACCGCACCCGGCAGGGCAAACAGCTCGAACTTGTCGCTCTTGGTGGCATCGGCCACCAAAGCGCGGGTGCGCTCCATCACCTGCTCCTTGGTGTCACCGGGCAACAGGCGGAAGTTGACCGTGGCTTCGGCGACGCCTGGCAGTACGTTTTCCTTGTTGCCCGCGTTGACGATGGTCAGCGAGGTGGTGGTACGCAGCATGGCATTGGTGCTGGCACCGGCCTCCAACTGCTTTTGCACCACAGGGCCGAACAGCCACAGGTTGGACAGGGCCACGCGCGAGAAGCCATTCATTTCAGGCGCCAGCGTGTCAAACATTTCGCCCGCCACACCACGGATGCCGCCGGGCAGTTGCTCGTCGTCTACGCGCTTGAGGGCCGCACTCATCATGGCGATGGCACTGGTGCCCTTGGGCGGTGGCATGGACGAGTGGCCGGGCGTGGCGGCCATCTTCAGCACCACAGACAAATACCCCTTCTCAGCCACACCAATGATGGCCGCGGGCTTGCTCAGTCCGGGCAACATGCCTTCGGTGATCAACATGCCCTCGTCAATCACAAAGTCCAGCTTGACCTTGCGATTCTTGAGCAAGGCCGCGATCTTGGCCGCGCCCCGCAAACCGCTGACCTCTTCGTCCGCACCATAGGCCAGATAAACCGTGCGCTCGGGTTTGTAACCGCTGGCGACCAGCATCTCGACCGCCTCCAGCTGGGCAATCACATTGCCCTTGTCATCCCAGGCACCACGGCCCCAGACAAAACCGTCTTTGACCGCACCAGAGAATGGCTCGACCGCCCAGTCTTTTTCGGTACCCGGAGCAACTGGCACCACGTCCATGTGGGCCATCAGCATGATGGGTTGGGCTTTGGGGTTGCTACCCTCCCAGGTGTAGAGCAGACTCAGGTCGCCCACCGTCTCGCGCTTGAGGGCCGCGTGCAGCTTGGGAAAGCGCGCTTGCAGCATGGCATGCAAGGCCTTGAACTGGTCTGCGCTCAGATTGGCGTCGTCGCGCGACGAGATGGTGCGCAAGCGCACCGCCTCCCCCAGACGGGCGGCCACGCCAGCTTCGTCCACCGCCAATGGGGCAATCGGGGGGACGTCGATTTGGCGGGAACCCTTGCGCAGCGTATTGACCGCCACCGCGGCCACCAGCAGCACCACAATGGCCAGCAAACCCAGAAAGAGTTTCTTGATCATGGGGCGCGCTTAGTTGAAGCTCTTGCCTTCAGCAGCCAGCTTGGCCAACAGCGGTGCGGGCTTCCAGAAATTGGCGTCGTCCAGCGGATTTTGCGCAAAGCGGTTCATAGCTTGCACCACGTTGAACAGACCAACCTGATCGGCGTAGTTCATCGGGCCACCGCGGTAGGGAGGGAAGCCGTAGCCGAAGATATAAACGATGTCGATATCGCTGGCCTTGTTGGCAATGCCTTCTTCGAGGATGTGCGCGGCTTCGTTGACCAGCGCGAACACCAGGCGCTGCACGATTTCTTCGTCAGAAATCTTGCGCGGCACGATGCCCTTGGACGCGCGGTAGTCTTCAATCATCTTGACCACTTCGGCGTTCGGAATTGCGTCGCGCTTGCCGGGCAGGTAGTCGTACCAGCCTGCGCCAGTCTTTTGGCCAAAGCGGCCCTTCTCACACAACAAGTCCGCGGTCTTGCTGTACTTCATGTCAGGCTTCTCGGTGTAGCGGCGCTTGCGGATCGCCCAACCAATGTCGTTGCCAGCCAAATCGCCCATGCGGAACGGGCCCATGGCCATACCGAACTTTTCCATGGCCTTGTCGACCTGCTCGGGTGTCGCGCCTTCGTCCAGCAGGAATCCACCCTGGCGGCCGTACTGTTCGATCATGCGGTTGCCGATAAAGCCGTCGCACACGCCGGAGACCACGGCTGTCTTCCTGATCTTCTTGGCAACCGTCATCACGGTGGCCATCACGTCTTTGGCGGTCTTGGCGCCACGCACCACTTCCAGCAGCTTCATCACGTTGGCGGGGCTGAAGAAGTGCAGGCCCACGACATCTTCGGGGCGCTTGGTGAAGGAGGCAATTTTGTCCACGTCCAGGGTGGAGGTGTTGGAGGCCAGGATGGCACCGGGCTTCATCACGCGGTCCAGTTCCTTGAACACGGCTTCCTTGACGCCGATTTCCTCGAACACGGCTTCAATCACCATGTCGGCACCGGTCAGGTCGTCATAGCTCAGCGTAGTGGTCAGCAGGCTCATGCGCTGCTCGTATTTGTCCTGCTTGAGCTTCTTCTTGGCCACCTGGGCTTCGTAGTTCTTGCGGATGGTGGCAATGCCACGGTCCAGCGCTTCCTGCTTCATTTCCAGCATCTTGACGGGGATACCTGCGTTCAGGAAGTTCATCGCAATGCCACCGCCCATGGTGCCAGCGCCGATAACTGCTATGGAGTTGATAGCACGTTGCGCCGTGTCTGCGGGCACATCCGGGATTTTTGATGCTGCACGCTCGGCGAGGAACAGGTGACGCAGCGACTTGCATTCGGGAGTCCACATCAGGTTGATGAAGATCTCGCGCTCGACCGCCATGCCGTCGTCAAACTTCTTCTTGGTAGCAGCTTCCACCGCGTCAATGCACTTCAGTGGCGCGGGGTAGTTCTTGGACATGGCGCCAACCATGTTGCGCACAAAGGCAAAGTAGGCGTCGCCCTGAGGATGTTTGCACTTGAGGTCGCGCACACGTGGCAAGGGGCGCACGTCGGCCACGGAGCGGGCAAAGGCCAGCGCTTCTTCGGCCAGTGATTCCGCAGACTTGGCCAGCTTGTCGAACAGCTTCTGGCCGGGCAGCATGGCCAGCATTTCGCTTTGGATCGCTTCGCCGCTAACGATCATGTTCAGTGCCGCTTCCACGCCCAGCACGCGAGGCAGACGTTGTGTACCACCTGCGCCGGGCAGCAGGCCGAGCTTGACCTCAGGCAGGGCCACGCTGGTGCCGGGGGCCGCAATACGGTAGTGACAACCCAGGGCCAGTTCCAGACCACCGCCCATGGCGACCGTGTGGATAGCGCCAATGACGGGCTTGGTGGAGTTGTCCAGCACGCCGATCACGCTGATCAGGTTGGGCTCTTGCAGGGCTTTGGGAGAACCGAATTCCTTGATGTCCGCACCACCCGAAAACGCCTTGCCGGCACCGGTGATAACAATGGCCTTCACAGCCGCGTCAGCATTGGCCTTGGCCATGCCGTCGGCTATTGCCTGCCGGGTAGACAGACCCAGGCCGTTGACGGGCGGGTTGTCCAGCGTGATAACGGCGACATCGCCATGGACTTGGTAGTGAGCGGTCATGCGGAGTTCCTCAAAATTGAAAATAGAACGATCGTTCTTTTTTGTACATTGTATTGGCTAATGGTGAATCAAAAATGTCGGTTGTCACAGGTGGGACTCATTCTTTTCACTCCCCTATCGCCAGCGTAAGGTTGTCTCAGGTGCAGGCGGGCTATACGTTTTGCTCCGTGCCCCCCGGGCTTTCGGCCCTCCTCCTTTACTGCGCAAAACGCATAGCCCACCCGCCCCCAAAGTGGCATGGCTTGTACGCCGCAGGCAACTACCCTTCGAGCGGCTGGTGTGGGGTGTGGGTTTTGCGTAGGTCAAGGAGGAGCTCGCAAAGCGGGCGGGGGACACGGAGCAAAACGCATACCCCGCGACAGCCGCGGGCGAAAGAAACCAACTGACGAGCGAACGAAAAAACCTAAACCTCCAACCACTCCTTGCGAATATCCGAATTGGCCCGCAATGCGTCAGGCGTTCCTTCAAACACAATACTGCCGTGCCCCATGACAAGGCAGCGATCCGAAATCTTCATGGCAATGGTGAGTTTCTGCTCAATCAGCAGCACCGAAATACCGCGCTTACGCAGCTCCATCAGGTATTCCGCCACCAGCTCCACAATCTTGGGCGCCAAGCCTTCGGTAGGTTCGTCGATGATGATCAGGTCCGGGTCGCCCATCAGGGTGCGGCACAGGGTCAGCATTTGTTGCTCGCCGCCCGACAGCACACCCGCCTCGTTGTGTTCGCGTTCTTTCAGACGCGGAAACATCTTGTACATGTCGTCAAAGGTCCAGCGCGCGCCCTTGCCATTGCCCTTTTGACCGAGCAGCAGGTTCTGGTGCACGGTGAGTTTGGGGAAGATATCGCGGTTTTCGGGCACATAACCAATCCCAAGATGGGCGATTTCGTAGGCCTTGCGGCCCAGCGATTCCTTGCCTTTCCAGAGCACGGAGCCCTGGCAGTCCACCAGCCCCATGATGGCTTTTGCGGTGGTGGAACGGCCCGAGCCGTTGCGCCCTAGCAGCGCAACGATTTCACCGGCGTTGACTTGCATGTCCACGCCATGCAGGACGTGGCTTTTGCCGTAATAGGCATGCAGATTGGAGACTTGGAGCATCAGTGTCCTCCCGCCTGCGCGTCGGCCACGGATGAGCCCAGATAGGCCTCCTGCACCGCTGCATTGGCCCGCACAGCGTCAGGTGTGTCAAAGGCGATGACTTCACCGTAAACCACCACAGCAATTTTGTCGGCCAGGCCGAATACCACGCCCATGTCATGCTCCACTGTCAAAAGGGTCTTGCCCTCGGTCACTTCCTTGATCAGTTGAATAAACCGCGAAGTTTCGCTCTTGCTCATGCCCGCGGTCGGCTCGTCCAGCAAGACCACGCTGGCACCGCCGCCAATGGTGATGCCGATTTCCAAAGCGCGTTGCTCGGCATAGGTCAGGTTCACGGCCAGCACGTCGCGTTTCTTGTCCAGATGGATCATTTCCATCAGTTCCTGCGCCTTGTCGTTAGCGTCTTTCAGGCCAGAAAGAAACTTCAGGAAGGTGTATTTGTAGCCCAGGCTCCACAACACACTGCAACGCAGATTCTCGAACACGCTGAGGTTCGGAAAGATGTTAGTGATCTGGAAGCTGCGCGACAGGCCCAACCGGTTGATCTCAAAGGGTTTGAGCTCATTGATGCGTTTGCCATGCAGCAGCACGTCACCGCTGCTGGGCGCAAAACGGCCACTGATCAAATTGAACAACGTGGACTTGCCGGCACCGTTGGGACCAATGATGGCCACACGCTCACCGGCATTCACGGCCAGGTTCACACCACGGATGATTTCGGTCTTGCCAAAACTCTTGCGCAGATCGCGCAGCTCCAGCGCGCAGGCGGTGTAGGAGGAAGGTGCTGTGCTCACAGGGCTTCCTTTCGCTGAATTTCTTTTTGAATTTCTTCCTGAATACGACTCCAGTCACGCAGGAATTGACGGCGGCACAGCTCAAACAGTCCCAGGCCCGTGAGCATCAGGAAGCCCGCACCAAACCAGCTGTTGACGCTGCTGGTGTCCAGGTGCACACCCATGAACTGCAGCTCGGAGCCCATGGAGGCGTTGAGTTGCAGGTGATAAATCATTTCCACCAGACCGGCGGCACCGGCCAGCGTGACCAGGGCCGTGCCTGCCAGCGCCACATAACAAACCCAGAGCTGGCGCAATTTGCCATAAGCCGCTATGCGCAGGTTCATCATGATCAGGCTGGCAATGCCGCCCGGGGCATACATCACCATGAACAGGAAGATCAGACCTAGGTACAGCAGCCAAGCCTTGGTGAACTCGCTGAGCAGCACAAACGCCAGCACCATCAGAATGGCCCCCAGGATGGGGCCGAAGAAGAAGGTTGCACCACCGAGGAAGGTGAACAGCAGGTAGGCGCCCGAACGTGCAGCGCCCACCACTTCGGCATTCACAATTTCAAAGTTCAGCGCACCCAGTCCACCGGAAATGCCAGCAAAAAAGCCTGCAATGATGAAAGCTAGGTAACGCACACGCTGCGTGTTGTAGCCCACAAACTCCACGCGTTCCGGGTTGTCACGCACGGCATTGAGCATGCGCCCCAGCGGCGTCTGGGTGAAGGCAAACATCAGCACCACGGCGATGAAGGTGTAGATCGCAATCAGGTAATAGACCTGGATGGCCGGGCCGTAGGTGATGCCGAAGAAGGCCTTGCCCACCACCCGGTTGCCCGAGATCCCGCCCTCGCCGCCGAAAAACTCGGGGATCATGAGCGACATGGCAAACACCAGTTCCGCCAGGCCCAACGTGATCATGGCAAAGGTGTTACCGGCCTTGCGTGTGGTGACGTAACCAAACAACGCGGCAAAGCCCATGCCCGCGAGGCCACCCACCAGAGGAACCAGCGACACCGGCAAGGGCAGCGAACCACCCGAGATGGCGTTGAGCGCATGGATGGAGACAAAAGCACCCAGACCTGTGTACACGGCATGCCCGAAACTGAGCATGCCGCCCTGCCCCAGCAGCATGTTGAAAGACAGGCAGGCAATGATGCCAATGCCCATTTGGGACAGCATGGTGATGGACAGGCCGCTGGTAAACACCAGCGGAGCGACGACCATCAGCAATGCGAACAGGCTCCAGATAACCGCCCGGCCCACGTTCAGGGGTTTGAAGGCGTAAAAACGCGCAGAGTTTGCAGCAGACATGAAAAATTAGCCTTCCCGGTTACCCAAAAGACCCTTGGGCCGGAAGATCAGAATCAGCACCAGGAACAGGTACGGAAGAATGGGCGCGATCTGCGAGAGCGTGAGTTTGGTCAACGAGTTGCCACGCAGTGCTGCACTGACCTGCACACCAAACTGGTCCAGCAGGCTCAGCACCGAATAGTCGAATGCCACGGCAAAGGTCTGCACCACCCCAATGAGCAGAGATGCCAGGAAAGCACCGGACAAAGAACCCAGGCCACCCACCACCACCACCACAAAAATGATGGAGCCCACCGTAGCGGCCATGGCCGGCTCGGTCAGGTAGGTACTGCCGCCAATCACACCGGCCAGCCCGGCCAGTGCGGCACCAAAACCAAAAACCATCATGAACACGCGGGGGACGTTGTGGCCCAGAGCTTCGACCGCATCGGGATGCGTCAAGGACGCTTGGATCACCAGACCGACACGGGTGCGTGTGAGCAGCAGCCAGACGGATCCCAGCATGATCAACGCCACCAGCATCATGAAACCACGGGTGGCCGGGAAGGGAGAACACACGACGCGAATGGCGACGTCTGCGGCACTGCACATGTCAACGGGTGCAGCACCCCACAGGATTTTGAGACCATCTACAGAATGGTTGATCAGGGTAAAGGCCGGGCCTCGCAGCACTTCCGGTGGGCGGAACTCCAGGGCAATACGCCCCCAGACCAGTTGCACCAGCTCCAGGATCACATAGGACAGGCCAAACGTGATCAGCAGTTCAGCCACGTGGCCGTACTTGTGTACCTTGCGCAGGCACAGCCGCTCAAACAGGGCGCCCATCGCACCGACGACCAGCGGCGCCAGTACCAGTGCAGGCCAGAAACCGATCACCTGTGAAATGGTGTAGCCCACATAGGCACCCAGCATGTAAAAAGAGGCGTGGGCAAAGTTCAAAACGCCCATCATGCTGAAAATCAGCGTGAGTCCGGAACTCAGCATGAACAACAGCAGGCCGTAGCTCAAGCCGTTGAGCATCGAGATGATGAAAAACTCCATTCCAACCAACCTTCCCTATCGCGGCAAATCTTGCAGAAATTAAAAGAGCCCGCAACGGTGACCCGCAGGGGCTCAGGCTAGAGGGCAATTTCCCGCCGGGCCGTCCCAAAGGGAATTAGCCCCCTCGGGGGGCAGCAACCCACGCAGTGGTGGAGCGTGGGGGCGCTATTTTCATCAGCTTGGACGCTTCATCTGGCAGCTGGTAGGCGTACTGGACACATAGTTCGGGTACTCCTTCACGGGCGCCAGCGTCATGCCGGTGTTTTCAGGGCTGTAGGGGTATTTCTTGTCCGCCTTTTGCCAGACCGTCATGTACAGCGGCTGTTGCAACTGGTGGTCTGCCTTGCGCATTTCCACTTCACCGTTGAAGCTGTCCACTTTCAGGCCTTCCAGAGCGGCTGCCACCTTGACGGGGTCTGTCGACTTGGCTTTGGCCATGGCAGCGCCCAGCATCTGGTAGACACGGATGACGGAGCCAGTGAAGAAGTCGTCGTTGTACTTGGCCTTGAACTCGTCTTGCCATTTTTGCGCTTGCCCACCCATGTTGTAGTGGTTGTAAGCGATCTGGTACACGCGGCCTGCACCGTTGGTACCCAGCGCAGTGGGCGTACCCGTGACGCCAGCGTAGTAGGTGAAGAACTTGCCGGTGTAGCCACCTTCGTTGGCTGCCTTGACCAGCAGTGCCAGGTCAGAACCCCAGTTGCCGGTCACTACGGTATCCGCACCAGAGGCCTTGATCTTGGCAATGTAAGGAGCGAAGTCACGCACCTGGGCCAGTGGGTGCAGGTCTTCACCGACGATCTTGATGTCGGGGCGCTTGCGGGCCAGTGTTTCCTTGGTGTAGTTGGCCACCTGCACACCGTGCGAGTAGTTCTGACCCAGGATGTAAACCTTCTGGATGTCCTTTTGGTCCTTCATGAAGCTGGACATGGCTTCCATCTTCATGGAGGTGTCGGCATCAAAACGGAAGTGCCAGTAGCTGCACTTGCTATTGGTCAGGTCTGGGTCGACCGCAGAGTCGTTCAGGAAAATGACTTCCTTGCCGGGATTGCGTTCGTTGTGCTTGGTGATGGCGTCGCTCAGGGCCAGCGCCACGGAGGAACCGTTACCCTGGATGATGTAGCGCACGCCCTGGTCGATGGCCGCCTTCAGCGCATTCAAACTTTCTGTGGGGCTGAGTTTGTTGTCAATGGTGGAGAACTCGAACTTGACACCAGCGGGGTTGCCCGCACCACTGAACTTCTCGGCAAAAAACTTGTAGCTCTTGTCCTGGTTGATACCCACTGGGCCCAGCAAACCAGTCAAGGGGTCAATGCGGACCAACTTGACGGTTTCACCCTTTTGGGCCAACGCGGCGCTGGCGCAAACCACCATGGTTGCAACAGCGGCGATCTTGAATGCGAACTTCATGTTTTTGTCTCCTGTAAAACTCATTTCCACGGTCTCTTTCACATGGCCTGAGCGTACTGGTTTTGTGCATCGCAACACAAGGGGTTTCCCCTAGGTCTATCACCAAGGTGACTCGGTGATTAACCGGGGAAACACTGGGGTCAAACGCCTGGCAATTTGTAGTCCGCCAGCATGTCGCGCAACTTAGTTTTCTGCATCTTTCCGGTCCCCCCCAAAGGAATCGCATCCACGAAAATTACATCGTCCGGAATCTGCCATTTGGCAGTCTTGCCTTCGTAGAAATTGATGAGTTCATCACGCGTCACTTCCGACCCCGGCTTCTTCACCACCGCGATGATGGGACGCTCATCCCACTTGGGATGTTTCATGCCGATACACGCGGCCATGGCCACTGCCGGATGCGCCATCGCAATGTTCTCCACATCGATGGAACTGATCCACTCGCCGCCGGACTTGATCACGTCCTTGCTGCGGTCGGTGATCTGCATGTAACCCTCGGGGTTGATCGTGGCCACGTCACCCGTGGGGAACCATCCATCGACCAGCGGCGAGCCGCCCTCGCCTTTGAAGTATTCGTTGATAACCCAGGGGCCTTTGACCAGCAAGTCGCCATAGGCCTTGCCATCCCAGGGCAATTCCTTGCCCGCTTCGTCCACGATCTTCATGTCCACACCAAAGATGCCCCGCCCCTGTTTGAGGCGGATCTTCATCTTGTCGTCGGAGTTTATCGTCAGGTGTTTGTTCTTCAGCGTGCATACCGTACCCAGCGGCGACATTTCTGTCATACCCCAGGCGTGCAGCACTTCCACGCCATAGACATCATTGAAGGCCGTGATCATGGCCGGTGGACAGGCCGAGCCGCCAATCACTGTGCGCTTCAAGGTCGAGAACTTCAAGTCGTTGGACTGGATGTGGCCCAGCATCATTTGCCACACGGTGGGCACGCCCGCAGCGAAAGTCACCTTTTCGCCTTCGATCAGTTCAAAAATCGACTTGCCATCCATCGCCGGGCCGGGGAAAACCAGCTTGGCACCGGTCATGGCCGCCGTGTACGGCAGGCCCCAGGCATTGACGTGGAACATGGGCACCACGGGCAAGATGGAGTCGCGCGCACTGACCGCCATTACATCGGGCATGGCCACGGCATAAGCGTGCAGCATGGTGGAGCGATGGCTGTACAGCGCGGCCTTGGGATTGCCCGTGGTGCCGCTGGTGTAACACATGCTGGACGCGGAGTTTTCGTCAAACTGCGGCCAGGTGTAGGTATCGGGCTGTGCGCCAATCCAGGCTTCGTAACTCTGCAATCCGGGAATGCCGGTGTCGGTGGGCAGCTTGTCGGCATCACACATGGCGATGTAGTGTTTGATGGTTGTGCAACGGCTGTGCACGGCCTTGACGATGGGCAGGAAAGTCATGTCAAAACACAGCACCTGGTCTTCGGCGTGGTTGGCAATCCAGACGATCTGGTCGGGGTGCAGGCGCGGGTTCAGCGTGTGCAAGACACGGCCCGACCCGCTCACACCAAAGTACAGCTCCAGGTGGCGGTAGCCGTTCCAGGCCAGGGTGGCCACGCGGTCGCTAAAGGCCAGTTTCATCTGGTCCAGCGCATTCGCGGCCTTGCGCGCACGGACGGCAACATCTTTGTAGGTGTAACGGTGGATGTCCCCCTCCACCCGGCGGGAAACAATTTCCCCCTCTCCATGGTGCCTTTCGGCGAAATCGATCAGTGAAGAAATCAGCAATTGCTGGCTTTGCATCAAACCTAACATGGCGGGGGGTCTCCTAATTTTCTGAATAACGACGCACTTTTGTGCGTGGAAGATAGTAACCCTTCCCAAACCCCGACTTGTGGCTTTGCGGGACAATTCCCGCATGACGACTGCCCCGCAAGACCCGCCGACACTGGACTCCGGTCTGGTGTGGAACAACCGCTTCGCCGCTCTGGGCGAAGACTTTTTCGAAGCCCTCTCCCCCACCCCCTTGCCCGCTCCATATTGGGTGGGCCGCAGCACCCAAGTGGCTGCCACACTGGGTCTGCCAACCGATGCACTGGAGTCGCCCGATCTGCTGCAGGCACTAACGGGCAACTTGCAACTCGCAGGCACACAACCGCTGGCCAGCGTCTACAGCGGCCACCAATTTGGCCATTGGGCTGGTCAACTGGGTGATGGCCGCGCCATCTTGCTGGGCGAAACCAACGGCTTGGAAGTACAGCTCAAAGGCGCGGGCCTGACGCCGTTTTCCCGCATGGGCGACGGGCGCGCTGTCCTGCGCAGCAGCATCCGCGAATTTCTGGGCTCCGAGGCCATGCACGGTCTGGGCGTTCCGACTTCACGCGCGCTTTGCGTGACCGGGTCTGACGCGCCCGTGCGCCGCGAAGACATCGAAACCGCCGCCGTGGTGACCCGCACCGCGCCCAGCTTTATCCGCTTTGGCCATTTCGAACACTTTTCCCACACCAACCAGCACGACCCGTTGCGCACGCTGGCGGACTACGTGATCGACCGGTATTACCCGCAGTGCCGCACGGATGGACGCTACAACGGCAACCCCTACGCCAACTTCCTGGAGGCCGTGACACAACGCACCGCCGAGATGGTGGCGCAGTGGCAGGCCGTGGGCTTTTGCCATGGCGTGATGAACACCGACAACATGAACATCCTGGGGCTGACGATTGACTACGGTCCGTTCCAGTTTCTCGACGCCTACGACCCCGGCCACATCTGCAACCATTCAGACCACCAGGGCCGCTACGCTTTCTACAAACAGCCCAACGTTGCTTACTGGAACCTGTATTGCCTGGGCCAGGCCTTGCTGCCGCTGATTGGTGAACAGGAACAGGCGATTGCCGCACTGGAGACCTACAAAGTCTCCTACCCGCTGGCCTTTGCCAGCCGTATGGCGGCCAAGTTGGGCTTTGCCGAAGTGCATGCTGAACTGGGCCCGGTGGCCGACACCTTTCTGCGCCTGATGGCTGCAGACCGCGTGGACTACAGCATCTTCTGGCGGCGCTTGAGCCATTGGGCACGTGAACAGCGTGCAGACGATGCCTCGGTGCGTGACCTGTTCCTGGACCGGACCGGTATCGACGCTGCATTGCTACAATTTTCAGAGCTGCTTGCGCAGTATCCACAGGGGCTGGATGCCGATTTGATGCTCAAATCCAACCCCAAATACGTGCTGCGGAACCATTTGGGCGAATTGGCCATCCAATCCGCCAAGGCCAAGGATTTTTCCAAGGTGGCCGAATTGTTGAAAGTGCTGGAACGCCCCTACGACGAACACCCCGAACACGACGCCCTGGCCGGTTTTCCACCGGATTGGGCTGGCAGCATCGCCATCAGTTGCAGTTCCTGAAATCCCTTGCCAACCGCTTAACCCGAGGAAACCACGATGTCTTACCCCGTGACCAAGACCGAAGCCGAATGGAAAGCCTTGCTGATCGAGAAAGGTGCCGAACCGGGCGCATTCCAGGTCACCCGCCACGCCGCCACCGAGCGCCCTTTCAGCGGCAAATACGAACGCCAATGGGCAGACGGCAGCTACCACTGCATCTGCTGTGGCAACAAGCTGTTCGATGCAGACACCAAGTTCGACGCGCACTGCGGCTGGCCCAGCTTCTCGCTGGCCGTTCCCGGCGCCATCACCGAAATCACCGACACCAGCCACGGCATGCGGCGTGTGGAAACCGTGTGCGCCCAGTGCGGCGCCCACCTGGGCCATGTGTTTGACGATGGCCCCACCGACACCGGCCTGCGGTATTGCATGAACTCGGCATCGCTACACTTCACGCCTGCGTGAATTCCCTTCACGCTTGCGTGAATCTCACCTTTGCCTGCATGAAAATCCTTCTCGACTTCTTCCCCATCCTGCTGTTTTTCGGCGCCTACAAGTTTTACGACATCTACGTCGGAACCGCCGTGCTGATGGGCGCCACGGTGCTGCAAATGGCCGTCATCTACGGGATGGAACGCCGCCTGCAGGCCATGCACAAGATCACGCTGCTGCTGATCCTGGTGTTTGGCACGCTGACCCTGGTGCTGCAGGACGATCGCTTCATCAAGTGGAAACCCACCGTGCTGTACGCCGCCATGTCGATCGCGCTGGCGGTTGCGGTCTGGGTCATGCACAAGAACTTTCTCAAGCTGCTGCTGGGCAGCCAGATCGAACTGCCCGACGCCACCTGGCACCGGCTCAATATCGCCTGGGTGATCTACACCGCCTTCATGGCCATCCTCAATGCCTATGTGGTGCTGAACTACAGCACCGAGGCCTGGGTCAGTTTCAAGCTCTGGGGCTATGTGTTCCCGTTGACCTTCATCATCGGCCAGGGCCTGTACATCGCGCCCCACCTCAAGGCGGAAGACGCGCCTGGCGCGGGCCCGACCCCATGAATGCGGCTGTAGCCCCCACCGCTGCAGCGCTGGAGCAGCGCCTGCGTGAACGCCTGGCGCCCGAGCAGCTCGAAGTGCTGGACGAAAGCTGGCAGCACGCTGGCCACGTCGGTGCCAACGACAGCGGCGTAGGCACCCATTTCCGGGTGCGCATCCATTCACATTTGTTTACCGGAAAGAGCCGCGTCGCACGCCATCGCCTTGTGTATGATGCGCTGCAAGATTTCATCGACCAGGGCCTGCACGCCCTGGCTATTGAGACCGGGGAAACCACCCCGTCAACCCGTCCAAGTACCCCTGAAGGATTAGCATGAAGAAGCAAGTTATCGTCTCCCTGGCCGCGTTGGCCCTGTTGGGTTCGTTCGCCGCACAGGCACAGAACCTGGCCATCGTCAACGGCAAGGCTGTGCCCAAGTCCCGCATGGACGCCCTGACACAACAGGTGATCCGTTCCGGTCGCCCGGTGACGCCTGAAATGGAAGGCCAGATCAAGGAAGAAGTCATCGCCCGCGAAATCTTCATCCAGGAAGCGCAAGCCCGCGGTCTGGACGCCACCGATGACTTCAAAAGCCAGCTCGACCTGGCCCGCCAGTCCATCCTGATCCGTGAACTGTTTACCGACTACCAGAAGAAGAGTCCCGTCACCGACGCTGAAATCCAGGCCGAATACGACAAGTTTGCTGCGGCCAACAGCGGCAAGGAATACCGTGCCCGCCACATCCTGGTGGAAAAGGAAGACCAGGCCAAGGCCATCATTGCCCAGCTCAAAAAGGGTGGCAAGTTTGACGTCATTGCCAAGAAGTCTTCCAAAGACCCAGGTTCCGGTGCCAACGGTGGTGACCTCGATTGGGCCAACGCCAGCAGCTACGTGAAAGAGTTCTCCGATGCGCTGGTCGCTCTGGAAAAAGGCAAGACGACGGAAACTCCCGTCAAGACCCAGTTTGGTTACCACATCATCCGCCTGGACGATGTACGCCAGGCCCAGTTGCCCAAGTTTGAAGACGTGAAGCCCCAGATTGCACAACAACTGCAACAGCAAAAAATGGCCAAATTCCAGGAAGACCTGCGCGCCAAGGCAAAAATCGAATAACGCTATCCAGCGCTATCCAGAAAACGCGGCTTCGGCCGCGTTTTTTTATGCCCCTTGCGATCTGCGTGTATGTTGCCGTTTGCCCCACAAGGCCAGACACAAACCCAGTCCGGCGCTGCACAGCACCAGTGCCACCAAGCCTGCCCCGCCCCACAGCGACAAGGCCAACGCAAACGCCGGTGGGCCCAGCGTCGAGCCCAGATTGCCCATCTGCGCCACCGCACCATTGGCCAAGGCCTGCGGAGCACTGGTGGCATTCAGGTAAGGAATCAGGGCGTAAGAGCTGCCGCAGCAAACGCCCGCCGTGAACATCAGCATCAAGGCCGGGATGGCCAGGGCCCAGCCCGCCAACAGGCAGCCGCCCAGACCCAACGCCATCACAGCCAAGGCGCTGTAGGCCCAACGCACTAGGCGCAGCGGTGGCATCCAGTACTGCGCCATCCAGCCCGCGCAAAACGTGCCCGCGACCCCCGTCAGCGGCAACACGGCCACCATCCAGTACCGGTCGGTACCGGTCAGAGACGGCACAAAGGTGAGCAAAGCCAGCCCCAGGAAGGTGTAGCAAAAGAAACACAAGCCCGGCAGCGCGGTCTCCCAGTGGGTGTAGATAGCCACATGCCGTGCCAGCAGGGTCGACACGCCGGGCAGGGGCGCCAACGGCAGGGCATCGGTGGGCACCATGCGGTGCACGGCCAGGGCAGCTAATGCCAATAACGCAGCATGGCCGTAAAACACCGCCACCAACCCTGCTCCCGCCAACACCCAGGGCAACAACAAACCGCTGATGGCAAAGGCTGCGCCCACAAAAGTGCTCCACAAGCCCATGGCCACCGAGCGGTGCCCCGGCCCGGTGCTGGCTGCCATCAGCGTGGGGGCAGCCACGACCAGGGCCAGGTGCGAGGCCCCTTCCAGCACTCGGCTGGCCCAGAACAGGGGCAATGGCAGCAGCGCCGCCTGGGCCAGTGCCAGCGCAGCCCCCAGCCAGAGGCCGCCCAGCAACAGGCGGCGGTAGCCAATGCCGGGTGCCAGCAGGCCCATGGTCACGCCAAACAGCAACCCGACCACGCCTGCGGTGGACAACACCCAGCCCATGCTGGCCGCCGACACGGCGTAGTGCAACTGCAGCGGCACAAAAGCCAGCGAAATCTTGGCGAATTGCATGGCCGCCACCAGACCGCAAAACCACAGCAACAGGACGCGCGGCCAATGGGTGGTGGAGAGATCGGGAGAGGTGGCTGGAGAAGAAGACGGCATGATGAGCGCCGCAGTGTACAGACCGGGGCCCCACCCCATTCACCCAATGGTCCAAAAGTGCTGGACACCACGGGCCAGATGTAGGTAACCTACGTAGCAGGCGGCCGGCATTCCCCCTTCGCTGCCAGTTTGGAGCAACCAGCATGACGACTTCGACCAGTGGTCAGAACGCACGCGACGTGAGTGGACTGGTTGCGGCCATCGCCCGCAATACGGAAGACGGAGGCCTGGGGAAGTTTCTCGAAAGCTTCCGCTGGAGCGTGCTGGACCATTACGTCAAACCCCTGGAAATGCAGCGCGGGCATCTGTTGATTGCCCAGGGTGAACACAATCGCACCCTGTATTTTCTGGAGTCTGGCGACCTCAAGGTCGATGTCAAAACCCCGGCTGGCCTGGTGCACCTGGCCATTCTGGGGCCGGGCACGGTGGTCGGTGAAGGCAGCTTTTTCTCCAACCTGCCACGCAACGCGTCGGTGGCGGTCTACAGCGACTGCAAGGTGTGGGAAATGAGCATGCCGCAGTTCGCGGCGTTGTCGCGCGAACATCCGGGCGTAGCCCTGGCACTGACCCAGTCGCTGGGTGCGGTGCTGGCCAGCCGCATGCTGGATGTCAGCAAGCGGCTGGTAGTGACCTAACTGTTAAAAATCAGGCAACTTCGGTGATGAACTGGTCGCGTGGGCGGCGCACCTTTTTCAGGTTCACCAGCCAGTCGCCTTCTTCAGCGCGGTAGCCGATGGGCAGAATCGCCACGCTGCGCAGGCCACGTGCTTGCAAGCCCAGAATTTCGTCCAGTGCCTTGGGGTCGAAACCTTCCATGGGCGTGGCATCCACTTGTTCTTCGGCAGCAGCAATCAGCGCGGTGCCCAGGCCGATGTAGGCCTGACGGGCAGCGTGCTGGTAGTTCACTTCGGCATCACGTTGGGGGTACATGCCCAGCAGCATCTGACGGTAGTTTTCCCAGCCTTCGTTTTTGACACCGCGCTCGGCATTCACCAGGTCAAACATGGCATTGATGCGGTCAGCCGTGTAGTTGTCCCAGGCGGCGAACACCAGCAGGTGCGAGCTGTCGGTGATTTGCCCTTGGTTCCAGGCGATGGGCTTGATGCGCTCGCGCACTTCCTTGCTGGTGACGACAAACACTTCGTAGGGCTGCAGACCACTGGAGGTGGCGGTCAGGCGTACCGCTTCCAGAATGCGGTCGACCTTCTCCTGAGGCACCACTTTGGTGGGGTTGAACTTCTTGGTGGCGTAGCGCCATTGCAATTTCTGGATCAGATCGGACATAGTGAGGCTCAAAATAAGTTGCTTAGGCAATGAATTTTGAGCCTCTTTGGCAGATTGCAAGTGCGGCCCCATCAATTCACGCACCACCACTGCTTGCATTCGCGCCCGAAAAACCAAAGCGCTGCAAATGTGCTATTCGCGCAACCAAGGCGACGTCAAATGCGCGCGTTCACCAGCAGCCAGGCCAGCCACATGCCCAAAAGGGCATTGCCAATGGCAAACCCCGCCACCAGCAAACTTCCCAGCACATTGAGCTGGTAGGTGTTGACCACCCAGCCCAGCACCGCCGAGAGCAGGTTCAGGGCCACCATCAGCCAAAACGCCGGCTTGCGCGGCTGCAACAGGCGGGAGAGCTTCACCCCACCCATTTGCGCGCGTTGCGCCAGAGTTGCATCCACGGGCTGTGGGCGTTCTGGTCCAGGTTGGTCCAGCTCATCTGCACGTTGCGGAACACACGTTCGGCGTGCGGCATCATGGCCGTGAAACGACCGTCGGCCGTGGTCACCGCGGTCAAACCGCCCGGGCTGCCGTTGGGGTTGAACGGGTAGGCCTCGGTGGCTGCGCCGCTGTTGTCGACGTAGCGCATGGCCGCAATGGCCTTGGCTGCATCGCCGCGGTATTTGAAGTTGGCAAAACCTTCGCCATGCGCCACGGCAATCGGCAGGCGCATGCCGGCCAGATCCTTGAAGAACAGGCTAGGTGACTCCAGCACTTCTACCAGTGACAGGCGGGCTTCAAAACGCTCGCTCTGGTTGGTGGTGAAACGCGGCCAGTCCTGCGCGCCGGGGATGATGTCGGCCAGTTCGGCAAACATCTGGCAACCATTGCAGACGCCCAGACCGAAGGTGTCCTGGCGGGCAAAGAAAGCCTGGAATTGCTCGGACAGCAGCGGGTTGAAGGTGATGCTGCGCGCCCAGCCAATACCGGCGCCCAGCGTGTCGCCGTAGCTGAAGCCACCGCAAGCGACCACACCCTTGAAGTCCTGCAACTTCGCGCGGCCAGTCTGCAGGTCGGTCATGTGCACGTCATAGGCTTCAAAGCCCGCTTCGGTGAAGGCGTAGGCCATTTCCACATGCGAATTGACGCCCTGCTCACGCAGCACGGCCACCTTGGGGCGACTTGTTAGCACCGCGGGCGCTACATTTTTAGTAGCTGCTTGCGCAGACTCCATAAGGGCTAGAGCACTATTTGGCACATAAACGTGCAGGCCGGGGTCGTTCTCGGCACCCGCAGCGGCATGTTCTGCATCGGCACACACGGGGTTGTCGCGCTGCTGGGCAATCTTCCAGCTCACGGCGTCCCAGACCTGGTGCAGATCGGCGAGTTTGGCGCTGAAGATGTTCTTGGCGTCGCGCCAGATTTGCAGCTCACCCTTGCCCGCCTCTATACCGTCAGTAGCAGGACGCGTCTTGCCAATGAAGTGGCTGAACTTGGACAGGCCATGTTCGCGCAGTGTGGCCATCACATCCGAACGCTCGGACGTACGCACTTGCAGCACCACCCCCAGCTCTTCGGTAAACAAGGCCTGCAGCGTGCGTTCCTCACGGCGCGCACCCACCTGCCCTGCCCAGTTTTTGCTGTCGCCCACGTCCATGCGGCTGTCGGAAATGCCGTCGCCTTCGGTGACCAGCATGTCCACGTTGAGCGCCACGCCCACTCGGCCGGCAAAGGCCATCTCGGCAACCGTCGCCAGCAAGCCTCCGTCGCCGCGGTCGTGGTAGGCCAGCACCTGGCCCTTGGCACGCAGCGCGTTCACGGCGTTCACCAAGTTGACCAGGTCTTGGGCATCGTCCAGGTCCGGCACGGCGTCACCCACCTGGTCCAGCGTCTGCGCCAGGATGCTGGCGGCCATGCGGTGCTGGCCCTTGCCCAGATCGATCAGGACCAGGGTCGTGTCTTCAGAAGCGTTGAGTTGCGGCGTCAGCGTGCCGCGCACATCTTGCAGCGTGGCAAAACCAGTGACGATCAGGGAGACAGGGGAAGTGACTTTCTTGTCGGTGACTCGGCTACCGGAGGGGCCCTCCTCGGTTTGTTTCCACTGCGTGCGCATGGACAGGCTGTCCTTGCCCACGGGGATGGAGATACCCAGGGCCGGGCACAGCTCCATGCCCACGGCCCTGACGGTGGCGTACAGCGCGGCGTCTTCACCGGCTTCACCACAGGCGGCCATCCAGTTCGCGGACAGCTTCACGCGCGGCAGTTCGATGGGCGCCGCCAGCAAATTGGTGATCGCCTCGGCCACGGCCATACGGCCGGACGCAGGCGCGTTGAGTGCAGCCAACGGCGTGCGTTCGCCCATGGACATGGCTTCACCGGCAAAGCCCTTGAAGTCGGCCAGCGTGACGGCGCAATCCGCCACCGGCACTTGCCAGGGGCCAACCATCTGGTCGCGGTGCGTGAGGCCACCGACGGTGCGGTCGCCAATGGTGATCAGGAAACGTTTGGAGGCGACTGTGGGGTGCGCCAGCACGTCGATGACGGCCTTCTGGATATCTACGCCGGTCAGGTTCAGCGGCTTGAACGTGCGCGCAACGGTCTTCACATCGCGATGCATCTTGGGCGGCTTGCCGAGCAGCACGTTCATGGGCATGTCGACGGGCATGCCATCCGTTCGGGCTGAGCTTGTCGAAGCCCCCACGAGCCCTTCGACAGGCTCAGGGCGAACGGATGTGTCAACAAGTTGCAACTGGCGCTCTTCGGTCGCGACGCCAATCACCGCAAACGGGCAACGCTCGCGCTCGCACAAAGCCGTGAACTGCGCCAGCGACTCGGGCGCAATCGCCATCACATACCGCTCCTGGCTCTCGTTGCACCAGATTTCCTTGGGTGCCATGCCGGACTCTTCCAGCTTCACAGCACGCAAATCGAACCGCGCACCGCGGCCCGCGTCGTTGGTCAACTCGGGGAAGGCATTGGACAAACCGCCAGCGCCCACGTCGTGGATTGCCAGGATCGGGTTCTGATCGCCCTGCATCCAGCACTGGTTGATCACCTCTTGCGCCCGGCGCTCGATCTCGGGGTTGCCGCGCTGCACGGAGTCAAAGTCCAGCTCGGCGGCGTTCGCGCCCGTCGCCATCGAGCTGGCGGCGCTGCCGCCCATGCCGATACGCATGCCAGGGCCGCCCAGCTGGATCAGCAGGCTGCCGGCCGGAAATTCAATCTTGTGGGTCTGGCCCGCGTCGATGATGCCAAGGCCGCCCGCGATCATGATGGGCTTGTGGTAGCCGCGCTGCACTGTGTCTACATCGCTGGCGACGGTCTGCTCGTACTCGCGGAAGTAGCCCAACAGGTTGGGCCGGCCGAATTCATTGTTGAACGCTGCGCCGCCCAGCGGTCCTTCGACCATGATCTGCAGCGGGCTGGCAATGTGTTCGGGCTTGCCCATGGTGCTGCCCCAGAGCTTGGAGACGGTGAAGCCGGTCAGGCCCGCCTTGGGCTTGGAGCCGCGGCCGGTGGCGCCTTCGTCGCGGATTTCACCGCCCGCACCAGTCGATGCGCCGGGGAACGGCGAGATGGCTGTGGGGTGGTTGTGGGTCTCCACCTTCATCAGGATATGGTTGATTTCGCTACTCTTTTGATAGCTGGCTGCGCTCACCCCATCTGGGCCAGAGGCAGATTTGGCAATGAAACGCTCTACCTGCACACCTTCCATGACCGAGGCGTTGTCCGAGTACGCGACCAGCATGTACTGCGGCGCCAGTTGGTGCGTGTTGCGGATCATGCCGAACATGCTTTTCTCTTGCGCCACGCCGTCGATGGTGAACTGGGCGTTGAAAATCTTGTGGCGGCAGTGTTCGCTGTTGGCCTGGGCGAACATCATCAGTTCCACATCGGTGGGGTTACGACCCAGCGTGGTGAAGGCGTTGACAAGGTAGTCGATTTCGTCGGCAGCCAGGGCCAGGCCGAATTGGGTGTTGGCCTTGACCAGCGCGTTTTTGCCACCGCCCAGCACGTCCACATGGTCCATGGGCGCGGGTTGCAGGGCGTTGAACAGCTCCAGGGCCTGGCTGCGGTCCAGCATCGCGCTTTCGGTCATGCGGTCGTGCAGCAAATCGGCAACCTGCCGCAACTGCTCCACGCTCAGTGTCGCCTTGACCAAGAGGCCGCTTTTCAGCGTGGCGCGGTATTCGACCAGCCGCTCAATACGTTTGACGGCAAAGCCGCAGTTGTGCGCAATGTCGGTCGCCTTGGACGCCCAGGGGCTCACGGTGCCAAAACGCGGGCTGACGACGATGCTGGGGCCGTGCGTGGGGCCAACATACGGATCGCCGTACTTGAGCAGGGCTGCCAACTGGTGCGCCAGGGGCTGCTCCATGGGCGTTTCGGTGGCCACCAGGTGCACAAACCGTGCAGAAACCCCTGAAATCTTGTCGCTGATGGCCTGCAAGGCAGGCAGCAATTGTTGAACGCGGAAGGGGCTCAGGGCGTTGCTGCCCTCGAAAGAGGAGATGTGCAGGGTCACAGTGGTGGCCTAGGTAGGGGGCTGAAGGGGAAAATTCAACGCAGACGCCGGGCGCTGAATGGGCCCGACACCAAAGCCCCGGATTTTAACCGGGCCGCCATACCCTCCAGGCCATCAGAGGGGCTTTAACGCAATGCTGAACAAGTCCGTTCGCGTTGAGCTTGTCGAAACGCAGCCCTTGCAAATCAAGGACTTGCAGAAGGCTTCGCCCTTCGACAAGCTCAGGACTGGCCAGGCTCAGCCCGAACGGATGTACTTTTTCTGCGCAGCCTTATCGCTCCAGAATCGCCACCACGCCCTGCCCGCCTGCCGCGCAGATGGAAATCAGGCCTCGGCCACTGCCCTTTTGCGCCAGCAGTTTGGCCAGCGTAGCGACGATGCGCCCGCCGGTGGCGGCAAACGGATGGCCAGCCGCCAGCGAGCTGCCGTTGACGTTGAGTTTGGTCCGATCGATCTCTCCCAGCGGCTTGTCCAGGCCCAGGCGTTCCTTGCAGAAGGTGGGGTTTTTCCAGGCGTCCAGCGTGCACAACACCTGGGCGGCGAAGGCCTCGTGGATTTCATAAAAATCGAAGTCCTGCAGCGTCAGGTTGGCGCGGGCCAGCATGCGCGGCACGGCGTAGGCCGGGGCCATCAGCAGACCTTCCTTCTTGTCAAAGAAGTCCACCGCCGCCACTTCGCTGAAGCTCAAGTAGGCCAGCACCGGCAGATTGCGCGCAGCGGCCCATTCCTCGCTGGCCAACAGCACGGCGGAGGCGCCGTCGGTCAGCGGTGTGGAGTTGCCGGCGGTCAGCGTGCCCTTGCCGGGCGCCACTTTTTTGTCGAACACAGGCTTCAGCGCGGCCAGCTTCTCCAGCGTGAGGCCGGTGCGCAGGTTGTTGTCCTGTGTGGCGCCTTTGAACGGTGTCATCAGGTCGGTGAAAAAGCCATCGGCATAGGCACGCGCCAGGTGTTCGTGGCTTTGCAACGCCAGCGCGTCCTGCGCTTCGCGGCTGATGTGCCACTCCTGTGCCATCAGTTCGGCGTGTTCGCCCATGGACAGGCCAGTGCGCGGCTCGCCATTGCGCGGCAGCGCGGGGCTGAACAGCATGCCCGGGCGAAAACGGGCCAGGGCCGCCAGACGTTGGCCCGTGGTCTTGGCGCGCGATGCGTCCAGCAGGATCTTGCGCATCTGCTCGTTCACGGCAATCGGCGCGTCCGACGTGGTGTCCACGCCACCGGCAATGCCGCACTCAATGTGGCCCAGTGCAATCTTGTTGGCCACCAGCATGGCCGCTTCCAGGCCGGTGCCGCAGGCCTGCTGGATATCGAAAGCCGGGGTTTCAGGCGCTAGGGTGGTGGACAACACGCTCTCGCGCACCAGGTTGAAGTCGCGCGAATGTTTCATCACCGCGCCGGCCACCACATCGCCCATGCGCAGGCCGTGCAGGTTGAATCGGTCCACCAGGCCTTGCAGCGTGGCGGTGAGCATTTCCTGGTTGGAGGCCTGGGAGTAGACGGTGTTGGAACGCGCGAAGGGAATGCGGTTGCCGCCCAGAATGGCGACGCGACGGATGGTGGTCATGGTGTGGTCCTCGGGTAATCAGAAAAAATTTAAGCGCCCAGAAGGCTTTGGCCGCAGACGCGCACCACATTGCCGTTCAGTCCACCAGAGGCGGGACTGGCGAACCAGGCGATGGTCTCGGCCACGTCCACAGGCTGGCCGCCCTGCCCCATGGAATTCATGCGGCGGCCCGCTTCGCGGATGGCGAAGGGCACGGCGGCAGTCATCTGGGTTTCGATAAAGCCGGGCGCCACGGCGTTGATGGTGATGCCACGCGCCGCCAGATGCGGCGCAGTGCTTTGCACCATGCCGATCACACCGGCCTTGGACAGTGCGTAATTGGTCTGGCCCATGTTGCCGGCAATGCCCGAGATGGACGACACACAGACGATGCGTGCGCCGGGCTTCAGTGCGCCCGAGGCCACCAGCGCTTCGTTGATACGCTCTTGCGTGGACAGATTCACGTTCACCACGGCCTGCCAGAGGTGCGGCTTCATGTTCGCGATGGTCTTGTCACGTGTGATGCCGGCGTTGTGCACCACCACGTCCCAGCCACCGTCGGCCAATGCGGCGTCCACCAGCGCCTGTGGAGCTTCGGCAGCGCCAATGTCCAGCGCCAGCGCCTTGCCGCCAAGACGGGTAGCGACTTCCAGCAAGGCGTCTTGCGCCTGTGGCACGTCCAGGCAGATCACCTGGGCACCGTCGCGCGCCATGACTTCGGCAATCGCGGTACCAATGCCGCGTGATGCGCCAGTTACCAATATCTTCTTGCCTGCCAGCGGCTGGTTCCAGTCCAGCGCCGCAGCCGGCTGGCTCGCACCACCCACGCGCACCACCTGGCCCGAAACATAGGCGCTGCGCGGCGACAGCAGGAAACGCAGCGTGCTTTCCAGGTGGCCTTCGGCGCCCTCAGCCACGTAGACCAGTTGCACCGCAATGGCGCGTTTGAGTTCCTTGGCCAGGGCACGCGTCAGGCCTTCCAGTGCGCGCTGGGCTGTGGCCTTGCGCGGGTTGGCGCAGGCCTCGGGCGGGCGGCCCAACACCACCACGCGGCCGCAAGACAGAACGGAGCGCGCCGTATCGTGGAAGAACTGGTACAGCGCGTCGGACTGGCTGCTGTCATCCAAACCGCTGGCATCAAACACCAGGGCCTTGAGCTTTTCACCGGGTTGGTCTTCCACGCCCCAGCGGCCCGTCATCAGACCTGCTGCGTTGGCCGTAGCTGTCCACTGCGGCAAACCGCGGTGCGCCAGCGTCTGCGCGCCTATGGAATGGAAAATGCCGGCCAGCGCAGTCAGCAGTTCAGACGTTGCGGTACCGCCCAGAAGTACCGTGCCGCGAATGACGGGCTGACCGGGCGCAAAACGCTCCAGTGGCTGGGGCTGGGGCAGGCCCAGTGCGGCGGCAATGCGGGAACCGATGGGGGAATTGGCAAAGCCGAGGTATGCGTCTGACATGGGAATCTCCTGTGGCCGCGATGGTAACGACCTGTTGCCTATTTGCCCTAGGCGCCGCGCCCTAACCACAGCCTCAAGCGCAAACGGCGCAGCCTCTGGGATAATTGGGGCCATGACTATCACCTACAAAGACGCCCAGGGCATCGCAGGCATGCGCGTGGCGGGCAAACTGGCCTCCGAAGTACTGGACTACCTGACCCCCTTCGTCAAACCCGGCGTTACCACCAACGCGCTGGACAAGCTGGCGCACGACTACATCACCCAGGTGCAGGGTGCGATCCCCGCGCCGCTGAACTACACCGGTGGCGGCAGCATCCCCTATCCCAAGTCGATCTGCACCTCGGTCAACCACCAGGTCTGCCACGGCATCCCCAACGACAAGGCGCTCAAGAAGGGCGACGTGCTCAACATCGACGTCACCGTCATCAAAGACAGCTGGCACGGGGATACCAGCCGCATGTTCATGGTCGGTGAATGCTCCATCGCTGCCAAACGCCTGGCCCAGATCACCTACGACGCCATGTGGAAAGGCATCATGATGGTCAAGCCCGGCATCCACCTGGGCGATATCGGTTTTGCCATCCAGAAATTTGCCGAAGGCCAGGGTTTCAGCGTGGTGCGCGAGTTCTGCGGCCACGGCATTGGCCAGGTCTTCCACGAAGAGCCCCAGGTGCTGCACTACGGCCGCCCTGGCACGCTGGAAAAGCTGGTCGAAGGCATGACCTTCACCATCGAACCGATGATCAACGCGGGCAAGAAAGACATCAAGGACGGCCCCGAAAAAGACGGCTGGACCATTGTCACCAAGGACCATTCGCTCTCGGCGCAGTGGGAACACACCGTGCTGGTGACGCCCACCGGTTATGAAGTACTAACCCTGTCCGCCGGTAGCCCGCCCACGCCGGCCTTTGTGCCCACGCAGGCTCAGGCCACCTGAGCGCCATGTCCGATCTGCAGGCCCTGCGCGCCGACTACCGCGCGCAAAAAGCACAGCTGTTGCAAACCATAGGCACGCAGGGCAATTCGGCCCGCAACGTGCGCAAGGCGCTGCACCGCCTGGCCCAGCTCACCGACGGCATGCTGGTCAAGCTGTGGAACCTGGCCGGTCTGCAGCACCCCATGGCCCTGCTGGCGGTCGGTGGTTTTGGCCGCGGCGAGCTGTTTCCCCATTCGGATGTGGACGTGCTGGTGCTCATGCCCAACGGGTATTCACCCGAGCCTGACTCCGCGCTGAAGACGCAGATCGAGGCGTTTATTGGCAGTTGCTGGGACCTGGGGCTGGAAATTGGCTCCAGCGTGCGCACGCTGGGCGATTGCCTGGCCGAGGCCGAGAAGGATGTCACGGTCCAAACGGCACTGCTGGAGTGCCGCCTGATCACCGGCAACGCCGCGCTGGTGGATGAATTCCGCACCGCCTTTTTTGCGGCCATGGACCCACAGGCTTTTTATGTGGCCAAGACGCTGGAAATGTACCAGCGCCACAACAAGTTTGAAAATACCCCCTACTCGCTGGAACCCAATTGCAAGGAATCTCCGGGTGGCCTGCGCGACCTGCAAGTGATTCTGTGGGTGGCCAAAGCGGCGGGTTATGGCGACGACTGGGACGCGCTGGCCAAGAATGGCCTGGCCACACCGTTTGAAGTCAAACAAATCCAGCGCAATGAATCGCTGCTGTTCCAGATCCGCGCGCGCCTGCACCTGATTGCCGGACGCCGCGAAGACCGCCTGATTTTTGACATGCAGAACGCCGTGGCCGAATCGTTCGGTTATGTGTCCACCGCGCCAGTACCGCCCTCACGCACGTTCGCGCGCGCCAGTGAAGCGCTGATGAAGCGTTATTACTGGGCCGCCAAGGCCGTGACCCAGCTCAACCAGATTTTGCTGATGAACATCGAGGAGCGGCTCAGCCCCTCCACCCATGCGCCGCGTCCGATCAACGCGCGTTTCAACAACAAGGCCAATACCATCGACGTGGTCAGCGACGACCTGTACCGCCGCGAGCCGCATGCGATTCTGGAAACCTTCCTGATCTACCAGACCACCATTGGTGTGAAAGGCCTTTCGGCGCGCACGCTGCGTGCGCTGTACAACGCGCGTGACCTGATGGACGCGAAGTTTCGCGCCGACCCGGTGAACCGCGAAACCTTCCGCAAGATCATCATGGAGCACGAGGGCATCACCCATGCGATGCGGCTGATGAACCAGACCTCGGTGCTGGGGCGCTACCTGTGGGTGTTTCGCCGCATCGTCGGGCAGATGCAGCACGACCTGTTCCACGTCTACACAGTGGACCAGCACATCCTGATGGTGCTGCGCAATGTGCGGCGGTTTTTCATCGTCGAGCATGCCCACGAATACCCGTTCTGCGCCCAACTGGCCTCGGGCTGGGACAAGCCCTGGGTGCTGTATGTGGCTGCCCTGTTCCACGACATTGCCAAGGGCCGGGGCGGCGACCACTCCGAGCTGGGCATGGACGAAGTGCGGCGCTTTTGCAAACAGCACCGCATTGATGCCGAAGACACACAGCTGATCGCCTTTCTGGTCGGGGAACACCTGACCATGAGCCGCATTGCGCAAAAGTCGGACCTGAGCGACCCCAAGGTGATTGCCGACTTTGCCAAACGGGTGGGCAACGAGCGCAACCTGACCGCGCTGTATCTGCTGACGGTGGCGGACATCCGCGGCACCAGTCCCAAGGTCTGGAATGCCTGGAAAGGCAAGCTGCTGGAAGACCTGTACAAGTACACCTCCCGTGTGCTGGGTGGCCGCGCGCCCGACCCGGATGCCGATGTGGAAGCCCGCAAACGCGAGGCGCTGGTCATGGTGGCCCTGTACGCCATGCCGTTTGAGGCGCACAAACCGCTGTGGGACACGCTGGACGTGAGCTACTTCATGCGCCACGACGCGGCCGATATTGCCTGGCACACCAAGCAGCTGTCGCGCCATGTGGCCACTGCCGTGCCCATCGTGCGCACCCGCCGCTCCCCCGTGGGAGAGGGCCTGCAGGTGCTGGTCTACACCCAGGACCAGCCGGACCTGTTTGCCCGCATCTGCGGCTACTTTGACCAGGGTGGCTTCAGCATTCTGGATGCACGGGTGCACACCAGCAAAACGGGCTACGCGCTGGACACCTTCCAGGTGGTCACCACGGCCGACATGGACGAGCAATACCGCGAACTCACCAACCTGCTGGAAAACGGCCTGAGCCTGGCGATTGCCAACGCGGGTCCCCTGCCCGCCCCCAGCCGCGGCCGGGTCTCGCGCCGCGTCAAGAGTTTCCCGATTGCGCCGCGCATCACGCTGCGCCCTGATGAAAAAGGCCAGCTCTGGCTGCTCAATATCTCGGCCAGCGACCGCATTGGTCTGCTCTACTGCGTGGCACGTGTGCTGGCCAAACACCGCATCGTGGTGCAGCTGGCCAAGGTGGCGACGCTGGGCGAACGGGTGGAAGATACTTTCCTGATCCACGGCCCCGAACTGCAGCACAGCCGCGCGCAGATCGACATCGAGACCGAGCTGCTGGATGCGATGACGGCCTGAGTCCACGGCCAGAATTTATGCAAAAAAGGGCTGCAGCCCTTATGGAATATGCGCAAGCAGCTATATTTTGTATAGCAAAATGCGTACGCCCCAAGCCCTGACGCTGGCAGTCTGGCACTCCGGGGCAGCCTGTTGTTACTTGTCCAAGCGCTTCGTCAGCGTCTCCAGCTGGGCCGACAGCGCCTGCACCGCCTCGGTCAGGGCCAGCAACTCCCGTTCTTTCAGGATGTCAATTTTCTCGTGCAGCAGCTCAATCTCCAGCTCGGCCTTCACGTTGATTTCATAGTCCGTTTCGGCATGCCGCCGGTCCAGCTCTGACTGGCGGTTTTGGCTCATCATGATGGCGGGCGCCGTGTAAGCCGCCTGAAATGACAGCAGCAAATTCAGCAAGATAAAGGGATACGGGTCCCAGGCGCCGCCCCCGGACATCACATTGCCCACCATCCAGATGACGATGGCTGTGCTCTGGATGGCGATGAAACGCCAGGAACCAATCGTCGCCGCCACACCATCGGCCAGCCGCTGCCCGCGGGTGGGTGCCGGGGCCTCAAAATGCTCGGCTACCGATGGCGCCTGAAGTGGCAGGCGCTTTCTGTGCACCCGGCGGTGCTGCCGCAACTGGTTGAGCTGCTGCAGATCTTCCTTGGAAATTTGCGCCTTGTCAGGCCTCGCGTGGCTTGCGTTCATAAGAACCTTTTTGGGTGGCAGCACATCCGTGCGATACAGCGATCATGGGGCATAGACAGTGCGCTGGCGCAACAGGTCCGCTTCAGTCGTCTTCGGCGGCCGAGATATCGGGGAACAACACCTCGGTGTACCCAAACTGCGTGAAGTCACGCACCCGCATCGGGTACAGCATGCCAATCAGGTGGTCACATTCATGCTGCACCACACGCGCATGGAAACCGTCCACTGTGCGGTCAATGGGGTCGCCATACTGGTCAAACCCGGTGTAACGGATATGTGCCCAACGGGGGACCACGCCACGCAGGCCGGGCACCGACAGGCAGCCTTCCCAATCGCTCTCTTCCTCCGCGCCGATCGGCGTGATCACCGGGTTGATCAGCACCGTGGGCGGCACGATGGGCCGGTCCGGGTAACGCGGGTTGCGCTCATGGCTGCCAAAGATCACCAGTTGCAGGTCCACACCAATCTGTGGCGCAGCCAGACCGGCACCGCTCACCGAACGCATGGTGTCCAGCATGTCGGTGATCAGCAGGTGCAACGCGTCGCTGTCGAATGCGGTCACGGGTTGGGCCACGCGCAGCAAACGCGGGTCGCCCATTTTGAGGATGTCACGTACGGTCATGATTTTTTCTCTTTTGAAGCGGCACAATCAGGAGGCATGTCTGCGCCAATTCCTGAACCTTCTTTGACCACCACGCCACCACCGCTTCCGCTGTGGATGCAATGGCTGTTGCGCCTGTTGGCAGTCGTGAGTCTAGCGCTGGGTTTTCTGGGCCTATTTTTACCGGTACTGCCCACCACACCTTTCATCTTGCTGGCCGCCTGGGCCGCGGCACGCAGCTCGCCCAGGCTGCTGGCCTGGCTGGAACAACACCGGCTGTTTGGCAACATGCTGCGCGACTGGCGCCAGGGCGGCGTGGTCAGCCGCAAAGCCAAATGGGGCGCCACCTGGATGATGTCCGCCAGCGCGGTGTTCATGCTGTTCACGGTCCCCAAGGTATGGGCGACTGCCGGGGCGATCGCCTGCATGGCTACCGTGCTGGTCTGGTTGTGGCGCAGGCCTGAGACCTTCACGCCACCCCACTAGAAAGCCTGTGGACGCTGCGCTCACAGCGCAGGTGATTGCAACAGGGCCAACATGCCCGCTTCGTCCAGCACCGTGACACCCAGCTCGTTCGCCTTGTCCAGCTTGCTGCCGGCCTCGGTGCCTGCCACCACGTAGCTGGTTTTCTTGCTGACCGAACCGGCCACCTTGGCGCCCGCGGCTTCCAGCAGGTCTTTGGCCTGGTCGCGGCTGAGCTTGGGGAAGGTGCCGGTCAGCACAAAGGTCTTGCCCGCGAGCGGTTTGGGTGCCAGCGCGGTCGATGCGCCCTCTTCCCAGGTCACGCCACAGGCGCGCAGTTGCTCCACCACCTCGCGGTTGTGCGGCTGGGCAAAGAAGGTGTGCAGGCTTTTTGCCACGATGGGGCCGACGTCGTTCACCGCCAGGAGTTGCTCTTCGGTCGCATCCATGATGCCGTCCAGCGTGCCGAAATGGCGTGCCAGGTCTTTGGCCGTGGCTTCGCCGATATGGCGGATGCCCAGGCCGAAGAGGAAACGCGGCAGCGTGGTTTGTTTGGACTTCTCCAGCGCATCGACAATGTTCTGGGCCGACTTCTCGGCCATGCGGTCCAGCGCGGCCAGCGCGGTCAGACCCAGTTTGTAGAGGTCTGGCAGTGTGCGGATGACGTTGGTTTCCACCAGTTGGTCCACCAGCTTCTCGCCCAGCCCTTCCACCTCCACCGCGCGGCGCTGCGCGTAGTGCAGGATAGCCTGCTTGCGCTGGGCGGGACAGAACAGGCCACCGCTGCAGCGGTGGTTCATCTCGGTCTTTTCGCGCACCACCTCGCTGCCGCAGATGGGGCAGGTGCGCGGCATGCGGAAGTTGGGTACATAGGTGGCGCGTGGCCCGCTACTCACCACACCGACCACTTCGGGGATCACGTCACCGGCACGGCGCACGATGGCGCTGTCGCCCACGCGCACCTTCTTGCGACGCAATTCAAACAGGTTGTGCAGCGTGGCGTTTGACACGGTCGTACCGCCCACAAACACCGGGTCGAGCCGTGCCACCGGCGTGAGTTTGCCGGTGCGTCCCACCTGCACGTCAATGCCCAAGACCTTGGTGATCTGTTCCTGCGCCGGGTATTTGTGCGCCACGGCCCAGCGCGGCTCGCGGGTCACAAACCCGAGCTGGCGCTGCAATGCCAGGCTGTTGACCTTGTAGACCACACCGTCAATGTCGTAGGGCAACTGGTCGCGCTCGCGCCCCATGCGCTGGTGATACGCTATCAATTCAGGAGCACCTTGCGCAATACCCACCTGGGTTGCGACCGGAAAGCCCCATGATTTCAGGGTCTGCAGCATGGCGTAATGCGTGGCAAAGGCGGGGCCGCCCTGCTCCACTGGCGTGACCTCACCCAGCCCGTAAGCAAAAAAGCTCAGCGGACGTTGGGCGGCAATACCGGGGTCGAGCTGGCGCACGGCACCGGCGGCAGCATTGCGCGGGTTGACGAAGGTCTTTTCGCCCTTCTCGCGCTGCTTCTCGTTCATGGCCTCGAAGTCATCGCGGCGCATGTAGACCTCGCCGCGCACTTCCAGCACGGCGGGAACGCCGAGCGCCGCCGGGCCGCCCCAAGGCGCGAGAGCCCCCTCGAGGGGCAGCGAGGACACGTCAGTGCCGAGCGTGGGGGCCACATACGGTAAACGCAAAGGAATCTGGCCAATGGTGCGGATGTTTTGCGTGACGTCTTCGCCATATTCACCATCGCCACGTGTGGCGGCCTGCACCAACACACCCTGTTCGTAGCGCAGGCTCATGGCCAGACCGTCGAACTTGAGTTCGGCCACGTATTCCACGGGCGGAGCCGTTTCTGTCAGTTCCAGTTCCTTGCGCACCCGGGCATCAAAGGCTTCTGCGCCGGTGGATTCGGTGTCTGTCTCGGTGCGGATGCTGAGCATGGGCACCACATGGCGCACCGTGGCAAAAGCATCCAGCGGTTTGCCACCCACGCGCTGGGTCGGCGAATCGGGTGTCACCCATTCGGGGTGGGCCGCCTCCAGCGCCTGCAGCTCCTGGAACAGCTTGTCATATTCGGCGTCCGGCAGCACTGGCGCGTCCAGCACGTAGTACTGGTGGGCATGATGGTGCAGTTGTGCGCGCAAAGCGGCCAAGCGCTCCTCGTCCGAGGGCGGCTCGGCAAACAAATCCATTGTGGCCATGGCCGGGGCTTAAAAGAAATCAGGAAAACAGGCGGCGCGCCAGCGGAGAACCGGCGGCCAGGTCACGCTGTTCCAGCGTGTCGTACAGGCCTTGCAGCTCCGTGCCGATGACGTCCATGGTCTGCGACGCCAGGGGCTGGCCGTTGTCATCGGTGACAACACCTTCCATGGCACTGGCCAGGGCGCCAGCCGCTTCGCGCATGCGCTCAAAGGGCCGCTCGGCCCGGTCCACCTGCGCCACATCCAGATGCAGGGCCAGCTCGCGGATGGCGCTCTGCGCGGGGTCTTCGGCCAAAGCAGCCTGGGAATCAAAACTCAGCACCAGCAGGGGCGGCAGGCCGTCCATGCTGGAGGGCAACACCATACGCCCGGGAATGGCACCTGCCACAAAGCCCAGGCGCGCCGCGTTCTGCTGCACATAACCGGGGCTCCACGACGCGTTGCGGGCACGGATGCAAAAGCCCAGTTGCGCATCGTGTGCACTGGCAAACTGGTCCAGCTCACGAGCACGGGCCACTTCGTCCAGCATTTCCGGAAACTCGGGCGTGGCGCTGATGGCGTCAGCAAACGCCTGGGTCTTGACGACAAATTCGGAATACTCGATTTCGTTGAGTGCACCGGTGCGGTTGGCAAGCTGCACACCGGCCTGGAAACCACCGTAACGCTGGCCTGCCGCGGGGCTCTCCCACACCAGGGTGCCCAGGTTATAGCCTTCCACCGCGAAGGGCTTGCTGCCTGCACGGCGCGTGGCCGGCATGGCTGCCAGCGCCGCTTCGCCGGACACGGCCGTCACCGTGCTGTCCAACGCCACGGTGGCGATCACGTCGATCAACGAGTCCATCACCGGGCGGCGTGGCGCGGGCGGCAAGTTGAACGGTTTGGCGTCAAAGTTGAAATCGGTCAGCGCCGGTTCCTGGCCTTCGGCCTGCAGGTCCGCAGGTGACGAGTCGGGCAACGCCTGGCGTGGCGCGTTTTTTCGCGAGGTCCAGGCGCCATGGGCGACCACCGCCGCCAGCACCAGGCCACCGGCTACCGCCAATCCGATCTGTAGATTACTCATGGTCAGGCAAGCTCCGCCAGGGTGACAGCAGACTCCATGTCCACGGCCACGATGCGCGAAACGCCTTGCTCCTGCATGGTCACGCCGATCAACTGCTCTGCCATTTCCATGGCGATCTTGTTGTGGCTGATGAACAGGAACTGCGTGCTCTTGCTCATGCTGGAGACCAGCTTGGCGTAGCGCTCGGTGTTGGCGTCGTCCAGCGGCGCGTCCACCTCGTCCAGCAAACAGAACGGCGCAGGGTTCAACTGGAAGATGGCAAACACCAACGCAATCGCGGTGAGTGCTTTTTCGCCACCGGACAGCAGGTGAATGGTCTGGTTTTTCTTGCCGGGCGGCTGGGCAATCACCTGCACGCCGGAGTCCAGAATTTCGTCACCGGTGATGACCAGGCGCGCATTGCCACCGCCAAACAGCTCGGGGAACATGCGGCCGAAATGGTCGTTGACCTGCTTGAAGGTGCCCGACAGCAGCTCGCGCGTTTCGGCGTCGATCTTGCGGATAGCGTCTTCCAGCGTATTCATGGCGGCGGTCAGGTCGGCGTTTTGCAGGTCGAGGAACTGCTTGCGCTCGCGTGCGGCGGTCAACTCGTCCAGGGCGGCAAGATTGACGGCACCCAGCGCGGCAATTTCGCGGTGCAGGCGGTCGATTTCGCTTTGCATGCCGGTGAGGCGCACGTTGCCGTCCTTGATGCTTTGCTCAATGGCGGCCAGGTCTGCCTGCGCGTCCTGCAACTGCTGCTCGTACTGCTCAAAGCCCAGGCGCGCGGCCTGTTCCTTGAGCTGGAATTCGGTGATGCGCGAACGCAGCGGGTCCAGCTCGCGCTCCAGTTGCATGCGGCGTTCGTCGCTGGCGCGCAGCTTGGCGGTCAGGTCGTCGTATTCGCTGCGTTTGGCACCCAGCGCCTGTTCACGCTCCAGCTTTAGCGCCAGCGCGTTTTGCAGGCCAGCCTGGGCCGCGGCATCGGTCAGGCGCGCCAGTTCTTCCTGGGCGCGCTGTTCTTCGGCGTGGATGGTCGCGGTTTGCTGGCTAGCGGTTTCAATGGCGCGAGACAGCTCGGCATTGCGCGCCTGCAGGCTGCGCTGGGCAAAGGTGGCTTCTTGCGCCTGGCGTTCCAGCGTGCGCTGCTGCTCACGGCACTGCACCAATTTGCGCTGGGCATCGATCACACGTTCGTCGAGCTGGGCGTGGCGCTCCTGGCTGTCGGCCAGTTGCATGTCCAGCGATTCAAACTGGCCTTCAGCGGTGGCACGGCGCTCTTGCAACTCTTCGAGCTGGGCTTCGATCTCGGCAATGTCGGATTCGATCTGTGCGCTGCGGGCACGGGTTTGTTCTGCCAGTTGCGACAGGCGCAGGGTTTCAACCTGCAACTCATGGCTGCGGCTTTGTGTTTCGGCCGCTTCGCGCCTCGCCGTCACCAGACGCTGCGCGCTGTCGGCATAGGCGGATTCGGCACGGGCCAAGCCAATGCGGGATTCGTCGGCAATCAGCACCTGGGCGCGCAGCTGCTTTTCCAAGTTTTCAATTTCCTGTGCGCGAGCCAGCAGGCCAGCCTGCTCGGAATCCTGCGCGTAAAAACTCACGCTGTGCGCCGTGACCACGTGACCGGACTTCACATAAATGCTTTCACCGGCCTGCAGCTTGTCGCGTGCGCTGAGCGCGTCTTCAAAACTGTTGGCGGTAAAGCAGCCTTGCAGCCAGTCGGTCAATACCGCCTTTTGGCCTGCATCGTTGATGCGCAGCAGATCGGCCAGGCGCGGCAAGGTGGCACTGCGCTCAGGCGCTGAGGCCGAAGGCGGTGAGAAAAAGGCCAGCTTGGCGGGCGGTGCGTCATTGGCAAAGGCGCGCACCATCTCCAGGCGGGACACTTCCAGCGCACCCAGGCGCTCGCGTAGCGCGCCTTCCAGCGCGTTTTCCCAACCCTGTTCAATGTGGATCCGGCTCCACAGGCCTTGCAGGTTGTCCAGCCCGTGCTTGGCCAACCAAGGCTGCAGCTTGCCATCGGTCTTGACCTTTTCCTGCAGCGCCTTCAGGGCTTCCATGCGGGCCGACAAGTCGGCCTGCTTGGCGGATTCGGTGTTGACTGTCTGTTGTTGTTCGCGGCGGGCTTCGTCGAGTTGCGGCACGGACTCCTGCAGCTCGTGCAGGCGGGCTTCGGCCACCTGGGCGGCCTCCTGCGCCGCTTCCAACTGCTCCTGCAG
This sequence comes from Rhodoferax saidenbachensis, assembly GCF_001955715.1. Lineage (NCBI taxonomy): Bacteria > Pseudomonadati > Pseudomonadota > Betaproteobacteria > Burkholderiales > Comamonadaceae > Rhodoferax > Rhodoferax saidenbachensis. The sequence goes on along the minus strand of NZ_CP019239.1, from coordinate 2,026,297 downwards.
GTTTTGCAAACGGGCCAGATCGGGAGAAGCCAGAGCGTTGCGGTCGGTGTCCAGGCGCTCGCGGCGGGTGGTCAACTGGCGCGACTGTTCTTCAATATTGCGTTGATCAGCGGCCAGCACCTGGATCTGCTGCTGCACCTGCATGACGGCACCGCGCTGGTCGTTGGCGGCGGTTTGGGCCTTGCCCACGGCTTCTTCGAGGTCCGGCAGTTGCAGGGCCTGTTCTTCAACCTGCGCAGCCAGCAATTCGGTTTGTTCTTCGCCCAAGGCGGCCAGTTCGGCCAGGCGTTCGATTTCGGCCTGCGCATCATCGCTGCGTGTGGCCCACTGGCTGACCTGTTCTTTCAACGTGACAAGCCGCTGTTCGACACGCTGGCGGCCTTCCACGACAAAACGGATCTCGGCTTCCAGGCGGCCCACATCGGTGCTGGCCTCGTACAACAGGCCCTGGGCCTGGTTGACCTGGTCGCCTGCGGCGTAATGCGCCTGGCGCACGGTTTCGAGGTCGGCTTCGATATGGCGCAGATCGGCCATGCGGCTTTCCAGCGCGTTGACGGCGGCCAGCCCTTCGGTCTGTACCTTGGTCTGATCTGCTTGCGCTTCGGCGCGCTTGAGGAACCACTGCTGGTGCTGTTTGAGCGTGACGTCGGATTGCAGGGCGTTGTACTTGGCGGCCACCTCCGCCTGCTTTTCCAGCTTTTCCAGATTCGCGTTGAGTTCGCGCAGGATGTCGTCCACCCGGGTCAGGTTTTCGCGCGTATCGGAGAGGCGGTTTTCGGTCTCGCGGCGGCGTTCCTTGTATTTGGAAACACCGGCAGCTTCTTCGAGGAACAGGCGCAACTCTTCGGGCTTGGACTCGATGATGCGGCTGATGGTGCCCTGGCCAATGATGGCGTAGGCGCGGGGGCCCAGGCCGGTGCCCAGGAACACGTCCTGCACATCGCGGCGGCGCACGGGCTGGTTGTTGATGAAGTAGCTGCTGGTGCCGTCACGGGTCAACACGCGTTTGACGGCGATTTCACCAAACTGACCCCACTGGCCACCGGCGCGGTGGTCGGCGTTGTCGAACACCAGCTCCACGCTGGAGCGGCTGGCCGGCTTGCGGGTAGTGGTGCCGTTGAAGATCACGTCCTGCATGGACTCGCCACGCAACTCGCTGGCCTTGCTCTCGCCCAGCACCCAGCGCACCGCATCCATGATGTTGGATTTTCCGCAACCGTTTGGCCCCACCACGCCGACCAACTGGCCAGGCAGCAGGAAATTGGTCGGTTCGGCGAAGGACTTGAACCCGGATAACTTGATGGAATTGAGACGCACGGAAGGAAGATGCTATCGCTTAAGCGGTTGATTTCATTGGGTTTTGTGCATCACCACAAGGCATGCATAGGCTGCAATGATACCGTGCCGACCTGTCGCCCCCCGCAGTCGCTCCGCCTGCCCCAAGTCCGGCAGTCGCTCAGGGATAATCGCTGCCATGAATCCCCATTTGTCTCTATTGCAGGCCTATCCCTTTGAGCGCCTGCGGCAGTTGTTTGCCTCTGTCACCCCCAACCCCGCCTACCGCCCCATCAGCCTGGGCATTGGCGAGCCGCGCCACCCTACACCGCAACTGATCAAGGATGCCTATTGCAACGCCATTCAGTCCGCAGACGGCGGCCTGTCGGTCTATCCGGCCACGGCGGGTGACATCACCCTGCGCACCTCCATCACCCAGTGGCTGCAACGCCGCTACGGTCTGGCGCTGGATGTGGCAACCCAGGTATTGCCGATCAATGGGTCACGCGAAGCACTGTTTGCATTTGCGCAGACGGTGATTGACCCCAGCAAGGGCGGCGTGCAGGTGGTGTGCCCCAACCCGTTCTACCAAATCTACGAAGGCGCGGCGCTGCTGTCGGGTGCGCAGCCGTACTTTGTGCCGTCTGACCCGGCACGCAACTTCGCGCAAGACTGGGACAGCGTGCCGGCGGACGTCTGGGCGAATACGCAACTGCTGTTTGTCTGTTCGCCCGGCAACCCCGCCGGCGCGGTGATGCCGCTGGACGAATGGGCCAAGTTGTTTGCGCTCAGCGATAAGTACGGCTTTGTGATTGCGTCGGACGAGTGTTACAGCGAGATCTACTTCCGCGATGAACCGCCCTTGGGAGGCCTGGAGGCAGCGGCCAAGCTGGGCCGCAGTGACTTCAAGAACCTGGTGGCCTTCACCAGCCTGTCCAAACGCAGCAATGTGCCGGGCATGCGTAGTGGTTTTTGCGCCGGCGATGCAAAACTCATCAAGCAGTTCCTGCTGTACCGCACCTACCACGGCAGCGCCATGAGCATGGTGGTGCAGACCGCCAGTGTTGCCGCCTGGAATGACGAAGCCCACGTGGTGGACAACCGTGCGAAGTACCGCGCCAAATTTGCCCAGGTCACACCCATGTTGTCCGCCGTGCTGGACGTGGCCCTGCCCGACGCCGGTTTTTACCTGTGGGCCAAGGTGCCCGGCAGTGACACCGATTTCGCCCGCGACCTGCTGGCTCACTACAATGTGACGGTACTGCCGGGCAGTTACCTGGCGCGTGAAGCCCAGGGCAGCAACCCTGGCGCCGGGCGCATCCGCATGGCGCTGGTGGCCGAAACCGCCGAATGTGTGGAAGCCGCCCAGCGCATCGTCCAGTTTGTCCAATCCCGCTGATTTCCTACCTCTGTTTTAAGAAGAACGACTCCATGAGCCAACAACTCCAGCAAACCATTGAAGCCGCGTGGGAAGACCGCGCCAACATCTCCGTCGCCTCGGCCAGCAAGGAAGTGCGCGAATCGGTGGAGCATGTGCTGAACGAACTCGATACCGGCAGCCTGCGCGTGGCCACCCGTGAGGCCATGGGCCAATGGACCACCCACCAGTGGATCAAGAAAGCCGTGCTGCTCTCCTTCCGCTTGAAAGACAACGAAATCATCCAGTCCGGCGACCTGGGCTTTTATGACAAGGTGCCCACCAAGTTCGCCGGCATGAGCGCTGAAGCGCTCAAGGCCACGGGTGTGCGTGTGGTTCCCCCTGCTGTGGCGCGCCGCGGCAGCTTCCAGGGCAAGGGCGTGATCCTGATGCCGTCTTACTGCAATATCGGCTCCTACGTGGACGAAGGCACCATGGTAGACACCTGGGCCACCGTGGGCTCCTGCGCGCAAATCGGCAAGCATGTGCACCTGTCCGGCGGCGTGGGCATTGGCGGGGTGCTGGAACCCATGCAGGCCGGCCCGACCATCATTGAAGACAACTGCTTCATCGGCGCGCGCTCCGAAGTGGTCGAAGGCGTGATCGTGGAAGAAAACTCGGTGATCTCCATGGGCGTGTACATCGGCCAAAGCACCCCCATTTACGACCGTGCAACCGACACCGTGAGCTATGGCCGCGTGCCGGCTGGCTCGGTGGTAGTGAGCGGCAGCCTTCCCAAGGGCGATGGCAAGTACAGCATGTATGCCGCGATCATCGTCAAGAAGGTGGATGCCAAGACCCGTTCGACCACCAGCTTGAACGACCTGTTGCGTGATTAATCCACGCGACTGATTCACGCGACCAACACTTCAACGAGGGGCTGAGCCATGGCTGCAACCACTACTTCCGGCACGATGGAGCGCATCCTGCGCTTGATGAGTGAAAAGAAGGCGTCCGACGTTTACCTGTCGGCGCATTCACCCGCGCTGATCAAGATCAACGGCCAGTGTGTGCCCATCAACACGCAGCTCTTACCCGCCGACGCGCCCAAGAACCTGCTGGCCGAAGTGTTGCCGCCCGAGAAAATTGCAGAGATGGAACGTGAGGGCGAGCTCAACATGGGCTTCCCGCTGGCCGGTGTGGGGCGTTTCCGGGTTAGCGCCATGCGCCAGCGCGGCAGTATTGCCGCAGTGATCCGCTTCATTGCGGTGGATGTGCCCAAACTGTCCGAGCTGTCGGTGCCCATGATGCTGGGCGACCTGATCATGGAAAAGCGCGGCCTGCTCCTGATGGTGGGCGCCACCGGTGCCGGCAAGAGCACCACGCTGGCGTCGATGATGGACTACCGCAACGAAAACGTCTCGGGCCACATCCTGACCATCGAAGACCCGATTGAATTCCTGTTCAAGAACAAGAAGTCGGTGGTCAACCAGCGCGAGATCGGCACCGACACCGCCTCGTTGCAGGTGGCACTCAAAAACGCACTGCGCCAGGCGCCCGACGTGATCCTGATCGGCGAAATCCGCGACCGCGAAACCATGTCGGCAGCCCTTGCCTACGCGCAGTCGGGCCACCTGTGCCTGGCCACCATGCACGCCAACAACAGCTACCAGGCGCTCAACCGTATCCTGAGCTTCTACCCCGTGGAAGTACGCCAGACCATGCTGGGTGACCTGGCCGCCGCCACCAAAGCCATCGTGTCGCAACGCCTGCTGCGCACTGTCAACGGCTCGCGCACGCCAGCCGTCGAGGTCATGCTCAACACCAAACTGATATCCGAGCTGATCGAAAAAGGCGACTTCTCCGCCGTCAAGGAAGCCATGGAAAAATCCATGGCCGAAGGTTCGCAGTCCTTTGAAGGCGACATCGCGCGCCTGATCGTGGACGGCATCGTCGACCGCAAGGAAGGCCTGGCCCACGCCGATTCGCCCACCAACCTGATGTGGCGCATGCAAAACGACTTCACCAAGGCCGCCGCCCCCACGGCCGCTGCGGAGGAAGACGAAGAAGCCTCGTTCACCGAAATTACCCTGGATGTAAAGCATTGATGACCGGTGCCACCCTACGCCTTGCCGAAGAACTGATCACACGCGCATCCGTCACGCCCCTGGACGCCGGTTGCCAGGACATCATCGCCGCCCGGCTGGCTCCGCTGGGCTTTGTCTGCGAGACCATCACCAGTGGCCCCGAGGACTTCCGCGTCCAAAATTTATGGGCAAAACGGGCTGCAGCCCCCGTGGACAGTGCGCAAGCAGCTAGCAAATTCATAGCACATGCAGCGCCGCTAAAGACCCTGGTGTTTGCCGGCCATACCGATGTGGTGCCCACCGGCCCCTTGAACGAATGGGGCAGCGCGCCGTTTTCGCCAAGCCACCGCGACGGCAAACTCTATGGCCGCGGCGCCAGCGACATGAAGACTTCGCTGGCCGCGTTTGTGGTGTCCATCGAAGAATTCCTCGCCGCTAACCCCAACCCGGCGCTCAACATCGCCTTGCTGCTGACCAGCGACGAAGAAGGCCCGGCCGTGGACGGCACCGCGGTGGTCTGCAAGACACTGCAGGCGCGTGGCGAGACGCTGGACTTCTGCATCGTCGGCGAGCCCACCTCGGTGGAACGCACCGGCGACATGGTCAAGAACGGCCGCCGCGGGTCCATGAATGGCAAACTCACCGTCAAGGGCGTGCAAGGCCATATCGCCTACCCGCACCTGGCAACCAACCCGATCCATAAGATGGCCCCGGCACTGGCGGATCTGGTGGGCATGGAATGGGACAAGGGCAATGCCTTCTTCCCGCCTACCACTTGGCAGGTCAGCAACATCCATGGCGGCACAGGGGCCAGCAATGTGATCCCCGGTGCGGTGGTGATCGACTTCAACTTCCGCTTCTCGACCGAGTCCACGCCCGAGTCCCTGCAACAGCGCGTAGCGGCCGTGCTCGAAAAACACGAGCTGCAGTACGACTTGACGTGGACCATCAGCGGCCTGCCCTTCCTGACCACGCCCGGCCCGCTGGTGGACGCCGTGCGCGACGCCATCCGCGCCGAGACCGGCATGGAGACCCAGTTGTCCACCACAGGCGGCACCAGCGACGGCCGTTTCATCGCACAAATTTGCCCGCAGGTGATCGAGCTGGGCCCGCCCAACGCCACCATCCACAAGATCGACGAGCACGTGGCCGTGGCCGACATCGAACCACTGAAGAACATCTACCGCCGTGTGCTGGAAAACCTGGACCTGCAGGAACGTCAGGCCCGCGCATGACACTACGGGAATTGATTGAATCCAGCGCGGCCCGCCTCACGCAGGCCGGCGTGTCCTTTGGCCACGGCACCACCAATGCTTTTGACGAGGCCGCTTGGCTGGTACTGTGGAGCATGGGTCTGCCGCTCGATACGCCACTGGACGACGGCCCGGATTCAGAGTCAAAAAGGCCCGTAGCCCCCGTGGAAAGTGCGCGAGCAGCTACACTTTTGGAAGCACGCATCAGCACCCGCAAGCCCGCCGCTTACCTTACGCAAGAGGCCTGGCTGCAGGGCGTGGCCTTTTATGTGGACGAACGCGTGATCGTGCCGCGTTCGCTGATTGCCGAACTTCTGGTGGACGGCGGCATCGACTACTTTCTGCGTGAATCGACCCACAAGGTACTGGACCTGTGCACCGGCAATGGCAGCCTGGCCGTCATTGCGGCCATGGTCTTCCCCGATGTGACGGTGGATGCGGCCGACATTTCCGCCGATGCGCTGGCTGTGGCGCGCATCAATGTGGACAAACATGCTCTGGGTGAGCGCATTCGACTGGTCGAATCCGACGGGCTTTCTGCCCTGCCCGGCCCGTACGACCTGATCCTGTGCAACCCGCCCTATGTCAATGCGAAAAGCATGGCCGAATTGCCTGCTGAATACAAGGCCGAACCCGCGATTGCTCTGAGCGGCAACCAGTCCGGCGGCAGCGATGGCATGGACTTTATTCGCGTGCTGTTGCAACAAGCACCGCGGCACATGGCGCCCGGCGCGGTGTTGGTGCTGGAAATTGGGAACGAACGCGCGTTCTTTGAGGCTGCGTTTCCCGAATTGGAAGTGATCTGGCTGGATACAAGTGCTGGCGAAGATCAGGTGTTGTTGGTGGCCAAGGAAGCCCTGCTGCTTTAGCGCCTGGTTTGGGCTTTTGTGCTGGGCTCGCAGCAGCATTGGGGTACTGGCCGCCGTTCGTGTCCCCCGCCCTACGGGCTCCTCCTTTACCTCACTTTGGTCCGCACCCCAACACTGCTGCTGCGAACAGGTTCTTCTCTTGCAAATCAGAACCTAGCACTCAAAGGTTGAGTGCCTAGCAGTTGCTGGCGAGTTCGACCGAAGCGGAATGCCCACCAAGGCGTGGACGAAGTAAACACGGCGAACCTAAAGCGTTCGCCCGCGAGATGTGCCGTAGAACGGATACCCCATCTACCAGCCCTTGCCAACCCCCAGGCCTGAAACGCCTGAATGAATCAATAACTGAGCTGAAAAAATGATTACTTTGAAAAACGTCACCCTGCGCCGCAGCGCCAAGGTGCTTCTGGAGGGCGCTTCCGTCACCCTCAACCCCGGCGAAAAAGTCGGCCTGGTAGGCCGCAATGGCGCGGGCAAGTCTTCGCTGTTTGCGCTGCTCAACGGCAATCTGCACGAAGACGCAGGCGAGTACTACATCCCGACCCAGTGGCGCATGGGCCAGGTCGCCCAGGACATGCCGGAGACGGACCAAAGCGCCACGGAGTTTGTGGTCGAAGGCGACACCGTGCTGCTGACCGCCCGCGAGGAAGTGACCGCTGCCGAGGCCACCGATGACTATGACCGTATGGCCCACGCCTACACCGGCTTGCACGATGCAGGCGAATACGACGCGGCGTCGCGGGCGCAGGCCCTGATTCTCGGTTTGGGCTTCAAGACATCCGAGTTGGACAACCCCGTAAACAGCTTCTCCGGCGGCTGGCGCATGCGCCTGCAATTGGCGCGCGCGCTGATGTGCCCCAGCGACCTACTGCTGCTGGACGAACCCACCAACCACTTGGATTTGGACGCCCTGGTTTGGCTGGAAGCCTGGCTCAAGAAGTACGAAGGCACCATGGTCGTTATCAGCCATGACCGTGAATTTCTGGACGCCGTGACCAACGTCACACTGCATATCGATGCGGGCAAGTTGGTGCGCTACGGCGGCAACTACAGCAAATTCGAAGACATGCGTGCCGAGCAGATGGCGCTGCAGCAAACAGCCTTCAGCAAGCAGCAAGACAAGATTGCCCACCTGCAAAAGTTCATCGCCCGCTTCAAGGCCAAGGCCAGCAAGGCCAAGCAGGCCCAAAGCCGCGTCAAGGCGCTGGACCGGATGGAGAAGATCGCACCGCTACTGTCTGAAGCCGATTTCACCTTCGAATTCAAGGAACCGGCCAACCTGCCCAATCCGATGCTCTCTATGAGCGGGGTCAGCTTTGGTTACCCGCCACCAGCAGATGCACCCGAAGGCACACCGCCCACCACCATTGTGCGCAACGTCAACAAGTCGGTGCTGGCTGGGCAGCGCATCGGCATTCTGGGCGCCAACGGCCAGGGAAAATCGACACTGGTGAAAACCGTGGCACGCGATCTGGCGCCGCTGGGCGGAGATGTGACTGAAGGCAAGGGCCTGAACATTGGCTACTTTGCCCAGCAGGAGCTGGACGTGCTGCGCCCAGCCGACACGCCGCTGGAACACATGATCCGCCTGGTCAAGGAATTGACCGTGCAGGGCAAGCTCAGCAACCAGGCCACGCGTGAGCAGGACTTGCGCAGTTTCCTGGGCACTTTCAACTTCAGCGGCGACATGGTCAAGCAGGCCGTGGGCAGCATGAGCGGCGGCGAAAAGGCCCGTCTGGTGTTGTGCATGATCGTCTGGCAGCGGCCTAACCTGTTGCTGCTCGATGAGCCTACCAACCACCTGGATTTGGCAACCCGCGAAGCGCTGTCCATGGCGTTGAATGAGTTTGAAGGCACGGTGATGCTGGTCAGCCACGACCGCGCGCTGTTGCGCGCCGTGTGTGACGAATTCTGGATGGTGTCACGCGGCGGCGTGGAGCCGTTTGACGGCGATCTGGACGATTACCAGAAATACCTGCTAGACGAAGCCAAGCGCCAGCGCGAACTGGCCAAGGAAGAACAAAGCAAGGCTGCCAAGCAAGAAGCCAAGGCCGCTGCCGCCAAAGCAGCCGCTCCTGTTGTCGTGTCCGACGCAGTGAAGAAGGCCAAGAAGGAACTGCAGCAGGTCGAGGCCCGCATGGAAGTGCTCAACGGCGAAGGCGCGGCACTCGAAGGCAAGCTGGGCACCAACACCCACCCGCAGGAAATTGCCGAGCTTGGCAAGAGCCTGAAAAAAGTGGGCGATGAGCTGAAGACACTGGAAGAGCGCTGGCTAGAACTGACCAGCGCGATTGAGGGCTAAGGCCCTTCTTGCCATGGCCCAAAGAAAAAGGGCCTAGTCAAATGACTAGGCCCTTTTCTGATTGGTGGGATCTGAGAGATTCGAACTCTCGACCTACGGATTAAGAGTCCGCTGCTCTACCAGCTGAGCTAAGATCCCTGGTTAATCTCTTGGTGGGACCAGCGGGGGTCGAACCCACGACAAACGGATTAAAAGTCCGCTGCTCTACCAACTGAGCTATGGTCCCAACGGGAAGCACTTGCGTTGCTTACCGCGAAGCCTCAAATTATATCGTTTTTTTATCTCTCTTCGGGCTTGCTTTGGGAAATTCTGTCCATCACCCACCCAGCAGCACACAAACCAAAGGTGGCGGTCACCGTAACCAGTGATCCATAACCGTGGCAATTGAGTGAGTTGTCACCCTGAACGGCACAAGATGCATCCGCAGGCTGTACCGCTTCCCGGCTGAAAACACAGGCCACCCCCATCTTCTTTCCATCCTTTGGGGCTCCATATTCCTTGCGCAGCCGGTAGCGTACTTGCGCCAACAGCGGGTCATGCGTGGTCTCGCTCAGGTCGGCAATGTCGACCTTATGGGCATGCCGCTTACCGCCTGCAGCCCCCACTGAAATAAACACGGCCTTGTTGCGGCGGGCCCAATCGGCCATGGCCGTCTTCACCTTGACCTGATCGCAGGCATCGATGACCGCATCCACACCTGCAGGCAGGATGGCGGGCCAGTTATCGGGCTCTACAAAGGCGTCTATGCAGTGCACTTTGCATTGCGGGTTGATCAGTGCAATACGCTCCCGCATGGCGTCAATCTTGGCCATGCCAACGGTAGGCGTCAGTGCGTGAACCTGCCGATTGATGTTGGACTCGGCCACATGGTCCATATCGATCAGTGTGAGGTGCCCTACCCCGCTACGGGCCAAGGCCTCTGCAGCCCAGGAACCTACGCCGCCGATGCCCACCACCGCGACATGCGCCAAGCGCACTGCGTGCGCCGGGGTTAATCCATAGAGGCGATCCAGCCCGGAGAACCTGCGCGCCAAGTCTGCATCGTCCGCAGCGAGCGAAAGGTCTGGCACCGGAGACAACACCGCTGCGTACTTTATTTAAGGCGGGCCAGGCGCTCTTTGCCAGCCGCCGCTGCTTCAGACCCTGGGTAATTCGCTACCAGGTCTTCCAGCGTTTTGCGTGCACCACGGTTGTCTTTGAGTTCCAACTGGCAATTGGCAATCGCCAACACAGCCTCAGGCACCCTGACATGCCCCGCCGAAGACGCAACCAATGCGCGGAAATTGGCCAGCGCGTCCTTGTAGTCTTTGGTCGCATACTGGGCATTGCCCAGCCAGAACAAAGCAGAGGGGCGATAACCGGTCTGTGGATAACGGTTCAGAAAATCCACAAAGGCCGTTTGTGCAGTGGCAAATTCTCCCTTGCGAAAGATGGCAAACGCCGATTCGAAATCACGCTTCTCACCCGGTTCGGCCAGGAACTCTCGCCCGTCCAGCGTTTCGCGTGATGGCTCCAGCTTGCGCAAGCGATCTTCCAGGCTTTGGGATCCATCTTTTTGGCGTCGCTGCATCTCCGCCACATCACGGCCCAGTTGCTCGTCCTGACCACGCAGCTTGGCCAGCTCAGCCCGCAAGGTCTCCAACTGGTTTTGCAGGTCAATCAGGCTGCGGCGTAACTGCGCGGCTTCTTCGGTGGACCGGCGTATTTCTTCGGTCAACTTTTGTTCGCCATCCAGGTCTTTCTGCCGCAGTTCCAGAATGGCGCGGCGTGCCTCTTCATCGTCGAACAATCCGGCGTGGGCCTGCACAGCTCCCGCCAGCGCCAAGGCCAGCGGAATGCAACGTAACACTTGCGCCACAGAGAAGCTCTTCATGCGTATCACCGATAAACGATTTCAGCGCGGCGGTTCTTTTCCATTGCCGCTTCAGAGTTGCCAATGACAGCGGGCTTCTCTTTGCCGAAACTCACGGCTTCGACCTGACCGTCTGCTACACCCAGAAGGTTCAGCGCCTTGCGCACGGCTTCCGAGCGCTTTTGACCCAATGCCAGGTTGTATTCGCGGCCACCACGTTCGTCCGTATGGCCTTCAATCACAACTTTGCGTGCCTTGTCAGCGCGGATAAAACGGGCGTGGGCCTCAATCACCGACTGGAACTCAGGGCGAATGGTGAAGCTGTCGTAATCAAAGTAAACCAGTCGTGTAGAAGCGCGCATGGCCGCATCCTGGTCTGACTTACCAAGGTCCACCGTCGCAACATTGCTATTCCCCACACCTGCGCTGCCTGCCGAATTGGCACCCTGCCCCGACACGGCGGCTCCCGATTTGTCTTCCACGGGAACATTGTCCAACTTGACGGACGACCCGCAAGCACTCAACAGAACAGTGACAGCAGTTGCCCATACCAATCGATTCATCTCAAACTCCTTGCTAATGAATTAAAAAACTATTTTTGTACCGGGCCCCAATCGGGCTCCCGGATATCACCATTCTGCCCAGCCAAACGCGCCTTGATTTTTCCGTCCAGCGTACTGGTCATCAATGCCTCACGCCCCTGCTGCTGGGTCGCGTAAATAATGAGCCGACTGTTGGGCGAGAAGCTGGGGTTTTCATCTGCGCTGGTGTCTGTCAAGGCATTGCTGGCGCCCGAGGAAAGATCCTGGACATGCAACCGGAAAGCACCGCTTACGCGCGAAATGTAGGCTAACCACCGCCCATCCGGGCTTAGAGATGGTGAAATATTGTAAGTTCCATTAAAAGTGACCCGTTCCGGATTTCCACCAGAAACGGGCACACGATAAATCTGTGGCGAACCACCCCGGTCACTCACGAAGTAGATTGTTTTTCCGTCGGCCGTGAAGGTGGGCTCCGTATCAATGGAGCTGGACTGGGCCAGGCGCCTGGGCTCGCCACCGTTCGCATCCATCAGGTACAACTGCGAACCCCCATCGCGGGTCAGTGTCAAGGCCAGTGTTCTGCCATCAGGAGACCAAGCGGGCGCACTGTTGGACCCCCTGAAATTGGCCACCAAACGGCGTTTTCCGGAAGCCACATCATGGACATACACCACGGGTTTGCGCGACTCGAAAGACACATAAGCCAGTTGCGTCCCATTGGGTGCCCACGACGGTGAAATGATGGGTTCGGGACTGTTGAGGGCACTTTGTGCATTCTCTCCGTCGGCATCAGCCACCCACAAGTTGAAACTGGACCCGTTCTTCGTGACGTAGGCAATACGCGTAGAAAAAATGCCCTTGTCACCTGTGAGCTTTTCATAGACAAAATCGGCCACACGGTGAGCAGCCAGACGCAGATCACCGGCAACGACCGCATGGCTCTCTCCGCCCAGGTCCACATTGCGCACCACATCCCACAAGCGCACACGCACGTCATAACGACCGTCCGCCAGGCGGGTGACACTACCGGTTACCAGCGCATCTGCGCTTTTTTGCCGCCAGACGCCGATGTCCGGGCGTGCTGTTTCATCCAGTACGGCACCAGCGACATCTATCCCGCGAAACTGGCCACTGCGCTCCAGATCGGCCAAGACAATACCCCCCATTTTTTGGGGTGAAGACGCATCTCCGCGAAACGCCGCAACAGCAATAGGAATCTGGGTGAGCCCCACACCAGAAACCTCCACCCTGAATTGCGCCGAGGCGCTCAAATTGAAGAGTCCTATCAAAAAGCCAATAAGTAACTTGTTCATTGTTTCCGATTATCCCAGTCTCGTAATAACCATATCTTTGCCACCCACGCTCTCGCTATAACCTTCTGCAGGCAATACCTGCAATGTGTGTTGCCGCTCGCGGACCCGATCTGCATTTCTGGACTCTTGCGCCCTGCTGGATTCACGGTGCCATAGGTGGTAAACCTCTGTAGAACAGAACCCGTTCTTTCGAATCACTCCTGCGTTGTGCAGGCGCAAAACAAAGTCGGCATCCTCATGCCCCCAGCCGACGAAAGACTCGTCAAAGCCATTCACACGCACAAAGTCCGAACGCCAAACACCCATATTGCAACTGCGAATGCCCTTCCAGGAGAAGTTCGCGTTGCAGCGTGCAGCAAAATCAGGCAATCGCACAAGCCCTGTCAATTTGCTGGCGTGACCTTGCAACCTGTGTTTCAACCAAAAACCGATGGATTGCCCCGGTACACCGATGTCATTGGCCAGAATTTCTTGCGTCCAACCGGAGGACAGCATGACACGGCTGCCATTCACGAAACAACGTTCTTGCCTCAGGCGCCGGTGTTCGCTCACGAAGTCCGTCTCCGGAACACAATCGCCATCCAGAAAAACGATGTAAGAACCACCGGAAACCGATACACCACGGTTGCGCACACGGGATGCCGTGAAACCGACATCGGGATGCCAGACATGGGCAATTTTCAATCGCTTCGCAACTTCGGAGTTCAACACAGCTTGCTGGTGTAGCACAGTGGATCCGTCGTCTGCAATGATCACCTCAAATCCGGTATCAGACTGCTGAGCCAGCCCACCCAATACGGCGAGCAGGGCATCACTGCGGTTGTAGGTGGTAACCACCAGGGAAATCAGATCGGAATGCTTCATTTTGAACTAGACTACAAGGCCTGCATGACGTGATTTGTTACAAGAAGTTCAACGGTCTGTAGTCTTGCTTCACAGCCTGTGTGTTGTGTCCCTTTTGATGGTATCACCACCGATGACCCCCATTTCCGTCTACATCATTGCCTACAACGAAGCCGAGAAAGTACGCGCCACCATTGAGAGCGTGCGCTGGGCTGACGAAGTGATTGTGGTGGACTCATGGAGCACAGATGGCACGGCAGACATCGCGACCGGGCTCGGTGCGAAAGTTGTGCAAGTTGCTTTTACTGGATTTGGTGAATTGCGCAACCAAGCGATTGCCGCATGCTCACATGAATGGATCTTTAGTCTGGATGCAGATGAGCGCTGCACGCCTGAAGTAGCTGCAGAGATTCAATCCATCGTTGGCAACAGCAATGCGCTGGATGTCTACTGGACACCGAGACGTAACTACTTCATGGGGCGCTGGATCAAGCATTCCGGCTGGTACCCCAACTACCGGCAGCCCCAGTTGTTTCGCAAAAATGCCATGCGTTATGACCTGAAACCTGTGCATGAGGGCTATGAGTTGCTCACGGACAAACCGTTGGGGCACATGCAAAACGCGATCTGGCAGTTCCCATTCAAGAACATGGCCGAAGTCATGCACAAGGCCAACCGCTATTCCTCACTGGGAGCGGAAAAGATCAAACACAAAAAAATCTCCATGTGGACTGCACTGCTGCACGCCAAGTGGGCTTTCTGGAAGCACTATTTATTCAAGCTGGGTTTTCTGGATGGATGGGCGGGTTTTGTCATTGCGCTGGGAAATTTCGAGGGCACGTTCTATCGCTATGTAAAGGCCATCGAAAGTCAAAATGGACAGGCGTGGCAAGCCCCTCAATTCGAGAATAAAACAAGCGATCGCTCATGACAGGGTTTCTCGGATTTGTTGCATTGGCTGCAAGTCTTCCCATGGCTTGGATGAGTCTGGCGAAAGTTGCTCTTTTTTTAGCGGGAGGGGGACGCCTGACCCTTTCCCTGGTGCGGGGCCATTCCATTCCCCACCACCTCGGTCACTTGTGGTCTGCCAGATTCGTCATTCTGTCGGTGCTCCTATTCGCTCTGGGGCTCCTGTGGACTTCTGCGCCCATGGATTTTGCACTTACCGCATTTGTCAAACACGCAAAACTGTTGATGATTGTCCTCATCTGCTACATGGTGAGCAATGCGTCCATGGCGGGCACGCTGATCAAGGTGTGGATGGCAGGCCAAACGTTTGTGCTGCTGTGCTCTTTATCCATGGCACTTGGACTGACCCCACCCTGGGTACAACTTGGTCATTCGGAATATGTCGTCTTTGCCGAGAGTTATATAGATCAGTCTCTGATGTTTGCCGTCGCCGGAGCGTTGGCATGGCATTTGAAGGATGAGCGTCTTTGGCCCCGATGGGTAGGCGTTTTACTTGCCGTGCTTTTCTTGGGCGATGCCGTGGTGCTGTTGCCTGGTCGAACGGGCTACCTACTGGTATTTGCCATGATCGCAATGGCAGCCTACTGGGCTTTACCACGCAAAATTAGACTTTTCACAGCGATTGTCTTGCCTGTGGTCTTAGGTGTATTTTTGTACGGCACTTCTGGGAAAGTTCAGAACGGAGTAGACCGTGCCCTAGCTGAAACCCTGAACTATGGCGCAAAACATGACATTGCCTCTTCCTCTGGTTGGAGACTTAATGCTTGGCACCGTTCGCTGCAAGGTATTGCAGCGTCACCAATACAGGGACATGGAACTGGCAGTTGGACGCTGACAGTCAAAAGCTTTGAAGGTTCCAATGCAAATCAGGTTTTTGGATCAGGCAATTCCAGCAACCCGCACCAAGAGTATTTGCTTTGGGCGGTTGAACTCGGCATGCCCGGGCTTGCATGCTTGCTTGGACTATTGGGTGCACTGGTGTGGGATGCCCGGAGATTTCTAGAGCCTTCGACACGTGCAATGCAGTCGGTCGTGGTCTGCATAGTAATCACCGGCCTTTTTAACTCAGTTCTCTACGATGATCTGATTGGAGATTTTCTTTGCATTTCATTAGGGCTCCTGCTGGCATACGGCAACACAAAGAATCATCATGAGCACTGAAGCCACTCAACCCTCGCAAATGGCCCGAATGCTTCGACTGTGGCCCTATTTCAGCACCCCCCGAAAATACTGGTTGTCAGCCGTAACCTTTACTATCCTGCTCTCGCTGACAGAGCCTTTGATACCGGCCCTGCTACAACCTCTTCTGGACAATGGATTTCAACAAAACAGTATTGCGTTATGGATCGTTCCACTAACCATCGTCGCACTTTTCGGTGTTCGGGGCATTTCCAACTTCATTGCGCTGATGTCCTTAGCCAAAATTGCCAACCTTGGTGTTCTGCGTATTCGCAAGCAGATGTTTACCAAGGTTTTGCAAGCTGATTTGTCCTTGTTCAGAAATGAATCCGCAAGTTCGCTTTCTAACACCCTTGTATACGAGGTGCAGAACGGGTCGATGTTGTTGGTGCATGCAACATTGACTGTCGCGAGGGACTCCATGACGGTACTGGCACTGGTGGGATACCTTTTCTACCTCAATTGGAAACTCACTCTTATCATTGCTTGCTTGTTTCCGACCGTCACCCTGGTCATGAAAATACTGACAGCCCGCCTCTATCGCATCGTCAAGCAAGGGCAAACGGCCACCGACCAGATGGCCTATGTCATTGAAGAAAATGTTCTCGCTCACCGAGATATCCGCCTCTATGCTGCGCAGGACTCCCAATTCAAGCGATTTGAAGGGTTGGGCAATACGTTAAACCGAATTTTTATGAAATCCACGGCGGCGTCAGCGGCCATGACACCGTTAACCCAGTTGTTATCTTCTATTGCACTTGCGGCAGTCATTACGGTAGCGCTGACTCAAAGTACTTCGAATGCCACGACGGTGGGCAGCTTTGCAGCTTTTGTGACTGCCATGTTGATGCTGATAGCCCCCGTCAAACATCTGTCTGAAGTTGCTAATCAGATAACACGCGGCATGGCGGCAATTGAACGCGGCATTCATTTGATTGAGCACACGCCAGACGAATCCGGAGGCGAGCACCAACAAAACTCAGTCGCTGGTCTTATCCAATTGAAAAACGTAAGCGTCACCTATACCGACTCGGACGCAAAGGCATTGAACGCCATCACTCTGGACATACAGCCAGGGGAGACGGTAGCCTTGGTGGGATCCTCTGGTTCAGGCAAAACCACTTTGGCCAACTTGCTTCCACGCTTTATTGAACCATCATCCGGCGATATCCTGCTGGACGGAGTGGCCCTTTGTGAATGGAGCCTGCACAATCTGCGTAGTCATTTCTCGCTGGTCAGCCAGCACGTAGCGCTTCTCAACGACACCATCGCAGCCAATGTAGCACTGGGCCAAGAGTTTGACTTAGCTAAGGTGCAAGCTTGCCTTGCTGCTGCCAACTTGATGGACTATGTAGAGGCCCTCCCTCTCAAGGCAGAGACTCTGGTCGGACACAACGCAATGCAATTGTCCGGAGGGCAACGTCAGCGGCTGGCTATCGCTAGGGCACTCTACAAAGATGCCCCTATCCTGATTTTGGATGAGGCGACTTCAGCTTTGGATACTGAATCTGAAAAATCTGTGCAAGAGGCGCTGGAGCGTTTGATGCGTGACCGTACTACGATTGTCATAGCCCACCGCCTGTCAACCGTGCAACATGCCCATCGAATTGCGGTTCTCAACGCGGGGAACGTTGTAGAGGTGGGAACACACCAGGAACTTTTGGCCAAAGAGGGGCAATATGCGCGGTTGTATGCATTAGGTCTTCAATAGAAGGCCTGAGGCACGAGTACGGCATAGCTGCGAACTAACTAGGCTTCTCGCTATGAAGGGTATCTATCCCGAAAAAACGGTTGCAATGTAGTTCCTCAAGGCAATGCAGCGGGTGTACAAATTGCAACGCAAAAAACCATCCACACGTTTTGCAAACTTCACCCGAGAAAAACTTTCTTTGGCATGTCCCCCATCGCTCCTTACCCGCGTGGCCCCCATGGACATGGTTGCAAGTTGAAGAGGGCTGCGCATCATGGTGAACATGAGCAACCGTTCACTGTGCAGAGGCTTGTTCATGCTTGCGCAATAGCGCTCAGCATTTTTAATACGTGAACCGTAGCGAACAAATGCCGATGCCCCGCAGACTGCGAACCGGTCGTTCAACCCTCCACTCCATTGCCAGTAAGGCACCATTACCGTATTGTGTTGGACCATAGACACCCAGTCCGCAAACGGAAATTTGTCGTGGTAAAGCATGTCGGCACGTAAAAAGACGACGATGTCCGCAGCACCCGCCTGATGGATCATTTGCGTCACGCGCTCCAAGGAAATCAACTGCCGCAAAATATTGCGCAGTGACTGCCCATCATCTTCCCAAGCATTTCCGTACGGTAGCAAATCTACCAAATAGCGGTTTTCCGTTTCGGTGTCCACCTCCTCAATTTGCGCAACGTCTGGTTGAAGAAGTTGCCATTCATCGACGTCCAGTTCCCCGATCTCACCGGTACGGGGATTGTTGATGGAGTATTGCTTGAAAAAGTGGCAGTAAACCTGCACGCTACCAACCTGACGAGCTGGTTCAAGAATCTGCTTCCGGATGCTTTCAACGGTGTATTTCAGAGAGCGTGTGATTCCATAAAACGCAATGGCAATGTTTCTGTGTTGCAGCTGGGTAGACGTCATTTTGCGTATCTCGAACTGCGCTCGTCCTCATATGCTGTCATACATTTCCATACCAGTTGCGGCCATGCTGTTGTACGACTTACCAGAACACGGGGCAAGCGCAGAACATCCAGCGCGCCATTCAACACTACACGTCCACGTTCGGTTGTGGTCGCCGTTGCATAACCCGCTGTACGCACTGCAGTGACAGAAGCTTCGTTCAAAGAACCATAGGGATAGCAAAAATGTCGTACCCCTCCAGGTTGTTGCACCATGGACTCCAGCATTACCTTGGACTGCTGGATTTCTGCAGCTTGCTGTTCCGCGTTTAGCGTTGCCAGCATGGCATGTGAAACTGTGTGAGAGCCTACCTCTTGCCCCGCATTTACCCAGGACTGCAGTTGTTCGGCATCCATCAGAGGAATCTGCGCAATACCCTTTTCAGCATCCCAGCGATTTGTTTGTCCCACCATCCCTGCGACCACATAACAAGTGGACGAAAACCCAAAGTGCGTCAAGACAGGCAGCGCGTGGATAAGGTTATTTTCATATCCATCGTCAAAGGTAATGCCAAACACTTTCCCCCGCTTTTCACCACGCAAATAGGGCTCCAGACCGCTCATGGATAGGCCCCGATAACCCAACCGGGCCAAAGCACCCATATGACGCCTCAATGTCTCAGGTGCAACCACCAAACCACGCATGGGGGCCCCTTTCGGCGGCGCTTCCTCTGTTTGGTGGTACATCAATATTGGTATGTGCGATTGCCCCATAAGCCTTTATCCGCTAGGAATTGTCTCTTTAAAAATGCGCTCATACGCTTTAGCCACCGAAGCCCATGTTTGCCGTTGGGCAAACGCCCATCCATTCTCCGACAGGGATTGATTGAGCGCAGGGTTGTTCAGAATCAGGCGCAAGGTATTCGCAAGCTCCTCAGAATCCTTCGGATCTTGCAGCAGCATTGCTTCGGAACCATCACACAATTCCGCTGCAATGCCGCAATACTTTTGGCTGCTGACCACCACCGGCAAGCCATGTGCCATGGCCTCCAACACTACCATGGCATACGTGTCTTCCTGCGTCGGATGCACCAACACATCCGCGGCACGGTAGACCTCACCCATTTCAGACAGTGATCCTAAAAAATACACGCGCCCATCCAACGGAGTGGACAAAGCTTGCATCGCTTGCATATGGGCCGAATTCCCTACTACCGCTAGGTGCACCTGCGTGGGCAGCCGCGCCATTGCTTTGAGCAGTGTAGGCAGCCCTTTTTTGTAAAAATCGTTCCCCACAAAAAGAAACAAGGGGCCTTCTAACGGCAACCCTAGACCCTGACGAGCACTAACCTGGACTTTAGGGGATACGCGCCCTTCTATCTCGTTCACACCAGGCGCAATAATGTGCATCATGGGGCTGGCTTCGGGGTAAGTCACCCGCATCACATCCATGAGTGTTCGAGAAGTCAACACCACGCGCAACCCGGTACGGGGACGATACCGTGCTGCTTCCAGCCCCAGATAAGTTAACAAACGTGGGCTGGTCATCACCTTCATCCACCGCAGCATGCGTCGCCAACCGGCGCGCCCGACAAGCAGGTTGTGCTTGATCGGCAATACATGCACGGTCTGCACGTTGCCATGCCAGGTGTTTTCATGCGAATGCACGATGTCAAAACCCGTGCGCGTGGCACGCCAAGTTTTCCAGGCAAAGTAGATCTGGTTGATCCAGCGCGGCCGCTGCAGCGGCATGGGAATGCGGTGGTAGCTTATGCCCGGAAAGTCGTGCGCAATCGTCTGCGCAAACACATGCACCTCATGGCGCGCCGCCAGTTCTTCCACCAGAGCAATCGAATAGCGCTCTGCGCCACCTCCCGTGGTGGCAAAGTTCCGGCTCAATACGGCGATCCGCAAACGTTCAGTCACGCGCCACCATCACAACAACACAATGTCGTACTGTTCCTGCCCCATCGCCGCTTCACTTTGCAGCGAAACCGGTTTGCCGATGAATTCGGACAGGCCTGCCAGGTGTTGGCTTTCTTCGTCGAGGAATAGTTCGATCACTTTGGGCGATGCCACTACGCGGAACTCGCGCGGGTTGAACTGGCGCGCTTCGCGCAGGATCTCGCGGAAGATGTCGTAGGTCACGCTGCGCGCGGTCTTGACGATGCCTTTGCCTTCGCAGGCGGCGCACGGCTCGCACAGCATGTGCGCCAGCGATTCGCGCGTGCGCTTGCGCGTCATCTCGACCAGGCCCAGTTGCGAGAAGGTACCGGCCATGGTTTTTACGCGGTCGCGTGCGAGTTGTTTCTTGAATTCGCCCAACACGGCGTCGCGGTGGTCTTCACGCGCCATGTCGATGAAGTCCACGATGATGATGCCGCCCAGGTTGCGCAGGCGCAGTTGGCGCGCAATCGCCTGCGCGGCTTCCAGGTTGGTCTTGAAAATGGTGTCGTCAAAATTACGCGCACCCACAAAACCACCCGTATTCACGTCCACCGTGGTCAGTGCCTCCGTCTGGTCGACGATCAGGTAACCACCGGACTTGAGCTCCACCCGGCGCGCCAATGCCTTGGCAATTTCTTCGTCGATGGAGTACAGGTCAAAAATCGGCCGCTCACCCTTGTAGTGCTGCAGCTTCTCGGCCGCCATCGGCATGAACTCGGCGCCAAAGGCCTTCAACGCGTCAAACTGCTCACGCGAATCTACGCGGATGGTTTGGGTGCCCTCGCCCACCAGATCGCGCAGCACACGCTGCAACAGGCTCAAGTCCTGGTGCAACAGGCTTTGTGGAGGCAGACGCACGGACGCGTCCTTGATGCGTGCCCAGGCCTTGCGCAAGTAGCCAATGTCATCGCCCAATTCGGTATCCGACGCGTCTTCGCCATTGGTGCGCAAAATGAAACCACCACCATGCGGGCCAGACAATGCTTGCAGGCGGTTGCGCAGCTCGTCGCGCTGTGCCGGTGGAATCTTTTGCGAGACACCAATGTGGTCGTCTTGCGGCAGAAACACCAGCAGGCGCCCGGCAATGCTGATCTGCGTGGACAGGCGCGCGCCCTTGGTGCCAATCGGGTCCTTGATGACCTGCACCATCAGGGCCTGGCCTTCAAAAATTTGCTTCTCGATGGGGATCTGCACCTGCGCATTGCGTGATGCGGTCAGCGACTCGCCTTCCAGCGGCGGATGCCACACATCGGCCACGTGGAGAAAAGCGGCGCGCTCCAGACCAATGTCAATAAACGCCGACTGCATGCCGGGCAACACACGCGCCACCTTGCCCAGGTAAACATTGCCCACCAGCCCGCGTTCCAGCGTGCGCTCCACATGCAGCTCCTGCACGGCGCCATGCTCGACGATGGCGACGCGGGTTTCCTGCGGGGACCAGTTGATCAGAATGTCTTGTTGCATCGTGTCTAGCGCGAATTCTGGAGCTCTTGGAGCAATTGTGCCGTCTCGAAGAGCGGCAGGCCCATGATGCCAGAGTACGAACCGCTGATGTGCGATATGAACGCCGCCGCCCTGCCCTGCACCGCGTACGCGCCGGCCTTGCCCATGGGCTCACCGCTGGCCACGTAGGTGTCGATTGCTGCATCGCTCAGTTCGGCAAATGTGACTTGTGACTCACTGCAAGCCTGCACGGTCTGTGCGCTCCAGCCAATCGCAATGGCGGTGAAAACGCGGTGCGAGCGGCCCGACAGCGCACGCAACATGCGTTTGGCGTCGTTCGCATCTTCCGGCTTACCCAGAATGGCCTGGTCGAGCGCCACGGTGGTATCCGCACACAATATCGGTGCCTTTTGGCCTCCAGCCCTTTCCAGACGTGCTCGAGCAGCTATCAATTTAAGAGCAGTAACGCGCTGCACATAGTCCTTGGGCACCTCCTGCGGCAACACCACTTCCAGCGCTTCGGCATCTTCGTCAGGTGTAGGCAGCAGCAACTGGTGCGAGATGCCCATTTGCGTCAACAGCTCACGGCGACGCGGGCTTTGCGATGCCAAATAAATGAAGTCGGGTATCACAGTCACT
Organism: Rhodoferax saidenbachensis; assembly: GCF_001955715.1. Classification (NCBI taxonomy): domain Bacteria; kingdom Pseudomonadati; phylum Pseudomonadota; class Betaproteobacteria; order Burkholderiales; family Comamonadaceae; genus Rhodoferax; species Rhodoferax saidenbachensis. The sequence goes on along the minus strand of NZ_CP019239.1, from coordinate 2,003,838 downwards.
CGCGATGGTAGGGATGGTTGGCGTTGATGGACCAGGCGCGGTAAAGCTGTTCGATCAATAACACGCGCACCATGGCGTGCGGCAGCGTCAGGTCGGACAGACGGATGCGCTCATGCGCAGCCTGGCGAAACTCCGGATCCAGCCCGTCCGGGCCGCCGATGACCAACGCCACATCACCACCGCCCAGCTGCCATTCCGTGAGCCGCTCGGCCAGCGCCGTGGTGCGCAGGTTGGTACCGCGCTCATCCAGCGCGACGATACGGGTGCCCTTCGGGATGGCCTCTTCTATGCGCTTGCGCTCCGCCGCATAGAGCTGGTCCACAGTCTTGGAGCCGCGTGGCTCGGTTTTCACCGTCTTGAGTTCGACCTTGAGCTCATGCGGGAAGCGCTTGGCGTAGTCGTCCCACGCGGTCTGGGCCCAGTCCGGGACTTTCTGGCCCACCGCAACAATCAGCAGCCTCACGGGCTATCAGACTCTGCGGGCAGCGGGTTTCTTGGTAGCCGCGCGCTTGGCCGCTGCAGTTTTGGCAACCGTCTTCACTGGCGCGTTCACCACCAGGGTCTTGGCTGCAGTTTTAACGGCTGGCGCCTTGGGGGCTGCGCGCTTTGCGGGAGCCTTCTTGGCTGGAGCAGCCTTGCCAGCGGCTTTCCGCAGTGCGGCTTTGGAGGGGAATGCTTCTTCCACACCCTTCTTGGCCGCGCTGGAACGGCGCATGCTGGGTTCAGGCACCTTCTTGGCAGGGGTCTTGGCAACAACAGGCTTCTCAGCCTGGCGCATTTCGGGCTTGGCAGAGCCCAATTTCAGACGCACGGGCTTCTCGCCCCACAGCTCTTCCAGGTGGTAGTACTGGCGGAAATTGGGTTGGAATATGTGCACTACGGCCTGCGCGCAGTCCACGATGATCCACTCACCATTGGCCTCACCCTCGACACGGGGCTTGGGGAAACCGGCGTCGCGCACGGCATCGCGCACGCTGGCGGCCAGCGCCTTGGTCTGGCGGTTGCTGGTGCCGGAGGCAATGATCACGCGTTCAAACAGGGCGGAAAGGTGTTCGGTGTCGAACACCACAATGTCCTGGGCTTTGACGTCTTCCAGGCCGTCGACGATGGCACGTTGGAGTTTCTGGGTATCTTTTTTGGCAACGGTAGATGTAGTCATCAGGCGGTCTGGTAGAGGTGATGGAGGTCAATATAACGCGCAACGGATTCAAAAACCAGAGGTGTTGCGCTCTGGTGCGCAGCAATACGCTGGCGAATATCCGTCGCGCTGACCGGAACGGGCGGCATATCCAGCCGCTGAACCGGGAAACCGGGCTGGGATGGGGCATTAAATAACCCTCCAGAACCGGCAGAATCTGCGCGAGCAGCTACACAAATTATAGCAAGCTGGACGATCTCCTCCCAGCGCATCCAGGTCGTGAGCGCCCGGGCCTGGTCTTCGCCGATCAGCAGGTACAGGCGCGCACCCGGGTTTTCCTGCTGCAGCTCATGCAAAGTGTCCACGGTGTAACTGGGGCCGGTGCGGCGGATTTCGCGCTCATCCACCACCACACGTGCCACATCGGCAAAGGCCAGTTGGGCCATCGCCAGGCGGTGGTTTGCAGGTGTGAGCGTGCGCGCTTTGTGCCACGCCTCGCCTGTGGGAATGATGTGCAGGGCATCCAATTGCAACTGTGCAATCGCCGCCTCGGCCAGCGCCACGTGACCGCGGTGTGGCGGGTCAAACGAGCCGCCGAACACGCCAATGTTTCTGGGCTGATTCGCCAAAGAGCTCACTGCCAGTCCCGTCGCACCAGAAACTGGCTGTACAACGCGGCCTCGGCAGAGCCAGCTTCCGGCACCGACTGGTAGGCCCAGGTGGCATGCGGCGGCATGGACAACAGGATGGACTCGGTACGCCCGCCCGATTGCAGGCCGAAGTGCGTGCCCCGGTCCCAGACCAAGTTGAATTCCACATAACGACCCCGGCGGTAGAGCTGAAAATCGCGCTCGCGTTGGGTGTAAGCCATCTCCTTGCGCAGCTCCACGATAGGCAGATAGGCCGCCAGGAACGCATCGCCCACTGACTGCAGCATCGCCAGACTGCGCTCAAAGCCCAATTCCGAAAAGTCGTCAAAAAAGATACCGCCCACGCCACGCGGCTCGTTGCGGTGCTTCAAAAAAAAGTAGTCGTCACACCAGGTCTTGAAACGCGGGTATTTGTCGTCACCAAAGGGCTCCAACGCATCCTTGCAGGTCTGGTGGAAGTGCCGCGCGTCGTCTTCAAAACCGTAGATAGGCGTCAGATCCATGCCCCCGCCAAACCAACACACTTCCTCGCCCTGCGGGTTGCGTGACGCGAGCATGCGCACATTCATGTGCACCGTAGGCACATAGGGGTTGCGCGGGTGAAACACCAGAGAAACACCCATGGCCTCAAACGGTGCACCGGCCAACTCCGGGCGGTGCTGCGTGGCGCTGGGCGGCAGCTTGGGCCCGCGCACATGCGAAAAGCCGCACCCCGCGCGCTCAAACACGGCGCCACCCTCCAGAATCTTGGTGATGCCATTGCCCTGCAGCGGCTCGCCAGGCGCCTTTTCCCAGGCGTCGCTCAGGAAGCTGCCGCCGTCCACGGCTGCGATGGCGCTGGTAATGCGCTCTTGCAGACCCAGCAGGTAGTTGCGCACACCCAGGGTGCTGGCGGGAGAGGCTTCAGACATAGGCTCCTTATTTTTCCAGTAAACGCACAGGCGCTGCATTGGCCGGCGTATGGCCGCACACACCGTCCATGATGGCTGCAATGCGGGCGAAATCGGCTTGCAGGTCACCCGAGAGCTTCAAAAAATGCGTGGCGTTGACCAGCCTGCGGCCATAGTCCAGGCTCACCAGACCCAGCGGCACACCCGCCTGCAGCGCTGACTGGTAGAAGCCGCTGCGCCAGCCGGCACCCGGTTTGCGTGTCCCTTCGGGCGCCAGGCCCAGCCAAAAGAACTGCTGGTTGGCCTTGGCCTGCGCCAGGGTATCCACCGCCTGCCCCACCACGCCACGCGGCGCGTTGCGTATTACCGGCACACCCCCCACCAAGCGCAGCCAGCGCCCGAACAGCGGAATGCGAAACAGCGTGTCTTTGCCCCAAAAGCGCAATTGCACGCCCGCCGACCACTTGGCCAGAATCAGCACCACAAAGTCCCAGTTGCTGGTGTGCGGGTACACCGCCATCACACCCTGCAGCGCAGGCAGCCCCTCAAACTGCACCTGCCAGCCAAAGCGCGCAAGCACCCAGCGCGCCAATGCGCTGCCCGGCACCTGCACCGCATAAGGCTTCTCAAAATCCGAGCCTGTCATCTCTCCACCCGTCCCCGAAAGCAAAAAACTCAAGCCTTGATGGCGCGGTAACCAATATCCGTGCGGTACTGCATGCCATCAAAGTGGATGCCTTGTGTCACCTGGTAGGCGCGTTGCTGCGCCTGGCGCACGCTGTCCGCCAGCACTGTCACACACAACACGCGGCCACCGGAGGTGCGCAGCGTGCCATCGGCCAGGGTTGTCCCGGCGTGGAATACGGCGGCGTCTTCGCTGTCCGCCGGAATGCCGGTGATGGCGTCACCCTTGCGTGGATTGAGCGGGTAGCCCGGTGCGGCCAGCACCACGCCCAGCGCGGTGCGGCGGTCCCATTGCAGCTCGATCTCGTCCAGCTTGCCATGCGGGCCGGGTTCTGTGGCGGCCATCAACACGTCCACCAGATCGGTTTTGAGGCGCATCATGATGGGCTGCGTCTCAGGGTCGCCCATGCGGCAGTTGAACTCCAGCGTCTTGACGCTTCCGTCTTTGCCAATCATCAGGCCCGCATAGAGAAACCCACTGAACGGGATGCCGTCGGCCTCCATGCCCTTGACCGTGGGCAGAATGATCTCGCGCATGGCCTTGGCGTGGATGTCCGGGGTGACCACGGGCGCGGGCGAATACGCGCCCATGCCGCCCGTGTTGGGGCCCAGGTCGCCAGTTTCCAGGCGCTTGTGGTCCTGGCTGGTGGCCAGTGGCAGCACGTTTTTGCCATCCACCATGACGATGAAGCTGGCTTCTTCGCCTTCCAGAAACTCTTCGATGACGACACGTGCGCCGCCGTCGTTGTGTGCCACGCCCAGCGTGTTGTCGACCAGCATGAAGTCAATCGCTTCGTGCGCCTCAGCCTCGGTCATGGCCACCACCACGCCCTTGCCCGCAGCCAGACCATCGGCCTTGACCACCGTGGGCGCGCCCATCTTGCTCACATAAGCGTGGGCCGCGACGGGGTCAGAGAACGTGGCGTACTCCGCCGTGGGAATGCCATGGCGACGCATAAACGCTTTGCTGAACGCCTTGGAGCTTTCCAGCTGTGCCGCGGCCTTGGTCGGGCCAAAGATGCGCAAGCCGTGAGCGCGGAACTCATCCACCACACCGGCCGCCAGCGGCACTTCGGGGCCGACCACGGTCAGGCCGATCTTGTTCTCCTGCGCCCATTCGCGCAGCGCCACCACGTCGGTGATGGGGATGTTCTTCAGGCGCGCATCCACCGCCGTGCCACCGTTGCCCGGCGCCACATAGACCATTTGCACCTTGGGTGACTGGGCAATCTTCCAGGCCAGGGCATGTTCGCGGCCACCGCCGCCAACGACGAGAATATTCATAAGGTTCCTAATCATTTGGGGACAGCGTTAAACATCTGTCCCGCCAAGTGCTCAAAGAGCGGCGTTGTGGTAAATCTCTTGTGCGTCGTCCAGGTCTTCCAGGACGTCCAGCAGCTTTTGCATGCGCTCGGCGTCTTCACCGCTGAGCTCAATCGTGTTGTCAGCGCGCATGGTCACGCCCGCTACTTCGGCGATCAGGCCCGCCGCGTCCAGCGCCGCCTTCACGGCTTCAAAGTCGGCGTAGGCCGTCAGCACCTCAATGGCGCCATCGTCGTCCGTCACAACGTCTTCGGCGCCAGCCTCCAGGGCCACTTCCATGACCTTGTCTTCGCTGGTACCGGGCGCAAAGATGAACTGACCGCAGTGTTTGAACTGAAACGCCACCGAGCCTTCGGTGCCCATATTGCCGCCATTCTTGCTGAAAGCATGGCGCACTTCGGCCACGGTGCGGACCTTGTTGTCCGTCATGGTGTCGATGATGATGGCCGCACCGCCGAAGCCGTAGCCTTCGTAACGGATTTCTTCGTAGCTGATGCCGTCCAGCGAGCCGGTGGCTTTGTCCACGTTGTATTTCACGCGGTCGGCCGGCATATTGGCGGCCTTGGCCTTGTCGATGGCCAGGCGCAGGCGCGGATTCATGGCCGGGTCGCCCCCACCCTGGCGGGCAGCGACCGTGATTTCACGGACGATGCGGGTCCAGATCTTGCCTCGCTTCTCGTCCTGGCGCCCCTTGCGGTGCTGAATATTGGCCCATTTGCTGTGTCCTGCCACGCGAAATCCTTCAAAAATTCGTTACGCTACTCTCTCGATTGTACTTTTTGGGACATCCATGGCTTCCATCCAAGACGAGGGCATCCTGATTGCCCAACACGGCACCGGCAACTCCACCGTCCGCTGCTTTTTGCGGCCCGACAAGGCCAACCGCCATGGACTCATCACCGGCGCCACCGGCACCGGTAAAACCATCACCCTGCAAACCCTGGCCGAAGGCTTTTCCAGCATCGGCGTGCCCGTGTTCATGGCCGACGTGAAGGGCGACCTGACCGGTATCTCCCAAAAAGGTGCATTGGGCGAGAAGCTGGGCAAGATTCTCATGGAACGCGGCATTGAAGAACCCGCGTTTTCCGCCTTCCCCACCACGCTGTGGGATGTGTTTGGCCAGCAGGGCCACCCGGTGCGTGCCACCGTGAGCGACCTGGGCCCGCTCTTGCTGGCCCGCATGCTGAACCTCAACGAAACCCAGGCCGGCGTGCTGCAACTGGTGTTCAAGATTGCCGACGACGACGGCCTGCTCCTCTTGGACATGAAAGACCTGCGCGCCATGTGCCAGGACGTGGGCGAGAACGCCAGCCACTACACCACCGAGTACGGCAACATCAGCGCCGCCAGCATTGGCGCCATCCAGCGCGGCCTCATGCAGATCGAAGAGCAAGGGGGCGACCAGTTCTTTGGCGAGCCCATGCTCAATATTGCCGACTTCATGCAGACCGACGGCAGCGGCAAGGGTGTGGTCAACATCCTGGCGGCCGACAAGCTCATGCAGTCGCCCCGGCTCTATGCCACCTTCCTGCTGTGGATGCTGTCCGAGCTGTTCGAGGCCCTGCCCGAGGTGGGTGACTTGGACAAACCCAAACTGGTGTTCTTCTTTGACGAAGCCCATTTGCTGTTTGCCGACGCGCCCAAGGTGCTGATCGAACGCATCGAGCTGGTCGTGCGCCTGGTGCGCTCCAAAGGCGTGGGCGTGTTCTTCGTCACGCAAAACCCACTGGACATTCCCGACAGCGTGCTGGCCCAGTTGGGCAACCGTGTGCAGCACGCATTGCGCGCCTTCACGCCACGCGACCAAAAGGCGGTCAAAAGTGCCGCTGACACCATGCGCGCCAACCCCGGCCTGGATGTGGCCACCGCCATCACCGAGCTGGGTGTGGGCGAGGCGCTGGTCAGTCTGATGGACGAAAAAGGCCGCCCCTGCCTGACCGAACGTGTGTTTGTGCTACCCCCGGCCAGCCAGATTGGCCCCATCAAGCCGGAACAACGCAAGACGCTGCTCAGTGAATCCATCGTTGCCGGTGTGTATGAGAAAGCCGTGGACCGCGAGTCTGCGTTCGAGAAGCTCAAGGGCCGCACCCAGACCAATATGGGCCACGCCCAACCGGTAGAAGACGACTTTCCCGCTGCAGACACTGCCGCGCCGCGCGCATCTCGGCGGGGATCGGCCCCCACGCCGACCGCAACACCTGCGCCCAGCGGTGGCGGCATTCTGGACAGCATTGGCGACATGCTGGGCGGCGGCGCCCGCCGCTCGCGCGCCAGCGTGGGTGAGCAAATGATCAAGAGCGCCGCCAGCTCCATCGGCCGCGAAGTAGGCCGCCAGATCATCCGCGGCGTGCTGGGCAGCATCCTGGGTGGATCACGCCGCTAACCCCATACCCCGTTCGGGCTGAGCCTGTCGAAGCCACAACGACCTGCTCAGGGCGAACGGACAATCCAATAATCAGCATTCACGCCCATTCAAAAGAAGGAATAACAACATGGTCACTATCAACCCCGCAGCCCGTGCCAACGTCACGCTGATCGACCACCCGCTGGTGCAGCACAAGCTCACGCTGATGCGCAAGAAGGAAGCCAGCACCAGCAGCTTCCGCCGCCTGCTCAACGAGCTGGCTGGCCTGATGATTTACGAAGTCTGCCGCGACATGCCGCTGCAGGACCTGGAAATCGAGACCCCGCTGGAAAAGACCACCGGCAAGGTCATTGACGGCAAAAAGCTGGTGTTTGCCAGTGTGCTGCGCGCCGGCAACGGCATTCTGGACGGCGTGCTGAGCGTGGTGCCCGGCGCCCGCGTGGGCCACGTGGGCCTGTACCGCGACCCCAAGACCCTGCAGGCCGTGGAGTACTACTTCAAGATGCCCAGCAACATGGAAGAGCGCGACGTGGTGATCGTCGACCCCATGCTGGCTACCGGCAACTCGGCCGCGGCTGCGGTCACCCGCCTGAAGGCCTGCAAGCCCAAATCGATCAAGTTCCTGTGCCTGCTGACCTGCCCTGAAGGCATCAACACCCTGTACAAGGAACACCCCGATGTGCGCGTGTTCACCGCCGCCATCGACCGCGGGCTGAACGACCACGGCTACATCATGCCGGGCCTGGGCGACGCCGGTGACCGTATCTTCGGCACCCAGTAAATTTCAAGCAAAATGGGCCTTTAGCCCCCGTGGATAGTGCGCAAGCAGCTATGAATACCATAGCGTTTTCAGGAAGTTGAACCATGTTAGACCTGCTCGTTCACAACGCCACCCTGCCCGACGGCCGCACCAACATGTCGGTCGCCGTGCAAGGCGGCCGCATCACCGAGGTGACGCAGGGTCTCACGCCCGCCGCCGCTCCGGCGGCGGAGACAGTGGACGCCGGTGGCCTGCTGCTGAGCCCGCCGTTTGTGGATGTGCACTTCCATATGGATGGCACGCTGACCTACGGCATGCCACGTGTCAACGAGAGCGGCACGCTCCTGGAAGGCATTGCGCTGTGGGGTGAGTTGAAGCCCAGCCTGACCGCCGACGCCGTGATCGAACGCGCGCTGACTTATTGCGACTGGGCCGTGGCCCAGGGCCTGCTGGCCATCCGCAGCCATGTGGACACCAGCGACCCGCGCCTGCTGGCCGTGGAAGCGCTGCTGGAGGTCAAGAAAAAGGTCGCGCCCTATATCGACCTGCAACTGGTCGCCTTCCCACAAGACGGCGTGCTGCGCACCAAGGGCGGCGCCGAGAGCCTGAAACGCGCGCTGGACCTGGGTGTGGATGTGGTGGGCGGCATTCCCCACTTTGAGCGCACCATGGCGGACGGTGCGGCCAGCGTGAAGCTGCTCTGTGAAATTGCCGCCGAGCGCGGCAAGCTGGTGGATATGCACTGCGACGAGAGCGACGACCCGCACTCACGCCACATCGAGTCTCTGGCCTACGAAACCCAGCGCCTGGGCCTGCATGGCCGCGTGACCGGCTCCCACCTCACCTCCATGCACAGCATGGACAACTACTACGTCACCAAACTCATGGGGCTGATGGTCGAGGCGCAGGTGCATGTGGCAAGCAATCCGTGCGTCAACATCACGCTGCAGGGCCGCCACGACACCTACCCCAAGCGCCGCGGCCTGACCCGCGTGCCCGAACTCATGGCCGCCGGCCTGACCGTCGCCTTCGGCCAGGACGACATGATGGACCCCTGGTACTCCTTGGGCTGTGCCGACATGCTGGACGTCGCCAGCATGGGCCTGCACGTGGCCCAGATGACCAGCCAAAAAGCCATGCGCCAGTGCTTCGACGCCATCACCACCAACCCCGCGCGCATCCTGCAACTGCAGGGCTACGGCATCGAGAAGGGTTGTTTTGCCGACTTTGTGCTGCTGCAGGCGCGTGATCCGGTGGAGGCACTGCGGCTGAAGGCGACGCGGTTGAAGGTGTTCAAGCGGGGGAAGTTGTTGGCGGAAACGCCCGCGCGGACGGCCCAGCTGTCTTTGCCCGGGCGGCCGGGGCAAACCTCTTTTTTACATGCCAAATAGGCCTGCAGCCCTTTCAGGTATTGCGCAACCAGCTATTGAAAAAATAGCAAAACACAAACCTCTCTGCGCAGGGCCCTGCCAGTGCATTGCACGCTGAGGCACTGAGGTGGCCGGAAAATGACAAAAGCCGGCTCGGCCGGCTTTTGTATTGCTGCTGTGGCGCAACGCCTCAATGCACAAGGGTCATCACGGGGAATGCAAAGCCCCTGCTACTAGCACACATACCTGTGCAGAAGCAATGAATACACCCGCTTGCATGACCCGTCGCCCATCATCAGCTTCAACAGCGGATCGTTCGCAGGGGCTTGCACCGTAGTGGGTGGAAGCTCCACAGGCGTGCAGGTGTCCCAAACCGGTGTGCCATCCGCATTGCGCGCGCTGAGAGCTGCAGAATCGCCGCAACTTGGCGGTGTCGGACTCACGCATTGGCATGAAACCCGGTATTTGCCCATCACAAGAGCCGGGCTTTGCCTTGGGTCATTACAGGAAGAGGGGCATGTTGTGGAGTAGGAAGGCTTGTTCAGTTCGTCGACGGCGGTTGCATAATAGCTGTAGTAAGCCGGACAGTCAGCTAGGCTATAGGACGGGTCTTTCGTAGATTTTAGGGGGGTACCGTTTTCCCTGCAAAGCGCTTCCGCCCCAAGCCCTGCTAGAACTATCAGTGAGAACTGCCCTACAGGATTGCGCGTCTTTACCTCCCCGCTGAACGTCACAGTCGCACCCAAGGGCAGGGGTGCGAGAACTGTACCGGTCGCTTCGGAGAATGAATAAAAATCATCCTGGCTCAAGAATTCCTGACGATTCTCTGTGTATGTTTTTGTAATTTCTTTCCCTTCGGCATCGGTGTATTTGTAGGTGTACTCCGTACTGGTGGCGCATCCGGTCAACCCTGCGGCCAATACAGCAATCAGTGCCAACCCCAACCAGGAGGGGAGTTTAAATTTCAGTTTCATGAAGATATGTCCAAGTAATCCGGATCAGAACGGGAACGAGAGATTGACGCCCAGGTTGCTGTCCCTGACGTCGCTCTGCCCAACGGAGGTACCGTAGGAGAAGTTAAGCCTCCTGTCCTTCGCCAACGTGTACCCGAGGCCAGCGCCAAAACCCATTGGGGACTGGTCGCTATTGGCCAAAGAAAAGCTGGCCGATGGGCGACTTACGCTCAGGCTCAGGCTGGGCGACCAACGGCCCAGGCTCCATTGCAAGCCACCCGCCAGAGAGAGCATGTCTGAGGCCAGCACCTGCCCATCCACACGCGTGCCTGCGCTGTTGCTGTAACTATCGATGTTGTTCACCACCCGCGCATAACTCAGCCCGATCGAACTGGTCAGGCTCCGGCTCAGGGGGATCATTTGGGTAATGCCGACACCGGCCGCCAGCGCATCCGCGCTGGTCTTGTAACCGACCCCGGAGGCTTGGCTTTCCAGCGCATTGGTGCCATAACTGAGCGAGCCACTGACGAAGCGGCCGGAGCCGATATACCGGGTGACAGACACCGCACCCGTTTGCGCACGGATGGTGCCCTGGGTCTGCTGGTCATTCGACTTGGCCTGGTCCAGGCTGTACGACAGGGTCAGCGCCAGCGAGGTGACCGGGTTCAATTGCGCGGACACCGAGGCGGTGCCGGAGGTGCCGCTGTTCTTGTACGGCGAAACCGGATTGGACACCTCCACCTCCCGGGCCTGCAGGCCCAAGCTCATGGTCATCTTCAGGTTGGGCTCGTTCTCGGCAGCCGTGGCACTCAGGCTGGCCACCGCTATGAATAGCGCGCAGGGCGCGTATTTGTTCATTTAATTTCTCTCTAGGGGCGACCTGGTTGGGGCCATGCCCTTGCATCGCGGGGCATGGGGCCTGCAAAAGTCGAAATTTGCCTGCGCGCTGTAAAAATTCAGTCCGAATTCTAGGGAAATACGCGGTACACATCCACTTACAATTCTTGCATTCATTGCAAATGTGCAGAATATTTTTCCGGAAAAAAAACCGCGTCCATGTCTCTGCATCTGCATACCCAACACCTGGAAACCATCCTTGCCGCTTTTCCAGATCCCGTCTTCATCCTGACCCGAAACGGCCGTTATGCGGCGGTGTATGGCGGTACCGATGCACGCTACTACCACGATGGCAGCGGCCTGGTCGGCAAAAACCTGTTTGACGTCCTCAAGCCGGAAAAGGCCACCTGGTTTTTGGGCGAGATTGCCAAGACGCTGGATGCGGGCGGCTTGCACATCGTTGAATACGGCCTGTCCGGCAACGATGTGTTGGGGCTTGACGAGAAAGGCCCCGCCCATGTCATCTGGTTCGAAGGGCGCGTGCAGGCGCTGGACTTTTTGATGGATGGCGAAGACGCCGTGCTCTGGGTGGCCAGCAACATCACGCATCGCATCACTATCGAGATGCAACTGAGCGACGCGCTGCAACGCGAGCGCAAGGCCATTGATGTCATGTGGAAACGCATGGCCCAGAACAACACGCCCAAACTGGCAGCCCGCTGGACGCTGGATGTAACAAGCGCCCAGCTCAAGTCAGCACACGCAAAACCCATCGCACTCACCGCCAATGAACTGCACCTGCTAGCCAGTCTGACCGAAGCCGAAGGCGGCGTCGTAGGCAAGGATGTTCTCTTTGCCCGGATGTTTCCTGGTGTCGAATCAAACGACTACGAGCGTATCGATGTAACACTCAGCCGCCTGCGACAAAAGCTCAAACGCCATGGCTGCGAGTTGGTGCTGCGATCGGTTTTTGGCAAGGGCATCGCGCTGACGGAAAGTGTGCAGATTACGCGTGTTGGCATGCCCGCCCAAAAATGACTGGGGCATCCTGCTGCAAACGCGTGATCCGGTGGAGGCGCTGCAGTTCAAGCGCTAGCCCTCGCGGATATTGCGCAAGCAGCTACTAAAGGTATAGCAACTGCTATCGCAAAAATCAGTCATCCCTTGCCTGCCTCACCAACACATCCCAGTCATCCGGCGGATGCCCACTCTCCAGCATCTTGCGAAACACTCGGTAAGCGTCATCGCTGCTTTCATAGGCGCGCTTGGTGTCTTCGTCATTCACCCAGGCCAGCACAATGATCCTGGCTTGCAGGTGGTAGCGAAAAAACAGGCGGTATTGCTGGAAAAACTTGGCGCGAAACCAGTGTTTGTATTCGTCGCCCAAGGTACCGCCCTGCCGGTACTCTGGCCGCGTAGGGTCTTGCGGAATGACTTCAAACGCCAGCTTGTGAATCGCCGCCAGACGCTTGGCAGCGTTCTTCTTGACATAGCCCTTGGGGTCTTTGGCCTTGAGGGCCTCGACCTGACGCGTCAGAGCTTCAAGCTGGTCCAGGAAAAGCGGATGGGCGAATACCGACCAACCGTTAACGACCCAAGGCGCAGTGGACTTGCCACTCATTCATCGTCGGCCGACAGCGCAGCGTTCAAATCCAATTCAACACTTGCGGTCAGTTTTTGAACCCGCTTGACCAAGCTGGCATCCACGGCCTGCAGACGTTCCGGGTGCTGCGCAATGTCTTGCGCCAGAAAACCCAGGAACGCGCCCAAAGCAGGATCGGCAGCATCGGAGTTGGAGGCTCTTGTGAGCACCACTTCCCCACTGGGACGAATGCTGTAGTGGATCTTGTCGCGTTTGCCCAAGCGCAAGGCACGGCGCACCGTCTCGGGCACCGTGGTTTGGTAGCGTTCAGTCAGGGTGGATTCGACTTCCATGGTAGCACTCCGGTTCAAAATAGATTTGCATCAGCAATGGTAATGCAATTGCATTGCCATTGCAATTTAAATGCATTAACCACCCCAAGTCTCCCGCGCCACCCGCGCCATATTCCCACCCATCACCCCCGCCACCTCCTCCGCACCAAACCCTTCGGCCGCCAACGCCGCAGGCAACTCGGCCCAGTCTTCCACGGGCACGTAGTTCATGGTCATGATGGCGCGGTCGTAGCCTGCACTTTTGGGCCACCAGTAGTCCATGTCCATGCCGCCCGGGGGCGTTTCGTCCAGATGGTCTTCGGGGAAGCTGTTGTCCATGCCTATGCCCACGTGTTGCGCGCCCACCAGGTTGGCCACGTAGGCGGCGTGGCGAGCGATGTCCGCTGCGCGTGGGGTGTCCACACCCAGGAAGGCCGATACGCCCGAGATACCGACCACGCCACCGGTGGCGGCACAGGCGCGGATTTGTTCGTCGGTGATGTTGCGGCCGTGGTCCACCATGCCTTGCGGGTTGGCGTGGCTAAAGACCACGGGCTTGGTGGACGCGGCCATGATGTCCAGGCTGCAGCGGCGCCCGGTGTGCGAGCAGTCCATGATGACGCCGGCCTCGTTGATGGCGCGCACGATGCGGTGGCCCAGCGGCGTGAGGCCCCGGCTTTCGTCATGGCAGCCGTCGGCCACGCTGTTGTTGCGGTTGTAGGCCAGGTGGATCTGGCGCACGCCCAGCGTGGAGAGCAAGCCCACCATGGCAGGCTGTTCCATCAGCGGAATGGCGCCTTCCAGGTCAAAACCCACGGCCAGCACGCCGGCGACTTTGGCGTCTTCGATCTGCTGCACGCTGCTGACCAGGCGGTACTTGTCGGGCTCTGCGCCTAAACGCGCGCGGAAGCTGGCGATGATGGGCATGATCTGCGATAGCGGGTTCATGTCCATACCGATGTTGATGGACACATAGTTGAGCCCCAGCGCACGCATGCGGTCCAGCGGTGCAAAGCTGGCTTGCGGGTGCAGGGGCAGGCAGATATGGGATTCCCAGTACAAAATGGCGTCCTTGTCGTCTTCGGGTGGGCTGTGAGATGGCTATTGCGCGCACAGGCAATCGGTATATATTTCCCGAACCGCGCCACGGGATTTTGACGCACCCCACGCGGGGCCCCGGAATTTACAGTTTGTTGCCAAGCCATGGAGGCAACGGCACTCACTTTCTGCTACACCTACTAGCCCTCGCAACAGCCAGTTTCCCCGGACACACACCATGCTAGACCTCGAACAAAAACGCAGAGTCCGCTTCACCCAGTTGGAAGCAGAAGCCCAGGAGCGGCTACGCACCATCTACCACCTGACCAGCGCACAGGCCGCGCTCAATATCGCCCGCACCGGCTACATCTGGAGCAACGATGCAGATGGCTGCGCCAACTTCAGCCTCAACCGCGACCTGAAGCTGCACTACACCGCCGAGCCCGAGGTGACACTGAAGTTCAAATTCCATGGCGACGTGCAATTGCGTGAGCAGGAGGTGGACTACACCGGTTACACGCCCAACACGCTGAACCTGCACATGATTGCCTGGCCCAAGGTCTATGGCATGGACGGCGTGCGCGTGGCCATCGCCCGCGTGGCAGCGGGCACCACGGTGCATCTGGAGTGTGTGGACTTCAAACTCACACCCGCATTCATTGAAAAATGCAAGACCGACCCCGCCGCCGAACTGCTGCTGCGCCGGCTGCGGCGCCAGTTGGCGCTGGGCCGCATGATCAAGGTGCCGTCCACGCCGCAAGAGCGCCTGGACATCGAAGCCCGCAGCACAGTGGATGCAGTGCCCGAGCCCTCGCTGGTCAAAAAACTTTGGGGCCGGGTCACCGGCCGTGCGGCCACCTGAGCATTGGGCAGCAGTATGCGCAACTACTGGCTCATGAAAGCCGAACCCGCCGAAGCGTCTGTCGACGATGTACTCGCTATGCCGCAGGCCACCGTGCCCTGGACCGGCGTGCGCAACTACCAGGCCCGCAACTTCATGCGCGATGGCATGCAGGTGGGTGACGGCGTGTTGTTTTACCACTCCAGTTGTGCGGAGCCGGGCATCGTGGGCATTGCGCGCGTGGCGTCTGGCGCCTATACCGACCCCACGCAGTTCGACGCCCAATCGCCCTACTTCGACGCGGCCAGTAAACCCGAGGCGCCGCGCTGGATCCTGGTGGATGTGCAAGTGGTGCGCAAGACGCGCAACCTCACCCTGCCCGAGCTGCGCGCCGATGCGGCACTGGTAGACCTGATCGTGCTGAAAAAAGGCAACCGCCTGTCCATCACCCCGGTGGAACCCGAGCACTGGCGCACCATCCTGCAGCGGCTGGACTGCCCGGATTTGTAAGCCGAAAAGGCCTCAAGCCCTCGTGGAATATGCGCAGGCAGCTATTTTTCTGATAGCGCCTATTGTCAACGTGCAGGACTCAGCGTTGTGGCATATCCTTGGCCGAATAACCTAGGCTCACGGTCGCGTCTTCGGGGATGGGTGGCATCGTTGCATTCCAGTCTTCCCATTGGTTGCGCATGTTCGCAAGGCGGTCTGGCTGCTTTTTTGCAAGGTTGGCGCGCTCCCGCTCATCGGCGGGAATGTTGAAAAGGTAGTCATTGCCGTCCACCCGCAAATATTTCCAGTCACCCTCACGCAGGGCACGTTGACCGCGGTGGTTCATGCGCCAGTACAAGGCCGTGCTGAAGTTTGCCGCGGGGTTTCGCAATACGCGGGCCAGCGATACGCCATCTGGCGCGTAGCCTGATGGCATGACGGCGCCGCCCAATTCCAGCAGGGTCGCCGACCAGTCCATCGTCATGCACTGCTGCGTCGTCACGGTTCCTGCAGGAACAGCCACCGGCCAATGGGCAATCCAGGGGACGCGTATTCCGCCCTCGGTTAAATCCATCTTGCCCCCCACCAATGGCCAGCTGTCGCTAAACCGTTCGCCACCGTTGTCGCTGGTGAAAACGATCAAGGTGTTGTCGAGCTGGCCGGTCTCTTTCAGCGCGTTGACGATCCAGCCAATACCTTCGTCCATGTGGTGGATCATGCGTTGGTAGGTATGGATATTGCCGCCATCCAAATGAAACAGGTTGCTTTTTATGTCGGCTACGAGTGCGTGGTCTTCCCGTGTTTCCCATGGCCAATGCGGCGCTGTGTAGTGCAGACTCAGGAAGAACGGTTTGTCTTGCGATGCTGTTGGAGCCATGCGCTGCACATAGTCTACTGCGCGTTGGGACAGCAGGTCGGTCAGGTAACCCACCTCCATTTTTTCCTCTTCGCCGCAATACAGGTCGTGTTGCCCATTGGTCCCCGCATGGGAGAAATAGTCCACACCACCGGACATGGGGCCGAAAAATTCTTCGTAGCCAGACCGCAAGGGACTGAAATGTGGGGGATAGCCCAGATGCCATTTCCCGATAAGCGCCGTGTGATAACCCGCAGCCCGCAGTTGCGATGGAAGGGTGGGATGGTCCGGCGACAGGCCCAGGAGTGTGCTGCCTTTGCTGCGTCCATTGATGGGTTCTTCTGCTGCCCCGCGCAAGCGGTATTGATAACGTGCCGTCATCAGCGCAAAGCGTGTCGGTGAGCACACCGGCGAGTTGGAATAGCCTTGCGTAAACCGCAATCCTGCCGCCGCCAATTCGTCCAGTACGGGCGACACAGGACCAAATTGCGCATCGCGTCCGCCATAACAACCCAGGTCTGCAAACCCCAGGTCATCGGCCACGATGAAGATGATGTTGGGGCGTTTTATATCCATGGTCATGCGTCGTTCTTTATTCAAGTACGAGCTTGATCCGGCGGGCAACGTCGCCCCATTTTTTGGAATCTGCTGCAAGGCGCTGTGCAGCCTCAGCACCGCTGCTGGCGATTACTTCCTGGTCACTCAGCCGCAGTTTCTCAATGAGGTCGGGTGTTTTGAGTGCTGCCACCATGGCTGACTGCATGCTTTGCACCGTCGCTGCAGGTGTCCCTTTCGGGGCAAACAATAGCAGCGAAAAAGTTGCATCAAATCCGGGGTAACCTGACTCGGCCACGGTCGGCACTTCGGGCAACAACAGGGAACGCTTTGAACCCGAAATGGCCAGTGCGGTCAAGCGGCCTGCGCGCACGTGCGGCAACACGGTCGGCCCTGCAAGAAAGCCGCACTCCACCTGTCCGCCCAGCATGTCTTGCATGGCAGGCGCGGGGCCCTTGTAAGGAACATGCAGCATTTGGATGCCCGCCGTTGCCTTGAGAAGCTCCGTCGTCAAATGCCCTGGAGAGCCCGGACCACCAGAGGCATAACTTAACTCCTTCTCTTTGGCTTTTCGGACCAAATCGGTCAAAGTTTTTACCCCCACATTGGGGTTGCACACCAGTATCTGGCTGAATGAACTGGCCCGGATGACGGGCTCCAGATCGGTCACCTTGAACTGCATCTTCTCGTACACGTGGGGGTTCACCGTGATCGTCGTGTCGGTGGTCCATAGCCAGGTGTAGCCATCGGGCGTGGCACGCGCTACCTCAGCAGCACCGAGATTGCCGTTCGCGCCGGGCTTGTTTTCAAGCACCAAAGGCTGCTTCAAAATCGGCTGCATCTTCTCCATGGCCGAGCGCAATACGATGTCGCTAGGTCCACCTGGAGGCAGGGGAACAATAATTTTGATGACTTTGTCGGGCCAGCTTTGGGCTGAAGCGAGCGAAGCACTCACAATGGATGCCACAGCCACAAACTGCCTGGCCCATGTTGCTAGAGAGGTCGTCATGTCTATTCCTTTGCAGATTGCAGATGCCGCATGCTAGTGTGCCACGAATTACTTGTTCTAATCAATTGCTGATCGGGTAAACCCTTGCCGACATCCCACTATTTGTCCCCAGTAGGCATTGAAGATCTGTTCCTTTACAGAGTGGCCCGCTTGCATGCCACTGCCGGAGCGCCCGTTGTACGTATCTGCGAAGGCGGCCATGGCGTTACGCGACGTGAATGGCGTCTCTTGCTCGTGCTTGCGCAATATGGAGCCATGTCTTCATCCGACCTGGCACAGGCTGCCCAACTGGAGTGGGGGCTCGTGTCCAAAACACTGGGACGCCTGCAAACAAAAGGCTTGGTCTCTCGCACGCCAAAACCGAATGACCGGCGCAGGGTTCTCATTGCACTGACGGAGAAAGGTACGCTGGTGTACCAGCAAGTGTTCCCGAAGGTGATTGATATCAACCGCACCCTGCTCACTGTGCTGTCGGACTCCCAACTGGAGCAGTTGGATACTATTTTGTCGCTGCTGCAACAAAGGGCGGATGATCCCGCCTGGCTGGATGATCTGCCAAAGTCCCAACGGCGTCTGGGTGGTCGCAACTAGCGGCTGTGCACACCGTGCCATGCGTCGGCGCGGCTCATTTTTAAGGAAAATAGGCCTCTAGCCCTCATGGGGATTGCGCAAGCAGCTACTGAATAGATAGCAAATTCAGCGATCCCAGTGGACTCTGCCGGTGCATTCCGTTCGTGTTGAGCTTGTCGAAACGCAGCCCTTACCAATCAAGAAAGTGCAGAGGGCTTCGACAAGCTCAGCCCGAACGGGGCATATTTTTGCGCAAGGTTGCCTACCCCTGCTTGCTCTCCAGCAGCTTCACCAGCGACCACAAGACGCGATTCGCCGGTGTGGCAATGCCCCGCGCTTGGCCGCGGCGTACCACCAGGCCGTTGAGGTAATCGATCTCGCTTTTCTTGCCACGCGCCAGGTCTTGCGCGGTGGAGGAAAACTGTCCGGGCATGGTGTCAAAGATCATGCGAATGGCGGCGTTTACGTCGCCTGCCACCTGCACACCTTCGGCCTTTGCCACCGCCAGGCATTCATTAACCACGTCGCGCATCAGGTCCTGCACACCCTCGCCTATCGCGGTCTTGCCGTAGGGCAACTGGGTGATGGCGGACACCGCGTTGTAGGCGCAGTTAAGAATCAGCTTGAGCCACAGCGCGCCGCGCACGTTATCCGACACCACGGTGGGCACCGCAGCGGCCACCAGCGCTGGGGCCACGGCGGCGGCAGACGGTTCGACCACCAGGTCGCCACGCCCGTGGTGCTTCACATGGCCGGGGCCGGCCATCTCGGTCGCCACATAGACCACGGCGGCCGCCACGGTATGGTTAGTCAGAACGGCCTGCAGGCGCTCGGCGTTGTCCACGCCGTTTTGCAGGCACAGCACCAGCGTGTCGGGCGCCAGATGCGGCAGGATTTGTGCGCCAGCAGCTTCGGTGTCGGTGGACTTGACGCAGAACAGCACCAGGTCGGTGCCCCGCACGGCGCTGGCCTCGCTGCTTGCCGCCAGGCGCACTTGTTCGTCAAAGGTTTTTGTCTCCATGCGCAGGCCATTCGCCGCAATCGCCTGCACATGTGTGGGCCGGGCGATCAGCGTGACGGTGTGGCCGGCGCGGGCCAGCATGCCGCCGTAATAACAACCCACGGCGCCTGCGCCCATAACGGCGACTTTCAAAGATGGTTTGGCAGGCACTGCAGGGGTCATGTGAACTCGCAAGGTGGGTTAGGGACGTACCATTCTAGGCAGGGGCACCTTCCCCTACACTCGCAAACACCATTTCCAGCCCCCACTGCCATGACCAGCACCACCGACCTCGAACGCCTGGCCCACCAGGAAGAACGCCTGCAGTTCCACACCTTTGACCAGAGCACCGCCTGGGCGCTGGGCACGCTGATCAAGGAGCTGAGTGAAGCACGCCGTGTGGCACTGACCATCGAGATCCGGCTGGCGAAAGAGACGGTGTTTTTTTACGCCATGCCGGGCACCGGCCCTGGCAATGCCGACTGGGCACGGCGCAAGCGCAACACGGTGGAACTGCTGCACACCAGCTCCTACGCCGTGGGCCTGAAGCTGGAAGCCGAGAACACCTCGCTGGAAGCCAAACAGGGCCTGCCGCTGCGGGACTACGCGAGCCACGGCGGCAGTTTTCCGATCCGTGTACGGGGTGTGGGCGTGGTCGGGGTTGCGACCGTGTCCGGAATTCCGCAGCGCGAAGACCACGGCATGGTGGTGCAGGCGCTGGCAGAGTTGTGCGGCGTTCCGCTGGCCGAAGTGGCGCTGGACTGAGCTGCAAACACCATGCGCCGCATTGTTCTTTGCACCAGTGTCCTGGCACTCCCCCTGGCTTTCCTGCTATGGGTGCAATGGCCCCTGCGCGACCTGGTGCAGGCCCATGCACGTCTGGCCAATGACTGGGGGCAGGTCGTCTTTGCAATCTACGCTGCAGTAGCAGTGTCTGCAGCCACCGTGGCGGGAACCCATTTGGCAGCCCATGGCAGTACGACGGACACCACGCATGGGCCCCGCTGGAAAGCGTGGGCGACTCTGCTGTGCGTTGCACCCTGGGCCGTATTCCTGTTGTGGGTGGGCGTTCCGCAAGCGTGGGCTTCGCTGACCCAGATGGAGAAATTTCCCGAGACCTTCACCCCGGGTTACTTTCTGCTGCGTTGGGCCTTGGTGCTGCTAGCCGCATTGGCTCTCTGGCAAAGCGTGGTGCAGCTGATGCGCCGCGCCGCGCCTTCGGCATGAGCACTGGGCTCGCCCCTTTCATGGGCCTGGCCATGCTCGTGGTGCTGGCCGTCCTGATTCTGGCCACCGGGCTTCCCGTATGGGCCTTGTTGATTGCCTGCGCGAGCCTGTTTGCCGCCGCAGGCTGCTTGCTGGGTGGCATGGACGCCCATGTGCTGGCGGCCGTGGGCGTGCGCACCATGGGCTTGCTGGAACATGACCTGCTGCAGGCGCTGCCGCTGTACGTGCTGATGGGGGTGCTGCTGCAGCGCCTGCATGTGGCCGATGCGGTGTACGCGCTGCTACAACGCCTATTGCGGCGTACCCCGGCCAGCGGGGCCCTGGCGGCTCTGGGCGTAGGCGCACTGATTGCGCCCATGAATGGATCGGTGGCCTCCAGCGCGTCGCTGCTATCGCGGCTGGTTGCACCGCGGTTGCGCGGGCTGGCTACCGCGCGCGCCATGGCGCTGGTCAGTGCCTCGGCCACGATTGGCGTGGTGGTGCCGCCTTCGCTGGTGCTGATCCTGCTGGGCGACGCCATGCTGCGCGCCCACACCGAGGCCAGCAACCTGCCCGGCTACCACGTAGTACAGCGCATCATCAATACGCAGGACGTTTTTCTGGCGGCACTGCTGCCGGCCATGGCGGTATTGGTATTGTGGTTTGGCGTGGCCTGGTGGCAAGGGCGCAAGCCAAGCGGCACACCGGTCAGCGCCCCAGCCACCACCACACTCACGGCCCGGCAGGGATGGGCGGGTGCGCTGGCCATCGTCGGAGTGATCGCGCTGCTGGCATCGGTGTTCACTGGCAAGCTCTACGCGGTGGAAGCTGCCGCTACCGGCGCCATGGTGTTGCTGCTGTGGGCGGCACTGGCGCGCGCCATGACGGTGGATCAATGGCAAACCGCCTTGCAGGAAACCATGGAGCTCAGTGGCGCGCTGTTTGCCCTGTTGCTGGGGGCCAATACCTTCAGCCTGGTGTTCCGGCTCTGGGGAACCGATCAGTGGTTGGCAACCCACATTCTGGCCTCACCCTGGCCACTGCAGGCCACTGCGGCGGCTGTGCTGCTGGGGGTGGCACTGTGTGCCTGGGTGCTCGATGCGTTTGAAATGATTTTTGTCATCATCCCCATCGTGGCGCCGCCGCTGGTGCTCTGTCTTGGGGACGCGCAGCAGGCTGCCGTACTGCTTTTGCTGGTGCTGCAAATCAGCTTTCTGATTCCGCCCATGGGTTATGCCGTCATGATGGCACGCACCCAGGGTGGCCTGGGGCGGGTCGGCACCCGCGCTTTGCTCACGGCCCTGCTGCCCTACTGGTGTGCGCAGGTGCTGGTCAGTGCCGTGGTGTTTGCCATGCCATCCGCTGTGCATGGCCTGGATGCCCCGCCGCCTGCGGCCACTGCGGCGCAGCCCTCGGCGGACGATGACATCGAGAAAAGCATGCGCGAGATGTCGGCCCCGGCCGAAGACACCAAACCCTGAGCCGCCGCCCTAGCGCCGCCGCGCCGAGCGTACGCCGCTGAGTTCGTTGACGATACCCAGCACCTTGGCCAGGCGCCCGGACTCGGCCACTTCCACGGTAAATGTCATCCAGGCCATGCCCTTGATGCTTTGCGTCTGCACACCAATGACGTTCATTTTTTCCTTGGCAAACACTTCGGAAATATCGCGCAGCAGGCCCTGGCGGTCGTTGGCCTGCACGGCCACATCCACCGGATAGACATTGCCGTCCTTGGCACCGGGTGTGCCCCACTCCACGTCGATCACGCGGTCACCGCTGCGTGTCACCATGTTGCGCAGGTTGGAGCAATCCGAACGGTGCACGCTGACACCCTTGCCACGCGTGACAAAACCGCTGATCAGGTCGGGGGGTGCGGGTTTGCAACACTTGGCCAGTTGCGTCATCAGCGAGTCCACGCCCACCACCAGCACGCCGCCCTTGCCACCACCGGCCGCGCGCGGCTTCTTGAGCGGCATGTAGTCGTCTTGCGTAGGCGCGGGTTCGGGGGGACGCAGCAGGGTTTCGATGTTGCGCAATGAAAACTCATCTTTGCCCACCACCTCAAACAGCGCTTCCGCGTTATTGAAGCCCAACTGGCTGGCCAGGTCGTCGAGCTTGATGGCGGTCTTGCCTTCGCGCTGCAGCAGTTTTTCCACCGCCTCACGGCCCTTGGCCACCGTCTCGCCCATGGCAAGCGCGTTGAACCAGGCACGCACCTTGGCACGCGCGCGGTGGCTGACCAGAAAACCGAGTTCGAGGTTGAGCCAGTCGCGCGAGGGGCCACCTTCGCGCACCGTGGTCACTTCCACGGTCTGGCCGTTTTTGAGTGGGGTGTTGAGCGGCACCATGGCGCCGTCGACCTTGGCGCCGCGGCAGCGGTGGCCCAGGCTGGTGTGCACGCTGTAGGCAAAGTCCACCGCGGTGGCGCCCTTGGGCAACTCCACAATGGCTGCGTCAGGTGTCAGTACATAAATACGGTCGTCAAACACCGCAGCATCCTGCCCGCCCGATAGGTCGCGCTCCCAGGCCAGCAACTGGCGTAGCACGGCGATCTTGGCGTCGTATTCACCGGCCGCGGTCACACTACCCGCATAGCCCTTCGCACCGGCCTCCTTGTAGGCCCAGTGCGCGGCCACGCCGTGTTCGGCATGGTCGTGCATGGCCTGGGTGCGCACCTGCACCTCGATGGGCTGGCCCGCTGCGTCGCGCACCACGGTGTGCAAGGACTGGTAGCCGTTGGCTTTGGGGCGTGCGATGTAGTCGTCAAACTCTTCGGTCACCGGCGCAAACTGGCTGTGCACCCAGCTCAGGGCGGCGTAGCAGTCAGGCACGTTGGGCACCACGATGCGCAGCGCGCGGATGTCGTAGACCTGGTCAAAACCCAGCGACTTGCCACGCATCTTTTTGACGATGCTGTAAATGTGTTTGGGCCGGCCCTGCACGGTGGCGGTGATGCCCTGCGCGGCCAGCTCGGTCGCAAGTTGCTGCCGCAAGTGCTCCACGGCGGCCTCGCGCTCGGCGCGTTTTTCGTCGAGCAGCTTGGCCACCTGTTTGTAGGTATCGGGCTCCAGGAAACGGAAGGACAGGTCTTCCATCTCCCATTTGACTTCCCAGATACCCAGGCGGTTGGCCAGCGGCGCAAACACCTGCAGCGACTCGCGCGCCAGGTTCTCGGGCACCGGAAGCTTGGTCGCGGCAAAGTGGCGCAGCGTCTGCAGGCGTGAGGCCAGGCGCAGCATCACCACGCGCAGGTCTTTGGAGAACGCCAACAGCATCTTGCGCACACTCTCGGTCTGCGCAGCGGCAGTCTGCGCCATGGGTGCGGCTGTATTGCCCGCCGCCGTTTGCGCAATGCGTGCCATGCGTTGCACGCGCACCAGCTTGGTGGTTTCCACCGCCAAATCGGCAAAGTTCTCACCAAAGGCCTTGGCGATCACCTCATGCGGTTTGTTCAGGTGGTCGCAGGCGTAGACCAGGTAGCTGGCCGTCTGCATGGCCTCGGAGCCACCGATGGATTTGAGGATGGCGGCCACGGCGTCGGCATGCGCCAGCACGTTTTCACCGGTGTCCAGCGTTTCGCTGGCCAGAAGTGGCTCTGCAAACGCGCGGGCACGCGCCAGCGCACCAACCTGCTCGGGCAGGTTTTCCGACGTGGCCGCAATGACTTGTGGGGGGGCCAGGCTGGGGTGCTCGGCCGACAAACTTTTCATGGAGTCTCTATATTCGGGGTCGGGTTTAGTCCAGCAAGAACGAGGCCACAGCCTGTACCTGGTCGTCGGCAATCAGCGTGGGCGCGTGGCCGATGCCGGCGAACTCCACCAGGCGTGCCTTGGGGCCGCGTTCGGTCATTTGCTGGGCGGTGTGGGGCGAGAGCAGATCAGACACCGCGCCGCGCAGCAGCAGCGTGTCGGCCTGGATCGCGTCATACAACTGCCAGACCATGGCCTCTGCGCCGGCCGCCATCTCCTGCGTCATGGCGCGCACCGGCACGGCAATGGCGGGGTCGTAGTGCAGCGTGACACCGCCCTGAGTCGCAGGTTTGACCATGTGGCGCGACAGCTCCAGCCACTGCGCCGGTGTATGCGGGCCAAAACTGGTGGAGATGGACCACATGGCATCGGCCGCTTGCTGCAGCGATTCAAACTGCATGGACTTGCCCAGGTAGGCGGCGATGCGCACGATGGAATCCCACTGCACCGTAGGCCCCACATCGTTCAGCACCAGCTTGCGCACTTTCATGCCTACCGACGCCGCATGCGCAGTCACCGCCATGCCGATCAAGCCACCCATGCTGGTGCCGACCCAATCCAGCGTTTGCGGCTTCAGGTGCATCAGCAGGGCCAGCATGTCGGCCGCATAGGCGGGCACCTGGTAACCCATGGGGTCGGCCAACCAGTCGCTCTGGCCGCGGCCCACCACGTCAGGGCAAACCACGCGCAGCTTGCCACCGGCTTGGGCCACCAGGGCCTGCGCCAGCACGTCAAAGTCGCGCCCCTGGCGCGAGAGGCCGTGCACACAGACAACCGTGTGGGCCGCATCGGGCGCGCCCCACTCCCAGTACGCCATGCGGTGGCCGGCACCAGAATCGGAGCAGGAAAGGTAATTCAGCTTGGGGTCAGCCATGGTTTGAATGCCTGTTTGATAATGACTCCATCCTAATTCAATCCCCCTTCCCCTTTTTGAAAGAAGCACCATGTTGAAAGGCAAAACCGCGCTCGTCACCGGCTCCACCAGCGGCATCGGTCTGGGCATCGCCAAGGCGCTCGCCGCGCAGGGTGCCAACATCGTGCTCAACGGCTTTGGGGATGTGGACGGCCCCAAGGCCGAAGTGGCCGCGCTGGGCGTGCAGGTGGCCTACCACGGCGCCGACATGAGCAAACCCGCCGAGATTGAAGACATGGTGAAGTTCGCCACCAAGACGTTTGGCAGCCTGGACATCCTGGTCAACAACGCGGGCATCCAGCACGTGGCGCGGGTGGAAAACTTCCCGGTGGAGAAATGGGACGCCATCATCGCCATCAACATGAGCAGCGCCTTCCACGCCACGCGCCTGGCGCTGCCCGGCATGTTGGCCGCCAACTGGGGCCGCATCATCAACGTGGCCTCGGTCCACGGCCTGGTGGGTTCGGCAGAAAAATCGGCCTACGTGGCGGCCAAACATGGCGTGGTGGGCCTGACCAAAGTCACCGCGCTGGAAAACGCCACCACCGGCGTGACCTGCAACGCCATTTGCCCCGGCTGGGTGCTCACCCCGCTGGTGCAAAAGCAGGTGGATGCAAAAGCCGCCGCACAAGGCATCAGCAACGCTGAGGCCACCAAACAATTGCTCGGTGAAAAAGAACCCTCGCTGCAGTTCACCACCCCCGAAGAACTGGGTGCACTGGCCGTGTTCTTCTGCTCCCCCGCCGGCAACAACGTGCGCGGTGTGGCCTGGAACATGGACGGTGGTTGGACAGCGCAATAAGCAAAATTAGGAGCCTTTTAGGCCCCTAGCCCTCATGGAACATGCGCGGTCAGCTACTAATTTAGTAGCACATTAGCGTTATTAAACCGTGCCGTGGGCGCGCTGACGCGTCGCCCACCAGCTCATGGCCATGGCGGCCAGCAGCCCCACCAGGCCAAACCAGTGCAGCGAGTACATGCCGCCATGGGCGATCAGCCAGCCACCGCTGCCCGCACCCAGCGCCTGGCCGGCGTACATGGCGGAGGAGTTGAGCGCAATGGAGCCCGAGGCCAGCGCCGGTGCAATGCCCACCAGCCGCGCCTGCTGCGCCGAGTTCGATGAAAAGCAGCCCAAACCCCACGGCACCATGACCAGCGCCACCAACACCAGGCTGGTCCCCAGCGGCCAGATCAGCAGACTCAGCGCCATGCTGCCCACACCCCACATCACCGCGCTCGGCGCGCCGATGCGGTCGATCTGGCGTGACATGAAGATATTACCGATTAGCCCGAACGCGCCAAACCAGGCAAACAGCAGGCTCAGCTGCAGCGGCGTGATGTTCAGCATGGCCTTGTAATACGGCGCGAAGTACGAGAAGAGCACAAACTGGCCGGCGGAATACAGCAGCGTCACCGCCACACACAGCATCAGCGCGCGGGACTGGAACGTCTCGGCCCAGGCCGCGCGCGACAGCGCGGGTGGTTTCACACCGTTGGGCATGGAGCGCCAGACCCACACCGCGCTCAGCAGGCTCAGCAGCGCCACAAAACCAAACGCGCTGCGCCAGCCGAACATGCCGCCAATCAATGCGCCGATAGGCATGCCCAACACGGAAGCCACCGACCAGCCGAGAAACACAAAGGTAATGGCGCGCCCCCGCTGCTCCGGCAGCACCAGCAGCCCTACACAGGCCGCGGCCTGGGGCGTGAAGATGGCCGGCGACACCACGGTGAGCACGCGAACCACCAGCAACGAACCGAAGTCCGGCATCAGCGCACTCAAGCCCAGGAACACCGCGTACCACAGCATGGACAACGCCAGCAGGCGGCGCCGGTCCCAGCCCGCCACAAAGGTGGCAAACAGCGGCGCGCCGATACACATGACCGCCGCAGCGGCGGCAATCAGTTGCCCGGCCACAGCGACGGAGACACCCAGCGACGTACTGATCTCGTTGAGCGTGCCGGGCACGATCATCACGCCCGTGCCGATGACAAAGTTGCCAAACAGCAGGGGCCAGAGAACTTTAGGCAATGCCGCAGAGGACGACTTGGCGGGAGTGGATGTCATGGTGGTGAGGTTGCAGGGTGCAGGCGTGTGCCAAGCCCGCGATTCTCGCAGGCAACCCGCACTGCAGGGTTCCGGGACGGCATTCCCCTGCGCTGCAGCGGGGTTGCCAGCGCCGGATACGACTTGCGCAGCGCTCTTGTCATGTGTGCGACACCGGGCTATGCTTTGTACAGACTCTGGAGGGCTACACCGTGTACAAGAACATCGTACTTGCCTATGACGGCTCCGACACCGGGCAAAAAGCCCTGCTGGACTGCAGCGAGCTGGCGCAGTGGAGCCACGCCACCTTATCGCTGGTCGCCGTGATGCCCTTCACCATGAGCATGGCGGCGGTGGAAGGTAACTTCTACAACCCCGAGCTGGAGGCGCGCGAAGTCCAGCGGTTTGAGGCAATCCTGGCCGACGGCCTGCGCCGACTGGCCGATGCGGGTTACACCGCTAGCGGCCAGTTGCTCAAAGGAGAGTCGGTAGAAGAAATCACGGGGTATGCAAACAAGGTCCAGGCAGACCTCATCGTGGTGGGCCACAAACACCTGGACAGTTGGGCTGCACGCTGGTGGCGTGGCTCGATCTCGGGGGCGTTGATAGAACACGCGCCCTGCAGTGTTTTATGCGTAATTACACGCTAGCCCTCATATAGACTGCGCAAGCAGCTATATTTTCAATAGCAAATCAGTTTACGTTGACTGCTTGAACGCCATCACCGCCTGGTTGCGCAGGGTGCGCAGCAAGGCCAGTTCCTTGTCATCCAGCGCCAGCGAGTCGCGCACCGTCTTGTCCGCGTAGATCAGGCCAAACGGCGCCCCCTTGATCTGCAGCGGCAGCAGCAGAAAGGTCGGCGCATTGATGGTCATGCGGTACCAGTCGGGCAGGCGCTGCACGATGCGCGCCTCCGAGGCGTCGCTGATCATGGTGTCGGCCCCCTTGATACACACCACGCCAAACAGGTCGGGCGTGGGCGCCTTCAAGTGGGTCTTGAAGACCTTCACACAACGCTCCACACCCTGCCCCAGGCCAAAACGTCCTGTGACCATTTCGGTTTTGGAATCACGCATGCAGAAAATGATGCGGTCAAACTCCATGGCGCGGTACATGGTCTCCAGAATCATGCGCAACACGTCGCTGAGTTTGAAGTCTTCCACCATCGCGTTGGTGATGTCCTGAATGCCCGCCGCCAGCGTTTCCGCCACCTGGCGGTGTTGCAGGGCATCCTGGTCGTCACCCATCTCGTTGGGCGTAGCCTGCAACTCCAGACCGCCAAACTGCGACATTGAATCCGGCGCTGACACCCGGCGTACCGGCTCGGGGGGCGGCTCGCCGCCCTTGAGCAGCTTGGCCGCTGCCGAACCCGGCGCCACACGGATTTCCATCGCCGTGGCCAGGTCACCCAGCTTCTGGCGCGCCCGGTTGGTGGCGATCTGGATGTCCTTGGCCGTCACGCCCATGGCCTGCATGTACTTGCGTGTGACCTGGGCCAGCTTGCCTTCGCGCTCCTGCGGGTCGCTGTGCAACAGCACGTCGGCAATTTCGTTGGAAGCCAGCGCGATCCATCGCACGCGCTCGCCATCGTCCAGCGGCACACGCGTCGGCGGGTCACCCGCAGGTTTGCGCATGCAGCGCTGAATCTCATCGGGCAGGTTCCAGGCCTTGGCAATGCCAATGCCCAGCGCCTCAAAACTCAGGCCCAGCACGCTGATGGAAGCCGATATCTCGGTCACCGGCTGACGCGGGCTGTGCATCATGCCGCGCACCCGCGTGGCCTCTTCGGGAAAGTAGAACTGCACCAGCAAACGCCCCAGGTTCTGGAACATGGCGCCAATAAACGCCTCTTCACTTTCGCTCACCACCGGGCACAACTCGCTGCCAATGGTGCCGGCCAAGAGCGAACGCAAAAACTCCTCCTTAAGCTGCGCTGCATGGGCCTTGTCCTGCATGTGCTCCAGCAGCACCAGGCTCAGCGCCATATTGCGTATGCCGTTGAAGCCCACCAGATGCACGGCACGTGACACCGTGCTGATGCTGCCGCCACGCCCGAAGTGTGCGCTGTTGACCAGACGCAGCAGCTTGTTGGTCAGCGCCACGTCCTTGAGAATTTCGTTGGTGATGCTGCCCACGCTCTCGGTTTCCGACGCGGCCATGTTCTGGATACGCACCACCGAATCCGACATGGCGGGGAAATCACTGCGGTGGCGCATGCGGCGCAGCAAAAACTCCAGCGTACCGCTGGTCACCGGCACAGCACCCGCCGCTTCCAGCGCATCGCTGGAGGCGGAGCTGGCCCACTGCTCCAGCTCGCTCTGGAAGATGCGGGCACTGACAAAACGCTGGCGCGGGTCGTGCACCAGCGCGCGGTTGACGATGGAACGCAGGCGGTCATCGACCTCGTTGCCCAGGTCTTCGGGCAGCACGAGTTGCTCGTGCATCACGCGGTAGATCGCGCGGAAGGGGTCAGCCTCGTCGATCAGGCGCCGGCCCATCAGCAACTCGGCCAACACCACGCCGGCAGAAAAAATATCCATGGACGCAGCAGGCTGCGCGCCGTTGGCTGCCTCGGGCGACAGATACCCGGTCGTGCCTTCGGCCAGCACCGGACCACTGTCACTGCTGTCATGGATACGTGCGGCAATGCCAAAGTCCATCACCCGCGCGCGGCCGGCGCCATCCACCAGCACATTGGAAGGTTTGAGGTCGCGGTGCACCACACCTGCGGCGTGTGCTGTAGCTACGGCGTCCAGCACATCAATCATCCAGGCCACGGCCTGCTGGGCAGGTTGCGCGCCGCGCTCGCGCAGGATCTTGTCCAGCGTGTTGCCCGCGACGTATTCAAAAACAAGGTAGGGCTGGTGGTCGTGGATGTCAGCCTCAAACACCTGAATGATGTTGGGGTGGTTCACACGTCCCACGCTGCGGGCCTCCTGCAGCCAATGGGCAACGGCCTCATCGTTGGAGCCTTGGCCAGGACGCATCAGTTTGATGGCTACCTCGCGCTCCAGGCGCGGGTCAAATGCCAGCCACACGGTGGACTGTGCACCCTGCCCCAGCACCTTGCGCAACTCAAACCGCCCCAGGTTTTCCGATGCAGGCGAAGCTGCCGCCCCGCTGAGTGGGAGGGTTGGGGAGAACGGTGTAGGTTCGGACATGCTCAGGGTGCGTCATGCGCGCACTTTTTCCAGCGTATGGCGCGGAGTATGACACCGTCCAGGCCAGCATGCCCTACAAAAAAACCTATTCGCAGGCTCCAGAATAGGCTTGCGTTTCCCATCTGGAAGCATGGCCCGAGACGCAGATGGCGTATCTCGCGGCTGTATGGTTCACCCCACCGGACCGCGGGTGACAAACTCCGCGAAATGTTTAGCCGTCATCGGCCTGCCAAACAAATAGCCCTGAAAGGTGTGGCAGCCATTGGCCATGAGGAAATCCCGCTGGCCTATGGTTTCCACACCTTCGGCGATCACGGCAAAACCCATGCTCTGGCCCAGCGTGATCACGGTGCGTGCAATGGCGGCGTCATTCGGGTCGGTCAGCACATCCTGCACAAAAGACTGGTCAATCTTGAGCTGGTCCAGCGGCAGGCGCTTGA
Organism: Rhodoferax saidenbachensis; assembly: GCF_001955715.1. Classification (NCBI taxonomy): domain Bacteria; kingdom Pseudomonadati; phylum Pseudomonadota; class Betaproteobacteria; order Burkholderiales; family Comamonadaceae; genus Rhodoferax; species Rhodoferax saidenbachensis. The sequence continues at coordinate 1,973,080 of NZ_CP019239.1, read as the reverse complement.
GGTAATTGAGTGATGAATAACCGGTGCCAAAGTCATCGAGCGAAAAGCCCACCCCAAACGCCTTGAGGCTTTCCATCTTGGCCACGATGTCATCCAGATCGTTGGCCAGCAAACTTTCGGTGAGTTCGAGCTTGAGCCGGTTGGGCTGTACGCCACAACGCTCCATCACCGTGCGCACGGCGTTGACAAAGTCAGGCTCGTGGAACTGCTGGGCACTCACGTTAACGGACAGGGTCAGCTCCGAGAGCGCGGGCTTCTGGCTCCAGGCCACCAGTTCCTCGCAGGCCATCTCCAGCGCCAGCAGGCCCAGCGGAAGGATAAGCCGGCTCTCCTCTGCCAGCCCGATGAACTCCGCAGGCCCCACCAGCCCGCGCTTGGGATGTTTCCAGCGCAGCAGGGCCTCTGCCCCCAACACCTGACCGCTCGACGCAACCTGCGGCTGGTAGACCAGAAAAAATTCGCCGTTGGCAATGCCCTTGCGCAACTCCGTCTCCTGCTCGGACGCCCCAGCGACGTCGCTCATCATGATGTAGACCATGGCGTACACCGCACCCATGGAGAAGATCACATTGACCCAGGTACCGCCCACACGCACGGTGTCGGGCAACGCGTAACCCGCAATCCAGGCGTGGTTGGTACTGGCCAGCGCCACGAAGGCAATAAAACACAGGCCCGCCATCAGATGCCGCAGGGGACCGCGCTCATCGCGCAAAAACAGCAGGGCACACACGGCCAGCGTCAGCAGGAATAAATGGGTCGAGCGTGGGGCCGCCGCACTGGGGATGTCAAAGACGGCAGAGATGCCGAACACCACCCAAAAAATGCTGCCCATTAGCAGGTAAAACGCGCGGCGGGTGCGCTTGCGGCGGGTCCACACCAGAATCTGCACACCCACGCCAAACATAAGCGCATCCAGCGCCACGATGAACCACTCGTGCTGCATGGCGAAATACACGCCCCAGCACAAGCCCACCGTAATCAGCAAATAGCCGCCCATCCACAACATCATGCGCACCCGGCGCACGTGTAATGCGGTCAGCGGATTGCTGGTGGAAGTGCGGTGAGTGTCTGTCATGGCGTGCAACAGAGTGTAAAACCGCTTTGAAGAACGTGCGCTTGCCAGGCGCACGGACGGCGGGCGCTTTGGGAGGCGAGCAAAGCCAGCCCGTCCTGGCACAGGACCAGGGCGTCAGACACCGTGCACCACCACAACCATTGCCCGTCCCTCCCGCATAGACATGTCGGGAGATTATGACGGGGACGTCATTATTTCAGTTGAACCGATCCCGAGACAGAAACCACCACCGCCGATTTGCCAGCCTCCATGGGCACGGCAGCATCCGCCGCCATGGTTTTCATTTCCATCGCCGCCATGCGGGGGCGGGGCACAAAGCCCTGGTCATTGCTGTTGACCGACACTTCGCGCAGGCTGTAGCCGGTGAAGCCAAAACCGCGGGCAATGTCATTGCCCTTGGCTTTGAAGCTGTCGATGGCGATCTGCTGGGCCTCGGCCTCCACCTTGGCGCGCAGCTCGCGGCTCAGTCCGAAGCTGGCATTGGCAATCACCAGCGTCTGGATCTTGGCAGCGGCGGCCCCAATGCGGGCAAAGTCACGCCCCTCCAGCACCAGCTCGGTGGTGCCGGACCAGCCGGTGATCTTGCCGTCGCGGTTGTAGCGTGGCTGCAGGCTGAACTGTCCGGTGCGCAGGTCCATGGCGCCCGCCAACACGGAAGGTTTGGCCTGCACCAGCGCGGCGTCGAGCGCTTGTTTGAGCTGGGTCTGGATGACTGCAGGGTCCGCGCCGTCACGTGTGCTGGACAGCGTGAGCGTCAACAGGTCCTGCTGCACCTCCACGGTACCGCTGGAGGAGAGCTGCACCACATTGCGCAGTTCCACCGGAACTTGTTGGGCAAACAGGGCGCTAGCCCCCACCAGAAAAGCGCAAGCAGCTACTATTTTGATAGCAATTTTCACTATGGAATCCTATATAAAGAAACAAAAACAAGAAGAACGAATTGCAGAAAAACTGAAAGTCAAGGAGACGTCCGCAGGGGCTCGCGCCGCTGTTGTGCCAATTGTTCGCGCAGCGCCTGGCGCTCCTGCGGGCTGAGTTGGCGTCCCTGCCCTGCCCCGTCGGCGGGCCTGGGGGGCGCCTCCGGCTGGTTTTGCAGGGCGGCCCGAAGCGCAGCACGGCGTTGCAGTGCCTCACTGTCTGCCGCACCCTGCGCGCGCCGTGGCGGAGGCGACTGTGCAAAGGCAGTCACCAGGCAACAACTTAACAGCAGAAATAGGGAAATACGTCGCAACATCACACCTCAACGGCCCATGATCGGGCACGGTTCACATTGTTGGAGCAGCGAGTGTACGGTTAGCCGCTTATTTGTAACATTGTGTCAAACCATCTTCATTTGCAGTCCATACGGGCCACAAGCCGCGCAAAATTCGCCTGTTACAAATTTCACACTCCTATGCAGAACCCGGCTTCCCGACCCAACAAAATTCTGGTGGTAGATGACGATGCCCGCATCCGTGACCTGCTGCGCCGCTACCTGACCCAGGAAGGCTTTGATGTGCTTCTGGCCGAAGATGGCAAGGCACTCACCCGCGTGATGCAGCGCGACACCGCCGACCTCATCGTGCTGGACCTGATGATGCCGGGTGAAGACGGCCTCTCGATCTGCCGCCGCCTGCGCGCCGCCAACGACCTCACGCCCATCATCATGCTCACCGCCAAGGGCGAAGACATTGACCGCATCGTCGGCCTCGAGGTAGGCGCCGACGACTACCTGGGCAAACCCTTCAACCCGCGCGAACTGCTGGCCCGCATCCATGCAGTCCTGCGGCGCAAACCGGTGCAGGAAGTGCCGGGAGCACCGTCCAGCGACAACGAGGTGGCGAAGTTTGGCCAGTTTGTCTTTGACCTGGGCGCACGCACGCTGCACAAGGGCAGCGATGATATCACGCTGACCACGGGCGAGTTCGCCATGCTCAAGGCGCTGGTGCGCCACCCGCGCACACCGCTGTCGCGCGAGAAACTGGCCCAGCTCTCACGCGGCCGCGAATTCGAACCGTTTGACCGTAGCCTGGATGTACAGGTCTCGCGCCTGCGCAAGCTCATAGAAACCGACCCGACCACGCCACGGTTTATCCAGACCGTGTGGGGCGTGGGTTATGTGTTTGTGCCGGACGACGCTGCTTGAAACCGGGGTCTTCCGTCTTGACTGAAACCCAGGTTCAGGATTTCGGGGGCAGCGCAGCAGCTCCGCTGGAAGCACCGACATCCGCCGGCAGCGCCCTGCCCTTGGCTGACCTGAGCCTGTTCTGGCGCACCTTCTTTCTCCTCGCGCTCTTGCTGCTTGGCAGCATCCTGGCTTGGCTGCAAACCCTGCGCGCGCTGGAGTACGAGCCGCGTGCCGTGCAGATGGCGCAACAACTCGCCTCACAGGTCAACCTGAGCCGTGCCGCACTGGTGCATGCCGACGCCATTGCCCGCATCTCGTTGCTCAAGACCATGAGCGACGAAGAAGGCTTGCGCATCGTTCCGCGCGAAGCGACCGACCAGGTAACTCCGTATGACTCCGATGTAGTCCGCCGTGAAGTCACCAGCCGACTGGGCAAAAACACCGTGGTGGCAGCCCAGGTCAACGGGCAAGCCGGGTTGTGGATTGGCTTCGACATCGATGGTGACGCCTACTGGCTGATTACCGACCAGCAACGGTTCAACGCCGCGGGCGGCCGCACCTGGATGATCTGGCTGGTGGTTGCCGCCGCACTGTCGCTGGCCGGTGCAGCCCTGATCGCGCGCCTGATCAACCGCCCGCTGAAAGAGCTGTCGTTTGCCGCCAGCCATGTGCGCGAAGGCAACTTCGCTGCCAGCCGGCTCAATGAAGATGTACACACCAGCGAGATCCGCGAGGTCAACATCGGCTTCAACCGCATGGCCCAACGCCTGGCCAAGGTGGAGCAGGACCGCGCCGTGATGCTGGCCGGCATCTCGCACGACCTGCGCACCCCGCTGGCGCGTTTGCGGCTGGAAACTGAAATGAGCGTGGCCGATTTGGACGCCCGCGCCCACATGGCGGCCGACATTGCCCAGCTCGACGCCATCATCGACAAGTTTCTCGATTACGCGCGGCCCGACAACGTCAAGCTCGGCACCGTGGTGCTGGCCGATGTGGTGGACGCCTGCATCTACGCCTTCAAAGACCAGCCCGATGTGCGCATCCAGGTGCGCCTGGAAGACGACCTGCTGGTGCTGGCCGAAGAGGTGGAGCTGGGCCGCATCATCTCCAACCTGCTGGAGAATGCGCGGCGCTATGGCAAATCACCCGACACCGGTATCGCGCGCATCAGCATTGCCGCCAAGTCGCATGAAAAATGGGTGCTACTCAAGATCCGTGACCATGGCATGGGTGTTGCCGATGAACAGCTCAGCAACCTGACCAAGCCGTTCTACCGCGGGGAGGCCGCGCGCACCGCCGCCAACGGCGCGGGTCTGGGCTTGGCGATTGTGGACAAGACCGTGCAACGCATGGGCGGCGCCTTTGTGCTGACCAATGCATCTGACGGAGGCCTGTCGGCGCACATCAAGCTGCAGCGCTCCGTACGCGCCTGAGATTACGCGGAACAAGTCCGTTCGCGTTGCGCTTGGCCTGTCCTGCGCTTGTCGAAGGGGCGAAACGCATCCTTCACAACGCAAGAACCTGCCAAGGCTTCGACAGGCTCAGCCCGAACGGGAATAATTTTTCAGCGTTGCCCCAAGCAAGCTACAAGCTGGCCGCCAGCACCGCACCTTCGCGGATGGCCCGCTTTGCGTCCAACTCCGACGCCAGTGCTGCACCACCAATACAGTGAAAGGCAGGCATGCCGGGCTGCTGGCGTTCCGCGTCGCTGGGCATCAGCTCGGTCAACGACTCCTGGCCCGCGCACAGCACCACTTGGTCGACATCCAGCACACGCCCCACGCCACCCACCGTGATGTGCAAACCTGCGTCGTTTATGCGGCGGTACTCCACACCGGCCAGCATCTCCACACCGTTGCGCTGCAAGACGGCGCGGTGCACCCAGCCCGAGGTCTTGCCCAAGCCTGCACCGGGCTTGGTGGTCTTGCGCTGCAACAGATAAAGCTGGCGGTAGGGTTCGGCCGCTGCGGGCTGCACCAGCCCACCGTTGGACTGGGCCTGCAGGTCCACGCCCCACTCTGCACACCAGTTGTCTACCGGCACGGGCAGCGGGATGGCCGGGTCATGCAGCAGGAACTCGCCCACGTCAAACCCAATGCCGCCCGCGCCAATGATGGCGACGCGTTTGCCCGGTATCACCTTGCGCTGCAAAACATCCAAATACGACACCACTTTGGTGTGGTTGATGCCTTCAATGCCGGGTTTGCGGGGCACGATGCCAGTGGCCAAGATGACCACGTCAAAACCTTGCGCCAGCAACTGTTCGCGCGCCACGCGCTGGTTCAACTGCAGCTTCACACCCGTAATCTGCAGGCGGCGGCCAAAGTAGCGCAGCGTCTGCGCAAACTCTTCCTTGCCCGGCACTTGCATGGCGACGTTGAACTGGCCACCGATGCGGTCGCTGCCATCGAACAGTGTTACGTCATGCCCACACTCGGCCGCCACCGTCGCTGCGGACAAACCAGCCGGCCCGGCACCCACCACAGCCACGCGTTTGGGTGCAGCCGTCTTGCGGTACACCAGTTCAGTCTCAAACGCCGCGCGCGGGTTGACCAGACAGCTCGCGCGCTTGTTCTGGAACGTGTGGTCCAGGCAGGCCTGGTTGCAGCCAATGCAGGTATTGATCTCGTCCACACGTCCGGCCGCTACCTTGTTGACCCAGTCGGCATCGGCCAGAAACGGCCGGGCCATGGACACCATGTCCACACCGCCACTGGCAATCAGCGCCTCGGCTTCGTCGGGCATGTTGATACGGTTGGACGCAATCACCGGCACCGACACCGCGGCCTTGAGGCGCGCCGCCACGCTGGCAAACGCCGCGCGTGGAACAGAGGTGACGATGGTGGGAATGCGCGCCTCGTGCCAGCCAATGCCGGTGTTGAACAGCGTGACGCCTGCCTTCTCCAGCGCCTGCGCCACCTGCACCACTTCTTCCCAGCTATTGCCGCCCTCCACCAAATCGAGGATGGAGTGGCGGTACATCAAGATAAAGTTAGGCCCCACGGCCGCACGTACCTGCTTCACGATTTCCACGGCCAAGCGCATGCGGTTGTCGATACTGCCGCCCCACTGGTCGGTGCGCTGGTTGGTGCGGGCGCAGAGAAACTGGTTGAGCAAGTAGCCTTCGCTGCCCATGATCTCCACGCCGTCGTAGCCCGCCTTTTGCGCAAGCGTGGCACAGCGCACGTAGCTGGCAATGGTGGAGCGGATACCGCGCTCGGTCAGCGCACGCGGTTTGAACAGCGAGATGGGTGACTTCTTGGCGGATGCCGACACCACAAACGGCTGGTAGCCATAACGCCCGCTGTGCAATATTTGCATGAGTATCTTGCCGCCTTCGGCATGCACGGCGCGTGTCACCTTGCGGTGGTTGGGCAGATCGAAGATGGAATTGAGCGTACCGCCAAACGGCAGCAGCCAGCCGCGCCGGTTGGGCGATATGCCGCCGGTCACGATCAGACCCACGCCCCCTTTGGCTCGCTCGCCAAAGTATGCAGCCAGCTTGCCGTAGTTGTAGAAGCGGTCTTCCAGGCCTGTATGCATGGAGCCCATGAGCACGCGGTTGCGCAGCGTGGTGAAACCCAGGTCCAGGGGCTGGAGCAGATGGGGATGTTGGGTCGCGGTCATGGTCATAGTCATGGCGCGGGTCAGGTATTTTTGGTGAGCAAGATGACAGCGCGCGCTTCCATGGCACGCCCCTCGCCCACGGGGCCCATCTTCTCGGCCGTCTTGGCCTTCACGTTCACCTGTTCGGGCGTGATGCCCAGCACCTGCGCAATGCGGTCCCGCATCGCCGCCTTGTACGGCGCCAACTTGGGCGCCTGGGCGATCACGGTACTGTCCACATTGCCAATCTCGTAACCCTGCGCCCGCACGCGGCGCGCAGCCTCGGCCAGCAGCACGGTGGAGTCTGCGCCCTTGAATTGCGCGTCGGTATCGGGGAACAAAGTGCCAATGTCCCCCATGGCCGCAGCGCCCAGCAGCGCATCGGTAATCGCATGCAAGAGCGCATCGGCATCGGAATGGCCCAGGAGGCCCTTGTCATGGGGAATCTCCACCCCACCCAAAATAAGCTTGCGCCCTTCAACCAGTTGATGGACGTCCCAGCCTTCACCAATGCGGATGTTCATGGATTTTTGTCTTTCTGAAACTCTTGGGGTTTGATGGGGCAAATTATCAACCAAGAGACAAATCGGGCTCCAGCCCTTATGGGATATGCGCAGGTAGCTTCTAAATTAATAGCAATTAGCGCATGAACGGGCACCGCCATTGGTTTGAAATAGACTGCCAGCGCTCATTCAAAGCGCTCCATAGCGGTCCTTAACGTTCAGGTTTAGCGGCGTACCGCACCGCGGACGGTTCGCTTCAATCCGTTGTTAGCCGGGCGCGCCGGTAATGCATGGCGACCGCACCGTTACGAAGTGGCGCTAACGAGACCAGCTCGAGCTGCCGAGTACTAGGTAGCCCGCCCTGATAAAGGGTCGGGCCGTGACCGGATATCCTGGGGTGGACGAGAAACTTGTACTCGTCGATCAGATCCAGTCGGTCCAGCGCGGTCGCGAGCTTACCGCTGCCGAGGAGTACGCCCGCTGGGGTCGCGTCCTTGAGCTTCTGTACGCCCGTGCGCAGTTCGCCAGCGATGTGGTGGCTGTTGTTCCACGGGAAGTCTTTTCTCGTCGAGGACACCACGTACTTCGGCTGGGCCTCCAGCTTGACCGCCCAGTCGCGCATCGCCGGCGGTGCCTCCACGTCGCCGCGTGCGACTGCAGGCCAGTAGCTCTCCATCATCTCGTAGGTGACGCGGCCCCATAACATCGCCCCGCTCTCGTCCATAAGGCGGGTGAAGAAGTCGTGTGTCTCGTCGTCGGCGATTCCTTCTTGGTGGTCGACGCAACCGTCCAGGGTGACGTTGATACTGAAGGTCAAGAGTCCCATGGTGTCCTCCGTTCGAAATTTGCGATTAAGGCATCTACAGACTGATAGCCGACTTTCACATCGCTTTAAAGCAGTCGTTAATGCCTGAATTAAGCCGCGCAGTGAAGCTGCGAATGAATGTTAGAGCGCATCTTGGGAGTCTAAGAGCCTCAATGTTGCAACAAGCTTCTTTACAGCAGAGCCGAGAACTGCGGGAGCGCCGGTGATAGAAAGCTGTTGGCCGACGTAAGTGTCGGAAGGAGGCGATCGCCTGATAGCCTCAACGACGATGGCCGTGTTGATCGTTTTGGCTGTGACATAAGTGCATTTCGACTCAAATGCCTTGCCCGTCTTTGCTCCCGATGCGGCAAATACTGCCCAATTTTTGAGAGATCCATCTGCGGCATCCTTAGGATGGGCATAACACTGCAGAAGCAGATCATAGATGGCATGGCCGAGATCTGAGTCAGCGGCAGTGAATTGAAGTTTGATGGGCGCGCCAGCCTCAGCAGTACCGGTGGTTGCGCTGATCAAAAAGCATTCCTCGCCATAGGCATATATTGCTACGCGGAGCTCAATCTGCTGCCAATGGCGCAGCATCTCATTTAGGGTTTCACGGCGATCCATGAGGCTACGCGGCTCCAGGTCGCAATAGCGGCCGGGTGACGGCAGGAGTTCTTTCTTTGGCTTCGATATACCAAACATAGCGAATGATGAAAGTCAGGTTGTGGCCGATAGTACCAATTCGCACATCGGACGCGGCCGTCTGCTTCCGCCGCAAACCGGACCTCTCGACTACACAAAGACTGGCCGTTCAATGCTGCGGGCTTTTGGGCCATGGATTCCGTCGATTTCCGGACATCTGACAGTATGAGTCAGGTGTCATTGCCCCAAAACCTGTCAGCGCAAACCACGGGCGCGTTGCACCCGCAATTTCAGGCAACACAGCCCGATCAGCCAGCGCGCTTACGCTGCCGCCAAGCCTGCAGCTCACCCACCATGCCCTTGCGGAAGGCAACCACGCAGACGACGAAGATGACGCCGATGATCACGTTGATCCAGGAGCCTACGCGGTCGGACAAGAAGTCCTGCAGGCCGATGATGGTGAAGGCACCAATGACCGGGCCGGCAAAGGTGCCCAGGCCACCCAGCAGGGTCATCAGGATCACCTCGCCTGATATTGACCAGTGCGCGTCGTTCAACGTGGCAAAGCCGAGCACCAGGGTTTTGAGCGAACCGGCCAGTCCGGCAATCGCGGTGGACAACACAAAGGCCAGCAACTTGTAGCGGTCTACGTCGTAGCCCAGAGACACAGCGCGCGGTTCGTTTTCGCGGATGGCCTTGAGCACCTGGCCGTAGGGCGAGTGCACGATGCGGATGATGAAGAGGAACACCGCCACAAACACCGCCAGCACCACGTAGTACAGAACCGTATCGTTTGCCAGCGAAAACAAACCAAAAAGGTTGCCGCGCGGCACGCCTTGCAGGCCGTCTTCACCGCCGGTGAAAGGTGCCTGCAGGAAGACGAAGTAGATCATCTGCGCCATGGCCAGCGTAACCATGGCAAAGTAAATGCCTTGCCTGCGGATGGCGATCAGCCCGATGACCAGACCGCAGAGCGCCGCGATCAGCGTGCCGGCGATGATGCCAAGTTCTGGCGACAGGCCAACCGATCGCACCAGGTAACCCGTGGTGTAAGCCGCCGCGCCCAGGTAGGCCGCGTGCCCGAAGGACAGCAAGCCGGTGTAACCCAGCAGCAGGTTGAACGCGCAGGCGAAGATGGCATAACACAGCGCCTTCATCATGAAGACGGGGTACAGGCCAATGAACGGCGCCGCCACCAGCAATGCCAGTGCGATCCACAGCACCACACGGCCAAGTTTCTGGGTTTTGTCGGGAGCCGTGCTCATTATTTTTCCTTACCGAACAGACCGGCAGGCCGGATCATCAGCACGATGGCCATGATCACGAACACGACGATGCTCGAAGCTTCCGGGTAAAACACTTTGGTCAAACCCTCAATGAGGCCCAACGCGAGGCCTGTCAATATTGATCCGAGGATGGAGCCCATGCCACCGATCACAACGACGGCAAACACCACGATGATCAGGTTGCTGCCCATCAGCGGCGTGACCTGAATGATGGGCGCAGCCAGCACACCGGCCAGCGCAGCCAGACCGCAACCGCCGCCATAGGTCAGCATCACCATCATCGGCACATTGATACCGAAGGCTTGGACCAGCGTCGGGTTTTCGGTGCCAGCACGCAGATAAGCACCCAGCCGAGTGCGCTCGATGACAAACCACGTAGACAGGCAAATCACGACGGAGGCGAACACCACAAACGCGCGGTAGTTCGGCAGCACCATAAAGCCCAGATTGGTGGCGCCTTGCAGCAAATCGGGCACCGGATACGACTGGCCCGATACGTCAAACCAGTAACGGAATACACCCTCGGCAATCAGCGCTAGACCAAAGGTCAAAAGCAAGCCGTAGATGGGATCAATCTTGTACAAGCGCTTAAGCAGCGTACGCTCGATGACCACACCGAGCGCGCCCACCACCAGCGGCGAGATGACCAGCGCAAACCAGAAGTTGATGCCAAATTTGTCCAGCGCAACAAACGCCACGTAGGCGCCAATCATGTACAGCGCTCCGTGCGCGAAATTCACGATCCCCAGCAGCCCGAAGATGACTGCCAGACCCAGGCTCAGCATCGCGTAAAACGAGCCGTTGACCAGGCCAAGCAGGAGTTGGCCCAGAAAGGCCTGTATCGGGATGCCGAAGATTTCCATGGGGATCGTGTTCAGTCGCAGTTCAGTTCAAGATCAGATTACTTCCACAAGGCGCACTTGGACTCGGCCTTGGTCAGGAACGCGTCTTCGGCCTTGGTCGTGGCAACCACGTTGTAGTAGTCCCAAGGTGTGTTGGACTTTTCAGGTGTCTTCACCTGCATCAGGTACATGTCGTGCATCATGGTGCCGTCATCACGGATCCAGCCACCCTTGGCGTACATGTCGTTGACCTTGGACTTGCGCATCTGGGCCATGACCTTGTCACCATCATCGGTACCAGCGGCCTTGACGGCGGCCAGGTAGAACTGCGCGGCCGAGTAATCTGCGGCTTGCAGGCTGGAAGGCATGCGTTTGAACTTGTCAAAGAAGCGTTTGCTCCAGGCGCGCGATTCGGGCGATTGGTTCCAGTACCAGCTGTCAGTCAGGTACATGCCTTGCGTGGCTTTGAGGCCCAGCGAGTGCACGTCGTTGATGAACATCAGCAGACCGGCCAGCTTCATGGTTTTGGTCAGGCCGAATTCATTGGCCGCCTTGACCGCATTGATGGTGTCGCCACCGGCGTTGGCCAGGCCCAGAATCTGGGCCTTGCTGCTTTGTGCCTGCAACAGGAAGGACGAGAAATCGCTGGACGCCAGCGGTGCGCGCACCGAGCCGACAACGGTACCGCCTGCCTTGGTCACCGCGGTGGTGGCATCGGCTTGCAGCGCGGTGCCAAAGGCATAGTCTGCCGTCAGGAAATACCAGCTCTTGCCACCAGACTTCACGACGGCGGGCGCAGTGCCCTTGGCCAGCGCGACGGTGTCATACGCATAGTGGATGGTGTAGGGCGTGCACTGGTCATTGGTCAGCGCAGAGGAGCCGGCACCAATAGCGAGAAACGGCTTTTTCTTTTCCAGTGCGACCTTGGCCATGGCCAAGCTCGTGCCCGAGTTGGTGCCGCCCACCAGCATGTCCAGACCTTGCTGGTCAAACCATTCGCGGGCCTTGGAGGCAGCAACGTCAGGCTTGTTTTGGTGGTCAGCCACCAGAATTTCAATCTTCTTGCCATTGACCGCGCCACCCAGATCGGCGATGGCCATCTTGATGGCTTCTGCACCGGCAGGACCGTCGATGTCGGCGTAGAGGCCGGACAGATCGGTAATGAAGCCGATCTTGATCACGTCACCCGAGACTTGCGCCTGGGCGGAGGTGCCGAATGTCAATGCAGCGGTGCAGGTCAATGCGGATGCCGTTACCAGTTTCGCCAGTTTCTTCAGTTTCATGGATGTCTCCTCGTTGTAGATGGGTACGAAAAAGTTAAACGCCAAGGTACTCATGCAACTTGGCCAAGCGCGCGGGCAATTCGGCCTGCGTGAATTCCTGTTGGATTTCGCCGTGCTCCATGACCAGAAAGCGGTCGGCCAGTGGCGCTGCGAAGCGGAAGTTTTGTTCCACCATGACGATGGTGTAGCCCTTGGCGCGCAGCATCTTGACCATCTCGGCCAGCTTTTGCACGATCACCGGCGCGAGGCCTTCGGAAATTTCGTCGAGCAGCAACAGGCGAGCGCCGGTGCGCAAAATGCGCGCGACCGCCAGCATTTGCTGCTCGCCGCCGGACAGGCGCGTGCCCTGGCTGTTGGCGCGTTCCTTGAGATTGGGGAACATCGCATAGATCTCGTCCACACTCATGCCGCCTTTGGACAGCTCAGGCGGCAGCATCAGGTTTTCTTCCGCCGACAGGCTGGAGAAGATGCCGCGCTCTTCCGGGCAATAGCCAATGCCCAGCCGCGCAATCTTGTGCGTGGCCAAACCAATCGTCTCGGTGCCCATTACCTTGACGGAGCCTTTGCGGCTGCCAGTCAGGCCCATGATGGCGCGCATGGTGCTGGTCCGGCCCGCGCCATTACGACCCAGCAACGTGACGACTTCGCCTTCTTTGACGTCGAAATTGACGCCGTGTAATACATGCGATTCGCCGTACCAGGCGTGCAGGTCGCGTACTTCCAAAAATGTTGCACTCATTCAGTGGGCCCCTACCAGTTCGGTGTCCGTACTGCCCATATAGGCCTCAATCACGGCGGGGTTCTTCGAAACTTCGGCGTACGGGCCTTCGGCCAGCGTGGCACCGCGCTGCAGCACCGTGATGGTGTCGGCAATGCTGGAGACCACACTCATGTTGTGCTCCACCATCAGCACCGTGCGGTTGGCAGCCACCTTCTTGATCAATTGGCGGATGCGGTCCACATCTTCCAGGCCCATGCCCTGGGTGGGTTCGTCCAGCAGCATCAGTTCAGGGTCCATGGCCATGGTGGTGGCAATCTCCAGCGCGCGTTTACGGCCGTAGCTGAGTTCCACCGTGGGCAGGTAGGCATAGGGCTCCAGATCGACCGAACGCAGCAGCTCCAGCGCGCGCTCGTTCAGGCTGTCCAGCGATTTTTCGGAGCGCCAGAAGTGAAACGACGTGCCCAATTTGCGTTGCAGGGCCACGCGCACATTTTCCAGCACGCTCAGATGCGGGAACACCGCCGAAATCTGGAATGAACGAATGATGCCGCGCCGTGCGGTCTGCGCGGGCGCCTCATTGGTGATGTCCTGCCCGTTGAACAGGATGGTGCCCGACGTGGGCCGGATGAACTTGGTCAGCAGGTTGAAGCAAGTGGTTTTACCGGCGCCGTTGGGGCCGATCAGGGCATGGATAGACCCCCTGCGCACCTGCAAGTCCACCTTGTCCACGGCTACAAAGCCCTTGAACTCTTTGGTGAGCTTTTGCGTCTGGAGAATGAAGTCTGTCGTCATCCCGCCGATGTTGCGCGCAAAGCCCGGGTAAAACGCTAAGGGCAAACCCCCGAAGTCGACGCAGAGTCAGAAAAGAGTCAGCTACGTTCAGCTCCGCTTCCCAAGGCTGCACCACGGGAGTGCAGCACCGCCTCGGCCAACGCAAAGTCTTGGCGGTAGGTCACCTTGAAGTTCTGCGCACTGCCCTCCACCAGCAGCGGTTGCTGGCCCATGAACTCCAGCGCGCTGGATTCATCGGTCACCGCGTCGCCTGCGGCCAGCAGGGCCTGTTGCAGCGCGGCTATGCGGAACATCTGCGGTGTCTGGGCCAGCCATTTGTCGTGGCGCTCCACCGTGGTCGCCACGCGGCCACCGCGTTCGCTTTTCAGGGTGTCGGGCAGCTTGAGGGCCAACAGGCCGCCTACCGCATCGGGCAGGCAGGCATCTATCAAAGCGTTGATCTGCTGGGGCGTGATCAGGCAACGCGCGGCGTCGTGCACCAGCACCCAGTCGGTGGGCGCTGCGCCCTGCTCCAGCAAGGCGTTTAGGCCATTAAAAACGCTTGCAGCCCGCGTGGGTCCTCCGCAAGCAGCTACCAAAACAGTAGCATTGACGGCGTCAAAGAAGGTGTCCTCTGCAGACACCACAACCAAGGTGCCTGCCAGACGCTCCACTTGTGCAAAGGCTGCGAGTGTGTGCAGCACCATGGGCCGACCCGCCACCACTTGGTATTGCTTGGGGCCATCGGCACCTGAGCGCGAACCGGTGCCGGCACAGGGAATCAAGGCCCACAGGCGGTCTGGCGAAGATGAAGATTCGGGGGAATGGGAGGGAGAAGGAGTCATGGTGCTTGCCCCATTCTAAAATCAAGCTATCCATGGATTTACCTAAACTCACAGGCGGCAAGCGGTTTACCCTGCCGCGCCCGGCCGGTTCGGCCGATGCCCTGCTCCTGGCCCGCCTGGGCGAACGCGAAAAAGCTGCCGGTCTGCCGCTGGTTATCGTCACCGCAGACGCGAATGACGCCCAGCGCCTGCTCGAAGAAATCGCCTTCTTCGCCCCCCTGCTCCGCTGCGCGCTGTTCCCCGACTGGGAAACCCTGCCCTACGACACGTTTTCGCCGCACCAGGATTTGATCAGCGAACGTCTGGCCACGCTGTGGCGTATCAGCCAGCGCGACAAGGAAACCGGTGCCGACGTGGTCATCGTGCCCGCCACCACCGCGCTGTACCGCCTGGCGCCGCCCAGCTTTCTGGCGGGCTACACCTTCCAGTTCAAGGTCAAGCAAAAGCTCGACGAAGCCAAGCTCAAAGCGCAATTGACGCTGGCTGGCTACAGCCATGTGACCCAGGTGGTGAGCCCCGGTGAATACGCGGTACGTGGCGGGCTGATCGACCTGTTCCCCATGGGCAGCCCCGTGCCCTACCGCGTGGACTTGTTCGACGACGAGATCGACAGCATCCGCACGTTTGACCCCGACAGCCAGCGCAGCCTCTACCCCGTGCCCGAAATCCGCCTGCTGCCCGGGCGAGAGTTCCCGATGGACGACGACGCACGCGCCAAGTTCCGCAGCCGCTGGCGCGAGCTGCTGGACGGCGACCCGACCAAAAGCCGCATCTACAAGGACATGGGCAACGGCGTGGCGACCGCCGGCATCGAGTACTACCTGCCGCTTTTCTTTGAAGAAACGGCCACCGTGTTTGACTACGTGGGTGCCGATGCCACCGTGGTGCTGCACGGCGACCTGGAACCGGCCTTCCAGCGCTTCTGGCAGGACACCAAGGACCGCTACCGCCTGGTGCAGGGCGACCCCGAGCGCCCGGCGCTGCCGCCTGAGACATTGTTCCTGGGTACCGAGCAGTTCTACGCCCGCGCCAATGCGCATGCACAACTGGCGATCCGACCAATCCCCGTTCGCCCTGAGCCTGTCGAAGGGCTCGCGAGGTCTTCGACAGGCTCAGACCGAACGGACTTGGATGGCTCAGGGCGAACGGACTATGTGGATATCGAGACATTGCCCCCCTTGAGCGTGGTGCGCGGTGCCGAAGACCCGCTGGCTGCGCTGAAAACCCACGCGCGCAACACCCAGCACCGCATCCTGGTGCTGGCCGAGAGCGATGGTCGGCGCGAAAGTCTGCTGGACTTCTTGCGCGCCAGCGGCATCAACCCGCCGGCGTTTGATTCGCTCGCCGAGTTTGAGGCCAGCGATGAAAAATTCGGCATTGCCACCGCCGCGCTGACGGTCGGCTTTGGCTGGCTAGAGACCGGCATCGACTTCGTCACCGAAACCGAACTGTTTGCTACTGGCCCCACCACACGCCGACGCAAGAAGCAGGAGCAGGTCAGCGACGTCGAGGCGCTGATCAAGGACCTGAGCGAACTCAACCTGGGCGACCCGGTGGTGCACAGCGCGCACGGCATTGGTCGTTACAAAGGGCTGGTCAATCTGGACCTGGGCAACAAAAACGCCCAGGGCGAACCCGAGCTGCAGGAATTCCTGCACCTGGAATACGCCGACAAAGCCACGCTCTATGTGCCGGTGAGCCAGTTGCAGTTGATCAGCCGTTACACCGGCGTCAGCGCAGACGAGGCACCGCTGCACAAGCTGGGCAGCGGCCAATGGGAAAAAGCCAAACGCAAAGCCGCCGAACAGGTGCGCGACAGTGCGGCCGAGCTGCTGAACATCTACGCCCGCCGTGCTGCGCGTGAAGGCCATGCCTTCCGCTACAGCCCCTCCGACTACGAAACCTTCGCCAACGACTTTGGTTTTGAAGAAACCGCCGACCAGAAGGCCGCCATCCACGCCGTCATCCAGGACATGATCAGCCCGCGCCCGATGGACCGCCTGGTCTGCGGCGATGTGGGCTTTGGCAAGACCGAGGTGGCGCTGCGCGCTGCGTTCATCGCGATCACCGGTGGCAAGCAGGTGGCGTTTCTGGCACCCACCACGCTCTTGGCCGAGCAGCATTACCAGACGCTGGTGGACCGTTTCAGCAAGTGGCCGGTCAAGGTGGCAGAGATGAGCCGCTTTCGCTCTGGCAAGGAAATTACTGCTGCGCTCAAGGGCGTGGCCGACGGCACCATCGATATCGTGGTCGGCACCCACAAACTGCTGAGCCAGGACACCAAGTTCAAGGACCTGGGCCTGCTGATCATTGACGAAGAACACCGCTTTGGCGTGCGCCACAAGGAAGCGATGAAGGAATTGCGCGCCGAAGTTGATGTGCTCACGCTGACTGCCACGCCCATCCCCCGCACACTGGGCATGGCACTGGAAGGCCTGCGCGATTTGAGCGTCATAGCCACCGCACCGCAACGCCGCCTCGCCATCAAGACCTTTGTGCGCACCGAAGGCGCAGGCGTAATCCGCGAGGCCGTGCTGCGCGAGCTGAAACGCGGTGGGCAGGTCTATTTTTTGCACAACGAGGTGGAGACGATTGAAAACCGCCGCGCCAAGCTCGAAGAACTGTTGCCCGAGGCGCGCATTGCCGTGGCCCACGGCCAAATGCCGGAGCGGCAGTTGGAAAGCGTGATGCGCGACTTCATCGCCCAGCGCTACAACCTGCTGCTGTGCTCCACGATTATTGAGACCGGCATTGACGTGCCCACGGCCAACACCATCGTCATGAGCCGTGCCGACAAGTTCGGTCTGGCGCAGTTGCACCAATTGCGCGGGCGCGTGGGCCGCAGCCACCACCAAGCCTATGCCTACCTGATGGTGCCCGACATTGAAGGCCTGACCAAACAAGCAACCCAACGTCTGGACGCCATCCAGGCCATGGAAGAACTGGGCAGCGGCTTTTACCTGGCCATGCACGACCTGGAGATTCGCGGTGCCGGTGAGGTGCTCGGTGACAACCAGAGCGGCAATATGCTGGAAGTGGGCTTCCAGCTCTACAACGAGATGTTGTCCGAGGCCGTGCGCTGCCTCAAGAACGGCGAGGAACCGGACCTGTTGAGCCCGCTCAACGTCACCACCGAAATCAACCTGCACGCGCCAGCGCTGTTGCCCAACGACTACTGCGGCGATGTACACCTGCGCCTGTCGTTCTACAAGAAGCTGGCCACGGCGAAGAACCCCGACCAGATCGACAGCCTGCTCGAAGAAATCGTCGACCGTTTTGGCAAGCTGCCACCCCAGGCGCAGACGCTGATCGACGTGCACCGCCTGCGCGTCATCGCCAAGCCCTATGGCGTGGTCAAGGTGGACGCGGCGCCCGGCGTGATCAGCATCACCTTCAAGAAAAACCCGCCGATCGACCCGATGAAGATCATCGGCCTGATCCAGAAGAACAAACACATCAAGCTGGCCGGCAATGAAAAGCTGCGCATCGAGCGCGAGCTGCCCGAGGTGAAAGACCGTGCGCAAATGGTGCGCGACATTCTCAAGAGCCTGGGACAGCCCGTGGTAGAGGCGGTGACTACTGGCCAATAACGCGGCAATGGGGTGCCACTGCAGCAGCATGTGGCACCAATCATTCCGGGAATGACCGTAACGCACGGCCGCATGGAACCGCAGCAGGATTCATGTCAGCCGCACCCCATTCAGTACCGTGCGTATGCGCTCTTTTGCGATGGCCCCTGAAGGGGCTTGGTAAGCATGGGGAAAAACGAGAACGTCACTGCTCGCCAAGGGAATGAGTTGTCTGGCCATGCTGCCAAACAAAAAATCGACCAACGTCGCGTTTCTTTTCTCGCCCACGATGACCAAATCTGCAGCAGCGAAGCACTGCTGCACTGCAATTTCTCGGGCAGGCGCGCTGCGTCCGGTGATCGAACTCACCCGATTTCTGCGTGTGTCGAGGCTCTCTGAGAACCGAAGCGGCCGCCCCTGCGCGTCTTGACGGCCCAGCTTTCGGTAATAGGCCATGGCATCTTCCGGGGCCATGTCTTGGGGTCGCCCCGTTGAACAGCGTGCATCCAATGCGTGAAACAACTCAAGCGCTGAGTCGGCTTCCAATCCGCTGGCATATCGCACCAGATTTCCCGATTCCAGCGTGAAGTCAACGGCGACCAACATACGTTGGTACCGCCCCGAAGGCGCGTTCTTGACGATCAGCATAGGGCACTGGACGCGCCGCAGCAATTGGTCGAGCGTCGTACCACGCCAAAAAGTGTGCAGTGCGCGATGGCGTCGAGGGTCCATCACCAGCAAGTTGGCGCCGCGGGCAAGCCGCACGACGTCATCCAGCATATGCGGTGTGTGCTCTATCGCCTCGACCGTGATGCCATGACGCCGGGCAAGCTGTCGCCCACGCTGTCGCAGGCGCGCTGACGGATCTGACAGACCCAGGTTGGGCACTTCAGCTCCGTAAATGATGCGCAATCGGGCTCGGTGACTTGCCGCGATCAGCGCAGCACGCTCCAGCCCGTGTTCCGCCGCGGTTGAAAAGTCGGTGACAGCAAGTATGAATTGGATGTTCATGGCAACTCCCAGACGGACGGATGCAGGCCCCTGGCGCAAAGGCCAGGAACAAAACAAGACAAATGGGCCATCGATCAGATGGTGTAGTCGCCGCTGGCTTCGGGTTGAAACAGAAGCGCCGACACCTGTGCCGAGCACGCATCGCCATTCGGTGTGCGCCAGTGGGCCACAGAGCCCACACGGAGGCCCAGCAGACTGGCGCCCACCGGCGACAGCACGGAAATGAATCCAAGGCTGGGTTCGGCATCTCTGGGGTAGCAAAGCGTGAGTTTTTGCGTGCGATGCGAATTCAAATCGACGATTTCTATCTGGGAATACATCGTGATGACGTCCAGCGGAATGTCCTGCGAGGGAACCAGGTCAGCGGACTCGCAGTGCTCCTTCAGCGCAACGGGCAATTGCCCATTTTTGAGACGCAAGCGGGCGAAATCCAACTCGGTGAGGACACGTTCACCGTTCAGGGCTGAATTCATAAAACACTCCAATAAGCGCGACCTGGCCCACAGAGTGCGGCGGCCGCTAACGCGCTGGGCTTGGGGCCCGGCGATTATTGGTTTGCGCTAAAAAGGAAAGGGGGAATCGCCGGGCTTAAGAATCTGCGGCCGGCTGGCGCATACAGGCCGCACCCGCGACTTTTCGCGCCCGCACAACGACATCAGCGATAACAGCCGCGTCATTGCATGAGGAACGAATGGGGGAGGACATGCTGTGGATTCTAGGTCGCGTCGGCGCCAAACCACAAAGCGAACCGACATAGCCCTAGGCTTTTTGCCAGTAATCGATTGATGACTGAGGGCACGGCACGCTCTGTCCAACAAGGGCTACAGGCTGGGGCATATGCCAAAATCCTCCCCACGCTCCCCTAGCGCTGGCAAGCGGACAGAAAATGGGGACAACAAACCCCTGTGCACAGCGAAATTTGTACAAAAATGGCCTCTAGCCCTTATAGAAACTGCGCAAGCAGCTACTAAATAAATAGCAAAATCACATGCCTGCAAACGAAATCTCCCCCGGCCTGATTGTCCAGAACCTGCCCGCAGCCCTGAAGCTGGCCGACTACAAACTCATCGCCTTTGACATGGACTCCACACTGATCAACATCGAGTGTGTGGACGAAATTGCCGACGCCGCCGGCCGCAAGGCCGAGGTTTCCGCGATTACCGAAGCCGCCATGCGCGGCGAGATCACCGACTACAAGGACAGCCTGCGCAAACGCGTGGCGCTGCTCAAGGGTGTGAGCGTGGCCAGCATGCAGCAGGTGTACGACCAGCGTCTGCAGCTCAACCCCGGTGCCGCGGCGCTGGTGGCAGCCTGCAAACAAGCCGGACTCAAGGTGCTGCTGGTCTCGGGCGGCTTTACCTTCTTCACCGACCGCATCCGCGAGCGCCTGGGCATCGACTTTGCGCGCTCCAATGTGCTCGGAGAAAAAGACGGTGCACTCACAGGTGCCATGGTGGACCAGCCCTGGGGCGACATTTGCGACGGCAATGAAAAGCGCCGCACGCTGCTCGAAGTGGCATCCCTACTGGGCATATCCCCCGCCCAGTGCATTGCCATGGGTGACGGCGCCAACGACTTGCCCATGATGGGCGTCGCAGGTCTGTCCGTGGCCTACCACGCCAAACCCGCCGTGCGCGAGAAAGCCCAAGTGGCAATCAACAGCGGCGGGCTGGACCGCTTGCTGGAGGTGCTGAAGCCTGCGTAAGCTCCAGAGCGCTGTAGACTATCGCCACCGCCAGGTAGCCGAGGCCTCCGCACACCGCAGAGGCCTTTTTTATTTGGAAACCCGGGCACACGCCCGACTTCTCACTCCCCAACCAAGCCTCTTTATGACCAGCCCCATGTACACCCACTCAGTCCCGGCCTTCCAGCAAATGCTCAAGGCGCTCCAGACCATCCTGGCGCAGGCTGGCGCATACGCTACGGAAAAATCGATCACGCCCGACGCCCTGCTGCAAGCGCGCCTGTACCCCGACATGTTCCCGCTGATTAAACAGGTGCAGATTGCGGCCGACTTTGCGCGCGGTGTGTCGGCGCGACTGGCGGGCGTGGAGGTTCCTGTCTATGAAGGCAACGAGAAGAACTTTGCCGATCTGGACGCCCTGCTGACCAACACCCTGGCGTTTCTGGGCAGCCTGGATGCCGCCGCCTTCGAAGGCAGCGAAAGCAAGGAAATCGTCTTGCGCCCCGGCACACCGAAAGAAAAGAAGCTGAGCGGGCAGGCCTACCTGTCGCATTACGGCCAGCCGCAATTCTTCTTCCACGTCACCACCACCTACGCGCTGCTGCGCCACAACGGGCTGCCCGTCGGCAAGCGCGATTACATGGGTGTTTATTGATTTCCACGATGGGGCAAGCAGCATGATTGATGGACTGGTAGCCGGCAAACTGGTCGGCGACGCAGAAATGCGCGACGGCAAAAACGCCAGCAAGTTTGCCGTGGCCAAGGTCAAGGCTGCCGCGGGCGATGGTGACCAGGTGCTGGTCAACGTGATTGCCTTCGCCCCCGAGGCCTGCGCAGCCCTCATGGCCCTGCAGGATGGTGACCCGGTCGCGCTGACCGGTAGCCTGACACCCAAGGTCTGGAGCGACAAACAAGGCAATACCAAGCCCGCGCTGGACATGGTGGCCGCGAATGTCATGACGCCCTACCAATTGGGCCAGAAGCAGGCTACAGATACCGATTGATAGGCTGGCACAATCACGCCCTTTGCCAGCACCTCGCACCCCGGACATGAACATCGTTGTTAACGCAGACCTCAAAGCCTATATTGATCCCCTGACACCCGAGGAACACGAGGCGCTGGAGCGCAGCCTGCTGGCCGAGGGCTGCCGCGATGCGCTGGTGCTGTGGGGCGATGTGCTGGTGGACGGCCACAACCGGTACGGCATCTGCCAGAAACACGGCATTCCTTTCCAGACGCTGCAAAGCACGCTTTTCCACAGCATCGAAGACGTACACCTGTGGATGATTGACCAGCATCTGGGGCGGCGCAGTGTGTCGGACTTCCAGCGCGGCGTGCTGGCCCTGCGCAAGCGCGAGATTCTGGCGGACAAGGCGCGCCAGACCGAAGCCACACCCGCCGCAGACGCTGCTGCACCAGAAGCAGCACAGGGTGCGACCGAAGCAGTTGCGCCCTCCTCCATCAAAACCCGGGAAGGTCTGGCCAAAGCGGCCCGCTTGAGCAGCAGCCAGGTGGTCATGATCGAGAAGATCCAGAAACAGGCAACCCCCGAAGTGGTGGCCGCCGTGAAATCGGGCGTGATCTCCATCAACGCCGCCGCGGCCGTGTCCAGCCTGCCCGCGCAGGAACAAGTGGAGGCAGCCATGGGCGGCAAAGAACAGTTGCAACAAGCCGCCAAACGCGTGCGCGACACCCGCAAACGCCCCAAGGCTGATGACGTTGATGGTGCAGAAACAGATGAAGTCACGCAGCTCAAAGCCCGCGTCACCGCGCTGGAGGCAGAAAACACCATGTTGCGCGCGCAGGTTGCCGCACTGCAGGCACTGAGCCCCCGCTGAACGCCGGACCCCACCGCCCATGCAAGCCCTGCTGAACGCCATCGCCCAGATGGAGCTGGCCACCGACGCCCAGCGCATCTTCCACGGCCGCGGTGGCATGTACCCGGGCTGTGAGCATTGGGTGCTGGATGCCTTCCCGCCAGTCTGGGTACTGACCAGTTTTGAACCGTCCACGGAAGAAGAGCTGGCCGCGGTCCACACCGCCCTGGCGCAGCGCCTGGAGCAACTGGCGCCGGGGCAAACGCTGAACTGGGTCTACCAATGCCGCAGCAAAGGTCAGACCGAAACCCGGCTCATGGCGGGCGAAGTACCCACGCCGCATGTGGTGACCGAAAGCGGCGCGCGTTACCTGCTGCATTTGCTCAAGGGGCAAAACCACGGCTTTTTCCCCGACATGGCCGAGGGCCGGCGCTGGGTGCGCACGCACGTGGCGAACCAGCCGGGTGCCCGCGTGCTCAACCTGTTTGCCTACACCTGTGCGTTCTCTGTGGTGGCGCTGCAGGCAGGCGCGAAACAGGTGGTCAATGTGGACATGAGCCACGGCGCCATCACCATCGGGCAGCAAAACCACCAGCTCAATGGCCTCAGGGCCGGGGCCAGTTTTCTGCCGCATGACATCTTCAGCACCTGGGGCAAGATCACGCGCGGCGGGCCCTATGACCTGATCATCGTGGACCCACCCAGCTACCAAAAGGGCAGCTTTGTGGCCACCAAGGACTATGCACGCCTGATGCGCCGCCTGCCCGACCTGCTGATGCATGGCGGGCACGTGTTGCTGTGCCTGAACGCGCCCGAGTTGGGCGTCGGCTTCCTGCGGGACGCGATGCAGGAACTGGCGCCGGAGCTGTCATTTGTAGAGCGCGTGTCCAACCCGTCCGTGTTTGCGGACGTGTCGGAAGACCGCGCACTCAAGGTGCTGGTCTACCGGGCACCGGATGCAGACCAGGCAGCGTCTGCTGTCAATCAATAGCCTTTTCAACCACCGGCGCCTGCATGCCGATCGCCATGCGGTTCCACGTGTTGATCTGTGCAATCGCCCATGTCAGCTCGACGATCTCCTGATCGCTGAACTGGCCTTTGAGTTCTTCAAAATCGGCATCGCGGCTGCTGTGGTTGTCTGACAGGCGGGTGATGCTTTCGGCCCAGTTCAACGCGGCGCGTTCACGCTGGCTGTACAGGCCGACTTCGCGCCAGGTGGCTAGGCTGTTGATGCGCTGCCAGCCCTCGCCGGCTTTGCGCAGGTCGCGCACATGCATGTCCAGGCAAAAGGCGCAGCCATTGATCTGCGATACACGGGTGTGGACCAGCTCCATCAGCACGGGGCCGATGGATGACTTGGCGATGCTGGCGCCGACGCTGGCCATGGCTTGGTAAGACTTGGGGGAAATGGTGGTCCAGGGGAGACGGGCTTGGTTCATTTTGAGTTGCCTTGGTTGCTGTACGGGATGTACACACTCAAGACGTTTCAGGCGATTCCTTTGTGACAACCAAGTCGCGGCCCAGCGTGGCGGCAATGCGGGCCAGCTTGTCCGGGTTGCGCTGGGAGTGGATACGCACGATGCGCGCGCCATCGGTCTCCAACGACTGCGCCGACTCCAGCACACCGTCAATGAAGCGCAGCAAGCCCCACTGCCCATTGAGCACCACCACCTCAAACCGCACCACACCGGGGAAACGCAGGAATGTAGCCAGGTACAACTGCGCAATGCGCGCCCCGCCCACCAGCGGCACACCAAAGCTGGGCACCTTGCCGCCGCCGTCACCAATCAACTGCGCATCGTCGGCCAGCATATCCTTCAGTACATGGAAATTGCCACGCGCCGCCGCGTCGGCAAAACCGCGCAGCAACCGCAGCTGGGTCTCGCGCGCCACCGTGTAGCGCGGGCGCTGGTCCTGCAGTTGCAACTTGGCACGGTGCACCAGTTGGCGGCAGGCGGGCTCGGTCTTGCCTAGGGCTTCGGCCACCTCGCCGTAGTCGGCATCAAACACCTCGCGCAACAAATACGCAGCACGCGCCTCGGGTGCCAGGCGCTCCAACAAGGTCATGAATGCCACCGACACATCGTCCACCCGCTCCAGCAGTTGCTCGGGAGAAACAGGCGAATCCGACATCAGGGGCTCGGGCAACCAGGTGCCCACATAGTGCTCGCGCTGGATCTTGGCCGAGCGCAGCCGGTCAATCGCCAGGCGTGTGGTCACGGACACCAGCCAAGCCTCCGTGCTGTCCATCTGCGCCGTGTCGGCCGCGTTCCAGCGCAGCCAGGCATCCTGCACCACGTCCTCCGCCTCGGCCGAAGAGCCCAACATGCGGTAGGCAATACCCTGCAGCCGGGGGCGCAGGCGGTTGAAGGTGGTGGTGGCGTCGTTCATGGAGAGCTAGACGTTTGGCAACCCCATTGTGTGACAGCGCTGCGCACCAATGCGTTTAATTCCAGGGCACCTTGGCAAACCGCTCCACCAAAAAATCCAGAAATGTGCGCACCGCAGGTGACAAAAGCTTGCGCGAGGGGTACAGCGCGTAAATCGCCATATCGGGCAGCTTCCAGTCTGGCAGCACCACGTTCAGGCGGCCATCCCGCAGATGCGGATTGGCCAAGTAGGTGGGCTGCAGGGCCACGCCGCCGCCCGCCAATGCGGCCTGCAGCAAAGCCGTGGCTTCGTTGGCGCTGAAATGGCTGCCCACACTCACCTCGGCGTGCGCGTCCCCGCGCTGCAACTTCCACACGCTTTTGCCAAAGTTGGCATAGCTCAGGCAGCGGTGCGCGGCCAGGTCGACGGGTAGCTGGGGCGTGCCCTGCGCACGCAAGTAGTCCGGGGACGCCACCAGCACCGACGTGCACGGTGCCAGCACGCGCCCAATCAGCGTAGGGTCGGGCTCCGCGCTGATGCGGATGGCCAGATCAATGCGCGCCTCCACCAGATTCAGCGCGCCCTCGCTGGCATTGAGGTCGATCTTGAGTTGCGGGTACTGCTTCAAAAAAACGGCCACGGCCGCAGCCATCTGCGCGTAGGCAAATGACATGCTGCAAGTGATGCGCAACTGCCCGCGCAAAGCGCCGTCGTGGCTGTGGGTTTCTTCCTCCACGTTTTCCATCAGCGCCAGCATTTGCTGGCTGCGGCGCAGGCAGTTTTCACCCGCGTCGGTGAGCGTGACGCTGCGCGTGGTGCGCTGCAAAAGACGAGCGCCCAGCCACTGCTCCAGCTCGCCCACATAGCGCGTCACCATGGCGCGCGACATGTCCAGCTTGTCGGCCGTGGCGCTGAAACTGCCGCTCTGGGCCACTTCCACAAACACCTGCATGGCAGTCAATCGGTCCATGATTTGCTCAATTTATGAAACAGTAATGGCCGAATTATCGGGTTTATCTGCGCGGATATTGAAACTAAAGTTCACTCCAGCGCCAAGAGCGTTCCTTTTCACCACCCACCTTACTGGAGTTCCCCATGATCCGCACCACCCTACTCGCCGCATCCCTCGCCATCGCCTTCACCAGCGCACAGGCCGCCCAGCCGCTCACCGTCAAGGTCTACAACGCCGACGGCAACAGCTTCAACGTCAACTCCACTTTGGTGGTGGGCGAGAAGGAAGCCATGGTGATTGACGCCGGCTTTACCCGCGCCGATGCGCTGCGCATTGCGGCCAATGTGCTGGACAGCGGCAAACAGCTCACCACCGTCTACGTGAGCCAGGCCGACCCGGACTACTACTTTGGCGTGGAGACGCTGAAAGAATTTTTCCCCAACGCCGATGTGGTGACAACGCCCGCGGTATTGGCGAAGCTGTCGCCCAAGCTGGCAGGCAAGGTCGCGTTCTGGGGCCCCAAGATGGGCGCCAATGCACCGCGCAAACCCGTGGTCCCACGCGCGCTGGACGGCACTACGCTGACGCTGGAAGGTCAGACGATTGAGATCCGCGGAACCCAAGGGCTGCTGGCACACCGGCCCTATGCGTGGATTCCATCGATCAAAACCATCGTCGGCAACATCGGCGTGTTCGGCAATATGCATGTGTGGACTGCGGATACGCAGAGCGCTGCTGAGCGCGCCGCCTGGGTGGCGCAGTTGGACGAGATGGCTGCGCTGAAGCCTGAGCTGGTGATTCCCGGCCACATGAAGGCGGGCACCAAGGTCGATGCGAGCACGATTGGTTTCACCAAAGATTACCTGCTCACATTTGAGAAGAATCTGGCCGCCAGCAAAAACAGCGCCGAGCTGATCAACGCGATGAAGCAGTCTTACCCACAGGTGACCGATGGTGCGCTGTCGCTGGACATTGGCGCCAAGGTCAACAAGGGCGAGATGAAGTGGTAACAATGAACCAGTAAGGAGATAACACCATGAGCACCCCGACACACACCACCGTGACCTACCTGTTCGACCCACTGTGCGGCTGGTGCTACGGTGCCTCCCCCACAGTTCAGCAACTGGGACAACACACCAGCATCCAACTGGAGTTGGCGCCAACGGGCCTGTTTGCAGGTAGCGGTGGGCGCACCCTAGACGCCGCGTTTGCGGACTATGCGTGGTCGAACGACGTGCGCATCGAAAAGCTGACCGGCCAGCGCTTCTCTGAGGCCTACCGCACGCAGGTGCTGGGCAAACCCGGTAGCCGCTTTGATTCGGCCACCACCACATTGGCACTCACGGCCGTGGCGTTGACTACACCGGAGCGTGAACTGGAGGCCTTGAAGGTCTTGCAGGAAGGCCGTTATGTCCACGCGCTGGATACCAGCGCCGTGCCCGTGGTGGAAAAGCTGTTGCGCGACATGGGCCTGGCTGCTGCCGCGGACCGCCTGGTGGCGGGTGACGCAGAACTCCTGGCCGCCAACGCCGAACGTATCCGCAAGGCACAAGGGCTGATGCAGCGCTTTGATGCGCAAGGTGTGCCAACGCTGATCGTGACCGATGACAATGGCAGCCGGCTGCTGCGTGGCAATGCGTTGTATGGCAGCTTTGACAGTTTGCTTAGCCACATTGCAGCGGCCTGAAAAATCCGCTGCAGCCACTCAAAGGAACTCTTCATGACCTTGCTTCACGACGTCTTGGCGCACATGCGTGCGGGCCGCTGGCGCGAGGCGCACGACCTCGTGCAGGAGGATGGCTCCGAGTTGGCCGCCTGGTTGCACGGCATCCTGCACATCCAAGAAGGTGATCTGGAGGATGCCGAGTACTGGTACAGCAAAGCCAACCGCCATTTCCGCAGCCGGGGCACGCTGCAGGAAGAGCTGCAGCGCTTTGAGGATGTGCTGCGGACGGGTTGAGCGGTCCGTTTCAGACCTGCTGGCCAAGACATAATCCGATTCAAACGCTTGTCCGATAGCGTCCAACCAGGGGGATGCAATGAGCAGTTATGTCGATGGCGCTTTGACCAACAATGAGAAAGTTGTGTACCTGGGGCACACCAGCCTGTGGCCCCTGGGCTGGTGGATCTTCTTCGGCATCGTGCTGATCCCCATCGTCGTGGGTCTCATCATCCTGCTGTCGGTTTACATCAAATACAAGACCACCGAGCTCGCGATCACGAACAAACGCGTCATCTCCAAGGTAGGCCTGGTCAGCCGGCGCACCATAGAGATGAACCTGCAAAAGATCGAATCCATCCAGGTGGACCAGAGTGTGATGGGGCGCATCTTCAACTACGGCTCCCTTGTCATCTCTGGCGCAGGCACGCCCCAAACACCGATCCCGGGCATCTCCAACCCCATGGAATTTCGCAAAGCCTTTATCGACGCGCAGGAACGCAGTATGTCGGCCAGCAATCAGGCCTGAGACAGACCCTAGGTAATTTTGAACACCGTCCGGATGGTCTTGCCACCGGACTTTTCCTCAAATACGGACCACTGCTTGATGCCTTTGACCAGCACCTTGTTGCTGATGTCTTTCACCGGGGTTTTGGCGCTGAGCTTGGCGGTCACCCAGTCCTGCACATGGGGGTAAAACTGCCCTTCTTTTCCCGTGGGGACCAGCAGTTCCTTGTCGGCAATTTTTCCGGCGGAGGTCACGATCAATTCGGTAGCGGGCATGGTGTGTCTGTTTCCGGGGTCAATGTTTTTCCAGCACGGTACGCCCCTGCACCACAGTGAACTGGGCCAGTGTTTCAATGCCGGCATCGGGCCGGGTCACGTCAGTCACGGTGCGTAGCGTGGTGGTGAGCTGTTGGGGGGTGAACTCCACCACACCATAGCCGCGGCGCTCGCGGTCGGCAAAAACAAAGTGCGGATTTTCTACCAGCAGTTCGGGCAAATGTTCGTTGCTGCCACCACGCGAGGTGATGCTGGTGCCGCAAAACTCCACGCCCACAGCCGCGCTGTCAGGGCGCGCGTAGTCGGCTTTCACCTGCCCGACCCAGTTGGCGTGGATGTCGCCGCCCAGGAACACCGGGTTGGCCACGGCATGGCGCTGCAGGCTGTTCGTCAGGCGGGTGCGGGCCGGGGCGTAGCCGTCCCAGCCATCGTTGGACAAATGCTGCGCGGGCCCGCTCTTGAAGTCGCGTTGGCCAAACAGCGTTTGCTGGCCCAGCACACTCCAGCGCGCCCGGTCCTGGCCCAGTGCACTATCCAGCCACTGCTCCTGTGCAGCGCCCAGTAGCGTGCGGCGCGGGTCGCTCCAGATGCCACAACTGGCCGGGTTGACGGTGCCAGCGCCGTACACGCCGCCTTTGGTGCAGGCCTGGGGGTCGCGGTACTGCCGGTCGTCCAGCAGGTACAGGGTGGCCAGATCGCCATAGGCAATGCGCCCATAAAGCCGCAATTCGGCGCCTTGCGCCAGCCCGGCCAATGCGCGGCCCAACACATGGGCACGCAGGGGCATGTGTTCGTAATAGGCCTGGTAGGCGGCAGCGCGGCGCGCGGCAAAGTCGGCCACGTCCGGGCCACGGCTGCCGGGAGTAGTGCCCGCGTAGTCGTTTTGCACCTCGTGGTCGTCCCAGGTCATGAGCCAGGGGCAGGCAGCGTGCATGCGCTGTAGGTGCACATCGCCCTTGTAGAGTGCATAGCGTGCGCGGTATTCGTCCAGCGTGATGGCCGTCCCTGCCGCAACGGGACGCACAGCCTTGCTGGTGCCCGCGTATTCATAGATGTAGTCGCCCAGGAACAGCACCGCATCGAGCTGCTCCTCCAGCATGTGCCGGTAGGCGCTGTAGTGGCCGTGTTCCCAGTGCTGGCAGGAGGCATAGGCCAGGCGCAACTTTTTGGCAGCGGTGCCGGGCGCGGGGAACGTGCGCGTGCGCCCGGTCGCACTTACCGCCTGGCCCACCATGAAACGGTAGTGGTACCAGCGGTCCGGCTCCAGGTCGGGAACCTCCACGTGGACTGAATGGGCGAGTTGCGCAGACGCAGTGGCCTGGCCTGTGCGCAAGCCCTGTTTGAACTGTGCGTCATGCGCCATCTCCCAGCGCACGGTGATGTCGGCTTTGCCCAGAGCCGCCGCATCCGGCTGCACCAGACGTGTCCACAACACCACCGAATCATGGGTGGGCGAACCGCTGGCTACACCCAGCGCAAACGGGTCGGACTCAAAACGCGGCTGACTCCAGGCGCTGCGCGGCAGCCACAGCGTGCCGGCCACACTGCCCGCCAGTTGCAAGAGGTGGCGGCGGTCCATGCGCATGGCGCTCATGTCCTATTCGGCGGCAATCTGGCGCAGCGCCTGCTCAAACACCTCGGGTGGCTGGCCGCCAGAAATCAAGTGCTGGTCATTGATGATGATGGCCGGCACCGAGTGGATGCCTTGGCTTTGGTAGAACTGCTCCTGTTCGCGCACTTCGTCGGCATAACGCCCCGTGGTCAGGACGGCTTGCGCCGCGACAGAATCCAGGCCAACTTCAAACGCCAGTGAGACCAACGTCAGGTGTTTGGACGGGTCTTTGCCATCTGTGAAATAGGCCTTGAGCATGGCCTTCTTCAGAGCCATCTGCTTGGCGCCCGTGGGGTCCACCTCGCCCGCCCAGTGCAGCAGACGGTGCGCGTCAAAGGTGTTGTAGATGCGGCCACGTTTGTCCATGGCGAACTCAAAACCCAGCGCTGCACCGCGTGCGCGGATGTTCTCGCGCGCCGCCTGGGCCTGCTCGGGTGTGGAGCCGTATTTTTCGCTCAGGTGTTCGGTGATGTCCTGGCCAGCGGGGCCCATGTTGGGGTTGAGCTCAAACGGCTGGAAATGGATGTCCGCCTGCACCTGCCCTTCCAGGCGGCCCAGCGCGGTTTGCAAGGACTGCAGCCCAATGGCGCACCAGGGGCAGGACACATCGGAAACAAAATCGATTTTGAGAGGCTTGGTCATGTGAATTCCAGAGGAGTAGACGCCACTGTAGCGAGGTCTGGGCGGTGCTGCACAGGCGCGGTGAGAAGTCCCATTTTTAGACCAGGCAACCCGGCAGGCCCCAGTGTTATGGCGCGCCCCGCCACCAGTGCACAAAGTCGTAGGCCACCGGGCGCCAAGCTAGCAAGACCAGTACCAGAGCCAAAGGCAATGTCGTGCTGTAGCCCACCCATTTGAAGCCCAGCGCACCACACAGGGCACCGGCAAAAAAACCCGCAATCAGTTGCAGGTGGATACCCAGCTTGCGCCGGTTGGCCTCCACGCGCACGCCGGTGTTGTCCCGGCCATTGATATAGACCAGCTTGCCCAGTTCAATCCCGAGATCTGTGACCAGGCCAGTGACATGGGTGGTGCGGATTTCAGCGTGGGATATTTTGGTGATCACGGCGTTTTGCAGACCCATGATGAAACATAGCACCAGCACGGTCAAGGACACGAAGGCAGCGCCGAACACATTGATGGCCGAGCCAAAAACGCCAAAAACCAGCAACAGCGCCGCCTCCAGCAGCAGCGGGCGGCCAAATGCACTGTGCAGGTTGCGGCGCAGACTCCAGTTCACCATCCATGCCGTGGTCATCGCCCCCCCCACAAAGGCCATCAGAGACACCACACCCACCAGCACCGCTATCCAATGGCCCAACACCATGTTATCGGCCACCGACGACACCACCCCGGTCATGTGGGAGGTATAGGTGCCCACCGCCAGAAAGCCGCCCGCGTTGATGGCACCCGCCACGAAGGCCAGGGTAGTCCCCAGGCCGCGGTTGGCTTGGTCAGACCGCTGAATGTCGGTCCAGCCAAGTTTCACAAAGCCTGCCCCAGGCGGGCCACGCCTTCTTCAATCTTCGCCACATCGGCCGTGGCAAAACTCAGGCGCAGCGTGGACGCATCCGCGTCGTGGGCGTAAAACGGCGCACCGGGCACAAAGGCGACCAGCTTCTCGATGGCGCGCTGGGCGAACACCGTGGCGTTGGTTTCCTTGCCCTGCGCGCCCGTGAGCCGTGCCCAGAAGAACATGCCACCTTGCGGCGCGTTGAAGGTGATGGCATCGCCCAGCGCACTGCGCAGCGATTCGCCCATGACACGCGCACGCTCGGCGTAGGTCTTGCGCACCACGGCCAGCGCGCCGTCCAGACGGTTCAGTGTGAGGTAGTGGGCCGCAGCGGCTTGCGTCAGATTGCTGGTGTGGGCGTCGCTGAACTGCTTGCACATGGTGGCACGGGCCAGCAGCTCGGTCGGCGCAATCATCCAGCCCACACGCAGGCCGGGACTCAGAATCTTGCTTAAAGACCCGCAATGCACCAGCCAGTCGCGGCTGCCGGGCACGCTGTCGCTCAGGGCCAGCAGGCTGGCGGGTGGCGCATCGCCAAAGTACAACTCGCCATACGGGTCGTCTTCCACGATCACGGTACCGGTACGCACTGCGATTTCCAGAATACGTTTGCGCCGCGCCAGGCTCAGGGTCGCGCCGCTGGGGTTGCCGAAGGTGGGAATCAGGTACACCAGCTTGGGTTTGTGCTCTTCGATCAGCTGTTCCAGCTTGTCCACATTGACACCGTCCGCATCAATCGGTGCACCAATCAGGTGGGCGCCATACAGGCGGAAGCACTGGATGGTGGCCAGGAAGGTGGGAGCCTCCACAATCACTTTGTCACCGGGGGAGATCAGCGTCTTGCCAATCAGATCCAGCGCCTGCTGGCTGCCGGTGGTGACGATCAGGCCGTCTGGCGCCACAGTGGCACCCTTGTTTTTCATGAACACGCTAAGTTGCTCTCGCAGTGGCTGGTAGCCCTCAGTAGCACCGTACTGCAGCACCGGGCCAGGGTTGCTGGCCAGCACGGCGGCGGTGGATTCGCGGATGCCTTCCACATCAAACAGCGCCGGGTCGGGAAAGCCGCCGGCAAAGCTGATGATGCCGGGCTTGCCCAGCAGCTTGAAGAGTTCGCGGATGGCGGAGGTTTCAATGGCGTTGAGGCGATCGGCAAATTGCATGGAATGCGGCTTTCAAAAATGCGGGCAAAAAAAATAGGTGCGCCCCGCACAAACCCGGGCGCTCGGGCGGCGGTCTTTGGGGTAAATTGTCACCGATTGCACCGATACACCTTCCCGGAGACCCCATGGCCAATCTTGATTCGTTTTTTGAGTCCGTCAAACTGCCTTCCATGTCTGAGGTCGCGCATGCGCTGATCCAGACGCTCAGTGACGATGACGTCTCCGTCGGCCAGGTGCGTGACCTGATTGCCCAGGACCCGGCCCTCTCGGCCAAGCTGCTGCGCCTGGCCAATAGCGCCCAGTTCGGCCTGCCCCGCGGGGTGGGCACGCTGGACGATGCCATCACCATGGTCGGCATGGCCAAGGTGCGCACGCTGGCGCTTGGCGCCTGCCTCAGCGAATCGTTTCCGTCCCTGCCCGACCTGGACCGCAAGGAATTCTGGCGCACCAGCATGGCCTGCGCAGGCTACGCCCAGTGGCTGGCCACGCGTCTGAGCATCGATGGCCAACTGGCATGGCTCACCGGCATGATGCTGCGTCTAGGCGAACTGCTGATCGCCCAAGCCGACCCGGTCACCCTGCACGAAATTGAAAAACTGCCCCACCTGCCCGGTGTGCGCTGGCAGCGCGAGCAGCGCCTGCTGGGGTTTACCGAAGGCCAAATCACCGCCGAACTGGCACGCCGCTGGAATTTCCCCATGCAGATGGTGCAGGCCCTGCAACGCTCGGCCGATCCCATCACCGACCAGGCGTTTTCCCGCTTGGGCGGCGTGGTCCATCTGGCAGGCCTGCTGGCCGAGACCGACCACGCCGGCATCGCCGCCGTCGATGAGCTGCCCAAGGAGGTGATCGCCGCCCTGATGCTGGACATGGACTGGATGCGCAGCAAACTGCCAGACACCAGCAGCTTCATGGACGTAACGGCCTGATGACGCCTGCCGACATCGAGACCTTCTTCGCCACGCTCCAGGCCGCCAACCCGCACCCGCAAACCGAGCTGGCATTTGCCTCGGTGTTCGAGTTGCTGGCTGCCGTCCTGCTGTCGGCCCAGGCCACCGATGTCGGCGTCAACAAGGCCACGCGCCGCCTGTTTGTGGTGGCCAACACCCCACAGAAGATCCTGGCCCTGGGAGTGGAAGGGCTGGAACAGCACATCAAGACCATCGGCCTGTACCGCAGCAAGGCCAAGCACCTGATGTTGACCTGCCAGATGCTGGTGGACCTGCATGGCGGCCAGGTGCCGCGCACCCGCGAAGCGCTGGAGGCCTTGCCCGGCGTGGGTCGCAAGACGGCCAATGTGGTGCTCAACGTGGCGTTTGGCGAGCCCACCATGGCGGTGGACACGCATTTGTTCCGCCTGGGCAACCGCACCGGGCTGGCGCCGGGCAAGACGCCGCTGGCCGTGGAAATGGGTTTGCTCAAGCGGATACCCAAGGCCTACATGGTCGATGCGCACCACTGGCTGATCCTGCACGGGCGTTACGTGTGCCAGGCGCGCAAACCTTTGTGCTGGCAGTGCGGTGTGGAAAAGGTTTGTGGCTTTAAACTCAAGACTCCCGCACCGAAATAACATTTCCCGGCCACCGCTCCCTTTTTTACCCGCACCATGGCCGACATTGCCCCCTTTTTGCAGTCCGTCAAGCTTCCGGTGATGCCCGAGGTGGCCCACGCGTTGATACGCACGCTCAATGACGAAGACGCTGACGTCACCAGCGTGCGCAACGTCATTGCCAAAGACCCAGCCCTCACCGCTACGCTCTTGCGCATTGCCAACAGCGCTCTGTTTGGCCTGTCGCGCAGCGTCAACAGCCTGGACAGTGCCATGAGTGTGGTCGGCATGTCGCAGGTACGCGCACGCGCCCTCTCGATCTGCCTGGCCAATGCCTTTGTCATGCCGCCACCCCTGAACCGCCTGGAGTTCTGGCGCCACTGCATGGTCAGCGCCGGGTATGCCAAGTGGCTGGCCGGCCACGTGGGCATTGACGAGCAGCAGGCCTGGCTCAGCGGCATGATGCTGCGCCTGGGCCAACTGACGATTGCCCAGAAAAGCACGGTGCTGCTGGAAGAAATTGAGGCCCTGCCCAGCCAACCGGGTGAGCGCTGGCGCCGTGAGCGTGACCTGCTGGGTTTTGACGAAGGCCAGATCACCGCCGAGATCGCCAAACGCTGGGACTTCCCCGACGCCTTGGTGCGCGGCCTGCACGCCAGCGGCGCGCCCATGCAAGCCGCCACCTTCTCGCGTCTGGGTGCCGTGTTGCACCTGGCCGGCCTGATGGCCGATGACCCGTCACCGGCGATCCAGGACCTGAGCGCCCTGCCCACGCCGATCGTCCAGGCGCTCAAGCTCGATATCGAGAAGCTGTCGGCCGACATTCCCAGCGCTGAATCCTTCAGCGATATTTCTGCCTTGTTAGGCTGAACGACAAGGCTCCACACACGTGAATCTGGACTCGCGCACCATCATGATCATCACGGCCTGCATGGGGCCGCTGATGGCCATGGTGCTCTTGGCCATGCGCAGCAACTATCCCACTGCCATCCGCGGGCTGGGCTGGTGGGCACAAGGTGCGTGCTGGGCTTTTGTGGGCGTGCTGCTGATTACCGGCCGCGGAACACTTCCACCGTTCTGGTCGGTGGTGGTGGGCAACGGGCTGATGATGCTGGGCATGGTGCAGTGGCTTTTGGGCACCCGCCGCTTTCTGGGCGTCCCCACCCACACCAGCCGCTGGATGCAGGTACTGGTCTTCTCACTGGTGCTGCTGGCCTGGTACCTGATGGTGCAGCCGAGTTATGAAGCCCGCTCGTTGATCGTCAGCGCCACCATGTGCCTGTTCCTGCTGGCCTGCGCCCGGCCATTGATGCGCCAGAGCAAATACCGCTTTGCCAGCCGCTTCCTGGTGCTGGCCCTGCTAGGCAATGCCAGCACCTGGGTGGCACGCACGATAGGCCACTTTGGCGGTTATATGAATGGCCAACTGTTTGCCGACAACACCTTCAACACGCTGCTCAATGCCAGCCAGACTGCCGCCACCTTGCTCACGCTGATCGGTTTTGTGCTGCTGGCCAGTGAACGGGTACGCGAAGAGTTTGAAAAACTCGCCAGCCGCGACTCCCTCACCGGCATCCTGACGCGCCGCGCCTGGAACAGCGTGGCCCAGACCGAGATGGAGCGCAGCCAACGCCACGGCCGCTCGCTGTCGCTGGCGACCATGGATCTGGACTATTTCAAGCGCATCAACGACAGCCACGGCCACCTGGCCGGCGACCAGGCACTGTTGGACTTTGCGCGCCTGGTGGGCCGGCATTTGCGCCGCCACGACCAGTTTGGCCGCATGGGGGGCGAAGAGTTCGTGCTGCTGCTGCCCGAAACCAGCCTGCAGGAAGCCGCCAGTGTGGCCGAACGTATTCGCCTGTCCGTGCAAAACGCCCAGAGCGTGGCCCCATTCACCGTGAGCATGGGGCTGACCACCCTGGTGCCGGAAGACCTCTCCGTGGATATGCTGCTGGCACGCGCCGACGCTGCGCTGTACCGTGCCAAGGCCAAGGGCCGCAACCGCGTGGAGCTGGACGCTGGTCTGGCTAATCTGGCGCAGTTCCCGGGCGGGTTGGCGCCAGGCAGCACCACTGCCCCCAGTCCACTGCAAGACGCGGCCACTGACTCGGCACCTGCACCGCTGGTACGCCCTGTGAAATCAGCATTGCGGCACGTATCACCCCGGCGTGGGTGATCCACACCGCGTCCCCCTCGCCCATCTGGTTCCATGTGTCCTGCCAGGCTGAGGCCACACGCTGCAGCACGGCGTTGGCGCTCTCCACACCGCCAAAGCGGTGGTCACCAAAGTCCGCCGTCCAGGCATCCACCGCGGCGCGCGGGATGTGGTCCCAGGGCACGCCCTCCCACTCACCAAAGTCCATCTCCACCAGCCGCGTATCAGGTTTGGGTATCAAATCGGGCCGCAGCCCGCACAGAGATTGCGCAAGCTGCTCACATCTTTGTAGCGTTGAGTGGTGCACGGTCAGGCCCTGCGGCAACACGGCAGCCAGCGCCTGGGCCGCCTGTTGGGTCTCTGCGGCATCGGCAGCCACATCCAGCGCACCGTAACAAACGCCTGGGTCCACCAACGGCCTGGCATGGCGCACCAGCCACAAGGTCACGGCCCCGTCCTCATAACGCCAACGCCCAGCCCAGGTAAAACGCCAGCTCACACAGCTGCTGTGTGGCACCCAGGCAGTCTCCCGTGAAGCCCTGCAGGCGCCGTGCAAACCAGCGCCATAGCACAACAAAAGCCAGCGCAGAGGCCAGCACCGCACTCCCAATTGCTACAACTTTAATAGCTGGATGCGCAATCGCTACGAGGGCTAGAGCCCCAAAACACCATAAAAAGCCAATGGACAGGCTGCTCCCGCTGATCTGGTCTGCCAGCGGCTTGGACTTGGAGCCTGCGGCATCGCCCACATGCGGCAGCAGCCGGATCACCAGCAGCGGCCAGGTGCGCGACACCACATGCGCCAGAAACAAGGCACTGCACAACGTCGTGGTGCTCACGGCACCCAACAGCGCCAGCAGCGACACCTTGGTCAGCAGGACCAGCGTGATGGCGATGGCGCCAAAGGCCCCCACGCGCGAGTCTTTCATGATGACCAGCGCGCGCTCCCGGTCCAGCGTGCCGCCCAGCCCATCGGCCACATCGGCCAGTCCGTCTTCGTGAAAAGCACCGGTGAGCAGAACGCCCACTAGCGTGCCCAGCACGGCAGCCACCAGCGGCGCAAAGGCATTGGCGGGCAGGCCCTTGAGCAGCAAGGCGGTGAGTCCGGCCAGCAGCCCGCCCAGCAACCATCCCACGCCCGGCAAATGCGCCGCACTGGCGCGGAGCATGGCCGGGCTAAAGCCCACCCACTCCGCCAGCCGCCCCGTCACCGGAATGCGCGTGAAGAACTGCAGCGCCAGCAGGTAGTGGCGCACGAACTGCACGGGCAGGCGAAGCAAGGCGGAGAACATCAAACAGTGGTGGCAGATGCCGATTTTTCCGAGACTCCAGCCGACGCAAAACTCGCCATGTCGCGCAGGATGGTGCAAGCCGACTGCAGCAGCGGCCAGGCCAGCGCCGCACCGGACCCCTCGCCCAGACGCAAGCCCAAGTCCAGCAGCGCCTGCACACCGAGGTACTGCAACATGAACTCATGGCCGCGCTCGCCCGAGCGGTGCGCAAACACGCAACGCTGCAACACCAGCGGCTGCAGCGCATGCGCCACCAACACCGCCGACGTGGCGATAAAGCCGTCCACCACAATCACGCGGCGCTCCTGCGCGGCCTGCAACACCGCGCCCACCATGGTCGCAATCTCAAAACCACCGAAGGCGGCCAGCGCATCCAGCGGTGCGGTGGCGTTGGCATGCAGCGCCAACACTTCGCGCAACACCTCGGTCTTGCGCTGCACTGCGGGCACATCCAGCCCGGTGCCCGCACCCGTGCACACCGCAATGTCCAGACCCGCCAGGCGCGACAGCAGCAAGGAGGCGGCCGAGGTATTGCCAATGCCCATTTCGCCCAACAACAGCGCGTTGCCCGGCAAAGCCTTCACCAGGTCGATGCCATGTTGCAAAGCCTCGTCCCGCTGGGCTGCAGTCATGGCGGCCTGGGCCGACGAATCCGCTGTACCCAGGTCAGCGCCCTGCGCCTTACGCACCTGCAAGCCCGTGCGCTGCGCCCCTGCAGGCAGGCCCGCCAGAAAGTCGCGCTTCACACCGCAATCCACCACCGTCAGCGCAATGCCGTTTTGCTTCGCCAACACGCTGACCGCCGCGCCACCCGCCAAAAAGTTTTCTACCATCTGCCAGGTCACGTCACTCGGAAAGGCCGAAATACCGCGCGCCGTCAGCCCATGGTCCCCTGCAAATACCACCATCTGCGGCTGTTCCAGCACCGGGGCGGTGCTGCCCAGGATCTGGCCAATCGCCAGGGCCAGGTCTTCCAGACGGCCCAGCGAACCGAGCGGTTTGGTCTTGTTGTTGAGCGTGTGGTGCAGCGCGTCGTTCAGCGTGGCGTCGGAAATGTTGGCGAGGGTGGGCAAAAAAGTAGTCATAGCAGTCTCTTTCAAAAATCAGTTCACAAAATCTTGCAACACACCGGGGGCAAAGTGCGTTGCGATGTAGTCGGCCAGCCCGTCAAACACGGTCTCCAGCGTGGGCACGGCGCCGCCGAGCTGCGCGCCAAACAGGGCTTGCAACACCGCAGCGTCTTCAAACATGCCGTGCAGGTACAAGCCCAGCACATTGCCAGAGGCGTTGCACCAGCCCAGGCCATCGGGCAAAACAGCGTGGGCCACATCACCCGCAGCGGCCATAGCCACGTGTTGTTGGGTCTGGCCGTGGTGAATCTCATAGCCACTGACCGATACGCCCGCCAAGGATGCCCAAGG
Source organism: Rhodoferax saidenbachensis (assembly GCF_001955715.1). Taxonomy (NCBI): domain Bacteria; kingdom Pseudomonadati; phylum Pseudomonadota; class Betaproteobacteria; order Burkholderiales; family Comamonadaceae; genus Rhodoferax; species Rhodoferax saidenbachensis. The sequence continues at coordinate 1,933,760 of NZ_CP019239.1, read as the reverse complement.
ACTTGCAGGACCACCAGCCCGTTGGCCAGCGTCAGTGGGCCCCAAGTCGGGGGGCGATTTGTGCGCATTTGGCACCATGAGCCCCCCGGCTTGGGGCCCACTGACGCCAGAAGAAACGCCGAGACCAAAACGGGTCTGCGTATGCCGCACCGTCTTATCCTGGTCAAACACGGTCACCAGCGGCAACAGTCCCAGGCCCGGTGCATTACCGTCAATGCCATGCGGATCAATCAATGCCTCACCCAGCATCTGCAAACCCCCACACACGCCCAACACCGCACCACCCTGCTCCGCATGGCGTGCAATGGCCGCGTCCAGCCCTTGAGAACGCAGCCAGGCCAGATCGCCACTGGTGTGTTTGGAGCCCGGCAGGATGATCCAGTCGGTAGCCTTCAAACCCGCCAGCTCGGAAGGACTGCGCACCCACTGCAAACGCAGACCCGGAATGTTCTTCAGTGGCTGGAATTCATCGAGGTTGCTGATGCGTGGGTAGGCAATCACAGCCACCGTCAGATTCACCGCGCCCTTGGTCACACTGCGGTCATCAAACACACCGTCTTCCTCGGGCAAACCGTGCTGCCACCACATCGGCAGCGTGGCCACCGTGGGAATGCCGGTCAAGTCCTGCAGCATCTGCGGCGCGGGCGCCAGCAGCGCCGCATCGCCACGGAACTTGTTGAGCACAAAGCCTTTGATCAGTGCGCGCTCTTCTTTGGGCAACAACGCCCAGGTCCCGTAAAGGTGCGCAAACGCACCGCCACGGTCAATGTCGGTCACCAGCAGACATGCTGCATTGGCGTGCAGCGCCACGCGCATGTTGACGATGTCACTGGCATGCAGGTTGATCTCGGCCGGAGAACCTGCGCCCTCTATCACCACCACATCATTCTCAGCACGCAATGCGTCGAGCGCCGCGGCGATCTGTGGCCAGACGTGGGCACTGCGGCCACGCCATGGCATGGCGCTGAGCTCCGCGCTCACCTGCCCCATCAGCACCACCTGGCTATGCGTGTCGCGCTCAGGCTTCAACAACAGCGGGTTCATGCGCACATCGGGTACGGCATTGGCGGCCAGGGCCTGGAAGTATTGGGCGGAGCCAATCTCGCCCTGGCCGTTTTCAGACGCCACCACCCGCGCGTTGTTGCTCATGTTCTGCGCCTTGAACGGCGCGACTTTCAAGCCTTGGCGCGCGTAGTAGCGGCACAGTGCGGTTGTGAGCCAGCTTTTGCCCGCGCCGCTGGTCGTGCCCAGCACCATCACACATTTGGCGGTCATCAGGTGGTTTCCATGGTCAGAGTGGTGTTCTTTGTCAGAGCAGCTAGCAACGCATCTTGCGCCTGCGGTGACAGCACACCCAGGCGCACCTGGCCCGGCAGGCCAAACGAAGTGGTGTCGCGCAGCTTGATGCCTTGCGTGCGCAGCCGGGCACACAGGGCAACCGCATCTACCGGGGGGCGAGCGCAGAAAAACGGCGTGTCGCTAGGCAATACTTCCCAGCCCGCACCTTGCAGCAACTCCACCTGCCGCCGCTTCCAGCCACGCAAGGTGTGCAGGCTTTGCTGCAACCAGGCTTGGGTGTCGGACTGCGTCCAGGCCAGCAGCATCGCCACGCCGTGTGCGCCCAGCACCCACGAGGGTGCCAGCGCGTCGAGCTGCTGCACGGCCTGCGCGGCATCGTGCGGTGCAATCGCATAAGCCGCGCGCACGCCGGTCAGGCCCAGTGCCTTGTTGGGGGAAAACAGTTGCCACAGCGCATCACGCTGCGAATCGTTCAGGCTGGATGCGCCACTCAGGCGCAGCGGCGCGTAGGCGCTGTCCAGCACCACATGGCTTAACTCTGCAGGCCACTGGCCATGCGCCTGGCCCAGCGGGCTGGACGGCTCACACGCCCAGACCAGCGCCGCGGCATCAACATCCGTCAGCGCATCCAAACCCCAGGGCCGCGCCGCATGGGCGTAATCGCCATAGGCATGCGCAGGCAGGCACACGCTGCGCGCGCCTTGCTGCACAGCCCAGGCCGTGATGCGGAAAATAAACTCGCTGGCACTGCCCGCCAACACAATGCGCCAGGCCGCCACGCCGTGGAAAACTGCCAACGCGGCACGCACTGCTGTGTAGCCAGCATCGGGATAACGCGTGGCATCGGCCGCCTGCACAGCAGCCAGCACCTGCGGGCACGGGCCGCAGGCGTTGCTGTTGGTGGAAAAGTCATACAACGGCGCGCCCAGCGCGTCCGGCCCGCCATGGATACGGGGTACAGCTTTCACACCGCACCTCCAATCACTATCAAAACCATAGCTGCTTGCGCAAGCACCACAAGGGCTAGAACCGCTTTGGACGCATAAACCAGAGCGGATGCCGTGTCAGCGGCCAGCGCAGTACGCCCCGTTGCATTGAGCACATAAACGCCGGGCTTGCGCAGCGCCACGTCCAGATTCAGCGCCATGGCCGCCATGGGCCAGCCGCTGTTGGGCGACGGGGTTTGCCTCGCTTCGGCCGGCAAACGGCACGCCCGTGCCCAACCTTTGGTACCACCGGCCAGCAGCAACAGCACCGCCGTGATGCGTGCAGGTATAAAACTGAGCACATCGTCGGCCCGCGCGGCCCACTTGCCCGCCCATTCCCAGTTCTGCCCTTTGTAGAGTCCGCGATAGCCCCACATGGCATCGGCCGTATTGGCAAAGCGGTACAGCGCCGCGCCCGGCAGGCCCAGCAACAGAAACCAGAAAATCGGCGCCACCACGGAATCATTGAGGTTCTCGGCCAGCGACTCGATGGCGCTCTCACGCACCTGGGTGTCGGTGAGCTGCGCCACGTCGCGGCTCACCAGCCAGGCCAGGCGCGCACGCCCGTCAGCCAGCGACTGGCCCAATGCGTCTTCCACCGCCTGCACCTCGCTCTTGAGCATGGTCCAGGCCAGCAGGGGTTTCAGCAGCAGGCCCAGCAACAGCCCGGCACACCACCATGGCAAACCATGCAACAGCCACTGCAGCGCGCCAGCCGCTACCAAAACAATAGCTGCTTGCGCACACCACATAAGGGCTGCAAGCCAAAAAGCCTTGTAATCCACGGTGTCCGGCTGCTGCACGGTGTGGCGCTGCACCCAGCGCCCCGCCCCGCCCAGTGCGTGCCCCATCCACACCACCGGGTGCAGGCGCACCGGCGGCTCGCCCCACCAGCGGTCAACCGCCAGCGCGACTGGCAGGGCCACTGCCATGGAAAGGGCCCACGGGGTCATATCCGATGCTGCCGTGTTTTACGAGGCGGCGTTGGCCGTGCCCGCAGTACCTGCGCCCGCGCTCTCCAGCACCGCAAGCAGGGCTGGACGTACCCAGCGCTGAAACGCCAAGCCGCCCACCAGGCCCAAGCTGACCCAGAACGACAACGACACCCAGGTGGTGGCCCAGATGAACTGCGTGCCCAGTTTCTCCAGCGCGGCATGCGCCTCGGGGCCAAAGCCGGCCAGCGCATCACCCTGCAACTGCGGTGCCCCCACCACAAACGGCACGGCCAACAGCGCAACAGCGACCAGCCAACGCCAGGATCCACGGGCAAAACCGGCTACGGCGCAGGCAGAGACCGCACTGCCCACCGCCAGCACCCACCAGACCTGGCGCGCGTGCAAGGGCGCGGCCTCCATGCCGGGCACTTCCGCGTGCAGACCCAGCGAAGGCCAGAAATGAAAGCTGAGCCAACCAGCAGCAGCCACCCAGCCCGCCAGGCGCAGGGTCGCGACGACACCACCGCGCTGATAAAGCCACACACCCATCACCGCGAACACCAGCAACGCCATGCTGAAGGCGTGCAGGGTGTTGGCCACCCAGGTCCAGCCAATGCGCTCGGCACCGTTTTCGGGCTCCCACGCATTTGCGGCGTCGTGCTCATGTTCGTGCACAGCTGCCGCATCGGCATGCACGTGGGCGGCAACCGCATTTGCCGGAACAGCCGCTTCCGCCGGTGCAGGTGCCTCTGCCTTCTGCTCTTCGTACACCTCGGCCGCCAAAATCAATGGCGCTGCCTGCCAGCGTTGCACGCCGGTTTGCACACTGCCCACCACCACGGCGGCGACCAGCGCCGACCAGATCAATCGTTGGAAAACCATGGGAATCTCCTTGAATTGCCGACTTAGTGGCAAGGTTTGACGGTGATGTGGCGCACGTCATGCGCCGCGTTGTGCGCCAGCGGGCTCTCGGCAAAGGCTACGCCGTAAAGCACCACCAGGCCAAGTGCGGCAGCCGCCAGCAGCGGGCCCACCAGGGACAGGGTCAGATGGGCGCCCTCAGAGGGGCTGTGGGTCAAAGTCGTCGGATCGGTCATCGTTATCTCCTTTGGGTTACGGGTGAAAAAATCGGGGCGTGAAAATCCACGCTCAGGCGGTACTGGCCAGGATCGGTGGCAGCCGCGCCAGGATGCCGCTGCGCAGGCGTTCGGGCCGGCTGTTACGGGCCAGGTTGCCGTCGGCGCTGTGCTTATGCAACTGCGCGCAGGCAATCACCTGGGCGGCAGTCTCGGCATCGGGCGCCAGATCGCCAAAGTAATAAGTGAACTTGCCCTGGGCTTGCAGTGTGACAGTGCAAGCGCGCGAGCAGCCGCTCATGCAGGCCAGGCCGCGCACCTGCAGGCCTTTGTGCTCGCCGGTGTCCAGCTCGCAGTTCAGCAGCGCGTCCTGCACAGCCTCGAACAGGGCCAGGCCTTCGGCTGGCAGCTCGCGTGAAGCGCCGGGCGGGCGGCAGGTGGTGCAGACAATGATTTCGGTATCGGACATGGATGTATTTTTCAATGGATGGGTCAGGCCAGCGCCAGCTGGTGCTCCGCGCCCCAGCGCGTGGCCCAGGCGGCACAGCGGCCCAGGTTCTTTTTAGGGTCGTCAAAGTCGACGATGACCAGGTGCTGCGGCGTCAGAGGCGCCTGCGGTTGCTCCAACGTGCGGCCATCGGTCAGTAGCCAGAGCCAGCATTCGGTCGGACCGCCGATTCGCAACGTGCGCTGCAACAGGCGGTCGGCCTGGGCCAAAGCCTCGGCCAGCGGCGTGCCACCACCACCACCCACCGGACGCAGGCGCTGACTACCGGAGGCGCGCGCGCGGCCGGGTGGCAGCAATAGCTCCACGCCCTGCCCGCCAAAACACAGCAGAGCCACATCGTCGCCCTGGCGCGCGGCCTGTTCAATCATGAAAGCCGCATGGCCCTTGGCCAGCGCGAGGCGGCCGCGCTGGCGCATGGAGCCCGAGGTGTCCAGCACGATGCAGTGCAGGCGACCGGCACGCAGTGCCACGGGCTGGCGACGCAGATGTTCGCGGTGCAGGGGCGCCGGCCCTTTGGCCACCACGGTGGGAAGCCAGGCAATGGAGGCACTGCGCTGCCGTGCGCCCGGCGCAGTGGTTGTAGAAGAGGTCTGGGGTGGAGGCCACCGCCAGCTGCCAGGCCCGTTGCGCGGGCGGCGGCTGGGGTGGCCTAGGCTTTTTTTGGCGGCCACCCGGCGATTTTTTGGACCTTGGTGGTGCCTTCGGGCTGGGCGGGCATTGCGCCCCAGTCGCCTTGGGGCGCAGGGGCAGCGGTTTGCTGGTCTTGCGGGCGCTGTGGGTTTTGTTGGGGCTGCTGCGGTGCGCTGGTGGTGCTTGGCGGCTGCGCAGCACCACCTTCGGGTCGGCGGTGTGCCAGCGCGAGTTCGGCCACGGCGTCCACGTGCGCCACGGTCACTTCGCTGCGCCCTTCCAGTGCCGCCAACGCACGCGCGGCACGCAGCATCACCAGATCGGCGCGCATGCCGTCCACACCGGCTTCAATCGCGCAGGCTGCCGCGTGATTCAAAACTTCGTCAGACCAAGTCAAACGCGGCAATGCGGCTCGGGCTGCTACCAGGGCAGAGCTCAAGGCACGTTGTTCTTCTGCATGTTGGTCCGCCAGGGCTGCGGGGTTTTCATCAAAACCCAGGCGCGCACGCAGGATGGCGGTGCGCTGTGCGGCATCCACCGGGTTGGCCAGCGCCACGGACAGGCCAAATCGGTCCAGCAGCTGCGGGCGCAGCTCGCCCTCCTCCGGGTTCATGGTGCCCACCAACACAAAACGTGCGGCGTGTTGCTGCGAAATACCATCGCGCTCCACCGTGTTCACGCCGCTGGCGGCCACGTCCAGCAGTGCATCCACCAGCGCGTCAGGCAGCAAATTAACTTCATCCACATAAAGCACACCGCCATGCGCACGCGCCACCAGACCGGGCGCCAGGCGCACCTGGCCGTCGCGCAGCACGTCTTCCACATTCAGCGTGCCCACCAGTTGCTCCAGGCTGGCAGCCAGCGGCAATGTCACAAACGGCGCGCCAGGCAAGAGCGCCGCTAGTGCACGCGCCGCGGTGGACTTGGCCGTGCCGCGTGGGCCGCTGATCAACACCCCGCCAATGCCGGGGTCAATGGCGGCGAGCTGCAGCGCCCGCTGCAATTGCGGCTGGCCCACCAACGCGGTAAAGGGAAAAGCCGCGCGCGTGGCGGGTTCCAGAGAAATATTGTTTGTAGAAGTCGTCATACCAAAGGTCCTTCTCCGTGTTCTTCCACGCGGCGCTCCAGCGCCAGCAAATGGTCTTCAATGCGTTCGCGCTGGTCGCCCGGCGCCTCCCACAAGCCACGCTGCATGGCTTCGAGCAGGCGCTCGCCAATACTGCGCAGCGCGCCGGGGTTGTGCTCTTGCAAAAACGCGCGGTTCGTGTCGTCGTGCAAATAGGCATCGGCCACCAGCGCGTACTGGTGGTCGCCCACCACGCCGGTGGTGGCGTCAAACGCAAACAGGTAGTCCACCGTGGCGGCCATCTCAAACGCGCCCTTGTAGCCATGGCGGCGCACGCCCTCCAGCCACTTGGGGTTGACGGCGCGCGAGCGCACCACGCGCGCCACCTCTTCACCCAGCGTGCGGATGCGCGGCGCGCCGGGCACGCTGAAGTCGCCGTGGTACAGCGCAGCCGCCTCGCCGGTCAGGGCCTGGACGGCCACCGCCATGCCGCCCTGGAACTGGTAGTAGTCGTCCGAATCGAGCACATCGTGCTCGCGGTTGTCCTGGTTGTGCAGCACCGCGTCCAGCCCAGCGATACGCTGCTCAAAGCTGCCACGCGCTGCCACACCGTGTTCGCCCTGCCCGTAGGCAAAGGCCCCCGCACGCAGATAGGCCTGTGCCAGATCGTTGCCATCCGTCCAGCGGCCGCTGGCCATCAGCTCCTGCAGGCCGGCGCCGTAACCGCCGGGCCGTGGGCCAAACACGCGCCAAGTGGCTTCGCGTTCCGCCGCCTCGGCGCTCAGGCCCTTGGCCTGTGCATCGGCCGCCTCACGCCGCACACGGGCGCGGATCGGGTTCACCTCGTCAGGCTCGTCCTCTTCGCTGATCGCGGCCACGGTGCGCACGGCCGTATCAAACAGGTCGATCACATTCGGGAAGGCATCGCGGAAGAAGCCTGAGACGCGCAGCGTCACATCCACGCGCGGCCGGCCCTTCAGACTCATGGGCAGCACCTCGATGTCCACCACCCGGCTGCTGCCATCGGCCCACTTGGGCCGCACGCCCAAGAGCGCAAACGCCTGGGCAATGTCCTCGCCGCCGGTGCGCATGGTGCTGGTGCCCCAGACCGACAGGCCCACCTGGCCCGGCATGCTGCCATGGTCTTGCAGGTGTCGCTCGATCACACGCTCGGCCGCCGCGGCGCCCATGGCGTAGGCGGTTTGCGTGGGCACGGCGCGCGTGTCCACGGAATAGAAGTTGCGGCCGGTGGGCAGTACATCGGGGCGGCCGCGCGACGGTGCGCCGCTGGGGCCGGCGGGGACAAATTTTCCTGAGAGGCCACGCAGGCACTGCAAAATTTCTTGCGGGCCACAGGCGTCCAGGCGCGGGCGCAGCACGGTGCGCATGCGGTCCAATACGGGGGCGGTGTGCGGCCACAGCTCCGGGTTATCGAGCGGAAAAATACCCCGTTCGGGCTGATAAAACCCCCGTTCGCCCTGAGCTTGTCGAAGGGCTTCGACAGGCTCAGCCCGAACGGAGGTGGGCTCAACGCGAACAGTATTGAAGGGAACAGGGGGAATCATTTCAGACGCAATGACATAGTCCTGCACCAGTTGCCGCGCCAGCAACTCAAGTCGCTCCCGCGTATGCCCCGCATGGCGCCAAGCCTCGGTGCTAACACCCTGCAACACCGCAGGGAACGGACCATTCCAGGGCGCCGCCCACTCCGGGCTCAGTGCGCTAAATCCATCTACACCATCCAGTTGCAAGTCTTTTGCCAGTGCCTCCAGCAGGCTGCGCTGCCCGGCAGCCGTGCCACCGGGAAACCGCGCCAGCGCCACCAGCGTATCGATTTGCTGGCGGCCCTGCGGGGATGTACCCAGGATGTGCAGACCATCGCGGATTTGGGATTCCTTGATCTCGCACAGGTAGGCGTCCAGCCGCTGCAGCAGCGCCTCGCGGCCGGCATCGTCTGCGGGTTTGGCAAAGCCCAGGTCGGTGTGCAGGTTCTCGGTCAACACCCGGTCCAGAATATCTACGCGCAGGCGCTGGGCGCGGCGCGGGTCCAGGGAGATGGCCTCGTAGTACTCGTCCATCCGCCGCTCCAGCTTTTGCAGCGGGCCGTAGGTCTCGGCGCGCGTCAGAGCTGGCATCAAGTGGTCGATGATGACGGCCTGCGTGCGGCGCTTGGCCTGGCTGCCCTCGCCGGGGTCGTTGACGATAAACGGGTAAAGGTGCGGCAACGGGCCCAGGATGGCGTCGGGCCAGCAGTGGGCGCCCAGCGCCACGCTTTTGCCGGGCAGCCACTCCAGGTTGCCGTGTTTGCCCACGTGCACCACGGCGTCCACCGCAAACTGGCGGCGCAGCCAGAAGTAAAACGCAAGGTAGTTGTGCGTGGGCACCAGATCGGCATCGTGGTACGTGGCGACCAAATCCAGGTCGCGCCCGCGCGCGGGCTGGTTGCCGACGAACAGGTTGCCATAGCGCTGGCCCGACACCATGAAGCGTCCGCTGCGCACCATGGGGTCTTGCTCAGGCAAGCCCCACAGCGTATTCACCGCGTCGCGGCTGGCGGCGTCCAGGCGGTTGAAGTCCGCTAGGTAGTCGGCCATGGCCAGGCTCTGGCCGGCAGGACGCATGTCGTTGGCGTCCAGGTTGTTGGTGACACCGGCTATCAGCGCGGCCATCAACGCATCACTGTCCTCGGGCAAGGCGCCGGTGGTGTAACCGGCGCCCTGCATAGCCTGCAGCAGGGCCACGGTGGAAGCGGGTGTGTCCAGGCCCACGCCGTTGGCCAGGCGGGAGTCATCGTTGGGGTAGTTGGCGAGGATCAACGCCACGCGTTTGTCGGCATTGGGCTTGTCACGCAACACACACCAGCGGCGCGCCAGTTCGGCCACAAAGGCCATGCGTTCAGGCTCGGGCTGGTAACGCACCACGTCCACCTCGGTGCGCTCGCAGCGCCAGGCCAGGCCCTTGAAGCTGATGGCGCGCGTGCCGATGCGGCCGTCCACCTCGGGCAGCACCACCTGCATGGCCAGGTCGCGCGGCGCCAGGCCGTGCGGGTCGGCCTGCCACTGCTCTTGCGCGCAACCGGCGGTGATGAGCTGCAGTACCGGTGCATCACCCGCCAGCGGCGCCATCTGCGCACCGTCCACGCTGTCGACGTCGTCACCGTCCAGCGCAGTGATCGCAAAACTCGTGGCGTTGAGCACCACGCCCACGCTGCGCTGCACGGCTAATGACTGCAACAGCGCAAGGCTGGCCGGGTTCTTCAGCGAGTCCACCGCAACAGCCACGGTATTGAGGCCTTCGGCGCTGAGAGCGGCCAGCATGGCGTCAAACACCGCCGTGTTGCCAGCCTGAACGTGGGCGCGGTAGAACACCAGCAGCGCCACGGGCGCACCGGCCTGCCACGCGGGGGCGGCCAGCGGCGTGTAAACCATGGCCGGTGGCAGCACGGCCGGCGGCGCGGGGCGTGCGCCCAGGCCAAAGGCGGCGTGGCCTATGAGTTCAAAAAAGCCGCGCGCATTGTCGCGGCCGCCTTCACGCAGGCTGCGCCAAAGCTGGCGGCAGTCTTCGTGCGCGGCGGTGCTGCGCAGCAGCAGCTGCAGGTCTTCGCTGGCGTCGCCCGAAAACAGGGCCAGCCACTGGCCGCGTTCGCGTGCCAGTTCACGCACCCGCTCCACCACATAGGCCCAGTCACTCGCCGCGCCCAGGTGGTCGATGACGATCACGCGCGCATGCTGCAGCACCTCGTCCACGTACATGTCGGCCGACGCAGGCTGGCGCAGCCACATCAGGTTGGCCAAACGCACCGTGGGGAAGCCATCGGACAATGCACCCGCAGCATCGGCCAACAAAGACAGCGTGGTGTCCGCCGCGCTCAGCACCACGATGTCGCCCGGCGTCTGCTCCACGCGCACCACGCCCTGGCCTCCGTCTTCAACGTGGCCGCCGGGGCGGGTAGAGAGCAAATGCATTTTTTACTTCACAAGGTAAGGTTGAACAGCCAACCACTTATCTCGCGCAGGTCGGCGGGGCGCTCTGCGCAGCGGCATAAAGGGGGAGCCCGCAGGGCGGAGGACAGCCGCGGAGCAGAGTGCCCCGTCGGCCTGTGCCCGCCACGGGCCTAAACCATCAGCGTGCATTTGAAATCAAGCCGCGACGGGCGTTGTAGATGCGGCCAGTGCCGCGCTCAGCTCAGCCTGCAACACAGCCGCATTCAGTTCCGAGCCGATCAACACCAGGCGCGATTGGCGCACTTCATCGGCGCGCCACGGACGATCAAAGTAACTGTCAAAACGGGTGCCCACGCCCTGCACCACCAGGCGCATGGCCACACCGGGCAAGGCCACAAAGCCCTTGGCGCGGTAAATCTCGTGGCGCGCCACCACGCCCTGCAGGGCGGCCAGCAGGCCTTCTCGGTTGGTCACATCCAGCGCTACCTGCACCGAGTCAAAGGCGTCGTGGTCGTGGTCTTCTTCCTCGTCGTGGTGGGTCTTGCGCTGGTCGATCTGGTCTTCCACTGCGCGCTCCAGGCCCAGCAGCACACCCATGTCGATGCGGCCATGCTGCGCATGCACCAGCTTCACGCCAGGCAGCGTCTCGGCACGGATAGCGGCTTCCACCTCCACAAGCTGGGCAGGCGTCACGCCATCGGTCTTGTGCACGATCACCAGGTCGGCCGTGGCCAACTGGTCTTCAAACAGCTCGTGCAACGGGGAGTCATGGTCCAGGTTGTCGTCGGCTCGGCGCTGGGCGTCCACGGCCACCGGGTCGTCGGCAAAGTCACCGGCCGCCACCGCGGGCGCATCCACCACGGTCACCACGGCGTCCACGGTAAAGGTGTTGCGCAGCGCGGGCCACTGAAAAGCCTGCACCAGTGGCTTCGGCAGCGCCAGGCCCGAGGTTTCAATGATCAGGTGGTCGATCTGGTCGCGACGCTTGGCCAACTGCTCCATCACAGGCGCAAATTCCTCTTGCACGGTGCAGCACAGGCAGCCGTTGGCCAGTTCGTACAACTGTCCGTTTTCTTCGCCGTTCTCGTCGCAGCCAATGCCGCAGCCGCGCAGCAGTTCGCCGTCGATGCCCAGTTCGCCAAACTCGTTGACGATGACGGCAATGCGGCGGCCTTGCGCGTTGGCCAGCAGGTGGCGCAACAGCGTGGTCTTGCCGCTGCCCAGGAAGCCAGTGATGATGGTGGCGGGGATTTTTCGGGTTTGCATCAGGAAGTCCTTGAAGAAAAAATCAACGGGGCGGCAGAGCCTTCAGGCACTCCACCAGCATTTGCGCGGCCTCGCCCAGGCGCGGGCCGGGGCGTGACAGCAGGTCCATACGTTCAGTGTCCAGCAGGCACAGCTGCTGCTGGCGCACCGCGGGCAGCGTGCTCCAGCCGGGGCGGTCTGCCAGATTGGCCAGCGTGGCGCGCGGGCCGATGATCAAATCCGGTGGGCGGCGCAGCAGCAGCTCGGGGTTGATCTTGGGGAACAAGCCTAACTCACCCCCCACCACATTGACCAGGCCCAGCCGGGCCACGGTCTCGCCAATAAAACTCTTGTCACTCGCCGCTGTGGGGGCGGGACCCACTTCCACATACACAGTGCGCCCGCGCAAGGCCGCGGGCAGGCGGCCTGCTGCGGCGTCCATTTCCGCATCGATACGTGCCACCAGCTCGGCGGCGCGCGTGGGCTCCCCCAGCGCATCGCCCAGCTTGAGCAACATGCGCTTCAGATCAGCGTGGGTGCGGGCATCGAATGTCATCACCGGCACGCCCAGCGACTGCAGGCGCTCACCGGCACGGCTGCGCGGCCCCAGCAAAACCAGGTTGGGTCGCAGCGTCACGATGCGCTCAATCTGTGCGTCTTCCAGGCCGCCGACCTTGGGCAGCACCTGCACGGAGTTGGGCCAGGTGGAATAACGGTCTGTGCCGACCAACTGCGCACAACGCCCCAGCGCGCAAACGGCTTCAGTCAGCGAAGGCGAAAGTGTGACGATACGCGACACCGGTTGCACCGCCTGCGCCATGGCGAAGCTGGAGAACAGCCCCAAGACCGCGAACGCAGACACCGAAGGCAGCAGGCGCAACGCGGATGGGGGAGCGGAAGAACGCAAAAGCAAAACCTCAGTCCTCAATACCACGTTGGGCCGGAACACCCGCTTTGAAATGGTGCTTGATGAGCGTCATCTCGGTCACCGTATCGGCCAGTTCCACCATCTCGGCTGGGGCGTTACGCCCGGTCAACACCACATGCACATGCGGCGGGCGCTCGCGCAGGCAGGTGAGGATGGTCTCCAGCGGAATCCAGCCGTAGCGCAGCGGGTACATGATTTCGTCCAGCACCACCATGAAGTGTCCGCCCGCGCGAATCGTGGCCTCCGCCTTGGCCCAGCCGTCCAGCGCCAGTTGCGCCGAATGGTCCAGATCGCGGCTCTTCCAGCTAAAGCCGTCGCCCAGGCCTTCGATCGGAATGCCCAACTGCTCAAACAGGCGGTGCTCGCCAAAACGCGCGGTCGGCACTTTCATGAACTGGTAGACCTTGACGGCCTTGCCGCGGCCGTGCGCGCGCAGGGCCAGGCCAAAGGCGGCCGTGCTCTTGCCCTTGCCGGTGCCGGTGTGCACCAGGATCAGGCCGCGGCGCTCTGCCGTGGGAACGACACGCTGGTAATCGACGGGTGGGGCTTCAATTTCCACAACTGGTCCTATCAGGCGGCGTTGTACAGGCGCTGCTCAACCAACGCACTGCCGTTGAGGCGATGCAATGCTTTGGCTGCGGCCAAGACACCCAGGTCCACCAACGGCTCCAGCAACACCACGGTCATGTAGGCGGCACCAAAACTACCGATCTGGGCAAAGTTTGCTGCATTGAAACCATGGCCATACAAAGCCCAGAAACCGACCCACACCACGATGCCCCCCTGGTACGCCACCGACAGTTTGAATGCTTGCTGGTAGCTGATATCCACGTAGGCCATGCTCTGGGGAACAATGCGACGCGCCAGTGCATACGTAGCAAACAAAGGCACCAGCAAAGTGGTGACATTCATACCGTATTGCGACAAATCCTGCAGCGCAAAAAACAGACTCTGAATCGCCAAACCGCCCGCCAACCCCAGCGCGGCAGGCGCCACACCAAAGACCAGCAACAAGGTGGTACCCAGAATCAAGTGCACTTCCGACACGCCCACCGGATGGTGTGGTAACAGTTCGAAGAAAGAAAACACCAAACCGATGCACAGCAGGCTGCGCAACAACAGAGACACGAAGCCGTCTTTTTTGACCGCATCAACCGCCAGTTTGGTGGCGTAAACAGCGGCAGCAGTGCCAGTGGCATAGCTCAGGAAAATTTTGGTTCCATCCACCAGTCCAGGTTCGATATGCATGGTCTAACTCCTTGGTAAAAATTTGAAAACTAACAAAAAAACGAGTGCGGCGAGGTGTTTTCAGTTCGGCATCTCCCTTCGCAGCTGGGGCAGTGCCACCCACTGGCCATCGATGGTGTGCACGGCAATGCGGCGGTCAAACACATCCATCAGCGCTTCGTGTGTGCTGGCATCACTGCTCGCACCGTGGTGCGTTACCCGGCCCTGCCGCATGACCACCAAGCGGTCAGCCTGAAGCGCCATGGTGATCTCGTGCAACACGCTGACCACGGTCTTGCCCTGGGCGACCAGCGCGCGCACCACATCCAGCCAGTCGGCCTGGTGCGGGGGGTCCAGATTGGCCAGCGGTTCGTCCATCAACAGCACCTGGGCCTGCACGGCCAGCGCACGCGCCAGCAGCACGCGCTGGCGCTCACCACCGGAGAGTTGGCCCAGCGCGCGTTCGCGCCAATCCCAGGCGCGCGTGGCGCGAAGGGCTTGTTCTACGGCCGCATGGTCGGCGGCACTGGGCGGTGCCAGCCAGGCCTGGTGCGGCAAGCGGCCCAGCATGGCCACGTCCCACACGGTTAGATCGTCGGCCGAGGTTTCGTTCTGGCCCAACCAGGCCAGTTGCCGCGCACGCTCGCGGTGCGGCAGGCTTTGCAGCGGCTGGCCCAGCAGCGCCACGCTGCCACTGTGCGGCAACACGCCGGCCAAGCATTTCAACAAAGTGGACTTGCCGGCGCCGTTCGGGCCCACGATGCTGGTCCATTTTCCAGCTGCAATGTCCAGGCTGATGTTGTGCAGGATAGGTTGTTTTTGCAAGCCATTTCCCAGGCTAGCCCCTATGGATTGTGCGCAGATAGCTATGATTTTGGTAGCACCTGTCATGCCACACGCCCTCCGCCCAGACTGCTGCTGCGGTGCATCAGCCACAGCAGGTAGCCGCCGCCCAGCACCGCGGTGAGCATGCCCACCGGCAACTCCTGCGGAGCAATCAAGCCGCGCGCCAGCGTGTCGGCCGCCATCAGCAGCACACCGCCCATCAGGCTGGAAAGCAGCATCAGGTGTGCGTGTGTGGTTTTGACCACCGAGCGCACCAGGTGCGGTGCGGCCAAGCCCACAAAAGCAATCAAACCGGTTTGTGCCACCGCTGTACCCGTGGCCAGCGCCAGCACCGCCACCAGTGCCGCGCGCATCGGCGCCACGGGCAAGCCCAGACTGACGGCCGTGGCGTCGCCCAGGCTCAGCCCATCGAGCACACGCGCCAGCAGCCAGGCCGCCAGCACACAGAGGCCCCAGACGCTGGCCATCAGCGCGCACGAGGTCCAACCGACAAAGGCGGTGGAACCCAACATAAACGCCTGCATGGCCTGCAGCGACTCGGGCGAGAACAGCAGCACCAGGTGCGTCATGGCACCCAGCACCACGCCCACCACCACACCGGCCAGCAGCAGGCGCAGCGTGTGGCCCACGCCGCGCGACAGCACCAGCGTGAGCATCACGGCAAACACCGCGCCCAGAAACGCTGCACCGGTCAGACCCAGGCGCACCCACAGGCTGCTGGAGAACACGCTGACCGCCACGCCACCACTCATCATGCTGCCGCCCAGCATGCCGGCACCACCACCCAGAGCGGCCAAGGCGAGCGCAACGCCCAGCGACGCGCCGGAGGCGCTGCCCAGCAGATACGGATCGGCCAACGGATTGCGAAACAGGCCCTGCGCCACCGCACCGGCCAGCCCCAGCAAGGCACCGGCGGCCCAGGCGCCCAGCGTACGCGGCAGGCGGATCTGCCAGACGATTTGCTGTGCCATGGCAGTCTGCTGCGGGTCTTGTGCAGGGTTGAGCAACGGCCCGAGCAGGTTCTCCAGCCCGGCGCTGCCCACGCAAATACCCAGTGCCGTGAGCGCTAGCGCGCCCAGTACACCGGCCCAGACCAGCCAAAAAACGCGCTTGGGCATCATGGTTTGGCTCCGGGAGAGGGCTTAGGAGCCTTGTCGACCAAACACTTGGCCATCAGGCGCGCACCTTCGGCCATGCGCGGGCCGGGGCGCACCAGCATGTCAGCCTCACCGGATGGAAAGATGCAAATCCGTTGCTCGCGCAGCGCGCGGATGGCTTGCCAGCCCGGGCGCGCCGTCAGGCCATCGGCGCTGCGCTGGCCAATCATGATGAGGTCGGGGTTGGCACGCACGATGTACTCGGGATTCAATTTGGGAAACGGGCCCAGCTTGGCAGGCACGATGTTTTTGGCACCCAGGCGCGTGAGTGTCTCGCCAATAAAGGACGACTCCCCCGCCGCATACGGGCCCTGATTCACTTCAAAGTAGACCCGCGTGCCGCGCACGCTAGCGGGTAGCGACTGGGCCGCAGCGGATACCCCTGCGTCAATCGCACGCCAGATGCGCGCCGCGTCAGGCACCTCCAGCAACTGCCCCAGCTTGAGCATCACGCGCTGCACGTCGGCGTGTGTTTTGGGCTCCAGTGCCACCACCTGGATGCCCAGCGCCTGCAACCGGTCACCCGCGCGCGAGGAGGTGGCCATGAGCACCACGTCGGGTTTGAGGGAGACGATCATTTCGATATTCGGATCCAGGCCGCCGCCCACCTGGGGCAGCTTTTGCACGTTGGCCGGAAAGTTGGAATAACGGTCTACACCCACCAAGTTCGCGCAGCGGCCGAGTTCGCATACGGTTTCGGTCAGGGACGGCAACAAGCTCACGATGCGTTGCGGCGCCCCAGGCAGCGTGACGGTGACACCGCGGTCATCGGTGACCTGCAAGGCCTGTGCTGCACCCGCGAACGTGGCCGCGAATACAAGCGCCGCCAGAAGGCGGGGTGCCAGAGTGTTTTGCGCAGGTAAAGGAGGAGCCCGCAACGCGGGCGGGGGACACGGAGCAAAGCGCTCTGGCACCCCGCCTTCCAGCCAATGCCACAACTGTCGGAGCAATCCGGCGCAGGTCCTGGTCATGCGGCGTCTTTCAAAGTCAGCGGCAGACCGGCTGCCATCAGCGTCACGCGCTGGCAGGTGGCGGCCACATCCTGGTTCAGTTTACCCAGCGCGTCCACAAAGGCTCGCACCTCGCGCCCCATGGGAATCACGCCCAGCCCAATCTCGTTACCCACCAGCACCACGGGGCCAGGGGCTTGGGAAATTGCTATCAAAAGAGAAGCTGCTTGCGCAATATCCACGGGGGCCGGAGGCATTTTTGGCTCATATTCCGCAGGCATGCGCAGATTGGTGAGCCACAGTGTCAGACAGTCCACCACCACCAGCGTGTTAGCACTGCCATGCGTTTGGATGGCCTCGGCCAGCGCCAGCGGCTCTTCCACGGTAGTCATGCCCGGCACGCGCTCCGCGCGGTCTGCCTGGTGGCGCGCAATGCGCTGGCGCATTTCGTCGTCCCAGGGCTGGGCGGTGGCGATCAATACGGCGCGGTGGGTGCTGGACTGCGTCAGCCATTCGCGCGCCAGCAGTTCGGCGCGGCGCGACTTGCCGCTTTTCTGGCCACCCAGGATCAGTTCGCTTTTGGCAATCGTTATCGTGCTCATGGCTGGAAGGCTCCCGACTGGTCTGCATCCATCCACTGCAGGATGATCTGGTGCATTTTTTGCACACCATCGGTCAGAGCCGCCGGGCCGGGCTGCAGGATGTCGGGCGACTTGATTTCAAACAACTGCTTGTGGCGCACGGCGTTCACCACGCCCCAACCTTCCCGCGCCGCCACGTTCTCTGGCCGAAATTTCTTGCCGCACCAGGACCCCAGAATGATGTCGGGGTTGCGGAGCACGATCTCGGCGCCATCGGCAATGATGCGATTTTTGCCCAGAGACTGCGTCGCCAGCTCGGGGAAGCAATCGTCCCCGCCTGCAATGCCAACTAGTTCCGACACCCAGCGGATCGCGCTGATGTGTGGCGTGTCCCACTCTTCAAAAAACACCTTGGGGCGGCGCGCACCGGCGGTTACTTTGGCCGCCACCGCCGCCTGCATGGTGCGCAGATCAGCCTGCATCTGCGTGATGCGCTGCGCGCCCTGCTCTGCCTCACCCACCATGGCGGCGAGCTGGAACAGCATGGAAAAAATCTCGGCCACGCTGCGCTGGTTGAAGATAGTGACTTGCACGCCGCGCTTGACCAGCTCTGCCGCAATGTCGGCCTGCAGGTCGGAAAAACCTAGCACGCAGTCGGGCTGCAGTTCCATGATCTTCTCGATCTTGGCACTCAGGAAAGCGCTGACCCGCGGCTTCTCATCGCGCGCACGCTTGGGCCGCACGGTGTAGCCGGAGATACCCACGATGCGGTGCTCCTGGCCCAGCAGGTACAACCACTCGGTGGTCTCTTCCGTCAGACAGACGATGCGCTGCGGGCCGGGGCTGAAGTGCAACAGGTCCGTCATGCAGTGACCTCCACCGACGCGGTAAACAGCGCCACCACTGCGCCAGGGCAGGATGGGAACCAGGCGTGGAAGTAGCTGGCGCGCACGGCGCCTTGCTGCCACAGGGCTTCACCCACGTCTGGGGTCGGGACGGCATTGGGGCGAGAGGTTCGCGTGACAGCTTGCAGCGGTGTCGCCGTGGTCGAGTAATGGAAGGTATGGCCACGCAACGTGCCGCTGTCCAGGGCCAACTGCTGAGGGCCCAGCGCGGCCAGCCGCTTGTGCATGGTCACTTCGCCGGGCAGCAGGCCCCACTGCGCATAACGCTGGCCATCGGCGGTGACCAGTGTGTCAAACAAAGCCATCATGCCGCCGCACTCTGCCCACACTGGTTTACCCGCGGCGATGTGCGCGGCCAGGCTGTCCCGCAGCGCGGTGTTGGCGGAAATCGTCTGGGCATGCAGCTCAGGATAGCCGCCGGGAATCCACAGCGCATCACACACAGGCAGCGCCGTGTCCACCAGTGGTGAAAAGAACACCAGCTCGGCACCCAGCGCACGCAGCGTATCCAGATTCGCAGCGTAAATAAAGCAAAACGCAGCGTCGCGAGCGATAGCAATCGTCGTACCACGCAAAGGAAGGAGTCCGGGCGGCAGGGCGTTCTGCGCAGGTAAAGGAGGAGCCTGCACAGCAGGCGGGGGACACGAAGCAGAACGCTCTGTCGCCCGGGCTCCTGGCGCAACCTCCAAAGCGGCGAAGTCCACAGACCAGCGCTGCAAATCGTCCAGAGTCATCTGACCCAATGGGGTTTCCGCCAATGCATCCGCAGCGGCATCCAGCCGTTCCATCGCATCTACCACCTCACTCGCGACCGTCAGACCCAAATGGCGCTCGGGCAGACTCATCGCGGCATTGCGCATGACCGCACCCATCCACTGCTCGGCAGCCACACTGCCCTGCAGCATCTCTGCGTGGCGCGCGCTGGCCACGCGGTTGGCCAACACACCGGCCCAGGGCATGTTGGACCGGTAGTGCTGCAGCCCAAACGCCAGCGCGCCAAAGGTGCCAGCCATGGCTGAGGCATCCACCACTGCCAGCACCGGCAGGCCAAAGCGCTGCGCGAGATCCGCCGCACTGGGCTCGCCGTCAAACAGGCCCATCACGCCTTCCACAAGGATCAGGTCCGCCCCCTGCGCCGCCGCATGCAGGCGCGCGCGGCAATCGACTTCACCCGTCATCCACAGGTCAAGTTGGTGCACCGGCGCGCCGCTGGCCAGGGTGTGCCAGTACGGGTCCAGAAAATCGGGCCCGCACTTGAACACCCGCACCCGCCGCCCCTGGCGCGTGTGCAGACGCGCCAAAGCGGACGTGATGGTCGTCTTGCCCTGGCCGGAAGCCGGGGCCGCGACGAGGATGGCGGGACACGACACGTTTGACAAAGGACTCCCTTTACTTGGGTTGGTAACGCAAGGTGATGTATGCACTGCGTCCTGGCTGGTTGTACCCCAAGGCCGTTTGGTAAAACTTGTCGCCCAAGTTGACCACATTGCCCTCCACAAACCAGTCTTTGCCAACGGCCTTGCGGGCATGCACATCCACCGTGCCATAACCACCCAGGGGCTTGGTGTTGGCAGCATCGTCAAACGCCTCTGACGCCACCAGCCAGGACGCGCCCAGACGCCACTCGCCGACAGCGTAACTGGCAGAAGCAGTGACCTGTGCGTCCGGGCGGCGTATGAGTTTCAGGCCATTGGCTTCGTTGCGCGCGTCGAGCATGTCCAGCGACGTCCGGTAATCCCAGGCTCCCACGGCGCCTTCCAGCGCCAGCGTCCAGCCGTCGATACGCACATAGGGAATATTGCTCACCGCAGGCTGGGTGGTGATGAAGCCTTTGATGCGATTTTGGTAGTGCGTCAAGCTCAACAGTTGGTCGCCCAGCGCCAGGGTGGCGCCCAGTTCTGCGTTCTCGCCTGTTTCGGGTTGTGTCGTCGGGTTGCCATTGAAACCGCTACTGACCCAGTACAGGCTGTTGAAGCTCGGTACCTTGAAGCTGGTGCCGTAAGAGCCGCGCAAGCGCAGATCAGGGGTCACGCGGTAGCCGTAGGCCAGCAGCCCGGTGTTTGCATTGCCAAACTGGGAGTTGCGGTCCTGCCGGGTATTGGCCTGCCAGCTGTGTGCGCCGGCATCACCGCTGACACCCACAAAGGCAGAGTCCGTGGTGCGATTCGATACGGCATAGGCCTGTGTGCCGCTGACCTTCTCGCGAAGAGAGTCCAGTCCGGCAAACACCAGGCCCAGTGGTGTAGCCACCTCGTTTTGCCAACTCCATTGCTCCTGCTCGGTGTCGAACTGGCTGGTGGAGGTACTGGTCAGGGAGGTGGCTTTGTCGGTACTGACCGCACCTTCCACCCGGGATTTCCACGCGGAGGTCAGTTGGCCCTGCAGACCCAGTTTTTTCACCGAGGTGACAAATTCTGTGCGCACATCAAAAGGGTTGGTGCCGCCATCGTAATGGTTCACACCTTCGGTCTGCAAACCGGTCGCGTCAATTTTCCAGTCCTTGGTGAGCTTCCAGCCCATGGACGCGTTGACGGCTTTTTGTGAAAACCCGTCGCGGTCTGCGTTGAACCCGGTGGTGGCCGTGCCGCCGATACGCCGATTGGTGGAGGAAAAACCATTCTCTTCCAGCGTCTGCACGCCCAACGAATAGGAAAATTGCTCCTCACCGCCAGTGAAACCGGTAGACAGTTCTGCACGGTCTGCCTCCCCCGCTGTCACGCTGGCATAGGGGTGGAATCCTGTGCCGCCCTTGCGCGTGAAGATCTGGATCACACCGCCCACGGCGTCACTGCCATACAGGGCTGAGGCGGGTCCCTTGAGCACTTCAATGCGTTCGATCATCTCCAGAGGGATGGTGTCAAAGTTGGGCGTACCGGATGTGGCAGAGCCATAACGCACGCCGTCCACCAGCAGCAGCACATGGCGGGTTTCCGTGCCGCGAATGAAGATGCTGGAATTTTTGCCCAAGCCCCCGTTGGAAGCCATCTGCACACCCGCCATGCGGGCCAGCAGTTCACTGACCGAGCGGCCGCTGCCCTTTTCAATATCATCACGCGTGACCACGGTCACGTCGCTGATGACGGCATTGGCCAAGGTTTCAGAACGCGTGGCCGTAACGACCACGTCTTTGAGCACCGCTACGCTTTCACTTTGCGCGAGCGCAGAGAATGCCAACAACAAGGCACACGGAAGCAACGCCAAGCGTGTCCGAAAAATACCACTTTGCATGAAATAAAAAACCCGATAGAAACTCTCCCGGGCTTCCCCGCCTGGGCATGAGCGTCAAGGCAGCACGCACGCGTGCAACCACCTTGTTGGCCGGTATCCGGGCTGGTGGAACAACCTCCATCGCCTTCCCAAGCGTTTGTTCAGAACGCTCAGTGGCCGTGATGGAAGCGGAATCGGGAGATTCGTCCACTTACCGTTGCGGGGGCAGCGCAGGTTAGGTTGGCTGTTGTCAGCGTCTCCCTCCTGCTTCCCGTTGAACTGCTGCGTGTGAACCACACCGCGAGCACCAACCCGCGTATTTTACGCGGCGCAGCCTGTCGCAAACCCTACAATGCTCCACTTATGTCGAACCAGACCCAAATCGACCAAATTGCCGACCGCGTGGAACGCCTGCTGGTGCGCTACGAAGAGTTGCAGCGCACCAATGCACTGCTCTCCGACCAGGTGGACGCGCTGGCACAGGAACGTGATTCGCTGAAATCCCGCTTGGGTGCTGCGCGGGCGCGCGTCGATGCCCTGCTGGAGCGGCTCCCTGAAGCCACTACGGCACAAAAAGACCCATCATGAAACAGCTCGAAGTTCAAATCATGGGGCAAAGCTACCTGCTGGGCTGCCCCGAAGGTGGCGAAACCAAACTGCTCGAAGCCGTGGAGCGTGTGGACTCCGCCATGTGCAAGATCCGCGACGCCGGCAAGGTGCGTGCACGTGACCGCATTGCGGTGCTGGCTGCCCTGAACCTGGCCTTTGACCTGCCAGAACGTGCACCCGCCGCTGCGGCAGGCACAAGCGATGTACTGGCCAGTGAAACGGCGCCAGCCGTGGCCCGCTCGACGGAACATGCCGGAGACCCTGACCTGCTGTTGACCTCGCTGCTGGAACGCCTGGACGAAGCGCTGGGTGAAGACGGCCGTTTACTTTAAATCTAACCACAGCAACGGACAATTTTGCGCCGGGCCGCCCCAAGCAAAATGAGCCCCCTGAGGGGGCAGCGACCCGCGCAGCGGTGGAGCGTGGGGGCTACAATGCTTTTGTCTGCGGTGCTACCGGGCTTTATATTTCCTGAACCAATGCTCATTGAGCCCGGGCTTGGAACATTGCCAGGCTAGCGTGATCATCTCGCGTTAGATGAACCCAAAGCTTGTGCTGACCTCGCCCACCTAAACTTCGGTTTAGGGTGACGGTCTGGTGGATCACACCGCAGACACCTATTCCTTCCTCCCCTCTGCCTAGCCACCCATGCATTTCGATCCTGTGCTGATTCTTGAACTGGCCGCACTGGGCCTGGCCACCGGTTTCATGGCCGGTCTGCTGGGCATTGGCGGTGGCATGCTGATCGGCCCGTTCATGACGCTGATCATGTCGGGCCAGGGCGTGCCGGCCGATCTGGCAGTGAAGATGGCGATTGCCACCTCCATGGCCACCATCATGTTCACCTCCATCTCCAGCGTGCGGGCCCACCACAAACGTGGCGCAGTACGCTGGGACATCGTCAAGGGCCTGGCGCCAGGCATCGTGATCGGCGGCGCCATCGGCAGCATGGGAATTTTTGCCTTGCTCAAGGGCACAACACTGGCGCTGATTTTTGCCACTTTCATTGGTTTCTCGGCCACGCAAATGTTTCTGGACAAGAAGCCCAAGCCGGGCAACGCCATGCCGGGCACCGTCGGTATGGTGGGCGCGGGCGGCGTGATTGGGCTGATCTCCGGTCTGGTGGGCGCGGGCGGCGGCTTTATCAGCGTGCCATTCATGGTGGCACACAACGTGGCCATCATCAATGCGGTGGCCACCAGTGCGGCGCTGGGCTTTCCGATTGCGCTGGCGAATGCCGTGGGTTACTCCATCAGTGGCCAGGGCACACCGGGCTTGCCCGCGTGGTCATTGGGCTTTATCTGGCTGCCTGCGTTGTTAGTCATCGCCAGTTGCAGTGTGCTCACCGCGCCGCTGGGCGCCAAACTGGCGCACAGCCTGCCTGTGGCCAAACTCAAACGGGTGTTTGCCGGAGTGCTGTATGCACTGGCCGCCTACATGTTGTGGAAAGGCCTGCACGGCTGAAGCCGGACTAGCAGGCTTACAGCAGCGGCCCCACCGTGCCACGCGGCAGGCTGGCAGCCAGCACCTCAAACTCTGCGGCCGGCAAGCCCGGCGCACACAGGAAGCCCTGAAAGGACTCGCAGTCCAGCCCACGCAGGTAGTCCCGCTGGGCTTCGGTTTCCACACCCTCGGCCACCACCGTCATTTTGAGCGCACGCGCCATGCCAATGGTGGCGCTCACAATTGCACGGTCACTCTCGTCCTGGGGCAAGCCCATGACAAAGGCGCGGTCAATCTTGAGTTTGGAAATCGGAAACTTCTTCAGGTAGGCCAGGCTGGAGTAACCCGTGCCAAAGTCATCAATGGCCAGGCTCAGACCCAGATCGGCCAGTGCATGCAGGCGTGCCAAGGTTTCATTGGCATCACGGATCAGGATGGATTCGGTGAGTTCCAGCTCCAGCAGCGCAGGCTCCAGCCCTGCCTGGCGGATGGTGTCAGCCACCCGATCCACAAAATCGGGCTGCTGGAACTGCAGTGCCGACACATTCACCGACACCACCACGGGTTTGCCGCTGGTCTGCCAGGCAACCGCCTGGCGCACCGCTTCTGCCAGCACCCAGTTGCCAATGGCGATGATGAAACCGGTTTCTTCGGCCAGCGGAATAAAGGTGGCAGGCGGCACCTGGCCCAAATCGGCATCGGTCCAGCGCACCAGCGCTTCGGCGCCCAGCAGGCCACCATCCACCAGGGAGACCTGTGGCTGGTAGTGCAGGCTGAACAGGCCTTGCTCCAGCCCCAGGCGCATGGCATGGTCCATCTTCATGCGCGAGAGCAGGTCTACATTCATCTGTGGCTGGTAGAAGCGGAAGTTGCCGCGGCCCCGCTCTTTCACGCGGTACATGGCGGTATCGGCGCACTGGATCAAGGTGTCCAGCGTCTTGCCGTCTTCCGGGTACATGGCAACACCGATGCTGCAGCCCATGGTGAAGTTCATGCCGTCCATGTCAAAGGGCTGGGACAGTGCTTGCAGAATGCGGCGGGCCCCGATTTCTGCACCCAGGGCGTCGGCCTCCTGCAAGAACACCAGGAATTCATCCCCACCAGGTCGGCACAGGGTGTCCACCTCCCGCAGACCTTGTTGAATGCGCGCCGCCACCTCGATCAGCACGCGGTCGCCAAACCCATGGCCCAGTGAGTCGTTGATGTTCTTGAAGCGGTCCAGATCGACAAACAGGATGGCGAAGGTTCCCCCATGGCGCTGTGCCATGCGCAGGGCCAGATCGGCGCGCTGGCCCAGCAACAGTCGGTTGGGCAGGCCGGTCAGAACGTCGGTATAGGCCAGCGTTTCAATGCGTTTTTGGGCCTCGTGCCGCTCGGTAATGTCACTGAACGCAAACACCCGCCCGAGCGTGCGGCCGTGGCTGGTCTGGGGTCGGGTAAAGCGTTCTATCAGGCGGCCCGACTGCAGTACCAGCACATCGCGCACTTCCAGTGTCGGGTCGGCATGGATCTGCTGCAGACGCTGAAAATAACCCTTAGGGTCCTGCATGCTGCCAGCCAGATGGGCGAACAGGGGCTGGTCCCCCGGGGCTTCCAGCACGGCCTCGGGCACGCCCCACAGCGTGACAAAACTGTGGTTGTAGTTGCGCACGCGGCCATACAGGTCTGTGACAAGAATACCGTCGCCAGTGGACTCCAGCGTAGCACGCAGTTCGGCCAGGCGGTTCTCCAGCTCCTGTTCGACCTGCTGCTGTGGGCGCAGATCGTGCAAGCCAACCAGAAACACGGGCTCATCCGCGTCCAGGCGCACGCGACTGACGCGGCGTTCCACGGGAATGGCGATGCCATCCGCGCAGCGCAGCAAAGTGCTGGAGTGGATGTTGTCCGCTACGCCAGCAGCCACGTCTTCCCAGAAAAACATGTCTTCCGGGGTGGCCGTGAATTCAATCGCGGGCTTGCCGATGATGTCCTGTGCGGCCATGCCCACGAGCGTGCAGGCCACTTGGTTCACCGCCAGGATACGCAGGCTCCTGGGGTCTACCAACCATACCGCTTCGAGCAACCCATCGAGTAGGCCACCCCACGGCGCTGGCGTCATGCCACAGCCTCGTGCACGGGCGCATCGGCTGCTTTTTCGAAGAAATAACACACCCGCTGGCGCGGGGAGAGATAGTCCATGGCCGCACTGGGCAGATTGGCCGGTTTGAGGCTTCGGCGGATGCCAATGTTGGGCACATGTTCCAGATCCAGGATCAGCGCCTCGTCCTTGGACACACCACTCTCGTGCACGATGATGCGGGGGCGCAGCGGGCGTGATGAGTTGACCGACACCACCATTGCATACCGCTCATCCACCAGTTGCACCACCGAGCCGGGTGGATAGACACCCATCATGCGGATGAACGCGCTAAGCGCCACGGTATCAAAACGGGTCTTGAGTTGCGCAAAGATCAGGGCCAGCGCCTCATGCGGCGTCATCGCAGCAGCCGGGCGGGCGGGGTTGCACAGGTTGTCGTAGCGATTGACCAACGCCAGAATGCGGGCCGCCATACTCATTTGCTCGCCCTTGATGTGGGCCGGAAAACCACTGCCATCGATCAGCTCATGGTGCTGGGCAATCGCCAGCAAAGCCCCTCTGGAGAGGGCCATGCTTTTGCCGACCAGCACGCTTTGCGCCACGTGCTCCTGGTAAAGCTTGTACTCGGCGCCGGAAAAGTTGTCTTCCAGCCAGCGCACCCGATCAGGCATGTTCAGCTTGCCAATGTCGTGCAGGAAAGCCGCCATTCCAAGGTCGACCAAATCGGTCTCCTGCAGCCCCATGGCCTTGCCCAGCAACAGGGAAACAATGGTGACATTGACCGGATGCATGGAGGATTTGTCGCCCGCGGCCTCTGACAGCAAACGGATGGCGGAATCGCCATCGGCCAGCATTTCACACACAAAGTTCTGCACCATGCTTTGGCACTGCTGCGCCGCCTCCTGGGGGTGGGAGTGCAATTGCTCTACGGTCTTACGGTAGTTGCGGGTGGCTTCACCGAAGCGCTTTTCGCACACCACCAAACTGCGCTGCTGGGCGCCCAGGAGCTCTGCACGCTGGCGACGCAGCTGTTGCTCGTGGTGCTGCTCCTGCTGGCGCTGTGCGTCGGCGACACTGGCCTGCGCGTTGTAGCCCAGGCTGTGGGTGGCGTCATCATGGGGCAAGTCGGGGTCACTTTTAGCCGGTACGTAGCGCACACGGGCCAAGCCCAGACCACGGATGGTCTCAATCTGTTTTTGCGAGGAAATCTTGAAACTGCCCGTGGGAAAGGGATGCGCCATCCAGCCCACGTCCAACTCAACGTACATGCCAATGCGCAGTTGCCCCACGTCAACAAAGTCGGATTCGTCTTTTCTCATATGCCATGTATTACCGAAACAAACACCCCGGTCTCCCCCTGGCCACCCGTCTTGTCGGAACAATTATGGGCGTCGGCTCCCAGACCTACAACGCTGCAGATGGGTTCAAAGTGAGATGGAGCGCCACTTGCGTGACATTTGTCACGGTCAATTTGCACTTGCCGGGATCTCCTGCAGGCACTGGCTTGACGGACAACACACGGTGCTGCTGGTACGGCTGAAGCCGGTGCGTAACAACACACCGGACAGGGAGTAGATGGTGACGGTAAGAATTTCTCGCATCGGCGTTGAGCGTATCACGCCAAAAACACAAAACCCCGCAAAACCATGACTGATTTGCGGGGTGTGGGGCGGTTTTGCGACACATGGTCGCAGGGCACACTCAACCCATGTGCAGTCCACCGTTCACGGAGAAGTCTGCACCCGTGGCGTAGCCACCTTCATCGGACGCCAGCCAGGCAATGATGGACGCAATTTCGCTGGGTTCACCCAGGCGTTTGACGGGCACTGTGGCCACGATCTTGGCCAGCACGTCTTCGCGGATGGCCTTGACCATGTCGGTGCCGATGTAGCCCGGGCTCACGGTGTTAACTGTCACACCCTTGGTCGCCAACTCCTGCGCCAGCGCCATCGAGAAGCCATGCATACCTGCCTTGGCCGCCGAGTAATTGGTCTGCCCGGCCTGGCCCTTTTCGCCATTGACCGAAGAGATGTTGATGATGCGGCCCCAGCCCTTTTCAACCATGTCGGCTACGACCTGTTTGGTGACGTTGAACATGGAGTTCAGGTTGGTCTCTATGACCGAATCCCAATCTTCACGCGTCATCTTCAAGAACATGCGGTCCTTGGTGATGCCGGCGTTGTTGACCAGCACATCAATGCTGCCGTGTTCCGCCTTGGTCTTGCTGAAGGCTTCTACCGTGGAGTCCCAGGCGCCCACATTGCCCACGGACGCATAAAAGGTGTAACCCAGCGCAGCCTGCTCGGCAATCCACTTGGCGTGGTCCCGCGTAGGGCCGCAACCGGCAATCACCTTGAAACCTTCTTTGTGCAAACGCTGGCAAATGGCGGTACCAATGCCGCCCATGCCACCGGTGACGTACGCTACTTTTTGGTTCATTCTTGACTCCTCTTTGGTTTTAATTGCTACAAAAACAGGAGCTGCCAGCGCACGCCCAGAAAGGGCTGACAGCCAATTTCATTCAAATTCTCCTAACGCTCAATAGTCAGAGCAACTCCCATGCCACCCCCGATGCACAGGGAGGCAATGCCCTTCTTGGCATTGCGGCGGCCCATCTCGTGCAGCAGCGTCACCAGAATGCGGCAGCCAGACGCGCCAATCGGGTGCCCGATGGCGATGGCGCCGCCATTCACATTTACCTTGGACGTGTCCCAGCCCATTTGCTGGTTGACCGCGCAGGCCTGCGCGGCGAAGGCTTCGTTGATTTCCAGCAGGTCCAGATCGGCGGCTTTCCAGCCGGCGCGGGCCAGGGCTTTTTGCGACGCACTGACAGGGCCCATGCCCATGATGGCCGGGTCCAGGCCACTGGTGGCAAAGCTGGCAATACGGCCCAACGGCGTGAGGCCCAGGGCCGCAGCCTTCTTGGCGGTCATTACCATCACTGCGGCGGCACCGTCATTGATGCCCGACGCATTGCCGGCGGTTACGCCACCGGCCTTGTCAAACGCGGGCTTCAAGCCCGCCAGTGCTTCCGCGTTGGATTTGCGGTTGATGAACTCGTCTGCAGAGAAAACAATCGGGTCACCCTTCTTCTGCGCGATGCTGAACGGCGTGATTTCATCGACAAACTTGCCGGCGTCTTGCGCCGCAGCCGCCTTTTGCTGACTGGCCAGCGCCAGTGCATCCTGCATGTCGCGGGTGATGCCGTACTGCTTGGCCACGTTCTCGGCGGTGATGCCCATGTGGTACTGGTTGTAGACGTCCCACAGGCCGTCCACGATCATGCTGTCCACCATCTTCCAGTCGCCCATGCGCTGGCCGTCACGGCTGCCCAGCAGCACGTGGGGCGATGCGCTCATGTTTTCCTGGCCACCGGCAATCACGATCTCGCTGTCGCCGTAGGCCACGGCCTGCGCGGCCAACATCACGGCCTTCAGGCCGGAGCCGCACACCGCGTTGATGGTCAGTGCGGGGGTTTCCTTGGCCACACCGCTTTTGATCAGCGCCTGGCGCGCCGGGTTCTGCCCAGCGCCTGCGGCCAGCACCTGGCCCATGATGATTTCACCGATCTGGTCGGCGCCAAACTTGGTGCGCGCAAGCAAGGCTTGGATGACGTGCGCGCCCAGTTCGGTCGCGGGTGTCTTGGCGAGTGAACCACCAAACTTGCCAACGGCGGTGCGGGTGGCTGCAACGATAACGATGTCTTCCATGTCTCTCTCCTCGGGTAACGAAATGGGGGGGGGGTGAATATTGGGAAATGGGGGCGGTCAGGCTTTGACCTTGACGAAACGGCCCGGTGCGGGTTCGGTCGCCTTGAACTTGCCCTTGCCATAGGTTTTGGGTGCAGCAATCTGTTTGCCCGCGTGGCTCTTGAGCCAAGTGGACCAGTCGGTCCACCAACTGCCCGGATGCTCCACAGCGCCTTCCAGCCAGGCGGCATGCGTCTTGGGCAGTTTGCCATCGGCACGAATCCAGTGGCTGCGTTTGTTCTTCGCGGGCGGGTTGATCACGCCAGCAATGTGGCCCGATGCGCCCTGGACAAAACGCTTTTTGCCAGGCAGCGCCTGCGTGGACGCATAGGCCCCGCCGATCGGCACGATATGGTCTTCGCGTGAACCGTAGATATAGACCGGGATGTCGACCTGACCCAGATCGACCTTTTGGCCACAGACGGTGACCTTGCCGGGCTTGACCAGGTTGTTTTCAAAATAGGTGTTGCGCAGGTACCAGGCGTAGTACGGGCCGGGTAGATTGGTGCTGTCACTGTTCCAGTACAGCAGGTCAAACGGTGGCGGCGTCTCGCCCTTCAGGTAATTGCCAACCACGTAGTTCCACACCAGATCGTTGGGGCGCAGGAAGCTGAAGGTGCTGGCCAGGTCCTGGCCCTTCATGAGGCCGCCTTTGCCCAGTTCCTGCTCGCGGTATTTGACAAAGGCTTCGTCGATGAACACATCCAGAATGCCGGTGTCGCTGAAGTCCAGAAAGGTGGTCAGCAGCGTGGCACTGGCCACGGGTTTCTCGCCCCGCGCCGCCAATACGGCCAGCGCTGTACCCAGCATGGTGCCACCCACGCAGAAACCCAGCGCGTTGATGGTCTTGGCGCCGCTGATCTCCTGCACCACACCAATCGCCTTGATCACTGCATCTTCGATGTAGTTGTCCCAGGTCTTGTGCGACAGCGAATCATCGGGGTTGCGCCAGCTCACCACAAACGTGCGGTGGCCTTGCGCCACCGCGTAGCGCACCAACGAGTTGTCGGGCTGCAGGTCAAGGATGTAGAACTTGTTGATGCACGGGGGCACCAGCAGAAACGGCTTCTCGAACACCTTGGCGGTGAGCGGTTTGTATTCGATGAGCTGGAACAGCTCGTTCTCAAACACCACCGCGCCTTCGGACGTGGCGACGTTTTTTCCGACCTCGAACAGGCTTTCATCGGTCATCGACACATGGCCTTGCTGCAAGTCGTGCATCAGGTTCTTCATGCCCTTGGCAATGCTTTCGCCCTTGCTATCAATCGCCATCTTCTGGGCTTCGGCGTTGAAGGCCATGAAGTTGCTGGGCGCAGAAGCCGCCATCCACTGCTCCACCGCAAAACGGATGCGGCTGCGCGTCTTGGTGTCGGCCTGCACCGCGTCGGCCAGGCCCATCATGGTGCGGGCGTTGAGCAGATACACCGCAGCCGAATACGCCGCCACCGGGTTGTCGCCCCAGGCCGCGTTGGCAAAACGCTTGTCTTTGGCGGTGGTGGGGGCGGAAAACCCGTGCGTGAACAAATCAGAGGCTTCTTTAAGGTACTGTTGCTGCAGGGCCTGCAGCTTCTCGGGAGCAAACTGGATTTGGGGGGCTTCCTTGGGCATCGCCGGGAAGCCGGCACCTGCTGAGGCCAGATCCATTCCCTGGAAGGATTGCAAGGCTTTGGTCCAGCCCTCAGACATGGATTGCTGGAATTGCCGGGCCGCCTGGGTCCAGAATTCAGGGGAGTTCTGTGTCACGCCGTCACCTCGTTGTGTCTAATCGCATCCAAGCACGTAGTATGTCAGGGTATCGCCTTCATGGGCCTGACATACCGCCTGTATCTGCGCAGTAATTACCCTCAGTAACAACCTCTATGTACCTGATTCCCATAGGCTGGCTCTACGTGGCCCTGATGATGAGCGTGGCCGAAGCCACCAATACCAATGGCACCGTGCTGGGCGCCGTGGTGACCTTTGTGCTGTACGGCCTGTTGCCGGTGGCGCTGGTCTGGTATTTCATGGGCACGCCCGGGCGCAAACGGAAAATCCGGGCGCGGGAGATGGCAGAGCGTGAAGCCGCCATTGCAGCCCACGCTGCGGCAGCGGCCGCTAACGTTTCAGGCCAACCAGATACAGGCAGCGAAGCGCCCGCTGACGCGGTCCCGCCGGTGGGAAAAGAACCTTGAGGGGTTGCTGACGGTGCACCAGTCAGGGCTGCCGTCATTGCCATAAACAACGGAAATCCCCAGCGCTTGCAGGCGCTGGCGTGCCAGCATGGGCAGGTTGGCCAGCCATTTGCCACCGGGCTGCGCCACAAAGGCCAGCGCCGCCTCGGGCGCCGCAGCGACGAACGCGGCACGCACCTCAGGCCCCACTTCAAACGTCTGCGGACCAATACAAGGCCCCAGCCACGCTATGATTTCAGGAGCTGCTTGCGCAGGTTCCACGGGGGCTAGAGCACTAAAATGCTTGTAAACCTGCTCTACCACACCAACCCCAGCCTCGCCCACCAGCCCACGCCAACCCGCGTGCACCGCGGCCACCTGGGTGCCTGCGCGGTCGCACAGCAGGATGGGCAGACAGTCCGCCACCATCACGGTACAGGCCACATCGCGCCCGGTGGTCCAGCAGCCGTCGGCCTCCAGCCCGTCGGGCGTATCAGCCTCCAACACCAGCATCTGGTAGCCATGTACCTGGTTCAGGAAAATCGGCCGCACGCCCAGCGCGCCTTGCAACACCGCGCGGTTGTGCAAGACATGCGCAGCCTCGTCGCCCACATGGGTACCCAGGTTCAGGCTATTGTAGGGCGGTGCGGACATGCCACCGCTGCGCGTGGTACACAGTGCACGTACGTGGGCGGGTGCAGGCCACTGCGGCACCAACCAGTCAGGCAGCATGTTCATCCCTCGAAGTCCGGGCATCGGGAGGGCTGGGCTTTCTGAAAGGCTGGCAGTTGCATGCAGGCGTCAAAAGCCGCCATGGTACGTGGCAGGCCGCTGAAATCCACGTTGAAACGCTGGCCGTTGAAGATTTGCGGCACCAGCAGGCAGTCCGCCAGTGTGGGGGACTTGCCAAAACAGTAGGTGGACACGCGCCCGCCCTGCGCCGCGTCAGTAGCCAGCAACTGGCGCTCAAATGCCATCAGCCCTTCGCGCACCCAGTGGCGGTACCAGGTGGTTTTGGTCTCTTCGCTCTGCTCCATCGGCCCTATCAGGTACTTGAGAACCCGCAGGTTATTGATCGGATGGATTTCGCAAGCGATGGACTGGGCCAGCGCCCGCACCTGCGCGCGCGCCACGGGGTCGGCCGGCAACAGCGCAGGTTTGGGGTGTCGCTCATCCAGGTATTCGATGATGGCCATGGACTGTGAGAGGCGCAGTCCATCGATTTCCAGCACCGGAACCAGCCCGTCGGTGGAGATGGCCTGGTAAACATCCAGATGGTGGCTGCCCCGTGCCAGGTTCACCGGCGCATACTCGTACGCCAGCCCCTTGAGTTCCAGCGCAATGCGCACCCGAAACGAGGCAGAAGACCGGCAGTAGTTGTAGAGCTTCATGCCCCCGAGGATACCGCCGTGCGGCGATAATTTGCCACGCTCCCATAGACGCACCCAGGAAAACACCATGATCCTCGAACTCGCCGACATCCGCATCCACCCCGGCCAGAACGCCGCTTTTGACGAAGCCATCACGCGCGGCCTGAACACCGTCATCGTCCACACCAAGGGCTGCCAGGGCTTCAAGGTGAACAAGGGCATCGAGAGCCCAGAGCGCTACATCCTGCAAATCTTCTGGGACACGCTGGAAGACCACACCGTGGGTTTTCGCGAGAGTGATGCCTTCGCCCAGTGGCGCGCCATCGTAGGCCCCTTCTTCGCAGTACCCCCGGTGGTCGAGCATTTCGACCTGGTGACCAAATCCGCCTAAGACACCTGCCTGAAACACCCATCAAAGACGCGCCGCCATGTCCTATGTTTTCCCACCCCCAGCCCCCGTGGCCATTCCCGTCGTTGGCCAGACCGCCCAGTTCGCAGTGCACCGCATCTACTGCGTAGGCCGCAACTACGAAGACCACGCCAAGGAAATGGGCCACACCGGCCGCGAGGCGCCGTTCTTTTTCATGAAGCCCGCCGACGCGGTGTTGGTGGCGCCTGCAGGCCAGACGGTGGCCATGCCCTACCCCACACTCACCGCCAATCTGCACCATGAGATTGAGCTGGTGGTCGCCATCGGCGTGGGCGGTGCCAACATCAAGGCCGCAGATGCGCACAAACACATCTACGGCTACGCAGTAGGCCTGGACATGACCCGGCGCGATCTGCAAAACGAGATGAAAAAGCAGGGCCGCCCCTGGTGCATCGGCAAAGGCTTCGAGAACTCGGCGCCCATAGGCCCCGTCACGCCCGCAGCCCAAGCGCCTGGCGTAGAACAGGCCGAGATTTACCTGCAGGTCAACGGCCAGGACCGCCAACGTAGCGTGGTCTCCAAACTGATCTGGAACATTGCCGAAACCATAGAACAACTC
This sequence comes from Rhodoferax saidenbachensis, assembly GCF_001955715.1. Taxonomy (NCBI): domain Bacteria; kingdom Pseudomonadati; phylum Pseudomonadota; class Betaproteobacteria; order Burkholderiales; family Comamonadaceae; genus Rhodoferax; species Rhodoferax saidenbachensis. The sequence continues at coordinate 1,899,883 of NZ_CP019239.1, read as the reverse complement.
TCGGCCGCCTGGACCCTGCAACCGGGCGACCTGATCTTCACGGGAACGCCCGAAGGCGTGGGCGCAGTAGTGCGCGGCGACACACTGGAAGGCGGTGTGGCCGGGCTCACGCCGATCAGTGTGCGCGTGGAGTAATCCTCTTGCGCATCCTGGATGTGCTGGCCCGCGCCTGCGCGGTGCTGGCGGGCTGTCTGCTGACCTTGATCACCCTGATGACCTGCGCCAGCGTGCTGGGCCGCAACTTTCTGGGCGCCACTTTGGCCGGTGACTTTGAGCTGACCGGTGTGGCCACCGGCCTAGCCGTGGCCCTGTTCATGCCCTGGTGCCAACTGCGCCGCGGCAACATCCTGGTGGACTTCTTCACCGCCAAGGCCTCTGCACGCACCACCGCCTGGTTGGACCGTAGTGGCGCCCTGCTGCTGGCCGCCTTCATGGCACTGCTGGCCTGGCGCACAGCCCTGGGTGGCGCCAACGCCTGGGAGAACCAGTCCAGCAGCATGCTGCTGGGTTTTCCCGACTGGCTCGTCTACGCGGGCATGGTGCCGCCGCTGGTGCTGACCGCCGTCATCGCGCTATACCAGAGCATCAGCTCCGGTGAAAGCGCCAGGCCATGACACCCATCACGCTGGCACTGCTGATCTTTGGCCTGATGCTGGGCCTGATGGCACTGCGCGCGCCCATCGCCATCGCCATGGCTGGCGCCGGCGCCGTGGGCTACGGGTTGCAAGCGGGCTGGCTGCCGCTGGCCAATTTTTTGAACAATCAGGCTTTTGCGCGTTTTGCCAGCTACGACCTGTCGGTGATTCCGCTGTTCATATTGATGGGCCACTTTGCCACCCAGGGCGGCATTTCGCGTGCACTGTTTGGGTTTGCCAGCGCGTTGATGTCACGCTTCCAGGGCGGGTTGGCCATGGCCGCGGTGCTGGCCAGTGCCGCCTTTGGTGCGATCTGCGGATCCTCCGTGGCAACGGCAGCCACCATCACCTCCGTCGCTCTGCCCGAGATGCGCCGCCACGGCTATTCAGGCCGCCTGGCCACGGGCACGCTGGCCGCGGGCGGCACGCTGGGTATCCTGATCCCCCCTTCAGTGCCGCTGGTGATCTATGCCATCCTGGCCGAGCAAAACATCGCCAAGCTGTTTGCCGCCGCCATGGTGCCCGGCATCATTGCCATGCTGGGCTACATGCTGGCGATTGCCGTGTATGTGCGCCTGGTGCCGGGCCATGCACCCGCAAAGGAGCAGGCAGCGCCAGCCTTCACGCTGCAGTCGCTCTGGGGCATTCTGCCGATCGCCACGGTATTTGCCATCGTGTTTGGTGGCATCTATGGCGGGATTTTTACCCCCACCGAAGGCGCGGCCGTGGGCGCGGCATCCACCCTGGTGGCGGCGCTGTTCAAACGCGAACTCACGTGGGCCAAGCTGGCGCAGTGCTTTTACGCCACGGCTGAAAACTCGGCCATGATCTTCCTGATCTTTATTGGCGCAGACCTCATGAATGCGTCGCTGGCCCTCACGCAGATCCCCAACCAGCTCGCCAGCGTGGTGCGCGGCTGGGGGCTGGCGCCGTTGATGGTGGTCTCGGCCATTCTTCTGTTTTATATGGTGCTGGGTGCGGTGATGGACGAGCTGTCCATGCTGCTACTGACCATCCCGATCTTCTTCCCCATCGTGATCGGGCTGGACTTCGGCCTGCTCCAGGAATCGGTCGCCATCTGGTTCGGCATCATGGTGCTGATGACCGTGGGCTTCGGCATGCTGGCGCCCCCCGTGGGGCTGAATGTCTACGTGGTCAACAGCATGGCCAAAGACGTGCCCATCGCCGAGAGCTACCGCGGCGTGATGCCCTTCCTGATCAGCGACACCCTGCGCACCTTGCTGTTGCTGTTTTTCCCGGGCATATCACTGTGGCTCGTGAAGTTTGTGGGCTGACACTCGGTAAGACTGTCGGTTTTGCACATCACTATTGAAAGAATCACCCGTTTGAGGGATGGGCAGGTACAGGCATGCACGACAGAATCAGACGGACAATTTGCACATACCCACCGGAGGTTCTTTTGAAGAAGGTATTTTTGGCCGCTGCAGCGGCAATGGCTTTTGTGGCGCCCCAAGCTTTTGCACAGGCGAAGAATTTTGAAGGTCTCAGCTTGGCTTTCAGTGTCAATGCCACGGGCAACAAAATCGACACCAATTATTCTGCAGGCGGCTTCTCTGGCAACGATGACCTCACTACACACTCCAACATCCTGAGCTCTCAGTTGCAATACAACTTTTCCATAGGCGATAAATTCGTTCTTGGAACGGGCGCCTCCATGGGACACGGAATGCTGTTGGTCGCAACATTTATTCCTACCGGTGAAGCCATCAAACTCAAAGATACCTATTCGATTTACCTAGCTCCAGGTGTCGCGATCGGTGACTCCACTTTGTTGTATGCGAAGCTCGCCGCAGTATCGGCAAAGACCACTTTTGCTGAAGGCTCGAATATCAGTGGCACGGGTTATGGCGTTGGCATCCAGTACTTTGCAAACCAGAATGTGTTCTACCAAGTAGAGTTTCTACAGAACAAGTACGAAGAAAAGGCACACAGCTACGTCGGATACAACTTCGTGGACACTTACACCACCAATGCTTTGCTGGTAGGTGTCGGCTACAAATTCTGAACTGAGCCGAAAGCCCATTCTAGGAGCCCACGCTTCGGTGGGCTTTTTCATGTCTGCGTGTTTAGGGGGACAGCTGGCGTCCTCGCCCATAGCATTGCAGTACAGTTACGCGTCCCCCAACGAATCCCATGATCCAAAGACGCAGCCTTCTCCAGTCCGGCGCCGCTGTGGCGCTGAGCGCACCGGCCCTGGTCGGCTTTGCGCAGCAAAGCGTGACCCTCAAATTCCATACCTTCATGGCGCCGATGTCGGATGTGTGGCGCACCATGCACAAGCCCTGGATGGACAAGGTGGAAAAAGAGTCCGGCGGGCGCATCAAGTTTGAGGCTTATCCAGCGATGCAGTTGGGCGGCACAGCGGCGCAGCTTTACGACCAGGCCAAGGACGGTGTGGTGGACATTGTGTGGACGCTGCCGGGCTACAACGCCGGGCGCTTTCCGCGCACCGAGGTGTTTGAGCTGCCCTTCATGATGAACAACGCTGAGGCCACCTCCAAAGCCTATTGGGAATACGTGAGCACAGTGGGCGCGGAGGATTTCAAGGACGTCCATGTGCTGGCCGTCAACGTGCACGGCCCGGGCGCGCTGCACACCAAAGACAAACCCGTCAAGACCGTGGCCGACCTGCGCGGTATGAAGGTGCGCGGCCCTTCGCGCCAGACGACCAAGATGCTGGGTTACCTGGGTGCCATCCCCGTGGGTATGCCACTGCCGGCCATTCCCGATGCGTTATCCAAAGGCACGATTGAAGGCTGCGTGTTGCCCTGGGAAGTGGTGCCTTCCATCAAGGTACAAGAACTCACCCGCTTTCACACGGAATTCGACCCCGCCATGGGCGCCCTCTACACGGCCACCTTTGTCATGGCGATGAACAAGAAACGCTATGAGTCGCTGCCTCCCGACCTGCGCAAGGTGCTGGACGCCAACTCCGGTCTGGCCACCTCGGGCTGGCTCGGTAAGACGCAACAAGGCAATGACCCCGCCGGCCGCAAGACCGCTACCGACCGCGGCAACACGGTGTACACCGTGCCCGCCACCGACGCACAGGAGTTCAAACGCAAGGCGGCGCTCGTGGAAGTGGAATGGATAGCCGACATGGACAAACGCGGGCTGAACGGCCAACAACTGCGCGACACTGCCCGTGCCCTGATTGAAAAACACGGCAAACCAACGCCTGCCACCAAGCCCGCCAAACCTGGCAAAGCCTGATCACCACCACCATGCTGCGCACGCCCATACAACACTGCAAACAATGCGGCACCAAGGTGGTCTACCGCCTGCCCGATGACGGTGACACCAAGGAGCGTGCGGTCTGCCCGGCCTGCAACACGGTGCATTACGAAAACCCACTGAATGTGGTGGGCACGGTGCCCTACTTTGGCGACAAAATCCTGCTGTGCAAACGCAATATCGAACCACGCTTTGGCAAATGGACGCTGCCCGCGGGCTTCATGGAGCTGGATGAGACCACCGCCGAAGGTGCGGCGCGTGAGACCGTGGAAGAGGCCGGTGCCGAGTTTGAAATGCTGGGCCTGTTCACGCTGCTCAATGTGGCGCGCGTAGGCCAAGTCCATCTGTTTTACCGCGCACGCCTGCTCAGCGACCAGTTCAATCCTGGCACCGAAACCATAGAAGCCCGCCTGTTTGCAGAAGACGAAATTCCCTGGGACGAGATCGCTTTTCGCACGGTCAAGGAAACGCTGGAGCGCTACTTTGCCGACCGGCGCAGCGGAGTATTCTCCATCCATTGCGTCGACATTGTTTAGCCCGTGGCCGAACCCGACACACTCGCCAACAACCAGCTCACCGATGCGGTGCTGGCGCTGGTGCTGCAGGTGCCCGGCAGCCAGGAACAAGCGGTCGCCCAGCCCGCTTTGCGGGCCCATGTCGTCGCCCGCAAAGCGGCCCGCAACGCCAGCCTGATTGCCAGTTCCCTCTCACTCCCGCCCGGTTTTCTGGGCTGGCTCACGGTGTTACCGGAGCTGCTGGGTGTCTGGCGACTGCAGGCGCAAATGGTCTCAGACATTGCCGCGGTGTATGGCAAACACAAGACGCTGGGGCGCGAGCAAATGCTGTACTGCCTGTTCAAACATATGTCCGCCCAGCTGTTTCGTGACGTCATCGTGCGGGTGGGCGAGCGCGCTCTGGTGCGGCAAACCTCGCTCAAGCTGCTCCAGGCGCTGGTCAAACAACTGGGCGCCCAGGTGACACAGACGGTGATTCGCAAAAGTGCCGCACGTTTTGTACCCCTGCTGGGTGCCGTGGGCGTGGGGGCCTATGCGTACTTCGACACCTTGCAGGTGGCCAAAACTGCGGTGGAGCTGTTTGAGCGGGAAATCGTCATCGAAGTCGAAAAGTAAGCTTGTCTTACACATAAAACAGGGCCCTAGCCCTTATAAATACTGCGCAAGCAGCTATAGAAATAGGAGCAAAAAATGGATTTTCTGCACAACCTGGACTGGGTCTTGCCGCTGCGTACCCCGTTCTCGGTGCAATTCGCGATGGGCCTGTCCTGGCTCGGCTACGCCACTTTCATCATGTTTTTCATGTCGATTGGCTACTGGGCCTGGAACAAGGCGATGTTCTACCGCCTGCTGATTTTGGTGGCCGCCAATGCGTTGCTCAACGCCTACGCCAAGGATGTGTTTCAGGACCCGCGCCCGCCGCTGGACATCCGCCTGGACGATCTGGTGGGCGCCAGCTACGGCCTGCCCAGCGGGCACGCACAGTTGGCCGTGGTGATGTGGATGTGGCTGGCCTGGGAAGTGCGCCGCGCCTGGGTCTGGGTGGGGTGCTCGGCCATTGCCATCGGTGTCATGTTCAGCCGCCTGCTGCTGGGCGTGCACGATATTGAAGACGTGCTGATCGGCGCGCTGTTGGGCGGCGCCACGCTGGTGGTGTTTGAATACGTACGCCATCGCCAGTGGCGCTGGCAAACCGACTGGCGCTGGAGCGTGGGACTCACGGTGGCCATCTGCGCCTTGTCCCTGCTCACCTGGCCCGGTACACCGCCGGACTACATCCCCATGCTGGGCGGCTGGCTGGCTGCAGCCATCTGGAGTCTGCAGTGGGAAGAACGGCACATCGGTTTTAGAGCCCCCACCGCCATGGGTCGGCGGGTTGCCGTCGGCGTCCTGGGTGCATTGATTTTCGTCGGTGAGCAGCGACTGCTCAAGGTGGCTGGTACACATTGGGCGTGGGATCCCATGGTTTGGTCGCTGGTGAAAGGGCTGATCAGCGGAACCGTGGTGTCTCTTCTGATCCCCTGGCTCATGGTCCGCATCCGGCTCGCACCTGCCCGGCCCCACTAAGGTCCAGGTGTTGCAATCACACCCATTTCGGGCTGTGGTCGCCAAGGAACCCTTTCTGCTTGCGCGCCCCGCATGCGAAAATGTTTCAAATTGTTAAAAACGTCATGAGACTCAAAGCGCTGACCTTGGGGATCCTTTTGGCAAGCACCGCCTTGGGCAGTGCTGCGCTGACGTTAGGACGTGCCCGCGGAGCCGCCTGGATCGGCCAGTCGCTGGACTTGGTCGTGTCGGTACAACTCGATGCCGGGCAGACTGCAGATGCGCTGTGTGCAGAGGCTGATGTGTTTCACGCCGACAGCCGTGTGGATGCCTCCCGCGTCCATGTTCTGGTGGAGACAACTGCCCAGCCAGACACCGTCAATCTGCGGGTGCAATCCTCCTCCCTGATTGACGAACCCGTAGTCACCATTTACCTGCGTGCGGGCTGCAACCAGAAGTCCACACGCCGCTACGTACTGCTGGCAGACTTCCCGAGTGAAACCGCGGCACCGGCTCCACGTGCCGCCACAGAGCCAGTGCCACGGCCACTGCCCGTTGTCCCGCAAGAGCTGGCCTCCAGCGCTGCCGCCCCCACATCGTCTCCAGCGCAGTCGCCCGCCAAAGTGGCGCCAAATGCCCCGCCTGCCAGAAAGTCCCCAACGCCACGACCCACTTCGCAAGCTGCGGCTGAGCGGCCTGCAGTGGCAAACACGGCACCTGCGGTCCCGCCCAAAGCGGCCACACCGGGCCGCGCCCGCCTCAAGCTCGATCCGCTGGAAAGTCTGGCCGAACGCATCAAAACGCTGGAGTCGACCACCACCACGGCAGTCCCGCTGGAAGAAATGGTGAAGGACTCGCAGCGCATACAGCAGTTGCAAAACGATGTGAAAGCCCTGCTGGACCAGGCCGCCAAGAATGAAGCCAATTTGCTGGCCATGCGCATCCGCATGGAGCAGGCAGAGGCCGAACGCATCCCTGTTGCACTAGTGTACGGGCTTGGTGCGTTGGTGCTTTTGTGCCTGGCGGCGATCGCGGCTCTCTGGAACCGGCGTACTGACCAATCCAACTGGCGCAATAGTCTGGCCCACACTGCAGCACAAGAAACCATTCAGGAGCCCATGGTTTCAACGCTACTCAAAGACATGGAGCCGGATCCGCCACAGCCCCCGAAGCGACAGTATCCTGCGCAGAACGTCAGTGCCTTCCAGGCCCGGGAGCCTAACCCCGCGATGGATGTGGACGTGAATTTGATGGACATGGACGAAGAGTCCTTTGGCAAGCTACTCAAACCCCAGCCCACCCAACCCGCACCATTGGCCGTGGCCGAACCTGTGCCACAGGTTCAGGCTGAGGCCAGCGTCATCCACCCGGACTTCAACGCCGAGAGCATGTTTGACCTGAGGCAACAGGCCGATTTTTTTGTGAAGCTGGGCAAGACGGACGAGGCGATTGAAGCCCTGGAACAGCGCATCCGGCAGAACAGCAAAGATTGCCCACTGGTTTTCCTGGAGCTGCTGCGCATTGCCAATGTGCACAGCCTTAAAACCGACTTCCGCCAGTTCCGCGATGAATGTCAACAAGTGTTCAATGTTGCCATTCCCGAATTTGCATTGTTCCGCAGCGAGGGCCGCAGCCTGGAAAGCTACCCTTCCCTGCTGAACCACATCACCGCGCTGTGGCCCTCATCCAAGGTATTGGATGTGATCGAGTCCTGTGTGCTGCGCGACCCCTTTGAAAAGAACGCCGAACGGTTTGATCTGGCCGCTTTCAAAGACCTGGTGACGCTCCATGGTGTCGCCCGCGCACAGGGCCAGGAGAGCGAGGCAACCTGCAGTGCAGAGGACAGCCAGCATGTGGATCTCGATATCTAAGCTTGTGCTACCTGCAACGAAGCAGCCATGAAAAAAGCCTTCAGGCATCACTACCTGAAGGCTTTTGTCGTTTGATCTGGTCGGTGTGAAAGGATTCGAACCTTCGACCCCTTGCACCCCATGCAAGTGCGCTACCAGGCTGCGCCACACACCGATCTAGCCGGCTATTATAACGCGATACGCAAGCTGATTTTCAGTAGGCTGCTGTCAACAATTCGCGAATTTCAAATAGTTCGCGACGCAGTAGCAATAGTTGTGCAGAAGCGGTATCACCGGCATCCACCGGCTCGCTGTCTTCGAAGTCTTCCAGGTCCACGTCGTCGACTTCCAGCACTTCGACGCCATCGAGCATGACCTCGCCGTTGCGCTTCTTGTCACGTTCGCTTTGCAGCAGTTCCTGCATCTTGTTACGCGCGCCGCTGATGGTGAAACCCTGGTCGTAGAGCAAATCGCGGATTCTGCGGATCATCAGTACTTCATGGTGCTGATAGTAGCGCCGATTGCCACGCCGCTTCATAGGGCGCAGTTGCGTGAATTCCTGCTCCCAATACCGTAGCACGTGGGGTTTGACACCACATAAATCACCGACCTCACCGATGGTGAAGTAGCGTTTGGCTGGAATGGGGGGGAGAGTTTTCTCCATTGAAATCAATGCTGTACAGGGGAAAGCGTAGAGGTTACTCTAAGTTTCGCCCGTGTGCAAAGACCATTTGGCGGTGAAACGCCAAATGTTGCAAGATGTTGCTAAACCGCGCTAGGCGTTTTGCCTTCGTCCTGGATTTGCTCTTTGAGCTTATGGCTGGCGTGGAAGGTCACCACCCGGCGCGCCTGGATCGGAATCGCCTCACCCGTGCGGGGATTACGGCCCGGGCGGGGGGCCTTGGTGCGGATCTGGAAGTTGCCAAAGCCGGAAATCTTGACGTCGGTACCGTCCACCAGGCTGGCGGCGATAAGGTCAAAAAAGGCGTCGATCATGTCCTTGGACTCGCGCTTGTTCAAGCCGATTTGCTCAAACAGCAGATCCGCCAGTTGTGCTTTAGTCAACGCCGGGGTTTCCAGGCTTTCAACAGAAAAATCCATAGTTCCTCCCAAGAACCTCAAACCCGCTGGCGCGCGCCAACAGCCGACTGCAACTGGTCCACCACGGCTTTCACCGCCGCTTCAATCTGCTCATCATTGAGCGTACCGTCTTCGCTATTGAGCGTCAGGCGCACTGCCAAGCTGCGGTCGGTCGCGCCAGCTTCCGCCACGGCATCCTTGGCCAGCTTGGGACGGTAGACGTCAAACAACTGGGCATCGCGCAACAAGCCAGCGGTAGGCGCAGCCCACACGGCAGCCATCAGACCGGCATAGGTCACGTCATCGGCCACCACGACAGCAATGTCGCGCTGTACCGCCTGGAACTTGGCCACCGGCGCAAACTCGGGCAACTGGCGGGCCAGTACAGGCTCCAGCTCTAGCTCAAACAACATGGGCGCTTGCGGCAACTCGTAGCCTTGGCGCCATTTGGGGTGCAGTTCGCCGACATGGCCAATCACCTTGCCGCCCAGCAGCACCTGGGCGCAACGGCCAGGATGCATCGCAGGGTGCTTGCCGGGCCTGAACTCTGCCTTCAACGGGGCCAGCAGCGCTTCAACATCGCCCTTGGCGTCAAAGAAATCAACGCCCTGCTCCTTGTGGCCCCACTGCTGCGCATTCGCGCTGCCGCTGGACAGCGCAGCGATACGCATCGGCTGATCGAACCCCTGCACGGTGCTGTCAGATTCCGGTACTGAAGCATCACGCAGGAACACGCGGCCGATCTCGAACACGCGCACGCGCGGTGCCTTGCGGGCTTGGTTGAACTTCAAAACTTGTAGCAAGGAACCCAGCAACGACGTGCGCATCACGTTCATCTGACTTGCAATCGGGTTCATCAGCTTGATCGGATTGGGATTGCCCGCCAGCTCATGCTCCCAGCGGTCTTCGACAAAGCTGTAGTTGATGGTTTCCTGGTAACCCAGCGCGGCCAGCGCACGGCGCACGGCAAACGGGCTGCGTTGCGACTCGGTACGCACCTTGGCCGAAATGGGCGCCAGCGGCGGTGTGTTCGGCAGGTTGTTGTAGCCGACGATGCGCACTACCTCTTCAATCAGGTCTTCTTCGATCTGGATGTCAAAACGGTAGGCGGGCGGCGTGACGGTGATGACACCATCGGTTTGCGTCAAAGGCAAGCCGAGGCGTTGCAATACGTCCACGCACTGCGCTTGCGTGACTGGCATGCCGATCACCTTGGCAGCGCGGGCCACGCGCAGGCTCACGGGAGCGGGGTTCGGTACATTGGGTTGCAGGTCGTCGATAGCGCCGCAGGTGGACTCGGGCGTTCCGCAGATCTCCAGAATCAACTGAGTGATGCGTTCAATGTGCTCGACCGTCAGGCTCGGGTCCACACCGCGCTCGAAGCGGTGGCCAGCATCGGTAGAGAAGTTGTAGCGGCGCGAACGGCCCGCGATGGACTTAGGCCACCAGAACGCGGCTTCGACGTACACGTGTTTCGTGTCATCGGAGACAGCCGTGGCGTCGCCGCCCATGATGCCTGCGAGCGATTCGACTTGCACGTCGTCAGCGATCACGCCAACCTTGTCGTCCACCGTGACGGTATTGCCATTGAGCAGTTTGAGTTCTTCGCCTGCCTTGCCCCAGCGCACGTCCAGCGTGCCGTGGATTTTGTCCAGATCGAAGATGTGGCTTGGGCGGCCCAGCTCAAACATCACGTAGTTGGAGATGTCCACCAACGCTGTCACACTGCGCTGCCCGCAGCGCGCCAGGCGATCCACCATCCACTGCGGTGTCTTGGCCTTGGTGTTGACGTTGCGCACCACGCGGCCGGAGAAACGGCCACACAGATCGGGCGCGCTGATCTGCACTGGCACTTTGTCCTGATTGGTCACCGCAACTGGCGTGATGGCTGGCGTGATCAGCGGCGCGCCGGTCAACGCAGACACTTCACGGGCCACGCCATAGACGCTCAGGCAATGCGCCAGATTGGGCGTGAGCTTGAGCGTGATGAGCGTGTCGTCCAGGTTCAGGTGTTCGCGGATGTTTTGGCCCAAAGGCGCATCCGCAGCCAACTCCAGCAGGCCTCCGTGGTCATCTGCCAGTTGCAGTTCCTTCGCCGAACACAACATGCCCTGGCTTTCCACGCCGCGCAGCTTGCCAACCTTGATCAGAAAAGGCTTGCCGTCTTCGCCCGGAGGCAACTCGGCGCCTACCAGCGCGCAAGGAACACGAATGCCAATGCGGGCATTGGGTGCGCCGCAGACGATGTTCAGCAGTTCAGGCTGGCCGACATCGACCGTGCAGACGCGCAGGCGGTCGGCATTGGGGTGTTGCTCGGCGGTCTTGATTTCGCCGACCACGATCTGGGTGAACGGGGGTGCTACAGGCTTGAGCTCCTCCACTTCCAGACCAGCCATGGTGAGGGTCTCGGCCAACACCGTGGTCGAGATTGGGGGATTGCAGAAGGCACGGAGCCAGGATTCAGGGAATTGCATGTTCTTCTAATTCAGATGTTCATTGGAATTGCGACAAGAAGCGAATGTCGCCATCAAAGAACAGGCGCAGATCGTTCACGCCATAGCGCAGCATGGCCAGGCGATCGATGCCGGAGCCAAAGGCAAAGCCGATGTAGCGCTCGGGGTCCAAGCCCATATTGCGGATCACTTGCGGGTGCACCTGGCCAGAGCCGGAGACTTCCAGCCAGCGGCCTTTGAGAGGGCCTGTTTCGAACATGATGTCGATCTCGGCACTGGGCTCCGTGAACGGAAAGTAGCTGGGACGGAAACGCAATTGCAATTCGTCCGTTTCAAAGAACGTGGTGATGAAGTTCAGGTAAACCGACTTCAAATCCTTGAAGCTGATGTTCTCGCCAACCCACAGGCCTTCGACCTGGTGGAACATCGGTGAGTGCGTCGCATCGCTGTCCACGCGGTAGGTACGGCCTGGCGCGATCACGCGAATCTCGGGCATCGCACCGCTGAACGGGCCGGTGCCGGTGTCGCCAGCGGCAGCGCGATGTTTCTTGACGTGCTGCACGGCGTAGCGGATCTGCATTGGGCTGGTGTGCGTGCGCAGCAGATTGGGCGCTGTGGCCGAGCCGCCTTCGACATAGAAGGTGTCGTGCATCGAACGTGCGGGGTGGTCTTCCGGCGTGTTGAGCGCGGTGAAGTTGAACCAGTCGGCTTCGATCTCGGGGCCTTGGGCCACATCAAAGCCCATCGATCCAAAGATGGCTTCGATTCGCTCCTGTGCGAGGGATACAGGGTGCAAACCGCCCTGCCCGCGCTGGCGGCCAGGCAATGTCACGTCCAGCGCCTCGGCCTGGAGTTGGGCAGCGAGTTCGGCATCGGCGAGCCCCTGGCGCGCGCCATTCAGGGCCGCTTCAATCGCCTGTTTGGCGAGGTTGATCGCGGCGCCGCGGGTCTTCTTTTCTTCCACACTCAGGGCGGCCATGCCCTTCATCAGCTCGGTCATGCGCCCGGACTTGCCCAGAAACTGGGCCTTGGCGTTTTCCAGGTCTGCAGGCGTTGTGGCCTGTGCAAATGCGGCCTGGGCGGCGTCGACGATGGGCTGGAGGTCGTTCATGAATGTAGGAGAGATATTCTGTAAATGAAAAAGGGCTAGTGCTCTTTCAAGCCCTAGCCCTTGTTCTTGGTGCGTAGACAGCTATCAAAAAGATAGCTATCGATCGCGAATCAAGCAGCCAGCTTGGCCTTGACTTGCTCCACGATGCCAGCAAAAGCTGCCATGTCATGAATAGCGATATCGGACAGAACCTTACGGTCGATCTCGATACCAGCCTTCTTGATGCCATTGGCAAACTGGCTATACGTCATGCCGCACTGACGTGCAGCAGCATTGATACGGGCGATCCACAATTGGCGGAACACACGTTTCTTCGTACGACGGTCACGGTAGGCATATTGCCCAGCCTTCATTACCGCTTCTTTAGCGACGCGGAAGACATTACCGCGGCGACCGCGAAAACCTTTTGCAAGGGCCAGAACTTTTTTGTGGCGGGCGCGAGCCGTTACACCACGTTTGACGCGAGGCATTGAATTACTCCTTGTTCGTCGTTAATTAAATACCACGGCCTGGGAGCATCTGTGCCATATGACCCATATTGGTCGGATGGACAGTTACTGCACCACGCAGATGGCGTTTATTTTTGGTGGTCTTCTTGGTCAAGATGTGACGTTTGAAGGCTTGGCCGCGCTTGACGGTTCCACCTGGACGGACGCGGAAGCGTTTCTTCGCCGCGCTCTTGGTCTTCATTTTGGGCATAGTAATGCTCCTTCTACTTTGTGCTCGTGAGGCGTCTGGGAAACTACTCCCAGCCTTGTTGGCCCCGAGCCACTTTTTAAGTGGCGCCTTTCAGCATTCCACTTGTGTGAAGAGTTTTAAGGCTCTCCACTTGCAGCAGACCTTTCGATCTGCCACTTCATTCCTGCCAGTGACCGTACTGGCAGAAAGAATTTCTTACGTTGCCGACTGCGTTTCCGCTGCCGGCTTGGCAACTGCACCTGGCTTCTTGCGGCCTGGGGCAATCATCATGATCATCTGGCGGCCTTCCAACTTGGGGAACTGCTCAACAATGATCGTGTCACCCAACTCGTCGCGCATACGCTGCAACATCGCCAGACCAATTTCCTGATGGGTGATTTCGCGACCCCGGAAACGCAAAGTGATCTTGCACTTGTCGCCTTCGGCCAAGAAACGCTTGATATTGCGCATCTTGATGTTGTAGTCGCCGTCATCCGTACCCGGGCGGAACTTGATTTCCTTGATTTCGATCACCGTCTGCTTGGCTTTCGCTTCCGCGGCTTTCTTCTGTTCCTGGTACTTGAACTTGCCGTAATCCATCAAACGACAGACCGGCGGATTCGCCGTAGCAGCAATTTCAACCAGATCCACATCCAGCTCGCCTGCCATGCGCAGGGCTTCCATCAGGCTGACGACACCAAGAGGCTCGTTTTCTGGACCCGAGAGGCGGACCTCAGGGGCCATGATTTCACGGTTCAAACGGTGTTTGCGTTCTTCGCGCTGACGGCGGTCACGAAATTCAGTAGCGATGGCTCAATCCTTCACAATATCTGCTACAAAAACTGTAGCGGTTGCCGCACAATGCACGCCGTCAAACCGGGTTTTCTTGGGTACAACCTCAAGCCGCTGATTTGTTGGCAATGTCGCTGGTGATCCTTTGAATAAAGGCCTCCAGAGGCATTGCACCGAGGTCTTGACCACCCCGGGCGCGCACTGCAACAGCGCCGGCTGCCATCTCTTTGTCGCCTATGACGATCAAATAGGGCAGCTTTTGCATCGAATGCTCCCGTATTTTATACGTAATCTTCTCGTTGCGCAGGTCTAAATTGACCCTAAGCCCTTGATTTTGCAGCGTTTTGGCCACGGAACGACAGTAATCGGCCTGCGCATCGGTGATATTGAGCACCGCCACCTGCACCGGCGCCAGCCAGGCTGGCAGGGCTCCGGCACTCTCTTCGATCAGGATACCGATGAAACGCTCCAGACTGCCAACGATGGCACGGTGCAGCATGATCGGGCGATGGCGGGCACCGTCCTCGCCTACAAAATCGGCATCCAGACGCTCCGGCATGTTCGGGTCGACCTGGATCGTGCCGCACTGCCAAGGGCGACCCAGCGCGTCTTTGAGCGTGTATTCGATCTTGGGACCGTAAAACGCACCCTCGCCCGGTAAATACTCAAAGTCGCAGCCGGAAGCACGCAGGCCCTCGGCCAAAGCGGCTTCGGCACGGTCCCAGCTCTCTTCCGTGCCGATGCGCTTTTCAGGGCGTGTGGACAGCTTGTAGATGATGTTGGTGAAGCCAAAATCCTTGTAGACCTTTTGCAGCAAGGTTGTGAAAGCAATCACCTCACCCTGGATCTGGTCTTCGGTACAGAAGATGTGGCCATCGTCCTGCGTGAAGGCACGCACGCGCATGATGCCGTGCAGGCCACCTGAAGGTTCATTGCGGTGACAGGCGCCAAACTCACCAAAACGCAGCGGCAGGTCGCGGTAGCTCTTCAGTCCCTGTTTGTAGATCAGGATGTGGCCGGGGCAGTTCATGGGCTTCAAGGCGTAGTCGCGCTTTTCGCTCTCGGTGGTGAACATGTTTTCGCGGTACTTGTCCCAGTGGCCGGTCTTTTCCCACAGGCTCTTGTCAATGATCTGCGGGCCTTTGACCTCTTGGTAACCGTTGTCCTGGTAGACCTTGCGCATGTACTGCTCCACGCCCTGCCACAGCGTCCAGCCCTTGGGGTGCCAGAACACGGTACCGGGGGAGTGTTCGTCGATATGAAACAGGTCCAGCTCACGGCCCAGCTTGCGGTGGTCGCGCTTTTCGGCTTCTTCGAGCATTGTCAAATGCTGTTGCAGCTCATCCTTGGTCGCCCAGGCTGTACCGTAAATGCGTTGCAGCATTTCGTTCTTGTGGTCGCCGCGCCAGTAGGCGCCGGCCACCTTCATCAACTTGAAATGCTTGAGCTTGCCAGTGCTGGGCACGTGCGGGCCGCGGCACAGGTCTTCGAATTTGCCTTCGCGGTACAGCGAGACGTCTTGATCCGCCGGGATGCTCTCAATGATTTCAGCCTTGTAGTGCTCACCCAGGCTCTTGAAATAGGCAACGGCTTCGTCACGTGGCAACACGCGGCGGGAGACGGGCTCATCCAGAGCCGCCAATTGCGTCATCTTCTTTTCGATAGCGGTCAAGTCTTCGGGCGTAAATGGGCGCTTGTAGGAGAAGTCGTAGAAGAAACCATGCTCAATGACCGGGCCGATCGTCACCTGCGCATCAGGGAACAGTTCCTTGACCGCGTACGCTAGCAAGTGGGCTGTAGAGTGGCGAATAACCTCCAGGCCATCGGCGTCCTTGGCGGTAATGATGGACAGCGCGCTGTCGGCTTGCATCTGGAAGCTGGTATCCACGACTTTGCCGTCGACCTTGCCAGCCAGGGCCGCCTTGGCCAAGCCAGCGCCAATCGAGGCGGCGACTTCGGCCACAGTGACCGGACCAGGAAATTCGCGTTTGGAGCCGTCGGGGAGCGTGATGTTGATCATGGTGTGCTTGAGAAGTAAGAGGAGAAAAAGCAAAAGCGCGGGAGAGTCCGCGCTTTTGCTATGAATTTGGTAGCTGGCTGCGCACAAGGCGCGCGGACTACGGCCTTATTCGCTTGTGAATGTCGCCGGTGTAGTTCGCGGTGTCATAACCAGTTGCCTTTCTCGCTCTTACATAAAAATGGATTGCGCGATTTTACCCCGAGCCAGCGGCCAGGGCCAAACAGCGCGCGGCGCCCACGCAACGGAATCGGCGAATCCATGCAGAGGCATCAGGTCTGGCCCGCCAGTGCCGATATGTATAGATCAATCTTCCATATCGATGCGCATCTCCAGTCCCCCTACCCTGCCCACCTCCTGGCTCGCAAACAGCACGCTTGCGGCAGGCTCCACTTTGCCCGCCACAGCTTCGGCACTCCCGCAAGCATCGACCACACTGAGCCTGTCTGCTGCCGCGGACACGTCTTCGATCCACGTCACGCAAATGCCCGCGGAGCTTGGCAGCGATGACTTGACCTACGAAATACTGGGCCGTATTCGCCTGAATGCCGGCCAGTTGCAGGTCTGGGAGCAAACGCCGAACGACGCCGTCAGCGAGGTGCTGGCTCGCAACACCAGTAGCCACAACATCGCGCAGCGGGTATCCGGCGTGGGCAGCGCGCTACTGGAACAGCTGAGCAGCGGCGCGCCCCACTACCGGCAAACCGTCGCGAACACGACGGCCCCTTCCTCCCGCAGCCAGATCCAGACCCAGGCGGCCAAAGCCCTCAACGAACTCCAAAGCCAGCCTAGTGCGAGCTTGGAACTGCGCATCAAGACCCAATCGGGCGCCACAGTCACCTTGCGTATCGTGGACCAGCAAGACGCCAGAACGGGGGCCACCGGCATCTCGGCCGAGATACAGGTGGATGGCACATTAAGCGCCGCCGAGCAAAAGGCCGTCCAGGCCCTGGCTGGCGGCTTCGAGCGGGCCGTCCAGAGTCTGGTGGGCGACGAAACCCAGGTGGGCCTGGCAAAACTGACCCAGTTCGACAGTACGTTGATCACGCGCCTGGACCTTCAGGCCAAGGTGTATGGCCGTGACGACTACGGTGTGCGTTATCAAAAGCTGGGCGTCAGTTTTCGGGCCGACACCAGCACACGGGAAATCAAGATCGCGCGGCCCGATGGCGAAGTCGCCATGTCCATCGACCTGCGGCAGCCGGCCTTTTGGGGCAGCGCCGCGCAAAAAGCAAAGGCCGTGGACAAGTACCTGGCCCGCATGGACCAGGCGGCCACGCGCGGGCGCGCGGACCGCGACCTGGTGCAGATGTTCAAGTCCACATTTGCGTCGCTCACCGCCTCTTACGGCGCACAGGAAAGCAACAGCCTGGCCACACGCGAAGGTGCCCTGAGCGAGGACGACGCCAGTTGGCTGACCGGGCTTGCCGACTTCAAGGCCCAACTGACGGCCACACCCCGGATCAGCAACCCACGCAAACGCCAGGAGGTGGACCGCTTCCAGTACACCGTGGACCAAACCACGCGCGCCACGGGGTCGGCCGCAACGGCACGCACCGTGGACCAGGCACAAAATGCGCGCCTCAGTGCGGCCTACCACCAGTCCTTGTTCTCGTCTGCTGCACCGAAGCTGGACAGCACCACCGCATCGCAAAACTACTATTACAAGCAGGTGGAAGACAGTACGACGACCCAAGTGCGGCTGCAGTACGACAAACATGCACTGGTTGCCGCCAGCCTGACCCAGTTGGTGGAGCAATCCCTGCGCGCGCAGAAGTTCGAGCACAACAAGCTGCTGGAAGACAACACGGTCTCCAGCCAGAAGCCCAGCGTGACCGACCTGCTGCCCCTGCTCAAGCAACTCAAGGACCGGGAAGACCGCAACGAGATCACCGCGGAGGAAAAGCGGCAGTTGCTGGCCACCTGGAACGATAGGGTCTTCGCGACATCCTCCACGTAAAAAAGCCCGGCACTTGCGTGCCGGGCTTTTGCGGTGAATGCCTCCTGGGGCCGTTCTCTTCTTGTTCTTAGTGGAACTGTTCTTCTTCGGTGGAACCGGTCAGCGCCTTCACGGAGGAAGAGCCGCCCTGGATCACGGTGGTCACGTCGTCGAAGTAACCAGCGCCGACTTCCTGCTGGTGCGACACGAAGGTGTAACCCTTGTCACGTGCTGCGAACTCAGGCTCTTGCACCATGTTGACGTAGTGCTTCATGCCTTCGCCGTTGGCGTAAGCGTGGGCGAACTGGAATGTGTTGAACCAATTGATGTGGATACCGGCCAGTGTAATGAACTGGTACTTGTAGCCCAGCGCGGACAGGTCTTCCTGGAAGGAAGCGATCTGTGTGTCGTTGAGGTTCTTCTTCCAGTTGAAGGAAGGCGAGCAGTTGTACGACAGCAACTTGCCAGGGCAGGCAGCGTGCACGGCTTGTGCGAATTCGCGGGCAAAGCCAATGTCTGGCACGCCAGTTTCGCACCACACCAGATCGGCGTAGGGAGCGTAAGCAACACCACGGCTGATGGCTTGTTCCAGACCGTTCTTGACGCGGTAGAAGCCTTCTTGGGTGCGCTCGCCGGTCAGGAAAGGCTTGTCGTTGGCATCGTGGTCCGACGTGATCAGGTTGGCAGCCTCTGCATCGGTACGGGCCAGAACGATGGTGGACACACCCATCACGTCGGCCGCAAAACGTGCGGAGATCAGCTTTTCGCAGGCTTCGGTGGTCGGCACGAGCACCTTGCCGCCCATGTGACCGCACTTCTTCACGGCAGCCAGTTGGTCTTCAAAGTGAACGCCAGCAGCACCCGACTGGATCATGTTCTTCATCAGTTCGAACGCATTCAGCACGCCGCCGAAACCGGCTTCTGCATCGGCCACGATAGGCAGGAAGTAGTCGATGAATTCCTTGTCACCGGGGTTGATGCCACGGCCCCACTGGATTTCGTCCGCGCGCTTGAAGGTGTTGTTGATGCGGCGCACCATGGTGGGCACCGAGTCGTAGGCGTACAGCGACTGGTCGGGGTACATGGTCTCAGACGTGTTGCCGTCGGCAGCAACTTGCCAGCCCGACAGGTACACAGCTTCCAGGCCAGCCTTGGCCTGTTGCATGGCTTGACCGGCGGAGATGGCGCCGAAAGCATTGACGTAACCCTTCTTGGAGCCGCCGTTGATCTTGGCCCACAGGGTTTCAGCACCGCGCTTGGCGAGAGTGTGCTCAATCGGCAGGCTACCGCGCAAGCGCACCACGTCCGCAGCGGAGTAACCGCGCTTGACACCCTTCCAGCGGGGGTTGGTGGCCCAGTCTTTTTCGAGGGCGGCGATTTGTTGTTCGCGGCTCAGTTGTTCGGTAATCGATTGCGGCATGAGATCACTCCTAGGTTGGTAAAACAGTTGGCGACTACGGGCATGCAAGTCCGGTGCCCATGGGTGAATTCTAAGTCTTATATAAGACAGTATTTAAATCTTATATCTTATATAAGACATATATTTTTCATAGCAAAATCAATAACTTAGCGCATTGATCTTGTTATGTGAAATCACTCATCTGTTAAATGAAAAACCAATCCGAGAAGTCCTTCAAATGAATCCCACAATACGAAACGGTAAGACGTATACCAAAAAGGGCTAAAAAGCGTCCGCGTAAGCCTTCAGTTCCCAGTCGCTGACATGCTGGCTGTAGGCATCCCACTCCAGGCGCTTGAGCTTCACAAACTGCGCGCAAAACGCAGTGCCCACGGCGTCCACCAGCACCTGGTCCTGCTCCAGCGCCGTCACCGCGTCATCCAGTGTGCGTGGCAAACGCGCCGGCATGTCACCGCCCTGCGCGCGCCGCTCATACAGGTCTTCGTCATAGGGCGCGGGTGGCACCATCGCACGGTCCACGCCATCCAGACCGGCCGCCAGCGTGCCCGCAATGGCCGCGTAGACGTTGCACGAAGGGTCTGGCAGGCGCCATTCGATGCGGCCCGCCACCGTACGTACCAGGCAGGTGCGGTTGTTGTCGCCATAACTCTTCCACACCGGCGACCAGGTGGTGCCCGACGCGCTGTGGCTGGTGGCCAGGCGCTTGTAACTATTGACCGTGGGCGCACACAGAGCGCTCAAGGCATCGCCGTGGTGCAGCAATCCGGCCACAAACGCATGGCCCTGCGCGCTCAAGCCCAGAGGCCCTGCAGCGTCTGAAAAGATGGCTTTGCCTTGCGCATCAGCAATGCTCAGATGAAAGTGCAGGCCACTGCCCGGCGCCCCGGCCAATGGTTTGGGCATGCCGCTGAAGACCATGCCGTGTTTATGGGCCACTGCATGCGCCGTCATCTTGAACAGCATGTAGCGGTCTGCTGCAGCCAGCGCATCGTCAAAGCGGTAGTTGATCTCGTACTGGCCGCATGCGTCTTCGTGGTCGATCTGTTGCAACTCGAAGCCCAACGCAACCAGAGCAGCGCGCATGTCTTCCAGAAAACCTGCGTTGCGGTGAATGGCCTTCAGGTCGTAAGAGGGTTTGTCCAGACCGTCTTCACGGTCCGCCACTTGCCATTGCCCTTGCGCATCCTTTTCCAGCAAGAAAAATTCAGGTTCTATGCCGACCCACAGCGTCCAGCCGCGGGCCTGCAAGCGCTCGACCTGTTTGCGCAGGAGCTGGCGCGAACACGTGTCCAGCGGCTGGCCACCTGCATAACCGTCGCACACGGCATGGGCCACGCCGGGCATGAAGGGCAAGGCTTTGAGCGAGTGCAGTTGCACACGGCCGTAGTACTCGCTGCGGGCACCATAACGCGGCAAACCCGTTCCCCAGATGCTGGGGCCGGCAAACCCGGCGCCCTGCTCCACCCACTCCTGCAGATGCTCCAGTGGCACCAGCTTGCCTTTGGCCACGCCATGGATGTCGCAGAACTGGGTCAGGATGGAGTGGATGCCCTGCGATTTCAGGGCATCAATCGTTTGGGGAATGGTTTTCATATGAAAAATAGTGCTCTAGCCCTTGCGGACATTGCGCAAGCAGCTATCAATAAAGGAGCAAACTGGAGACAGAGAGAGGTCAGGCCAGCACGCTGTCGAGAATACCCATGGCCTCTTCGAACACGCTGTCTTCCACCGTGAGGGGAAACAGGAAGCGCACCACGTTACCGTACACGCCACAGGTCAGCAACAGCAGCCCCTTCTTGAGCGCGGCCTGTTGCACTTGTTTGGTTTTGTCGGCGTCCGGCGCACCGGTGGCGGGATTGATGAAATCACAGGCCACCATGGCGCCCAGAGCGCGGATGTCGCCCATGGTCTTGTTCTTCGCCTTGGCCGCTTCCAGCCTCACGATCAGGCGCTGGCCCAGCACGTTGGCGCGCTCTACCAGTTTTTCCTCGGCCATCACATCCAGCACCGCATGGGCAGCGGCTACGGCCAGCGGGTTGCCTGCGTAAGTACCGCCCAATCCGCCGGGGTTGGGTGCGTCCATGACGTCGGCACGGCCCACCACGGCCGACAGAGTGGTGCCACCGGCCATGCTCTTGGCCATGGTCATGATGTCGGGCGACACGCCAAAGTGCTCCATCGCAAACATCTTGCCGGTGCGCGCAAAGCCGGTTTGCACTTCATCGGCAATCATGACAATGCCGTGCTCGTCGCACAGCGCGCGCAGCCAATGCGTGGCTTCTTTCGTGATGGGGTTGAAACCGCCCTCGCCTTGCACCGGCTCAAAAATGATGGCCGCCACACGACTCGGCTCAATGTCGCATTTGAACAATTGCTCAATGCCAGCCTTGCTGGCGGCAAAGCTCTCGGCATCCATGGGGAATGGTGCATGGTAGGTCTCGGGCGCAAACGGGCCAAAGCCCGCCTTGTAGGGCTGGACCTTGCCGGTCAGGCCCACAGCAAACAGGCTGCGGCCATGGAAGGCGCCGCCAAAGGCGATCACGCCACCACGCTTGGTATGGGCACGGGCGATCTTGATGGCGTTTTCCACGGCCTCGGCGCCGGTGGAGAAGAAAGCAGATTTCACCGGACCGGCGATAGGCACGATGGCGTTGATGCGTTCGGCCAGCGACACGTATTCGGCATACGGCACGACCTGGTAGCAGCTGTGTGTGAAGCGCTGCAACTGCGCAGCGATGGCGGCCTGCACCTTGGGGTGCACGTGGCCGGTGTTGAGCACGGCAATGCCACCTGCAAAGTCGATGAAGCGGCGGCCTTCAATGTCCCAGAACTCGGCGTTCTTGGCGTGGTCGATGAAAAAATCGCCCATCACGGCGACACCGCGGGGTGTGGCAGCCAAGCGGCGGGCATGCCATTCGGCATTGGTCCCAGAACTCGTACCTGCGGCCTGGGCGGCGGGTTTCAAAATGGCGTTCATGGCGGTCTCCTCGGTCTAGTTGTTTTATGCAATCGCACAGCAAAAGGCAAACGGGCCGCTGCCTGTATTCACCGGTTACACCGGGCTGTCGATACGTATCCAGGTGGTTTTCGTTTCGGTGTACTTGTCAAAGGCGTGCAGGGACTTGTCGCGCCCCACCCCGCTTTGTTTGAAGCCACCAAACGGCACGGTGATGTCGTCTTCGTCGTACTGGTTCACATGCACGGTACCGGCGCGCAGCGCACGCGCCACGCCGTGGGCCTTGTTCAAATCACTGGTCCAGACACCGGCCTGCAAACCGTAGACGCTGGCATTGGCCTGGCGCACTACGTCGGCAGCATCGGTGAACGACAGCACCGACAGCACCGGGCCAAAAATCTCTTCACGGGCAATCGTCATCTCGGGCGTCACACCGTCGAAGATCGTGGGTTGTACGTAGCAACCGCCAGTCTCCGCCAGCGCCTGTTCACCACCGGCAATCAGCTTGGCGCCTTCGCTCTTGCCACTCTCGATGTAACGCAGCACGGTATTCATCTGGATCTGGTCCACCACCGCGCCCATCACGGTGTCGGGCAAGGTGGGGTTGGCGGGCATGTAGCCGGGCACCAGCTTCAGCGCCTTCTCCAGGAATTTTTCCTTGATGCTGGCTTCCACAAACAGGCGCGACGGTGCATTGCAGCTCTCGCCCTGGTTGAAGAAGATGCTACCCACGGCGGCTTCCACGGCCTTGTCCAGGTTTGGGCAATCGGCAAACACGATGTTGGGCGACTTGCCGCCCAGCTCGGTCCAGGCACGTTTGAGGTTGCTTTGCCCGGCCATCACATGGATCTGTTTGCCCACGCGGGTGGAACCCGTGAAGGCGATGCAATCCACATCCATGTGCAGCGCCAGCGGCGAACCGGCCTCGGGGCCATAGCCTGTTACCACGTTGAATACGCCCTCGGGGATACCGGCTTCCAGCGCCAAATCGGCCATGCGCAAAGCGGTCAGCGGTGATTTTTCGCTGGGCTTGAGCACTACGGAATTACCGGCCGCCAGGGCAGGGGCAATCTTCCACGACGCCATGATCATCGGATAGTTCCACGGCACGATCACACCCACCACCCCCACCGGCTCGCGGGTAATTAGCGCAAGCGCGGTACTGGCCGTCGGCGCGATTTCGTCGTAGACCTTGTCCACCGCCTCGCCATACCAGCGAATGCAGTTGGATGCGCTGTTCACATCCACCCCACGCGCGTATTTCACGGGCTTGCCCATGTCCAGGGTTTCGGTGAGTGCCAGTTCGTCGCCATGCTCCAACAGCAGATCGGCAAAACGGATCATGATGCGTTTGCGCGCGGCGGGCGCCATGCCGCTCCAGCGCTTGTCTTCAAACGCAGCGCGGGCTGCCGCCACGGCCGCGTCCACATCGGCCTGGCCACAACGCGCGACCTGCGTCAGCACACGCCCGTCCACGGGGGAGATGCAATCAAACGTCTGGCCATCACGCGCACCAATGCGCTTGCCATTGACCAGCGCACGGCCGTCAAATTTCAAATCTGTCATATCGGTCCTTTGTCGATGCCCGGGAGCCGCCGTAGCGCCCCTTCCTGAATGGTCTTAGCGTGCGCTCAGCGCCACCAGCTCTGCACGGGTGGCGGCGGCTATTTCGCGTTCCCGCTTGCGTGTCTGGCGCGCCACCCAGATGCTGTAGCCCACGATCACGATAGTCACCGTGACGATCAGCAGGGTTGCCGCGGCGTAAATGGTCGGGTTGATACCGCGGCGCGCGTACCCAAAAATCACCTGGGGCAAGGTGCTGACACCCGGACCCGAGAGAAATTCGGAGATCACCACATCATCAAACGACAGCGTGAACGACAGCAGGAAAGCCGCCAGAATGGCCTGCGCAATATTCGGCAGCGTCACCAGAAAGAACACCTGCATGGGCCGTGCGCCCAGGTCCATTGCGGCTTCTTCAATAGAGCGGTTCATTTCCAGCAGGCGCGACTGGATCACCACCATGCCATAGGCCATGCCCAACAGCGTGTGCCCCAGGATGATGGTGAGCATGCCGCGCTCCGGCCAGCCAAACAGGTTTTGCACGCCCACCATGAGCAGCAGCAAAGACAACCCGATCACCACCTCCGGCATCACCAACGGCGCGTTGACCATGCCTGAAAAGATGGTACGCCCCAGAAAGCGCCGGTAACGCACCAGCACAAAGGCGGCAAAGGTGCCCAGCACCGCAGACAACACACCGGTCACAGCGGCCACCTTCAGAGATAGCCAGAAGCCCTCCACAATTTTGGTGTCGCGGGTCAGCGCGTCGTACCAGCGCAGGGAGAAGCCTGTGAAATTGGCGTCCTGGCGCGTGCTGTTGAACGAGAACAGCATCATGAACAGCAGCGGCGTGTAGAGGAAGGCAAACACCAGCACCATCCATGCCTTGCCAAAGTGTTTTTCAAGCAGTTGTTTCATGGCGTGCTCTTACTTCTTGGCGTCCGCAGGGTCGCCGGTGTAGTGGTAGTAAATGGCTAGCGGAACAATGATCAGACCGATCATGATGACGGCCAGCGCCGTGGCACGGGGCCAGTTGTTGCTGGTGAACATTTCGTCCCAGACTACGCGGCCAATCATCACGTTCTCTGGCCCGCCCAGCAGAGAGGGGATCACGAACTCACCCAGCGCCGGAATAAACACCAGCATGAAGCCCGCCACAATGCCGGCTTTGGACAGCGGCACAGTGACCAGCCAGAACGCCTTGAACGGTGAGGTGCCCAGGTCGTAGGCCGCTTCCAGCAGGCGGAAATCCATCTTCACCAGGTTGGCGTACAGCGGCAGCACCATGAACGGCAGGTACACATAGGTCATGCCCACCAACATGGACACATTGGTGTAGAGCATCTGTATGGGCTCGCTGGTGATGCCCAGCGCCATCAGCAACTGGTTGATGACGCCCTGGTCCGCGAGGATGCCCTTCCAGGCATAGACCCGCAACAGGAACGATGTCCAGAACGGCAACATCACCATCATCAACAACGCGGGGCGCACACTGGGTTTGGAGCGTGCAATGAAATAGGCGAACGGATAACCAATCGCCAGGCACAGCACGGCCGTACAGAAGGCGTACCACAGTGAACGCAGGTAGGCCTCGATATACAGGGTGCGAAACAACACACCATCCTCACCCGTGCGCACAATGGACCAGTAGTTTTCGTACTTGAGGTGCACCACACCGGTGGTGCTATCCCACAGCGGTTTGAACGGTGAGATGTCACTGCCCATGTCTACAAAGCTGATGTAGAGCAGGATCAGAAACGGCAGAAAGAAAAAGAAAAACAGCCAGACATAGGGAACACCTATGACAAAGCGCCGGCCAGGGGTGAAGGGAGAGGTACGGAACATGGTGGCTCCCTGGATCAATCCCGCAGCACGATGCCGGAGTGGTCACCCCACCAGAAAAACACATCGTCTTCCCAGGTGATGTCACTCAGGTCACGTCGCGACGTGTTCGCTTCGGTAATTTTCACCTTGGTGCCATCGGTGGCGGCCACGATATAGGTGTTGTAAGAGCCGAAATAGGCAATTTCCTTGACCTTGCCGGTGAAGACATTGAAATCCACCGCAGGTCGGGTCTTGCTGATCTCCATTTTTTCGGGTCGTACGGCAATCGCCAACGGCATGTTGAGCGAACCACTGACACCGTGGCCCACCTGGATTTCACCGATGCCTGTGGTCGCCGCGCAGCGGTCTGGCTCGTCCACACTCAGGTGGCCGTTGAACAAATTGACGTTGCCAATGAAGTCTGCCACGAAGCGGTTCTTGGGGTGTTCATACACATCTTCGGGCGTGCCCACCTGCAGGACGCGCCCCTTGCTCATCACTGCAATGCGATTGGCCATGGTCATGGCTTCTTCCTGGTCATGGGTCACCATGACACAGGTCACGCCGACCTGCTCAATGATGTTGACCAGCTCAAACTGGGTTTGCTCGCGCAGCTTCTTGTCCAGTGCACCCAGCGGTTCATCCAGCAACAAAAGCTTGGGTTTCTTGGCCAGGCTACGGGCCAACGCCACACGCTGCTGTTGGCCGCCCGACAGCTGGTGGGGCTTGCGCTTGGCATAGGCACCCAGTTGCACCAGGTCCAGCATTTCGTTTACACGTTGCTTGATCTGCTCACGTGGCAGGCCTTCGCGCTTGAGCCCAAAAGCCACGTTCTCCCAGATATCGAGGTGGGGAAACAGCGCATAGGACTGGAACATCATGTTGATCGGACGCTCATACGGCGGCAGCTTGGCGACGTCCTGGCCACCCAGCAAAATGCGGCCCGAGGTGGGTGACTCAAAACCCGCCAACATGCGCAGCAGCGTGGATTTGCCACAGCCCGAACTACCCAGCAGTGCAAAAATTTCGCCCTGCGCAATGGACAGAGACACCTCGTCCACGGCTACGGCCTCGTCAAAACGTTTGACCAGTTTCTCTGTCACCAAGTAACCCGATTTGTCTGACTGTGAGGTCATGCAGAACGCTCCGATGCGATATTCAGATAACAAAAAGGGCTGTTCATACGGCGTGTACAAACAGCCCCGGTAGCACTAGGCAGTGCGCTTACTTGCCTTTTTTGAAGGCGTTGTAGGCATTGGCGATGGCTTCGCGTCCTTCGTTGGTGAACTTGCCAGGTTGAATCATCTTGGCAGCGAACTCGGCATCCACAAAG
This sequence comes from Rhodoferax saidenbachensis, assembly GCF_001955715.1. NCBI lineage: Bacteria > Pseudomonadati > Pseudomonadota > Betaproteobacteria > Burkholderiales > Comamonadaceae > Rhodoferax > Rhodoferax saidenbachensis. Next base: position 1,872,917 of record NZ_CP019239.1, on the reverse strand, counting down.
ATCGTCTTGTTGCCGGAAATTTCAGGCTTGATCTTTTCCAGCGCGGCCTTGTTGCCGGTGGGGTAGTTCATTTCGTTGGACATCTGGGCACCGTTTTCGGCGCGCAGGTAGAACTCCAGGAACGCATGCGCATTGTTGGGGTGCTTGGCATCCTTGGTGATGGCCATGGTGTCAAAGAAAATCAGGCCGCCGGTGGTAGGCAACAGGGCTTCGATCACGTCCTTGGAGCCGTTTTCCTTGGCACGACCCGCAGCGATATTGATGTCACCAGACCAGCCAACCACTGCGCAAGCCTTGCCGCCAGCAATGTCGTCAATCATGGTGGAACTGAACAGGCGAATGTCCTTGCGCACTTTGGCCAGCATGTCAGTTGCAGCCTTGTAGTCAGCAGGATCATTGGAGTACGCGTCCTTGCCCACATAGTGCAATGCGGCAGGCAGGATTTCTGTCGGGGAATCCAGGTACGCAATACCGCAGGACTTCAGCTTGCTGGTGTATTCCGGTTTGAAGACCAAGTCCCACGCGTTTTCAGGCAGGGGCATCTTGCCCAGGGCCTTCTCAACCTTGGTGCGGTTGATACCCACGGTGGTGAAGCCCCAAGCCCACGGAATCAGGTGTTTGTTGCCAGGGTCAGCCTTGGTCAGGGCAGCCATGATGGCGGGGTCCAGATTGCCATAGGTCTTGATCTTGGCTTTGTCCAGCGGCTGGAAGAAACCTGCTTCGGTTTGTGCAGGGCTGAACGAGGTGCCAGGAACCACGATGTCGTAACCCGTGTTGCCCGCCACCAGCTTGGCGTTCAATGCTTCGTTGGTCTCAAAGGTGTCGTAGTTGACCTTGATGCCGGACTCTTTCTCGAAGGCTGCAATCATGCCCTCTGGCACGTAGTCGGGCCAGTTGTAGATATTGAGAACCTTCTCTTCGGCCGGTGCTGCAGGCGCAGCGGCCACAGGGGCGGCTGCTGGCGCTGCCGCAGGCGCTTCTTCTTTCTTGCCACAACCAGCCAAAACGATTGCCGACAAGGCAAACGTCCAAAGGTGCTTATTCATGATGCAAATTACTCCAAAAAGACGGTTTGAAAGTGAGACCAGACCAGATTATTGCTAGCAATAAATGGACCAAAAATGATTATAGAAGCGCTTAAACCAGCCCTTTGGCCTTCAGTTCCACCAGCGTCTTGTCCAACGCCATGTGGATCAAATCCATCAACGCATCAATGTCCGCATGGGTCATCACCAGGGGGGGCGCAATGATCATGCGGTCGCCCACCGCACGCATGATCAGCCCGTTGTTGAAGCAGTGCGCACGGCAGACCATACCCACCGCGTCTTCTTCCTTGAACCGCTCTTTGGTTTGTTTGTTTTTAACCAGCACCAGTCCGCCGACAAAACCGCAGGTTTCAGCAGCCCCCACCAGGGGATGGGCATTGAGCTCTGCATAACGCTTGGCAAAGTAGGCACCCAGCTCGCCCCGCACACCTTCCACCAGGTGCTCGCGCTCCATGATTTCGATATTGGCCAGTGCCACCGCGCAGGCCACCGGGTGGCCGCTGTAGGTGTAGCCGTGGTTGAACTCTCCGCCCTTCTCTATCAGCACTTCGGCCACACGGTTGCCGACCATGACGCCGCCCAGCGGGATGTACCCGCTGGTAATGCCCTTGGCAAAGGTCACTAGGTCGGGCTTGTAGCCAAATTTCTCGTAGCCAAACCAGTGGCCCAGGCGGCCAAAGGCGCAGATCACCTCGTCGCTGATCAGCAGGATGCCGTATTTATCCACAATGCGCTGGATCTCGGGCCAGTAGGTCGAGGGCGGAATGATCACGCCACCGGCACCCTGCACCGGCTCGGCAATAAATGCCGCAACCTTGTCCACGCCAACCGCCAGGATTTTTTCTTCCAGCCAACCTGCCGCACGCACGCCAAACTCTTCTGCCGTTTCACCAGGCTTGCCGTTTTCAAAGTAATACGGCTGCTCGATGTGGGTGATATTTGGGATGGGCAGGTCGCCCTGCGCGTGCATGCCACTCATACCGCCCAATGACGCACCGGCCATGGTGCTGCCGTGGTAGGCGTTGTTGCGGCTGATGATGACCTTGCGCTCGGGCTGACCCAGCAAGTCCCAATAGCGACGCACCATGCGCACATTGGAGTCATTGCTCTCACTTCCGCTGGAGGAATAGAAAACGTGTTTGAAGCTGCGGTCCCCAACCTTGGGGGCCAGGCTGGCCAGCTTGGCCGCCAGTTGCACTGCAGGCACGTTGGTGGTCTGGAAGAAGCTGTTGTAGTACGGCAGCGCCATCATCTGCTGGTAGGCCGCGTCAGCGAGTTCCTTGCGCCCGTAACCCACATTCACGCACCACAGGCCGCTCATGGCGTCCAGCATGCGTTTGCCTTCGGAGTCCCAGACGTAAACGCCTTCGGCCTTGGTAATCACGCGCGCGCCGCGGTCGTTCAGATCCTTGAAATCGGTAAAGGGGTGCAGAAAATGGGCGCTGTCCAGTGCCTGGATCAGCTTGGTATCGACGACGGTGTTCATGTTGAATGGCCTTGTAACTTGAGATGCATGTTTAGACGTGGAGCAGCAGGTGCTCGCGCTCCCACGGAGAAATCACTTTCATGAACTCGTCGAACTCCAGCTCCTTGATCTCGGAGTAGACAGTGATGAATTCCTTGCCCAGCACTTCGTGCAGGTCCGACTCCTTGCGCAGCCAGTCCAGCGCCTCGCCCAGGCTGCGGGGCAATGAGTAGGCCGTCAGGTAGGCATCGCCTTTCATCTCGGGCTTGGGCTTGATCTTGTTCTTGATGCCCAGGTAGCCGCAAGCCAGCGTCATGGCCATTGCCACATAGGGGTTGGCATCTGCACCAATCACGCGGTTCTCCACACGGCGTGCGGCAGGAGACGAAATCGGTGAACGAATACCCACCGTGCGGTTGTCATAACCCCATTCGATGTTGATGGGGGCCGCCGTGTTGCGCGACAGGCGGCGGTAGCTGTTCACATACGGCGCCACCAGCACCATGGCCGCAGGAATGTAGCGCTGCAATCCACCGATGTAGTGCATGAACATTTCAGACGGCGTGCCATCTTCGTTACTGAACACGTTCTTACCGGTCGCCACATCCAGCAAACTCTGGTGCACATGCATGGCGCTGCCAGGTTCACCGGCAATCGGCTTGGCCATGAAGGTCGCATACATGTCATGGCGCAAGGCTGCTTCACGCACAGTTCGCTTGAAGAAGAACACTTCATCGGCCAGGCCCAGTGGCTGGGCGTGGAAGAAGTTGATTTCCATCTGGCCCGCACCCACTTCGTGAATCAAGGTGTCGACATTGAGCTCCATCTTGTCGCTGTAATCGTAGATTTCTTCGAACAAGGGATCGAATTCGTTCACCGCATCAATACTGTAGGCTTGGCGCGAAGTTTCGGCACGGCCACTGCGGCCCACCGGTGGGCGCAACAAGGTGTTGGGATCGGTGTTTCGGGCCGTGAGGTAAAACTCCAGCTCAGGGGCCACGATGGGTTGCAGACCTTCTGCGGCAAACAGCTCACACACCTTGCGCAACACGCTGCGCGGAGCAAAAGGCACGAGCTTTCCATCATGGTCAAAACAGTCATGGATCACCTGCGCCGTCGGGTCGGTCGCCCACGGCACGATACGTACCGAGGAGGGATCGGGGCGCAGTTGCATATCCTTGTCGGTCGGGTCGATGACGTCGTAGTACGGACCGCTTTCAGGAAACTCACCCGTCACTCCCATGGCCACAATGGCCTGGGGCAAACGCATGCCACGGTCTTCAGTGAACTTGGCACGGGGCAAAATTTTCCCGCGGGCCACACCGGTCAAGTCGGGGACCAGGCACTCCACCTCGGTCACGCGGCGCTCGTTAAGCCATTGCTCCAGGTCGTTGAAATTCATGGTTTTGTTTTCGCTCATAAGGCACTCCTGCTGCGCGTGGCAGCCTACTGTCTACTTTGCTGATTTCGGTGTTCGTTGCGTGCGCGGCAGGCGTCTCCAAAGGCCTGAAACAGAGCCGTATAGAAAGGATTTTCAGCCGTGCGCCACTCGGGATGCCACTGCACCGCATAGGCAAATGCCCTAGCGCCCTGCACTTCAAAAGCTTCCACCAATCCATCCGGCGCATGCGCCAGAGCACGCAAGCCCTGTGCCAAACGGCCAATGCCCTGACCATGCAATGAATTAACCTGCGCGGTTTCTGCACCGGCCCATTGCGCCAGTGCCGAACCGGCCACCAGGCTTACGGTATGGCGCGGTGCATATTGTTCGGAATACGGTGCGTCTTTGGGCTCGCGGTGGTCCATCATGCCCGGTACATCCTGCACCGCCTGTAACAGCGAGCCTCCGAGGGCAACATTGATTTCCTGAAAGCCGCGGCACACGCCCAGCAATGGCACGGCCTGTTCCAAACAGGCCTTGACCAGGTCCAGGGTCAGCGCATCGCGTTGCGGGTCCAGCGGCAGACTCGCGTTGGCAACGGCTTCATTGAAATGCGAAGGGTGCACATTGGAAGGAGAGCCCGTCAGCATGACACCGTCGACCAGCTCCAGCAGCTCTGCAATCTGGCTGGCCTGGGCCAGTGGAAACATGACGGGTTGTGCCCCTGCATTCTCTTTCACAGCCCTGGCGTATTTGTCGCCCAGAACCAGAAAGGGCATGGTGTGGTCGTCACGCCCGAGCAGGCGGTGATCGGCAGGCAGCCAGACCAGTGATGGCGGCTTTTTCATGGGAATCTCCGTATTCTTTGAAGCATTGTCAGGCAGAATTGGATTGACAGAGGAGCCATTTGTTCCAAGTGTATGGTGCCAGTTGCACCTCGCTTGTATTCGTGCATCACCCCTCTGAAATTCCGGACATTTATGCTTTCAGAACTTCTGCTGACCGAGATGGTGCGTCTGCACCAGCAAGACAACATGCCGCTGCATCGGCAGTTATACGAAGCCCTGCGCCGCGCCATTCTGGATGGCAAGCTGGCAGCAGGCGACCGCCTTCCCTCCAGCCGCGAATTGACCCAGGACCTGAACCTGTCACGCAACACCGTGGTGGCCGCACTGAACCAGCTGTGTGTGGAGGGTTACATGAGCAGCCGCGTGGGCAGTGGCACCTATGTCAATGACAACGTGCCCAAAGCCCGCCCACGCGTACGCACCCACCACACGCCACGCCAGCTCACCGGCTTGTCGAAACGGGGCACCGCACTGTCGAGCACCTTTTGCGCCACCGAACTGGAGATACAGCCATTCACCCCCGGCATTGCGGACTTCAGCGCCTTTCCCGTGGCCCTGTGGCAGCGCCTGCAAAACAAACACTGGCGCATGACCTACCCCGAGATGCTGGACTACAGCTCGTCCGGCGGCCACACGCCCTTGCGCCGCGCCGTGGCGGACTACCTGCGTGTGTTCCGCAGCGTGCCGGTGGAGGTGGACCAGGTCATCATCACCAGCGGCACCCAGCAGTCACTGGAGCTCTGCACCCAGTTGCTAGCCGACCATGGCGATACCGTGTGGCTGGAAGACCCGGCCTACTGGGGCGCAGTCAAGGCCTTCATGGCGACGGGCCTGCAGCTGCACCCGGTAAGCGTAGACCAACACGGCATTGCCCCCACGCCGGCGGACGAGAAAAAACCACCTAGGGTGATCTACACCACCCCCTCACACCAGTACCCCACAGGTGCCGTCATGTCGCTGGCACGGCGACAACAAATACTGTCCATCGCACGCACGCACAAGGCTTGGGTACTGGAGGACGACTACGACAGCGAATTCCGCTTCAGCGGCCCACCGATCTCTTCACTCGCCGGTCTGGACCAGGACGAACGGGTGCTCTACATGGGCTCGTTTTCCAAGGTCTTGTACCCCGGCCTGAAGCTGGGTTATCTGGTGGTGCCCAAGCGTCTGGTCGCGGCGTTCAAACAAGCGCATTACGACCTGAACCGCCCTGGCCAAATGCCCCTGCAGGCGGCGCTGGCGGAGTTTATTGAACTGGGACATTTCGCGAGCGCTTTGCGCCGGGCCCGGCAGAGTTATGCCGAGCGCAGGCGCTGTCTGCTGGAGGCGCTGCAACCGTGCCTCGGTGAACAGGCGCAGATCACCGGAGCGGAACAGGGCCTGCATTTGTGTTTGCGCTTGCCCAACACGTTTGACGACAAGGCGCTAGCGCAGCGCCTGGGAACGGCGGGATTGGTGGTGCGAGCGCTGTCCGCGTATTGCTTGCACCGGCGTGATGCCAAAGGGCTGGTGATTGGTTATGGGTATGCGCCGCTGGAAGAGATCAAGCGGCATGGGCCGGTGTTGGCGAAGATGTTGAGGGCGGAGTTGCGGAAGGGGCGGTAAGTTTTTTTGTTTTGCTCCGGCTAGATGATTTGTCTTTTTGGCAGGCCGGGTTTCGGCCCGGCGGCCGCCTCACTTTTCTTGCTTCGCCAAGAAAAGTAAGCAAAAGAAGGCGAGCCGGATTCGTCGGCCCTTCGCTTCGCTACGGGCACGCTGCGTTGCTCGGTTTGGGCGGGGTCTGGCTCGAACTCGCCTTCGGCTCAAACAATCGCCAGCCCTGATCCGCCCAAACCTGCGCTACTCGCCTCCTCATTACGGCGCAAACCAAGTAGCCGAAGACCAAACACCCGGGTACCAAATACCGAACTTCGTCCGCGCTGCGCGCGGACGGGTATTCATCTCTCTTAGCCGAGCGCAGCGATGGCCTGTATTCCCCCAATCCCTTCTGGCTGCGCCGAGGAGCGCAGGGTTCAGTGGATCAGGGCTGGCGATTGTTTGAGGCGATAGCCGAGTTCGAGCCAGACCCCACTGAACCCGAGCACCGCAGGTTGCCCCGGAGCGAAGCGCAGGGGTCGCAGACAGTAGGGTCGCCTTTTCTTTGGTGACTTTCTTTTGGCGAAGCAAAAGAAAGTTACTGCGCTGTCGGGCGCACATCCCGACACGCAAAAAAAACCAACAGCATCACCAGGAAGAAACAGAGCCCGAGAGACTTACAACCTATCTCGCAATGCGTGATAAACCATTCCCAAGACCAGACTGGGCGTACGCAACAACGCACCTCCCGGAAACTTGCGGTGTTTCAATTGAGCAAACACATCAAACCGTTCCGCCTGCCCAGCCACCGCCTGCGCCACCATCTGCCCCGCAAGCCCTGTCAGCGCCAGTCCATGACCACTGAACCCCTGCAAGTAATACAGGTTGTCCCCCAGCCGCCCAAAGTCCGGCGCCCGGTTCATGCTGATATCCACAAAACCGCCCCAGACGAAATCGATAGGCACATCCTTCAAGGCCGGAAACACCTGCGCCATGCGCTTGGCCATGATCGCTTGCAACTGGGCGGGAGTGCGTGTGGAGTAGCTCACCCGTCCACCAAACAGCATGCGGTGATCAGCACTGAAGCGGAAATAGTCGAGGATGAAATTGTTGTCGCACACCGCGGCATTGCTGGGGATCAACCTTGCCTGCAACTCAGGTGCGATGGGGGCTGTGCCAATGATGTAGGTCCCCACTGGCATGATGCGCGGCGCAATGTCAGGCGCCACGCGAGGGCCATATTCGCCCAACGTGCAATTGCCCGCCAGCACACCAAACTGTGCCGTGATAGAGCCCTTGCCAGTGACCGCAGTCAGCCGCGTGCCTCTGCGTAAATCCACCACAGGTGAACGCTCAAAAATCTGCACACCCAGACTGCGCGCCGCACGCGCCAGACCCAGGCCGTACTTCAGCGGATGCAGATGGCCGGAGCGATTCTCGTAGGCAGACGCGCAGTACATCGGACTTTGGATATGGCGCTGCACGTCCGCACCGGTGGCGAACTCGGTGGCAAAACCATAGTCGCGTTCGGTGGCACGCATGTCGGCCTCCAGCGCTCGCGCCTTGCGTGCTGAGTCAGCCACATACAGGTAGCCCTTGACCTGGTCGCACTCAATTCCGAATTTCGCAATGCGTTCGTCAATCAGGTCCAGCGCCTCGATCGACATGTCCCAGGCCTGGCGTGCACGCGCTGCGCCCAGTTGCTGTTCGAACGGTTCCTGCCCGCTGGCGTACCCCACGATGGCCTGGCCGCCGTTGCGCCCCGAGGCGCCGCTGCAGATGCGGTCGGCCTCCAGCACCACCACCTTGTAGCCGCGCTGCGCTAGCTCGATCGCGGAAGACAGACCGGCAAAGCCTGCACCCACCACCAGCACGTCCGCACTTACCTCGCCTTGCAAAGGCGGCAAGGCGGGTTCGCGCTCTACGCTGGCTTCGTAATAACTCTTCTGGTTGAGCTGGGTATCGGAGTCAAGCAACATGGTGTGCCCCGTTCAAGCAGCAGCCTTGGCGATCTGGCCGCACAGGTAGGTCCAGACGAAGGTGGCTGCGGCGTTACTGGTCAGTTCGGCGTGGTCGTAGGCGGGCGCCACTTCCACACAGTCCATGCCGATGAAGTTCAGCGGTGCGAGCTCTTCGAGGAAGGTCAGCACCTGAGAGCTGCTCATGCCACCGGGCTCAGGCGTTCCGGTGCCAGGTGCAAAGGCCGGGTCCAGGCAGTCAATATCCAGCGTGAGGTAACAGGGCCGGTTGCCCAGACGTGCCTTGATCTCCGTCACCATGGCGTACAGCCCGGCACCATCCTTGCCACGCAAATCACGTGCGGTGTAGATCAGGCCGCCCTGGTCTTTCACATACTCGCGGGCTTCGCGCGTACCGCTGGAGCGCAAGCCGATCTGCACCGTGTGCTGGCGGCTCACCAGGCCCTCCTGAATCGCCTCATACGTCCAGGTGCCGTGGCCCGAGGGCTCGCCGAAATGGTCTCCCCAGGTATCGCAGTGCGCGTCAAAGTGAATCAGCGCGAGTTCACCATAGCGGGCCTTGGCAGCGCGCAACAAAGGCAGCGTTACCGAATGGTCGCCACCGATGAAGACGCAGTGGTGCGCCGCCATCAGGGCCGTTGCCTGGCGCTCAATCTCGGCGCGCACGGTGGTCAACGGCGACGCGTTGGGCAGGCGCATGTCGGCCGCGTCGCCCAAACTACCGAGCGGCGTGACCTGGAACACCGGGTGCAGGCCGTCGCACAGCATCAGCGAGGCGCGACGGATTTCCTGCGGACCAAAACGTGCGCCGGGCCGGTTGGTCACCGCGCCGTCAAACGGGACACCCATCAGGGCGTAGGGCTGGTCCTGCAGCGCAGGGCATGCAAGGAAGCGGTTGCTGTTGTTCGCGTATGCAAATTCACCGATGGCCATGGCACTCTTTCAATAGGAATCCGGGACGGTACCGCATTCTCCCGCCGCGGCTGGGGCCACTTGGCTGCAAAAGCATGGTGTAGGCTCGCTTCTTTTGTTTTCGCAACCCGCCCCGTCCTTCATGCTCCCATCGCACGCTGCTGCCTCCGTCCATCCTCCGCGCTGGATCGCCTACTTCTTTCTGGCTCTGAGCATGTCCCTGGTGGGCAGCTACGTCGCCCTGTCCAAACCGCTGGTCGCGGCGCTACCGGTGTTTCTTCTGGCCTGGCTGCGTTTTGGCATAGGCGGTCTGGCCATGCTGCACTGGCTCAAGCGTCCGGAAGAGGAAGTCCCCATGACACGGGCGACCAAAGGCTGGGTGTTTCTGGAGTCGCTGTTGGGCAACTTCCTGTTCTCCATCTGCATGCTGTTTGGCGTGAGCATGACCAGCGCGGTGTCAGCCGGAGTGATCATGGCGAGCATTCCTGCCGTCGTGGCGTTGATGAGCTGGGCCTTTCTGCGCGAACGCATTGGCCTGCGCATTTGGGCGGCGGTGGCCTGTAGTGCGCTGGGTATTGGCCTGCTGGCGCTATCAAAACAAGAGCTGCCTGCGCAATCCGGACAAGGGCTGGAGGCCGATTTGGCACATAACAAGGCGCTGCTGGGTAATCTGCTGGTGTTCGGCGCTGTACTGTGTGAGGCGGCCTACGCCGTGATCGGCAAGAAGCTCACCGGCGCCCTGTCACCCAAACGCATCACTGCGCTGATCAACCTGTGGGGCTTTGCACTCATGACCCCCATGGGGCTGTGGGTGGCTTGGCGTTTTGACTTTGCCGCAGTGCACGTGGGCTCCTGGGTGCTGCTGGTGTTCTACGCACTGGCGGCCAGCGTCTGGACGGTCTGGTTGTGGATGACCGGCCTGAAAACCGTACCTGCTGCGCGTGCCGGTGTGTTCACCGTGATGTTGCCCATCTCGGCCGCGCTGGTCGGCGTGTTGGTGCTGGGCGAACCTTTGGGTGGCATGCAGTTGCTGGCCTTCGCCATCGCCCTCTTGGGTGTGGTGCTGGCCACTCTGCCCAATAGAGCAGCCCCCACGCTCCCTCACTCCGTGTAGTCGCTGCCCCCTCCCCGAGGGGGCCAATTTGCCTTGGGGCGGCCCGCGGCAACTTTCACATCACTACACCAGCGGCTTAGCGCTGACCACGATGCCGTCTTCATCGGCATACAGCCAATCGCCGGGGCGGACCCACACGCCCTGGATCTGCACAGCCACCTCGGACTGACCCTCGTTGCGCTTCTCGGTGGGCAGTGGCATGGCAGCCAAGGCACGGACACCCACGGCGTGGCCCGCCAACTCGGCGGTATCGCGCACACAACCATCGATCACCACGCCGGCCCAGCCGTTGCGTGCGGCCGCAGCGCCCAGGTTGCCGCCCAGCAGCGCACGGCGCAATGAAGCACCGCCGTCCACCACCAGTACTTTGCCCACAGGCCCTTGCGGCATGTCCAGCGTGCCGGGGGAATCCACCGCCGCCTTGACCAGCGTGTTGTCCTCAAAACACTTCACCGTCACCACCGGGCCGCTGAATTTGCGCACCTGCCCATAGTCCTTGAACACGGGTGGCAGCACCCGAAAATCGCCCGAAGTGTCGTTCTTGTGGGCATCACACAGGTCACAGGTGGCGAAGGGACTGGACATCTCGGGGGCTCCTTTTCGTTCAATAGACCTATTCTCCAATGAAAAAAACAACATCTCCGAGTGAAAAAAGCAATTTCCCGCTTGGAAAGGCGCTTTTTCTCCAGTAGCATGCGCCTTACCAGCGAAGAAGCAGTTTTTCTGCTGGTGATTAATCAACTTCTAGAAGGACAATCAATCATGGCAACTGCAAAAAAACCGGCTGCAAAAAAAGCCGCTCCCGCAAAGAAGGCTGCACCAGCGAAGAAAGCTGCACCAGCTAAAAAAGTAGTAGCGAAGAAAGCTGCTCCCGCCAAGAAAGCCGCTCCCGCTAAAAAGGTAGTGGCCAAGAAGGCTCCCGCGAAGAAGGTAGCCGCCAAGAAGGCTCCTGCCAAGAAGCGCACTGTGAACGCCGCATTCATGAAGGCTTTGACTCCCAGCGCCGCTCTGGCTGCGATCGTGGGCTCCACGCCTCTGCCACGTACTGAAGTGGTCAGCAAGCTGTGGGCTTACATCAAGAAGAACAAGCTGCAAGACGCAGTCAACAAGCGCATGATCAACGCCGATGCCAAGCTGAAGGAAATCTTCGGCAAGATGCAAGTGTCGATGTTTGAGATGGCTGGCCTGATTGGCAAGCACCTCAAGTAATCGCCAACAGCGTTGCGAACAAAAAAGGCCGGATCAACCCGGCCTTTTTTTGTTGGTAACATCCACGACTTTTTTGCCCTACCTTCCCACCCATGCTGCGCTTTGTCTTTACGCGTCTTAGCCTGATCATTCCGACTTTCTTCGGCATGACCCTGCTGGCGTTCTTCCTGATTCGCATGGTCCCTGGCGACCCCATCGAAACCCTGGCAGGTGAACGGGGCATTGATGCCACGCGCCATGCTGTCCTGCTCAAGGAGTACGGACTGGACCGCCCGGTCATGGTGCAGTACGGCATCTACATCGGCAAGGTGTTACAGGGCGACTTGGGTAAATCCATCATCACCCAGGCACCGGTGCTCAGCGAATTCATGGCCTTGTTTCCGGCCACGATCGAGCTGGCCGTGTGCGCCATTCTGTTCGCACTGATCATTGGTATTCCGGCGGGCATCATCGCGGCGGTCAAACGCAACTCGTTCCTGGACCATGGCGTCATGGGCGTGTCGCTGACCGGCTATTCGATGCCGATCTTCTGGTGGGGGTTGTTGCTGATCCTGCTGTTCTCGGTGCAACTGGACCTGACTCCGGTTTCCGGGCGTATTGCAGTGCAGTACTTCATAGAACCCGTCACCGGCTTTTTGCTGATTGATACCTTGCTGGCAGGCGACAAGGGGGCCTTCATGTCGGCCGCCTCACACCTGATACTGCCCACCATCGTGCTGGGTACCAATCCGCTGGCCGTGATTGCACGCATGACACGTTCGGCCATGCTCGAAGTACTGGGCGAAGACTACATCCGCACGGCGCGCGCCAAGGGCCTGTCCACCATGCGCATCGTGGCATTACATGCCTTGCGCAACGCACTCATTCCCGTGATCACCGTGATCGGCCTGCAGGTCGGTGTGTTGTTCACCGGCGCCATCCTGACCGAAACCATTTTTTCCTGGCCCGGTGTCGGCAAATGGCTGATTGAAGCCATCGCCCGACGCGACTATCCTGTGCTGCAAGGCGGCATGCTGCTGCTGGGCGTCATGGTCATGGCCGTCAACCTGCTGGTCGACCTGGCCTACGGCATCATCAATCCCCGTATTCGGCACCAAAAATGAGCGCTACACACTCTATAGACACCACCCCGGTCGCACCCCACGTGCACCCGCTGCGTGATTTCTGGCGCTACTTCAGTGGCAACAAGGGCGCGGTGGCCGGTATGGTCATCGTGGTCGTCGTCCTGCTGATGGCTGCGTTTGCCAACGTGATCGCGCCGTATGCGCCCGACCTCACAGACAACAGCGTGTTCCTGGTACCGCCCGCCTGGCAAACCGGCGGTTCGTGGGCCCACATTCTGGGCACCGACGCGATTGGCCGCGACATCCTCTCGCGCCTGATCCACGGCGCCCGCCTGTCGCTGCTGATCGGTATTGCCGTGGTGACGATTTCCGTAGTCGTCGGCACCGTGCTGGGGCTGCTGGCGGGCTATTTCCGCGGCATCTTCGAGATCACCATCATGCGACTGATGGACATCATCCTCACCCTGCCCAGCCTGCTGTTGGCTATCGTGATCGTGGCTATCCTCGGCCCTGGCCTGATGAACGCCATGCTGGCGGTGGCCATCGTGGTACTGCCGCACTATGTGCGTATTACCCGCGCTGCGGTGATTTCCGAAACCTCACGCGACTACGTGACCGCAGCCCGCATGGGCGGCGCCAGCCACTTGCGCCTGATGTTCAGCGAAGTGCTGCCCAACTGCACGGCGCCGCTCATCGTGCAGGCATCGTTGGGCATTTCCACCGCGATTCTGGACGCCGCGGCCCTGGGCTTTCTGGGTTTGGGCGCACAGCCGCCCTCACCCGAGTGGGGCACCATGCTGGCCGATGCACGCGAGTTCGTGCTGCGCGCCTGGTGGGTGGTGACCTTCCCCGGTCTGGCCATCCTGATCACCGTGTTGGCATTCAACCTGCTTGGCGACGGGCTGCGCGATGCGCTGGACCCCAAGCTCAAGCGCTAAAAACAAGACCGTATATGGCACTGCTAGAAATTGAAAACCTGTCGGTGGAGTTCCCATCGCACAACGGCGTGATGCACGCCGTCGACGGCGTCAGCCTGTCCGTCGACACCGGCGAAGTGCTGGGCATCGTCGGTGAGTCCGGCTCGGGAAAAAGCGTCACCATGATGGCGCTGATGGGCCTGGTCGCCTACCCCGGGCGCGTCAAGGCGGACAAGCTGCGTTTTGACGGCCACGACTTGCTCAAACTCTCGGAACGCGAACGCCGCCGCCTCACGGGCAAGGACCTGTCCATGATTTTTCAGGACCCCACCACCAGCCTGAACCCGTGTTTTACCGTAGGCTTCCAGTTGGCTGAAACACTCAAGCTGCACATGGGTCTGGACAAGGCCGCCGCGCGCAAACGCTCTATCGAACTGCTTGAGCAGGTCGGCATCCCTGCACCCGAAAGTCGCCTCGGTGTTTATCCCCATCAGCTCTCAGGCGGCATGAGCCAGCGCGTGATGATTGCCATGGCGATTGCCTGCAATCCCAAACTGCTGATTGCCGACGAGCCCACCACCGCGCTGGACGTCACTATCCAGGCGCAAATTCTGGATTTGTTGCGCAGCCTGCAAAAAGACCGCGGCATGGCACTGGTGCTGATCACCCACAACATGGGCGTCGTGAACGAGATGGCCCAACGCGTGGCCGTGATGTACGCGGGCCAGATCATGGAGCAGCAGCAGGCCAAGAGCTTGTTCAACGCGCCCCAGCACCCCTACACCGAAGCGCTGATGGCCGCTATGCCCGAACGCAGCAACGGCCTGAGCCGCCTGGCCACCATTCCCGGCATGGTGCCTGGCCTGTTTGACCGCCCCAAAGGTTGTCTGTTTGCACCACGCTGCAGCTACGTCAACGACAGCCAGTGCCAGACCCGGCCCGCCCTGCGCCCCTGGCAGGACGGCGCGGTGCGCTGCCATTTCCCTTTGGGTGATACCCAGAAACACGCCTCTGCCCAGGAGGTGTCCGTATGAGCCACGCAACCACCATGACACCACCAGCCACGGAAGGCGTGACTGTTGTCCGTGCAGACAACCTGCGTCAGGTTTACCCCATCAGCAAGGGCATGTTGCGCAAGCCCGATCTGTTGCAGGCCGTCAGTGGCGTTTCGTTTTCCGTTCAGGCAGGCAAGACGCTGGCTATCGTCGGCGAGTCGGGATGTGGCAAGTCCACCCTGGCACGCATGGTGTCACTGATTGAATCGCCCACCGATGGTGCATTGCACTTGGGCGAAACCAATGTGGTGGGCGCCAGCGCAGACCAGAAACGCGTATTGCGCCAAAAGGTGCAGTTGGTGTTTCAGAACCCCTATGGCTCGCTCAATCCGCGCAAGCGTATTGGCCAGATTCTGGAAGCGCCGCTGGAAATCAACACCGACCTGACCGCCGCACAGCGTGAAGAAAAAGCGCGCGCCATGCTGGCCCTGGTCGGCCTGCGGCCTGAACACTACGACCGTTATCCCCACATGTTCTCGGGCGGCCAGCGCCAGCGCATTGCCATTGCGCGCGCGTTGATGCTCAACCCTTCTTTGGTAGTGGCCGACGAGCCTGTTTCGGCACTGGATGTCTCCATCCAGGCGCAAGTGCTAAACCTGCTGGCCGATCTGCAAAAAGACCTGGGTCTGGCATACCTGTTCATCTCCCACGACTTGGGCGTGGTGCGCCACATTGCGCACGACGTACTGGTGATGTACCTGGGCCACACCGTGGAACATGGCGAGAAGAATGCCATCTTCAGCCAGCCGCTGCATCCGTATACCCAGGCCCTGCTGGCGTCCACACCAGGACTGGCTGGCAGCGGGCCTGCGCAGCAGCGCATCGTGCTCAAGGGCGAACTCCCCTCCCCCTTGAATCCACCCAAAGGCTGTGTGTTTTCCACCCGCTGCCCGCATGCCGTCGAGCGCTGCCATGTCGAACGCCCGACGTTGCAGACACTGCGCGGCCGCCAAGTGGCTTGTTTTGAGGCCGAACGTTTGGCGACCCAGTAGTAACCCCGGCATGAAACCTGCATTCCTTCGCGTAACATCCATTTTTTGTAGGAGTAATCCATGAATCGACTTTCCGTCCGCACTCGACCCAGCAAGGTCGCTCTGCTGTGCGCCATTGCATTGCCTGCGCTGTTGGCGCTGGCCCCTGCATCGGCCAAAACTCTGGTGTACTGCTCTGAAGGCAGCCCTGAGAACTTCTACCCCGGCGTCAACACCACCGGTACCTCGTTTGACGTCACCGAACAGATCTACGACAACCTCGTTGATTTCGAACGCGGCGGCACCAAGGTTGTGCCCGGCCTGGCAGAAAGCTGGACCATTTCCAAAGACGGCACGGAATACACCTTCAAGCTGCGCAAAGGCGTGAAGTGGCAGTCCAACAAGAACTTCACCCCATCGCGCGATTTCAACGCCGACGACGTGCTGTTCATGATTGAGCGTCAATGGAAAGAAAACGATCCCTTCTTCCGCGTCACCAGCCCCAACCACGCTTACTTTGGCGACATGGGCATGCCTGCCCTGCTCAAGTCGGTCGACAAGGTCGATGAATACACCGTCAAGTTCACACTGAACCAGCCCGAAGCGCCTTTCCTGGCCAACCTGGCCATGCAATGGGCCGGCGTGCAGTCCAAGGAATACGCGATTGCCATGCTCAAGGCTGGCTCCCCTGAAAAAATCGACCAGGACCCACTGGGTACCGGCCCCTTCCAACTGGTGCAGTACCAAAAAGACGCCATCGTGCGCTTCAAGGCATTCCCCCAGCACTACGCCGGCAAAGCCAAGATCGACGACCTGATCTTCGCCATCACCCCTGATGCATCCGTGCGCTGGGCCAAGCTGCAAAAGGGTGAATGCCATGTCATGCCCTACCCCAACCCTGCTGACCTGGACGCCATCCGCAAGGACGCCAACGTCACTGTGATGGAGCAGCCCGGCCTGAACATCGGCTACCTCGCTTACAACACGACCAAGAAACCTTTTGATGACGTGCGCGTGCGCAAGGCCATCAACATGTCTATCGACAAGAAGGCCATCGTGTCTGCCGTGTACCTGAGCACCGGCATTCCCGCTACCAACCCGATTCCTCCAGGCCAATGGTCTTACAACAAGGCCATCAAGGACGACGCGTTCAACCCCACAGAAGCCAAGAAGTTGCTGGCAGCTGCTGGTTACCCCAACGGTTTCACCACCGACCTGTGGGCCATGCCTGTACAGCGTCCTTACAACCCCAATGCCAAGCGCATTGCCGAGTTGATGCAAGCCGACCTGGCCAAAGTGGGCGTCAAGGCTGAAATCAAGAGCTTTGAGTGGGGCGAGTACCGCAAGCGCATGCAGTCTGGCGAACACCAGATGGGCATGCTGGGTTGGACCGGTGACAACGGAGATCCAGACAACTTCCTGAACACCTTGCTGGGCTGCAGCTCTGCTAAGAGCAACGGCTCCAATGTGGCCAAGTTCTGCTACAAGCCCTTTGAAGACTTGGTTCTGAAAGCCAAGGTCACCTCCAACGTGGCTGAACGCACCAAGCTGTACGAAAAGGCCCAGGTGATCTTCAAGGAACAAGCGCCTTGGTTCACCATCGCCCACGCCGTGCAACTCAAGCCCGTGCGCAAAGAAGTCATCGACTTCAAGCTGAGCCCCTTTGGTCGCCACACTTTCTACGGTGTGGACATGAAGTAATCAGCATCTGCTGATATTGAAAGGCCGGTGCAAACCGGCCTTTTTTTATGCCAAATCGGCCTGTAGCCCACGTAGTTATTGCGCAAGCAGCTCCTACTTTGATAGCAATTTCGGTGTTCTTTCTTGATTTCAAGGCACGCTTGCAGATCGGCCATAATCCAGCCTGCTAGAGGTGCCGCCCAGAAATTATTCCAGGTGGCTGAGAAATACTCTTCGAACCTGATCTGGGTCATGCCAGCGTAGGGAAGCCTGATACCCATCGGTCCGCCTCCGCCTGTCTGCCCCATGTCAAAACCTTTTTAGGAATTGCATGGCTGAACAACAACTCTCCCCCTCCGACATCTGGTCCGACATCCTAGCGGTGCGTAACAACGGGCCGCTGGTGCACAGCATCACCAACCTGGTGGTCATGAACCTCAACGCCAATGTGCTGCTGGCCGCGGGCGCATCGCCGGTCATGGCACACGCCCACGAGGAAGTCGAAGCCATGGTGGGCATCGCGCAATCGCTGGTGCTCAACATCGGCACGCTGGACCCGTACTGGATAGAAAGCATGCGTCTGGCCTTCACCGCCGCCGCCAAGCGCGGAATTCCCGTGGTGCTGGACCCGGTGGGTGCCGGCGCCACGCCGTACCGCAATGCCAGCCTGGAGCTGCTGCTGGACACCGCCCACCCCACCGTCATCCGCGGCAATGGCTCGGAGATCATGAGCGTCGCTGGCTCCAGCGTCAAAACCCGCGGCGTGGACAGCAGTGCCGCTGCCAACGATGCCCTGGGCGCAGCCCGCGCACTTGCAGAGCGCACCCAGGGCGTGGTATGTGTCAGCGGCGAGACCGACCACATTCTGGACGCCAGCCAGCGCTGGGCGCGCCTGTCCAACGGCCACGTATGGATGACCAAGATCACCGGCGTGGGCTGCTCGGCCACGGCGTTGATCGGCGCCTTCTGCGCAGTGCAGCAGGACGCATGGCGGGCCACCGTATCCGCCATGGCACTGATGGGCGTGGTCGGTGAAGTGGCCGCCGAAGCCGTAATAGCCAAGCATCAAGGCGTGGGCAGCATGCAGACCGCCATGCTGGATACGCTGCAGTTGCTGGACCAGGACACCTTCCGGCACCGCCTGAAGCTGGAAGTCGCTGCGTGACCCACAGCGCGCTTGCATCCGCTCTGCGCCTGTACCTGGTCACGGACCAAGTCAGCCTGCTGGGCCACACGCTCACCGACGTGATGATGGCGGCTGTGCAGGGCGGTGTCACCTGCGTGCAGTTGCGTGAAAAGCAACTCACCACGCGCGACTTTGTGGCCCAGGCCATGGCATTGAGCGCGCTGCTGCGCCCGTTGCATATTCCACTGGTCATCAACGACCGCATCGATGTGGCGCTGGCCTGCAACGCGCAGGGTGTGCATCTGGGGCAAAGCGACATGCCGGTGGAGCTGGCTCGCAGCCTGTTGCCACCCGAGGTTTTCATCGGCTGGTCGGTGGAGACCATGGACGATGTCACCCGCAGCGCCAGCCTGCCCGTGGACTACCTGGGTGTGAGCCCGGTGTTTGCCACCCCCACCAAGACGGACACCCACACGCCCTGGGGTCTGGACGGATTACGCCGCGTGCGTGCTATTACCGCCCTGCCCCTGGTGGCTATTGGCGGTATCCATAGTGGCAATGCGCTTGACGTACTACGCGCGGGCGCCGATGGTCTGGCCATGGTCAGCGCCATCTGCTCTGCACCCGATCCGCGTCTGGCCGCGCAAACTTTAAGGACGCTGTGTGATGGCATATGAAACACCTTCCCACGCTTTCCAATACCGCTACCCGCGCGTACTGTCCATTGCCGGCTCCGACAGCGGTGGTGGTGCTGGCATCCAGGCGGATCTGAAAACTTTCGCCGCGCTGGGCTGTTTTGGCATGACCGCCATCACCGCCCTGACGGCACAAAACACCTGCGGCGTGCGCGCCATCCATGGTGTGCCACCCGAGATGCTGCGCGGCCAGATCGATGCGGTGATCGAAGACATTGGTGTGGACGCCGTCAAGATCGGCATGCTGCATGCACCGGACATCGTGCACACCGTAGCCCAGGCGCTGGACCGCCACGCTCTGCACCAGGTGGTGTTTGACCCGGTGATGGTGGCCACCAGCGGCGCCGTGCTGATCGACAAGACTGCCGTGGCGGTGCTGGTGCGCGAACTGTTCCCCCGTGTGACACTGATCACGCCGAATCTGGACGAAGCTGCGTTGCTGGTCGGCCGCGCACTGCATTCGGAACAAGACATGGAAGCTGCGGCAGCCGAGTTGTTGGACCAGGGGGCAAATGCGGTCCTACTCAAAGGCGGTCACTTGCCCGGCGATACCGTGTCGGATCTGTTGCTGCAACGTGGTGGCGAAAAAATATGGATGCGCGCGCCACGCATTGCCAGCCCCAACACCCATGGCACTGGCTGCACCCTATCCTCAGCCATCGCGGCGCATCTGGCTTTGGGTGAACCTCTTGTGCAAGCGGTGGAGTCTGCGCGCAGCTTCATCCGTGGTGCATTGCAAGCAGGCGCAGAGGTGCATACCGGCCAGGGCAGCGGGCCGCTGAACCATGGGTTTGCGCCGTTGGTGATGCGGCGTATCGGCTTGCGTGATTAGCAGAAGATTTTCTCCGGCGCTGGATCAGATGAGGCAGATGTTCTGCTTCGTGTCCTCCGGCCTTCGGCCTCCCCCTTTACCTACGCAGAACACCCGCCCCACCTGATCCGGTGTGTTGAGATGCTCGCGCTCAAACCACCTGGAGCAGGAGGTATGGGGTGAGCGTCACAGCGAGGTAAAGGAGGAGCAGAGGACGCAGTCCTCTGCGGGGGACACGAGCGGTGGCGCTTACCCCATGCCTCCTGCGGGAGAGCTAAGCAGACTTGCTGCGACTCAAAAACGCCAGTACAAACGTCACAACCAGAGTAGGCAACGTAGACCCCCACTGTGGTGCCCAGGCCGCCAGCGCGTGGTACATCGCAATACCCAGTATCCAGATAGCAGCAGCACCGTAGTCGACCTTGCGGGCTGATACAGATGCAGCCTGCCCCAACCCCAGCCGCCCCAGAATCACGCCGTACAAGGGTACGAACACAGAACTCAGAAGCAGCAGGAAAGGCTCCAGACTGTGCATGGGCAACACCAGTGCCAATCCCGTGCACAAAACGGCCAGACCCACACCCCAGCGACGAATGGACCACTTCGGTTTGATGCTGTGTGCCGATACAGCGCCCGAGTACACATCTCCATAAGCGTTGTCGATTTCGTCCACCAGAATCAGGCTCAGCGCAATCAGGCCACCCTGCGCCAAGAGCAAAGCACCGACCAACTCCACGCCCGGCTGCGCCACGCTGACCACCACCACACCCAGCGCGTAACACCAGATGTTGGCAATGGCGTAACCCAACCAGGTGCCGCTCATCGCGCTGCGCCCGGTTCGCCCGTGGCGCGCATAGTCGGCCACCAATGGCAACCACGACACCGGCATCGCCATCACCAGGTCCATGGCCGCGGGCATGCCCATGCTGCCATCGCCCGTGCGGGACCAGAATGCTTCCCAGCCTTGCGCCTGCAACTGCGTACCAAACTGCCAACTCAGCCACACCAGCGATGCCACGACCAGCGGCAGGCCAAAGCGCCCTATCAGCTTGCGCACCAGCGTGGTCATGGAGCCTGACAACAGCAGAACCAGCACTGAGCCCCACAGCAAGGTGGTGACCAGCGTGCCGGAGAAGCCGTCCAGCGACAACCCCGTGGACTGTTTGCCGATGGCGGCGGTGCCATCGCGCATAACCACCAGTTCAAACGTGGTCCAACCAATTAATTGAGCGATGTTCAACAGAACTGGCAATCGGGCAAACAGGCTGCCATAAGTGGCGTGCATCAGGCCTGCACTGGTCAGGCCCGTGTCGCAGCCCACTTTGGCGGTCCACGCCAGCAGACCGGAGCCGACCAGCGAGCCCAACACAATGGCGACCACGGCGTCGCGGCTGCCCACGGCAGGCACCAGGTAGGCGCCAATCTGCATCACCAGTAGGCCAACGCCCAGACTGAACCACAGCGACGCGTGCGCGTGCCAGCCAAACACCCGCTCGGTGTCGGCCACGGGCGTCAGCGCCTGGTTCAGGGTTTGGGAAGAATGTGTATTTGCCATCCATTTGCTCCATGCAAAAAAGTTGGCAGGTAGGCGTAGCCCAGCCCCAAGGCCGGACTTGCTTCCCTGCGCGAGGATTACCTCAATCAGGTTCAAAGGGACTCTCTCAGTCGGCCTGCACTTTTCAATACAGGGCAACACCCCTAGCGAATGCACTCTTGCGAGCGCCTGGCGATTCTACGTGGTGCTTCGCACTGTGGTTAATTGCGTACAGCGGTCGCTTAAGCCTGCGCGTTAAACGCCGCGTGGTAGGTAACCACGGCTGTCGGTACTGCGCTTCCAAATCGCAGCGCCTGAAAGTATTCGGGTGGCACACCGGCCAGCACCAATGCCGGATCGGCTTTGAAACCGAAACGACCGTAGTACGCCGGGTCCCCCAGCAACACACAGCCGGCCGCTGCCCGTGCACGCAAGGCCTGCAGCGCCTCGTGCATCAAGTCACTGCCAATGCCCTGCCCCTGGTGTTCAGGCCATACGGAAATAGGGCCCAACCCATACCAACCCGAAGAACCATCGGATAACGCCACCGGAGACAGCGCCACATGGCCCACCATGGTCTCGCCCGACATCGCGACCAATGACACGGTCAACACGCCTGCTGCGCGCAAGGCATTTACGACGAACTGCTCCGTGTGGTCGGTGTGGGGCGCGTTCAGAAATGCTGCGGTCGTGAGCAATTCAATGGTCTTGGCGTCTGCCGCAGTTTCGGGACGGATGTGGATGTTCATCAACGGCTCTTTCAGCGCTTCAAGGCGGCCTGCGTCATCGCCGCCAATGTGCCGCGTGTGCTGATGAGTTCGGGCTCCAGCACCACCTCGATCACCGTGCCGTTGGGCCGTGCCAGCGCAGCCAGCAACTCTGCTTCAAAGTCCGCACTCTTGCGGATCGTGATACCGGCATAACCGTAGGCGCGCGCCAGCGCTGCAAAGTCGGGGTTGTTGAGCGCCGTGCCCGCCACACGCTGCGGGTACTCACGCTCCTGGTGCATACGAATGGTGCCGTACATGCCGTTGTTGAGCAGCAGGATGATGCTCTTGGCGCCATGCTGCACAGCAGTGGCCAGCTCCTGGCCGTTCATGAGGAAGTCCCCATCGCCGGCAATAGTGAATGCCGTGCGCCCGGTGGTAATCGCCGCTGCAATGCCGGCTGGCACGCCATAACCCATGGCGCCATTGGTCGGTGCCAGTTGCGTCTTGTGGCCTGCGGCCAGTCCGGTGTAGCGGTAGAAGCGGTGTAACCAGCTCGCAAAGTTGCCTGCGCCATTGGTCAGCACCGCGTCTTTGGGCAAGTGCTTTTGCAGCGTGGCAATCACACTGGGCATGTCCACCAGACCGCGTGCGTTGTCGGCGGGCAAGTCCTTGATCACACTCGGTACCAGATTGGCTTGGTAGTCGGCGTTGCAGCCCTGCGTCCAGGCTTCCCAAGCCACGTTCACGGGCGCCGTCAGCACCTCCAGCGAACGGGCCGCAGCACGCATGCTGGCGTGGATCGCCAGGTCGGCCTGGTAGACACGGTTGAGCTCTTCGGCGCTGGCGTGGATGTGCACCAGCGTCTGCGCCGCCTTGGGCGCCTTCAGCAGCGTGTAGCCGCCAGTCGTCATCTCGCCCAGGCGTGGGCCAATGGCAATGATGAGGTCGCTCTCGCGGATGCGTTTGGCCAGTGCGGGGTTGATACCAATGCCCACATCACCCGCGTACTGCGGATGGTGGTTGTCAAAGGTGTCCTGAAAACGGAAGGCATTGCCCACCGGCAGGCGCCAGTTTTCGGCAAAGCGCTGCAACGCCTGCGCGGCTTGCGGCGTCCAGCCACCACCACCGGCGATGACAAACGGACGCTCTGATTTCAATAGCAGCTGGCGCAGGTCCCGCAGGGCCCCGGGGTCACTCCAGGCCTCAACGGGCTCTACCCGTGCCAAAGGCTGTGGTATCGCGCCGCTGGCACCGGCCACCAGCTTTTGCGAAAGCATGTCTTCTGGTAGCACCAGTACCACCGGCCCCGGGCGGCCGTTCATGGCCGTGGCAAAGGCCCGGGCGATGTACTCGGGGATACGCGCCGCATCGTCAATGCGCTCCACGCGCTTGGCCATGCCCAAAGCGCTGGGCCCAAACATGACGCGGTAGTCCATCTCCTGAAAGGCTTCGCGGTCGCGCTGGTCGCTGGCCACATCGCCCACCAGCAGCACCATGGGTGTGGAGTCCTGGAATGCGGTGTGCACACCGATGCTGGCGTTGGTTGCGCCCGGTCCGCGCGTCACAAAACACACGCCAGGGCGGCCCGTCAATTTGCCGTGGGCTTCGGCCATGAAGGCGGCGCCGCCCTCCTGCCGGTTCACGACAAACTGGATGTGCTCTTGGTACAGATGAAAGCCATCCAGCACGGCCAGATAACTTTCGCCGGGAACGCCAAAAGCGTGCGTGACGCCCTGCGCTACCAGGCACTGCACCAGCAGGTGGCCGGCCAGGGTGGGAGGAAGGGATGCAGTGGTTTTAGGGTTGCTGACTGTAGGCATGGGTGCCATTGTGCAGCACCACATCGCCTTCCAGAATGCGCCTCGGCGGGTGACTCACACCGTCATTCAGCCGGGCGTAAATAGGGTCAAAGTCGATGCGCGCCAACTCCAGCAAATCATCCAGACTGTTCAACACAAAGTAACTTTCCTGAAAGTCATCAATACGGTAGTTGGTGCGCATGACACGCTCCAGATCAAACGCGATGCGGTTCGGTGACGGGCTCTGCACGGAAAACACACTCTCGGTAAACGACGACGCAATGCCCGCACCGTAGAGGCGCATGCCCTGTGCTTCCTGCAGCAAGCCGAACTCCACGGTGTACCAGTACACACGCGCCAGTTCGGTAAGCTTGCCGATACGCTGCGCACGCAAACCCGCCTCGCCATACAACTGGATAAAGTCCGCCATCACCGGGTGCATCAGCATCGGCACATGACCAAACACATCGTGGAAAACATCGGGCTCTTCCAGGTAGTCCAACTGGTGGGCGCCCCGGATGAAGTTGCCGGAGGGGAAGCGGCGGTTCGCCAGATGTTCGAAAAACACCTCGTCGGGCACCAACCCCGGCACCGCCACCACCTGCCAGCCAGTCGTGGGCTTCAGCGTGGCATTGAGTTCATCGAAGTTGGGAATCCGGTCCGCAGCCATGGGCAATTGCCGCATGCCTTCTACAAACTCCGCGCAGGCCAGACCCGGCAAGAGCGCGGTTTGTCGCTCAAACAGCGTCTTCCATACCGCGTGGTCTTGCGCGGTGTAGTGATCCCAGTGCTGGGGAATGGTGTAGTCGTCCGCCATGCCTACCCCACTCAGCGTGCCGCCAGCAGCGTACCGCGGCACTCGCCAAAACCAATGCGCCGCACGCCTGCGCGCGTGCAGTAACCACGCAGGATGACGGTGTCACCATCCTGCAGGAAAGTGCGGGTTTCGCCGTTGGCCAGCGTGAGCGGCATTTTGCCGCCCTGTGTCAGTTCCAGCAGAGAGCCACCTTGTTCGGGTGCAGGCCCGGACAGCGTGCCCGTGCCCAATATGTCGCCGCTGCGCAGATTGCAGCCGTTGACCGTGTGGTGCGTCAGCAGTTGCGCCAGCGTCCAGTAGGCGTCGCGCATGTTGGAGGTGGACAGGCGCTGCCCCGGATTACCGGCGGCCAGCATCGCAGGTGTCTGCAGCCACACTTCAAGCTGCACATCCAGCGCACCGGCAGCGCGGTTGTGGGCCGAGTCCAGATACGCCATGGGCTGCGGGTCATGCGCAGGCCGCTCAAAGTCCGCACGGAACGGCGCCAGCGCGTCCAGCGTCACCATCCAGGGTGACACCGTGGTGGCAAAGTTCTTCGCCAGAAACGGCCCCAGCGGCTGGTACTCCCAGGCCTGCACATCGCGTGCGCTCCAGTCGTTGAGCAGCGTGAGGCCAAAGATATAGTCCTCGGCCTGCGCCATAGCCACGGGCTCGCCCAGCCCATTGCCACCGGCCACCCAAGCACCTATCTCCAGTTCATAGTCGATGCGCGCACTCGGGCCAAAGTCGGGCACTGCCGCACCGGGCTTGAGCGTTTGTCCTTGCGGGCGGTGGAACTGTTGACCACTGGCGCCAATGCTGCTGGCGCGACCGTGGTAGCCAATGGGCACCCACTTGTAGTTGGGCAAGAGCGGGTTGTCGGGGCGAAACAGCTTGCCCACCGTGGTGGCGTGGTGGATGCCGGTGTAGAAGTCGGTGTAGTCGCCGACCTCACAGGGCAGGCCCATTTCCACTTCGCTCTGTCGCAGCAGCGCCTGACTCCAGACTTTTTGCAAAGCCGAGCCTGCACGCAGTCCTTCCCAAAGGGACAAACGCAAGGCGCGGCGCTCAGTGACAGGCGCAGCCATCAGGCGTTGCATGTCCAGATGATCGATCAGGCCCACCGCATGCAGGTCCAGCACCTGGTCACCAATCGCCACACCGATCTGCCAGGGCTCCAGCGCGTTGCGGCGGAAACGCCCGAACGGCAGGTTCTGGATGGAGAAATCTGTCGCCGGGTCGTTAGCAGACTCCACCCAGCTGAGGGTGGCGGGGTCGTGGGTCACATCCATCACGCTGCGCCCAGTTCCTTGGCGTGCAAAAACGCCGCGTGTTTGGGCGCGCGTTTGGTGACGCTCCATTCCTCCAGCATGGCCCACTTCACCGCATCGGCCTGGGCAATCTTGGCGATCTCTTCAGGGTCCGGGCAGGCCAGTTCCAGGCGGTGACCATTGGGGTCGAAGAAGTAAATGCTGTGGAACATACCGTGGTCGGTCACACCCAGTACATCCACGCCATTGGCTTCCAGATGCGCCTTGAACGCCAGCAGCTCAGCACGGTCTTTCACGCGGAACGCAATGTGCTGCACCCACTCGGGTGTGTTCGGGTCGCGGCCCATGGGCGGCTGCGTGGGCAGCTCAAAGAAGGCCAGCACATTGCCCATGCCCGCATCCAGAAAGATGTGCATGTACGGGTCGGGCGCCTTGGTACTGGGCACCAGGTCTTCGGCAATGGCCAGCACAAAGTCCATGTGCAGC
The DNA here is from genome assembly GCF_001955715.1 of Rhodoferax saidenbachensis. Classification (NCBI taxonomy): domain Bacteria; kingdom Pseudomonadati; phylum Pseudomonadota; class Betaproteobacteria; order Burkholderiales; family Comamonadaceae; genus Rhodoferax; species Rhodoferax saidenbachensis. The sequence continues at coordinate 1,846,473 of NZ_CP019239.1, read as the reverse complement.
ATCTTCTGGTACCACAGCACGGTTTCCTTGGCGTCCTTGCAACGGTAGGCCACGTGGTGGATGCGGTCGATTTTCATGGTGTGTCTCCTGGGTTCGCCTGGGTTCACTTGGCGGCTTCGAGCACGCCACGGTTAATCTGGTCACGCTCCAACGACTCAAACAGGGCCTTGAAATTGCCTTCGCCAAAGCCCTCACGGTAGTTGCCCTTGCGCTCGATGAACTCGAAGAACACCGGGCCCAGCAGCGGTTGCGAGAAGATCTGCAGCAACAGGCGCGGCTGGCCGCCTTCGGTCGTGCCGTCAAGCAGGATGCCACGCGCCTGCAAATCACCCACCGGCTGGCCGTGACCAGGCAGGCGTTGAGCCAGATTCTCGTAGTACACGTCATTGGGCGCAGTTAGTAGCGGAATGCCCGCCATCTGCAACCGGTCGATGGCGCTGGGCAGGTCCTCGCACAGCAGGGCAATGTGCTGAATGCCCTCGCCGTTGAATTGCATGAGGAATTCCTCGATTTGCCCCCCACCCTGGCGCGCTTCTTCGTTGAGCGGAATGCGGATCAGCCCATCCGGCGCTGTCATGGCCTTGGAGGTAAGGCCGGTGTATTCCCCCTGGATATCGAAGTAGCGGATTTCCTTGAAATTGAACAGCTTGCCGTAGAAGTCCGCCCAGTACGCCATGCGGCCGCGGTACACGTTGTGCGTCAGGTGATCGACCACGCTGAAGCCATGGCCCACTGGGCGACGGTCCACGCCCGCTATGAATTCAAAGTCGATGTCGTAGATCGACTTGCCGTCTTCATAACGGTCAATCAGGTACAGCGGCGCACCGCCAATACCTTTGATCGCGGGCAGGTTCAGCTCCATCGGACCGGGGCGCAGCTCCACGGGTTGGGCGCCCAATTCCAATGCGCGCTTGTAGGCGAGGTGCGAATCCTTCACACGAAACGCCATGCCGCAGGCGCTGGGGCCGTGCTCGGCGGCGAGGTAACCGGCCACGCTTTTGGGTTCACGGTTGACGATGAAATTGATATCGCCCTGGCGGTACAGCACCACGTCCTTGGAGCGGTGCTTTGCCACCAGCGTGAAGCCCATGCGTTCAAAGATCGGTTCGATCACACCAGCGATGGGCGACGCAAACTCCACAAACTCAAAGCCCATCAGGCCCATCGGGTTGTCAAACAAATCACCTGTTGCAGTGGCCATGGCTGTGCTCCTCAAACGCTGTTCTTGAAGCTTTGATTGTCATGAAAGCGACGCGCATGGTGTGCGCAATTTTTCCCGAATAATGGCCAATCAATGCATAATTTGTGCATGAATCAAGAAACAACCGAAGATTTTTTGCTTGATCGCTTCGATATCAGCTTGCTTGCTGCACTGCAAAAAGACGCACATGCCACCAACCAGCAGATCGGCGAACAAATCCACCTCTCGGCCTCGCAGGTCAGCCGTCGCATCCAGCGGCTGGAGAGCACGGGCATCATCCGCCGTTATGTGGCGCTGATGGACCCGGCCCGCTTAGGGCTGGGCGTGCGCGCCATGGCCTATGTCACGCTAACCCACCACAGCGGGGAGGAAGGCATGGCCTTCGAGCGGGAGATCGAGAACCTGCCCGAGGTGATGGACTGCTACGCTGTGGCCGGCGAGTCCGACTACATCCTGCAGATCGTCGCAGCCGACCTCAACGCACTGTCCGACTCGGTGCTGCGCCGGCTCACACGCATCAAGGGTGTGAGCAGCATCCGCTCCAACATCGTCCTGCACTGCATCAAGTCCAGCACCGAACTGCCACTCAACCACATCGGCCAGGCCGGTGGCACCACCCGGCGCATCCGACTGACTGGCAACACCTGATCCTTTTACCCCACCGAGAACGTCCATGAACCTGCCCACCCTCCTGCTGCTCAGCACCGTGACTGTCGCGCTGACTGCCTGCGCCGAAGTCGCGCAACTGCCGGTGTCTGCGGGCACCGGCCCCACGCCCACCCTGCCCGCCCCCAACACAGGCTTCATCCCCACGGTGAATATCGCACCCGCCGTGGGCTGGCCCGCAGGCACCATGCCGCAGGCGGCAAGCGGCACCCGCGTGGTCGCCTTTGCCAGCGGGCTGGACCACCCGCGCTGGATACACGTGCTGCCCAATGGTGACGTGTTGGTGGCCGAGAGCAATGCGCCCGCCAAACCGACCAGTTGGAACCCCATGGACTGGATCGCCGGCTACGTCATGAAAAAAGCCGGCGCCGGTGTGCCCAGCGCCAACCGCATCACGCTCCTGCGAGACACCAATGGCGACGGCGTGGCCGATGTGCGCTCGGTGCTGCTCGAAGGCCTGAACTCCCCCTTTGGCATGGCGCTGGTGGGCAATACGCTGTATGTGGCCAACGCCGATGCCGTGGTGCGCTTCCCGTACACCACGGGCGACCTGCGCATCACCGCACCGGGCGTACAGGTCACATCCCTGCCCGGCGGCCCGCGCAACCACCACTGGACCAAGAGCATCATTGCAAGTCCCGATGGCAAACGCCTGTACGCCACCGTGGGCTCCAACAGCAACGTCGCTGAAAATGGCCTGGAGGCCGAAGAAGGCCGTGCCGCGGTCTGGGAGATCGACACGGCCAGCGGCCAGAAACGCCTCTTCGCCTCGGGCCTGCGCAACCCCGTGGGCCTGGCCTGGGAACCGCAAAGCGGCGCCTTATGGACCGTGGTGAACGAACGTGACGAGCTGGGCAGCGATCTGGTGCCCGACTACATGACCTCGCTGCGCGACGGTGGCTTTTACGGCTGGCCCTACAGCTACTTCGGCGACCATGTGGACACCCGCGTGAAACCGCAGCGCCCCGACCTCGTGGCCAAGGCCATCGCGCCCGACTACGCGCTGGGCCCGCACACCGCCTCGCTGGGCCTGGCGTTTTCCAAAGGCACCAGCCTGCCCGCAGCCTATGCCAATGGCATGTTCATCGGGCAACACGGTTCATGGAACCGCAAGCCACACAGTGGCTACAAGGTGATTTTTGTGCCGTTTGAAGGCGGCAAACCTGCCGGTGCGCCGCTGGATGTGCTGACCGGTTTTCTATCCGCCGAGGGCACCGCCTATGGCCGCCCGGTGGGAGTGGCACTGGACAAACAAGGCGCGCTGCTGGTGGCTGACGATGTGGGCAACCTGATCTGGCGCGTCAGCAGCAAGCCCTGATCGGCTCGGGGCTTAGCGCGCGACCGTACGCTGCCCCACACCCAGTGCAGCCACCACGCTGAGTGCCAGCACCACGGCGGCGCCCAACAGCGTGGCGCCGTACCAGCCGCGGTCCATGAACACGCCGAAGACGATGGGCGAGATGGCAAAGCCCGTGTCCAGCCCCGAATACACCAGACCATAGACGCGGCCCGTCGCGCCCTTGGGCGTGGCCTTCTTGATCATCATGTCGCGCGAGGGGCCACCGATGCCTACCGCAAAACCGGTGCTGGCCAGCACCACCATGGTGGCTGTGGCGCCCAGCAGGCCGGTGCCGCACAGCGCCAGCAGCAAGGCGCCGGCCGCCATGGCCATGGCCACCACGCGGTCGCTGTTGGCGCTTTTCGCGGCGATAAAACCACCAATGAACATGCCAAACGCACCCGCCAGCATGTAGCCAGTCAATGTCAGCGTGGCCGCTTCAAAACTGATGCCGCGCATGGCCTTCAGGATGGACACCGAGAAGCTCTGCACTACGGCCAGCGTCATGGTGGACAGCAAAAAGAAACCAAAACACCACCACACCACCGGCAGCTTCATGAACGCCAGGTCGTGCTCTTTGTGCACGGTGGGGTCATGGCGAACCACCTTGGTGCTCAGCAGGTCGCGCTGCACAAACAACAAGGCAAAGATCACCACATACATCGCCGCCGCCGCCAGGTAGGCATTGCGCCAGCCAATGGAGACGCCCAGGGAGGCAAAGAACACCGGCGCCACCGCCCAGCCCAGATTGCCGGTCAAGCCATGCGCGCTAAAGGCATACCCCAGACGTGGCGCTGACACGCGCTGGTTCAGGATGGTGAAGTCCACCGGGTGAAACGTGGCGTTGCCCAGACCGGCCAATGCGGCCACCAGCATCAGGCCCACATAACCCGTCACCAGGGAAGCGAATACACAGGCTGCCGCAAAGATGGCCAGCGCCACAAACATCAAAGGCCGCGCACCCAGGCGGTCCACCACAAAGCCAGCACAGGCCTGGCCCACGCCCGACACCACAAAAAACACCGACATCAGCAAGCCAAGTTGCGAATAACTCAGACCAAACTCGGTCATGAACACCGGGAACAGCAAGGGCAGCAGCAGATGGCCAAAGTGCGAGCTGGCATGCGCCAGGCCCACCAGGCCGATGACGGCGGCGTCCTGCTTCAAGGGGACAAGGGTGGCTGGTGAGTCGAGGGTGGTACTGGTCATGCACCAATAGTAGGCGTAACCCGCCATGCGGGAATACGACAGAAAGACAATAATTGTCGAAATCCTGCCAAAACACCTCACTGCACACACGCCACCCATGCAACGCAAAAGCCCCCTGCGCCCCGTGCGCTTTGATGACTCCAGCCTGCGCCTGCCCACGCGGGAACGTCCGGTGCGCAGCCGCGCCCGTTCTTTGGCCATGGACACGCACATCGAACCGCACCAGCACCCGTGGTCCCAATTCACCTACTGCGCCAGCGGACTGATGCAGGTCACGGTGACACAGGGTGGCGTGCAGACCACCTTTATCGTGCCCTCCACGCGCGCCGTCTGGATACCGGCGCAGGTGCAACACACCGTGGTGGTGCTCGAAGCCGCCGAGTTGCGCACTGTGGACATCGCACCTAGCGTGCTACCCGCCGACTGGACCGAATGCCGCGTGCTGGTTGTCAGCAAACTGCTGCGCGAACTGATCCACGCACTGGAAGGCTCGCAGGTCAGCCCCCGCGAAGACGCGCTCATGGCGCTCACGGTGGACGAAGTCATCCGCTCCGATACGCAGGCACTGGGCGTACCCATGCCCCACCCCGAGCACGGCGACAAACGGCTGCGCGCGCTGTGCGAAGCCGTGCTGCGCGACCCGGCCGAAAAATCGCAGTTGAAGGAATGGGTAGCCAAAGTCGGCGCCAGCGAGCGCACCGTGGCGCGCCTGTTCCGCGACGAGCTAGGCACGAGCTACCAGCAGTGGCGCACCCAGGCCGTACTGGCCCACGCGCTGCCGCAGTTGGCGCGCGGCGTACCCATTGCCCAGGTGGCCGCCGCCGCCGGTTACGCCAGCGACAGCGCGTTTTCCGCCATGTTCAAGCAAGCCATGGGCAAGGCGCCCAGCCACTTTTTGGCCAGAAACAGCGCCTGAGCTGCGCGCATAGCTATCAAAACAATAGCTGCTTGCGCAAATAACACGGGGGCTACAGGCCAGTTTGGCACAGGGTTTTGGCACTGCGGCTAGAATCCGGCCCGCGACCCGCAAGGGTTGCCGCGTTCTCAGGGCGGGGCGAAATTCCCCACCGGCGGTATCTGTGGCTTGACCACAGCAGCCCGCGAGCGCCCACGCCAGCCTTTGTTGGCGTGGGGTCAGCAGATCTGGTGAGATGCCAGAGCCGACGGTCACAGTCCGGATGAAAGAGATCGCGCACACCTGAAACAGGCACGCCTTTGCGCTGGCCTGTTTCTGCGTTTGCGTGCGCCCTGATTCTTGTTAACCCTCTTTTGAGACCACCATGAATCAGACCTCCTCGCCGCGCATTGCCATCATCAGTTCCTCGTGGCACCGCGACATCGTTACCAGCAGCACCGAGGCCACCCAGGCCGAGCTGCAACGGCAAAACATTCCCCCCGAACAGATCGACCACTTCGAAGTGCCCGGCGCCTTTGAAATCCCGCTGCATGCCCAGCGCCTGGCACGCAGCGGCCGCTACGACGCCATCATTGCCTGTGGCCTCATCGTCAACGGCGGCATCTACCGCCACGAATTCGTGACCACCGCCGTCATCGACGGGCTCATGCGTGTGCAGTTGGACACCGATGTGCCGGTCTTCAGCGCCGTGCTCACACCGCGCGATTTTCATGAGCATGAAGAGCATCTAAACTTCTTCCGCGAGCACTTTGTGAAAAAAGGCACCGAGGTCGCCCGCGCCTGTCTGGAGACCTTGCGCGCACTGCAGGCTTTACCGGCCATCGCCTAAACTGGAAGCCTTCCCGCCCGCCCTCCCCACCCGAACATCCACCATGCACCTCTCCAACTGGCTTGTTTTCTGTGGCGTCGCCTTTCTGGTGTGCTTCAGCCCCGGCCCCGGTGTGCTGCTGGCGATCTCCAACGCCATGGCGCATGGCAAACGGGACTGGGTGGCGAGTTCGCTGGGCAATGCCACGGGCCTGTTCATCATCTCGGGCGTGGCCATGGCCGGTATGGGCGCCATCCTGGCGGTGTCGGCCCTGGCGTTCACCGTGCTCAAAGTGGCCGGTGCGCTGTACCTGATTTATCTGGGTATCCGGCAGTGGCGCAGTCAGGCGGTGTCGTTCGCCGCGGCAGAGTCCGCCACGCAGGTGGTGGACGCCCAAGCGGACAAGGCCATCACCCGCCGGCTCTACGGGCAAGGCATGGGCGTGGCGCTCACCAACCCCAAGGCCATCCTGTTCTTCTCTGCCCTGTTTCCCCAGTTCATCACAGCCGATGCGCCGGTGCTGGAACAGGTGGCCGTGCTGACATCCACCTTTGTGGCCATGTCACTGCTCTCGCACCTATCTTATGTGCTGGTGGCGCGCCTGTTCAAAGGCCAACTGGCCAACCCGCAGAAACAACGGTTGTTCAACCGCATCTCGGGTGGCCTGTTCGTGCTGCTGGGTTTGAGCCTGCTGCGCCTGAAGAACAAGGCCTCCGTCTAAATTGCTATTAAAACAGGAGCTGCTTGCGCAATATGCATGGGGGCTACAGGCACTTTTTGCATATAAATGAGAGACCCGCGCCGCGCCGCAGACTGACGTGTCTCAGAGCGCCAATGCCAGGATGGAAGCAGCGTCCGCAGGGGTGATGTTGGCGTGCTCTCCCAGGCGCACATGGCCGTGCTGCTCCAGCTTGGCAACCACCGCGGGGATGACAGCAGCGTCCAGCCCGTAGTCGCTCAGCCGGGTTTTCACGCCCATGGCCTCGAAGAACTGGCGCGTCTTTTCAATCGCGGTGGTGATGCGGGTGTCGTCGTCGCCGTCCACCAGGTCCCACACGCGCTCGGCGTACTGCAGCAGCTTGGCCTTTTTCGCTTCGCGCGTGTGCATCCAGACGGCGGGCTGAACGATGGCCAGGGTTTGCGCGTGATCCAGGCCGTACAGGCCAGTGATCTCCTGGCCGATCATGTGCGTCGCCCAGTCTGCCGGCACGCCGGTGGAAAGCAGGCCGTTGAGTGCCATGGTGGCGGTCCACATGAGATTGGCGCGCACCGCGTAGTCCTCTGGCTTGGCCAGCGCCTTGGGGCCGTCTTCCAGCAGGTTCAGCAGCAGGCCTTCGGCAAAACGGTCCTGTACCTTGGCGTTGACCGGGTAGGTCACGTACTGCTCGACCACATGCACAAAACTGTCCACCACGCCGTTGCCGGTCTGGCGCGCGGGCAGCGAATAGGTGGTGCTGGGGTCCAGGATGGAGAACTTCGGGTACACGTGGTCCGAATGGAAAAACAGCTTGTCCTGCGTGGCCGCGCGGGTGATCACGGAGCCGTTGTTCATCTCGGAGCCGGTGGCAGCCAGGGTCAACACGCTGCCCAGCGGCAGTGCCTGCGTCACTTTGGCGCCATAGGTCTGGATGATTTCCCAGGGGTCATTGCGATAGACCGCCGCAGCGGCAATGAACTTGGCGCCGTCGATGACCGAGCCACCGCCCACCGCCAGGATGAAGGTGATTTTTTCACGGCGGGTCAGCGCCACGGCATCCATCAGGGTTTCGAAGTGGGGGTTGGGCTCAATGCCAGCGAATTCAAAAGAGGTAATGCCCTCCAGCGCGGCATGCACCTGCGCCAGCACCCCATTGCGCTTGATGCTGCCACCCCCATAGGCAATCAGCACGCGCGCATCGGCAGGAATCTCGTCCCTGAGTTTGGCAATCTGCCCTTGGCCGAAGTGGATCTGGGTGGCGTTGCGGTAGCTGAAATTCTTCACGGTGTGTCCTAGGTGTGGGTGCGTTGTGTTGGCGTGCGGGCATTGTTGCGGATAGGTTTTTCCTTGATAAGTCACCATAATCTTGATGTAGTTATGAAAAAATCTCAGCAATGATGCAAACCAAGGTCAATGATCTGCAAGCCTTCCTGGCCGTGGCACGCGACCAGAGCTTTACTAGGGCAGCTGCCAAACTGGGCGTTTCGCCCTCCGCACTGAGCCACACGATCCGGGCGCTGGAGGAACGGCTGGGGGTGCGCCTGCTGGCGCGCACCACGCGCAATGTGGCCCCCACGGAAGCCGGGGAACGGTTGATGCGCTCCATTGCCCCCTTGTTCGCGCAAATCAGCGCGGAACTGGAAGCATTGGGGGAGCTGCGGGACAAGCCGGCGGGGACCATCCGCATTACCTGCACAGACGACACCATCGAGTTGTACCTGCGGCCCGTGCTAGCCGGTTTTTTGCGCAGCTACCCCGACATCACGCTGGAACTCTGCGTGGATTACGGATTCACCAATGTGGTGGAGGAGCGGTTTGACGCCGGCATACGCCTGGGAGAAGCTATCAGCAAAGACATGGTCGCCGTACGTATCAGCCCGGACTGGCGTTTGGCGGTCGTGGGCTCGCCGGACTACTTTGCACGCAACCCGCCGCCCGAGACGCCGCATGCCCTGGCCCAACACGCCTGCGTCAACATCCGGCCCAACCCGTCAGGCGCCGTCTACGCCTGGGAGTTTGCCAAGGATGGCAAGGCCTTCACCGTCAAGGGTGAGGGGCAACTCGTCTTCAACAGCATTGTTCATGTGCTCAATGCCGCCGTGGACGGCATTGGCCTAGCCTATGTCCCGCAAGCCCTGGCAGCCCCCTACCTAGCCGACGGCCGACTCAAGGAGGTCCTGGCGGACTGGTGCCCCTACTTCCAGGGCTACCACCTGTATTACCCCAACCGGCGGCAGGCCTCACCGGCCTTCATCGCGTTTGTCGATGCAATCCGATATCGGGGCGCCGGCTGATTACAGTGGCGTGATGCCGGCTACCAAATGCGCTACGCGATGGTGGTCAAAGGTTATTGAAACAGGAGCTTGTTGCGTTTTTAGAGAAAGGGCTGGAGGCACTTTTGACAATAAATTTACCTGCAAGAAGCAGCGGTGACGTAGATGCTATGCCGTCACGGGACAGACATGATCCGCCACAAATCCCGGATATGGAACTGCAGGCGCGTTCTACAAAGCAAAACTATCTTTTGCACTTATGGGGGAGTCCATATGCAATTTTTAGCCTCCTTGTTGGAATGAACGCTCATACGCCTCCACGTGGCCTTGAAACAAGAGGTCGTACGGTGGATTAGATATACCGACAACAGATATTTCAATACCTTCAGCACCAACCTCTTGTGAATAGTCACTAATTGATACGCCAATCGCTTCAATCCACAATTGATTCGGCGTTTTAACTTGAAAGTAATAGCTGGTTTTTCCGCTCCCTGTTTCAGCAATAACTTTCATCTGAATTGCGCTGTATCCAACAACTGGAAAAAAGCGCCCATAAGCTACACCCATTGGAGGATCTCCGTGCTCGAAATCACTCCACCCAATGTGCAGGCCATCTGCATAAATCTCGAACCGCGACATAGATATAACTAACTCGATATAGACCGAAAAAGCCCGGAACAACATGGCTGAATGCTCATCAAGCGCGCCTCCTCTGTAGCTGTTGAGTGCTTGCTGTGACTTATTTTTAAACCGGGTAAATCTTCAGCGGACGGGTTGCCACCGGAAAGCCCGCTGCGCCCAGCGTGTCGGCAATCGCCTTGTTGGTGTCGAAGTAGACCTGCCAGTAGTGGTCGGTGTGGCAGTAGGGGCGCACGGCCAGCTTGGGGCCGAACTCGTTGAACTCCAGAATCTCCACGTCCACCACAGGTGACTTGGCGATGTTGGGCACCTTGGAGACCGCGTCCTTGAGCAAGGCAATCGCCTTGTGCGCATCGGCGCTACCCGCCAGTTGCGCCACCAGCTCCACACGGCGGTGCGGGTTGGCCGAGAAGTTCTTGATGTCGCTGCCCATGATCTTGCCGTTGCCGACAATGGTCTTCACGTTGTCCGGCGTGGTCAGCGTGGTGCCAAACAGGCCCAGCTCCAGCACCGTGCCCTCGACACCACCCACACCCACGTAGTCACCCACCTGGTAGGGCCGCAGCACCAGCAGGAAAATGCCCGCAGCAAAGTTACCCAGCAAGCCGCTCCACGCCGCGCCAATCGCCACACCGGCGCCCGCCACCAGGGCCGCAAACGAGGTGGTCTCCACGCCGAAATAGCCGAGGATCGCCACCACCAGAATGATGTTCAGCGACACGGTGATAAAGCTCACCAGGTACCGCTGCACCGTCGGGTCCAGCTTCTGGCGTGTCATGGCGGCGCCCACCAGCCCGGTCACCATGCTGATCAGCCAGCGGCCAATCACAAACACCACAATCGCGCCCAGCACCTTGAGGCCAAAGGCCAGCAAGATCGGTTGCACTTGATCCACCCAGGTCGTCAGTTTTCCAGTGTCCATGATGTCCTCCGTCGGTAAAAAACTCTCTGATTGCTACTTATTTAATAGCTGCTTGCGCACATTCCATAAGGGCTAGAGGCCATTTTCATGCCTAATGGGCCCGCTGCGCAGTTGCCCTAAGTGGACGACAAACAGCGCCACCACCAGCAGGTCAAACACCACGGCCACACCGGCCTTGCCCAGATACGCCTGGCCGTAAACCAGCACCAGCACAATAAAAATGAGTTTGCTTACCACCGCAATCGTCAACACCAGCGCGCGGCTGGCGGGCCGGTAGGCGCCGTAGATCAGCAGCGCCCCCACCAGTGTGATCAGCGCGCCCCAGTTGCGCACCACGATGTTGGCCAACGGCCCTTCCAGCGTGGCGCCAAAAGTGTTGCGCAATGCACCCTGCGGGTCTATCGCGGCATACACCATGGTGCAGGTCAACACGCCACTGGCCAGCATGATCCATTTGATGTAGGTGGTGATCCAGTGCATGGGCGGCTCCTGTTGCGTCGCAGTGTCAGCTGCTGATGGCGGTGGTAAAGGTCAGGCGGTTGCCAAACGGGTCCATGATGGACATGTCGCGGCTGCCCCAGGGCATTTCCTGCACTGCGGGGCGGGCATTTTTGTACTGCTTGGCCAGCAACTTCTGCTGAAACGCGTCCAGCTCGTTTGTCTCAATACGCATGGCCGCGCCCGGGCTGCAGTCGCCATGGTGCTCGGAGAGGTGCAGCACACAGCCGTCCAGCGATATCTGCAGGTACAGCGGCAGCCCCGGCTCAAAGCGGTGCTCCCAATCCACCTTGAAGCCCAAGAAGTCCACGTAAAACTCCCGCGCCTTCGCCTCGTCAAAGATGCGCAGGATAGGTGTGGTTTGTCCAAATGACATACGGCTCTCTTTCAGGCTTCTTTGGCACCCTGAGCAGACAACGGCAAACCAAAAATGCGGTCAAACGCCCAAGTAAAGGTAATGGTGTACACAAAGAAAAATGCCAGCAAGCCCATGTCGGCCACAAACGCGGCCCACAGCGAAATGTCCAGCCAATAGGCCATGACCGGCATGAGGATGATGGCCAGCCCACCCTCAAACCCCACACCATGCGCAATGCGCCGGGCCAGCGAACGGCCCTTGACGGTCTGGCGCGACTCCCAGCGCTCAAACACTAGGTTGAACAGGTAGTTCCAGGTCAGCGCAATGCCGGACATCACTGCCGACAGCACAAACGCCGAGCCCGGCGGGTGGTCGAAAGCCAGCACCAGCGTGGGTGTGACCACGGCGATGGCGATACCTTCATAAAGAACAGCTTGGAGAATACGGCGGGCAAAAGGAGACATGCGGACAACAGACTAAGAAAAACAAAACAACCGTGGAGCTTACTGCCGAACGGACGACCCCACTGATTGGCACATTTACGGTCTTGTGCCAAAGCGCAAAGCCGACCGCGCGCGCAGGCGCTCAGCCTCCACCTCGCGATTGCGCGGCTCTGCGTTGGTCACCAGCGAGGCGATCAAGGCCCGGGCGCTGGCGGCCACCTCTTCCACCGCGCGCTCAAACGCGGCTTCGTTCGCCTTGGACGGCACGCTGAAGCCGCTGAGCTTGCGCACAAATTGCAGCGACGCATCGCGGATCTCCAGCTCGGTGGCTGGCGGCTCGAAGTTGAACAGGGTCTTGATGTTTCTGCACATGGCGGCTCCTTGCGACAGCAGATTATTCCCTGCGCCGGGAACTTCCGGGCGGTGAGTAGGCTCCACCACTGCGTCCTCTCCATTGATACCCGTCCGAATGCACCGCAGAACCACCCTGGCCGCACTGGCCTCCCTCTCCAGCCCCTTTGTCACCTCCCTGAGCAGCGCCGCCAGCCTGCCCGCGCTGCAGGCGCTCAAGCCCTCGCCCCGCATGCCCGTGCTGTTTCTGGGCCACGGCAGCCCCATGAACGCGATTGAAGACAACGCCTGGCGCCGCAGTTGGCAGGCCATGGGCAAGGAACTGCTGGCACGCGCCGCGCAGCCACAGCTCATCCTGTGTATATCCGCCCACTGGCTCACCCAGGGCGGCTGGCAGCTCACCGGCATGGCCAACCCCAAGACCATCCACGACTTCGGCGGCTTTCCGCAAGCGCTGTTTGACCAGCAGTACCCAGCCCCCGGCGCACCCGCCGTGGCGCGCAGCCTGGCGCAAGAGCTCAAGTCCCCCGCCACCGGCACCGCGCTGGGCCTGGACATGCAGGAATGGGGCTATGACCACGGCACCTGGTCGGTCCTGAAGCCCATGTTCCCCAAGGCGAATATCCCCGTGCTGCAACTCAGCATGGACTACAGCCGCGCCCCGTCAGAACACTACGCACTCGGCCAGCAGTTGCAAAAGCTGCGCGAGCGCGGCGTGCTGATTGTGGGCAGCGGCAACATCGTGCACAACCTGCGCGCCAGCCGCCGCGGCACCGCCGCCAACGAGGCGTATGACTGGGCTGGCGAGTTTGATGGCGTGGTGCAAGAGCAGATCAAGAAGGGGCAACTGGACACGCTGCAAAACTTCCAGCGCCTGGGCGCCGTGGCGCAGCAGGCGCACCCTACGCATGAGCACTATCTGCCCCTGCTCTACGCCGCAGGTGCGGCGCGGGCGGACGAGATGCCACGGTTTTTCAACACGGGCTACCAGTCCGCATCCATCTCCATGCGGTCGGTGATCTGGGGCTAATCGCAAGGTACCGGCGGGTGCGCACCAATGTGGCGCACTGAATCTGGCACACCATTTGCTTGACCTAGATCAGAGTAGAAGCTGTCAGTAACCGCCGGGCACCCGCCCCAAGTTATCGGTCATTGCTCTGGTGACGGTAGTGCCGTCGCATGCTGGGGTTCTCCTTCAGCATTTGGGTTCGCACCCAACAGAGACTGGCAGCCCACGGGCTGCTGCCTAGCCTCGGCACTGTCGTCTTTCCAATCAACTTCTGGAGAGATTGACAATGCAACGCAAACTGACCCGCCCCTTCGCCCACCTCGCCTGCGCTGCAGCGCTGGCCGCCATGTGCACCACCACCTGGGCCCAAGACAAGGTGACCTTCCTCACCTCCTGGTACGCGCAGGCCGAACACGGCGGCTTCTACCAGGCACTGGCTGGCGGCATCTACAAAAAACACGGCCTGGACGTCACCATCAAGATGGGCGGCCCGCAGGTCAACGGCATGCAACTGCTCACCGCAGGCCAGGCCGACTTCATCATGGGTTACGACCTGCAGGTGCTCAAGTCCCTGGAGCAAGGCTTGCCGGTGACCACCGTGGCCACGTCTTTCCAGAAAGACCTGCAGGGCATGATGACGCACGAAAACGTGAGTGGCCTGGCCGACCTGAAAACCAAAACCATCCTGGTCTCCACCTCCGGACGTCCTACCTGGTGGCCCTGGCTCAAGGCCAAATACGGCTACACCGAAGCCCAGGCCCGCCCCTACACCTTCAACCTGCAGCCCTTCTTTGCCGACACCAACCTCGTGCAACAGGCCTACCCTTCGTCCGAGCCCTTCCAGGCCAACAAAGCCGGCGTCAAAACCAAGTTCTTCCTGTTTGCCGATGAGGGCTACCCACCCTACGGCACCACCATCGTCGCCACCACCAAGCTGGTGGCCGAGAAGCCCGATGTGGTGCAGCGCTTTGTGCGCGCCAGCATCGAGGGCTGGAAAGCCTACCTGGCCAACCCTGCGGCGGGCAACGTGCTCATCAAGCAGGACAACCCCAAGATGGATGACGAGCAAATCACCTTTGCCATCCAGCGCATGAAAGAACTCAAGGTATTTGACGGTGGCGACGCCGCCAAGCTGGGCGCCGGTGTGATGACCGATGCACGCTGGAAGCAGACCTACGACTTCATGGTCGGTGCCGGTTTGCTCAAGGCAGAGACCGACTGGAAAAAAGCCTACACCACGCAGTTCGTCAAAGACCTCAAGGTCATGCCCTAAGGCAACGCTAATTTAGTCCGTTCGCGTTGAGCCTGTCGAAACGTGCCCCTACACATCACGAACCTTTTAAAGGCTTCGACAAGCTCAGCCCGAACGGTAATGTTTGTTCAGCGAATCACTGAACCTGCCCGCCCCCTAGCGACTTGTGCCCCGCTGGCGAAGGCGACCATCTTGGCGCGCCGGCCAGCGCTGCCCCCACCACACACACGGGGGCGGCAAATCTGGAGAGAGAACCATGCTGGTAACTCAACAACCCGTGCTGCGCCGTTTTTGGTACGCACTTTTGCCCATCAGCCAGTTGGACGATGGCCCCAAACCTTTCACACTGCTCGGTGAAAACCTGGTGCTGTGGAAGAAGGCGAATGGCGAACCCGCCGCCCTGCGCGACCGCTGCTGCCACCGCACCGCCAAGCTGTCCAAGGGTTTTGTCGAGGGCGACAACATCGTCTGTGGCTACCACGGCTGGACGTATGACTGCAGCGGCAGCTGCGTGCGCATCCCGCAAAACCCCGACGCGGCCATCCCCGCCGGCGCCAAGGTGCCCGCCTTCCACTGCCAGGAGAAATACGGCTACGTGTGGGTGGCGCTGGAAGACCCGCTGCGCCCGATTCCCCACTTTCCCGAAGACGGTGCACCGGGCTACCGCCGCATCTTCCAGTTTTATGAGGAGTGGAAGACCAGCCCGGTGCGCGTGATGGAGAACTCGTTTGACAACTCGCACTTCAGCTTTGTGCACAAGGCCAACTTCGGCATCCTGAACCAACCCGTGCCGCAGAAGTACGAGTTGGTGGAAACCGACTTTGGTTTTGAGGGCGAAACCCTCATCCCCATCAACAACCCACCCGCCGGCCACCGCGTGACCGGCGCCACCACGCCCACCACCACGCGCCACCTGGCCAACAAGTACTACCTGCCCTTCTCGCGCCGCTTTGGCTGCCACTACCCGGACAGTGGCATAGACCACATCATCTACAACTGCGCCACCCCCATCAGCGACGACCGCCTCATGCTGGTGCAATGGCTGTACCGCAACGACACCGAAGAGCAGTGCAGCACGCAGGAGCTGATCGACTGGGACGCGGCCATCACCGCCGAGGACCGCGACATCCTGGAGGCTACCGACCCCGATGCCTGCATCGACACCAAACGCCGCCAGGAATTCCACATGCCGTCCGACAAACCCGGCCTGCTAATCCGCCGCATGCTGATGGATGTGCTGGCCGAACACGGCGAAGTGGAAATGCACGCCGGCAACCGCCGCACCGTGGTGCCGATCCATCCCGAACCATCTGTGAAGGAGTGACCATGCTCATGAAAACCAGCACCGACACCGCCATGGCCGACGAAGAAGCCCCAGCCTCGCAATTGCCAGATGCCCCCGATGCGCAGACCGTGCTGCACGCCAACAAGGTGGAGAAGACCTATGGCAACGGCACCCACGCGCTGGCGCGCATGAGCCTGCGCATCCAGCGCGGGGACTTTGTCTCTTTGCTCGGCCCCTCGGGCTGCGGCAAGAGCACGCTGCTCAAGATGTTTGCCGGGCTGGAAGACCCCAGCCACGGCCACATCCGCTGGGCCGGGGCCGACCAGCCGGCCAAGTCTGGCTTGACATCGGCCATGGTGTTCCAGGAGGCGACACTCATGCCTTGGGCCACCGTGGCCGCCAATGTGCGCCTGCCGCTGGACCTGCAAAAGGTGCCGCGGCCCGAGGCCGATGCCCGCGTGGCCGAGGCCCTGGCCCAGGTGGGCCTGGGCGCCTTTGGCCACGTCTACCCGCGCGAGCTGTCGGGCGGCATGCAGATGCGCGCCTCTATCGCACGTGCGCTGGTGACCAAGCCCGATGTGCTGCTGATGGACGAACCCTTTGGCGCGCTGGACGAGTTCACGCGCAACAAGCTCGACACCGACCTGCGCGCGCTCTGGCAGGCCACGGGCCTGACCGTGGTGTTTGTCACGCACAGCATTTACGAGGCGGTGTTCCTGTCCAGCCGCGTGGTGATGATGGCCGCGCGCCCGGGCCGCATCGTGGCTGATGTGCCGCTGGATGAGCCCGACCGGTCAGAGGCCTACCGCCTCTCACCCCCGTTTGCCGAGCATTGCCGTGACCTGTCCGCCATGCTGATGGCGGCCAGCGACCCGGCCGATTTGCACTGAGTTGCACCAAGGAATACCCACTATGCAAACCTCATTTTTCAAAAATGCTAACACCCTCAAATGGCTGGCCCCGCTGGTCGTGGGTGCCTTTTTCCTGCTGCTGTGGCAGGGCATCTGCACTGCCTGGCAGGTGCCGGTCTACCTGGTGCCCAAGCCCACAGACATTGCGCAGACGCTGGTGACGGACGGCCCCTCGCTGCTGCTGGCGCTGGGCACTACGCTCAAGATCACCGTGCTGGCCTTTGTGCTGGCCACGGTGTTGGGCGTCATCGCCGCCTTTCTGTTTGTGCAGAGCCGTCTGATCGAGGCCAGCCTCTTCCCCTACGCCATCTTGCTGCAGGTCACGCCCGTGGTGGCGGTGGCGCCGCTCATCATCATCTGGGTCAAGCAGCCCACGCTGGCGTTGGTCATCTGTGCCACGCTGGTCACGCTGTTTCCCATCATCTCCAACACCGTGCTGGGCCTGCGCAGCGTGAACCCCGGGCTGGTCAACCTGTTCAAGCTCAACCGCGCCAGCCGCTGGCAAACGCTGGTGCGCCTGCGCATACCCAGTGCGCTGCCCTTCTTCTTTGGCGGCCTGCGCATCTCCAGCGGGCTGGCACTCATTGGCGCCGTGGTGGCCGAGTTTGTGGCCGGCACGGGCGGCACGGGTGCGGGCTTGGCCTACGAGATCCTGCAAGCCGGTTTCCAGATCAACATCCCACGCCTGTTTGCTGCACTGGCCCTTATCTCTCTCACCGGCATCGCTTTGTTTGTCAGCATGGACTGGCTCTCCAAAAAAGCCCTGGGCCACTGGCACGACAGCGCGCAAGGCGCATAACCAAATCTTCTCTATGACCACTACCCTTATCCGCAACGCCGCCGCCATCGTCACCGGCCAGCGCGGCGCAGCCTCGCGCAGCGCCGGGCCCGACATCCGCATTCGCGGCAACTTCATTGAAGCGATAGGCCAGCTCACACCCGAGCCCGGCGAACGCGTGGTGGACGCCACCGACTGCGTGGTCTACCCCGCTTGGGTCAACACCCACCACCACCTGTTCCAGTCCCTCATCAAGGGCGACGCGCATGGGCTGGACCTGCCGCTCACCGCCTGGCTGGCCGCCACGCCCTACCGTTTTCGCGCCGCGTTTGACGAAGGCCTGTTCCGCACTGCCGTGCGCATTGGCCTTCTGGAGCTGGCGCTGTCGGGCTGCGGCACCGTGGCCGACCACAACTACCTGTACTACCCCGGCATGCCGTTCGACAGCTCGGCCATCCTGTTTGAAGAGGCCGAACGCATGGGCCTGCGCATGGTGCTGTGCCGCGGTGGCGCCACCAAGGTGCGCCAACTGGAAGCCGAACTGCCCCAGGCCCTGCGCCCTGAATCGCTGGACGCATTCTTGGGCGACGTGCAGCGCCTCACCAAGCTTTACCACGATGCATCCCCCAACGCCATGCGCCGCGTGGTCATGGCGCCCACCACACCACCCTACTCCATGGCCCCGGCGGAGCTGGTGGAGTGCGCCCGCACCGCGCGCAGCTTAGGGCTGCGCCTGCACTCGCATTTGTCGGAGACCGTGGGCTACCAGGACTCCGTGCACAGCATGCACGGCATGAGCCCGGTGCGCTTTGTGGCCGAGCACGAATGGCTGGGCAGCGACGTGTGGTTTGCGCATCTGGTGAAGCTGGATGCGGAAGAAATAGCCCTGCTGGGCAGCACCGGCACTGGCATCGCCCACTGCCCCCAAAGCAACGGTCGCCTGGGCAGCGGCATCGCCCCCATCCTGGCCCTGCAAGCTGCGGGTGTGCCCATCTCCATGGGCGTGGACGGCGCCGCATCGAATGAGGCCGCCGACATGATCTCCGAAGTGCACGCCGCCTGGCTCATGCAGCGCGCTGCGGCCGGCGAACGTAACCAACCTGTTTATCGCGGTGGCCAGGGCGAAGGTGAAAGCACCGCAGTCAGCGCCGACGACGTAGTGGCCTGGGGCACATCCGGCGGCGCCAAAGTGCTGGGTCTGGACGCCATTGGCACGCTAGCCCCCAGCATGGCCGCCGACATCGCCCTCTACGCGCTGGACGACCCGCGCTACTTTGGCCTGCACGATGTGGCTGTAGGGCCGGTAGCCAGCGGCGGGCGGCCTGGGCTCAAGGGGCTGTGGGTGAATGGGCAGCGGGTCGTTGAGGACGATGTGTTACGGGGGGTTGATGTGGGAGAGCTGAGGAGCGAGGCGCGGGGGGCGGTGCGAAGGTTGATGGTCGGTTAGGACACACTGCTCTAGCTCAGAGAGTTAAGCCAAATATTGCCAACTCTGAATAAATCGGACCGCAAGGCCTTCTCCTCCTGTCAGTTGATCCATATCGCAAGACTTGCAAACTCTCCGATCAAGCGCTTGATGTTCGCATGACCGATTGCCATGCCAACACTTGTTAATTTGAAGTTCTTCATTGGTGAGTCTTTCCACACTTCAAAGACATCAGCCATATATGGGCGGATAGAGACTAATTTTTCCTTGATCTCTAAGTGACTCATCTTTCCGAAATCGAATAGCGCCAAGATATGGGCTCTATCTTCGACCGAAACTACTTGAGCTTCGAGGCGCTTCTCAAGGTCTTCCTTGCTATTTGCATTGATCTGTAACTTGGTCCTATCGTTGATGCAGTGAATAAAAAATCGCGGATCAATACCTACACTGATAGCCCGGTTTGCAACCTCAGATTGGTCGAAGCCCTTGCAAAATTGCCCTTGGTAAATATTCCCGAAAATGGCTTCCAGCGAGTGTTCACCCACCCCTATCGATCCGCACCCAGAAAACTCCAAATGTTGGTACCCAGCGTAATTCTTAGAAATCTTTGAAACGAATGGCAACAGATGGTCATCAAGGTAAGCACCTAAGATGTCATGGTTGCCAATTTTTTGGTTCTGTGTGTACTTGAATAGAAATATCACAGCCAACGCCGCAAGATGAGTCTCTGTGAGTTTTGGGGCCGTAGCAAGCGACTCGTTCAGCACAATCTGGAGAATATCGCGTTGATCCTGCTTGCTTCGATCCACGAGCAGGTCGACTAATAGATCACCTAGGTCTTTGTCACCGCTGCGGACGTATTCTTTTTGAACAGTATTTAGCGCAAACTGAAAATCAGGATCCTTTGCTTTTTGAAGTCCCGCAGGGAAGTCCTTTTCAAGTTTTCTTATTACTTGATCTGTAATCTCTTCTGCCCTAACGCTAGCAATATCTTTTGCTACGCCAGTCAGTTCATAGAACGTCGCCTTTGCAACATCCAAAGCGATTTGCC
Source organism: Rhodoferax saidenbachensis (assembly GCF_001955715.1). Lineage (NCBI taxonomy): Bacteria > Pseudomonadati > Pseudomonadota > Betaproteobacteria > Burkholderiales > Comamonadaceae > Rhodoferax > Rhodoferax saidenbachensis. Next base: position 1,826,441 of record NZ_CP019239.1, on the reverse strand, counting down.
GAGCCTCCGAGGAGGACACTCCGACATTAACGACAGTTACATTGCCAGTGGCTTGAATTGCTGTAGCACCATTTCCAACCTCTTGATTCTGATCTCTATTCAGCATTTTTTGTTTTTTCTATGGAATGAATACTGCCGACGCTTACATCGCCACCCGCTTGAATACCAACACCGTTCTCGGCGACAGTCTGACTTTGCCCCGCTTGGCGTTTCATTTTTCTGTCACTCAGCCAAACCGCAATGAATGCGGATAACGAAGTAACTATCGCAATGGCAGGCTCATAGCCCGGTTGCGCGGCATACCAAGCAACTGAACCCATGAAAGCGAGACCAGACAAAACCTTAATGATCAGCATGCGATGCGACCTGATTTGGAACACAACAAGTTCGAACAACCTGAAGGAATATTCATCGAGCGCGCCTCCCTTGCAGCAGCGAAGTGACAGTTTCTATTTACTTTCGCAGAAGTATATGACCGTGCGTTAACCTCTTCACCATGTCACAAACACCCCTCCACCTGGAAAGCCCTCTCCTCGAATCCCGCGCCCTCAGCCTCGCCGCGCAGCGCGCCGTCTGGCTCAAGATGGAGGCGCTGCAGCCGCCTGGCAGTTTCAAGATCCGTGGCATTGGCCATGCCTGCCAGATCCATGCGCAGCGCGGGGCCAAGCGTTTTGTGTCGTCGTCTGGCGGCAACGCGGGCATGGCGGTGGCCTATGCAGGGCGGGTGCTGGATATCCCCGTGACCGTGGTGGTGCCGCAGACCACCACAGCGCGGGCGCAAGAACTGCTGCGCCTGGAGGATGCCGACGTGATCGTGCACGGCGCGTCGTGGCAAGAGGCGAATGAGCTGGCGCTATCGCTCTTGGGGCCAGACGATGCGTTTTTGCACCCGTTTGACGACCCGCTGCTGTGGGCCGGTCACGCCAGCATGGTGGACGAAGTGGCCCGCGCAGGCGTGGTGCCCGATGCGGTGGTGTTGTCGGTGGGTGGTGGTGGCCTGCTGTCGGGCGTGGCCGAGGGCATGGCGCGCAATGGCTGGAGCAATGTGCCCATCATTGCGGTGGAAACAACTGGCGCCGCGTCGCTGCACGCGGCCATGCAGGCCGGGCAAACCGTGGCGCTGGACGCCATCACCAGCATTGCTGGATCACTGGGCGCCAAGCGCGTGTGCGAACAGGCTTTTCAGTGGACGCAGCAGCGCCCGGTGCAGAGTGTGTTGGTATCAGACGCGAGTGCGCTGGATGCGTGTGAGAGATTCTTGACTGACCACCGTGTGCTGGTGGAACCGGCCTGCGGCGCCAGCCTGGCGCTGGCCTATGAAGCCAACGCGGCGCTGGCGCCCTACCGCAACGTGTTGTTCATCGTGTGCGGGGGCGCCACCGCCACGGTGGCGCAAATCCGCCAATGGCGGCAAGCCGCCTAGCGGAGGCTAGCTTTAAGGGGCCGCGTTCTTCTTGGCAATTTCATTGCCAACGTAGCCGCCGCCTACTGCACCGGCGATGGTGGCAAGGGTCTTGCCATCACCACTGCCAATCTGGCTACCCAGTGCACCACCCACCAGAGCTCCCACACCGATACCAACTGCGCTGTTTTTCTGGGCCGGAGCCGCAGCGGGTTGTGCAGGAGCAGTGGAGTTGCTTGCCACTTGCGTGGAGGATTTTTGCGTCACTTGTTTCTGGCCTCCAGCCTTCTGCACCGAGGTTTGCGCTGCAGGCGCAGTGACGGCAACACTCTCAGTGACTTTGGCGTTGGAGGTGGGAAGAATTCCCGTAATCGCAGCGGCGCCCAGCAGGCTCGCCAAAATCACGGAGCCTGCAGCGACTGCAATCAGGGGGTGCAGGCGAAACGCGCTAGATTTGTCGGTAGTGAGGGGGTACGAGTTCATGATGTTTCCTTCTGTGTTGGTTCAAAAAACCACAACGTCAGTTTGGCTGACGCACGCGGCTTTCACCAGAAGACGGAATCCCGATTTGACGTAGGAATATTCCTACGCGCACGGCACCTTCGGCTTGGCGACAGTTGGCAAGGCAATGCTTTTCTGACTCATTGCGGCCTTGTCATTTTGAAGAGTTGCTCCGGTCCGACCGTGAAGTAGTCCGCCGGGCCGCCGCCCCGCAGGATGTGTTGGGCATTGGCCGTGTCATAGACCTCCGCCACTAGGTGCGACTTTTCGATGTGGACAAAAACAACCTCGCCCAATACCAACCAGGTGGAGACTTTCTGCCCGTCGGTGCCCTGCAGCTGGAGTATTTGGGTGACCTTGCATTCAAACGAAACCGGGCTCTCGCCGACACGCGGGGGCTTCACGATGCGGGAGGCGAGCGGCGTGAGCTGCGCCAGCTCAAACTCGTTGACGTTGGGCGGCACCGGCGCGCAGGTCTGGTTCATCGCTTCGGCCAAGGGCTTGGTCGCCAGGTTCCACACAAATTCACCGGTTTGCTCCACATTGCGAATCGTGTCTTTGTAGCCAATGCTGGAGAAGCCGATGATGGGAGGCACGTAGTTGAACGCATTGAAAAAGCTATACGGGGCGAGGTTGACCTGGCCCTGTGCATCCGCACTCGAAATCCAGCCGATAGGGCGCGGCCCCACGATGGCATTGAAGGGGTCGTGTTTCAAGCCATGGCCCAGTCGCGGCTCGTACGAATGGAATGTGTCAGACATGGGAAGGTTTCTCGCGTGAATGTGGCAACAAGAGGCTACAGCCAGTTGAGCGTATCAAAAATCGCGGTGTTGCCCTGGCTTGCGGATACCCGCGGCCACCCGCATGTCACCGCCAGGCGGCCACAATAGCCCCATGCCACGCCTGACCCAAGCCCCCAATCTGCAAATCGCAACGCTGTGGGCAGACGCACTCCAGGCCGAGGGGATTGATGCCAATGTGCAGCGGCAATACCTGGGCAGTGCGGTGGGTGAACTGCCGCCCGACCAATGCCTGCCCGAGGTGTGGATTCGCCACCCGGAGCAGGAAGCCGCGGCGCTGGAGCTGCTGCACCACCTGCAGCACATTCCGCAGCGGAGGTGGTTATGTGCTTGCGGCGAGCTGGTTGAAGGTGGTTTCGAGCAGTGCTGGAACTGCGGTTTGTTGATGCCGGGGTAGTTGGAATACCTATGCCGCCGATCTGGATTGCCGCTGTCTACGCAGCAATGAGTCTGATCACCTTCATGGTCTACGCGATGGACAAGTCTGCAGCAACCAGAGGCCAATGGCGCACCCCCGAGCGCACCTTGCATCTGCTGGCGCTGGCGGGCGGTTGGCTTGGTGCCCTGTGCGCGCAGCAGCTTCTGCGCCACAAGTCTTCCAAGGCGAAATTCCAGGTCATGTTCTGGGCCACGGTCGTTCTGAACGTGCTGGGCTTCGTGGCGCTGTGCACGCCGTTGCGTCAATTGCTACTGAAACAATAGCTGCTTGCGCATATTCCACGAGGGCTAGCGGCCTAAAAGACCACTAACCCGCAGGTAAACCCCATCAACTAAAGCTGAACTCGCCCGGCGCGCGGATCGGGTCCACGCCCACACTGATCGTGTCTTTGGGCAAGAACTTGCCTTCCAGCAGCAGCCTGGACAGCGGGTTCTCGATGCGCTGCTGGATGGCGCGCTTCAGGGGGCGCGCGCCAAACACCGGATCGAACCCCACCTTGGCGAGCTCGGCCACGGCGGCGTCGCTCACATTCAGCGTCAGGTCCATCTTGGCCAAGCGGGCCATCAGCGTCGCCAACTGGATCTTGGCAATCGACGCGATGTTGGCAGCGTCCAGCGAATGGAACACCACAGTCTCGTCAATGCGGTTCAGGAACTCGGGACGGAAGTGGTTCTTCAGCTCGCCGGTCACCGCGTCTTTCACATCCTCGTAGTCCTGGCCCACCATGCTCTGGATGAGCTGGCTGCCGATGTTGCTGGTCATCACGATCACGGTGTTCTTGAAGTCCACGGTGCGGCCCTGGCCGTCGGTCAGGCGGCCATCGTCCAGCACTTGCAGCAGCACGTTAAACACATCGGGGTGGGCCTTTTCAATCTCGTCGAGCAGCAACACGGCGTAGGGTTTGCGGCGCACGGCTTCGGTCAGGTAGCCGCCTTCTTCGTAACCCACATAACCCGGAGGCGCGCCGATCAGGCGGGCCACGGAGTGTTTCTCCATGAACTCGCTCATGTCGATACGCACTAGGTGCTCTTCACTGTCAAACAAAAAGCCGGCCAGCGCCTTGCACAGCTCGGTCTTGCCCACGCCCGTGGGGCCGAGGAACAGGAAAGAGCCGGTGGGACGGTTCGGATCACTCAGGCCCGAGCGTGAGCGGCGGATGGCATTTGCTACAGCGGCAATGGCTTCGTCCTGGCCGACCACGCGGTCGTGCAGCTTGGTTTCCATCTGCAGCAGCTTGTCTTTTTCGCCCTGCATCATCTTGGACACGGGGATGCCGGTGGCGCGACTCACCACCTCGGCGATTTCTTCGGCGCCCACCATGGTGCGCAACAGTTGGGCACGACCGCCGTGTTTGGCGTCTTTGGTCTTGCCCGCTTCTGCGGCCTGCGCATCGGTCAGGCGCTTTTCCAGCTCGGGCAGCTTGCCGTATTGCAGTTCACCGGCCTTGTTGAAGTCACCCTTGTCGGTCAACTCCTTGATCTGCTGGCGCACTTTTTCAACCTCTTGCATGATGGTCTTGGAGCCCTGGGCCTGGGCCTTCTCAGCCTTCCAGAGTTCATCCAGATCAGCAATTTCTCTTTGCAGCGCGGTGATCTCTTCGTTGATCAGCTCCAGGCGCTTTTGCGAGGCTTCGTCTTTCTCGCGCTTCACGGCTTCGCGCTCGATCTGCAGTTGGATCAGGCGACGGTCCTTCTTGTCCATGACCTCGGGCTTGGAATCCAGCTCGATCTTGATCTTGCTGGCCGCTTCGTCGATCAGGTCGATCGCCTTGTCAGGCAAGAAGCGGTCGGTGATGTAGCGGTGGCTCAACTCGGCAGCCGCCACGATGGCGGGGTCGGTGATCTGCACGCCGTGGTGCACTTCGTAGCGTTCTTTCAGGCCACGCAAGATGGCGATGGTGGCTTCCACCGTTGGCTCACCCACCAGGATTTTCTGGAAGCGGCGCTCCAGCGCGGCGTCCTTCTCGATGTACTTGCGGTATTCGTCCAGCGTGGTCGCGCCCACGCAATGCAGCTCGCCACGCGCCAGCGCGGGCTTGAGCATGTTGCCCGCGTCCATCGCGCCTTCGGCCTTGCCGGCGCCGACCATGGTGTGCAGTTCGTCAATGAAAACGATGGTCTGGCCTTCGTCTTTGGCCAGATCCTTCAGCACATTTTTCAGGCGCTCTTCAAACTCGCCGCGGAACTTGGCACCGGCCAACAGCGAGGCCATATCGAGCGACAAGACGCGCTTGCCCTTGAGCGAATCAGGCACTTCACCAGCGACGATGCGCTGGGCCAGGCCTTCGACGATGGCGGTCTTACCGACACCGGGTTCGCCGATCAGCACGGGGTTGTTTTTGGTGCGGCGTTGCAGCACCTGGATGGCACGGCGGATTTCGTCGTCGCGGCCAATCACCGGGTCCAGCTTGCCCATGCGGGCGCGTTCGGTCAGATCGATGCAGTACTTTTGCAGCGACTCGCGTTGTTCTTCGGCATCGGCACTGTTGACGTTTTGCCCACCGCGCACGGCTTCAATCGCGGCCTCCAGCGACTTGCGGGTCAGGCCATTGGCACGGGCCATGTTGCCCACATCGCCCTTGTTGTCGGCCACGGCCAGCAGGAAGAGCTCTCCCGCCACAAACTGGTCACCGCGTTTGATGGCCTCTTTCTCCGAAGCTTGCAAGAGCGTGACCATGTCGCGCCCGACCTGCACCTGCTCATGGCCCTGCACTTGCGGCAACTTTTTGACGGCGGCTTCGGCAGAGGCCAACAGGCCGGCGACGTTGACACCGGCGCGGTTCATCAGCGCCTTGGGTGCGTCGTCGGTACGGATCATCGCGGCCAGCACGTGCACGGGCTCGATGTATTGGTTGTCGTTGCCCAGCGCCAGGCTTTGGGCCTCGGCCAGGGCTTCCTGGAATTTGGTGGTGAGTTTTTCGATTCGCATGGCTATTTCCTTGATTGCTACACAGCTTGGGGGCAATGGCGGTACTTTTCAAGTGGCACAGCACACACAAGGGTAGTTTTCACCCCCACCTTGACACACATCAAGTTAGCAGGGGAAGGGAATGCCGGGGGCTGATTTGTGCGCATTTGGCACCATGAGGCCCCCGGCAGGCACAATGTCAGAACGAAAGGCTTTTAACCTGCGTTCGAAGCCGAAATGCCCCACTTGGCCAACGCCGCGTCATCACTCACCCGCGCGTCCACCCACTGCGCACCTTGCGGCGTCTGCTCCTTCTTCCAGAACGGCGCCTGCGTCTTCAAATAGTCCATCAAAAACTCGCAAGCCTGAAAACTCTCACCCCGGTGCGCCGATGTCACCGCTACCAGCACGATCTGGTCCAGCGGCTGCAACAGGCCCACGCGGTGGATCACGCGGGCGCCCAAGATGTCAAACCGCTTGTACGCCTCGTCAATCATGGCCTCGATGGCCTTCTCGGTCATGCCGGGATAGTGCTCCAGCTCCATCGCGCTGATGGTGTCTGCGGAGCCCTTGGTCCGGTCACGCACGGTGCCCACAAAGCTGCACACCGCGCCCACACCCTTGTGGCCCGCACGCAGGGCCGCCACTTCGGCGCTGAGGTCAAAGTCGGCGGTCTGGATGGTCACGCGGGGTGTGGCAAATGCGGAACGGTTCATGCCGGAATTGTGGCACTCCCGGAGTAGGCCCGGTAAGATGGCTGCATGTTTGCTGCAACGTCCATCGCCTTGACCCTCGCCCTCTCTGGTGCGATGGTGTGCGCGCTGAACGCCAGCAAATCCAAAAAACCCAAGCTCATCTGACCGGAGCTGCGGTTCCGTCCTCGGATGAGCGATGGAACTGCCAAACCCCCTCCCCCTGTTTTGCTGTTACGCGCGCCTCTGACGATGGTTCATTCATCGGTCATGTTCTCGAAAGGACAAACGCGTGCCAACTTCAAGCAACTTCACGGGGCTGTGGATTCCCCTGATCACCCCTTTTTCCAACGGCGCGGTAGACCATGCCGCCCTCACCCGCCTGGTGCAACACCTGCGCCCCACCGGCATTGCCGGCTTCGTGGTGTGCGGCTCCACCGGCGAGGCGGCAGCGCTGGATAAAACCGAACAGCTCGCCGTGCTAGACACGGTGCTGCAGGCGGCGGATGGTCTGCCCGTGGTGATGGGCCTGTCGGGCTACCACTTGCCCGATACGGTGGCCTGGGTGCAAACGCTGGCAGAGAAGCCGCTGGTCGGGCTGCTGGTGCCACCGCCCCACTACATCCGTCCGTCGCAAGAAGGTGTGTTGCAGTGGTTCACCACGATTGCCGATGCCAGCGCGCTGCCGCTGATCGTTTACGACATTCCCTACCGCACCGGTGTGTCCATCACGCTGGCCACCTTCAGGGACCTGGCGCGCCACCCGCGCATTGCGGCCATCAAGGACTGCGGTGGCGATGCTGCGAAGACACAGGCGCTGATTGCAGATGGCCAACTGCAGGTACTGGCCGGGGAAGATGCGCAGGTGTTCAGCACCGTGGCGCTGGGCGGCGCGGGGGCCATTGCGGCCTGCGCGCATCTGCATACACAGCAGTTTGTGCGCGTGCTGGAATGGATTGGCTCTGGAAATCTGGAGCAGGCGCGTGCGTTGTGGCGTCCTTTGCAGCAATTGATAGCTGCGCTATTCGCCGAACCCAACCCCGGGCCGCTGAAGGCGGTGCTGGCGCACCTGGGGCAGATTCACAACGAACTGCGTGCGCCCATGACCGCAGCCACGGCGGCGCACGCGCAGCACGTGATCGCCTTTCATGCAGCCATAAACACTGAGGAATAGAACCGTTCGCGTTGAGCTTGTCGAAACGCAGCACTCACAAGCGCAGGACAGGCTTCGACAAGCTCAGCCCGAGCGGGGGATACTTATCAGCGCGGCCCTAGCCGCCGGTGACCGGGGGAAAGAAGGCCACTTCGGCCCCCGCCACCAGCGCGGCGGACTCGTCGCACATCACCTGGTTGAGCGCCAAACGCACGGATTTTCCACGCGCCAGGCTCTCGGCATAAGCACCGCCACGTGCCAGCAGCTCGTCGCGCAAGGCCTGCAGCGTGGTGGCGTGGGTGTCCAGTGTCTCGCTGCCCGTACCCAGTCGCTCGCGGATGGAGGCGAAGTATTTGACGGTGACTTGCATGGGGCGATGCGGCATCAGGCCTTCAGGCCAGCAGCTCGGTGAAGGCGGCGTACTGCACCGTGTCGCCGTAGGCGATGGAAACGTTTGGCGGGTTGTTGACCAGACCATAGCCCCAGACGGCCGATGTCAGCACGCCCGAGCTCTGGTTGGGGAACAGGTCCAGCCCACCATTGGCGTTGCGCCGCACACGCAGAAATTCCTGGCGTTTATCGGCCTTGGGCCATTCAAAGTCTGCGCGAGCAGCAATGGTTTTCATCGCAACTTCGTTGATACCCTGCAGCTTCAATAGGAACGGCCGCACCAGCACGAGGAAGGTGACAAAGCTGGACACCGGGTTGCCCGGCAGGCCAATGAAGTGGGCCGAATCCACGCGACCATGTGCAAAGGGCTTGCCGGGTTTGATGGCGATCTGCCACAGGTCCAGCGTGCCCAGCGCCTGCACGGCGGGTTTGATGTGGTCTTCTTCACCCACAGAGACACCGCCGCTGGTGAGGATGAGGTCATGCGCCTGCGCGGCCTGTTGCAGCGCGGCTTCGGTGGCGGCACGCTGGTCGGGCACGATGCCGAAGTCGGTCACCTCGCAGCCCAAGCGGCGCAGCAGGCTGTGCAGGAAAAATCGGTTGGAGTTGTAGATGGCGCCGGGCGGCATGTCCTGCGGGGCCTTCTCGCCCGGCATCACCAGTTCGTCACCCGTGGAGAACAGCGCCACGCGCGGGCGGCGCACCACGTCCAGGCGGTCCAAACCAATGCTGGCGGCCAGACCCAGCTCGGCCGGACCCAGGCGCTGGCCACGTGCCAGTACTACGTCACCACGCGCCACGTCCTCGCCCGCACGGCGAATGTTCTGGCCTGGCAAAGGCATGCGGTTGAGCCGCACGACAGCAGGTTCGGTGGCGGTGGCTTCGCGCAGCACGGTGCAGTCTTCCTGCATGAGCACGGCGTCGGCGCCTTCGGGAATCGGGGCGCCAGTGAAGATGCGCGCGGCGGTGTGCGGCTGCAAAACGGTGCCTGTGCTGCCCGCGGGAATGCGTTGGGAAACAGGCAACTCCGCGCCATCTGCCGCAGCGTCTTCAAACCGCAGCGCGTAGCCGTCCATGGCGCTGTTGTCCTGCGGCGGCACGTGCAGGGCAGAGACCACGTCCACCGCCAACACGCGGCCATCGGCCTGCATCGTAGGCACAGACTCCGTGGTGCCGAGCGGCTGGGCGCTGGCCAGCAACTGCTGCAGCGCCTCGTTCAGCGGTTTGAGGGGGGCACGGGGTGTTGCGCTCATTGCTCTCTTTTTGCTACGGTTTATATAGCTGCTCGCGCAACATCCATGCGGGCTAGAGGCCTATTTCGTGTGAAATTTGGCTCTCAATACCCGCATTCACGCGCGATCAGCGCCTTGACGGCGGCCACATCGGCGTCCATCACCAACACGCGTTTGGGCAGCGCTTCGATGCCTTCGAACTTGGCGGGGCGATCGGGCTCGCGGCCCAACGCCTCTTGCACGGTTTGCGCAAACTTGATGGGCAACGCGGTTTCTAGCACCACCATGGGCACATCGGCGCTGCGCTGTTCCAGCGCAACCTTCAGGCCGTCGGCGGTGTGGGTGTCGATCATCATGCCGTGGCGCGCCCAGGTGTCGCGGATAGTGTCCAGGCGGTTGGCGTGGGTGCTCTTGCCGCTGATGAAACCGTAGCGTGTGGCAGCGTCGGCAAACGCCGGGTCTTTGCTCAGATCAAATTGGCCGCCCTGGTTGAGCGCGTCGGCAAACAGCGCCTTGGTGCGCGCACCGTCGCGGCCTAGCAGGTCGAACACAAAACGCTCGAAGTTCGACGCCTTGGAAATGTCCATCGACGGGCTGGAGGTTTCATGCGTATCGGCCGTGCCGCGCACGCGGTAGACGCCGGTGCGGAAGAACTCGTCCAGCACATCGTTTTCGTTGGTGGCGACCACCAGCTTGGCGATGGGCAGGCCCATCATGCGCGCCACATGGCCGGCGCAGACGTTGCCGAAGTTACCCGACGGCACGGCGAAGCTCACCTGTTCGGCATTCTTCGTCGTGGCCTGGATGTAACCCGCAAAGTAGTACACCACCTGCGCCAACAGACGCGCCCAGTTGATGGAATTGACGGTGCCGATCTTGTACTTGCGCTTGAAGTCCAGGTCGTTGGACACGGCCTTGACCATGTCCTGGCAATCGTCGAACACGCCCTTGACGGCTATGTTGTAGATGTTCGCGTCCATCAGGCTGAACATCTGCGCCTGCTGGAACGGGCTCATGCGGCCGTGCGGGCTGGTCATGAAAACACGCACACCCTTCTTGCCACGCATCGCGTATTCGGCGGCGCTACCGGTGTCGCCACTGGTGGCGCCCAGAATGTTGAGCTCTTCGCCACGGCGGCCCAGTTCGTACTCGAACAGGTTGCCCAGCAACTGCATCGCCATGTCCTTGAACGCCAGCGTCGGGCCATTGGACAGGGCTTCGATCCAGACACCATCTTCCAGGTGGCGCAAAGGCACGATTTCGCCCGTGCCAAACACCTCGGCGGTGTAGGTTTTGGCGCACAGCGCGCGCAGGTCGGCGGCAGGAATGTCGTCGATGTACAGCGACAGGATCTCAAACGCGAGATCGGCATAACCCTGTTCGTGATAGACCTTGCGCAGGCGGGTCAACGTCGCATCGTCGATCTGCGGATACGACTCAGGCAGGTACAGCCCGCCATCGGGCGCCAGGCCTTCGAGCAGGATTTCGCAGAAGCGTTTGCGGTCTGCGTGGCCACGGGTAGACAGGTAACGCATCAGGCGAGCTCTTCCTTGCGGATGCGAGTGATCGGCGCCAGCACCGTGGGCAGGGCCTGCATCTGGGCCATGGCGGCATTCATCTTGGCTTCGACGCAGTCGTGAGTCAGGATGATGACGTCGGTCTGCGTGCCGTCTTCACCGCTCACTTCATCGGCTTCGCGCTGCAGCACCGCGTCGATGCTGATACCGGCTTCGGCCAGGATGCCGGTGACCTTGGCCAGCACGCCGGCCTCGTCGGCCACGCGCAGGCGCAGGTAGTAGCTGGTGACCACCTGGTCCATCGGCAGGATGGGGGTGTCGCTCATCGCGTCGGGCTGGAAGGCCAGATGCGGCACGCGTTGCGCCGCGTCTGCAGTGTGCAGGCGTGTGATGTCCACCAGATCCGCAATCACGGCGCTGGCGGTGGGCTCGGAGCCCGCACCCTTGCCGTAGTACAGCGTGGTGCCCACGGCATCGCCCTGCACCACCACGGCGTTCATCGCGCCTTCCACATTGGCGATCAGGCGTTTGGCCGGGATCAGCGTGGGGTGCACGCGCAACTCAATGCCACCGGCAGTGCGCTTGGTGATACCCAACAACTTGATGCGGTAGCCCAACTGCTCGGCGTATTTGATATCCGCAGCACCCAGCTTGGTAATGCCCTCCACATGGGCCTTGTCGAACTGCACAGGAATACCAAATGCAATGGCCGACATGATGGTGGCCTTGTGGGCCGCGTCCACGCCTTCGATGTCAAACGTCGGGTCGGCTTCGGCATAACCCAGGCGCTGCGCTTCTTTCAACACCACGTCAAAGTCCAGGCCCTTGTCGCGCATCTCGCTCAAGATGAAATTGGTGGTGCCGTTGATGATGCCGGCGATCCATTGCACGCGGTTGGCGGTGAGGCCTTCGCGCAGTGCCTTGATGATCGGTATGCCACCGGCCACGGCCGCTTCAAACGCGACCATCACGCCCTTGGCGGATGCAGCCGCAAAAATCTCGGTGCCGTGCACGGCCAGCAGCGCCTTGTTGGCGGTGACTACATGCTTGCCGGCCGCAATGGCTTCCAGCACCAATTGTTTGGCAATGCCGTAGCCACCGATCAGTTCGATGACGATGTCGATGTCGGGGTTGGCAATCACGGCGCGGGCGTCGTTGACGACCTTGACGTTGGGGCCCACGGCAGCCTGCGCGCGTGCGGTGTCCAGATCGGCCACCATGGTGATCTCGATGCCGCGGCCAGCGCGGCGCTGGATTTCCGCCTGGTTGCGTTGCAACACATTGAATGTGCCGGTGCCCACTACGCCAATGCCCAACAGGCCTACTTGAATCGGTTTCATACAGTTTCTAGGTTAAATGTGCCTGCAGCCCGCGCAGAATGTGCGCAAGCCGCTATTAAATCAGGAGTGTTTCAGGTGCCGTGCCGCGTTCGGTAGTGCGCAAGAAACTTCGCAATGCGGGCAATCGCCTCACGCAAGTCGTCTTCGTGGGGCAAAAACACAATACGGAAATGGTCCGGTGCGCGCCAGTTGAAACCGGTGCCCTGCACCAGCATCACACGGGTTTCGCGCAGCAACTCCAGGAAGAACTGGCGGTCGTCCGCAATCGGGTACATCACCGGGTCCAGGCGCGGGAACATGTACAGCGCAGCTTGTGGCTTCACGCAGGTCACACCGGGGATGGCGGTAATCAGCTCATAGGCCAGGTCGCGCTGGCGGCGCAGGCGACCGCCCTCCTTCACCAAATCCTGAATGCTCTGGTAGCCGCCCAAGGCGGTCTGGATGGCGTACTGGCCGGGCACGTTGGAGCCCAACTTCAGGTTGGCCAGCATATTCAGGCCTTCGATGAAGTCGCTCGCGTGTTCCTTGGGGCCGGAAACGATCATCCAGCCAGCGCGGTACCCGCAGGAGCGGTAGGCCTTGGACAGGGAATTGAAAGTTAATGTAAGAACATCGGTGGACAGGCTGGCCATCGCGGTGTGCGTCACGCCTTCGTACAGCACCTTGTCATACACCTCGTCGGCCAGAATCACCAGTTCAAACTCGCGCGCAATGGCCACCAGGCCGCGCAGCAACTCGTCGCTGTACAAGGCGCCGGTGGGGTTGTTCGGGTTGATGACTACCAGGCCGCGTGTCCGGGGCGTGATCTTGGCGCGGATATCCGCCAGGTTGGGCATCCAGCCGTTGTCTTCGTCACACTGGTAGTGCACAGGTTTGCCGCCCGACAGGCTGGTGGCCGCGGTCCACAAGGGGTAGTCGGGCGAAGGCACCAGCAATTCGTCGCCATCGTCCAAGAGCGCGTTGGACGCCATCACGATCAGCTCGCTCGCGCCATTGCCGAGATAAATATCATCCAGCGTGACGCCTGCGATGCCCTGCTGTTGGGTGTAGTGCATCACCGCCTTGCGCGCGGCGAAGATACCCTTGCTGTCGGAGTAACCCGCCGAGTTAGGCAGGTTGCGGATCATGTCCTGCTGGATTTCCTCAGGGGCATCGAAACCAAACGGCGCCAGATTGCCGATGTTGAGTTTGATGATCTTCTGCCCCTCGTCCTCCATCTTCTTGGCCGCGTCCACAATGGGGCCCCGCACGTCATAGAGCACGTTGGCGAGCTTGGCAGATTTCTGAATGGTTTTCAAAGTCCCTCCGGGAGCGTTCAGTCAAGAGCCTGTGCACGGTCTGTACAGGGTCACGCAAGTACCTTTTCGGGATGGGCTGCTAGGCGCAAAACGCAGCCGGGCTGGTGCCCGGCAAGGCTTTGCAACAACGCAGACCGCCCGAAAAGGCACTTGCCCTTCGGGTTGGGACGAAATCGGGCGATTTGCCCACCAAACCCTTTGCATGGGCAGGAGCCCATGCGGCGTGGTCTTGGCGGACAACTCATCCCGATTGCGTCCCAACGTGACCCCGTACAGATCGTGAACAGGCTCTAAGGGCGAAACCTATAATTGAACCACATTTCCGCACGTTTTTAGTGCGGTGCAGCATGCATTTCCCAACCCAATCCGGCCCTTACCACCCATGAAACTCCAGCCAGACGCTATCCAGGGTCCATCCATCACGGGTTATGGGCCAGGCTGGATCGCCGTGAACGGCGAGCAGTTCCACGCCAGTCTGGTGGTCAGCAGCATGGGCCAGCGCCTGGACTGGAACGTGCGCACGTTTGAGGACCTGCAGGCCAGCCACTTTGACGCGCTGGCAGAACTGGGCGCAGAACTGGTCTTGTTTGGCAGCGGCGACCGTATCCGTTTCCCCCAACCCCAATGGCTGCAAACCCTCTATGCACGCCGTATCGGGCTGGAAACCATGGACACACAGGCCGCCTGCCGCACCTACAACTTCCTCGCCGGGGAAGGCCGCAAGGTCGTTGCTGCCCTTTTGTTGTAACCCGGGTAGGCCCTAAGAGCCTGTTCAATGCCCTTACGGGGTCACGTTGGGACGCAAACGCGACCGCGTTTGCCGTCGTCCCAACCCGGAGGGCAAGTGCCTTTTCGGGCGGTCTGCGGCGTTGCAAAGCCTTGCCGGGCATTAGCCCGGCTGCGTTTTGCGCCTAGCATCCCATCCCGAAAAGGTACTTGCGTGGCCCCGTAAAGGCATTGAACAGGCTCTAAGGTCAGAACGGGGCCAATTCAGAGTAAAATCACGGGTTGCGGTCGAGGGTGGGAAACGCTGTCACGTTTCACACCCTTCACTATGACTGACACCTGCACGCGAGACTGAAATACCCTATGGCGATTGTTGTCAACAAACCCCTCCCCGAATTTGAAGCCAACGCCACCGGCGGCATCAAGGTGAGTAACACCACCCACGTTGGTAAAACCATGGTCTTGTACTTCTACCCCAAGGACAATACCCCCGGTTGCACCACCGAAGCCATGCAGTTTCGGGACAAATACAAGGATTTCGTGAAGGCTGGCGCCAACGTGTTCGGCGTATCCCGCGACAACATGAAGTCCCACGACGAGTTCAAGACCAAACTGGAACTCCCCTTCGAACTGATTGCAGACACCGAAGAAAAAATGTGCCACATGTTCGGTGTGGTCAAAAACAAGATCATGTACGGCAAGAAGGTCAAGGGCATTGAACGCAGCACCTTCCTGATCGGTGCCGATGGCATCCTGAAGGAAGAATGGCGCGGCCTGAAGGTCCCCGGCCACGTGGACGAAGTCCTCAAAGCCGTGAAAGCGCTGAAAAAAGCGGCCTGACCCGGGATGTTGTTTTGGCGCACTCCCTTGTGGACGCGTCATCCGGGCCATGCATAATGGTCCACATGCCGTTGAAGTTTGCAACCGCGTTTCTACAAAAAGCCGCCTTGGCTCAAGGCGGCTTTTTCGCTTTTGCAAACCCAACTTTTCCTGTTTCCCATTCCACGAGCCCACTCCATGCCCCTGCCTCCCGCCCCGACCAAACGCGCAGACCTTCTGTCCTCCAAAGATTTTGATGCCCCGGCGGCACGCACTCCCAAACGCCCCGCACGCAAACAGGACGTGCAGGTAGAACACCCCACCTCGGTTCTCAATACATCGGTCCGTAACGACCGCCCCCAAGCCAAAGCGGCCCTCACGCACAAACCCGAGCTGGTACTGGTCAGCGAAGCACCCGCTACTGCCCGCCTCACCCCGCGCGTGGAAACCCGCTCCAAGAAACGCGCCCGTACCGGCCCGACGAAGCTGTTTGTGCTGGACACCAATGTCCTGCTGCACGACCCGATGTGCCTGTTCCGTTTTGAGGAACACGACATCTACCTGCCCATGATTGTTCTGGAAGAGCTGGACGGCCATAAGAAAGGCATGACCGAAGTGGCGCGCAACGCCCGCCAGACCAGCCGTACGCTGGACGCGTTGGCTGGCACACCGGGTGCCGACATCGCGCTGGGCTTCCAGCTCGACAGCACCGGCCACCGCGACGCGGGCGGCAAGCTGCTGTTCCAGACCCAGCCGCTGAACTACACCCTGCCCACCAGCCTTCCCCAGGGTAAGGCCGACAACCAGATCCTGGGCGTGGTGGAAGCCCTGCGCCAGAAATACGCACCACGCGAAGTGGTGCTGGTGTCCAAGGACATCAATATGCGCGTCAAGGCCCGTGCTCTGGGCCTGGCCACCGACGACTACCAGAACGACAAGACGCTGGAAGATGGCGATCTGCTGTACTCCGGTGCGCTGGCCCTGCCCACCGACTTCTGGGCCACACATGGCCAGACTGTAGAAAGCTGGCAGCAAGGTCAGCACACTTTCTACAAGGTGGATGGCCCCGCGGTGCCCAGCATGCACATCAACCAGTTTGTATTTTTTGAGTCCCCCGGCGAACCCAGCCTGTACGCCCGCGTGACCGAAATCCGCGGCACCACCGCCGTGCTCAAGACCCTGCGCGACTTCACCCACCTGAAGAACGCGGTGTGGGGCGTGACCACCCGCAACCGCGAGCAGAACTTCGCGATGAACCTGCTGATGGACCCGGAAGTGGACTTTGTCACGCTGACCGGCACCGCCGGTACCGGCAAAACGCTGATGGCCCTGGCTGCCGGCCTGACCCAGGTGCTGGACGACCGCCGCTACACCGAAATCATCGTCACCCGCGCGACTGTGAGCGTGGGCGAAGACATCGGTTTCCTGCCCGGCACCGAGGAAGAAAAGATGGGCCCCTGGATGGGCGCACTGGACGACAACCTGGAAGTGCTGGGCAAGACCGACACCAACGCCGGCGAATGGGGCCGCGCCGCCACCAACGAATTGATCCGCAGCCGCATCAAGATCAAGAGCATGAACTTCATGCGCGGCCGGACCTTCCTCAACAAGTACGTGATCATCGATGAAGCGCAGAATCTGACGCCCAAGCAGATGAAGACCCTGATCACCCGTGCCGGCCCCGGCACCAAGATCATCTGTATGGGCAATCTGGCGCAGATCGATACACCCTACTTGACCGAAGGCTCCTCGGGCCTGACCTTCGCCGTGGACAAGTTCAAGGGCTGGCCACACGGCGGGCACATCACGCTGGCACGCGGCGAGCGTTCACGCTTGGCAGACTTTGCCAGCGAGGTGCTTTGATTCCAACGGATTAAATTGCTATTGATTCAATAGCTGCTCGCGCACTATCAACGGGGGCTAGAGGCCAATTTGGCTTCTAGCCCTTGTTCTTTTGCGGGTCAATAATCTTCGCCGCCGCCACCGCTGGCCAGGCTTTCGAACTTGGTGATCTGGCGCAGGAAGGCCAGCTTGGTTGTTCCCGTAGGACCATTACGCTGCTTGGCGATGATCACCTCGGCCACGCCAGGCTCCTTGCTGGGATTCGGGCCGTCCATCTTGTTGTAATAGTCGTCGCGATAAATGAACATGATGACATCTGCATCCTGCTCGATCGCGCCGGATTCGCGCAAGTCACTCATCATGGGGCGCTTGTCAGGGCGCTGCTCCACACCTCGGCTAAGCTGCGACAGTGCGATCACCGGGCATTGCAGCTCCTTCGCCAGCATCTTGAGACCGCGCGAAATCTCGCCAACGGCA
Source organism: Rhodoferax saidenbachensis (assembly GCF_001955715.1). Lineage (NCBI taxonomy): Bacteria > Pseudomonadati > Pseudomonadota > Betaproteobacteria > Burkholderiales > Comamonadaceae > Rhodoferax > Rhodoferax saidenbachensis. The sequence continues at coordinate 1,808,906 of NZ_CP019239.1, read as the reverse complement.
GTCGCGCGGTTTTCGTCGCTCATGCTGCTGGAGACGCTCATCAATTGCAGGTAGTCCACAACGATCAAACCGAGCTTTCCGCATTGGCGCGCCAGGCGGCGTGCGTTGGCACGCAGCTCGCTGACCGTCAAGCCAGCGGTTTCATCGATGTGCAGGGAAATAGTGCGCAGTTTTTCAATCGCTTCGGACAGACGTGGCCACTCCTCATCGGTGAGTTTGCCCGTGCGCAAATGGCCCTGGTCGATACGACCGATCGAACCCACGATACGCACCGCCAACTGAGCGGCGCCCATTTCCATAGAGAACACAGCCACAGGCAGGCCTTCGTTCAAGGCCACATGCTCGGCAATGTTGATGGCCAGCGCGGTCTTGCCCATCGAAGGGCGTGCCGCCAGAATGATCAGATCACCAGCCTGCATGCCCGACAGCTTGTGGTCCAAATCGTAAAACCCAGTGGGCACACCGGTAACGTCGCTGGGGTTGTCTGCCATCTCCTGAACACGGTCCAGCAGTTCAACGACCAGCGAATCCATGCCCTGGAAGCCCTGTTTGTTGCGTGCGCCATCTTCCCCGATATTGAATATCTTCTGCTCCGCTTCGTCCACGATGTCCGCGACCGGCCGCCCTTGGGTATTGAAAGCATTGGTCGCAATCTCGTCGCTGGCACTGACCAACTTGCGCAAGATGGAGCGGTCGCGCACGATCTCGGCATAGCGGCGGATATTGCTTGCACTGGGCACGTACTGCGCCAGCGAGTTCAGATAGACCAGTCCACCGATTTCCTCAGCCTTGCCTTGGCTTTGCAGGTGTTCATAGACAGTAATTACGTCGGCTGGCTTGTTGGCATTAACCAGCACACCAATGGCCGCGTAGATCAGCTTGTGTTCGTAGCGGTAAAAGTCGCCATCGGCCAGGATATCGCCCACGCGATCCCAGGCACCGTTGTCCAGCAACAGGCCGCCCAGCACGCTGGACTCACCTTCGATGGAGTGCGGTGGCACACGCAGTTGGGCGATCTGACGATCAGAATTAAATGCGTCACTGGTAGACAAAACGGCGGACATGGGGGGGTTCCTTCAAGCCTTTCATACTACGACGCGGATGGGGTCGCGTCGATGGAAAGGCTGGGAGCAAGTTGTGGACAAACTGTGTAAATAGCGGGATAACTACGCACCCAAAGCACAAAAGCCGCAAGGGACCTGCCCCGGCGGCTTTTGGGTAGAAGGCTCCCCGTTGCCGGGGTACGCCGTCAAATGCTGTTAAGCGGTTTCGCCGTACACGGAAACGGTGATGTCCACCACCACGTCGGTGTGCAGAGCCACGCTCACGGTGCTATCGCTCACGAGCTTGATAGGACCATTGGGCATACGGATCTGGGACTTGGCAACCTTGTAGCCGCCCTTGACCAGCTCTTCAGCGATGTCGTAGTTGGTCACGGAACCAAACAGACGGCCATCCACACCGGCCTTTTGGGTCAGCTTGATGGTCGTGCCACCGAGCTTGGCACCCAGAGCCTGGCATTCAGCCAGCTTGGCGGCAGCAGCCTTTTCCAGTTCGGCGCGCTTGGCTTCGAACTCTGCCTTGGCAGATTCGGTAGCGCGGCGTGCACGGCCGGAAGGGATCAGGAAGTTGCGTGCGTAGCCATCTTTGACCTTGACGATTTCGCCCAGGTTGCCGAGGTTCACGACCTTGTCGAGCAGAATAATTTGCATGGTCGGAGCTCCTTAGATCTTGTGCTGGTCGCTGTAAGGCAGCATCGCCAGGAAGCGAGCGCGCTTGATAGCGGTATTCAGTTGGCGCTGGAAAATAGCGCGGGTACCGGTCAGGCGTGCGGGGATGATCTTGCCGTTTTCAGCAATGAAGTCACGCAGCGTGTCGATGTCTTTGTAGTCAATCTCTTCCACACCGGTTACGGTGAAGCGGCAAAAGCGCTTGCGCTTGAACAGCAGTGATTGTGTGTTGCGCTTGGGGCGCTTGTCTTTGTTGAAACGTTTTGGTCCGGGCATGATGGACTCCTAAAAAATTAATCTTGCAAGAAATCTTGAATATGGAAAACGACGGATTTGCCGTGGCGTGCATTGGCGAGAAAACCGTTGAACTTCCAGACACTGCCGAGGGCCTGCTTTGCAAGCCGCTCTGCCAATGTGCCGAAAGCCACTGCTTTCACTACCACCTTCACGGTTCGCTGGCCCCCTGCTTCTGTCACCTGCGACTCGTGTTCGAGCTGCAGGTTCAGAGCGGGTAAACCGGCTGGCGTGTAACGCATGGATTCCACCGCTGCGATACAGGCACTTAAAACCAGTGAGTTGGCTTGCACTCCTTTTCAGGCAAATGCGTTGATTACGCTTGGTACTCGGCCTGTTGGGCCTTGCGTGCGTCTTCGCGTTCCACAGTCTTCATCATGGACGAAGGACCTGTTTCGGCTTTTTTCTTCAGCACGGTGAGGTGGCGCAACACGGCGTCGTTGAACTTGAAAGCGTGTTCCAGTTCGGACATCACGGCCTGGTCGGCTTCGATGTTGACGCACAGGTAGTGGGCCTTGGCCAGCTTGTTGATCATGTAAACCATCTGACGACGGCCCCAGTCTTCAACACGGTGGACCTTGCCACCGCCAGCGGTGATCATGCCCTTGTAACGTTCCAGCATCGCAGGAACTTGTTCGCTCTGATCCGGGTGGATCATGAGGATGATTTCATAATGACGCATTGATACTCCTTGTGGATTTCCCAGTATCTGGGCCCAGCACTTTCGTGCCGGTGAAAATAAAGCTGCCCTCAGCGTCTAATTGAGGTGCAGCAAGGCGAAGCCCGCGATTATAGCCCAGCTCGCCAGGAACCTCAACCCGGCGCCTAGGCAGCGGGCGCTGCCGGTTCGGAAACCGGGGTCAGCAGACTCAACACGACGGTGACACACAGCCCCGCAGCCACCCCGAAAACCCCGGCGGATATGGGCTGGATACCAAACCACAGCCCGTCCCCGCTCAGGTTGAACGCACTGCGGACCGCCGGTAGGTTGAACGCCATGTAGTACATCGTGATGCTCAAGCCCGCCAACATGCCACCCACAGCGCCAGCCCGCGTGCAGCCTTTCCAGAAAATCCCCAGCACCATGGCAGGCACAAAAGCCGCGCCGGCCAGCGAAAAGGACGCAGAAACCAAGTACAGGATGCCAATCGGCCGCTGCGCCGCCACATACGCCGCAATCAAGGCCACCACCAGCAAGGCAAATTTGGACCACATGACGCGCCGCATCGCCCGGGCCTTGTTGCCGTCGTCCCCGTCAAAGTAAACGTCGTGGGCCAGTGCATTGCCAATGGTCAGCAGCAGGCCGTCGGCCGTGGACAGCGCTGCCGCCAGACCACCCGCAGCCACCAGCACCGACACCACATAGGGCAAGCCCCCAATTTCAGGCGTGGCCAACATCACCAGATCGGCGCCGATCTTGAGCTCGGCAAACTGCAGGATATGGTCACCATTCACATCCGACACCGCCAGCAGTGCCGGGTCCCGCGCCCACTGGGCGACCCAGGCGGGCAGACTGTCAAAAGGCTGGCCGACCAGGTGCGTCATGACTTCGTACTTGACCATCACCGCCAGCGCGGGCGCTGATAAATACAACAGGGCAATGAAAAACAAAGACCAGGCCACGGAGCGGCGGGACTCGGACACGGTGGGCGTGGTGTAGTAACGCGTCAGCAAATGCGGCAAACCTGCCGTTCCGACCATCAAGCAAAACATCAGGGCCAAGAAGTTCAGGCGCGAATTGTCAAAGATCTGCTGTTCTTCATCCGTGCCTGCCGGATCACCGGCAAAAGGAGTCGCATGGGGCGGCATCCCGCCCAGCGGCCAGGCTCGCTCCAGGTTGTCGGCCCGCGCCCGGCTCCAGACCTCACGTGCCGTGTCAGCATCCTTGGGCAATGCCGCCAGTTCGCGCCGCAAAAGCGTGACGCGTCCATCATCTATGCGGGCTTCCGCCAAGGCACGCAATTGGTCACGCAATGCCTGTCGCTCGGCATACAAGGACTTCTCCACGTTTTCCAGTTTCTTCGCATACGACTCGGCACGGCGGGCATACTCAGCGATCACCTGCTGCTCTGCCGGCGAGTCCATCAACTGCTTCTCCATGGTGGCGATTTTTTCCAGTTGCTGTCCATAGACCAGGGGCGCCAGCGGGTTGCCGATCTGCTTGTAGGCCAGCCAGGACACAGGAATCAGGAACGCCAGGATGATGACCACGTACTGGGTCACCTGCGTCCAGGTCACTGCACGCATGCCACCCAGGAACGAACACACCAGCACACCACCGAGGCCCAGCAAAATGCCGATCTCGAAATGCACCCCCGTCAGGCGCGACGTAATCAGCCCCACACCGTAAATCTGCGCCACCACGTAGGTGAATGAACACAATACTGCTGCCAACGCCGCAATCATGCGCGGCCAGCGCCCACCGAAACGCACGGCAAAATAGTCGGGCACGGTGTACAGCTTCATGCGCCGCAGATAAGGCGCCACCAGCAAGGCCACCAGGCAAAACCCCCCAGTCCAGCCCAGAACGTAGGCCAAACCGCCGGGCTGGTTGCTGGAGCCCGAAAACCCCTGCAGGTACAAGCCACCAGCCAGGCTGATGAAAGACGCCGCACTCATCCAGTCTGCGGCTGTGGCCATGCCGTTGTACATGGCCGGAACGCGCCGCCCGGCCACGTAATACTCCGCCGCATCGGCAGTGCGTCCGTACACGCCTATCACCGCGTACAGAATCAAAGTGACCGACAGGAACAGTCCGGCCACCCAGGCTTTGGGCAGGCCAAAATGCTCGGCAACCGCCAGCGCCAGCAACAGCGCAAGCAGCCCACCGACATAGAAAACAAAACGGCGGTTGATCCGGCGTTTGTATTGGCCATACGCATGTTGGTCAAAGTCCGGAGCGTCCCCTTCCCTTCGGTTGGCGCGCCACGCGAACACCACCACAATGGCAATAAAAACCAGCACCGAGCCCTGGGCTGCAAACCAGAAGCTCACAGGCCAGGACGCGACCACCGTCTGCAGGTCGCGGGCAAAGAACACCACCCCGAACGACGCGGCAAACCACAGCGCCAACAAGCCTGCGTGCAGTTGCCAGCGGCGCTTGGTCTGCGGCTGCGTCATTTCGTCGCGAGTTGCTGCCAGGTCGCGATCACCGAGTCCGGGTTCAGGGAAATCGAGGAAATGCCCTCACGCTCCAGCCACACCGCAAAATCCGGGTGATCGCTGGGGCCCTGGCCGCAAATGCCGATGTACTTGCCCTGGCGTTTGCATGCGGCAATCGCCAGGCTAATCAGCGCCTTGACGGCCGGGTCACGCTCATCAAAGTCGGCTGCCAGCAGCTCCAGCCCGGAATCGCGGTCCAGGCCCAGCGTGAGCTGGGTCAGGTCGTTGGAGCCGATGGAGAAGCCGTCGAAGTATTCGAGGAACTGGTCGGCCAGGATGGCGTTGCTGGGAATCTCGCACATCATCACCAGCTTGAGGTCATCCTGACCGCGTTGCAGTCCGTGGCGTGCCAGCAGTTCGGTGACCTTCTTGGCCTGGCCCAGCGTGCGCACAAAGGGCACCATGACCTGCACATTGGTCAGGCCCATGTCGTTGCGCACGCGCTTGAGGGCCTCGCACTCCATGGCAAAGGCTTCACCAAACTCGGTGCTGGTGTAACGCACGGCGCCGCGGAAGCCCAGCATCGGGTTTTCTTCTTCGGGCTCGTAACGGCTGCCGCCAATCAGCTTGCGGTATTCGTTGCTCTTGAAGTCCGACAGGCGCACGATCACCGGCTTGGGCCAGAAGGCCGCAGCAATGGTGGCCACCCCTTCGGCGACGCGGTCCACATAAAACGCGCGTGGCGAAGCGTGTCCGCGTGCCACGGATTCCACGGCCTTTTTCAGGTCCGCGTCCACATTCGGGTAGTCGAGGATGGCCTTGGGGTGCACACCAATGTTGTTGTTGATGATGAACTCCAGCCGGGCCAAGCCCACGCCCTGGTTGGGCAACTGGCAGAAGTCAAACGCGAGCTGAGGGTTGCCCACGTTCATCATGATCTTGACGGGAATCTCGGGCATCGCGCCGCGCTGTACTTCGGACACTTCCGTTTCCAGCAGGCCGTCGTAGATGAAACCGGTGTCACCCTCAGCGCAGCTCACGGTCACCAGCATGCCGTCCTTGAGCGTATCGGTGGCATTGCCACAGCCCACCACAGCCGGAATGCCCAATTCGCGCGCAATGATGGCAGCGTGGCAGGTGCGGCCACCGCGGTTGGTGACGATGGCGCTGGCGCGTTTCATGACCGGCTCCCAGTTCGGGTCGGTCATGTCGGTCACCAGAATGTCACCGGCTTGCACCTGGTCCATCTCGCTGATGTTGTGCACGATGCGCACCGGGCCGGTGCCGATCTTCTGCCCAATGGCACGGCCTTCGACCAGCACCGCGCCCTTGCCTTTGAGTTTGTAGCGCAGCTCGACCTTGTCGCCAGCCTGGCTCTTCACCGTCTCGGGGCGCGCCTGCAGGATGTAGAGCTCGCCGTCGATGCCGTCCTTGCCCCACTCGATGTCCATGGGGCGGCCATAGTGCTCTTCGATCACCAGCGCGTAGCGGGCCAGTTGCTCCACGTCGGCATCGGTCAGCGAGTAACGGTTGCGCAGCTCGGTGGGCACGTCGGTGGTTTTGACCAGCTTGCCCTTCATCGGACCTTCTGCAACTTTTTCTTCGGGTGTCGTGAACACCATCTGCAAGAGCTTGGAGCCCAGGTTGCGGCGAATCACGGCTTTCTTGCCAGCGCGCAGAATGGGCTTGTGCACATAGAACTCGTCGGGGTTCACAGCACCCTGCACCACCGTCTCACCCAGGCCGTAGCTGGAGGTGATGAACACCACCTGGTCAAAACCCGATTCGGTGTCGATCGTGAACATCACGCCAGCCGCGCCCAAGTCGGAGCGCACCATGCGCTGCACACCGGCAGAGAGGGCTACCACGTCGTGGGCAAAGCCCTTGTGCACGCGGTAGCTGATGGCGCGGTCGTTGTAGAGCGAGGCAAATACCTCTTTCATCTTGTGCAGCACGTCCTCGATGCCGACCACATTGAGGAAGGTTTCCTGCTGGCCGGCAAAGGACGCATCAGGCAAGTCTTCGGCCGTGGCAGACGAGCGCACGGCAAAACTGGCTTGGGCTTGGCCACCGGACAAGGTGACGAAAGCTGCACGGATGGCTTTTTCCAGATCGGCGGGAAAAGGCTGGGCCTCCACCATGGCGCGAATCTCGGCACCGACCTGGGCCAGCGCGCGTACATCTTCCGTGTCCAAGGTTTTCAGCTTGGCGCTGATCTTTTCGGCCAGGCCAGCGTGCGCCAGAAACTGGCGGAAAGCATGCGCCGTGGTGGCAAACCCGGTAGGCACTTTCACGCCCTGCGGTAGCTGGGAAATCATCTCCCCCAGGCTGGCGTTTTTGCCCCCCACGGATTCCACATCGGCCATGCGCAGCAGCTCGAAGGGGACGACCAGGTCGGTGGGGTTGAAAAGATTAGACATAGGAATGCTCCAGAAGTTAAAACCGTTTCATGGCCCGCAGGTCCTGGACCCGCCCGCAGCCGCGCAGGACCCGCCCGTTTTCTGTTGTTGGTGTTCTGGAAAACGCGCCGGTTGCCAAATGCGCTAAATTGCGGTGATTGTAGGTGGCGAGGGCGGCCGTTGAGGCGGCGGAAAACCCGGGCGCGCTTGCAGATCACTGACACCCTGGACCCCACCCCATGCACCAACGCACCGTATTTTTCATTTCAGACGGCACCGGCATCACCGCCGAGACCTTTGGCAACGCCATCCTGGCCCAGTTTGAGATGAAGGCCCGCCACGTGCGCCTGCCCTTTGTGGACACGGCCGACAAGGCCTACCAGGCAGTGCGCCAGATCAACCACACCGGGGTGGCAGACGGCAACAAACCCATTGTTTTCACCACACTGGTGAACATGGAGGTGCTCAAAGTGATCCAGGAAGGCTGCCAGGGCATGCTGCTGGACATGTTTGGCATGTTTGTGAACCCGCTGGAAAACGAGCTGCAGATCAAGTCCAACCACCGCATCGGCCGTTTCAGCGATGCCAGCAAAAGCAAGGAATACCACGACCGCATTGAGGCCATCAACTTCTCGCTGGCGCACGACGACGGCCAGAGCAACCGCGACCTGGAGCAAAGCGACGTGATTCTTGTCGGCGTGAGCCGCAGCGGCAAGACGCCCACCTCGCTGTACCTGGCTATGCAATACGGCCTGAAGGCGTCCAACTACCCGCTGATCCCGGAAGACTTTGACCGGCGCCAACTGCCACCGGCACTGGTGGCCCACAAGGCGAAGATTTTCGGCCTGACCATCCAGCCCGAGCGCCTCTCCGAAATCCGCAACGAACGGCGCCCCAACTCCAAATACGCCTCGCTGGAGAACTGCCGCATGGAAGTGGCCGAGGCGGAGGCCATGATGCGCCGCACCGGCATACGCTGGCTGTCCACCACGACCAAGTCCATCGAAGAAATCGCCACCACCATCCTGCAGGAAATCCACCCGGAGCGGCTGACGTATTAGAGTTTGCTATATCTTCAATAGCTGCTTGCGCATATTACATAAGGGCTAGAGGCACTTTTCACATAAATTTAGAGCGACATTGCCTATACCCGCCAAAGTGGGTCAGCCCCTCAAGATGAGGTCACCCGCCCAACAAAAAGGGCACCCGAAGGTGCCCTTGCCGTAAACGCCCTGAATACTCAGGCACGTTTGCCCGATGCAACGGCCATGTGTGCCACCTGCTGGTCCAGAATCACTTCTGGCTCCTGGGATTCTTGCGCGGTGGGGTGGTTCAGCCCGGCCTGCAAGCGCTTCATGTCCAGGTCACCCGTCCATTTGGCCACCACCAGCGTGGCGACCCCATTGCCCACAAGATTGGTCAGTGCACGTGCCTCCGACATGAACCGGTCAATCCCAAGAATCAAGGCGAGACCTGCCACCGGGACGTGGCCCACGGCAGACAAGGTGGCAGCCAGCACGATAAAACCACTGCCCGTAATGCCGGCCGCGCCTTTGGAGGTCAACAACAACACGGCCAGCAATGTGATCTGTTCCACGATACCCAACGGCGTATCGGTCGCTTGGGCAATGAACACCGCTGCCATGGTCAGGTAGATGGACGTGCCGTCCAGGTTGAACGAGTAACCGGTAGGAATCACCAGGCCCACAACCGACTTGCGGGCACCCAGGTTTTCCATTTTTTCCATCATGCGCGGCAGCACGGACTCGCTGGATGAGGTGCCCAGCACGATGAGCAGTTCTTCCTTGATGTAGCGCACAAACTTGAAGATGCTGAAGCCGTGCAGCTTGGCAATCACACCCAGCACACCAAACACAAAGAACAGGCAGGTGATATAGAACGCCCCCATGAGTTTGCCCAGGGAGAACAACGAATCCACGCCGTACTTGCCAATCGTGAACGCCATGGCACCGAAAGCGCCGATGGGAGCAACCTTCATGATGATGCCCACGATGTCAAACAACACGTGGGATGTCTTCTCGATGAAGTCAAACACCATGGTGCCGCGGCCGCCGAAGCGGTGCAGCGCAAAGCCGAACAACATGGAGAACAGCAGCACCTGCAGAATTTCTCCCTTGGCAAATGCATCGACCACAGAGACGGGGATCACATTCAACAGGAAGTCCACGGTGCCCTGCATCTTGCCGGGTGCCGTGTAGGCCGCAATGCCCTTGGTGTCCAGCGATGCCGCATCCACATGCATGCCCACGCCAGGCTGCAGCACGTTCACCACGATCAGACCCACGACCAGGGCCAGGGTGGAAACAATTTCAAAGTACAGCAGCGCCAGCCCGCCAGTCTTGCCCACCTTCTTCATGTCCTCCATGCCGGCAATGCCGACCACCACGGTACAGAAGATGATCGGGGCGATGATCATCTTGATGAGCTTGATAAAGCCATCGCCCAAGGGCTTCATGTCAGCCCCCACTTGCGGATAAAAATGGCCCAGCAGTACGCCGACGGTGACGGCGAACAGGACCTGTGCGTAAAGAGATTTGTAGAGCGGCTTGCGCGCAGTGGTCAAAGACATGGCAGGGGCCTTGCGAGAAAAGGTTGAACGGAAAATGGCTGGGGGCTGTGAGGCCAACGACCATGCGGTGATCCGGGCTACCGGACAGAGCGCAACGATACGGAACCGTGCCCGTGCCGCCAACTGTGGCGTTCAACAGTCGGGTTAACCCTTAATTTGCCGCCAAATCCTTGCGAATTTGCGCCCAAAAAGCTTTGTCCACACTGCGTTCAAAGTAGGTATAGGCCGGTTGGGCAGCAGTGCGCAAACGCTCGCGTTCGGCTTCACTCAAAGCGTGAATCCGCACACCTGGCATGCTGCGCAATTGCGTCAGCGCCTGTTGGTCCAGCGTGGCCGACAACGCGTTGCCAAAGGCCAGCGCATCTGCCAACGCCGTTTGCAGCAGGCGGCGGTCTGCCGCAGCCAGGCTGGCCCAAAAGCGCGGATTGGTCAGCACCACATAACCCAGGTAGCCATGCCGCGTCAGCGTCACATCGGACTGCACGTCGGCCAGTCCCTGCGTGAGGAAATTGGACAGCGGGTTCTCCGTGCCGTCCACCACCCGGCTGGACAAGGCCCGCCGCGACTCGCCAAAAGGCAAGGCAACACCTTGCGCGCCCAACGCCTGCATTTGCGCCAGCAACACGGACGAGGCCTGCACGCGCAGCCGCAACCCCTGGTAATCGGCAGGCGTGCGCAGCGGCTTGCGCGCACTCATTTGTTTGAACCCGTTGTCCATGAACCCCAAGCCCTGCAACTGCTGGCGCCCCAATGCGGCCAGCAGTTGCTGCCCTACCGCGCCCTGGGTCAGCCGGTGCACCTGCGCGAGGTCGCTGAACAGGAAAGGCAAATCAAACACTTCAAATTCCGGCAGGCCCACATTGCCGAATTTGGACAGCGAAGGCGCCAGCATTTCCACGGCGCCAAGGCGCAGCGCCTCCATCTCGTCGTCATCGCCATACAGGCGGGAATCGGGGTAAATGTTGACCTGGATACGCCCCTGCGAACGCGCAGCCACCAAGGCCTGAAACTGCAACACCATGCGCCCTTTGGGCGTGTCGTTGGCCACCACATGCGAGAAACGCACTACTACCGGCGCAGCGGTCGCCGCATGCAAGGGCGACAGCGCCGCGTACAGCCAGCAGGCAAAAAGAAGGCGGAAAGCGCGAGACATGTCCGCTATGCTAATCGCCTGCCATGCCCACCACCTTCGACCTCGACCTGCTGGACCTCAACGCGCGCCAAGCCTCCAGCCTGAGCCGCAGCGCCATGCGCGGGCTGATGGGCATGCTGGTGCTGGTGGGCATCTCCATCGTGTTGCTGGCCATGTTCCTGCGCCAGGTGGAGACGCAAGAAGAAGCACGCCGGCGCAGCGCAGACGCCGAATGGCTGGACCAGACCCTGCGCTTTCACTTTCGCCGGCTGGAGAGCGATTTGGGCGTGATGGCCCTGACCGCGCAAAACCCCAACGCTGCCGCCACCTTGCAGCCCGGCCTGCTGTGGCAAAGCCCCGGCGTGATTGCTTTTCACGGCTGGATTCCGGCCAAGGTACAAAACGATACGCAGTTCTGGCCGCCCAGCTTGCGCAAGGCAGCTGAAGCGCCTGCCGACGCCCAATCCTTGCGCACCATGCTCAAGACCACACGCGGATTGCAGCGCGCTGCCTATGCGGGGCCTCTGCCCTATGACGCTGAGCATGGCAGCACCCTGTGGCTGGCCGTGCCGCTGTTCGAGCAAGGGCGTTTTGCCGGCGACTACGTGGCGGCCATTCAGCTGGAGCCCATGCTGACCCAGGCCATTCCCGCCTGGTTTTTGAACGACCACCGCATCACCCTGGCGAACGCCAACACCCTCCCCGGTACGACGCGTTATCTGGCCCCCGTGAACCTGCCCGGTACCCAGTGGCGGTTGGCCGTAGACGTGCTGGATTACCAGCCCGCACTGGCACCACGCGCCTTTTTTTCCGTGGCCTTGTTGTGCCTCTTGGGCATGTTGTTGGCGTTGTACCTGCTGTGGCGCGATATTGCGCGACGCCGGCGCGCGGAGTCGCAGTTGCAAACCCAGATCGTCCTGCGCACAGCCATGGAGCGCGCCGTCATGCTCGGCCTGCGCGCCTGGGACCTGCAGGGCCGATTGCTCTACGTCAACCAGGCCTTTTGCCGCATGGTGGGTCGCAGCGCCGCAGAGCTGATGGCCGAGCCCGCACCTGCCATGGGAGATGGAGCCACAGCGGCATCCTCTGCACTTGTCGAGCATGAGCGCGAGGGGGTGTTGACCCACCGCGATGGCCACACACTGTCGGTGCTGGAACACCATGCGCCGCTGACCAAGGTGGACGGCACGGTGATTGGCTGGATGGGCTCCACTCTGGACATTACCGAACGCAAACGCATGGAGCAGCTGGCGGCCCGCCAGCAGGAAAAACTCGAAGCATCCGGGCGGCTGATTGCCGTGGGCGAAGTGGCCTCCACGCTGGCACATGAGCTTAACCAGCCCCTGGGCGCACTCAGCAGCTTTGCCACCGGCCTGCGCAACAACCTGCAAGAACAGCGCTTACGCCTTGAGGATATTGCCCCTGTGGTTGAACGCATGGAACAACTGGCCGACAAGGCCGGGCGGGTGATTCACCGGGTCAACGCCTTCGCCCGGCGCCAGGAAATGCAGCGCCAACCCCTGGATGTGCTGCCATTCATGCGACGGGTAGCCCAGCAAGTGCCTCTGCCTGCCAGCATGGTGCGGGACATCGTGCTTCCCACCAACGCGCCCCCTTTACCCGCCGACGCCCTGCTACTGGAACATGCCCTGCACAACCTGGTACTCAACGCCACGGAATGGGCCGGGCAAGGCCAGGCGCCAATACCAACCGTCCGGGTCAGCCTGGAAATGGACACCCACATGGCAGGCCTGCGTGTGGAAGACAGCGGCCCCGGCATTCCGGCAGACCAGGCGCCCCGCATCTTTGATGCATTCGAGAGCGGCAAACCCGGCGGCATGGGCATGGGCCTGTCCATTTGCCGCTCGATTGCCGAGGCGCACCACGGCCGTATTGATGTGGCACACAGCGCCGCGCTCGGCGGAGCACAATTCACCCTGTGGCTACCGCTCCAATAACCCCCGCTGTGTACCTGGTGGACGACGACGTCGACTTCCGGGAAGGACTGGCCTGGCTGCTCGATTCCCGCGGCCTGACGGTACGCAGTTGGAGCGCGGGCGACAGCTTTCTGGAGTCCTTGCGCCAAGGCACGTGGCCCTGGGAATGCTCAGTGCTGGTGCTGGACATCCGTATGGAGCCGCTCTCCGGTCTGGCCACCTTTGAGCAGCTCAAGACCATGGGCTGGCCCTGGCCCGTGTTGTTCCTGACCGGCCATGGCGACATGGGCATGGCGGTGGCTGCAGTCAAACAAGGGGCGTGGGATTTTCTGGAAAAGCCCTTCCAGAACAACCTGCTGGTCGACAAGATCATTGCAGCGCAGGCCGTTGCACTGCAGCAGCAAACGGAATCACTGGAACGTCTGGAGTTTCAGCTGGCGCTGGATGGACTGAGCGCGCGCGAAACCGAAGTGCTGGAAGAACTGCTCAAGGGCCACTACAACAAGAACATTGCGGACCACCTGGGCATCACCCCGCGCACCATCGAATTCCACCGCGCCAACATCTTTGAAAAACTCAAGGTGCAATCGGCGGTGGAACTGGCACACCGCGTGGGCCTGTACGGCCGAAAACCGCCGCAGAACAATTCGTAGATTCAGTGCACCAGCAACTGCGCGACCCCGTCGTCGCTCTGGATCGCCTGGGCCTGCACTTTCCACACCGTTTGCACGGTTTCGGGTTGCAGCACCTCGTGCGGAGCGCCCTGGGCAAACACCTGCCCTTTTTGCAGCAGTACCACCTGGTCGGCGTAACGCAGCGCCAGGTTCAAGTCATGCAGCACGGCCACCACCCCCACACCCTGCTGGACCGCCCAGTCACGGGCCAGGCGCAGCACCTGGTGTTGGTGTGACAAATCCAGCGCCGCAGTGGGCTCGTCCATCAGCAACCAGCGCGGTGCGCCGCCCGGCAACGGGTCCCAGATCTGCGCCAGCACACGTGCCAACTGGGCGCGGGCACGTTCGCCACCGCTCAGGGTGTTGACTACGCGGTCCTGCAAGGCATGCATGTCGGTGGCGCGCATCGCAGCGTCCACAATGCCAGCCTCGTCCTGGTTGGGCTTCAGGCGGTGCGGAAAACGGCCCAATTCCACCACCTCGCGCACCGTGTAATCAAACGCAATGCTGCTGTCTTGCGGCAGCAGTGCACGCACCTGCGCCAGCGCTTCGGGCCGGTAACCGGACAGCGCCTGGCCGTTGAGCACCACATGCCCACCCGAGGGACGGCGCTGGCCGCTGATCAGCGACAACAAGGTGGACTTGCCCGCGCCGTTGGGGCCTAACAGCGCTGTGAGTTGGCCCGGCTGAAGGTCCAGCGACACGGGCTGCAACAAATGCAAGCCCTGCACCGCAAACGACGCCGCCTGGACTTGTAATTGGGACATCACACTCGCCCCTTGAAAGTGCGCAACAGCAGCAAAAACACCGGAACCCCCACAAACGCGGTGAGCACACCCAGCGGCAGTTCCGCCGGTTGCACGATGGTGCGGGCCACACTGTCCGCCAGCAGCACCAGTGCGGCGCCCAGCATGGCAGAGCCGGCCAGCACCACACGCTGGTCAGGCCCGGCAATCAGGCGCACACAGTGCGGTGCCACCAGGCCAATAAAGCCGATCATGCCGGTGCTGGCAGTGACGGCGCCCACCGACAGCGCGGTGATCACCACCGCCTGGCGTTTGACACGTTCCACGTCCACGCCCAGCAGCGTGGCTTGCGCCTCGCCCAGCGCCATGGCATTGAGCGGACGCGCCAGCCGCAGGCCCGCAGCAATACAGGCGGCCACGATGGCCGCAATCAAGGCAACCGCGCTCCAGCGCGCACCACCCAAGCTGCCCAAGAGCCAGAACTGCAGGCTGCGCAGTTGTTCATCGGTCGCCAGAAAGGTCAGGTAGCCGAGCCCCGCGCCACCCAGCGCATTCATCGCGATACCGGCCAACAGCATCATGCCGACGCGGGTTTCCCCCTCCGACTGGGCTAGGCCGTAAATCACGATGGTGACCAGCAGGCCACCGGCAAAGGCCGAGCACACCAGCATCCAACTGCCCAGCGTGTTGGACAACGAAGGAAACCAGGCCGCCCCCAGCACAATGGCCATGGCTGCCGCCAGAGCAGCGCCGGCGCTCACACCGATCAGACCGGGGTCTGCCAGCGGGTTGCGAAACATGCCCTGCATCAGCGCACCAGCCAAGCCCAGGCCAGCACCCGCCACCAGGCCCAGCACCAGACGCGGCAGGCGGATGTGCAGGAACACCAGTTCAGCAGAAGACCTTTGTGCATCCCAGGCCAACAGAGAGTTCAGCATGTCCCACAGGTCCGACAGGCTGATGGCGTAGGCACCGCGGGCGCTGGACACCAACAGGCTGACCACGACCAGCACACTGCCCAACCCCAACACCATGGACCGAGGCATGCGCACGGCAGCCCCTTTGTGCGACAGCACCGCGGTCATGCGGTGAGCAGACGGCGGTGCAAGGTGGCCACCGTGGCGGGCAGACGCGGGCCAAAGCCCAGCAGCTCCAGCGCGTCCATGTGCACCAGCACACGGTTGCGGTAGGCCGGGGTCAATTCCAGCTCGGGGCGGGCCCAGAACTTGTCGATGCCGCCTGCAGCGGTGATGCCTTGCGTAGTGGTCAAGATCAGGTCCGGTGCCGCCACCGCCATGGCCTCGGCGGTCATGGGGCGGTAGCCTGCGAAGCCGTCAATCGCATTCACGCCGCCCGCAAAACGGATCAGCGCATCTGCACCCGTTTTGCTGCCCGACACCTGCGGAGTACCGCTATGGGCCAGGATAAAAAGCACACGACGCTTGGGGCCGCGCGCAGCGGCTACGAGCTTTTGCGTGGCAGCCCACTGGGCGTTCAGGTCGGCCAGCAAGGCCTTGGCGCGGGCCTGCTGCGCCGCGGCATTGCCCACCACGGTCACCAAGCGCTGCACCTCACCCCAGGTGTGGTCAGACTCCATCATCTCCACCTTGACACCGGCGCTGCGCACCTGGTCCAGCACCGCGGGCGGACCCGCGTCGCTGGTAGCGAGCAACACATCGGGCTTGAGCGAGAGCAGCCCTTCGGCCGACAACTGGCGCATGTAGCCCACCTTGGGGGTGGCAAGCGCCGCCTCGGGGTACAGGCTGGTGGTGTCAGTACCGACCAATTGGGCCTGTGCGCCCAGTGCGTAGATGACTTCAGTGATCGCCCCGTTCACCGAGACGATTCTGGGCAAGCCGTTCTTGGCGGAGCGCGATGCGCTGGCTGGGTTTGATTGGGCCAGTGCCAGACTCGGGAGCGCAGCACTCGCAGACAGCACGCCACCGATTGCCACGGCTTGCCGCAGTACCGTGCGCCGTTGCATGGTCGAGAGAGGGTAGGACATGGTCTTTCTTTCCGCTACGCACGTTTACACGCTCGCCGTTGCTTTGGCGCCCAGACGTGGCACACCGGCCACCAGGTCACGCCAGGACTGCAGCTCTGGCAAACCGGGCTTGCGCACACCAAAGAACTGGACCATCAATTCCTCACGGGCGTCGAACACTTCGATCGAGGTCACCACGCCATCGGCGGTGGGTTTTTCCACGGCCCAGATGTTGACAATCATGTCTTCGCGCAGGTGCAGGTTGAAACCCGCGTCCAGCACGTTGATCCAGCGCGCCGCAGGCGACACCATGGGCTCGATGCGTTTGACCGGGCCGCTGTGGATCTGGATGCAACCGGGGTTGCCGACAAACACCATGATGGGGGTGGCTTCCATGGCAGCTTCGTCCAGCAGATGGCGCACAGCGGTGGTTTCCAGGCGCGCCGTAAAACGCCCTTCTACTGCAGCCAATGCTTGCTGGCGCTGCACGTCAAACTTGCGCAACAGGCCGAAGAATTCATGGGTGTCTTTCAGGTTGGCCCAACCTTCGGCCAGACCGGTCGCGTCAATATCGGCATCCGGGCGCGCCACTGCGGGTGCGGGAGCCGGCGTGAACGCATAGGACTTGCCGGGCACGGCAAACTTGTCCACCAGCGCCTTGAAGGCCGCCAGATCAGTACCGGGACGCACAAAAATCTTGTGCACGGCATCGCCATGCGCGTCGTAGAACTGCAGGCTTTGCGAAGGTGGGTTGGCCGGGTCGTTGGCCAGTTCGGTCACGGCGTAACCGGCATGCCAGCGCATGAAGAACAGGCGCAAGTCGATCACTTCACCCAGCGCAATGCCGACACCACCGTTGGCGCTGACGTTTTCATACACACCGGTTTTCTCGTGCACGGTGGATTCGTTGCGCGTGAGCGCCATGACCTCTCCAACGTGTTGTACGCCTTGCAGCACGTCCAGCCAGGGGCCTTGCAATGAAATGACTTTGAGGTTGAACGCGTGTTCGCCGGTGTGGGCGTCCAGCACCGCGCCTTCGCTCACACCCACGGCATGTGCAGCATCGCGCGCGCGTTTGCCGGCGTTGCGTGCGGCAGTAAAGCGCTCGCGCAGGTCGGCGGGATTCAGGGTATCAAGTACGGCACTCATTGCAATTTCTCCGGTGTGGTGTGCCACAGGGCACGGGCTTGTTGTGTATCGGGGTCGCTGGCGGACTTTTGGGCCAACCAATGCATACGCAACTTGTCGGTCATGGCCTGAAAGCCAGGTGACACCAGCGGGTGCTGTGACAGCAGCCCCAGGTTGCAAAAGATCTTTTGGGACATCGCGTTGCGCTGTTGCGGGTTCTCCGCTTCGGCATACCCGGTCATCAGTGCCAGAGTGCCCGCCAGCATCGCCTCCAGGCCGGGCATCTGGTATTCCTCCGCGCTGGAGGCTTCTTCTTCACGCATGGACGCAGAGCTGGAAATCGCCATGATCAGACCCTTTTGAACGAACACCAAACCATAGAAACCACCTGTTCACTGAACTGGCGGAGTGCGCCAGGGTGCAGGTATCAACATTGGCTGGCTGGGCTGGCCCGTGGGTGCAGTGGTGTGCGCCCAGGCGGCTGGCGTAGCTTGCTACTGGGATTGATTCTATATGATAATTATTCGTATTTACAAATAGACTGCAGCATTCTTTACACGCGCTTTGGCATGGTCTGGTGGGCAATTTGGGGCCCGATTCGGCGGCACCATGCCGCGCAAAAAGCTATATTTTTAATAGCTGCTTGCGCAATCTGCATAAGGGTTAAAGGCTGATTTGATGCCTGGATCCGCTTACTCCGGCACGTAAACGATGCCGCCATCTTTCATGCGGTAGGCGGTACCGGCCTTGGCGCCCTCGCCCTGTCCGATCTGGCCGCTGGACTTGTAGCGCTCGATCTTCTCGCCCTTTTTCACCATCATCTCCATGGTCGGCTTGCCGGCATCGGTAATCACCGTCACATCCTGCTTGCTGAACGCATTGAGCATGGGGTTTTGCGCCACGGTGATCAGCAGCGCTGCGATGATGACGAGGAAGATGTCGATGATGTTGACCACCGACAGGATGGGATCGTCGTTCTCCGGTTCGTGCAACAGCTTCAGGCTCATACTGCTTTCCTTTGCTGCAAGGTCACCAGCTCTTCAGCCAGCCAGCGGCGGCGCACATTGGCCACCCAGTAGGTAATGCTGGCCGCAATCAGCGCCAGAATCACCGCAGAAAACGCCACCGTCAGGCTGCCCGACACCTGGGCCAGGTTGCCGTCCGACAGGGACTTGAGCGCGGGGCCCATGGGGATCATGGTGCCGACCAGGCCCAGCATGGGCGCAATGCGGCTGGCCAGGCGTTCTGGTTCCAGCAGCTTGTGGGCAAACAGGTCGAGTTCGTCTTCGGTTGCTTCGGGGCGTTTGGCCACGTAACGCATCAACGGGAAGCCGCCCAGTTTTTCAGGGTTGCGGCGTTGCAGGGTCTGCACGGTGAACGAGCCCAGCACATACAGCGCATAGACAAACAACAGCGCCACCAGAGACAGTACGGGCAGCAAAAACAGCTGGCCGACCTGGTACATGAAAATTTCAATCATCGAGCTTTGGCTCATGGGGTTTCCTTAAGGCTTGGGAGTAGAAGAAGGGGTTGAAGCAGGTTTGGCTGGCGCGGCCAAGCCCGGCAAAGGTGTGGCGCAGGGGTCGGGCCGATCCAGGCCGGTGGTGAACCACAACACATCGAATCCGGCACGGTCGTAATCCGCGGGCAGGGCCTTGCCCTCCATGGTTTCCACCATGGCAATGGTCAGCGCCTGCTCGGGGGCCGCCAGGTAACGCGGCACGGCACGGTCGGCGCGCACGTGGCCTGCACCAGCGATCAGCACCACCGGGCCGCCCACGGCATCCAGCGTCTGGGCCATGCGGGCATCACGGGCGCGCTGCGCGGCCACGATGCCGTTCAGGCGCGCGGCCTCGGGGCGGTGGCCGCAATGGCCTTGCACCACGTCATCTTCCAGCGCGGCCTGCTGCGCGGCGGTGGCCACGGGCAGTGCGGGAACGACTTCACCCATGGCGATCTTGCGGGCGTCGGTACGCGACAAGTTGGCAGCGCGCAGCGGCCACTGGCGCTGCGCGGCAAAGGCCATCATGTCCTTGTACATGGGCCAGCGCCAGCCCTTGCGGTTCAGTTGCCCCGCATCGGCCAGGGCTTCGGCATCGGTCTGCCCCGCAGCTTGTGCCTGGCTCAGTGCCGCCTGGAATTCGGAATCCAGTTGCTCCATGGCCAATGCAGGTTTGGCACCCAGCGCGGCCATGCCCTTGAGCACATCGAGCTGGCGTGCATGGTGGACCTCGCTGTCGTGTTTTTCACCGAGCAACACATAACGGGCTGCTGCGGCACGCTGGTACAGCGTGGCCTCGGTGATGAACTGCTGGGCACGCGTGTCCCAGATGCGGCCTTGCAAGGCGTGAGGCGTTTGGGCATGCGTGGCTACGGCCATGCACAGGCCCATAGACAGCTGCACGCTGCCCCATAAAGTAGTGGTACTGGTGGTGGTTTTCATGCTTTTCTCCATTGGCGCCAGGCGCCAATCGCTGGCGTCATCAACAACAAGCCCACGGCAAACAAGAGCATGGTGCTCAAGGCCTGGACGACGGGCTCCGCCACTTGCTCCAGCTTCATACCTTCAATCAGCGGAGGCGCCTGCGGCTCCAGAGGTTTATCCGCCGATGGCGCCTGCTGGGGCTGGGCTGCCGCTGCGGCGCGTGCCGCCGGCGCAGCTTGTGCCGCTGCACCGTCCACAGGCTGTGCCAGGCCATAACCGGACAGGCCCACAAACTCCTGAAATGTGGTGTTGCTGGTACGCACGTCGTAGCGTTTGGCCAAGTCCGTGTACCGTTCCTTCAGTTCGTCCACTGTGGCGGCGTCCGCCTGCCAGTAACCCTGGCGCGCCATCTCCAGCATGCGCTCCATCATCTGGGCCAGCGCGTGGGGGTTGTTCTTTTCCATGTACTGGCGTAGCCCCAAGTTGTGTTTGTCACGCACATACACATCGGCAAACTCCTGCCACTGGTCGTCACGCACAATCTCGCGCGCCACGGTGGTCCAGCCGGTGAAGTTGTTCATGCTGTCCAGCATCTCGATGGTGCCGGCGTAACCCTCTTTCATCAGGCCCTTGATGTAGCCCGGGTGGAAGTTGCGCGTGGCCAGTTCCTTGGCCAGAAAGCTGGCGGCGTCTTCGGCCTTGCCCGAGCCCGAACCGCGCAGGTTGGAGATGAACAACTCGGGCGCTTTGCCGTCCAGATAGCGCACCGCGGTAGCGATGCCGCCCAAATACTGGAACGGATCGTCCGTGGTCAACATGCCGTAGAGGTTGGAGCTGCGTGCCAGCACCGCACCTTGCGTGCCCTTGAGGTGGGCGGCATATAAGTTCATGCTGGCGCCACCGCTGCTGCCACCGGCTTCACGGGCCAAGTCCGCACCGCTCTTGCCCCAGTCAGCCTCCACGGGGCCGTAGGCAAACTGCATCTTGCGCAGGTAGAGCTCGGCCATCTTGCGGTCACCCTCTTCCTTGGTCTTCCAAGTGTCGGTCGCCAGGGCCGCATCGTCCAAGCCCGTGCCATAGTTGCCCGTGGCAGCAGAGAACACACGGGTCTCGCCCGCGCGCTGCGCCGCATCCGCACGCCAGCCTTGCGCCACCAACTGGCTGGTTATGGTCTTGGCATTCTTGGCGACCGCGTTGTCTGTTTCTGCCGTGGCCTGCGAGGCCAGTTGGGCTGCCCGGGTCAACTGCTTCATCACATTGGGAAAATGGTCGCGGTACAAACCCGTGGCCGACAGCACCACGTCAATGCGTGGCCGGCCCAAGTCCTTGCGCGGCACCAGCGTCACATCGGTAACCCGACCACCCGCATCCCACACCGGCTCCACACCCATGGCCCACAAAGCCTGGGCTTCGAGCATGCCCATGTGGCGCATGGTCTCCACCGACCACAACGTGAAGGTGAATTTGGAGGGTGTCACGCCTGTTTTTTGTTTGTGCGCAGCGACCAGCTTGTCCAGCGCCTCTTTGCCTGCAGCCCACGCGGCCTTGGTAGGAACGCGTGACGGGTCAAAGCCATACAGGTTGCGGCCCGTGGGCAGGCTGTCAGGGTTTTTGATCGGGTCACCGCCATACGACGTGGGGATGTAGCGGCCACTCAGTGCGGCCAACAAGCTGCGCGTTTCGTTCTCGGCCTGCAAATCGACATACCAGCGGCGCGCCTGCTCCACCTGGGTCTTGAGTTTGGGCGGCAGGCCATCGATGGACTGACCTTCTACAACGTGTTTGACCAGCAACTTGTAGGGCGCGGTTTGCGTCATCTTGGCGTAGTCCGCAACGATGGCTTCGTCCGCTTCCAGGTTATTGCCATCCACAAACGTGGCCGTGGCTTCCCAGAACGGTGCGCCCAGCATCATCAGTACGGTGTACAGGCGGCCTTGCTCGTCCGAGCCCTTGCCAAAGGTGTGCAAACCGAGTGGTTGCGCGGACTGTGCCAACTCGTGCAAATGGTCGTGCAGCGCGTTAATGAAGGCCGGGAACTCACGCTCCAAACGCTCGGGCGTCCAGGCCATGTCACGGTCAATACGCTCCTTGCGTACCTGGGCGGTGATGGACAGGCGCAACTGTTCTTTCACAGCGCCCTGGTCCTGGGCCAGCCAGGCGTGCAGATCGTCGTGCAGCTTGGTCAACACCGCGTGCAAACCGGCCGGCGCGAACGGAGGCGTCTGGTGGCTGATGTTCACCGCGCGGCCACGGCGCTTGGTCTGCACGGCTTCGCCAATGTTGTCCACGATGTAGGGGTAGATCACCGGCACATTGCCCACCGCCATCAGCGGATAGTCATTCACCCACAGGCCACGTTCTTTGCCGGGCAGCCACTCCTGCGAACCGTGGGTGCCGAAGTGGATCAATGCATCGGCCTTGAACTGGCTGCGCATCCACAGGTAACCCGCCATGTAGGAATACGGCGGCGCGGCGCTGCTGGAGTGGTAGATGTCCTTGTTCTTGGCATACAGGCCACCACCCAGAGGTTCACCACGCGGAGGCTGCGGCATGATGACCACATTGCCCAGCTTGAGGCGCGGCACGGCAAAGAAGGCTTCGCCATTGCGGCGCACCAGAAATACCGATTTGTCCACTTGCGCCACTGCAGACGCCCAGACTTCGCGGCGTTCTTCGGGCAGGGTTTCCAGCCACTTCTTGTAAGTAGCCAATGGCATCAGTTCGGCCAAGCCATCGCGCACCAGGGCGTCCATTTCTTCGCCCACCGTGCCAGGCCGGTAAAACGGCGTGAGAAGACGCTGCAGATTGCGCCGGAGCGTGTCTGCGTCCATGGCTTCGGTGCGGTAGCCGTCCGCCTTCATGGCGGCCAGCGTGCTTTGCAGGCTGGTGGGCAAATTCATGAACGACGCGCCCAGGTTCTTCTCACCCGCAGGGTAGTTCCAGAACATGATGGCGACCTTCTTGTCGGCATTGGGCGCATGGGCCAGACGCGACAGCGCCATGGCCTTGCCCACCACAGCAGCGGCCTGCTCGGGGATCGGGCGCAACTGGTCGTCTTTGTCGGTGGCCGCAATCACCATGATGTCGTGCACGCCTGCGTACTCCGGCTGGGCCAGGTAAAACGGCACGTCCATCAGCGCAATACCCGTGGTGTCGTTCCACCAGGCGTCTGCGGTACCTTTGCGATAAGCCATGGCCTGGATCACCGGGATGCCCAGCTTTTCAAATTCGGTGCGCCGTCCCTCCGGGTTCAGCATGATCTGTGCGGTGATCAATACATCGGCCAGCAGCTTGCCCTCGGGCGCCAGGATCTTCGTGTTGGCGTCGTTGTCCATCACCGGGCTGTAGAAGGCCAGCGGCACCGCGCCTGCGGCTTCGATGCGGGCGATGAGGTCGTCGATCATGCCGGTCTGTTCGGCAGCAATCGCCTGCTGGTGGAAAGCCACCGCAATCACCGGCTTGCCCTTGGGTAGGCCCTTCCAGCGCAGGTAAGACGCCGTGTCGGCAAACACCAGCGAAGGTGCTTTGGGGTGGTAAATGGCTGTGGCCGGAAACACCTGCGGCGGCGCAATGCCCTTCCAGGGCTTCTTGGCAAAGTGCGCAGCAACCGTGGCAAAGAAGCCCGCGCTGTTGGTGCGCCCGCCATTCACGTAGTAGGCATGCAGGCGCTGGGCCAGGTCATCGGACAAGTTTTTCCAATGCGGCTTGGAGGTGTGTAACCACAGCAAAGGCGTCTTGGACTGCGCCAATGCGGGCAGCGCGTCTTTCACCTTCGCTGCAACCGCCTCCTCGATGTGATCACGCGGTGCATCGAACAGCACCATGTCATAGCCCGCCCACAGGCGCGAATCAATCACGCCCAGCTTCTCAATGAACTTCGCCTCCACCTTGACGCCATAGGGCGCCGCTGCTTCGGACAACACCTTGAACTTGCCGGGGGTGATGGGGCCGGTGGTAACAAACAACATGGATGCAGCAAACCCCACCGAGGGCGCAAGCCAGGCCATAAACAACAAAACCAACCACGACAAAGGTTGGCGTCGGCCGTACAGCCCTATCAAATATTTCATGTCACTCTTCTGCAATAAAGCCCAAAGGGCGCCCGCGGGCGCCCTTCTTTTTTTGGGGCGATTTGATTAAAAACTGTGGGTCAGGCTCACTGTAAAGTTGCGACCCGGTTGACTATAGGCGTCGATTGCCTCGACACCACTTGCCGCTAAATCCCGTACATCGGCCCAGCGCACGTACTTCTTGTCGAAGAGGTTGTATAGACCAACCGAAATCTGCGTAGCCTTGGAAGGCTGGTACCAGCCCGTCAGATCAAAGATGGTGTAGCCACCCGGAATAACGGCCGCAGAATTCTGCGCATTCTCTTTGCGATCCACCGCAGTCAAGCGCCCCCCCAGTCCCCACGTCCCGGAAGGGGTGTACTGTAGCGAGCCCACGAACTTGTCCGGATCCACAGATGCTAGGTTGTCGTTGTTCGAGCGCCCCTCCGCATGGGCGTAAGCCGCCGTAGCACGCCAGTTCTTTGCCAATGCGAAGTCACCGCGCAACTCAAAGCCGGAAATCGTCACACGATTCAGGTTCTGTGCTTGGTAGCAGGTGGTGTAAGTCACCGCGGAGTACGTGCAACTTCCCGTGTTGACACTGTCCTGGATGAAATCCTTGTATTCGCCATGGAAAGCTGTGGCGCTGTACTTAGTACCGCCGGCCTGCCCCCGGAAGCCAAACTCCAGCGACTCACTGCGCTCAGACTTCAACTTCGAGTTGCCGAGGTAGACGTATTGGGTACCGTTGGAAAAACTGCCGTTGATCTGCCCAGACTTGGGCGCGCGGAAACCGTGGCTATAGAGGCCATAGAGGCTGAACTCCGGGTTCAACTCCCAGTTCGCCCCGAGCTTGGGCGACAGGGCACTGTCACTGAGCTCATCATAGGTTGCGACATACCCGGTGCTGACCCGCTTGGGCGTGAACTTGTAGTAGTCATAGCGCAGGCCCGGCGTCAGCTTGACTGCACCCAGCGTGATTTCGTCTTGCACAAAGGTGCCAGCGCTCACGCCGTCGGTATCGGGAAAGTACTTGACCGGCGTATTGAAGTCGCCCGTGCGGTTGACCACCATGTCATAGGCGCTGGTCTTGACATCCGCTCCATAGACCAAACGGTGCTGCGTCGCCGAGCCAAAGTTGCTTTCAAACTGCGCACTGACTCCGGTGGTGTTCTCGTTGTACGCCGCGTCACGCGAACGCTGGGGCGGCGCAGAGGCTGGACGCAATTGCACCCCTAACTGATCCACCTGGCTGATCTGACTATACAGACTCACATCCAGCACGTCATACCAGCTGCCTTGGGGCGTGTTGCGCCAGTCCAGCTTGACCATGGTGCGGGTGGTCGAGTCTGTGGAGTCGTCATCCGTTATGACCGCCGTGCGTGTGCTCAAGCTTTCTATTTCCGACTTGCGGCGCAGCGATTCCAGCGTCAGCTTGAAGCCGTTCTCGGCGCTGACCTTCTGCTTGAGCTTGACCAGCAGGTAACCTGCATTGCTGTCCTGCGGATTGGCGGCCGTACGGCTGCTGCCACTGGAGGTGTTGGTACCCATGGTGTCGGTCTCGTGCCCGCTGCGCAGGCTGGCCAGCACCAGGCCCTGGGTATCGCCGGCCGCGAAAGCAAAACTGGGAGCGATCTGCACCGAGCGGTTAGCCGAGGAGTAACCCGTCTTGAGGCGGAACAGCTCAGTTTTGCCACCCTTGAGGTAATCCTCGGGATCCTTCGTCACAAACATGACGGAACCTGCCAGACCGGAAGAACCGTACGCCGTACTGG
The DNA here is from genome assembly GCF_001955715.1 of Rhodoferax saidenbachensis. Classification (NCBI taxonomy): domain Bacteria; kingdom Pseudomonadati; phylum Pseudomonadota; class Betaproteobacteria; order Burkholderiales; family Comamonadaceae; genus Rhodoferax; species Rhodoferax saidenbachensis. The sequence continues at coordinate 1,782,941 of NZ_CP019239.1, read as the reverse complement.
TGGAACCGCGCACGATCTCGACCTGTTTGTACCCCTCGGGATCCAGGTAGTCACCACGACCGGCCTGCACCGAGCTGAAACTGTAGCTCGATGGCAGACTCACGCCGTCGACCAGCAAATTGACCTGATCACCCTCCAGACCACGAATATTGATGCCTTCGTTGCCACCACGACCCGTGCCAGAAAATGCGGTCTGAACGCGCGAAGGGAGCGCCCGCACCGAAATTCCAACTTCGTCTTCCAGCATCTCTTCCAGATTGGAAGCATTGCGCCGGTCCACATCCTCACTCTTGATCACCGTCACGGTGGCAGCCACCTTGTTCGCGTCTTCCTCGACGCGACTTGCACTGACAACAACTTCTTTCAGCGTGACAACAGGCTGTGCAGCAGCAGGCGCTTCCGGCGCAGACACTTGCGCCCAACCCACACCACCACCAAACGCCAACCCCAGACACAAAGACAACTGGGTCAAAGAAAAACGCCCAGACACAGCTACATTCGCCATACGCCACCTATAGAAAAAAGTTGTACACGCTGGCTGGCTAGGCGATGGGTTTGGGGGTTGTCAAAAACCCTGGTACCTGTCTTGGCTTGCTACTCGATGATGCAATTCTATATGAGAAGTATTCGCATTTACTGACTAAGGGATACTTTTATTTACAAGTTGGCATTCCGGCGTTCACACATCAGAGTGCTTCTGGCTGTTCGCTCACAACCAACTCAGCCACAGCGGTCTTGGACGTCGTGATCTGGGCCAACCCGCGCTCCAATGAAGATGCGCTGGGGTTTTCTACAAACACGCAGCGCTTGCCGGTGCGTTTGCAGAAGTCTTTGACGCGCCAGTAGGCGTTGTGGCTGATGCAGCCGGTCTGGCATATCACCAGGTCTGCAGCGGCCAGGTTGGCATCCAGCACGTTGGAGTTGTCTTCGAGCCCACCGTCGTGGTGGGTAAAGCGTCCGCCCACGCGTTCCACCACATCACGGTAGTTGGCAATATTGCCGCTGCGCCCGCCTACACACAGCACCATCTTTTGGTGCAACTGGATCACCATGGCCTGCACACCCGCAAGAGCGCCCTCTCCCTGGCTAAGCACCGCCTCGCGCGACGCGGCGGCAGTTGCGGCGCGCTCGGCGGCGGCTTTCTCGGCAAGCACCAGTTTGCGCCGCAAGTCTGCGTTCTGCGCTTCCAGTTCGGTCTGGCGCTGCGCCATCTGGTCCAGGCGTTTTTGCAGGCGCTGCTTGTCCTCCAGTTGCGGGATGGAGGCCTGCAGAGCTTCCAGATCGTGCGCCATAAAGGCAATACGGCTGTCTTTGGCAATACCCTCGGCGCGCGCCTGCAGCAGTTGTGCATTCAACTGCTCCACGTCGGTCGCTTTCTGCGCCATGACACGTGTGATGCGTTCCTGCACCTTGCCCAACTCGCGGGCCAGCACCGCGTTTTCGTCGGCCAGCACGTTGAACTTGGCCATCTCCAGCCGCACACCGGCACCGGCCTGGTGCTGGAACATGTGCAGGTCTTTGCACATGGCTTCCTGCAAGGGCACATCGCAACGCGGGTGGCTGAGCGCGGCCCAGAATGCACCCGCCACATCGCCCGCCTTCACGTATTTGATCCACAGCTCGGCCACGGCCAGGGCGCTCTTGGCAGCCCGGAAGACCTGGATTTCGCGGACGTAGCGGGCGTCCAGCTCCGCCTGCATCAGTTCCGACAGCTTGCAGCGCCGCCCGCACTCGGTCACCGCACCGGCATGCACCTCGTAGTCGTTGGCCACGACACCGGCGCCCAGCGCCTTTTGCACCAGACGGCGCAAGGTGTCCATGGGCAGGCTCACGCCCACCAGCGGGCAGTGGCATGCGTGCCCCAAATCCCAAAGGCGACGGCGCCGGGAACCCGATGCGGGCACGGTTGCAGGCTCGTGGTGGCAGTAAGCGCCGTGGGTGTGTGCAGTCTGGGGCATGGTCTGGGCTCCTGTTGCTACTGAATTGATAGCTGTTTGCGCAATATTCATAAGGGCTAGAGGCATTTTTTATGTTGAATTCAAGCGCCGCGTACGGGCTGCGACGACAACACATCGGCAGCGGCATCCAATCGCTTTTGCGGGGACGGTGAATGCGGAATGAGATGCGATGCCATGGAATTCAGTATATGCGAATCATTCGCATTTGCAACGCTGTTTTTTTGACCCGATATTTCTTTGTAAAAACCCCGCGCTGTGCAGCGACGCCCTCACCTGGGCTGGCCATAATGGGGTTTTGACCATCAGGAGTTCCCCATGAAAGGTGACGCACAAGTCATTGGCCATCTGCAGGCCCAGCTGAAAAACGAACTCACGGCCATCAACCAGTATTTCCTGCACTACCGCATGTACAAACACTGGGGCCTGGACAAGCTCGCCAAGAAAGAATATTCGGAGTCGATTGGCGAGATGAAACACGCCGACCAGTTGATGGACCGCATTTTCACGCTCGACGGCCTGCCCAACGTGCAGGACATGGCCAAGATCCTCGTTGGCGAAAACGTACCGGAAGCACTGGCCTGTGACCTGAAAGCCGAAGTCGGCGCACAAGCCACCATCAAGGCTGGCATTGCCCATTGCGAAAGCGTGCGCGACTATGTGTCACGCGACCTGCTGCAAAAAATCCTGGATGACACCGAAGAGCACATCGACTTCCTCGAAACCCAGATCGAACTGATCGACAAGGTCGGTCTGCAAAACTACCTGCAGACACAGATGGGCGAATTGTCTTAAGCCGCCCGTACTGCGTTTGCCTAAGCGCCAGCTTTGTCTGGCGTTTTTTTTGCGCGACAAATGAGAACGATTTGTATTAAGATGCACTTGAGTCCGGCCACGCGGCTTCGGACGCGACCCCATTTTTGTACTCTCGAAAGACACTCATGCAAAAGCGCAGCTTCCTCCATGCCACCCTGTTGGGCGCAGCCCTGTTCGCGGGCTTTGCAGCCCAGGCCCAAACCGTAGAACCCAAAGCCGTGGTGCAGCACTACAGCGCTCTGGTGTACGCCAACTACAGCGACGTGCTGACGAGCGCGCAAACCCTGCAAAAGGCCATCACCGCGTTTACGGCGGCCCCTTCGGCCCAGGGTCTGGAAGATGCCAAAAAAGCCTGGCTGGCGGCGCGTGAGTTTTATGGCCAGACCGAAGCCTTCCGTTTCTACAGCGGCCCGATCGACGACGACAACGGCCCTGAAGGCCGCCTGAATGCCTGGCCCCTGGACGAGTCCTACATCGACAGCGTGGTCGGCAAGCCCAAGGCTGGCATCGTCAACAACCCCAAGATCAAGATCAACAAAGCCAGCCTGGCCAAACTCAACGAGCGCGGTGGTGAAGAAAACATTGCGGCTGGCTGGCACGCCATCGAATTCCTGCTGTGGGGCCAGGACCTGAGCGAAACCCTGCCCGGTCAGCGTTCGTTCGAAGACTATGTGGATGGCAAGACGCCCAACGCCGACCGCCGCCGCGCCTATCTGACCACTGTCACCGAACTGCTGATCGACGACCTGAGTTTCCTCGTCAAAGCCTGGACACCGGGCGCCAAGAACTACCGCGCCAAGTTTGAGCAAGGTGGCATCCAGTCGGTGCGCAAGATGATCGTGGGCCTGGGCTCGCTGTCGCGCGGTGAACTGGCCGGTGAACGCCTGGAAGTGGCCATGAACACGCAAGACAAGGAAGACGAGCACTCCTGCTTCTCCGACAACACCCACCGCGATGTGGTCGCCAATGCACAAGGCATTGAAAACGTCTGGCTGGGCAGCTACAAACGCCTGGACGGCAGCATGGTGCAAGGCGCTTCGCTCAAGGACCTGGTAGCCGCCAAAAACGCTGGTTTGGCCGACAAGGTCAGCAAACAGATTGCCCAGAGCGTGGCCAACGCCAACGCCATCCAGGCGCCGTTTGACCGCGAAATCGTGGGCGCGAAAGATGCACCCGGCCGTATCCGTGTGCAAAAGACCATTGACAGCCTGGTGCAACAGTCCAAGGACATCACCGAAGCGGCAGCGGCGCTGGGCATCACCAAGCTCGCACAAGCCAAATGAAGTTGCGCACCCGTCAAAAAGTCGGCCTCGCGCTGACTGCGGCGGGCGCTATCGTTGGTTTGCTGTGGCCTCTGTGGGGCCATGGCGAGGCAGACCTCTCCGGCGTGGTTCAAGGTGAACTCACGGCCGGCGAGGCCACTGCCTTTGCCACCGGGCGCAACGCCTTTTCCATGCCCCTGCCTACGCTGGACGACGCAGAAAATGCACGTTTTGCCGTGGGCAACTCCTTCTTCCGGCGCAACTGGGTCGAAGCACCAGCCTCAACCACCGCGCGTGATGGTCTGGGGCCGCATTTCATTGCACGCTCCTGCGGCGGCTGCCATGTGCAGGACGGCCGCGGCGCACCCCCCGATTTCCGCAAGGGCCTGAGTGAGCCGCCCGTGGCGCTGCTGATGCGTCTGTCCATTCCCGGCATCGGCGCCCACGGTGGTGTGGTGCCCGACCCGGTCTATGGCGACCAGCTCAACAACGCCGCCATCCAGGGCGTGTTGCCCGAGGGCCAGGTGCGCATTCGCTACCAGCCCCTGCGCGGCACGTTTGCCGACGGCACGGCGTACACGCTGCGCAAGCCTCTTTACAGCCTGACCAAACTCGCATACGGCCCCACGGCCCCTGGCCTGATGATCAGCCCGCGCATTGCGCCGCAGATGGCTGGCGTGGGCCTGCTAGAGGCGATTCCCGAAGCCGACATTCTGGCCAACGCGGCGACACAGGCTGCGGCTGCGGGCCCCGTCAAAGGCCAGCCCAATCTGGTGTGGGACGACTTTGCCCAAGCCCAACGCATAGGCCGCTTCGGCTGGAAGGCCAACCAGGCCAGCGTGGCCAGCCAGACCGCGGGTGCGTTCCTCGGCGACATCGGCATTACCTCCACCCAGCACCCGGATGAGGCCTGCACGCCGACGCAGAAAGACTGCCTGGCGGCACCGCGCGGATCTCTGGGCAAGGCACCCGAGATCGACGACCGCACGCTGTCCAACGTGATCTTCTACCAGGCCACGCTGGCACCGGCCGCACGGCGCAATGTGAACGATGCCAAGGTACTGCGCGGCCAGGCCCTGTTTGCCCAGGCCCAGTGCAGTGCATGCCACCGGCCCAGCTACACCACGGGTGCCGCGCCGTTCCCGCGCCTGTCCAGCACCAAAGTGCAGGGCCTGAAAATCTGGCCCTACACCGACCTGTTGCTGCACGACATGGGCCCTGACCTGGCCGATGGTCGCCCCGACTTTGCGGCCAATGGCCAGCAATGGAAAACGCCGCCGCTGTGGGGCGTGGGCCTGATCCATGACGTCAACGGCCACCGCCGCCTGCTGCACGATGGCCGCGCCAACGGCGTGCTGGAGGCGATTCTGTGGCACGGTGGCGAGGCGCAGCCCGCCAAGAACAACGTGCTGCAACTCAATGCCCGCGACCGGCAAGCGCTGGTGGCCTTTGTGGAGTCCCTGTGAAACGACGCACCCTGCTAACTTGCATGCCTTTTGGGGCTCTAGCCCTTATGGAACATGCGCAAGCAGCTCCTAAAAAAGGAGCAACCCAACCCTCGTTTGACAGCTTCGCAGGTACGTCTGCCCGCATCGGGCCCTACCTGTCTGCACGTCAGCGGGTGCAGGCACTCTTGCAGGACCACTACATTCCCGTGGCCGATGCCCTGCAACACAGTGCGACTGCCCTGTACCAGTCACTGGCCCAGCCCGCCACGCACTGGCAAACCCAGCAGCCCCTGTGGGTGCAGACGATGTTGCACTGGGAGCGCCTGGCCGCCGTGGCCGTGGGGCCGCTGCTGGAGCGCCGCGCCGCACGGTCCATCGATTTCTGGCCCACGCGGCCGGCGCAAATCCAGCGCCAACTGGATGCCAACGCGGCCAGCCCCCTGACGCCGCAACAGATCGAATCGGTAGGCAGCGCCGCACGCGGATTGCCCGCGCTGGAGTGGATGTTCTGGCGCGTGCCCGCCAACCCGTCCAGCCAGCACTACGCCCGGCTGCTGGCGCAGCACATCCTGAACGAATGCACCATCCTGCTAGACGGCTACCGCGCCATGGCCGCTGCGCCTCGCAGCGAAGAAGAGGCCACTGCGCTCTACGGTGAATGGTATGGCCAGGCCGTGGGCGGGCTGGACCAGTTGCGCATCAAGAAAATGGTGCCCGACACCCGGGGCAAAGAAGTCTCTCTGTGGGTGCGTGGCGTCAGCGGGCAAACCGCTGCCGCATGGCAGGCCCAGCTCCAGGGCGTGCAGGTTTTTCTGGTCGGATCACCCGCCGCGCAGGCGGCCCGGCCCGACTTGCCCGTGGCGAGCAGCCTGCAAGGGCTGCTGCTGGGCAACGACAACCCCGAACCCAGCCGCAAGTTGCAAACGCTCACCCTGGCGGCACTGCGCAGTGGCGCGCGTGCGCGCCCTGACAACGCGGCCTCGTTGCGCACCGCCCAGCGCGCGCTGGCCCAACTCTCGCAATACCTGAGCAGCCTGGCCGACAGCGTGCTGCACATCAGCATGGGCTTTACCGACGCTGATGGCGACTGAACACCCCACGCGCCGCAGCCTGCTGGCCCAGGCTGCCCTGCTCGGCCTGGGCGCCAGCGCCTGGGGCCGCGAGGCCGCTCCCATCGCCCCGCCCCGCGTACTCACCGCGTGGATGCGCGGCGAACAGTCCTGGGCCGGCCTCTGGACGCCAGGGCAAACGCCCCGCGGCGTAGCCCTGCCCGCCCGCGCGCACCAACTGCTGGTCTTGCCCACCAGCGCCCAGCGCCAGCAATTGCAAGCGCTGGTGCTGGCACGCCGCCCCGGCGAATACCTGCTGCGCATGGACCCGGTGCGCGGCAAGGCCCTGCAATGGCACACCATGGAAGACGACCGTTACCTCGGTGGCCACGCAGCGCTGTCCGCCAACGGCAAGACCTTTTTCACCACCGAAACCGATGGTGAATCCGGCCAGGGCCTGATCGCCGAGCGCGACATACACACGCTGGAAAAGCTGCGCGAATTCCCCAGCGGCGGCATTGGCCCGCACGCGCTGTTACTGGAACCTGCAGGCACGCTGCTGGTGGCCAACGGCGGCATCCTGAACCTGCCCGAAACCGGGCGGCGCAAGCTCAACATCGGCCGCATGGATTCCAACCTCACCCGGCTGGACGCGCAAAGCGGCCAGGTGATGGCGCAATACCGCCTGAGCGACAGTTATCTGAGCCTGCGCCACTTGGCACTGGCGCCCGATGGCACCTTGGGTATCGCGCTGCAGGCCGAACACCCCCAAAACCAGGACCGCCAGACCTCACCTGCGCTGGCGTTGCTGCAAGGCGATACCCTGCGCACGGTGGACTGGGCTGCGTCCCAGGTGCCCAGCGCATGGGACGGTTACGCCGGTGACGTGTGTTTTGCCGCGGGCCGGTTCTGGGCCAGCGCGCCGCATGCAGGCTGGGTAGCCTCCTGGTCAGTGCAAGGGGATGGCCTGCAAATTCGGGTACTCCCCGGCGCTGGTGCACTGGCCTCGGCTGGCGAGCGCTGGTTGGTGGGGGGCGACGAATCTGCCCTGCTCTACCGCGGCAACACGCCCCAGCCACAGCGCTACAGCGTCACCACCCCGTGGGACAACCACGCCGCAATGCTATCGTTTACATAGCTGCTTGCGCATACCTCAAAAGGGCTGCAGCCCGATTTGATGTCCAATCCGCAGGTGTTGCAGGTTTCCGTGCGGGGTAGCCACTGGCCCAATCGAAGAAACCCAACTTGGGGCGCCCCGGGGACAGCCCATTTCTCAGAAACTGCCCCAAATAACCCTTTTTATCCATGGAATGCAAATAGTATGAATTCGCATTTAGAATTGACACTACCGAAATCAGCTTCCACCGATTTGCCATGATTGTTTGTGTTTGCCGCCGTGTGACCGAGAAAGAGATTGCGCAGCATGCCGCTGAGGGCAAAGGCTTTGACGACATCCAGTTCGATTTGGGTGTGGCTCTCCAATGCGGCAAATGTGAAGACTGCGCACGCGAAGTGATCGAGCAGTGCCACGCCAAGGCGGGTCTGGCACAGCAGGGCTGGATGCCCATCACGCTGTCCATGGCCCGATAGATCTGCACCATACGCATATCGTGCCGAGCCCGGCCGTCGATAGCCCCCTTCTGTTTTCTTGACCTCTACTCCAGGAACCGCATCCCATGATCACGTCCTTCGTCCGAAAGGCCACACTGGCCTTGAGCATTGGCACCCTGTCTTTACTGGCACAGGCACAAAGCACCCCCAACAACGAACCCATCGTGGTTTACAACGCGCAACACGCGAGCCTGGCACAGGCTTGGGCCAGCGCATTCACGTCCGAGACCGGTATCAAGGTCACCCTGCGCAACGGCAGCGACACGGAGCTGGGCAACCAGATCGTGCAGGAAGGCGCCGCCTCACCCGCCGATGTGTTCCTGACAGAAAACTCTCCCGCCATGGCGCTGGTGGATGCCAAGGGCCTGTTTGCGCCACTGTCCGCCGACACCATCGCCCAGGTAGAACCCAATTTCCGCCCCGCCCACGGTCGCTGGATCGGCATTGCCGCACGCACCACGGTATTCGTCTACAACAAGCGCAAGCTCACCTCGGCCCAGTTGCCCAAGTCCATGCTCGACCTGGCCAAACCGGAATGGAAAGGCCGCTGGGGCGCATCGCCCGCCGGCGCTGACTTCCAGGCCATCGTGAGCGCCCTGCTGGAACTCAAGGGTGAAGCGGTCACGGCCGACTGGCTCAAGGCGATGAAAACCAACGCGCTGACTTACAAGGGCAATGGCGTGGCCATGAAAGCCGTGAACGCCGGCCAGGTGGAAGGTGCGGTGATTTACCACTACTACCGTTTTGCCGACCAGGCCAAAACCGGCGAGAACAGCGACGGCACCAGCCTGCACTATTTCCGCAATGAAGATCCGGGCGCTTTTGTCAGCATTTCCGGCGGCGGCGTGTTGGCCTCCAGCAAGCGCCAGGCCAATGCCCAGGCCTTTATCAAATGGATCACCGGCAAGGGTGGTCAGGACATCCTGCGCACGGGCGACTCCTACGAATACGCGGTGGGCCTGAATGCAGCATCCAACCGTAACCTGGTGCCGCTGGCCAACCTGCAGGCGCCCAAGGTAGAGCCATCCAAACTCAACAGCCGCAAGGTTTCGGATTTGATGACCGAGGCTGGCCTGCTCTGAACCTGAATTGACTGCCGCAGCCCTTCCTTCCATCGCCCCTGCCATCGCGCCCGTCGCGCGCGCGAGGCAGCCCTGGCGCATGTCCTGGGTGGCAATTGCGGCACTGCTGGTCTCGCTGGCCGCGTTGTTGCCTTTGGGGTTTGTGGTCTGGGTGGGTGTGCAATCGGGCTGGGAGACGATAGCGGCCCTGGTATTCCGCCCGCGCGTGGGCGAGTTGCTGATCAACACCGCCCTGCTGGTCGCCGTGACCGTGCCCCTGTGTATCGCGCTGGCGACCGCGCTGGCGTGGTTGACCGAACGCAGCGACCTGCCCGGTGCCCGCCACTGGGCCTGGCTGGCTGCTGCCCCCCTGGCGGTGCCTGCGTTTGTCCACAGTTATGCCTGGATCACCGTGGCGCCCGGATTGCAGGGCCTGTGGGGTGCGGTGATGGTGTCGGTGCTGGCCTACTTTCCGTTTTTGTACTTGCCCATCGCCGCCTCGATGCGGCGGCTCGATCCGGGCATGGAAGACACCGCGGCGTCTTTGGGTCTGGGCCCATGGAGCATCTTCTTTCGCGTCGTACTGCCGCAGTTGCGGCTGTCCATCTGGGGCGGTGCGTTGCTGGTGGGCCTGCACTTGTTGGCGGAGTACGGCCTGTACGTGATGATCCGGTTTGACACCTTCACCACTGCCATCGTCGACCAGTTCCAGTCCACCTACAACGGCCCGGCCGCCAATATGCTGGCTGGCGTGCTGGTGCTGTGCTGCTTTGTGCTGCTGGGGCTGGAGGCCGGTACCCGCGGCAAGGAACGTTATGCGCGCGTCGGCACCGGTTCAGCCCGCATGCCACGGCCTGCGCGCCTGGGTGTTTATCGCTTTGCCTGCCTGCTGTTGCCAGTACTGACCGTGGCCTTGTCACTGGGCGTACCACTGATCACCTTGCTGCGCTGGCTGGTGCTCGGCGGCACCAGCGTATGGAGCCTGCCTGACCTGATGCCCGCGCTGAGCCAGACCCTGGGCCTGGCCGCCGTGGGCGCTCTGTTGACCACACTGGTGGCGATCCCCATGGCCTGGCTGTCGATACGCGCACCAGGGCGACTGCAGCGTGTGATTGAGGGCAGCAACTACCTGGTGGGCTCACTGCCCGGCATCGTGGTGGCGCTGGCCCTGGTGACCATCACCGTGCGGGTGGCCTTGCCGATCTACCAGACCGTGGTGACCGTGTTGCTGGCCTATGTGCTGATGTTTTTGCCGCGCGCGCTGGTCAACCTCCGGGCTGGTATCGCCCAGGCACCGGTCGAGCTGGAACAGGCCGCGCGCAGTCTGGGGCGCACCCCCACCCAAGCGCTGTGGCAGATCACCTTGCGTCTGGCCGCACCCGGCGTAGCCTCGGGCGTGGCCATGGTGTTTTTAGCCATTACCAACGAACTCACCGCCACGTTGCTGCTGGCGCCCAGCGGCACGCAAACCCTGGCCACCGCCTTCTGGGCACACAGCAGCGAAATCGACTACACCGGGGCGGCACCGTATGCCCTGCTGATGGTGCTGCTCTCCATGCCACTGACTTGGCTGCTCTACCTTCAATCCAAACGCTCCGCAGGGCGCTAGGGCCTGTTCACACTATTTTTACAAGATGCGTTGCGGATCAAAACAGCCATGCGCAAGGCGCGAAACGCGGCCGGGGTATCCCCCCGGCAAGGCTTCGCAACGCTGCGCATGGCTGTTTTATAGAAACCTGCGGTTTTGGCCACAACCCGAAGGGAACGTGGTTAAAACAGCGCCATTCGTTGTTGCACTCCTAACCCAGACTCCCGGTCTGGGCGCCAAAGCAAGAAATTCTGTGCGCCTAGATTGGCGCTGTTTTAACCACGTTCGCACTTCTAAAAATAGTGTGAACAGGCCCTATCCGCCATGACCTTTCTTGACCTCAGCGCAGTGCGCAAATCCTACGGGCCGGTGGTGGCCCTCGATACGGTATCGCTGGCGGTGCCTGAAGGTAGCCGCACGGCCATCGTGGGCGCGTCCGGCTCGGGCAAGACCACCCTGCTGCGCATCATCGCCGGCTTCGATCTGCCGGATGCAGGAAAAGTGGTGCTGGGTGGACAGTTACTGGCCGATGGCCCGCAGGCAGTGCCCGCGCACCAGCGCGGCATTGGTTATGTGGCGCAGGACGGCGCGCTGTTTCCGCATCTGCGTATTGCCGACAACGTGGGCTTCGGGCTGCCACGCGATACACCACAACGCCAGGCCCGCATCGCCGAGCTCATGGACATGGTGGCACTGGATACCGCCATGCTGCAGCGCTACCCGCATGAACTTTCCGGTGGACAGCAGCAGCGCGTGGCATTGGCGCGCGCCCTGGCACAAAGGCCCCGGCTGATGCTGCTGGACGAACCGTTCTCCGCCTTGGACACCGGCCTGCGCGCCGCCACGCGCAAGGCTGTCGCTCAACTGCTGCAGTCGGCGGGCATCACCACCATTCTGGTCACCCACGACCAGGCCGAAGCCCTGTCGTTTGCCGACCAAGTCGCCGTCATGCGCAACGGGCAATTGGCCCAGGTGGGTAAACCGCTGGACCTGTACCAACGCCCTGCCGATCCGGTGACGGCCCGCTTTCTGGGTGAAGCCATGGTCTTGTCTGCGCAGATATCGAACGGCTGGGCGGAATGTTCGTTAGGGCGTATCCCTGTGGGTAATACGCAGTACAGCGGATCGGGCCAGATCATGCTGCGCCCTGAGCAATTGCGACTCGAAGATTTGTCGCACCCACAGGCATTGCAAAACCCCAACGCCGCAAGTCGCGCTGCCGTCGTGCTGGAAGCCGATTTTTGTGGCCCCACGTGTGAGGTGGTTGTGCGCCTGCTGCACAGCGATGAAATGCCGCTGCGTGTGCACGGCCCTGCCAACCATGTACCTGCCATAGGTGCACAGGTGCAGATCCAGGTCATAGGCCAGGCGCACGTCTTTCCCTGAACACCGGGACGCTGGTCGTGCTGGCAGTCCACGCACGGCTATGTGGGAAATGCGCCTCACAAATCCATAAAATTTACAAATGCAATAAGAATGATTCGCATTTGATTTACAATAGCCAAGATCTTTTTTGTCTAACAGCAAGCCACATCGTGCAGTGCCTTCCGTCACCCACGACATAGCCAGCGAATTTTCTTGACTGAACCTCCACTGCTATGTCACACATCCATATTTCCAAGCAAAAGACCCGCCTGACCCTTGCCCCTTCTGCGCAAGCAGCTACTAAAACAGTAGCACCCGGCAACCTGCTACCCATCGGCGCCATGCTGCTGGCGGGCTCCATGAGCGCCATGGCGCAACAGGATGCGCCAACGGAAGATAAGACCCTCAAGCCTGTCGTCATCAAGGAAAAGGCTGAAGCTGCCGAAGGCAAAGACTCCGTGCGCGCGACGACCACGACGATCGGCAAAGGCAAGCAGGATCTCCGCGACATTCCCCAATCGATCACCGTGGTGACGGAAAAGCTGATTGATGACCGCAATCTGGACACGCTGAAAGAGGTGTTGCACAACACTGCAGGTGTGACATTCCTGGCCGCCGAAGGTGGTGAAGAAGACATCCGCTTGCGCGGCTTCTCGCTGGCGACCACCGGTGACATTTACGTGGATGGCATGCGCGACCCCGCCTTCTACGAGCGAGACACCTTCAACAGTGACCGCATCGAAGTACTGCGTGGCTCAGCCTCCATGCTGTTTGGTCGCGGCTCCACCGGCGGTGCCGTCAACCAGGCGAGCAAACAGGCCCGCGCATTCAGTGACAACGAAGTAAGCACCACGTTGGGCAGCTACAACTACCGCCGCGTCACCGGTGACTTCAATATCCAGACCGGCGAAGATGCCGGTTTGCGTATCAATGCGATGGCCACCAAGGCGGACACCAACGGCGCAGGTACCAAACTCGACAAGCGGGGCCTGGCAGCGAACTACCGCTTCGGTATCGGCACCGCGGATGAATTTTCCGTGGGGCTTTACACACTGAAAAACGACAACGGTATGAACTACGGCGTGCGTTACATCAGGCCTACTGCAACATCCCCGGCCTCCACGTCTACGGTAAATGATCGCATTGCCGCCAATACTTACTACGGCATGGCCAGCGACTACAACAAAGGCACGGCGGATTACATCACCGCCAGCCACACCCATCGATTTGACGATGACAGCGAATTGAAAACCTCGGTTCGCAGAGGTGTCTACACCCGCGACCAGCGCGCCTCCTTTATTGGGGGCGGAACCGCGGCGGACACGTTCTCGGACGCCACGACTCTGACGCGTCAAACACAAAACAAAATTCAGGATCTGAACTCCGTGTATGCACAGAGTGACTACACCAAAAAATTCTCCGCTTTGGGCTTCAAGCATGAGGTCTTCGCTGGCGCAGATCTCGGGCAAGAAAACAAAAATGTATACACCTCTTCAGGCCAAGGTACCAATAAAACTCCCACACGGGTAGGAACACCAGATGATGGAGCGTGGTTTGATGAAGCCTCACGCACCATTACACGCTCCAGCGCATTCCAAGCGGATAATTTGGGGCTATACGGGATGGATCTGGTGCAGGTCGCGGAGTACTGGAAAGTCTTGGGGGGGTTGCGCTTTGACCGTATGCGCGCCAACTTCGCCAACTACAACACCACAGGTGCCAAAACAGGTGCTTATGACCAAGAGTTGTCCAATTGGAGCCAACGGCTCGGTGTGCTTTATCAACCCGACGAATTGAGTTCTTACCACTTTTCCTGGGGCACTTCGTTCAATACGTCTGCAGACACTTATTCGTATGCGGGAAATACGGACAAAGCGAGACAGCAGGCTGCAAACACGCCGCCAGAACAAAGCCGCAATATCGAAATCGGTGCCAAGCTGGACTCGGCCGATAAGCGCTACACAACACGCCTGGCTATCTTCCAGTCCACCAAGTTCAACGAGCGCAATACTGACCCCGATTCCGCGGCCACTCAGCTTCTGCTGTCAGGTGCACGCCACACCACCGGATTGGAGATCGACGCTTCTGGCAAGCTGACCCCTCAATGGGAAGTGTATGCATCTTACATGTGGATGCCAGATGCCATGATTGATGAGGCGGCCTCTACCGCTGGCGCGGGCGCCCGTAAAGGCGAACGCCCTGGTCTGACACCTATCCACAGCGGTACCGTGTGGACGACCTACCAGTTCACCCCCGAACTGCGCCTGGGTACTGGTGTTAACTTCCGCAGCGAGCAAGCTCCTGCGACCAATCCTGGTTTTATGGTGCCTGGTTTTGCCACACTGGATCTCATGGGTGAGTACAAATTCAGCGAGCGTTATGTGCTCAAGGTCAATGTGACCAATGCACTGGACAAACTGTATGCCGATGCGTTGTATACCAATACCTATGTTCCTGGCTCCGCCCGCAACATCCAGGCCACGATGAACATCAAGTTCTAACCCTTCCACAAAAGCTAGCCGCCGCCATGCTCCTGCACCTGCCCGACATCCTGACCCTAGACGAAGTACAACAAGCACAAACCTTGCTGGCGACTGCGCCGTGGGCCGATGGAAAAGCAGGTGCGGGCGAGCTGGCCCGGCAAGTCAAGAACAACGAGCAACTGGACCACGACAGTGACGCAGCGCGGGCCATCCGCGAGATGGTGCTGCGCGGGCTGGACCGCAACCCGACGTTCTTCTCCGCAGCTTTGCCCAAGAAAGTGTTCCCGCCACGCCTGAACCGTTATGGCGGTGACAGCAACTTTTATGGCAACCATATCGACGGCGCTGTGCGTTACATGCCGGGCAGTGGCACACGGCTGCGTACCGACATTTCCTGTACGGTGTTTCTGTCCGACCCGAAAGACTATGACGGTGGTGAGCTGTGTATTGCCGACACCTATGGCGAACAGTCCTTCAAACTGCCTGCCGGCCACATGGTGCTGTACCCCGGCACCAGCCTGCACCAGGTCAAACCGGTCACGCGCGGTGAGCGTCTGGCCTGTTTCTTCTGGATTGAAAGCATGGTGCGCAGCGACGAACAACGGCGAACTTTGTATGAGCTGGACATGAACTTGCTGGGCATGCGCCAGCGCCATGGCGACAACGAAAACACCACCGCCCTGACCGGCGTGTACCACAACCTCCTGCGCATGTGGGCAGACACCTGAACCACTGGCAGACTTTTACACTATGGCTACCCTCTCTTCTCCCGCCGCAGCCCCCTCCAGGACCGTACCCGCCATGAGTCGCAACACGACCATTGCCGTGAGTGTCGTGCTGCTGCACATCGGTGCCCTGTGGGCGCTGCAATCCGGCCTGCTGCGCCGAGTAGTTGAAATCGTGGTACCTGCGGAAATTCTGGTGGAAATGATGGCGCCGCCGGCTGCCGAAGCCCCGCCCGCCGTGGTGCAACCCAAACCTGCACCCAAGCCCCTGCCCACCCAGCAGCCCACACCCAAGGCACCAGCACCCCAAGCCGCGCCATTGCCAACGCCCATGGCGCTGCCTGAAACGGCTGCTGCGCCCGCCCCCAGTGCCATCGCTCCGGCCAGTGTGGCGCCTGCCGCCGCTTCTGCTAATGCCAATGCGTCTGCGGGCACGGCCCCCAGCGCCAACGCCCAGCCAATCGCCAAGCTTGAGCTGCCCTCCAGCGATGCCGACTACCTGAACAACCCCAAGCCGCCGTACCCGCCCCTGAGCAAACGGCTGGGCGAACAAGGCAAGGTGGTCGTACGCACGCTGATTGGCGCCGATGGCATTGCCAAGGAAGCCAGCATCAAACAGTCCAGCGGCTTTGACCGGCTGGACCAGGCCGCCCTGGCCACCGCGTTGAAGTGGCGCTACGTGCCCGGCAAACGGGCCGGTGTGCCCGAGGCCATGTGGTTCAACGTGCCCTTTACCTTTGTACTTGAATAGTTCACCCCATTTTTTTAGCGGAGTAGTTATGGATTCTCAACTCGGATTAATCACACTGTGGACCGAAGGCGACTGGGTCACTAGGGCCGTCGCCCTGCTGTTGCTGGTCATGTCGCTGGCATCATGGATCGTGATCCTGATCAAGGCGCTGGACATCTTCAAGTTCAAGTCCTTAGGCGAGCGCACCGAAGCCTTCTGGCACAGCGAGGATTACGCCAGCGGCTTGCGCCAGTTGGGCACACAGGATGGCAATCCCTTCGTACAACTGGCACATGCCGGCCGCGAGGCAACCGCCCACCACCGCAACACCCAGACCCAACTGCACGATTCGCTGGACATCAGCGACTGGATCAGCCGCTCATTGCGCAACTCGATTGACGACAGCACCGCACGCCTGCAGTCCGGTCTGGCCATCCTGGCTTCGGTTGGCTCCACCGCGCCATTCGTGGGTCTGTTTGGCACGGTTTGGGGCATTTACCACGCACTGATGGGTATCAGCAGCGCGGGCCAAGCAACCATCGACAAGGTCGCCGGCCCCATTGGCGAGGCGCTGATCATGACCGCGCTGGGTCTGGCCGTGGCCATCCCTGCCGTGCTGGGCTACAACGCGCTGGTGCGTGGCAACAAGTCCATCCTGACCAAGCTCAACCGCTTTGCGCATGACCTGCACGCCTACTTTGTCACCGGCGCCCGCGTCGGCAATGGCAGTGTGGACGGCAAAGTCGTCGCGATGAAGAAAGCCTGAGGTTAAGGAACCCCTATGGCCTTCGGAATGCAAGACGCCACCTCGGACGGTGATACCGAGGTGATGAACGAGATCAACATGACGCCCCTGGTGGACGTGATGCTGGTACTCCTGATCATCTTCATCATCACCGTGCCGGTGATGAAACATGCGGTCAACGTGGAGCTTCCCAGCGCCACCAGCCAGCCGCAAAACGCCAAGCCCGAAACCATCCAGCTCAGCGTGGATGCCCAGGGCAGCTACTACTGGAACCAGAACAAGGTAGCCGACGGCACCCTGCCCACCCTGCTGCAAGCCGAAGCGGGCAAGGAGCCCCAGCCCGAACTGCACATCCGTGGCGACAAGGCCGTGCGTTACGAGTTTGTGGCACAGGCCATGGCGGCCGCACAGCAGGCCGGTCTGCGCAAGATCGGCTTCATCACCGAACCCGCCAAGTAAAACCATGGTGACCCAGCCCCCCAACCCGCCCGTCAGCGCACCACCGGCACCCGCCATGGTGCAGGCTGCGCCGCAGGCCGGTGGGCGGCCTGGCCCGCTGCGGTCGACCGACCTGTTGGGTGCCCAGCAGGCGGTGGAGATCGAGCACAACGGCTTGGTCTACCGCCTGCAAAGCACCCGCTCGGGCAAGCTCATCCTCACCAAATAGAGGTAAAAATAGCCGCTAGCGCACATGGAAAGTGCGCAAGCAGCTATTCTTTTAATAGCAAATCAGAGGCCGATGGCGGCAATCCCGGCCTTGGCGATCTGCGCGTCTTCGGTAGATTTCACACCACTTACCCCTACCGCACCCAGGCATTGGCCGTCTTTGAGGATTGGCACTCCGCCCTCCAGCATGCCTTCCAGACCAGGCGCGCTCAGGAACGACACCCGTCCGCCGTTGATCATGTCTTCATAGACCTTGCTTTCGCGCCGGCCGGTGGCCGCGGTGCGCGCCTTGCCCGGCGCGATATGGGAAGAAATGGGCGCAGCGCCATCCAAGCGCTGGAAGTGCAGCAGGTGGCCGCCGTCGTCGACGATGGCAATGCTCACGGCCCAGTTGTTTTTCAGGGCCTCGGCCTCTGCAGCGGCGGCAATGGCTTTGATGTCAGCAAATTCGAGAACGGCTTTGGTTTTCATGGGGCAAGACCTTGGAAGTAATGGAATACCCCAAGCATAACGCGCCATACCGCGTGCCTGCCCGCCGATTCCCCGCGCCACAGGCATAACAGCCCTGCAATCCGTCCGGCCAATCCCCCGGAATTTGACGGCGCAGAACTTGATAAACCCTAGAATGGTGTCATCTGCAGACTGCAGACCTAGAAGGAGTAACTACATGACCGATCGCATCACCACTCTGGACAACCGCTTTGGCTACGCGGCATCGTCCGAGCAGCGCAACAAAGTGCTGCGCAACACCTATTGGCTGTTATCCCTCTCCATGGTCCCCACCATCCTGGGTGCCTGGCTTGGCGTCGCCACCGGCATCACCGCCGCGTTGACACCCGGCATCAGCATGATTGTGTTCATGGTGGGCGCCTTCGGCCTGATGTTCGCCGTCGAAAAGTTCAAAAATTCGGCCGCTGGTGTCCCCCTCCTGCTGGGCTTCACCTTCTTCATGGGCCTGATGCTGTCGCGGCTGATTGGCTCCGTGCTGGGCCTGAGCAACGGCGCCAGCCTGATCATGCTGGCCTTTGCCGGCACCGGTGGCGTGTTTTTCGGCATGGCGACCTTGTCGACCGTGATCAAGCGCGATCTGTCGTCCATGGGCAAGTTCCTGTTCATCGGCATGATCATGGTGCTGATTGCAGCGGTGGCCAACATCTTCCTGCAAAGCAGCGCCCTGATGATCACGCTATCGGTGCTGGTGATCGGTATCTCGTCGGCCTTTATCCTGTACGACCTCAAGCGCGTACAAAACGGCGAAGAAACCAACTACATCAGCGCCACACTGGGCGTGTACATCAGCCTGTACAACATCTTCAGCAACCTGCTGGCCTTGTTGGGCATCTTTGGTGGCGAACGCGACTGAACTTCAACGCACCACCAAAGTCAGAGGTTTCCGTCGAGGCCTTTGCGTGAAAGGCCCCGAAAGGGGCCTTTTCTTTGGCTTGAACCGGAGTGCTTTGCTCAATACGCGGCAAAATTTGCCGATATGACCCTAACACCCTCACCTTTGTCGCATGATTTCACGCCTGATTCCTATCGCTTTAACCCTGCTGCTGGCCGGGTGTGACATCGCCGCGCTGCTGGCCGACCCCAAGGCCGTCCAGCGCGAGGCCGATGCCAAGGCCATAGGCGGCGCCTGCCGCTATGCCATGCGCAGCATTGAGGACTGCTACACCCTCAACGAGAAGGCGTCCAAATCGCTGGTGTTCCAGGGCTGGAAAGACATGGACCAGTACATGCGCGACAACAAGATCGACGGCGTGCCGTCCACCGTCGCCAAGCCGGCCGCACCAGCCGCGCCTGTTGAGGAAATCATCGAAGAAGACAAAGCCAAGCCCAAAACGGGCGCCAAGGCGGCCTGATCGGCCGCCCGACGGGTCAAGCCTCCAGCTCAAACACCGCAATGCTCTCCACGTGCGCCGTGTGGGGGAACATGTTGACCACCCCCGCTGCCGCGCAGCAGTAGCCCGCCTCCTGCACCAGCACACCCGCGTCACGCGCCAGCGTGGCCGGGTTGCAACTCACGTAAACGATGCGCTTGGGCGGCGTCCACCCGGCACCTAACGCTCCACGCAGTTCAGGTGACTGTTTCAAGGCCGCCAGCGCTTGCACCAGCGAAAATGCGCCTTCCCGCGGCGGGTCGACCAGCCACTTATCGGCGGCGCCGTCACCCACCAGCAACTCCGGTGTCATTTCAAACAGGTTACGCGCTACAAATTCAGTAGCCGCCAGCGCAATCCCTGCCTGGGCTTGAGACCGATTGAACGTCAGATTTTCACGCGAACGGGCGACCAGCGATTCGGCGCCCTCCACACCCAGTACCTCACGCGCCTGGGTGGCCAGCGGTAGTGTGAAGTTGCCCAGACCGCAGAACCAGTCAATCACACGCTCTGTCTTTTCCACCTGCAACAGCGCCAGCGCTTTTTGCACCAGCACGCGGTTGATATGCGGATTGACCTGCGTGAAGTCGATGGGCCGAAACGGCATGGTGATGCCAAACTGCGGCAGCGTGTAGGCCAACTGGCCAGTCTCATGGCCGGGCAGCTCGTCCAGGCGTTTCACCGTGTCCGGCCCCTTGGACTGCAACCACCACTGCACGCCCGGGTGCGCAACGGCAAACTGGCGCAGGCGGTTCAGATCGGCCTCGCTCAAGGGCTCCATGTGCCGCAGCACCATGGCCGTCACTTCTGCCGCGCCCAGTCCCATGTCGCCCACGGCGAGTTCAATCTGCGGCAGCGTCTCTATGGCGTCCATGGAGGCAATCAGCGCGCGCAGCGGCAGCAGCATGGCGCTGACGTGCGGCACCAGCACCCGGCATTCCTTGATATCGGCCACATAGTGGCTCTTGCGCTCGTGGAAACCGATCAGCACCTCGCCCTTCTTGCGCACAAAACGCACCGACAGGCGCGCCCGGTAGCGGTAGCCCCAGGTTGGCCCCTCGATGGGCCGCAGCATATTGCCGGGCTTGACCTTGCCGATGTGCCACAGGTTGTCTTCCAGCACCCGCTGCTTGACCGCCACCTGGGCGCCAATATGCAGGTGCTGCATCTTGCAACCGCCACAGGACTGGGGGCTCAGACCGAAGTGCGGGCAGTCCGGGCGCACGCGCTGCGAAGACTCGCGGTGGATCTGGGTCAGCGTGCCTTTCTCAAAGCTGCTTTTGCTGCGGTGGATATTGGCGCTCACCACCTCAAAGGGCAAGGCGCCGTCGATAAATACCACCTTGCCATCGGGACGGTGGGCCACGCCCTGCGCCTCCAGGTCCAGGGATTTCACGGCCAGCCAGCCTTCGGGCAAGGCGTTGTCTGCGGGGGAAGTTGTCGTAGGAACGGTCAAAATTGCGTCTGTCATGCCTGAATTGTCTCAGGTCAGAGGGCGAGTAATTTTTCGCCGGGCAGCGCCCCACACAGTAGCGGAGCGTGGGGGCCACACCCTACATCAGGAATTCGCGCTTGATACCGCGGCGCAGGATGTGGCGCTTGAGTTTCTGCAAGGCTTCGTTTTGCACCTGGCGCACGCGCTCGCGGGTCAGGCCCAGGCGCTGGCTCAACACATCCAGGGTTTCGGGATCGCGGTCGTGCAGGCCAAAACGCCCTTCCAGCACCTCGCGCTCACGCCCGGACAACGTGGCCACCCAGGACTCCAGCAAGTGGTCCACCTCATGCGCCTGGGTCACGTCCGACGGGTCCAGCGCCAGCACATCCACCAGGCTGTCGCCGAGTGTTTGCTCCTCCCCCGAATGGTCCAACGAAGCGTCGAGCGAACGCGGCGCCTCGGCCATGGCCAGCAGATCGGACACATGGCTGGGCTCCTGGCCCAGCAGCGCGGCAATGTCTTCCACGCGGATGCCCTCGGGCCGCTGCGCGGCCAGCACCGGATCGTTTTCCAGCACACGGCGTGCGCGCAACACCTGCTGCACCTCGCGCACCACGTTCACCGGCAGGCGCACCGCGCGGCCCTGGTACATCAGCGCACGGTCTACCGACTGGCGTATCCACCAAGTGGCGTAGGTCGAGAAACGAAAGCCCCGCTCGGGTTCGAACTTGTCGATCGCGTGCATCAGCCCCAGATTACCTTCCTCGATCAGGTCGGCCATGGGCACACCGCGGCCCATGTAACCCTTGGCAATGCTGACCACCAGGCGCAGGTTGTGCTCGATCATGCTTTGGCGCGCGGCAAAGTCACCGGCGCGGGCACGGGTGGCGGCTTCAAACTCTTCCTGGGGGGTGAACAGCTCGGTGCGGCGCACGCCGCGCAGGTAGACCGCCAGCGCATCGGCCGACTCGTCACCCGCTTGGGACTCTTTGGCCAGCGCGTCCAGCCCGGTGGGCGCTATAAATTCGATAGCTTCTTGCGCACTGTCCTCGGGGGCTAGAAGGCTATTTGGCACATGAATCTCCCCTGCCACACCGCGCTTGGAAGCACTGCTGTCCAGACGGGGGGGGCGGGGAGTTTTCACGGCATAGGGCCTCTATTTGGCGGGCAGGTATTTGGCCGGGTCTACCGGCTTGCCTTGCCGACGCACCTCAAAGTGCAGCTTGACCCGGTCGGCATCGCTGCTGCCCATCTCGGCAATCTTCTGGCCCTTCTTCACCGTCTGGTCTTCCTTGACCATCAGGCTCTGGTTGTGGGCATAGGCCGTCAGATAGGTGTTGTTGTGCTTGAGGATGATCAGGTTGCCGTAGCCGCGCAGGCCAGCACCGGCGTAGACCACCTTGCCATCGGCCGCAGCCAGCACGGTGTCACCCGCAGCGCCGCCAATGTCCAGCCCCTTGTTCTTGACTTCGTCAAACCCGGCCAGTACCGGGCCGTTGCCGGGCC
Source organism: Rhodoferax saidenbachensis (assembly GCF_001955715.1). NCBI lineage: Bacteria > Pseudomonadati > Pseudomonadota > Betaproteobacteria > Burkholderiales > Comamonadaceae > Rhodoferax > Rhodoferax saidenbachensis. The sequence continues at coordinate 1,760,616 of NZ_CP019239.1, read as the reverse complement.
AGATCCAGTTCAGATCGTCATCACCGCCTGCTGCGGCCACCGGTGCAGGTGCGGGCGTAGAGGTGGCAGTCGTGGGCGCAGACGCCGCCTTGGCAGGCGCGGAAGCGGCAGCAATCGGCGTGGTCGTTGCGGTGCTCGTCGTGACCGGCTTGGTCACGACGGCAGTTTCTCCGGCCACCGGAGGCACGATGCGCAACACCTGACCAACCTCAATCTTGTTGGGGTTTTCCAGCGCGTTCCAGCGCGTGATGTCCTGGTGGCTTTGGCCGCTCTCCAGGCCAATGCGGATCAGGGTGTCACCGGGCTTGACGGTGTAATAACCCGCCTTGCCGGCGTTCTCAAAGCCCGGGGGCTGCTTGACCGCCTGGGTCCGTGGATCCAGGGCAGCGCCCGACTTGACGCTGGTACCACGGTCTTCCACCGGCGGACGATTGTGCACACTGGAGCCGCAGCCCGACAAGAGCAAGGCTGCTGCAATACCCACCGACCACGAACCACGATACGACAAACCGGTCATAAACACTTTCTTTCAAGCAACACCCGATTTTAGGGGGACAAAGTGCACCGCCTCCAAAATCGACTGGCGGATGCCCTGTGGCGTCTTGTCCAGCACCAGCAAGGCCTGTGTATTCCCGGCGCTACCGGGCATTACCGTCGGCGCTACGAGGCGCCCGCCCATCGCCAACTGGTCCACCCAGGCTTGCGGAAGCCTATCGCCACCCGCGGCCGAAATGATGGCCGCGTAAGGCCCGCCCTTGGCATACCCTTCCATGCCATCGCCAAACAGCAGATGCACATTGGGCAAGCGCAGATGGCGCAGGTTTTCACGCGCCTTGTCATGCAGGCCGCGCAGGCGCTCGATGCTGTAAACCTCATCGGCCAGCAGGCTCAGCACAGCAGCCTGGTAGCCGCAGCCGGTGCCAATCTCCAGCACCCGCCCGAGTTTGCCGTGCGGGCCCTTGGCACCGCCTTGCAGCAGCAACTCGGCCATGCGCGAGACCACTCCCGGTTTGGAAATGGTCTGCCCCAAGCCGATGGGCAGGCTGGTGTCTTCATACGCCTGGTTGACCAGCGCACTGTCGACAAACCGGTGGCGCTCCACGGCGCCCATGGCACCCAGCACCAGCGGATGGCTGACCCCTTGACCCTGAAGTTTTTGCACCATGCGCATGCGCACCGCACTGGAGTCCATGCCCACGCCCTGCGGCGTCGCAGGCACGGATTTCAACACCGGCACCGCCGTCTTGGCAGGTGTCGCCACCGGCTTGGCATCCAGCCGCGCAGGGAAAGAGGGCCGCTGCTTCGTGGTCATGGCGCAGGTGGCGTGTGGCTGGTCAAGCGGGCCGCCGTTTGTGCCCAGTAACCCAGGCTGTCGTGGTCGGTCAGATCAACCTTGAGCGGGGTCATGGCCATATGGCCCTGGGCCGTGGCATGGAAGTCCGTGCCCTCGGCATCATCTTTTACCGGGCCGGCCGCGCCGATCCAGTACATGGTTTCGCCGCGCGGGCTGCGCTGCGGGATCACCTTCTCCGCCGCGTGGCGCTTACCCAAACGACACAGTTTCATGCTGCCAATTTCGGCAAACGGGCGGTTGGGAATGTTCACGTTGAGCAGCCAGGGCGTAGGCGTGATCAACTGCTGTTGCTGCATGCTGAGCACCAACTCACGCGCCTTGCGCGCGGCCGAGTCCAGGTGGACCCAGTCTTTCTCCACCTGCGAAAACGCAATCGCCGGGACGCCGAACAGGAACCCTTCCATGGCTGCACCCACGGTACCGGAGTAGATGGTGTCGTCGCCCATGTTGGCGCCGTTGTTGATGCCAGAGACAACCAGATCAGGGCGGTAGTTCAGCAGGCCGGACAGCGCAATGTGCACACAGTCTGCCGGCGTGCCATTCACAAACCGAAAACCATTGGCCGCACGGTGCACGTACAGCGGGGAATGCAGGGTCAGCGCGTTGGACTTGGCGCTGTTGTTTTGCTCGGGCGCAATGACGTCCACCTCGGCGATGTCTTTGAGTGCCTCGTAGAGCGCCACAATGCCGGGCGCCAGGTAACCGTCGTCGTTGGAAATCAGGATTTTCATAAGTACTGCAAGTTGCCGTTCATTGTAGGTTGGCGCGCTGGCAGCGCGTCGCGCGAGAGACATTTCCCGCTGGAGAAATGCTGGCAATGCGGCTGTCGCCCCCTATGATGGCCCCATAATTTTTGGAGACATCCCATGCACGCTTGGCTTTGTGAAAACCCCACTGGTATCGACGCACTGACCTGGAAGGAGCTGCCCACACCCAGCCCCAAGGCCGGCGAGGTGCTGCTGGAAATCAAGGCGGCCAGCCTGAACTTCCCCGACATCCTGATCGTGCAAAACAAGTACCAGATGAAACCCGCCCTGCCCTTTGTGCCGGGTTCAGAATATGCTGGCGTAGTGCAGGCCGTGGGCGAAGGCGTGACCCACCTCAAGGTCGGCCAGAACGTGGCCTGCCTCAGCGGCACTGGCGGATTTGCTACACATACCATAGCGCCTTCCGCAATCTGCATGCCGCTTCCGGCCGGATTTCCCTTTGTGGATGCGGCCGCTTTCATCATGATCTATGCCACGTCCTACCACGCGCTGGTAGACCGCGCACAACTGAAGGCCGGTGAAACTGTGCTGGTGCTGGGCGCGGCCGGTGGTGTCGGCACCTCGGCCATCCAGATCGCCAAGGCCATGGGCGCTCGCGTGATTGCAGCGGCGTCTACACAAGAGAAGTGCGACTTGTGCAAATCGATTGGTGCCGATGCCACCATCAACTACAGCACAGAGAATCTGCGCGACGCCATCAAGGCACTGACCGACGGCAAGGGCCCGGACGTGATTTACGACCCCGTGGGTGGCGATTTCGCCGAGCCCGCCTTCCGCTCCATCGCCTGGCGCGGCCGTTACCTGGTGGTAGGTTTTGCCTCTGGCCCCATTCCCGCCCTGCCCTTCAACCTGGCATTGCTCAAGGGCGCTTCCATCGTCGGTGTGTTCTGGGGCGACTTCGCCAAGAGGGAACCCAAGGCCAACGCCGCCATGATGGGCGAGCTGGCCCAGTGGTACGGCGCGGGCAAGATCAAACCTGTGATCGACAGCACCATGCCCATGGCCGACCTGAAGGCCGCCTACGCCCACATGGGCTCGCGCGGCGTCAAGGGCAAGCTGGTAATGGTGAACTAAAGGAAATTGGCCCCCACGCTCCGCCGCTGCGCGGGTCGCTGCCCCCCCAAAGGGGGTTAACTCACCTTGGGGCGGCCCGGCGGTGAGTTGTGGCCCCGATCGCTCCTTGATGCACTATGAGAGTTCGCCGGGAGTCGAGGCCCTGGAGAGCTCCAGGAAGTCGGCTTTCTTTTGCAGGTCCGCGTCCGAGTCGTGGTAACTCATGGCAATGGCGTTGAACTGCTCATGGATCTCCAAAAATGCATCCACCACGTCAGGGTCAAAGTGCTTGCCTTTGACGTGTTCAATCACCTTCACCGCCTCGGCATGTGACATCGCGGCGCGGTAAATGCGCCGGCTGATCAGCGCGTCATACACATCGGCCAGTGCCATCAGCCGCGCGGCAATCGGTATGTCGTCACCCACCAGCCCTTGCGGGTAACCACTGCCATCCCATTTCTCCTGGTGGCAGTAGGCAATTTCGCGGGCCATGGTCAAAAACGGCACTTCGGTTCCCAACTCCAGCTCCGCGTGTGCAATGGCATCGCGCCCCAGCGTGGTGTGGGTCTTCATGATCTCGAATTCTTCGGGCGTGAGCTTGCCGGGCTTTTGCAGAATGCGGTCGGGCACGCCCACCTTGCCAATGTCGTGCAGAGGCGCTGCCTTGAACAGCAAGGTTATGTTGGCCACTGTCAGGTAGGTCTTGAAGCGCGGGTGGTTGCACAGCTTCCAGCCCAGCGCACGCACATACAACTGGGTGCGGCGAATGTGGTTGCCGGTATCGGCGTCACGGGTTTCGGCCAGCAAGGCCATGGCCATGATGGTGCCGTCCTGGATGGCGTTGGCTTCGCGCGTACGCGCGGTGATCTCACTTTGGAGAAAACTGTATTTGTCGTTCAAGAAATCTGCCGCCCCCTTGAGCGCCAGATGGGTCTTGATGCGGGCCCGCACCGTGGGTGGGCTCAGCGGTTTGGCAATGTAGTCCGATGCCCCCACGGTGAACAGCATGTGGTCGTCCACCGCGCCCACGTCGGCCGTGAGCATGATGACCGGGATGTCGCGCGTTTTGGCATTGGCCTTGAGTTTGCGGCACACCGCGTAACCATCGGCATCCGGCAACACGGCGGCCAGCAGGATCAGATCGGGTGGGCTATCCGACAAGGCCGCAGCCCAAGTAGCTTCAGCCGTACCCGCACCCTGCACCTCATACAGGTCTTCCAGCAGATGCTGCACCCAAGCCTGACTGCCCGGTGTGTTGTCCACGACCAGGATCATTGGCTTTTCGGGCGGGCTATCAACGGCCAAAGGTTTGGCATTCATTCGTACGGTCATCCCTGATGTGTCTGTGCATGCGGACCCACATCACTACATGGCTGCTTGGGGGCGTAGTTTATAAGGCTTGCCCCCGCGGCAAAAGCATTGTGTTGCCTAAAAGCAAAAACGGTCGCTATCTTTTGAGTAGCGGGATTACCAGTATTTGTGTGGGCCAGATGAGGGAGACACATATCTGCAGCCTGCTCTTGTGAACCGGAGCGACTTGGGCAGGCGGGCTGTCCGGTTTTGTGTCCGGTACCGAGCGACAGACAAGAAAAAACCCCGCTACCAGAGAGATAGCGGGGTTTTCATATTTTTGGGGTGGCTGATGGGGAGCCACTGACCAAGCTAGAACCCCAGTATCCATGCGGGTTTCCAGAGGTTGTTACACAGCCGTGTGTAGCAGTTAGTGTAACAATTTTCGGTCCTTTTGAACACTATTTATGCCCAAAAATCCACCTTCACAATCCAAGACTGGACTCATGTCTAGCCTCCACATTTATTGGTTCTGATTTTTATACGCGGCACAACTTTGGCCCTACCCTTTTTGTTTTATACGTTTGGGCCATTTCAATTCCAGGGACGAAAGTGCATGCACATCAACCGGTGCGTTGTGAGCGATTGAAGTTTGCTGCATAAGGTCTTGCCCCGCTCATCGCCCCGTGGCAAACCCACTACTTAAACGGCGGCGGCCAAGCGCGCCGCAAGCTCATCGTGTTGCTGCATGAACCGCTTCGGATTGCTCTTCTTTAGCTTGGCGAGATTCATCAACTTCCAGCGAATCGCCGGGAGTTCCCGCAAATGCGCGAATGGCATCTGGTCCCAGTCAGGTTCACCCTGGACAAGGGTGAGTAAAAAGGTGCGGTGCGCTGGGGTTAGCGCTCTTGGCAGGGATTCAAACAGCCGAGCCCTTGTGGCCTCCAACTGTTCCAAAGTAACCGGTACAGCGGTCATACCAACGAATTCATTGGCAAACACCTCCGCAAGAGGTTGCAACTGCGCGAATAAAACCTCATGCACGGGACGGTTGTGGCCTGCCAGGTAGACCACAAAGCAGTCGACGAAGTCAGATGGCATGCCAAACCGGTCAAACATATGCTGAACATCAAAAATGTCCCGCGGATGCTGCCGGTCCATGGCCGCCACCAATTTGCTGCCATACAGCTCGGGAACCGCCAGTACAGGCACCTCTACGTTCGCCGCAAAAAGTGTTTGCGCCGCTGCGGTTAGCGAGGTGCGGACAGGTGGCAGCACGGTGCCCCGGAATACGAAATTCACCTCAACCTTGACCTCGGATGTGCCGTCTGTGACGAACATCTTTGCCTCGTCTCCAACATTGTTTGGACGAACTTCAGCTTTAAATCCCATGCGTTCGATTCGCGTTTTCGCGACTGCTAGTTCCTCTTTGATGGCCTTGAGCGCTTCATCGCGTGTCAGGTCATGCCGCAGGAAGACCACGTCAATGTCCACTGACAGCCGAGGCAAGTCCTGGACGAACAGGTTGAGTGCTGTTCCGCCCTTCATAGCAAAGAGCGGGCTCTCGAAGATTGCAGGTGCGATAGCCAGCAGGAGCTGGACCGTTGATGTGTAGGCTTGATTCATGGGTTGCGTTTGAGGTCCAGGCGTTCCCCATTTTTTCCGACACTCACCCAGCGCTTGCCACCGCCTAGACGCTCGCTGTGCTGCTGTGCGAGGGACGCCCAAGGGAGACTGAGCTCGTCTGCAAGGGCATGCGCCAACCGCACAACTTTGATGCGGGTCAGATGCGAAAAGAGTTCTTCAAGCACTGGCAACCGCAATGAACGGGCACCTTCGACAAGATGGCGCGCCTCTTCCAATGTCTGCCGCGTTCCGACGTCGCTCAGGAGCTCCAGCAGGGCCCTCTCTGGCGTTGATACGGGGACATCAGGTCGCCCGGCTGGCAAGGGTGCTATTCCCAGCTCCGGCGGCATCTCCGCATCGAAGAGGTGCGTAGCCTGGTAGTGAGCGGGAAAGCGCGTAGTGAACCAAACCGGAAGTTTGGTCGGCTTGTCGCCCCACAGTGTTAGCGTCTCTCGGAAAGCGAGGTTGTGCCGCACTCCCCGCCAGCTAAGTGCCGTCTTTCCAGCAACGTGTAAGCCAGGCACGGCCGGCACTAACGAGGCGAGGCTTGCATCACGGTCCAGGGTCTCACCCGGCAAGGCATAAGTGCCATGCCCTAGCCGTTCCAGCCAACCTTCTTTTGCAAGCCGCGCAGCGTGCTTGGCCGTTAATCCGTGCTCACCCATCCAGCGTGTCCCAAGAGGCTGGCCGCGAGGTCGCTCAGAGAGGAGCGTCTTGAATGAAAAAGTTGGAGAAGTTCCCATTTGGGGGGAATATTAGCAACTAATTTATGCAAACGTCAAGCCGAAACCCGGTGAAATATTGAATACTAGGATATATAAATTACAAATATTCCCCTTTAGGGGGAATATTTAAGAATTTTTCATGCAATCAGATTACTTCCCCAATGAGCACTGCAGGTCAAGTCCCGTCATCGGTGGCAGTCACATCACTTGCACCCGCAATAAGGGAGACGTGCAACACGTATAAACATCCCGCCCACACGGCTCCGACTCACGGGACATCCCTGCCCTAGACCTGAGCATCACCGGCAGCGTTTGTGGCTGCAAAAAAGCGCCTCCATGAGGGAGGCGCAAATCAATACTCTGGAATAAGCCTAGTTGTCCCTCTTCTTCGCTGTACGCGCCCGGCCTCTCAATGCGGTCTTAGCTTCTTTCAAATGCGTCTGAGATACGTTGCGCAGCTCCTCCAGCCAGTCCAGTCGAGATTCGTCAGCCTTTGTTGCCCGTTCGTATTCATTGAATAGAAACGCAACGAAGAGACGAATGCCTAGGTTGGCTTTTTCGATTGCAGGAGGTATCCAGGGACCAATCCGCGGATGCTGGCGCATGCGCTCGATTTCTCGGGCCATGCAATCCGCCAAACTGCCTTTGCCAGGCCACGCTATGTCCGACAGTCTGACAACGCCTGCATGCAGAAGCACAAACAACGTCGGCCATCCAAGATAAAGCGCAGCCTTTTCAAATACTGGCCGCCCGGAATTCTCAATACGTGCGTCCTCCCTTCGCCACTGCGCAAGTCGCGCATATGTCACTCCCAGTGATTTAGCCAGTTGCGTCATGGAGTCACCACGCCGTTTCGCCTCTGCCACCAAAAACTGAAGGAGCGCCTGTTCATCCTGCCGGAGCGGCGGCGGGCTTCGCCTACCTACCGGGGTTTTGCCTTCGTTTTGCATACGGGGTTCTCTGAAAACGACAGCCAATTGCTGTCGAAACGTCTAGGCACCTTCAGAAATCTCCCCCCGATGTTGAATTCCGTCGAAATCTGACCCACTTAGGACAGTAATTTCCATTCAAAACTGACCCACGTAGGACCTACCCTGCTAGTTTTTAAAGCGGGGGGAATTTAGGAGTGATAAACGTGGCGACATTGAATGTCATCAGGCGTTGGGCATTGCGAGAAAACATGTCCATCCGCGAGATTTCCAGGCGTACAGGCATGGCTCGCAACACCGTAAAGAAGTACCTGCGATCAGATGAGACTGAGCCCACCTACGCAAAGCGGGTGAGCTCAAGCAAGCTCGATCCATTTGCCGAGAAGCTGGCCATCTGGCTCGGAATGGAGGCAACTAAATCGCGGAAACAGCGGCGCAATTTGAAGCAGATCTACACAACAGTACTGCAAAAACTCAACCCAAGAAGAAGGAGATCAAGAACTTATCCACAACGTGAGCACCTTGTGCACACAAATCGTGTGGGTCAAGATTTGATGGAAAGGTTGGGTCAGGGTTCAGCGCAATTCAACATGCTGTTGCTTCAAATTCCGTGCGTGCTGACTAAATTCAGCCTCTACACGAAGGTCAATAACTTTTTGAAGTTTTTTCGCGGTAGCCAGGTCCGACGTGAACAAACACTCAATGATGTGCGTTTGTTTGGGCGGATAGGCTCTACGAATCGCCGTTGGGATACGGCGGCGGTAATAAATACTGCTAGAAATGCCGCGTACGGCGAGGTGTTTTGCGATTGCTTTCATGTGGTCCTGTATCACTGAGTTGTGTAACAGGCTGTGTAACAACCAGACTTTATATCTGGCTGGAAACCCTTGATTTACAAGGAAATCAAGGACTTACCACATGAAAAACGCTAAATGGGGTGGCTGATGGGGCTCGAACCCACGACAACAGGAATCACAATCCTGGACTCTACCAACTGAGCTACAGCCACCGCAGAAGCAGCATTATAGCTGCTGTTTTGGGCTATTCCGCCGAAGCGGAGGCACTTCCCACCGCTCCCGTGGGGCGTGGTACCTTGATCTGTGCCTTGAAGCGGTCTTTGAGCAACTGGTAGTAGGCCTGGTTTTCTGCGTTGGCCACCCATTGGGCGTACTGTGCACGTTCCTGTTTGGAGGTGGAATCCGCGACCGGGGTACGCGGCATCACCTTGTTGACGCGCAGCACGGCGTAGCCTTGGGCCCCCAAGTCCACACCACTCCAACCGGGCAGCTTGCTGGTGTCGGTGCTCAATGCAGCGTTCAGCACTGCGCCCTGGATAGTTTGTCCAGGTTCGCGCGACACCACCACGGCAGCAGGCAAGTTGGCGCCGCTGGCATCTGCCTTCCACGCGGCCAGTTTGCTCTCGCCTTCTTTCTTCGCCAGTTCGGCGGAGCGGCTTGCCAACAGGCGTTCACGCACATTGGCGCGCACTTCGGTCAACGGCAGAGTACGGGCTGCGGTGTATTGGGTAATACGGGCAGATGCCAGTTGGTTGGGGGCGATTTCCAAAGCTTCGGTGTTGCGTTTCTTGTCCACCGATTCGGGGCTGAAGACGGCGGCCAACAGCTTGGGATTGGCCAGCACGCCTGTTGCACCGGGTGCGGGATTGCGCTGCAGTCCGGTTGCGGTTTTTACTTCGAGCTTGAGCTTGTCGGCAATCGGTTTGAGGGTGTCGGACTGTTCGTACACACCATTGGTGAATGACTCTGCGATTTCGGCGAACTTGCGCTGGGCTTGCTGGGTGCGCAAGTCGGCTTCGATCCCGGCACGCAGCTCTTCAAAGCTCTTTTGCTTGGGGGTCTTCACGTCGGTCAGTTTGATGATGTGAAAACCGAAGTCGGACTCCACCACGTCGCTGATGTCACCCTTTTTCATGGCGAATACCGCATCTTCAAATGGCTTGACCATGGCGCCATGGCCAAAGAAATCCAGATCACCGCCATTGGGGGCAGAGCCCGTGTCTTGCGAATTCTTGCGCGCAACCTCTGCAAAAGAAGCGGGGGCCTTGCGCACCTGCTCCAGCAGGGCAGCAGCACGCGCCTTGGCTTTCTCACGCTCTGCTGCGGGCATGTCTTTGGGCGCATTGATCAGAATGTGGCTGGCACGGCGCTCTTCCTTGCCGCTCAGGCGGGCGACGTTTTGCTCGTAGTAAGACTTCACCTCCTGCGCATCGGGAACAATGCCTTTCTTCACGGTATCCAAGTCCAGCAACACGTATTCAATGCTTGCAGATTCGGGCGCCTGGAACAAGGGCGCATTGGCCTGGTAGAAGGCTTCGATATCGGCGTCCGTCAGCACCACCTTGCTGGTGAAATCAGCGGGGTTGAAGCGGGCAATTTGTATCTCGCGCTTTTCAAAGAAGGCATTCAGCGAGACGTCGGCAACAGCCGCCGTGGAAAACGCGGTGGCCACCACACCCGACTCCACCTGGCGCACCGACAGATCGTTGCGCACACGGGCCTCAAAACCTTCAGGGGTGAAACCCTGGCTCGCAGCCAGTTGGCGATAACGGTCCATGTCCAGTGAGCCATCAGGTTTGCGCAAGGATGCAATCGTGGGGTTTTGTTGCAGTTCGTTGGCCAGGCGCGCGTTGGTAGTGGTCAGGTGCGATACCAGCGCCGCCTCGGCCAGCACACGTTCTCGCACCAGACGCTCCAGCGTGACATAACGGGCCTGGGGAGAGTCCAACAACTTGGCATCCAGGTTCGGCATGGAAGCACGCATGCGGTCCACTTCCATCTTGTGTGCGGCATCCCATTCGCCCTGCTTGATGCTGTGGCTGCCGACCTTGGCGACAACAGCGCCATCGGACCCCATGCTTTTGAAGCCATCGATGCCCACCAGCACAAACGCCGGGATGATCAGCAAGAACATGAGGAACATCATGACCTTGGTGTGCTTGCGAACAAAATCGAACATGCGCTAACTCTTTCGGAAAATAACAAAAAAGGCGAACATAAAGTTCGCCTTTGTTGGGTGGTGGTGGGTGATGACGGGCTCGAACCGCCGACCCACGCCGTGTAAAGGCGTTGCTCTACCAACTGAGCTAATCACCCCACCTGAAACCTGAAACTCTTGACCGTATCAGTTCAGAGCGTCTTTCAACGCTTTGCCTGGACGGAACTTGGGGACCTTTGCAGCTTTGATTTTAATCGCATCGCCGGTGCGGGGATTGCGACCGGTGCGTGCAGCACGTTTACCCACCGCAAACGTACCAAAACCAACCAGAGAAACGGAGCCGCCTTTTTTCAAGGTCGTCTTCACAGCACCAATGGTGGATTCCAGTGCGCGCGTGGCAGCGGCCTTGGAAATGTCAGCGTGTTTTGCGATGTGCTCAATCAATTCAGTTTTATTCACAAAGACCCCTTGTATGCAAGCAGTGTTAAACGATTTGTCTCTTCAAAATATTCTTAGGTAGCAGTCGCAACTGCTGTTTTCCATTAAAGCCACGGGGCCAACCCATGTCAATACGTCGTGCAGCATTACGACAGTGCGGACGCGAATTCTAGTCGCATTTGTGATTCATTTTTTCCGCAGAACCCAAGAATTTTTGTGCTAAATGTAAGTGCGAAGAAAGGTGCACCATCCGAATAAAAATGCACCGCTTCGGGGCAGCGTCAGCGCGCCTTGGCACGAATCTCGGGAATGGCTTTCTGCAGGTAATACACCATGGACCAGACGGTTAGCACCGCCGCTGCCCAGATCAGTGCCACACCCCACTGGTGCGTGTCAATCAGCCCAAACAGCATGCCGTCGAAGAGCAAAAACGGAATGGCCACCATCTGCACCACCGTTTTGAGCTTGCCTATCATGTGCACGGCCACGCTCTTGGAGGCGCCGATTTGGGCCATCCATTCACGCAGGGCGGAGATGGCAATCTCTCTCCCAATGATGATGAGCGCCACAAATACATCCGCGCGCTGCAGGTGTACTAAAACCAGTACACAGGCGCAAACCAGAAACTTGTCCGCCACTGGATCGAGAAAGGCGCCAAAGGATGAGGTCTGGTTCAGCTTGCGCGCCAGATAACCATCCAACCAGTCAGTCAGCGCGAACACCACGAACATGATGGTGGCCACCAGATTCTTGTCGGCAGTGGACGCCATCGACTCCGGCAGGTAGAAGACACCGACGATGAGAGGGATCGCGAAGATGCGCGTCCAGGTCATGATGGTTGGTATCGTCATAAACATATGCGGCAATTGTGGCATGGCTAATGCAGGGCCCGGTAAATTTCTTCGGCCAGCTCGCGTGAGATGCCTTCCACCGTGGACAGATCTTCCGCGCTGGCCAGCGCCACACCACGCACGCCACCGAAGCGCTGCAGCAAACGCGCACGCCGTTTGGGGCCAATGCCGGGAATTTCTTCCAGCTTGCCGCCACCGATACGCACCTTGGCCCGCGCAGCGCGCATGCCGGTGATCGCAAAACGGTGGGCCTCGTCACGGATTTGCGCAACCAGCATTAGCGCCGCCGAGTCCATGCCCAGATAGACCTTCTCACGGCCATCCGCAAACACCAGTTCTTCCAGCCCGACCTTGCGGCCCTCACCCTTCTCTACGCCAACGATCAGCGACAGGTCCAGCCCCAATTCCGCAAACACCTCGCGCGCCATCGAGACTTGGCCCTTGCCGCCGTCGACCAGCACCAGGTCGGGCAGGCGCCCGGTGCCGGCAGGCGTGGTGCCGTTGTGCTTGGCTTCCTGCAAAGTTTCGGCCAGCTTGCTGTAACGGCGCGTCAGCACCTGGCGCATCGCGGCGTAATCGTCGCCGGGGGTGATATCGGTAATGTTGAAACGGCGGTACTCGGCGTTTTGCATCTTGTGGTGCTGGAACACCACGCACGACGCTTGGGTGTTCTCGCCCCCCGTATGCGAAATGTCAAAGCATTCGATGCGCAAAGAATCCAGATCTTCCTGCGGCATGTCCAGCGCTTCGGCCAATGCACGGGTGCGCGCTTGTTGCGAACCTTCTTCGGCCAACAGGCGCGCTAGCTGCAGCGCGGCATTGGTCTGCGCCATCTCCAGCCAGGCGCGGCGTTGTTCGCGCGGTTGATGCACCGCGCTGATCTTGACGCCCGTTTGCTCCGACAAGGCAGCCAACAAACTCTTGCTGACCGGGTGGCTCACGAGCAGCGTGGGCGGAATGGCTACCTCTACATAGTGCTGCGCCAGAAACGCTTCGAGCACTTGCACTTCAACGGCGTCGGGCTGCACCTCCGCGGCCTCTTCTTCACTGAGCGTGAAGGCATCGTCCACATGCACCGGGAAGTACGGCCGATCGCCCAAGTGCCGCCCACCGCGCACCATGGCCAGGTTCACGCAGGCTTTGCCGCCCTGCACCTTGACAGCCAGGATGTCCACATCGCGATCTGCCACGTTGTCCATCGATTGCTGGTGCAGCACGTTGGACAACGCAGACACCTGGTTGCGTAGCTCGGCGGCCTGCTCAAACTCCAGCTTGTCGCTGTGCGCCATCATGCGGACTTCCAGCTCGCGCATCACTTCCTGCGCATCGCCGCGCAAAAACTTTTCTGCGTTGGCCACGTCTTCGGCGTAGTCCTGCGCCGAGATATGGCCCACGCACGGCGCGGAGCAACGTTTGATCTGGTACAGCAAACAGGGCCGCGTGCGGTTGCTGAACACCGGGTCTTCGCAGGTGCGCAGGCGAAAGACTTTTTGCATAAGCAAAATCGCCTCTTTCACCGCCCACGCGCTGGGGTACGGACCGAAGTAGCGGTGCTTCTTTTCCACCGCGCCGCGGTAGTAGGACACGCGGGAAAACTCTGCCGCATTGGACGTACGCTGAACAAGTACCTCCGTTCGGGCTGAGCCTGTCGAAGCCTTCTGCAGGTCCTTGACGTGCGGAGGCTGCGTTTCGACAGGCTCAACGCGAACGGATTTTTCCGCCATAGCCTTGGGGAGTTTGGCCACGCCGCTCATCTTCAAATACGGGTAGCTCTTGTCGTCCCGAAACAGAATGTTGTACTTCGGGTTGAGCGTCTTGATCAGGTTGTTTTCGAGCAGCAGTGCCTCGGCTTCGGAGCGCACGACCGTGGTCTCCATACGCACAATCTTGCTGACCATGTGGCCAATGCGCGTGCCGCCATGGTTCTTCTGGAAATAGCTGGAGACGCGCTTCTTCAGGCTGATGGCTTTGCCTACATAGAGCAACTGGTCCTGCGCATCGAAGTAGCGGTACACCCCCGGCAGCAATGGCAAGGCCGCGACCTGGCGCAACAGTTCGTCAGAGTGGGAGGGCGCGGATGGGGCGTCGGACATGGGTGGCTATTGTGCAGCGTGGACAATGCTGTTTATGCGTTGGGATATTTTTTGCAGGGTCATCGACAACTTTGGCGACATCGGCGTCTGCTGGCGCCTGTGCGCCGACTTGGCAACGCGCGGTCATCACGTGCGACTGTGGGTGGACGACACCAGCGCGCTGGGCTGGATGGCGCCGGGTGCGCGGCAAGGGCATTGGCCGGGCGTGCAAGTGCTGGACTGGGAGCAGTCGCGAGACCTTGCATTGCTGACACAGATGCCACCTGCAGATGTCTGGGTAGAGAGCTTTGGCTGCGAAATTGCTCCTGAATTCATAGCTTTCCGCGCACAATCCACGGGGGCTACAGGCCAAAAAGGCTTGGAATTTCCAGTGTGGATCAATCTGGAGTATCTGTCAGCCGAGGCGTATGTAGAGCGTTCCCACGGCCTGCCCTCCCCCGTGATGCAGGGCCCGGCGCAAGGGGCAACCAAACATTTCTTCTACCCCGGCTTCACGCAGCGTACGGGCGGCTTGCTGCGAGAAACCGACCTGACGGCACGCATGGCCCAGTTCGACGCTGCCGCATGGCTGGCGCAGCAAGGCGTTGCGCGCCAACCCGCTGAACGCCTGATCTCGCTGTTTTGCTACGAGCCCGCCGCCCTGCCCCAGTTGCTGGCACAACTTGCCAACCACAGCGAACCCACCCGCCTGATGGTGACCGTCGGGCGTGCAAGCGCCGCGGTGCAGGCCGCAGTTTTGGATAAAAACAGGCTGCAGCCCTTATGGAATGAGCGCAAGGCGCTATCAATTTCATACTTACCCAGCTTCAGCCAGCAGGATTTTGACCACCTGCTGTGGGCATGCGACCTGAATTTCGTGCGTGGCGAGGATTCGGTTATCCGCGCGCTGTGGGCCGGCAAACCGCTGGTCTGGCAGATCTACCCGCAGGACGACGCGGCGCACCACGACAAGCTGGATGCTTTTCTCGACCAACTGGGGGCCGGGATTTCCCTGCGGCAGTTTCACCATGCATGGAATGGTTTGAACCAAGGCGATCTGCCGCCGCTGGAGCTTGGCCCTTGGGCGCAAACCGCCCAGTCGGCCCGGGCGCGGTTGCTGCAAATGGACGACCTGGCAAGCCAACTGGCCAGCTTCGTGGCAAAAAGCCGTTAAAATGTGAGGCTTTGCTGAATTTGCCGCGAGTTTGAAGGGCAAATCATGCCCCGCCGCAAGTCAACGGACTTTACGGCGTCTTCGTCGCCGTGTGCGGCCTAACCGCTGGTAATTTTGCCAGCGACAACTGAACCCTAGTTCGCTATGAAAATCGCTCAAGAAATCCGCGCCGGCAATGTGATCATGCACGGCAAAGACCCTATGGTCGTCCTGAAGACCGAATACAGCCGCGGCGGCCGCAACTCTGCCACCGTGCGCATGAAGCTCAAGAGCCTGATCGCCAACTTCGGTACCGAAGTCGTGTTCAAGGCCGATGACAAGATCGACCAGGTCATCCTCGACAAGAAGGATTGCACCTACTCCTACTTCGCGGACCCGATGTACGTCTGCATGGACGAAGAATTCAACCAGTACGAAGTCGAAGCCGAAAACATGGGAGACTCGCTGAACTACCTGGAAGACGGTATGGCCGTTGAAGTGGTGTTCTACGACGGCAAGGCCATCTCGGTCGAACTGCCCACCAGCGTTGTGCGCGAAATCACCTGGACTGAGCCCGCCGTCAAGGGCGACACCTCCGGCAAGGTGCTGAAGCCTGCCAAGATCGCCACCGGTTTTGAGATCGGCGTGCCAATCTTCGTGGCCCAAGGTGACAAGGTCGAAATCGACACCCGCACTGGCGAATACCGCAAGCGCGTCTAACCAGTCGCACTCAATAAAAGGGCTTCTTCGGAAGCCTTTTTTGTTTCAGGCGTCCACCCGCACCGCGCGGTACAGCGCCCGCACCAAGTCCGACTGCGTGATGATGCCCACCAGGCGCGACTCGCCGTCGATGATGGGAATGTGGTGGTGCCCACCTTCGGAGAACAGCGGCACCAACTCGGTCAACAGCCTGTGGGCACTGGCCACACGCACCTGACGCGTCATGATCTGGCCCACCACTTCGGGCTTGTCTGAGCGGGTCTTACCGGAACGCCGGATGAATGCGCGAAACCGGAGGCCCAGATCATCGGTCTGCCCCAACTCGGCGTGGCGCAGGAAGTCCGCCACCGTCACGATGCGATGCCCACAATGCGCCGCACCCGGTCCACTACCGGCAAGGCTTTGACATGGTGTTTGTGGATCAGGTCCCAGGCCTCTTGCAGGGACGTACCAAACTCCACGGCGATCGGGTCGCTGGACATCACATCGGCACAGGCCAGACCACCCAAGGTGCGGCGGTACGCCGCCATCTCGGCGTGCTGCAGCAGGTCCTGCAAATCGTCACGGCTCACGTCCAGAATCTGGTTGTATTGGGCCAGAGCGACATCCAGGTCAGCCTCGGTAAAGTGCATGGCGCGGGCATCGGTGGCATGACCCTGTGCACGGGTTTGCACATGGGGATAGGGGCGCCCGCTCAAGGTGTTGTAGACAACCCCCACGCCAACCATCAGCACCATATTGACCACCAATGGGTGCCAAACCCATTCCAGTCCCATCCAGTGGCTCAACACGGCAGACAGGGCCATGGCACCGCCAGGTGGATGCAAGCAACGCAGCCACAACATGACCAGTATTGCCAGCGGCACGGCAATCGCTGCCGCCAGCACCGGGTCTGCGATCCAGCGTGCACAAGCCACACCGACTAGGGCCGACAAACCGTTGCCACCCAGCACCGCCCAGGGTTGTGCCAGCGGGCTGGCCGGCACACCAAACACCAACACCGCACTGGCCCCCATGGGCGCCAACAACCACAAGCCGCCCGGCGTACCACCCAACCACCAGTGGCTGATCAGTGCAGTCAAACCCATGCCCAACGCAGCCCCCAGCAGAGAACGCCAGCGCTCCCGCGCATCGATGGTCACAGGCGCCGGCCAGAAGGCCCGCAGCCATTGCAGCAAGGCTGCTTTGGCACCGGTGTTTGTGGATAGCGGGGACGTCGTGAGCGGCAGCATGGGTTGTGACGGCAAGCGGTGGTTTATAAATTATCGAGGAGTGGCAGGATGCTGCCGCTATTGCACGGACTGCAGGCGCCCCATGCTCCGCAAATAGGAACACAATTCACCCATGGAAAACACCCAAAACCTTGATGTAAGCCGCCTGGCCAATGCCTGGGCTGATCTTCACGCCCACGCCGACAAGGGCAACCTGCTGCAGGCAGATGCCTACCGCATGGCGTTTGCCGACCCCGAGTTCCTGCTGCGGCGCGAGACACGCGGCCTGCGCATGCAGTTGGAGATGCTCAAACCCGATCTGGACCAGGCTGCCCAAGGTGTGGAGCACACCATCGTGGTATTTGGCAGCGCCCGCTTTCCCTCCCCCGAAACAGCCAAGCAGGCATTGCGTAGCGCACAAAGTGGCGGAGATGCAGCGCAGATTGCCAACGCTCAGCGCCAGGTACGCAATTCGATGCACTACGAAAACGCCCGCCTGTTTGCCCGCCTGGTGGCTGGCCACAGCGCACGCAAGCCGCTGAAAGACCGACTGTTCATCTGCACCGGTGGCGGCCCCGGCATCATGGAAGCAGCCAACCGGGGTGCATTTGAAATGGGCGCACTGACACCGGGCCTGAACATCGCCCTGCCCCACGAACAACAGGCCAACCCTTACGTCACGCCATCGCTCTCCTTCAAGTTCCATTACTTCGCGCTGCGCAAGATGCATTTCATGATGCGTGCGAAAGCGCTGGTGGCGTTTCCCGGCGGCTTTGGCACGCTGGACGAGCTATTTGAAGTGATCACCCTGGTGCAGACCAAAAAGGCCAAGCCCGTGCCCATCGTGCTGTTTGGCTCGGACTACTGGAAACGCCTGATCAACTTTGATGTGCTGGTGGAAGAAGGCGCCATCTCGCCTGAAGACCTGTCGTTGTTCAAGTACTCAGACGATCCCCAGGAAGCCTGGGACTTCATCCGCAACTTCTACAACCTGTAGGCGCCATCGGCGCCGGACCAGCGCCTTAGGCGGTGGGAACGGCCCTAGGGCCGCAGTTTCCAGGCCATGCGTGCGCCTGCCCCCACCATCGCGCCCACGGTCCAGAAGACCACGGACACCCCCAGCACCAGCCCCGCCGTGCCAAACAACATGGGCATTAGCACGCTGGAGAGGTTGATCGTCATCATCCGCAGCCCGATGGCCTGGCCGTGCAGTGCGTGGGGCGTGATCTGGTGCAGGGTGCTCAGGATCATGGGCTGAACCGCGCCCAGAGACAGCCCCAGCAGCACCGAGCACAGACCCATGGTCCAAGGTGACATCATCAAGGGGTAGATCGCAAAAATCACGGCCGTCACCACCATGGCTCCCGTGATCACCGCCCACTCGCGCAGATGCGCCGCCACCAGCGGCATCAGCACGCGAACGCTGGCGCCCGCCACCGCCATGGAACCCAACACTGTACCGATAACCGAAGCGCTGAAGCCGCGCTCATGGCCCAGCATGGGCACTACAAAGGTATGCACGTCCCAACAACTGGAGAGCAGCCAGTTCACCAGCAACAGGCGCCGCATCTGTGGCTCACGCAGCAGATGCCAGACCTTGGCGTTGCGGGTCTGCTCGGAATGCACCACCGGAGGTAACTCCTGCGTATGGCGCACCCAGAACCAGGTCATCAAGGGCATAAACACCATGAACAGGAACGCAGCCCGAAAACCATTGGTGTCACCGGCGGTACCGCCCAGCCACACACCGGCATGGTCAATCAGTAGCCCGGCCGCCACCGGGCCCAGAAAGTTGGACACCGCAGGGCCGATGGCCAACCAGCTGAAGACCTGCTTGAGTTCGGTCGCATCCTGTGCAGCACGCCCTACATGCCGTTGCAAGGCAACGATGGCCACGCCCGTGGCGCCACCCATCAGCAGCGCGCTGACACACAGCATGGGAAAGTTGGGGAAAAGCACTGCCAGCCCCGCACCCAGCATGGCGGAGGACACGCCCAAGCCCATGGGTTTGAGCAGGCCATGCCGGTCGGCATAACGGCCGGCGGGTATCGCCAGAAACACCTGTGTTAGTGAAAACAGCGCGAGCAAGACGCCCACCGACAAGGCGCTGTAACCATCGCGCAAGGCCAGCAGCGGTGCAGCCATGCGCATGCCCGCCATGCTGCCGTGCAGGCAGATCTGGCCGCAGATTAATCGGGCCAGCGCCCCGCGTGGCGTGGTGCTGTTGGTATCCGTACGACTCACGTGGAAGCCGCGTCTGCATCAGCGTCGCGGTCCAGCTCCTTGTCCACCGGGATCAACGCCTGCGCTTGGCCGTCAGACAACGCCTCTACTTTTTTGAGTGCACGGCCCATGGCACGGCTACGCGTCTCGGCGTTGTCCAGCGTGTTGAGCACGGTCTGGGTCTGGGCCTTGACTTTGGCCAGCACATCGCCGAATTTGCCGAACTCGGTCTTGACGGCACCCAGCACCTGCCAGACTTCGCTGGAGCGCTTCTCCAGAGCCAGTGTGCGAAAGCCCATTTGCAGCGAGCTCAGCATGGCCAGCAGCGTGGTGGGGCCGGCCAGTGTGATGCGGTGTTCGCGCTGCAGGCCTTCCATCAAGCCGGGCCGGCGTAGCACTTCGGCATACAGCCCTTCGGTGGGTAAAAACAGAATCGCAAAGTCGGTGGTGTACGGTGGCTCCACGTATTTTTCGGCCATGGACTTGGCCTCCAGCCGGATACGTGCTTCCAGCGCCCGGCCTGCAGCCTCGGCGCCCAATGCATCGGCGCGCCCTTGTGCATCCAGCAGGCGTTCGTAGTCTTCATTGGGAAATTTGGCGTCTATAGGCAACCACAGCGGCTCGCCACTGTCCGAGCGGCCCGGCAGCTTGATGGCGAAGTCGACCACGTTTTTGCTGCCTGGGCGGGTGGCCACCTGCACGGCGTACTGGTCGGGTACGAACAC
This sequence comes from Rhodoferax saidenbachensis, assembly GCF_001955715.1. Taxonomy (NCBI): domain Bacteria; kingdom Pseudomonadati; phylum Pseudomonadota; class Betaproteobacteria; order Burkholderiales; family Comamonadaceae; genus Rhodoferax; species Rhodoferax saidenbachensis. Next base: position 1,740,524 of record NZ_CP019239.1, on the reverse strand, counting down.
CTGCTCCAGTAGGCTTTCCAGTTGCGCCTCGCCAAACATGCCACGGGTTTTGACGTTGGTGAGCAAATGTTTAAGGTCACCCACACCTTGCGCCAGCGTCTGCATTTCACCCAGGCCTTTGTGCACCTGCTCCAGCCGCTCGGCCACCTGCTTGAAGCTCTCGCTCAAGCGAGTCTGCAGCGTGGACTGCAACTTTTCATCCACCGTGGCGCGCATTTCGTCGAGCTTGGTGGCATTGGTGGTCTGCAACTGGGCCAGTTGGGCTTCCAGTGTCTGACGCACTTCGGCCATGCGCCGCGCGTTGGACTCACTTAAGGCATTAAGCTGATTGGCCAGCGTGTCTGACAGGCTTTTCTGGAGCAAGGTCAATTGCTGGCCAAAGGCGTCGATCTGCGTGTTTTGCGTGCGTGTGGCTTCGGCACCTTGTTGCGTCAGCGTCTGCTGGAAGGTCGCCAGGTTTTGCGTGGCCTCTTGCCGCGCACCGCGGGACGACTCGGTAATCTCGCGGCGCAGCTCGCGCTCCAGCCGTTCGGTACTGGCTTGCAACAGCGCTTGCAAATCCTGTTGCTGTTGGGCGGCCGTATCGGAACCCGCCATGCGTTGGGCCACCAGCCAGGCCAGCACGATGGCATTGAGCACAGCAAGGGCGACGATGGCCCACAGTACAAATTCATTCACGCGACAGGGTTCTCATAAAAATCAGATAAATGGCAAGCCACGGCTGGTCTGGATGCGATTCGACAGTGCAGTAAATGCCGCCGGCACCGCATTCAGGCCAGGCTTGAGCGCAGCCCAGTTCGCAGTACCTGCATGCGATTCAAGTGTCTGGCACAAGTCTCCCAATTGCAGGGCACCCACGGTGCGGGCAGAGGACTTCATTTTATGCAGCAGCGCCGCCAGACCGGGTGCGTCTTCGGCCGCCTGCAATGCATCCAGTTGAACCAAGGTCTGCTGGGTGTCCACCAGAAACCGATGCAACACCCCATCTTGCAGGTGTGTGTCCTCTCCCAACAGTTGTCCCAAAATCCGGGTATCCCAGACACGGTCGTTATCCGGGCCAGGCGCCAGCGGCGGCAGCCACTTGGCCATCATGGCTCCCAACGCCTGCAAACGCAGCGGTTTGGCCAAGGTGTCGTCCATGCCGTAATCCATGCAGCGCTGCAGATCCGCTGGCTGGGTGTTGGCTGTGACAGCGATGATGGGCATGTGGACCTTGGGATCTTCTGCGGCACGGATGGAGTCGGCCAATACAAAGCCATCCATACCCGGCATCTGGCAATCCGTGAGCAAAAGTGCATAGTTCCCAGTGCGCCATAGCTGCAATGCAGACACCCCGTCGGGGGCGCAATCACAATCAAAACCCAGCAGGCGAAGTTGTGCCTGTATGACCTCGCGGTTGGTCGCGTTGTCCTCTGCCAGCAGCACCCTGCGTTCATCCAACCCAACGACCGCGCCCCCCGCACGCGCATTGCGCACGTCAAGGGAGTCTGTGCAATCAGGAGCCACAACAGGAGTAGGCGCTAGGCGCAAGGGCAACACCACCACCACTTCGGAGCCCTGCCCCAGCGTGCTGTGCATGGCAATACTTCCACCCATCATGCGCAGCAACCCTTGGGTGATGGACAGGCCCAGACCAGTTCCGCCAAAGGTGCGTGCGGTACTGACATCCGCCTGGGTAAAAGCTTCAAAGACGCTTTCAACATCCTGCGGTCGCATACCAATGCCATTGTCCACCACGCGGAACTCCAGTCCCTGTGCACTGTCATCGACAGCAAGCACCGCCACCCGTAAAGTCACCTGGCCCGCGCGCCCCGTATCGCCTGGTGTGAATTTCAATGCGTTGCCCACCAGGTTGTAGAGCACCTGGCGCAGCCGCATGGGATCGGTGTAAATCCAGCGGGGTACATCAGTGCCCCAATCGATCTGAAGCGCGATGCCTTTGGCCAGAGCAATGCTGTCCATCAGGCGGGCCACGCCCTCCACCAGTTCACGCAAATCCGTCGCGGCACTTTCCACCTCCAGCTTGCCGGACTCGATTTTGGAAAAATCCAGCACATCGTTCAGGATCTGCAAAAGGGCCACCGACGAGTCGTGGATAGTGGAGACCAAGCGCTGTTGCCCCGCATCCAGCGCCGTGGCGCGCAGAATATCCACGGTACCCACCACACCGTTCATGGGCGTGCGAATTTCATGGCTCATGTTGGCCAGGAACTGGGATTTGGCGCGGTTCGCCGCCTGCGCGGCCTCCTGGGCCTGGCGGCGCTGGGTCACGTCGGTGCTTACAGCGATGTATTCGCGGGCCGTTCCATCTGCATTCCTGAACGTCATGAGGGTGGAATCGAGCCAGAACAGGCGACCGTCCTTGGCCCGAAGGCATACAGCGCCCTGCCAGATTGCACCGTCTTCCACGGCTGTGCGGATGTCTTGAAAAAAACGATCATCATGCACACCTGAGCGCATCTTGGTGAAGTCGTTCCCCAGGAACTCAGCAGGGCTGTAGCCGCTCACCTGCTCAAACTTCTGATTGCCGTAAGTGATCTTGGAAGCCAGGCTGATGGTGACGACGATGGCATGCTGGTCGATCACGTGTTTTTGCCGTTCGAGTTCGGCCAGGGTTTCCATGACCCGGGTGTTACTGCGCTCACGCTCTTGCAACAGCAAGGCCTGCGTTGCATTTAGCTTGCGGCTTGCATCCATCAGGTGCCGTTTGAACAAGATGGCCATGCAGTAGGCCACCACAAAGCCCACTGTCAGAACAACCCACTGCGCGGCAGGCACCGTAGGGGCCGCGGGCCGCAATTGGCCATTCACCTGGCTCCAAGTAATCCACGCACTGCCCGCTACACAAACCAACAACAACGTGGCACCCGCGAGCTCGCCCAGGATCACTACGCAGTAAATCAGAGGGATTCCCGCCAGCGAAGCCTGTGCAATGCTGACCGAGCCAAAGCGCACCATGGAATAGAAAATTCCGAAAAACAAAAGCAGCAACATGGCCAACGAGGTAGCTCGCACCCAGCCCCGCACGAGAAATACCTGCAACCCACCCATCACCAGCAGTACCGCCCCGGTAATGATCAGGTTGTCCCAATCTGAAAACAGTCCGAGACCCGCCGCGATGGCCAGCCCCAGCCCAACGGCCCACAAAAGGCTGGCATTGAAACCGCGGGCGACCGCAGCGAGGTTGTCCTGGTCAGACGTCGTCAACATGAAACTGGCGTGGCCCCGCAAAGATCAGATCATCGGCGTCAGACGCGGTCCTGGACCAGCGTGTTGACAGGTGTACGGGCTTGCCCATGGACGAGGTAGCCAATCAGGTTGTCCACCGCCAGTTGTGCCATGGCCCGGCGCGTTCCGACGGTAGCACTGGCAATGTGCGGCGTGAGCACGACATTGGGCACCGTGAGCAGGTCCGGGTGCACCGATGGCTCACCTTCAAACACGTCCAGACCAGCCGCTGCAATGCGTTTCTCACGCAGGGCCACAGCCAAAGCGGAATCGTCCACGATACCGCCGCGTGCAATGTTGACCAGGGTTGCCGTGGGTTTCATCAGCGCCAGCTCTGCCGCACCAATCGTGTGGTGTGAGGCGGCCGAGTACGGCACCACGAGCACCACATGGTCTGCGGTTTGCAGCAGCTCGGTCTTCTCGACGTAGCGCGCGCGGCAATCGGCTTCGGTTGCGGCATCCAGGCGGCTGCGGTTGTGGTAAATCACCTGCATGCCAAAGCCATGCGCACCACGCCTGGCAATGCCCTGCCCTATGCGCCCCATGCCGATGATGCCCAGTGTGGAACCATGGATCTCGGTGCCTGAGAACATGTCGTACCGCCAGCGCTTCCACAAGCCTGCACGCAAGAAGTGTTCGCTCTCGCTCACGCGGCGCGCCGTCGCCATCAAAAGCGCAAAACCAAAATCGGCAGTGGTCTCCGTCAGTACATCCGGCGCATTGGTACCCAGCACACCCGCAGCCGTCATGGCATCCACGTCAAAGTTGTTGTAGCCCACGGCCATGTTGGCGCAAATTTTCAGTTCCGGACATGCAGCCAGCAACGCAGCATCAATGCGGTCGCCCCCGGTGGTGAATACCCCCTGCTTTCCTTGCAACTGCGCCGTCAGTTGCTCGAGTGACCAAGCTTCGTCCGACTGGTTGGATGTCACTTCAAAGTGGGCTTCCAGGCTGGCAATGATTTCCGGAAAAATGGACCGGGTAACTAGCACTCGGGGCTTGGCAGAAATAGGTGACATACGGTATGCGGCTTTCAGGCGGTGGGCTGTGCAATCTCAAACACCTGGCGCAGATAGGCCAGGTACTTCTCGTCTTCACACATGTTCTTGGCAGGTGTATCCGACAACTTGGCCACCGGTTGGCCATTGCAGCGCACCATCTTGATGACGATCTGCAGCGGCTCGTAACCCAGGTCATTGGTCAGGTTCGTGCCAATGCCGAAAGCCAGTTGGCAGCGCCCGCGGAACTGCTGGTACAGCTCGATGGTGCGCGGCACGGTCAGGCCGTCGCTAAAGATCAGCGTCTTGGTCAGAGGGTCGACCCGGTTGTTGACATAGTGGCCCAGCATGCGTTCACCCCAGTTGAACGGGTCACCACTGTCGTGGCGGGCGCCGTCAAAGAGTTTGCAGAAGTACATGTCAAAGTCGCGCAGAAACGCGCTCATGCCATACACATCTGACAAGGCGATGCCCAAGTCTCCGCGGTACTCCTTTGCCCATGACTCGAAGGCAAAAATCTGGCTGTCGCGCAAACGCGGCCCCAGTGCCTGTGAGGCCTGCAAATACTCGTGCGCCATGGTACCCAGTGGGGTCAGGCCCAGCTTCAGGGCCAGCAGCACATTGCTAGTGCCCGCCAGTTGCCCGGGCAGACCACCGGGATGCTCTGGACGGTGGATCGTGCCCAAACGCGCCGTGAGTACACGCAGCACTTCGTCATGCCAAGCGCGGGAAAAACGTCGGCGCGTGCCGTAGTCTGCAATCTTGAGTTCCCCCAGACCCTCGCCGCGCAACTGGCTGATCTTCAGGTCCAGCCGCTTGCGGCCTTCCACAAAGTCGGGCACTTTTTGCGTGTTGCGGAAATAGACCTCGTTGACGATGGCCAGCACCGGGATCTCAAACAGGATGGTGTGCAACCACGGGCCAACGATGACGATGTCGATATCCCCGTTGGCCAACGGCGTGACGGTGATGTATTTGTCGTTAAGCCGAAACAGGCCCAGAAAATCAACAAAGTCGCTTTTGATAAAGCGCATGGAGCGCAGATAGGCCAGCTCGCTTTCCTGGAAATGCAGACTGCAAAGGGAGCGTATTTCTTCCCGAATTTCCTGCGCGTGTATGGCCAGGTTGGCGCCGGGGTTGCGGCACTTGAAGCGGTATTCCACCTGCGCGCCAGGAAACTGGTGCAACACCACCTGCATCATGGTGAACTTGTACAGGTCGGTGTCCAGCAGGCTGGTGATGATCATGGTGAAGAGTGTTTAGGCAAGCGGTACTGCTGCCAGTGTAATAAGCCGCACCTATCGGCGCGCCGCGCAACACAGGGGACAACACCCCCTGCAGGGGAATTTCAAGCAGAAATGGCCTCTAGCCCTTACCCCTATTGCGCAACCAGCTACTAAAAATATAGCAAATTCAAGACTGCCCGCTATTCGAGCCAGGTCGTAAAGTCCTGCACTGGCACGCGTGGGGTGTGGAAGGTGTTGACTGTCGCGCTGTCGTCCGCATAACCCAGCGCCATGCCGCACACCAGCATTTCATCGGGTCCAGCCCCGATATGCGGCAAGATGATCTTGGCAAACCCGTTCCACGCCGCCTGCGGACAGGTGTGCAGACCCCGCCCGCGCGCCGCCACCATGATGTTCTGCAGGAACATACCGTAGTCCACCAGCGAGCCACGGCCCAGAACCCGGTCAACCGTGAACATCAAGCCTACGGGCGCATCAAAGAAGCGGTAGTTGCGCTGGTGCTGGGCGTGCATCTTGTCCTTGTCGGCTTTGCCGATCCCCAGCAAGCCGTACAGACCCCAGCCATTTTCACGGCGCCGGTCAATATAGGGGCTGACCCATTTCTGCGGGTAGTAGTCGTACTCTTCCACGTACTGGGCAGCCAAGGCCGGGTCAGCACGTACCGTATCGTGTGCGGCACAAACCTTGTCCGCCAGCGCATTGCGGCTGGCGCCCTGCAAGACATACGCCTTCCAGGGCTGCGTGTTGGTACCCGAGGGAGCACGGCTTGCCACCTGCAACAGCGCTTCAATATCGGACCGCGCCACCGACTGATCGGTAAAGGCCCGCACGGACATACGCGATGTGATGGCCGCATCCACAGCAGAAACGCTCATACCAAAGTCTCCAGAACAGTTTTCAATTTTTCGGGCAGGGGCACCGGGCGGCGTGTGGTCTTGTCCACGTACACATGCACAAAGTGGCCTTTGGCGGCAGTCATCTCGCCCTCTCCGAAAATGCCGACTTCGTAGCGCACGCTGCTGGTGCCTATACGCGCCACGCGAATGCCCGTCTCAATCACTTGCGGAAAGGCCAACGAGGCAAAGTAGTTGCACTGCGTCTCTATCACCAGACCGATGGCTTGGCCTTCGTGGATATCAAGCGCGCCCTGCTCTATCAGGTGGGCGTTGACCGCCGTATCGAACCAGCTGTAATAGACGACGTTGTTCACATGGCCATACGCATCATTGTCCATCCAGCGCGTGGCAATGGAACGGAAAGCCCGGTAGGCGCTGCGCGGTTCGGGGCTGGGTTTGGGGGGCGTGGATTCCTGCATGGTCTGATTCTGCCAGCCCACAGTGCCCAACTTCCCCCGTGTTTCCCATCTGGTTGAAGGCTGGAAAGACCGGTTTTTAGAAAACCCCCACTAATTTGCTGCACTGCAACAAATAATGCTTGCATTGCACTGCAGCATCCCTATAATTCAATCCATGCTGCACTGCAACATAAACGGTCAGAGGACCCAGTTACGGAGCAGATAGTGATTTCTAACCCTTACTTCTGGAGATACTCATATGCTGACCGTTGAACAAGTTGTTGCTTCCCAAAAAACCAATCTCGAAACCCTGTTTGGTCTGACCAGCAAGGCTTTCGAAGGCGTGGAAAAGATTGTTGAACTCAATCTGACCGCTTCCAAGGCTGCCCTCTCTGAAGCCAATGCCCATACCCAGTCCCTGCTGAGCGTCAAAGATGCCCAGGAACTGTTGGCCCTGCAATCCGGCCTGCTCCAGCCCCTGACAGAAAAGACCGCTGCTTACAGCCGTCACCTGTACGACATCGCCACCAGCGCCAGCGCTGATTTCACCAAGACCTTTGAAGGCCAGGCTTCCGATGCACAGAAGAAATTCATGGGCTTGGTAGACAACGCCGCCAAGAACGCACCCGCAGGTTCCGAAGCCGCAGTGGCAGTGATGAAAAGCGCCGTGGCTGCTGCCAACAACGCGCTGGAATCGGTTCAAAAGGCTGTGAAGCAAGCGACTGAAGTGGCAGAAGCCAACTTCAATGCAGTCGCCGCTACAGCGACCAACGCTACCAAGCAAGCTGCCAAAAAACGCTAATCTGTCTCAGGTTTGCAAAAGAGTTCATCTTTTTGTGTGAACTCTCTAACAACCAAGGGAAAACCCTGAGATAATTCAATTCATCAGAAACAGACCCAGTTTGTTTCTACCGGTTGTCTCCTCGGGTCCTTTCGAAACCTTCAGGTTCAGGGATCCCTTCAAGGCCTCGTTGCAAAACGGGGCCTTTTTTTTAGCCCAACGGCACACAGTCACACGTTGTTCAGCGCGTTTTGGTTTCAATCGCCGCACGCAACAACGGCAAAGCTTGCAACATGGCTTGGCGCCCGGCCTCAATAGAACGCTTGCGGGCACTGAAATCCGAGCTGGAGATGCCCTGCAATGCGGGCCGAACCACCACATCGGCATCCTTTAATTCCAGGCTGTTGATGCTTTTACCCATGATGGAAAAGGTTTGCAGCAGAATGTCCAGCGTGCCGCCCGTCAGACTGCCCTCCGGTGGACTGGAGATATCCACGGCAATCACCAGATCCGCCCCCATCCTGCGGGCGGCGCGCACGGGCACGGGAGATACCAACCCACCATCGACATACTCACGCCCGGAAATCCGGACGGGCTGAAACACGGCAGGCACTGCGCTGGACGCACGCACCGCCATACCGGTATCTCCGCGTTGGAACAGCACATCGCGCCCGCTGTTCAGATCGGTGGCCACAATGCCCAAAGGCATGGGCATGTCTTCGATCGGGTGCCCGCCCACCTGTGTATTCACGTAACGGGCCAGCGCCTCGCCGCGCAACATGCCGCGGCTGAAGATCGGCAGTGTCCAGTCGGCAATCGCCGCCTCCTCCATGGTCTCCGCTACGCGCTGTAACTGCGCGCCATTCTTCCCACTGGCGTAGATCGCCGCCACAAGACTTCCTGCAGAAGTACCCGCCACCAGGGCAGGACGAATACCGGCTTCCTCGAGGACCTGAATCACACCAACATGGGCGAACCCACGCGCAGCGCCACCACCCAGAGCCAATCCAATGCGCGGAGGAACTTTGGCGGCTGGCAAAGCCACCGAGGGCGGCTCTATAACGGGAACGACTGGAGGGGTCGTGGTGCTGCAGCCCACCAAAAGAGCTGCACACACAGACATCACCAAGGACTTCATGAGAACTGACAATTTGCACTGAAACATGGGGGTAGCTTAACGGCTTGGTTTGGCAATGCCCTCACAAACAACCACTTCGGGGTAAGCTGTGCATTTTTAACGGGGCATGGGTCATGAAAATTCTTGGATTTGCGGTGCTGTTTTTCATCGCGGTGGCTGCTGCTCTGTTGGTAGCGGGCCAAGTAGGTTTGCTGACCGGTCGCACACCCAAGAATCTGGGGGTACAAGACGGTCGACTGAAACCACCGTCGCAAACTCCCAACAGCGTCAGCAGCCAGGCAAACTTGTACCCTGACCATCCGCAAAAGGACTATGCCCTTATCGCACCCTTCCAGTTCAGCGGTGACGGAGAAAAAGCGATGGCCCGCATTGCAGAAATACTGAAGCGCACTGATCGCACGGTTGTTGTTACCCAGGAGCCGGGTTACCTGTACGCCCAATGCACGACAAAATTGCTGAAGTTCACTGACGACATCGAATTCTGGTTGGACAAGTCGGCAGGCGTCATCCACGTGCGATCTGCCAGCCGTCTGGGCCAGAAGGATTTCAACGTCAACCGCGAGCGGGTAGAAAGTATTCGGGCCCAGTTCACGACAAACTGAGCCCGAAATCCTATCGCTTTAGGCTACCAAATTAACCAGCGGTAGCCTCTTCCGGCTTGGACTTGCCCTCTTTTTTCGGCAGCGGCTGAATATCCAGCACCACCTCACCGGTCTCGACACCCTTGTCGTCGGTGGTGATCGTCATATCCACCGTCAGGCGGCCACCGTCGGTCAGGCGGCCAAACAGCAGTTCGTCCGCCAAGGCACGGCGAATGGTGTCCTGAATCAGACGCTGCATCGGACGCGCGCCCATCAGGGGATCAAAGCCCTTCTTGGCCAGGTGCTTGCGCAACTTGTCGGTAAAGGTCACGTCGACTTTCTTGTCGGCCAACTGGGTCTCCAGTTGCAACAGGAATTTGTCGACCACACGCAGGATTACGTTTTCATCCAGCGCCTTGAAGCTGACAGTCGCGTCCAGGCGGTTACGGAACTCAGGCGTAAACAGACGTTTGATGTCTGCAGCCTCATCACCCGCCTCACGCGGGTTGGTGAACCCAATGGTCGCCTTGTTCATGGTCTCGGCACCCGCATTGGTGGTCATCACAATGATCACGTTGCGGAAGTCGGCCTTGCGTCCGTTGTTGTCGGTCAGCGTGCCATGGTCCATCACCTGCAGCAGCACGTTGAATATGGCCGGGTGCGCCTTCTCGATTTCATCGAGCAGCAACACGCAATGCGGCTTCTTGGTGATTTGCTCGGTGAGCAGACCGCCTTGGTCAAAACCGACATAACCAGGAGGCGCACCAATCAGGCGACTTACCGCGTGTTGCTCCATGTATTCGCTCATGTCAAAGCGAATCAGGTCAATGCCCATGATGTAGGCCAGTTGCTTGGCCGCCTCGGTCTTGCCGACGCCAGTGGGGCCGCTGAACAGGAACGAGCCAATCGGCTTGTCACCCTTGCCCAGACCCGAGCGTGCCATCTTCACGGCAGAGGCCAGCACATCCAGCGCCTTGTCCTGGCCGAACACCACGTTCTTCAGGTCGCGTTCCAGCGTCTTGAGCTTACCGCGGTCGTCATTGGACACATTGGCAGGGGGAATGCGGGCAATCTTGGCCACGATCTCTTCCACCTCAGTTTTGCTGATGGTCTTCTTGCGTTTGCTCGGCGGCAGGATGCGCTGGGCTGCGCCAGCCTCGTCGATGACGTCAATCGCCTTGTCAGGCAAATGCCGATCATTGATGTACTTGGCGCTCAGCTCCGCAGCAGCCTGCAGGGCGGCCATGGCGTACTTGACGTTGTGGTGTTCTTCAAAGCGGGACTTCAAGCCCTTGAGGATTTCGACCGTCTGGTCGATCGTGGGCTCAACTACATCGATTTTCTGGAAGCGGCGCGACAACGCAGCGTCTTTTTCGAAGATGCCACGGTATTCGGTAAATGTGGTGGCGCCAATGCATTTCAGCTGACCCGAGCTCAGGCCGGGCTTGAGCAGGTTCGATGCATCCAGCGTGCCACCCGAAGCTGCGCCCGCACCAATCAGCGTGTGAATTTCATCAATGAACAACACGGCATTGGGCTTGTCCTTGAGCGCTTTCAACACACCCTTCAGGCGTTGCTCAAAATCGCCGCGGTATTTGGTACCCGCGAGCAATGCGCCCATATCGAGTGAATACACCACGGAATCGCCCAGAATCTCGGGCACATCGTTTTGCGTAATGCGCCAGGCCAGGCCCTCGGCGATGGCTGTTTTGCCCACGCCAGCTTCACCCACCAACAGCGGGTTGTTCTTGCGACGGCGGCACAGGATCTGGATCACGCGCTCAACTTCATACTCGCGCCCGATCAGCGGATCAATCTTGCCATCCTTGGCGAGCTGGTTCAGGTTGACGGTGTACTGCTCCAGGGGAGAAGCCTTCTCATTCTTCTCGTTACCGCCCTCTTCGCTCTCGGACGGGCTCTCGCTGGATTTGGTGCTTTCGGGTGGATCGCTTTTCTTGATGCCGTGGGCAATGAAGTTCACCACATCCAGGCGCGTCACGCCTTGCTGGTGCAGGTAATACACGGCATGCGAATCCTTCTCGCCAAAAATGGCGACGAGCACATTGGCGCCGGTCACTTCCTTCTTGCCGCTGCCTGTGGATTGCACATGCATGATGGCACGCTGAATGACACGCTGGAAGCCCAGTGTAGGCTGTGTGTCCACATCATCCGTACCCGCGACCTGGGGCGTGTTGTCCTTGATGAAATTTGACAGCGATTTGCGCAGATCATCGATATTGGCCGAGCAGGCGCGCAATACCTCCGCAGCACTGGGGTTGTCGAGCAGAGCCAGTAGCAAATGCTCGACAGTAATGAATTCGTGGCGCTGCTGGCGTGCCTCGACAAACGCCATGTGCAAGCTGACTTCCAATTCTTGGGCAATCATGTGAAATCCTTCTCTGCCTTGCGTTGATGATTAACTGTAAACCGTTTTCCCGACACCAGGCTTTTACTTGCGGTATTGCCCTAAAAATCTACGGGTTCCATGACGCACTTGAGTGGATGCCCCGCTTTGTGCGCGGCCTCCAGTACCTGATCCACCTTGGTCGCAGCGATGTCTTTGGAGTACACCCCGCACACACCTTTGCCATCCAGATGGATCTTCAGCATGATTTGCGTGGCGGCCTGCAAATCCTTGCCAAAAAACTCCTGAATCACCACGACCACAAACTCCATGGGCGTGTAATCGTCATTCAGCATCAACACCTGGTACATCTGGGGCGGCCCCACGCGCTGGGTGCGGCGCTCCAGCACCACGGAGCCACCGTCGTCCTTCTGCGGGTTCTGCAATGGGACTTCGGGTGGTTTAACGGGGTTATTTGTAGCCATGCGATTGATTCTATCGGTCACCCACTCTTGCTGCATCACTCATCCGAATTGGAGACTGATTCACCACATTCAAGTGACGCCACAAAGAAAAAGCCGCCCTGGAATCGGCATCCAGGGCGGCTTCTCCGGGAATACGCTCAATTGTGGCTTTAGCAACCACAAACAGACGGTATTTACATATTATCGATCATCACCTTGCCAAAACCAGAGCAGCTCACCTGGGTCGCCCCCTCCATCAGGCGGGCGAAATCGTAGGTCACCTTCTTGCTCAGAATGGATTTTTCCATGGACTTGATGATCAGGTCCGCGGCTTCCAACCAGCCCATGTGACGCAGCATCATCTCTGCGGACAGGATTTCGGACCCCGGATTGACGTAGTCCTTGCCCGCGTACTTGGGGGCTGTGCCGTGTGTGGCTTCAAAACAGGCCACGGAGTCCGACAGGTTGGCGCCGGGCGCAATACCAATGCCTCCCACCTGGGCTGCCAGGGCATCCGAGATGTAGTCACCATTCAGATTGAGCGTGGCGATCACGCTGTATTCGGCAGGACGCAGCAAAATTTGCTGCAAGAAGGCATCTGCAATCGAATCCTTGATGATGATGTCCTTGCCCGTCTTCGGGTTCTTGAACTTCATCCAGGGGCCGCCGTCCATCAGCTCGGCACCAAACTCACGTTGCGCCAAGGCATAGCTCCAGTCACGGAAGCCCCCTTCGGTGAACTTCATGATGTTGCCCTTGTGCACGATGGTCACACTGGGCTTGTCATTGTCGATCGCGTACTGGATGGCCTTGCGCACCAGACGCTCCGTACCCTCACGGGACACCGGCTTGATGCCAATACCCGACGTGTTCGGAAAGCGGATTTTCTTGACGCCCATTTCCTCGATCAAAAACTTGATCAGCTTCTTGGCCTTGTCGGATTCGGCTTCGTATTCGATGCCCGCATAAATGTCTTCCGAGTTCTCGCGGAAGATCACCATATTGGTCTTGTGCGGTTCTTTCACGGGCGAAGGCACACCCGCAAAATACTGCACCGGGCGCAGGCAAACATACAGGTCCAGCTCCTGGCGCAACGCCACGTTCAACGAACGGATACCACCGCCCACCGGCGTAGTCAGCGGGCCTTTGATGGAGACAACATACTCGCGCAGGACCTGCAGGGTTTCTTCGGGCAACCAGACATCCGGACCGTACACCTTGGTGGATTTTTCACCCGCATAGACTTCCATCCAGTGGATTTTTTTCTTGCCGCCATAGGCTTTAGCCACCGCGGCGTCCACCACCTTCAGCATCACCGGCGTAATGTCCAACCCCGTACCGTCACCTTCGATGAACGGGATGATGGGTTGATCAGGGACGTTCAACGACATGTCCGCGTTGACGGTGATCTTTTGGCCTTCGGCAGGCACCTTGATGTGCTGGTACATAAAAATGGAACTCCGTGTTCAATGCGATGACAATGGACTCCAGGCACCTGAGCGGAACCATGAGTGCTTAAACTTTAATCAAACAATTTTAGTTGCAAATTCAAAACTGCCCTGCATTGGGATGCCAGACAATTCAGGGAACCATTGGCGCACCAAACCAGTCAAAGCACAACGCATGAAACCCTTAGTCACCCACCTGCTTTCCTTCGTTCTGCTGCTCACGGGCGCTGCCCAGGCGCAGGACAATCCGCAGCTCAACTTGCCCCGCATCCAGATCACGGCCGGGATGTACCAAATCGATGCACAAGTGGCGCAGGCCCCGGAGCAACGCACCACCGGTCTGATGTTCCGCCGCGAGATGCCCCAATACGAGGGAATGTTGTTTGTCTTCGAACAGCCTTCCAGCCTGTGCTTCTGGATGAAGAACACCCTGCTGCCGCTCACCGCAGCCTTCGTGGCCGATGATGGCACCATCGTCAACCTCGCCGACATGAAGCCCCAGACCACCGACTCGCACTGCGCCACCAAACCGGTGCGTTATGTGCTGGAGATGAACCAAGGTTGGTTCGCCAAGCGCGGCATCAAGGCCGGCACCAAATTGGCGGGTGTACCGTTTAAATAGTTTCTGCCAGCTCCAATGAATAAAGGCGATCCAGACTAAAGTCTGGATCGCCTTTAAGCGTTTTGGGGCGCAGGCACTCAGCCTGCAAATCCCTTAGGCCTTCACAGAAGCAAGCGCCTTGTTCAAGGTAGCGCTCGGGCGCATGATGGCGTCCAGCTTGGCAACGTCGGGCAGGTAGTAACCACCGATGTCCGCGGGCTTGCCTTGTACGGCGGCCAGCTCGGCCACGATGGCTTGCTCGTTGTCCGCCAATTGTTTGGCCAACGGCGCAAACTGTTTGGCCAAAGCGGCATCGTCCTTTTGCGCGGCCAGTTCCTGGGCCCAGTACAGGGCCAGGTAGAACTGGCTGCCACGGTTGTCGAGCTGACCGGTTTTGGGCGAAGGGTTCTTGTTGTTGTCCAACAGTTGGCCCGTCGCGGCGTCCAGCGTATTCGCCAGCACCTTGGCTTTGGCGTTGCCCGTTTTCAGGCCCAGGTCTTCCAAGGACACCGCCAGCGCGAGGAACTCACCCAGCGAATCCCAACGCAGGTGGTTTTCTTCCACCAGCTGCTGCACGTGTTTCGGTGCAGAACCGCCGGCACCGGTTTCGTACATGCCGCCACCGGCCATAAGGGGCACGATGGACAACATCTTGGCCGAGGTACCCAGTTCCATGATGGGGAACAGATCGGTCAGGTAGTCGCGCAGGATGTTGCCCGTGGCGCTGATGGTGTCCTGGCCGCGGATCACGCGCTCCAGCGTGTAACGCATCGCACGCACCTGGCTCATGATCTGGATGTCCAGACCGTTGGTGTCGTGCTCGTGCAGGTACATCTTGACCTTGGTGATCAATTGCGCTTCGTGCGGGCGATAGGAATCGAGCCAGAAAACCACCGGCATGCCGGAGTTCCGCGCGCGGTTCACCGCCAGCTTGACCCAGTCACGGATCGCAGCGTCCTTGACCTGGCACATGCGCCAGATGTCGCCCGCTTCCACGTTCTGGCTCAGCAGCACTTCGCCAGTGGCCAGGTCGGTGATGTTGGCCACACCGTCTTCGGAGATCTCAAACGTCTTGTCGTGCGATCCGTATTCCTCAGCTTGCTGGGCCATCAAGCCCACGTTGGGCACGGTGCCCATGGTCTTGGGGTCGAAGTTGCCGTGCCATTTGCAGAAGTTGATGATCTCCTGGTAGATGCGCGCAAAGGTCGATTCAGGCATCACGGCCTTCACGTCCTTCAGGCGGCCGTTGGCGTCCCACATCTTGCCGCCGTTGCGGATCATGGCGGGCATGGACGCGTCGACGATGATGTCGTTGGGCGAGTGGAAGTTGGTGATGCCCTTGGCAGAGTCCACCATGGCCAACTCGGGGCGGTGTTCGTGGCAGGCGTGCAGGTCACGCTTGATCTCGTCTTGCTTGCTTTGCGGCAAGGTGGCGATCTTGGCGTACAGATCGGCCATGCCGTTGTTGACGTTGACGCCCAGTTCCTTGAACAGGGCGCCGTGTTTTTCAAACGCTTCCTTGTAGAAAATCCGCACGCAGTGGCCAAACACGATGGGGTGAGACACCTTCATCATGGTCGCCTTCACGTGCAGCGAGAACATCACGCCCGTCTTGCGCGCGTCTTCAATTTCGCGTTCGTAGAACTCCAGAAGGGCTTTCTTGCTCATGAACATGCTGTCGATGATTTCGCGATCCAGCAGCGACACCTTGGGCTTGAGCACGATGGTCTGGCCACTCTTGGTGATCAGCTCCATCTTGACGTCACGGGCGCGGTCCAGTGTGAGGGATTTTTCGCCATGGTAGAAGTCACCAGCGTGCATGTGCGACACGTGTGAACGCGAGGCCTGGCTCCACTCGGCCATGCTGTGCGGGTTCTTGCGGGCGTATTCCTTCACGGCCTTGGGCGCGCGGCGATCCGAGTTGCCTTCGCGCAGCACCGGGTTGACGGCCGAGCCGATGCAACGGGCGTAACGGGCCCGGATGGCTTTTTCTTCTTCGGTCTTGGGTGCTTCGGGGTAATCCGGAATGGCGTAACCCTTGGACTGCAGTTCCTTGATACAGGCTTGCAACTGGCCTACCGAGGCGCTGATGTTGGGCAGCTTGATGATGTTGGCGTCCGCTTGCAGGGTCTTTTTGCCCAGCTCGGCCAGCGTGTTGGGCAGCTTTTGGCTCTCTGTCAGGCTTTCCGGAAACTCACCCAGAACACGCGCGGCCACCGAGATGTCCGCCTCTGCAAAATGGATGCCCGCGGGTGCTGCAAAGGCGCGCACGATGGGCAGGAAAGAAGCCGTGGCCAGGCGCGGGGCCTCGTCGGTCAGGGTGTAGATGATGGTGGGTTGCTGGGTACTCATCTCTTGTCTCCAAAAATTGTTATGGCAACTGTCGCCTGTCCGCAGGGGCCTCGGACGGCAGACGCCGGATAGTGCGTGATTGTGCTTTCAGTGGTCTGACCCGAACCCGCTTTTTTGCCAGAAAATTTCATTTAATGAAATTTAGAACCATTGGGGGAAAATATTTTTTACGCAAGGGCTGCAACAAGCCAACAAAAAAGGCCCGAAGGTCACCCCTCGAGCCTTTTGTGCGAACGCATCAACTTCAGGCGAAGTTGGCTTCTGCAAAGCCCCAGTTCACCAGTTTGTCGAGGAAAGTCTCGACAAACTTGGGACGCATGTTGCGGTAGTCGATGTAGTAAGCGTGTTCCCAAACGTCCACGGTCAGCAAGGCCTTGTCAGCGGTGGTCAGGGGTGTGCCGGCAGCGCCGGTGTTGACGATGTCCACCGAACCGTCAGCCTTCTTGACCAACCAGGTCCAGCCCGAACCGAAGTTGCCCACGGCGGACTTCACGAAGGCTTCCTTGAAGGCTGCGTAGCTGCCCCACTTGGCATTGATGGCCGCAGCCAGTGCACCGGTGGGTTCGCCGCCGCCAGCGGGCTTCATGCAGTTCCAGAAGAAAGTGTGGTTCCAGATCTGGGCCGAGTTGTTGTAGATGCCGCCGCTGGATTTCTTGATGATTTCTTCCAGGGACATGCTTTCAAACTCGGTGCCCTTTTGCAGATTGTTGAGGTTGACCACATAGGCGTTGTGGTGCTTGCCGTGGTGGAATTCCAAAGTTTCTTTGGAGTAAGCGGGTGCCAAAGCGTCAATGGCGTAAGGCAGTGCGGGCAAGGTATGTTCCATGGAGTCCTCTCAGTTGGTTGGCAAGAAAAGGCCGATTGTAGAAACTAATTGGTGCTGCGTCCGTGCGCTACCAGATCGACCGCACCATCAGCAAGGGTGGCACGCACGCCCTGCCCTACATGGACTTGGGCCACGCTGGTAATTGCCTGCCCTGCTTCGTCGCAGAGCCACGCGTACCCGCGCTGCAGCACCAGCGAAGGATCGAGCAACTCCAGCCGCAACGCAGCCCGCGCGACACGCTCACGCTGTGCCTGTGCCACCCGGCCCACTGCCGGGGTCAAAGCCTGCTGCCAGCGCTGCACCTCGGTGCGGCGGCTCTGCATGGCGGTGCGCAGGGCATGCTGCAGTTGCTGCTCCGCCGTGGCCAGGCGCAAGCGCTGCTGGGCCGACAGCGCGGAAGGCCGGCCAATGCGGCTGGACACCAGGTCCATGCGCTGGGACTGCCGGTCCAGATACCGCTGCATCGCGTCGTGCAGCCGGTCTTCCAGCATTTGTGTGGCACCCAGCCAGACCTGCGTGGGTTCACACACCAGCTCGGCTGCGGCCGTGGGCGTGGGCGCGCGCATATCGGCCACAAAGTCGGCAATAGTGAAGTCGGTTTCATGCCCCACGCCGCTAATCACCGGTACCGGGCTGGCCGCAATGGTGCGCGCCAGTTGTTCGTCGTTGAAGGCCCACAAATCTTCCATGGAGCCGCCACCCCGCACCAGCAGGATCACATCGACCATTGGGGCATTTTTTGAAGCCTTTTCGGCCTCCAGACCGCGCGGATCTTGCGCGAGCAGATATAAATTTGATAGCGCCTGGGCCAGCTCGGCGGGCGCTTGGCCCCCCTGCACCGAAGCCGGCGCCAGCACCACCGGGATATGCGGCACGCGCCGTTGCAAGGCCGTCACCACATCGTGCAGGGCCGCGGCGCCCAGAGAGGTCACCAGGCCAATGCCCCGGGGCAAGACTGGCAACGCGCGTTTGCGCTCGGGGGCAAACAGGCCTTCTGCTTCCAGCTTGGCCTTGAGTTGCAGGAACTGCTCAAACAGCGTGCCCTGGCCCGCGCGGCGCATGGTCTCCACAATCAGTTGAAGTTCGCCGCGCGGCTCGTACACGCCCAATCGGCCGCGCACTTCCACACGTTCGCCGTCGCGCGGGCTGAAGTCCAACATGCCTGCTGCCCGCTTGAACATGGCGCAGCGCAACTGGCCGCTTTCGTCCTTCAGGGAAAAGTAGCAGTGCCCGCTGGCAGCGCGGGTGAAACCGGTGATCTCGCCGCCCACACTCACCGGGTTGAAGCGGGCGTCCAGCGCGTCGGCGATGGCACGGCACAGCGCACCGACCGGCCATACGCGCGATACCGAAGTTGGCATGACGGCTGCCACTATGAAACGCTCCACACCCGGCGGGAAAGCGCCGGGTTGCATACACAACCCTGTGGAACACCAGTCTTTTCGTGAAAAGTCATTGATTTCATTGAATTTTTGCGTGCTGCATTTGTCATCAATCTGTCAAAACAGCGCATTGGCGCGGCTTCACGCCACCACCCAGCCATGTTCTCCCCAAAGTTATCCACAAGTTCTGTGGGCTGCGGGGCAGCAAGCGTGGGCCATAATCGCGTGGCCCTACTTCCGCATGGAGCTACCTTTTGTTTTCCATCATACAAGCTGCAGGCTGGCCCATTTGGCCGCTGATCGCCTGCTCCATACTGGCCCTGGCCATCATCATTGAACGCTTCGTCAGCCTGAAAACCAGCAAGGTGGCCCCGCCCAAATTGCTCGAGGAAGTGCTGAGCGTGACACGCACCAGCGTGCCCGCGCCTGACGTGGTGGCACAACTGGAAAGGAACTCCGCGCTGGGCGAGGTGCTCGCCAGCGGCCTGCGCGCACTCAACTCCGACCCCCGTTGCACCGAAAGCGACCTGCGCGCCGCCATGGAAGGCTCGGGCCGCGCTGTAGCCCACCGCCTGGAGCATTACCTCAGCGCCCTGGCCACCATCGCATCCGCCGCCCCCTTGATGGGCCTGTTTGGCACCGTGGTCGGCATGATTGAAATCTTCGGCTCCCAAGCCCCGGGTGGCGCGACCGGCGGTAACCCGGCCCAACTGGCCCACGGCATTTCCATCGCGCTGTACAACACCGCGTTTGGGCTGATCATTGCCATTCCTTCGCTGATTTTCTGGCGCTACTTCCGCGGTGTGGTGGACGCCTACCTGCTCACGCTGGAGCTGTCCGCCGAACGCCTGGCACGCCACCTCAAGGCCCTGCGCCGCTAAGTCATCCGCTAGTTACCCAATTCGCCCATGAACTTTCGCCCCCGCACCAAGGAAGAGCCCGAGATCAACCTGATCCCGTTCATCGACGTGCTCCTGGTGGTGCTGATTTTTCTGATGCTGTCCACCACCTACAGCAAGTTCACCGAAATGCAGCTGACCTTGCCCGTAGCCGACACCGACGCGCAGCGCAACTACCCAAAGGAAATGATCGTCAGCGTGGGCGCCGACGGTGCCTACAGCGTCAATCAAACCGCCGTCTCCGGCCGCAGCCTGGAAAACCTGGCTACCGCCCTGACGGAAGCCGCCAAGGCCGGCAAGGACACCGTGGTCATCATCAGCGCCGACGCCAGCGCCAAACACCAGGCCGTTGTCACCGTGATGGAAGCCGCGCGCCGCGCCGGACTCAACCAGATCACCTTTGCCACCCAATCGTCCGCACAGGCGGGCGGCAAGTAGTCTCATGCAAGGCGCGCTGCTGCGCAGCTGGACGCGGCGCGGGCCGCTGGCCTGGGCCTTGTGGCCCGTCTCCCTGGTTTTTCGCACCTTGGTGGCCTTGCGCCGCCAGCTCTACCAAAGGGGTTGGCTGCACAGCCAGCGCGTGGACGCCATGGTCATCGTGGTGGGCAACGTGGTCGCCGGTGGTGCGGGCAAAACGCCTACCGTTATTTCGCTGGTGCTGCATCTGCAGGCGCAAGGGTTGCAGGTTGGTGTGATTTCCCGCGGCTATGGCCGCAGCAGCCAGGAATGTCTGGAAGTGCTGCCAGGCGCGCTACCGCAAGACGTGGGCGACGAACCCCTGCTGGTGCAGCGCACTACCGGAGCGCCAGTGTTTGTCGCCCGCACGCGCCATGCGGCAGCCACCGCCCTGCTGGCACGCCACCCGAAGACGCAGATACTGGTCTGCGACGACGGCCTGCAGCACTACGCCTTTTACCGCGATCTCGAAGTGTGTGTGTTTGACGACCGCGGCACGGGCAACGGTTTTGTGCTGCCCGCCGGGCCGTTGCGTGAACCCTGGCCGCGCACGCAGGTAGCAAGCGTGGGGCAAGCGGACAACCGCCTGCTGATGCTGCACACCGGTAGCCACCCCGCCTTTGCGGGTTACACCGCGCAGCGCAGGCTGGCTCCGTACGCTGTCCGCCGTGATGGCAGCACCGTGCCATGGAGTGCGTTGCAAACCGCGGACGCCAAACCCCTGCTGGCACTGGCCGGCATTGCGCAACCGGAATCCTTCTTCGCCATGCTGCGTGCCGGTGGGCTGACGCTGGCGCACACCCTGGCGTTGCCGGACCACTATGATTTTGATAGCTTGCCGCGCAGTATCCATGAGGGCTACCAGCTTATTTGCACCGAAAAAGACGCCATGAAGCTGTGGCAGCACGTGCCTGATGCGCTGGCCATTCCGCTGGTGCAAACCATGGATGCGGCCTTCTTCACTGCGCTGGATGATGCGGTGGCGACGCATCTGACTCCAAAGTTATCATCCCCCCATGGACACACGACTTCTTGAACTGCTGGTTTGCCCCGTCACCAAGGGCCCCCTCGAATACGACCGCGAAAAGCAGGAGCTGATCTCCCGCAGCGCACGCCTGGCCTACCCGGTGCGCGACGGTATTCCGGTGCTGCTGGAAAACGAAGCCCGCACCCTCAGCGACGCCGAACTCGGTCTGTAACGCGCTGCCCATGGGTTACACCGTTCTCATCCCCGCCCGGCTGGCCTCCAGCCGCCTGCCCAACAAACCCCTGGCCGACATCGCCGGCGTACCCATGGTGGTGCGCGTGGCGCAGCGTGTGCGCCAAGGTGTGGACCCGGCCATCCGCATCGTGGTCGCCGCCGACAGCCCCGCCATCGTCGAAGCCTGCCAGGCGCACGGCGTGCTGGCCGTGCTCACGCGTGAAGACCACCCCTCTGGCAGCGACCGCCTGGCCGAAGCCTGCGACCTGCTGGGCCTCGATGCGGCCGAGATTGTGGTCAACGTGCAGGGTGACGAGCCGCTGATCGACCCGGCCCTGGTGAATGCCGTGGCCGACCTGCTGCGCACCCATGCCGACGCAAGCATGGGCACGGCAGCCCACGCCATCGACAAGGTCGAAGACTTTGCCAACCCCAACGTGGTCAAGGTGGTGACCGACGTTAACCATCTGGCGCTGTACTTCAGCCGTGCGCCCATCGCCTGGTGGCGTGACGGCTTTGCGCAAGGCATTACCGCCCTGCCCGCCCCACTCACCCCCTTGCGCCACATCGGCATCTATTCCTACCGCGTGGGCTTTCTGCGCCGCTTCCCCCAGTTGCCCCAGGCCCCTATCGAGGTCTGCGAAGCGCTGGAGCAACTGCGTGCGCTGTGGCATGGCTACCGCATCGCAGTGCACGTCAGCCCCCACGCGCCAGGCCCGGGCGTGGACACGCCGGAAGACCTGGCCCGCGTGCGCGCGCTGTTTTCCGCACAGGCGGCCCCGCTGTAAGTTAGCGCGGGGGCGCCCCGTGCTATTCTTCTGCGTTAATCACACGCCGATATGCACCATCAGAGTGCCCATCGCGGCGCGTACGGTTTTAGAACTATCCGAGGATATCCATGAGACTCATACTATTGGGCGCACCAGGCGCAGGCAAAGGCACGCAAGCCACATTCATTTGCCAAAAATATGGAATTCCACAAATTTCGACGGGTGACATGCTGCGCGCTGCCGTCAAGGCAGGCACCCCCCTGGGCCAACAAGCCGACGCCATCATGAAGTCTGGCGGCTTGGTCAGCGACGACCTGATCATCAACCTGGTCAAGGAACGCATCGCCCAGCCCGACTGCGCCAAGGGTTTCCTGTTTGACGGCTTCCCCCGCACCATCCCCCAGGCCGATGCCATGAAGGCCGCCGGCGTGGCGCTGGACTATGTGGTCGAAATCGATGTGCCCTTTGAAGCCATCATCGAACGCATGAGCGGCCGCCGCTCGCACCCCGCATCGGGCCGCACCTACCACGTCAAGTTCAACCCACCCAAGGTGGAAGGCAAGGACGACGTGACCGGTGAACCCCTGATCCAGCGCGACGACGACAAGGAAGAAACCGTCAAGAAGCGCCTGGACGTCTACAGCGCCCAAACCCGCCCTCTGGTGGAGTACTACTCCAGTTGGGCCAAGCAAGACGCCGCCAAGGCCCCCAAATACCGCGCCATCAGCGGCATGGGGGACGTGGATGCGATCACGGCACGGGTGTATGCGGCGCTGGCTGGTTGATACTGCGCTTCTGCAATAAAAAAGGCCGCTACTGCGGCCTTTTTTGTTTCCCAGATTTCAAACTGATACGTGCCTTGACTGCGATTGAGAGGTATTGCTTACTTCTGCTTGTCATCGATATTTCTGCGTGCAAAAGGGTTGCGAGGATCTATCCAATATCCTTTGTAGTTAACCAACTCATCGCACATGGAAAGAATCTGCTCGGAGGTCATCGGCTCCCGAACAATGGTTTTGTATTCAGGAGACCCTTGTGCACTGTTGAATTCCCGTACCTTTGCGGCAGGCACCACTGGGTATTCTTGAAACTGTTTGATCCGGAAATGGGAAACGGCGGAGACGGCCACATTGATGGTGGTGAACTCCGCTGGCAACTGCTCCATAGTGATTCGCTTCCATTGCCCGTTGTCCTCGCCCTTGAATAGGACATAGGGCGGGTTGGGGCGCCCCCATTTGTTGTAGGACAGGCACAGGTTGGGCGTGGCCACGATGTAGGGCACGCCGTCTTTCGCGTGGATGGCCACCAGATTGAAGTTGGTGCGGCCCAGCTCGGGGCCGTAGTCGCTGGTCCAGCTCCATTCACGCTGTTCACGTGGCAGTACAAAGCGCACGGTGTGGTCGCCTACCGGCGCGCTGCTGCCGGGCTCAAAACGGCCCCGATAAGTTTGGCTGCGCTGCACGACCACGGTTTGCCCGTCGTGCAGCAGCACTTCTTCTTGCCAGGTGTCGCCACCAGAACCAGCGGCCCCAGCTACGCCGATGCAGGCACTCAGGCCAACAAACAAGCCCACAGCCAGCAGGGTCCGGCTTGTTGCAGCTTGCAACCAGCTACGTAGAGAGTTAGGCGTGTGCGCGGTGGGCATATTCGATTGTTGTTGTGCGAATTTCGATGAATGGACGGCGGGCTGGAGGGGAAATATTGATCAAATTGGCCTCTAGCCCTTACTGCACCTGCGCAAGCAGCTTCTCTTTTGATAGCAAATGTCATCCCACTCCGACTGAATGAAGGCCAAGCCTAGTGACTGCCTGACTGTGAACGCACGGTACCCGATGCTCCAGAGATTGGGTATCCCCCAAACGGGTGAGTTTGCAGAGTCCCAGGCGTCCAGCTAAGCCATCAGCGCCAGCATCAAGGCAATACGCGCCTTGACCGGTGACAGCCCCTGCGAATCGACAAAGGCAAAACCGCGCACCGACCCCGGCACCACCTGCCCGCGCGCGCAACGCGTGGTGCGCACCACGCGCACGCCCTGGGCCTGCGCTTGCAGCAAGGCGGCTTCCAGGTCTTTGTGGATGGTGCCGTTGCCCGTGCCTGCAACCACCAGCCCGCGCACCGCTGCGCTGCCGTCTGCAGGTGCCGCGCACAGGGCACGCACCGTGGCCCCGGTGGCACCGGCGTAGTTCATCACGATCTCCACGCGGGGCCAGGTGTGGGTGGCGATGGTGTCCAGGCTCGGACCCGTCTGCGCCTCTGCGGCGGGCCAGCCATGCATCAGGCGCACAGCGCCCTCTTCCACCACGCCCAAAGGGCCGGCATCCCCAGAGTCAAACGCGTCCACGCGGTAGGGATGCACCTTTTGCACCTCCCGCGCGTCATGGATGCTACCCGCGCAGACCACCAGCACGCCGTGCGCGCCCGCAGTGCACACCACCGCTGTGGCATCGAGCAGGTTTTGCGGCCCATCGGGCACCAGAGCCGAGGCGGGCCGCATGGCGCAGGTCAACACCACCGGTTTGGCCGCCAGCAAGGCTGCGGACACCACGCAGGACAAAAAGTACGCGGTTTCCTCCAGCGTATCGGTGCCGTGGGTGATGACCACGCCATCCACATCCGGCGAGGCAAGGTGGTGCACGACGCGCTGGGCCAGCAGGGACCAGTGGGCAAATTCCATGTCCTTGCTGTCCACCTGGGCCACCTGCTCGGAGACCAACGTCCGCTTGCCCAGCGCCTCTTTCAGAGCGGGCACGGCCTGCAGCAACTGGGCCACGCCCACTTGGGCGGACTTGTAGCCCACGTTGTCGGTCGCACTCTGGGCCTGGCCCGCAATCGTGCCGCCCATGCCCAGAAACACCACTTTTTTCGACATATTTCAACGTCCTGCTTGCAAAGAAAATAAAACTGGTTAAAAATACAGGTACTGGATGATAAAACAGTGTGTATAGACCCACAGCCAGTACCGACCCATTTTTAAGGAGTCAGCCATGCTTGAGAGTCCCAAACTCACCGCCCGCCAACAGCAGATTCTGGACCTGATCCAGAGCGCCATTGCCCGCACCGGTGCGCCCCCCACGCGCGCCGAAATCGCGACTGAGCTGGGCTTCAAGTCTGCCAACGCCGCCGAAGAGCATTTGCAGGCGCTGGCGCGCAAGGGTGTCATCGAACTGGTCAGCGGCACCTCGCGCGGCATCCGCCTCAAGAGTGACACGCTGCGCTCCATCCACGAAACACGCCTCAAGCAGCTCTCCTTCCCCAACCTGGCCCAACTGGCCCTGCCGCTGATTGGTCGGGTAGCCGCAGGCTCGCCCATTCTCGCCCAGGAGCATGTGGACCAGACCTACTATGTAGAAAACAGCCTGTTCCAGCGCCAGCCCGATTACCTGCTCAAGGTACGCGGCATGTCCATGCGCGACGCCGGCATCATGGACGGCGACCTGCTGGCCGTGCAAGCCACCAAAGACGCCAAGAATGGCCAGATCGTGGTGGCCCGCCTGGGCGACGAGGTCACGGTCAAGCGTTTTCGCCGCAACAAACACCTGATCGAGCTGCACCCCGAGAACCCCGACTACCAGACCATCGTGGTGGAACCCGGCGAGCCTTTCGAGATTGAAGGCCTGGCCGTCGGCCTGATCCGCAACACCATGCTCATGTGAACCAGCAGCACTTACAAGGCCTCTTATGAACCTCGCGCTTTTTGCCCATTCCGGTGTTTTTCTGCCCCTGCAGGGTTTGCTGCGCTGGATCGGCACCCCGGCCCGTCCGCTGCCACATGCCATTGCCAACCCGCAGCGAACCGCGACACATGCGTCGGCGGTTACTAAAATTGCTCCTAAATTGGTAGCTGCTTGCGCAATACCCGCGCGGGCTATAGCCCCAATTCATGCCCATCGCAAGCCCTTGCGTGTGGTGCGTGTGCTGGAGGCCGGCCAGACCCGCGCCAGCGTGGGCCGCATGGTGATCTCCGGGCGCATGGCCGACGTATGCGCCGAGCTGGACCGCCTGGCCGCCAGCGAAGCCACCTGCCACTGAGAGCCTGTTCTAGGTCTTTTTGGGCTACGCAACAGAACGCCCGGCTGCGCGCAGGGCCCCTTCACATCAGCCCTGACCGCCCACCAGGTAGTCCTGCTTGCCCACTGGCACACCGTTGTGGCGCAGGATGGCGTAGGCCGTGGTGATGTGGAAGAACATATTGGGTAACACCCACAATTTGAGATAGTCCTCGGCCTTCATGGTGCGGGTGCGCTCGCGCCCCACGGGAAAGGTGATGTCCTTGTCTTCGGTACCGTCCAGCGCCGCTGCCGGTACGGTGGCCAGATAGTCCCGCGTTTTCTGGATGCGCGCCTTGAGCTCCGCAATGGTTTGCTCGGTGTCGGCAAATTTGGGGGCTTCCACACCCGAGATACGGGCCACGCCGTTCTTGGCGGCATCACAGGCAATCAGTATCTGCCCCGTGAACGGCAGCATGTCGGGTGCCAGGCGGAATTGGGTGAGGGCGACCGGATCGCAGCCTTTTTCATCAATATAGGTCTGCGCCTTGTCCAGCAAATGGCTTAGATTGCCCAACATGTGGGTGAATACCGGAACGCTGGCGGATGACATGGAGATGGACATAGTTGGCCTTTGGAAAACAGAAGCGCGGATAGTAGTGCTTTGGTGGCAACTTTGCTGTCGGTTACAGAGATACCCCGCTTGGAGCCCCTACCAACAAGGCACAATGACGGCATGAATATTGTGATTCTGGATGACTATCAAGATGCTGTGCGCAAGCTGGAGTGCGCTGCCAAGCTCGATGCCTACCAGGCCAAGGTCTATACCAATACGGTCAAAGGCATGGGACAGTTGGCTGTCCGCCTGAAGGACGCCGATATCGTGGTGCTGATCCGCGAACGCACCCACATGACGCGGCAACTGATCGACAAACTCCCCCGACTCAAGCTGATTGCCCAAACCGGGCGCGCTGGTGAGCATGTGGACGTGCAGGCCTGTACCGAACGCGGCATTGCCGTGGCCGAAGGCGTGGGCTCACCCATTGCGCCCGCCGAGTTGACCTGGGCACTGGTCATGGCCGCCATGCGCCGTCTGCCCCACTACATCGGCAACCTCAAACACGGCGCGTGGCAGCAATCCGGCTTAAAAGTCGGCTCCATGCCCCCCAATTTTGGTCTGGGCACGCGCCTGCACGGCAAGACACTGGGCATCTGGGGCTACGGCAAGATTGGCCAACTGGTTGCCGGTTACGGCAAGGCGTTTGGCATGCAGGTGCTGGTGTGGGGCAGCGAAACATCGCGCGCCAAGGCCGCACAGGATGGTTACGCGGCGGCGGCCAGCCGCGAGGCATTTTTCTCGCATTGCGATGTGTTGTCGCTCCACCTGCGGCTTAACGAAGCGACGCGCGGCATCGTCAATACGTCCGACCTGGCGCTCATGAAGCCCACGGCGCTGCTGGTCAACACCTCCCGCGCCGAGCTGATAGAAACCGATGCCTTGATTGGTGGACTTAACCGGGGCCGCCCCGGCATGGCGGCGGTCGACGTGTTTGAAACCGAGCCCATCCTGCAAGGGCACGCCCTGCTGCGTCTGGAGAACTGTGTCTGCTCTCCCCACATCGGCTACGTGGAGCAGGACAGTTATGAGATGTACTTTGGCGCCGCCTTTGACAACGTGATCAACTTCATCCGCGGCACACCTACCAACATCATCAACCCCGGCGCCCTGCAGGTGCGCCGCTAGATTGGGTTCAGGCCTTGGGCTTGGGCGGGGTAAGTGGGCCTGTTTGGGAAAAACCGGACACCTCAAAATCAATGAGGTTGTGCTCCGGCTCCGACAAATCCAGGTCCACCGATGCGGATTCAACCTGCACGACAGGCACCGCGATAGTGGGTTCGGCCCCGTAAGACCCGCCACCGCTCAGGTAAGGCACGCTTCGGACAGCGCTGAAAGGCGCCAGGGCCGAATCCGATGCACCGTCCATGCGCTGGGCCACCCCGTGCAGCATCAACAGCTCGCGGTAGGCCTCCAGATCGAATTCCTGGTTTTCCGATGCGCCTGGCGTACGCGCCAGACAGCGCTCGATGTAGTCCACCGCATCTTGTGACGGCCAGAGTTCTGCGATGCGCTGGCACACCTCGGGGTAGGCGTCCAGGCTGTTGCCGCCCCGGTTAAACGCCGTGTACACGGGCACATGGCCGGTAAACAAGCGGTTGAAATCGTCGCGGTAGTGGTCGTAGTCGTCCTTGCGGCTCAGGGTGTGAAACACCTTGAGCAAATCCAGGTAGACCAGCGGATTGGCCTCTCCACTGTCGCTGATGCTGTGTTTCAAGAGCGTGATAGCTTCTTCGTACTGCCCCAGTGTCATGAAGAACTCAGCCTGCTGGCGCACGTCCAGCATCTCCTTGGTATTGATGGCACGCAGCGAGCCCAATGCACTCGAAGAAAAACCATGGTGGTCTTGCGCCGTCGGGCGCGCGGCCATTTGCGCAACAGGCGGTGCTTTGATCGCACTGGCAAAGTCCGGCTCGCCCAGCTCCAGATCAATATCCACCGAGGCCATGCCGACTGGTGCCGCAGCAAACGGAGCAGGAGCCAGCGTGATGGGCGAATCCGTGTCGCCCCGTGTTCCCGAGAAATGGTCTTCGTCCTGCTCAGCCGCAACACCGGATGTAGTACGCGCGGTCTCCGGCTTCACCGAATCACGCCACCAGGGCGCAGAACTGCGGCTGGCATCGCGCAAACGCGTCCATGCGAATACCAGCGCAGCACCAAAGAGCACCAGAAGCGCAATCAGGCCGTAGATCATCGGATTGGCATAACGCTGGGCTTCTGCCTGCTCCAGCCGGGTGGTGATATCCGACAAGCTCTGCTTGTTCTTGGCCGTCAATGCCTGCAGATTCTTCAGGTCGCCTTCCATCGCGTGCATGCGGGCATCTTCGCGCAGCATGTCTTCCGGTGTGGCGTTCAGCGCGCGCCACGTTGCAATGGCTTCGGCGCGTTTTTGCAAGTCTTCCAGCGGGGCAGAAAGAAGCTCGGAGCTGAGCTTCAGGGTTGGGTCACGTTCGGGCAAATCCAGCGGCGCCAGTTTCAAACGGGCCTGTTTGCGGGACGGTGCGGCCTGTTCCGGCTTGCGCGGTGCGGAGGCTACAGGTTCGGTCTTTTCCACCCGGGCAGGTTGGGCCTTCTGAGCTTTCTGGGGTGCCGCAACAGTGGAGCGGGCAGGCTCTTGGGGAGCGACAGGTGCCGCGCGTACAGGCTCTGGTGCAGGCACCGCTCTGGCCGCAGGTGCAGGGGTTGCGACCGGGGGAGATACTTCACTGGCCAGGTCTGCCAGCAGCACATAACGGCGCGATGTTTTCTGGGCGCAGCCGGCGCGCAGATACACCGTGACCACTGGCTCATCCACACGCGGGGAGGCTGATACGCGGACCAGCACCGTGTTTCCCTGGGTCGCCGCGTCGGCACTGATCACCACGCGGCTGGCTTCCAATCGCGTATCACCGTAGAAAACATCGGCCTCAAAACACTGGGCCACACCACCCTCTTCGGCATCCACCTGGACCGGTACGCTGACTTCCAGCGGCTGCCCCAGCATCACTGCGCCGCGGACACGGCCGAGAGTCAATGCGGAACTGCCTGCCGCTAGGCACAACAAGATAAACCCCAGCAGCGACGATTTCAACGTTAAGGATGGCTTCATTTATGGATTTGATTTTCGCATACCCGGATAGTTACGCGTTTGGGCTGCCACCAAGGCATGGCGATAATTAAGGCATGACACCACATTACGCACACATCGGAATCGTCGGTACCGGCGCCATGGGCAGGGACATTGCCCAAATTGCCGCACAGGCGGGTAGCAAGGTCTATCTGTATGACACACAGGCCCAAGCGGCCACGGCCGCCCAGGCGCATTTAAAAACCCAGTGGGAAAAACTGCGCGACAAGGAGCGCATCAGCCCGCAGGATGCGCAGGCCTACCAGGACCGCGTGACCACCGTGCAGGAGCTGCGTGAACTGGCCGCATGTGATCTGGTCATCGAAGCTATCGTGGAGCGCCTCGATATCAAGACACGCCTGTTCCAGGAACTCGAAGCGGTGGTCTCGCCGGGTACCGTGCTGGCCACCAACACATCGTCCCTGTCGGTGACCGCCATTGCGGCGGGTCTGCAGCATCCGCAGCGCTTTGCGGGCTTTCACTTCTTCAACCCGGTCCCGCTTATGAAGGTGGTGGAAGTCATTGGCGGGTTGAAGACCGATGCCGCAGTCTGCAAAGCACTGGCTGACTATGCGCGGCAGATGGGGCACACACCGGTACAGGCCCAGGACACGCCCGGCTTCATCGTCAACCATGCAGGGCGTGGTTACGGCACCGAAGCGCTGCGTATCGTGTCGGAAGGCGTGGCCGATTTCACCACCGTGGACCGCATCCTGCGCGACCAGATCGGCTTCAAGCTCGGACCTTTTGAGTTGATGGACCTGACCGGGCTGGATGTCTCCCACCCGGTGATGGAGTCGATTTACCACCAGTACTACGAGGAAGCACGCTACCGCCCCAGCGTCATCACCGCACAGCGCCTGACCGGTGGAATGACTGGGCGCAAGGTCGGTGAAGGTTTTTACAAATACATCGACGGTGCGGCGCAAACGGCGCCAGAACCCGCGGTACCCGTGGTGGAAGAAATGCCGCCCGTGTGGCTGTCTCCGCGCGCCGCACGGCGTGTGGAACTGCTGATGCTGCTGAAAAACCTGGGCGCCACCATCGAGACGGGCCAATCGCCCTCACCCACAGCGCTGACCTTGGTGGCGCCTTTGGGCTTTGACGTGACGACGGTGGCCGTGGTGGAAAGGCTGGACCCGGCACGTACCGTGGGCATTGACATGCTGGTGGACGATGCCACGACCAAACGGCGTGTGCTGGCGACCAACCCTGCCACGCGTACCGACATGCGTGATGCAGCGCATGCGCTTTTTGCGCGCGATGGCAAGGCCGTCAGCGTGATCCGCGACAGCGCGGGTTTTGTGAGCCAGCGCGTGGTGGCCAACATCGTCAATATCGCCAGCGACATCTGCCAGCAATCCATCTGTTCACCCGAGGATCTGGAAACCGCCGTCACACTGGGCCTGGGTTACCCGCTGGGCCCATTGGCCATGGGCAACCTGTATGGCCCTACCAATGTGCTGGAAGTACTGTTCAACATGCAAACGGTGTATGGCGACCAGCGCTACCGCCCCAGCCCCTGGCTGCGCAGGCGCGGCGCCATCGGTTTGAGCCTGTTGCACGTCGAGGCATAAGACGGACTCAGAGGCGCAGACACGCAGGTGACAAAGACCTGCGCAGGATGGGGTCGCGGGGGTGACAATGCACAGGTCTGCACCAATGCACACAGTCACCGAAAAGACAGGCTATGGACGAACCCATTCTTACCATTGAGGAACGCGCAGCGATCAACGGCGGTCGCTGGTTCTCTTCGCTCTCCCCATCCCTCAAACACGACATCCTCCGATGTGCTTATGTCAAACGCTTCAAAGACGGCGACCTGATTGGTGCGCGCGGAGAACCGCCGGAGGAATGGATTGCCTGCGCCAAGGGCGCGATACGCGTGAGCTCCACCTCCATCTCGGGCAAGCAGATCACGCTGACCTATGTGGAGCCGGGCATCTGGTTTGGCGATGTGTCGATCTTCGACGGCGAGCGGCGCACCCACGATGCTTACGCCCACGGGGAAAGCACCATCCTGTGTGTGGCCAAGGCCGACTTCAAGAAAATTCTGGCTTCGCATGTGGAGTTGTACGAAGCGCTGTTGCGCCTGCACTCGCGCCGCATACGCCAGCTCTACGGCCTGGTGGAAGACCTCAACACCCTGCCCCTGCGCGCACGCCTGGCCAAGCAGCTGCTGCACCTGGTGCGCAGCTACGGCGTACCCTCCCTGAGCGACGGCAGCGAAATACGCATTGGCCTGCAACTGGCGCAGGAGGAGTTGGCGCAGTTGCTGGGCGCTTCACGCCAGCGCGTGAACCAGGAGCTCAAGGCCATGGAGCGCGAGGACGCCATCCGCATCGAGCCGGGCGGCCTGGTGATACGCGACCGCGCATTGCTGATGCGCATCATTGAATCTGACAACTGAGCCAACCCACGACCACCCCATGAGCGATTTCGACCATTTTGTAGGTACGCGTTCCGTGTCCGAAAAACACGCTTTTGATACGGCTGCCCTGACTGCCTGGCTGGACAAAAATCTGGCAGGTTTTGTCGGCCCGTTGAGTGTGGAAATGTTCAAGGGTGGCCAATCCAACCCCACCTACAAACTCATCACGCCCGCCAAGAGTTATGTGATGCGCGCCAAGCCCGGACCCGTGGCAAAGTTGCTGCCCTCGGCCCACGCCGTAGAGCGTGAGTTTGCAGTGATGGGCGGGCTGCATGGAACCGGCGTGCCGGTGCCCCGCATGTACTGCCTGTGTGAAGACGAGTCCGTGATTGGCCGTGCCTTTTACGTGATGGAGTTCATGCAGGGGCGTGTGCTGTGGGACCAGGCCTTACCCGGCATGACACCTGCTGAGCGCGGCGCCATTTACGATGAAATGAACCGTGTGATCTCTGCGCTGCACACCGTCAAGTTTGCAGAACGCGGGCTGGCAGGTTACGGCAAGCCGGGCAACTACTTTGAACGCCAGATTGGCCGCTGGAGCAAGCAGTACGTCGCCTCCATCACCCAGCCTATTCCCGAGATGGACAAACTGATGGAATGGCTGCCGCAGCACATTCCGGCGATGGCCAAGGATGACAGCATGGTGAGCATCGTGCACGGCGACTTCCGCCTGGACAACCTGATGTTCGACGCCGAAAACCCCAAGGTCATCGCCATTCTGGACTGGGAACTCTCCACACTGGGCCACCCGCTGGCCGACTTCAGCTACCACTGCATGGCCTGGCACATTCCGTCGGGCGTGTTCCGCGGTATCGGCGGGCTGGACTTTGCGGCGCTGGGCATCCCGCTGGAAGACGATTACATCCGCCTGTACTGCGAACGCACCGGCCTGGTCCGCCCCGAACAGCTCAAGGCCGACTGGAATTTCTACATGGCCTACAACATGTTTCGCATCGCAGCCATCATGCAAGGCATTGCCAAACGCGTGGAGGCCGGCACCGCCTCCAGCGCCCAGGCCGTTAGCTCAGCTGCCGGTGCGCGCCCACTGGCGGAAATGGCCTGGCAGTTTGCACAGAAATCATGAACCCTTGAGGGGCAGACCTTCGCATAACGCAGCTCAGTCCTCAACACTTCAAACGCACCTTATTTCAACGGAGACCCCATGGACTTTGACTATTCCCCCAAAACAAAAGAGCTTCAGGCACGACTGCAAAAGTTCATGGATGAGCACATCTACCCGTCCGAAGCCGCTTACCACGCCGAGATCACGGCCAACACGGCAGCCGGCAAACGCTGGACACCGCTGCAAACCATCGAGAACCTCAAACCCAAGGCACAAGCCGCCGGTTTGTGGAACCTGTTTCTGCCGGTGGACAGCGCTGAAGCCTCGGGCTACCACGGTGCCGGACTGACCAACCAGGAATACGCCCCCCTGGCCGAAATCATGGGTCGCGTGCTCTGGTCCAGCGAAGTATTCAACTGCTCGGCGCCCGACACCGGCAACATGGAAACCATCGCCCGTTATGGCTCCGAAGAAAACAAGGCACGCTGGCTCAAGCCCCTGCTGGAAGGCAAGATCCGCTCCGCGTTCGCCATGACCGAACCCGATGTGGCCTCCAGTGACGCGACCAACATCGCCACCCGTATCGAGCGCCAGGGTGACGAGTACGTGATCAACGGCCGCAAATGGTGGATCTCGGGCGCAGGAGACCCACGCTGCGCGATCTACATCACCATGGGCAAGACCGACCCGGAAGCCCCACGTCACTCGCAGCAAAGCATGGTGCTGGTCCCGGCCGACACCAAAGGCATTACCGTCGTACGACCGCTCAATGTGTTCGGCTACGACGATGCGCCGCACGGCCACATGGAAATCCTGTTCGAGAACGTGCGTGTGCCCGTCAGCAACATCCTGCTGGGCGAAGGCCGTGGCTTTGAGATCGCCCAAGGCCGCCTTGGCCCCGGTCGGATTCACCACTGCATGCGCCTGATCGGCCTGGCCGAGCGCGCGCTGGAGCTGATGTGCAAGCGCGCTTCCAGCCGCATCGCCTTTGGTAAACCGGTGGCCGCACAAACCGTGACGCAAGAACGCATTGCCGAAGCCCGCTGCAAGATCGATATGGCACGCCTGCTGACACTCAAGGCGGCGTGGATGATGGACATGGGTGGCAACAAATTCGCCAAGAACGAGATCGCCATGATCAAGGTGGTCGCCCCCAGTATGGCCTGCGAGGTCATCGACTGGGCCATGCAGGTGCACGGCGGCGGCGGCATGTGCGACGACTTCCCGCTTGCCTACAGCTACACCGCAGCGCGCACACTGCGTTTTGCCGATGGCCCGGACGAAGTACACCGCAACGCGATTGCCAAGCTGGAGCTGGGCAAGTACGCGGTCAACCCGAAACCGGTAGAAATGCCGATTACGCGCGGCTGCTGAAGCAAAAAGGAGCGAATGCCTGGCAACGGGCATTCGCTCCTTTTTTTATAGCTGCTCGCGCAGGGCCCATAAGGGCTAGAGCGCTATTTCACTCTCAACGTGCGGCACTGGGCAAACCGGACCAGAGCTCGTTCAAATCCGCAAAACGCCATTTGGCGGGATCTTCACGGCTCGCAATTTTTTCGGTGGTGCCCGGCTTGGAGAGATCGATCACCTCGGGCACGATGCGCATATTCGACTTGGTGGAGAAAAACACCTTGACGCACGGTGTGGTCAGGGATTTTCCGGTCTGCTCAATCACCACCCCCAGACGCCCCGAACTCAGCTGCACCAGTGAGCCAATAGGGTAGATGCCCAGGCTTTTCACGAAGGCCTGGAACACCTTGGGATCAAAGTGCCCATTGGCCCACTCTGCCATTTTTCGCAAAGACTCCGCCGGATCCCACCCAGACTTGTAGGGCCGATTGGAGGTAATCGCGTCGTACACGTCACACACCGCCCCCATCTTGGCAAACAGGCTTATTGCATCCCCTTTGAGGCCTTTGGGGTAGCCTGAGCCGTCTGTTTTCTCGTGGTGGTGCAAACAGACATCCAGCACCAGCGGAGCAACGTCCTGGCCCGTCAGCAACAGGCGGTAACCTTCCTCTGGGTGGGTCTTGATGATGGCGAATTCGCCATCCGTCAGTTTGCCGGGCTTGTTCAGCACCTCCATGGGCATGGCCGCCTTGCCCAAGTCATGCATCAAACCAGCGATACCCGCCAAACGGGTCTGTTCTTCGTCCAGTCCCAATTGCCGGGCCAGCGCAACCATCATGGCGCACACAGCGACCGAATGCATGTAGGTGTAGTCATCCGCAGTCTTCAACCGGGCCAGACTGATCAGAGCCCCAGGGTTGCGGGTGACAGAGTCGGTAATCTCCTCGACCAAGCGCCGGGCACCGCCGGTATCAACCGCCTTGCCCATGCGTGCTTCCTGGAACATGGATATCACGGCCTGCTTGGACTGCAGGCAAATTTTGGCAGCACGCTCGAATTCCATATCGGCGGAGACCGGGGCCAGCTCCCGCTGCTCGGTAACCGCCTGTAGTAGTTCTGCCTCGACCTGCGCTTCGGATTCTTCTTCAGACATGGCCGACTGGCCAACCGCTACGTCAAGCCCTTTGTCGCAGTCAATCCAGACTTCCTTGATGCTGCTGGCAAGAATGGTGGTGATGTCTTTGGGGTCGGTGATAACGAAACCGCTGCGCCAAAAAGGGTGCTCCATCCAGGAGCCACAAAACTCCTTCAGGTGCATGCCAAGGGTAAGCTGTTCTACGCTGATCTTCTTGAGCATGTATGCGTCGTTCTTCGGTTCACCAAGCGCTGAATAAGGGGGATGCCAACTGCGGGTCAGGCGTGTAGTAACAGTATAGGTGAGCCGTCTTCAAGCGAGCTGACGCGGAATGTCAGTGCAGATGCCGGGGCTTTCTGCCACCGCCGTGACCACCGCCATGACCGCCACCCGGCCCCCGCGGTGGACGGCCAATCTCCAGTGAGCTGACCAGTGCGTCAAACCGCTGGGTAAACAGTTTGTCTACTTCAGCCACCACACCGCCGAGTTCCGCACCATCGAAGTGGCGCTCCATCATGTTGATAAGGTCTTGCACCAACAGGTCGCGTTGCACCTGCATGATGGCTGCAGGATTGGGCCCTACAAACAGCATCATGAAATCGTCACGCGATTCGGCGCCGGATTGCCCCTCTTCCTCGTCAAAGTCAGCGTCGTAAAAGGTCACCTCAATCGCCGCACCGGCTTCCGCCAACTCGTTGAGGTTCATGCAGACTTCATCCAGCGTCTGGCGGAAATCATCGTCACCCGCAACCGTCCAGCACATCTGCAGCAAGTGCTCCTGCGCATCGAATTTGATGCCAGGCTCGTCTTCGTAGGAGCTGCTCGCGCCGTCCGACAGGGACCGTGCCCCCGCGTACTTCCACAGCGGCTTGAGTGCATCCTGAAGCTGGTCGAATTGCACGTCAGCCCGCAGCAGCACCTGTCCGTGCACATGGATCTCGAAGGGAGCGTTGTAGCGTGGCATGGGATGAGTGTAATGGTGCCCGAGACCGGAATCGAACCGGTACGCCCGTTATTCACGAAGCGGCGGATTTTAAGTCCGATGTGTCTACCTATTTCACCACTCGGGCACAGACGGTCTATTGTCAAACAAAAGCGCAGTCTTCAGAGAAGACTGGCCTTGAAAAGGATCCGTCGAAATTAAAATGCCCCGTCAACCGGAGCCGACGGGGCACTTGAATCCAGAATATTCTGGAGGCGCGGTCCGGAGTCGAACCGGACTAACCGGATTTGCAATCCGGGGCATAACCGCTTTGCTACCGCGCCGTGTTATTTCCAACTAAAGAAAAAGGGAAGCGACTGCTTCCCTTTTCGAAATTTGGAGCGGGAAAAGAGGTTCGAACTCTCGACCTATACCTTGGCAAGGTATCGCTCTACCAACTGAGCTATTCCCGCATTTCAAGCCTCGAATTATAGCGCACTTTTTTGGCGATTTTGAAAGTCACGAAAAAAGTCCGCACAAACTTCCTCAATGCTTCACAGACTCCTGTGGAACCGCTGCAGGGACGGCCGCCGCAACTGCGGGCGTGGCAACGACTTCTTCCTCTGGCAAAGGCACAGGCATGGTTTCCAGAGCCAGTTCCAGCACCTTGTCGATCCAGCGCACAGGCACAATCTCCAGACCGTTCTTCACGTTCTCGGGAATGTCCTGCAAATCCTTGGCATTGGCTTCTGGAATCAGCACAGTCTTGATGCCTCCGCGCAGCGCGGCCAGCAGCTTTTCTTTCAAACCACCAATTTCAGTGATCTCACCGCGCAAGGTGATTTCGCCCGTCATGGCCACATCACCACGCACAGGAATGCCGGTCAACGCAGACACAAACGCGGTCGCCATGGCGGCCCCCGCGCTAGGGCCATCCTTGGGCGTCGCACCATCGGGTACGTGGATGTGAATGTCCTTCTTCTCGAACACTTCATCCTTGATGCCCAGGCGGCGCGAGCGGCTGCGCACCACGGTACGCGCAGCTTCCACAGATTCCTTCATCACATCGCCCAGTGAGCCGGTGCGGGTGATGACGCCTTTGCCCGGCGTGAGTGCGGCCTCAATGGTCAGCAGGTCGCCACCGACTTCAGTCCAAGCCAGGCCAACCACTTGACCGACCTGGTTCTGATCCTCTGCACGGCCATAGGTGTACTTGCGCACTCCCAGGTAGTCGTTGAGGTTGTCGACCGTGACCTGTACCTGGGGCTCCAATTTCTTGAGCAACAGGCCCTTGACCACCTTGCGGCAAATCTTGGACAGTTCGCGCTCCAGAGACCGCACGCCGGCCTCACGGGTGTAGTAACGCACGATGTCACGCACCGCTTCTTCGCTGATCGACAACTCGGCATCTTTGACGCCGTTGTTCTTCATCTGCTTGGGCAACAGGTAGGTGATGGCGATATTGGTCTTTTCGTCTTCGGTGTAACCCGACAGGCGAATCACTTCCATCCGGTCCAGCAGCGCTGGCGGAATGTTCATCGAGTTGGACGTTGCCACAAACATCACGTCGCTCAGGTCGTAATCGACTTCGACGTAGTGGTCGCCAAACTTGTGGTTCTGCTCAGGATCCAGTACTTCCAGCAACGCGCTGCTCGGGTCACCACGGAAGTCCGTGCCCAGCTTGTCGATCTCGTCGAGCAGGAACAGCGGGTTACGGGTACCCACCTTTGACAGGCTCTGCAGCACCTTGCCCGGCATCGCGCCGATGTAGGTGCGGCGGTGGCCACGAATCTCGGCCTCGTCACGCATCCCCCCCAACGCCATACGCACGTACTTGCGCCCGGTTGCTTTCGCAATCGACTGGCCCAAAGAGGTTTTGCCTACGCCCGGAGGGCCGACCAGACACAGGATAGGTGCCTTGACCTTGTCCACGCGCTGTTGCACTGCGAGATATTCCAGGATACGGTCCTTGACCTTGTCAAGGCCGTAATGGTCTTCATTCAACACGGCCTCTGCATTGGCCAGGTTGTGTTTGATCTTGGTCTTGGTGGTCCAGGGCAGACCAGTGAGCACATCAATGTAATTGCGCACGACGGTGGCCTCTGCCGACATAGGCGACATCAGCTTGAGTTTCTTCAGCTCTGCCTCGGCCTTCTTCAGGGCCTCTTTGGGCATCTTGGCAGATTTGATCTTTTTCTCGATCTCTTCGATGTCTGCGCCCTCTTCGCCTTCGCCCAGTTCCTTCTGGATGGCCTTGACCTGCTCGTTCAGGTAGAAGTCACGCTGGTTCTTCTCCATCTGGCGCTTGACGCGACCACGGATCTTCTTGTCCACGTTGAGAATGTCGACCTCACGCTCGATCTGCTCAAACAGATTTTCCAAGCGATCCTTAACGCTGGGCAGGCTCAGCACAGCCTGCTTGCTGTCCAGCTTGAGCGGCAGATGGGCAGCGATGGTGTCCGCCAGGCGGCCCGCGTCATCAATGCTGGAAATCGACGTGAGAATTTCAGGAGGAATTTTTTTGTTGAGTTTGACGTACTGGTCAAACTGCTGCATCACAGCGCGGCGCAAAGCCTCCACCTCACTGCCCTTGCTACGGGCCTTGTCGGTAGAAACCTCGACCACCTCAATCGGTGTCACATTGGCAGTGAAGTGGGACTCTCCCTCTTCGATCTTGTTGACCGAGGCGCGTTGGTGGCCTTCCACCAAAACCTTCACCGTGCCATCAGGCAGCTTGAGCATCTGCAGGATCGTGGACACGCAGCCAACATCGAACATGTCGGAAACGAGCGGATCATCCTTGGCAGCAGCTTTCTGGGCTACCAGCATGATGCGACGCTCGGCTTCCATGGCCGCTTCGAGCGCCTTGATGCTCTTGGGTCGCCCGACGAACAGCGGGATGACCATATGGGGGAACACCACCACATCACGCAAAGGCAACAGGGGCAAATCAATGGGAGTTGCAGGCAGGGGAGTTTGGCCAGACATGGGGAACCTTTTAGTTACCTGTTGAATATGGTCGGTAAGGCTTGAATTTCAAGCTTGCAACCATTATCAAAGCAGCGACCGGGAGAAAATTCTTCGAAACCCGCACAAAAGCCCGTCATATCAGGCATTTGCGCGGGCATGGTTCAGGCCTTCTTGGCCGTCTCGCGATAAACGAGCAGCGGGGGCTTGTTTTCTTCGATAGTGGACTCGTCCACCACCACTTTTTCGACATTGGCCGCATTGGGCAGTTCGTACATCGTGTCGATGAGCGACTGCTCCAGAATGGAGCGCAGACCCCGCGCACCCGTCTTGCGGGCCAAGGCACGCTTGGCAATCGCCTTGAGCGCATTGGGGCGGATTTCCAGCTCGGCGCCTTCCATCTGCAGCAGCTTGGCATATTGCTTGACCAAAGCGTTCTTGGGCTCAGTCAGGATTTGCACCAATGCGTCTTCGGTCAATTCCGCCAACGTGGCCACCACGGGCATACGGCCCACCAGCTCAGGTATCAAACCAAACTTGATCAGGTCTTCCGGCTCCACATCCTTGAACACCTCGGTCAGGCTGCGTTGCTGCTTGCTCTT
The DNA here is from genome assembly GCF_001955715.1 of Rhodoferax saidenbachensis. Lineage (NCBI taxonomy): Bacteria > Pseudomonadati > Pseudomonadota > Betaproteobacteria > Burkholderiales > Comamonadaceae > Rhodoferax > Rhodoferax saidenbachensis. The sequence goes on along the minus strand of NZ_CP019239.1, from coordinate 1,700,336 downwards.
GACGGAGGCGCCAAAGCCAATACCGGACGACTGGGTGCGGTTTTCAATAACCTTTTCCAATCCCGAGAAGGCGCCACCACAGATAAACAGGATGTTGGTCGTATCAATCTGCACGAAGTCCTGGTTCGGGTGCTTGCGCCCCCCCTGCGGTGGCACGCTGGCCATGGTGCCTTCAATCAGCTTGAGCAAAGCCTGTTGCACGCCCTCACCCGACACGTCGCGGGTGATGGATGGGTTATCGGATTTGCGGGAGATCTTGTCGATTTCGTCGATGTAGACGATGCCACGCTGGGCGCGTTCGACTTCGTAATTGCAGCTTTGCAGCAACTTGAGCACGATGTTTTCCACGTCTTCGCCCACATAACCGGCTTCGGTCAATGTCGTGGCATCGGCCATTACAAAGGGCACATCCAGCATGCGCGCCAGCGTTTGGGCCAGCAGCGTCTTGCCCGAACCCGTGGGGCCTATCAGCAAAATATTGCTCTTGGCCAGCTCCACGTCGTCCTTCTTGGACTTTTCCTTGTGGCGCAAGCGCTTGTAGTGGTTGTAGACAGCGACCGCCAGCGTACGCTTGGCAGGCTCTTGTCCGATCACGTAGTTGTCGAGGTTGGCTTTGATTTCGGACGGTGTGGGCAAATCGCCGCGCGCGTCTTTCCCCTCTGTGGTGGCTGGCAACTCATCACGGATGATTTCATTACACAGTTCGATGCATTCGTCACAGACAAACACCGATGGTCCGGCGATCAGCTTTTTGACTTCGTGCTGGCTTTTGCCGCAAAAAGAGCAATAAAGGGTTTTTTCGCTGGAAGAGCCTTTTTTCTCGGCCATGGGGAGACTGCCTTTTCCGCTAAGTTGCTCAATGATAACCAAATAAAAACGGTGCCGTTCCGCCAGGAGGGCACCGTTGGGAGATGCTTTCGCGAATCCGCTTAAGGGCGCTTGGCGATCACGTGGTCCACCAGGCCATACTCTTTGGCCTCGTTGGCCGACAACCAGTAATCGCGCTCCATGTCCCGCGCAATCTTTTCGATCGGCTGGCCCGTGCGTTCCGCATAGATTTTATTGAGCTGTTCGCGGGTTTTCAGAATTTCCCGTGCGGAAATTTCAATATCGCTCGCCATCCCGCGCGCGCCACCTGAAGGTTGGTGAATCATGACGCTGGAATTGGGCAATGCAAAACGCTTGCCCTTGGCACCGGCAGCCAACAGGAACGAGCCCATGCTGGCAGACATACCCGTGCACAGGGTTGACACATCGGGCTTGATGAAGTTCATGGTGTCAAAAATCGCCAGACCAGCACTGACAGAGCCACCCGGTGAGTTGATGTAGAGGGAAATGTCTTTGTCCGGATTTTCGCTTTCCAGAAAAAGCAACTGGGCGACCACCAGATTGGCCATGTAGTCTTCGACCGGGCCGACGAGGAAAATCACGCGTTCCTTGAGCAAACGCGAGTAGATGTCATACGAGCGCTCGCCACGGCCCGATTGCTCAATCACCATGGGTACAAGCCCCAAACCCTCGGTTTGAATGGAATCGTACGCGCCGAACGGGATACTGTCAGTTTGGTTTTTGTACATGAAATGGCTCCAGAGGTTGAATAAATGCGACTTTACCCAAAACAAATGGGGCTGGTATGCAGGAGTTCAATCCGCACACCACCCCCATTGACTTAAAAACTCAAAACGCTTTAGTTCTGTGCCATCAGGTCGTCAAAGGACATAGCCTTTTCGGACACCTTGGCTTTGGACAACACGAACTCGGTCACGTTGTTTTCGATGACGATGGCTTCCACTTCGGCCATACGGCGGTTGTCGCCGTAGTACCAACGCACCACATCAGCCGGTTTTTCGTAGCTGGCAGCCAGTTCGTCGATGTGGGCCTTGATCTGCTCGGGCTTGGCTTGCAGGTTGTTGGCACGCACCAGTTCGGCCACCACCAGGCCCAGACGCACGCGGCGCTCGGCTTGGGGACGGAAGATGTCATCAGGAATCGGCGCCTTGTCGGCGTCCTTGATGCCACGCTGCTTCAGGTCGGCGCGCGCGCTTTCGATCATGCGGTCCAGTTCGGCTTGCACGCTGGACTTGGGCAGGTCGAGTTCGGCCTTGGCAATCAGGGCGTCCATGACACCTTGTTTGTTGCGGGCCAGCAGGCGGTATTTGACTTCGCGGTCCAGGTTCTTGCGGATGTCGGCGCGCAGGCCTTCTACGGTGGCTTCCGCAATACCCAGGGCCTTGGCCAGGGCGCCGTCCACTTCGGGCAGATGCGCAGCTTCGATCTTCTTCAGGGTCACCAGGAAGTCGGCAGTCTTGCCGGCAACGTCCTTGCCGTGGTATTCGGCGGGGAATGCCAGGGGGAAAGTCTTGCTTTCGCCGGACTTCATGCCACGGGTCGCGTCTTCAAATTCTTTCAGCATCTGGCCGTCGCCCAGGATGAACTGGAAGTCAGAGGCCTTGCCACCTTCGAACGGTTCACCGTCGATCTTGCCTTCGAAGTCCACGGTCACGCGGTCGGTGTCTTGCGCAGCGGCGTCTTGAGCACGCTGGGCGAAGGTACGGCGCTGCTTGCGCAGGATTTCAACGGTCTTGTCGATCGCAGCATCGGTCACTTCGGTGGCCAGCTTTTCGACTTCGGCAGTCGCCAGATCGGCAATCTTGACTTCGGGGAACACTTCAAACACGGCGTCGAAAGCCATCTGGCCTTCGGGAGAGGCTTCGCTCTCGGTGATACGGGGCTGGCCGGCCACGCGCAGCTTGGCTTCGTTGGCGGCGGTAGCGAAAGCTTCGCCGACCTTGTCGTTCATCACTTCGTAGTGCACGGAATAGCCGTAGCGCTGGGCCACAACGTTCATGGGCACCTTGCCGGGACGGAAACCGTCCATCTTCACGGTGCGGGCCAGCTTGCGCAGACGCGAGTCCACTTCCGTCTGGATAACGCCCACGGGCAGGGTCAAAGTGATTTTTCGCTCCAGCTTTTCCAGAGTTTCAACGGTAACGGACATATGCGTCTCCTAAATACAAATACGTGGTGCGCGGGGGGGGACTCGAACCCCCACAGTGTTGCCACCGTCAGGACCTAAACCTGGTGCGTCTACCAATTTCGCCACCCGCGCAAAAAAACAAAATGGGTGGCGGGCATGGATTGGAATCCAGTGCCTGACCACCCATCAGAAATTGGTCAACCCGCTATTTTAACCTGCTGCGGGCGCCTCTTTCTTTACCCTGAACCAAGCCGGTCTGGCGCTACGCGCTGACCGGCCGGGCGGATTTTATGAAGACGCCGGTGTTTCGCGCTTCACACGAAACCAGACGGGTCTGGCGCTGCGCGCTGACCCGCAGTGCGGACTTTATGCAGATGCCGGTGTTTCGCGCTTCACGCGAAACCATGCGGCATACATCGCCGGCAGCGCCAGCAATGTCAGCACCGTGGCAACGATCAGGCCACCCATGATGGCGACCGCCATAGGGCCCCAGAAGACCGAGCGGGACAGCGGAATCATGGCCAGCACCGCGGCCGCGGCCGTCAGCACAATGGGGCGCAGACGCCGCACGGCCGACTCCACGATCGCGTCCCAGGCCGGGATGCCATTGGCACGGTCCTGCTCAATCTGGTCGATCAGGATCACCGAGTTGCGCTGGATCATGCCCATCAGGGCAATGACACCCAGCAGCGCCACGAAACCAAACGGACGACCCAGCAGGATCAGCGCACCTGCCACACCGGCAATACCCAGCGGTCCGGTGATGAACACCAGCAGCGCCCGGCTGAAGCTATGCAACTGCAGCATCAGCAACGTGAATGTCAGGAACAGCATGATGGGAATACCCGCCACGATGGAGGCTGAGCCTTTGGAGCTTTCCTCCACAGCACCCGCCACCTGGATGGCGTAACCCTGGTAACCCGCCTTGTGCCACTGCGCTTCCAAGGCTTTGAGCTTGGGTTGCAGTTCTGCAGTCACGGTGGCGCCCTGCAGGCCTTCCACGATGTCGCCTTGCACGGTGATGGCGTAGTCACGGTTCTCGCGCCACATCACACCAGGCTCCCAGGTGAACACCGGCTTGGCGATCTGTGTGAGCGGGATCGACTTGCCGCTGGCCGTAGGCAGGTAGGCGTTGGCAATGTCGGTGATGGCATTGCGCTCGTCCAGCGGCTGACGCAGCACGATGTCGATGAGTTTGTCACCTTCGCGGTACTGGCCCACCGTGGTGCCGGACAGAATCGTCTTGGAGGCCTGGGCGATGGACTGACTGCTGACGCCCAAAGCACGTGCCTTGGCCTGGTCCACATCCAGACGCAGCACCTTGATCGACTCGTTCCAATTGTCATTCACGCCGCGCGTGTTGGAGCTGGCGCGCATGACCGCCTTGACCTCATCAGCGCGCTCCCGCAGCGCGATCGGATCAGGGCCGACCACGCGGAACTGCACCGGGTAGGGCACGGGCGGGCCGTTGGGCAGCAGCTTCACGCGGCCACGCACCTCGGGGAATTCGGTGGCCAACAGCGCGGGCAGTTTCACGCGCAGCGATTCACGCACCTTCAAATCCTTGGGGATGATGATGAACTGCGATACGTTGGTCTGCGGGAACACCTGGTCCAGCGGCAGGTAGAAGCGCGGCACGCCCGAGCCAATCCAGGTGCTGACGGTGTTGACACCCTCTTCCTGCATCAAGCGCTTCTCGACACGTTGTGTGACTTCCTGGTTGGCCGCAAACGACGTGCCTTCGGGGAACCAGATGTCCACCAACACTTCGGGGCGGCTGGAGTCCGGAAAAAACTGCTGCTGCACCTTACCCATGCCGACGATGCCCAGGGCAAACACCAGAATGGTGGCGCCAATAGTGAGCCAGCGGTGCTGCACGCACCAGTTCACCGTTTTGCGGAAGATGTTGTAAAACGGCGTGTCAAAGTGCTCGGTGTGAACCGATTCTTCGCCCGCATGGTGTTTGTGTTCCTTGAGCAGCAGCGTGCCCAGGTAAGGCACAAAGTACACCGACACAAACCAGCTCAAAATCAATGCCAGCACCGTCACCGCGAAGATGGCGTAGGTGTACTCACCCGTGGTGGACTTGGCCAGTCCGATGGGCAAGAAGCCCACGGCCGTAATCAGCGTGCCGGTCAGCATGGGCATGGCAGTCACTTCGTAGGCAAAGGTGGCTGCGCGTACCTTGTCGTAACCCTCCTCCATCTTGCGCACCATCATTTCCACCGCAATGATGGCGTCATCCACCAACAGGCCCAACGCGATGATGAGCGAGCCCAGCGATATCTTGTGCAGGCCAATGCCCCAGTAATACATACCGAGGAAGGTCACGGCCAGCACCAGCGGAATGGTGATGCCCACCACCAAACCAGGACGGATGTCCAGTATCCAGCGCTTCCACAGCGGATTGTTGCCAGGGCGCTTGTGCAGGCCCAGCGCAATAAAGCTCACCGCCAGCACGATGACCACGGCCTCGATCAGCACCCGCACAAACTCGCCCACCGAGGTGGATACGGACTTGGGCTGATCCTGCAGCTGCACCAGCTTGATGCCGGCCGGCAGGTCTTTCTCTATGCCCTTGAAGACGGACTCCAGCGAATGGCCCAGCGCAATGATGTCGCCGCCCTTGGTCATGGAGACGCCCAGGGCAATCACTTCCTTGCCCTGGTGGTGCACCTTCACAGAAGGTGGGTCCACATACCCCTTGGCGATGGTGGCAATGTCCTTGAGCTGCAACTGGTTGCCCGAGGCACCACGGATAGGCATGGCCTGCAACTCTTCCACGCGGTTGAACTGGCCACCCACGCGCACCTGCACCACGTCCAGCGGGGTTTGCACGGCGCCGGCCGACTCCACCGCGTTTTGCTGACCCAGTTGGGCCAACACCTGGTTCATATCCAGCCCGAGCTGGGACAGGCGTTTTTGCGAGATTTCGATGTACAGCTTCTCGTCCTGCGCACCGAACAGCTCCACCTTGGCCACATCAGGCACACGCAGCAGGCGCTGGCGCACATCGTCGGCAAAGGTTTTGAGCTCTGCGTAGTTGAAGCCATCGGCCTCCAGCGCGTAGATCACGCCATACACATCACCAAAATCGTCGTTGAAGAAGGGGCCCACCACGCCACCCGGCAAGGTGCCGCGGATGTCGCCCACCTTCTTGCGCACGCTGTACCAGACGTTGGCCACATCCGCAGGTTTGCTGGAGTCCTTGATCTGGAAAATGATTTGCGACTCACCGGGCTTGGAATAGCTGCGGATCTTGTCGGCATAGGGCACCTCTTGCAGGGTGCGCTCGATCTTGTCGGTGACTTGCTCGGCCACTTGCTGCGCCGTGGCACCCGGCCAGTAGGTGCGTACCACCATGGCGCGGAAGGTGAACGGCGGGTCTTCGTCCTGCCCTAACTGGAAGTAGGAGGCTACTCCCAGCAACAACAGCACGATCATCAGGTAGCGCGTGAGCGCGGGGTGGTCCAGCGCCCATTTGGAGAGGTTGAAACCTGGTTTCGGTTCGTCGAGGTTCATACGCACCTCACTTCGCAGCGGTTTCGCTGGCAGCCTTGGCCACCGCAGGCGCTACGGTTTCAGGAGCTGCTTGCGCAGCATCCGCGGGGGCTACAGGCCCTTTTGCCTTATAAACGGTGACCTTCTGGCCGGGTGACAACACATGCACACCCGCAATCACCACCTGCACGCCGGGCTGCAGGCCATCAGCCACCACCGCCTCATTGCCATCGGCCGTAGCCACAGCGATAGGTTGCAACTTCACGGTCATGTTGGCACTGTCCAGCACCCACACCGCCGTGGACTTGCCGCTTTGCACCAACGCGCTGGTAGGCAGCTTGATGACCTGCACACCACCGCGGTCGAAAGCCTGCGGCACGACCGACACCGTGGTGCCCAGCGCCACCGCATCCTTCGATTCCAGCGACACCTTCACACCAAAAGTGCGTGTCACCGGGTCGGCACTGGCCGCCACTTCGCGCACCACACCTTTGAACACAGTGTTGGCCGCCCAAACCTTCACGTCCACGCCAGAACCGGCTTTGATGAGCGCTACCTTGTCTTCAGGTACCGAGAACAACACATCGCGTGGGCCGTCCTGTGCAATGCGCACCACCGGCGTGCCGGCAGCCACCACCTGACCAGGTTCGGCGTCCACCGAGGTCACCACACCCGACACATCGGCCACCAGCGTGGTGTAGGCCGCCTGGTTGCCCTGGCTGGACAACTGGGCCTGCGCCTGGTCCAACTGGGCCTGGGCGGCTTTCAGCGTGGTCTCGCGGCGCTCCAGTTCGGCGCCGCTGATGAAATTCTGGTCGCGCAGTTCCTTGTAGCGCTTGAAATCCGCAGCGGCCAGGTCGCGGTTGGTGGCGGCAGCAGCCACCTGCGCCCGGCCGGCTTCGGCGGCCAGCTTGTAGTCCTGCGGGTCCAACTGGGCCAGCACCTCACCGGCCTTCACGCGCTGGCCCAGTTCGGCCTGGCGGCGCACGATCTTGCCTGCCACCCGAAAGCCCAGGCGCGATTCCACGCGGGCCCGCACTTCACCCGCGTATTCGGCGCCAGAGTGGATGCTGTCCACCCCCACGGTAATAACCTTGACCGCACGGATAGGCTCCTCGGGCGGGGCTGTTTTGGAGCATGCGGTAAGCACAAGCGCCGCTGCCAGCAGCGTCGCCCCCGTGGAAATGGATTGGAAGTTCATGGTGATTGGTCGCAAAATACGTCTGGAATGCGTGGGCCGGGAGAGGGGAATTTGCCTTGGTTAGTAGCCGGAAAAACATCGCTACTGACCAATTGGTTAGTAATTTAGGGTAATTACCAATGCCTGTCAAGCCAAAAAACCTCGGCAGGCACAAATTCAGTTGCGGGCAGAATCGGGCCACCATGCAGAGCCCCCCCGCCATCGCGCATTACGAAAATTTTCCTGTCGCCTCGTTCCTGTGCCCGGCCCATTTGCGCGTGCCCATCGCCGCGATCTACCACTTTGCCCGCACCGCCGACGATCTGGCCGACGAAGGCGACGCCTTGCCCGCCCAGCGCCTGGCAGATCTGGCTGCCTACCGCGCCGATCTGCAGGCCGCCTGCACCGCCAGCCCGGACTTCAGCCCGCGCTGGACGCCGGTGTTTGCGCACCTGCAGTGGGCCATTCAGGCCCACGCCCTGCCCCACCCGTTGCTGCACGACCTGCTGGACGCCTTTGTCCAGGACGTAGAAAAGACCCGCGACCGCGCCGGCTACCGCGACGAAGCCGAACTGTGGGACTACTGCCGCCGCTCCGCCAACCCGGTCGGGCGCCTGCTGCTGCATCTTTATGGCGTGACCGACGCAGCATCACTCGCCCAGAGCGACGCCATCTGCACCGCCCTGCAACTGATCAACTTCTGGCAGGACCCCAGCGTGGACCTGCCCCGGGGGCGTCTGTATTTCCCGTCAGACCTGTGCGCGCGTTTTGGCGTGCATCCCGATGCGTTGTGGGCCCGCGAGCAGAATCAATCCGCTACACAATTGATAGCTGCTTGCGCAAGTACCGCAAGAGCTGAGATGCTAAAAGGCACTGAATTGGTCCACGCCGTGCCCGGCCGTGCAGGCTGGGAGTTGCGCTTGGTGGTGCAAGGCGGGCTACGCATTCTGGACAAGATCGAGGCGCTGAACTTTGCAACCCTGCAAACCCGGCCTACCTTGAAGTGGTGGGATTTTCCCGTGATGCTGTGGCGCGCGGTCTGGATGTAAACGGCCGACTGCTTCGCTGGCCCGCAACGGGCATGGGGCAGGCGCTCTGCTCCGTGTCCCCCGGCCTTCGGCCTCCTCCTTTTACCTACGCAGAACACCTACCCCATACCCGTCGCTGGAGGTCTGGTTATTTCTGCAAGAACACCAAAACTGCGCGCAGCATCAGTCGGGCTGTGCGTTTTGCGCAGGTAAAAGGAGGAGGCCGCAAAGCGGCCGGGGGACACGGAGCAAAACGTGCAGGCCTACTGATGCCGAAGTAAAGCCCATGCCTCAAACGGGCTTACCGCTGAGTGACAATAGCCCCATGACCCCCGCGCAATACGTACAAGAAAAAGCCGCAGCCTCGGGCAGCAGTTTTTACTACGCCTTCCTGTTTCTGCCCGCGCCACGGCGCGCCGCTATCACTGCTTTTTATGCGTTCTGCCGCGAGGTGGACGACGTGGTCGACGAGATGGTGGACCCCGGTGTCGCCGCCACCAAACTGGCCTGGTGGCAAAGTGAAGTGGCTCAGTCCTTCGCCGGCCACGCCAGCCACCCGGTGATGCTGGCGCTGATGCCCTACACCGTGCCCTATGGCATCGAGGCACGCCACCTGCAGGCCGTCATTGATGGCTGCAAGATGGACCTGGAGCAGACCCGTTACCTGGACTACCCCAACCTGCAGCGCTACTGCCACCTGGTGGCCGGCGTAGTGGGCGAAGTGGCGGCCGGTATCTTTGGCCAGACCGACCCGCAAACCACCGCCTACGCCCACAAGCTGGGCCAGGCCCTGCAGCTCACCAACATCATCCGCGACGTGGGCGAAGACTCCCTGCGTGGCCGCATCTACCTGCCCGTCAACGAACTGCAGCAGTTCGATGTGAAGGCGCACGAGATTCTCAAACGTACTTATTCAGACCGCTTCACCGCGCTGATGCAATTCCAGGCGCAACGTGCCCAGGGCCTGTACGACGAAGCACTCGCCTTGCTGCCCGCCGCCGACCGCCGCGCCCAGAAGCCCGGCCTGATGATGGCCAGCATCTATCGCGCCCTGTTGCGCGAGATCGAGCGCGACAACTTCCAGGTGCTGCACCAGCGCATCGCACTCACACCGCTGCGCAAGCTGTGGCTGGCGTGGAAAGTCCAGGCGCTCGGGCGCCTCTAAGCATGGCCGCGTTCGAGGCGATTCATCACATTCCGTTCGCCCTGAGCTTGTCGAAGGGCTGGCAGGGCTTCGACAAGCTCAGCCCGAACGGGGCCGGGTCCAAGGCACCATGAAAATCGCCATCGTTGGCGCCGGTTGGGCAGGCATGGCTGCCGCCGTGGCGGCCACCCAGGCGGGTCACCATGCTACGGTTTTTGAAGCAGCTCGCGCAGTCGGGGGGCGGGCCAGAGCCCTGAATGGCACCTTACCTGACGGCACACCGGTGGTGTTGGACAACGGCCAGCACATCCTGATTGGTGCGTACTCCGAATCGCTGCAGTACATGCGCACCGTGGGCGTAGCGCCCGAGTCCGCGCTGCAACGCCTGCCACTGACTTTGCAGTTTCCCGATGGCGAAGGTTTGGCCCTGCCCCACTGGCCCAGCCCGCTGGACGCGCTCGCCGGCATCCTGCGCGCACGTGGCTGGAGCTGGGCGGACAAATGGTCTCTGCTCCAAGCCGCCACCGGCTGGCAGTTGAAAGGTTTTGCCTGCGAGCACACCACCTCGGTGGCCGATCTGTGCCGCGGTTTGACACCTACCGTGCTGCACACCCTGATAGACCCGCTGTGTGTCTCCGCCCTCAACACGCCCGCAGACCGCGCCAGCGGCCAGGTGTTTTTGACGGTGCTGCGTGACTCGCTGTTTGGTGGTACGGGCAGCTCCAACCTGCTGTTGCCGCGCATCGACCTGGGTGCCATGTTCCCGCAAGCAGCCGTGTCGTGGCTGCAGGCCAAGGGTGGCGTGGTGCACCTGGGCCAGCGCGTGGACATGCTGCAGTTTGCGGGCACCGATGCGCAGCCCGCCTGGCAGATTCAGGGCCAGACATTTGACGCCGTGGTCTGGGCCACCTCATCGTCTTTTGCGGCCCAAGCCCTTACGGAGTCTGCGCAAGTAGCTCCTGAAACCATAGCAAATGGCATGCGCCACTGGGCTGCCACCGCGCAAGCGTTGCAGTTTGAAGCCATCACCACGGTCTATGCCCACGCCCCTGGCGTGCGCCTGCCCCAACCCATGTACGCGTTGCGCACCGATCCGCTGCAGGCCCCTGCGCAGTTTGTGTTTGACCGCGGTCAGCTCGGCGGCCCGGCCGGCCTGCTGGCCCTGGTGGTCAGCGCCAGTACGGGCGAGCGCGAGGCGCTGCAAGCCCAAGTGCTGGCACAAGCCCACACCCAACTGGCGCCCCATTTGGGTGGCCAGACCCTGCAGGTGGTGCAAACCGTGGTGGAGAAACGCGCCACCTTTGCCTGCACGCCCGGCCTGCAACGGCCCACATCCACCATTGCCCCCGGCCTACTGGCCTGTGGCGACTACATAGACGGGCCCTACCCCGCGACCCTGGAAGGTGCTGTGCGCAGCAGCACCCACGCCATTTCCCTCCTGGAGACTCCATGAAACGTGTGTTGAAGACTGCGGCGACTGTGCTGCTGACCGTGGGCTTGTTGGCCGTCGCTGCAGGGGGCTGGTACCTGCATGGCAAACAGCCACAACGCAGCGGCAGCGTGCAGATTCCCGGCATGTTGGCTGAGGTGACCGTGCGGTATGACGAGCGCGGTGTGCCCCACATCCAGGCGCAAAACGAAGCCGACATGTACCGCGCGCTGGGTTATGTGCAGGCGCAGGACCGCCTGTTCCAAATGGAGATGATCCGCCGCCTGGCACGTGGCCAGCTCGCCGAAATTCTGGGCCCCGACCTGCTGGAAGTGGACCGCCTGTTCCGCACGTTGGGCATCGATGCACACGCGCGCAAGACCGCCGCCGCCATGGACACCAGCAGCCACACCAGCCAGGCGCTCAAGGCTTATCTGGAAGGCGTCAACACTTTCCAGGACAGCCACCCCGCGCCGCTGGAGTTCGACATTCTGGGCATCCCGAAGCGCCCCTTCACGGCCGAGGACACCTTTGCCGTGTCCGGCTACCTGGCCTACAGCTTCGCCGCCGCCTTCAAGACCGAACCGCTGCTGACCTATGTGCGCGACACGCTGGGCGCCGACTACCTCAAGACCTTCGACGTGGACTGGCACCCCAAGGGCATGCTGCCGCTGGCGCTGAACCAGCAGGACTGGCAAGGCCTGGGCAAACTGGCCGCACTGAGCCAGCGCGCCACCGACCTGCTGGGCACGCCGCAGTTCATGGGCAGCAACGCGTGGGCCATCTCCGGCAGCCGCACCGCCAGCGGCAAACCGCTGCTGGCCGGTGATCCGCACATCGGCTTCTCCGCGCCCGCCGTCTGGTACGAGGCGCACCTGAGCGCACCCGGCTTTGAGCTGTACGGCCACCACCAGCCGCTCACACCGGTCGCGCTGCTGGGCCACAACAGCCAGTTTGGTTGGAGCCTGACCATGTTCGAAAACGACGACATTGATCTGGTCGCCGAAAAGGTCAACCCGGCCAACCCCAACCAAGTCTGGGTGCATGGCGGTTGGGTTGATCTGCAGACGCAGGAAGACACCATTCTGGTCAAGGGCGCAGAGCCGGTGAAGCTTTTGCTGCGCCGCTCGCCGCACGGCCCCATCATCAATGACGCGCTGGGCAAAGAAAGCGCAGGCACTGCGCCCATCGCCATGTGGTGGGCCTTCCTGGAAACACCCAACCCCATCCTTGATGCGTTCTATGCGCTGCACCGCGCCGACACCCTGTCCAAGGCACGCATGGCGTCCAGCCAGATCCATGCGCCAGGCCTCAACATCGTGTGGGCCAACGCCGCCGGCGACATTGGCTGGTGGGCTGCGGCCAAGATTCCGCACCGCCCTGCCGGAGTAAACCCAGCTTTCATTCTGGACGGTAGCAAGCCCGAATCCGACAAGCCCGGCTTCTTCCCCTTCAGCGACAACCCGCAGGAAGAAAACCCCACACGCGGTTACATCGTCTCGGCCAACCACCAGCCACTGTCGCCCACCGGCATTGCCATTCCCGGCTACTACCTGCCGCCGGACCGCGTACAGCGCCTGGACCAGTTGCTGCAACAACCCGGTGTGAAATGGGACACCAAAAACAGCCAGGCCCTGCAACTCGACGTACACACCAACTACGGCCCGCGCATCCTGCAATCCCTGCTGCCGGTGCTGCAGGAGGTGGTGACGGACAGTGCCGACAAAGCCCTGCTGCAACAACTCGCCACCTGGGATGGCGACTACCGTGTGGACGCCGTGGCGCCCACGCTTTACTTCCAGTTGCTGTATGCGGTGGCGCACAGCGCATTTGCTGACGAGCTGGGCGAAGAACGTTTCGGCGCACTGCGACAAACCTATGCGCTGGACTACGCGCTGGAGCGCCTGGCCGCCACACCCGCATCGCCCTGGTGGGACAACCGCGCCACCACACAAAAAGAAAGCCGCGCCGACACGGTGAAAACCGCCTGGACCGCCACGCTGGCCCACCTGCGCAAAGAGTTTGGCACCAACACCGCGCAGTGGACCTGGGGCCGCGCCCACACGCTGACCCATGGCCACCCGCTGGGCATGCAAAAGCCGTTGGACAAACTTTTCAACGTGGGGCCCTTCGCCGCACCGGGCGGGCATGAAGTGCCCAACAACCTGTCCACCAACATCGGCCCTGCGCCCTGGGCCGTGACGGACGGCCCCTCCACCCGCCGACTCATCGACTTTGCCAACCCGGCCGCCGCGCTGGGCATCAACCCCGTGGGACAAAGCGGCGTGTTGTTTGACAAACACTACGCCGACCAGGCCGCGACCTATGTGGCCGGTGGTTATGTGCCCCAGTATCTGCAGGAGTCCGATGTGGCCGCCGCCACACAAAGCACGCTGACACTGCAACCCGCGCGGTGAATGCTCTGGCGAATACCATAGACGTCCAAGACAATGAACAACATATACCCCCGTTCGGGCTGAGCCTGTCGAAGCCTTCAACAGGCCCTTGATTTGCAGGGGCTGCGTTTCGACAAGCTCAACGCGAACGGGTTGAGTCCATAAATCCACAAAAAATCCGGAGACACCACCGCATGCGCATCGCTTTGAAAATCCTGCTGGGCCTGCTGCTCGTTCTGGTGCTCGCAGTGGGCGGCGCAGCCACCTGGTACCTGAACGTCAAACAACCGGTGCGCAGCGGTACAGTGGATCTCTTCAAACTCACGGCGCCGGTCAGCGTGCAGTACGACGAACGCGGTGTGCCGCACATCCGCACCGAGAACGAGGCCGACATGTACCGCGCGCTGGGCTATGTGCATGCACAGGACCGCCTGTTCCAGATGGAGATGGTGCGCCGGCTGGCCAAAGGGGAACTGGCCGAAATCCTCGGCCCCAAACTGCTGGACACCGACAAGCTGTTCCGTACCCTGGGCATCCGCCAGCGCGCGCAGGAATACGTGGCCAAGATGGACATGGAAAGCCCGGCAAGCAAAGCCCTGCTGGCCTACCTGGACGGCATCAACCAGTACCAGGACACGCACCGCGCGCCCATCGAATTCGACATCCTGGGCATCCCCCAGCAGCCCTTCACGCCGCAAGACACCGTGGCCGTAACCGGTTACCTGGCCTACAGTTTTGCGGCGGCCTTCCGGACCGAACCCGCGCTGACCTATATCCGCGACACATTGGGCCCCCAGTACCTGAAAGACTTTGATATCGAATGGCACCCCGAAGGTGTGCTGAGCGCCGCCCCTGCACTGGCACTGGGCAAAAAAGATTGGGAAGGCCTGAACCGTCTGGCCCAGGCCAGCCAGGAGGCCATGGAAGCCGCTGGCGTGCCCATGTTCGAGGGCAGCAATGCCTGGGCCATCTCCGGCAAACGCACCGCCAGCGGCAAGCCGCTGCTGGCCGGTGACCCCCACATTGCGTTCTCGGCCCCCGCCGTCTGGTACGAGGCGCACCTGAGCAGCCCGGGCTTTGAGTTGTACGGCCACTACCAGGCGCTGAATCCGGTAGCGCTGCTGGGCCACAACACGCAGTTCGGCTGGAGCCTGACGATGTTCCAGAACGACGATGTGGACCTGATCGCCGAGAAGGTCAACCCGGCCAACCCCAAGCAGGTCTGGTACCACAACCAATGGGTCGACATGACCAGCCGCACCGAGGTGATCCAGGTCAAGGGCAAGAGCCCCGTCAAACTGGTGCTCAACCGCTCGCCACACGGCCCCATCATCAGCGATGCGTTCAAGGACACCTTTGATGAAGGCAAGCCAATCGCCATGTGGTGGGCGTTTCTGGAAACCGAGAACCCCATCCTCGACGCCTTCTACGAACTCAACCGCGCCGACACCCGCGAGAAGGCCCGCAATGCGGCCGAAAAAATCCACGCCCCCGGCCTCAATGTGGTCTGGGCCAATGCCAAAGGCGACATCGGCTGGTGGGCTGCGGGCAGGCTGCCGATACGCCCCGAGGGCGTGAACCCCACCTTCATCCTGGACGGCAGCAAGGGTGAGGCCGACAAGCTGGGCTTCTATCGCTTTGCCGACAACCCGCAGGAAGAAAACCCATCGCGCGGCTACATCATGTCGGCCAACCACCAGCCCCTGCCCAGGAGCGGTGTACCGGTGCCGGGCTACTACAACCTGGTGGACCGGGCGCAGCGTCTGGACAACGTGCTGCGTGCGCCCGACCGCCTGTGGGACAGTGCTGCGGCGCAGGCACTGCAACTCGATGTGAACAACGGCTACGCCGCGCGCATCCTGCAAGAAGTGATGCCAGTTTTGTATTCCGTGGTGACCGACCCCAACGAAAAATCCTTCCTGGAACCACTGGCCAAATGGGACGGTGCCTACACCCGCGACAGCATTGCTGCCACGCTGTTCACCCAGTTCACCTACGAACTGGCCAAGGCCGCGATGGAAGATGAAATGGGTGAGGTGCAGTTCAAGAACTTGCTGCGCACCCGCGCACTGGACGCCGCCCTGCCTCTGCTGGTGGCCAATGCCGATTCACCGTGGTGGGACAACGTGGACACCAAGGCCAAGGAAAGCCGCTTTGAGACCGTGCGCATCGCCTGGGTCAACACGCTCAAACACCTGCAAGGTTTGTATGGCAACAGCCTGCTCGAATGGTCCTGGGGCAAGACACACACCCTCACCCACGGCCATCCGCTGGGCATGCAAAAGCCGCTGGACAAACTCTTTAACGTGGGGCCCTTCCCAGTGCCCGGCGGGCGTGAGACCCCCAACAACCTCTCCGGCCCGATTGGCCCGGCCCCCTGGGCCGTGACCTATGGCCCGTCCACCCGGCGCGTGATTGACTTCGCCGAACCCACCAAGGCGCTAGGCATCAACCCGGTGGGCCAGAGCGGTGTGCTATTCGACAAACACTACGACGACCAGGCCGAGCGCTACGCCGAAGGTATTTACGTGCCGCAGTACCTGGACGCCGACGACGTGAAGAAACACGCCGAGAGCACGCTGCGCCTGCGGCCTGCGCACTGAGGCAGCGCTAAAAAGTCTGTTCACGTTGCGCTTGGCCTGTCCTGAGCTTGCCGAAGGGCGAAACGCAGTCTCGATACACCAAGGACTTGCGAAAGGCTTCGACAGGCTCAGCCCGAACGGAAATACGTCTTCAGCCCTTCAGCAGATCACACAACTCCGTCATGCTGGCCACCGTGGCGTGTGGGTGTTGGCTCTGGCTCCAGAGTTGTTCGGTGCGGTTGACCCACACCGTCTGCATGCCCACACCCAGTGCGCCGAGCACATCAAGCGCGGCGTCGTCACCCACATGCAGCACTTCCGCCGGGGCCACTTTCAGCACCTCGGCAGCCGCGTGGAAGATACGTGCGTCGGGCTTGCCCACACCCACATCGCGTGCGCTCACGCTGGCAGCGAAAAATTCACCAATGCCCACGCGCCCTACATCGGCATTGCCGTTGGAGACCGCAACGATGGGGTAACGCGCCGCCAGCCAGGCCAGCCCGGGACGGGCGTCTTCAAACAACTCCACCTGCATACGCGCGGCAAAAAACACCTCAAAGGCCGGCTCGGCCAACGCCGGATCGTCCCCGGCCCGTTGCAGTGCCAGGCGGATCGATTCGCGGCGCATGGCACTCAGGTCGTGCGCCAACGCGGGCCACTGCGCCTCGGTCGCGTCACGCAGCTCGCGGCGCGCGTGCGGGCTGGCTACCAGTTGTGCGGTGGCGGGCGCATGCGCTTGCAGCCACGCGCGCAACTGCTCTTCGGCCCGGGCAATGGTGGGCCAGATCGGCCACAGCGTATCGTCCAGGTCCAGGGTAATGGCCCTGATTTTTGAAATATCCAGCATGGCAAGGAGCTGTTCACACCCATTTTCCGAGTGCGAACGAAGTTAAATGCGTCTAGGGGAGAATAGCGCATGCCCTTCTCGCCAGAACCCACCCATTCCCATGGCCAGCCGCAGCGCACGGCCATTCTGCTGTGCAACCTGGGTACGCCCGACGAGCCCACGCCCCAAGCGGTGCGCCGTTATCTGGCCGAGTTTTTGTGGGACCGCCGCGTCATAGAAATTCCGCGCTTCATCTGGTGGTTCATCCTGCACGGCATCATCCTGCGCTTTCGCCCTGCGCAGTCGGCAGCCAAATACGCCAGCATCTGGACACCCGAGGGCTCTCCGCTCAAGCTATGGACCGAGAAACAGGCCAAGCTGTTGCAGGGCTGGCTGGGCCAGCGCAACCACCAGGTCAAGGTCCGTTGGGCCATGCGTTACGGCAGCACGTCCATCGCTTCGCAACTCGACGCACTGAAGGCCGACGGCGTGACCCGCGTGCTGGTGCTGCCGCTGTACCCGCAGTATTCGGGCACCAGCACCGCCAGCGTGCTGGACGCTGTCTACACCTGGGCCGCGCAAACCCGCGCCGTGCCCGAGCTGCGCTTTGTCAACCGCTACCACGACCATCCGGGCTACATCGCCGCGCTGGCATCCAGCGTGCGCCGCCACTGGAAAGACCACGGCCGACCAGACCAATTGGTCATGAGCTTTCACGGCGTGCCCGAGCGCACGCTGCACCTGGGCGACCCGTACCACTGCGAGTGTTTGAAAACCGGCCGCCTGCTGGCGGAACAACTGGGCCTCACCAAAGACCAATACACCCTCACCTTCCAGTCGCGCCTGGGCCGTGCCAAGTGGCTGGAGCCCTACACCGAGCCCACGCTGATCGCCATGGGCAAGGCCGGTGTGCAGCGGGTGGACGTGGTGTGCCCCGGCTTTACCAGCGACTGCCTGGAGACGCTGGAAGAAATCAACATGGAAGCGCGTCACGCGTTCCTGAACGCCGGTGGCAAGGCCTTCCACTACATCCCCTGCCTCAACGACGACCCCGAATGGATCACCGCGCTGTGCCAGGTGGCCGAGCAGCACCTGTCGGGCTGGCCCACACAAACCGCGCCCGATACCCAAGCGCTGGAAGCGAGCCGCACAGCCGCGCTGGCCAAGGGTGCGCCACGCTAAGCCGGAGATCGCTGCCCTGATGCGGGCATAACCCTGGATAACGTCAGACCATACGAAACATATATAATTCATATACGTTTCGTATAGAGGTTATTCATGGGTATTGTCAAAATTTCGGATCAGATGCATGAGAACCTGCGCGTGGCGGGCAACGCCCTGAGCCGGTCTATCAATGCGCAGGCGGAGCACTGGATGCGCGTCGGCATGCTGACCGAGATGTACCCGGAGCTGAACCACCGGGAAATCTGCCAGCTCCTGATACGCGCTGAATTGGCAGGAGGGCTGGACATCGTCGGGGCGGCGAACGCCCAGTTGGGCAAGCCCGGTGTATCTGAGGTAGGCAAACACTGATGCTGCACGACGTCCCCATCAAGTCCGCCGAAGAACTGGCCCTGTCACGGCGGGCCGCACAACTGGCGGCCGAGGTACTGGCCATGATCGAGCCCCACGTGGTGCCGGGCGTGAGCACCGAGAAGCTGGACCAGATCTGCCACGACTACATCGTCAATGTGCAAGGCGCCATCCCTGCCAATGTGGGCTACCAGGGCTATCCCAAGACCATCCTCACCTCTGTCAACCAGGTGGTATGCCACGGCATCCCCTCCCCCGACAAGATTCTGAAGAAAGGTGACATCGTCAACATCGATGTGGCCGTCAACAAAGATGGCTGGTTTGGTGACACCAGCCGCATGTTCTTTGTGGGCGAACCCGGCGTGTTGGCACGGCGCCTGGTAGAGACAACCTACGAAGCACTGCGCGCCGGCATCCAGCAGGTCAAGCCTGGCGCGACGCTGGGTGACGTGGGCCATGCCATCCAATCGGTCGCCCACCGCGAGAACTTCAGCGTGGTGCGCGAATACTGTGGCCACGGCATTGGCCAGATTTACCACGATGAACCGCAAGTGCTGCACTACGGCCAGCGCGGCCAGGGGCTCACGCTGGAAGCCGGCATGGTCTTCACCATCGAACCCATGCTCAACGCAGGCAAACGCGAAACCCGGCAACTGCCCGACGGCTGGACCGTGGTGACCAAGGACCGGTCCCTGTCCGCCCAGTGGGAACACATGGTGGCGGTCACGCCCTCAGGGTATGAAGTGCTGACAGCCTGGCCGGGCGGCACCGGAAACTACGCGCCGGTTTGACGGTCACCTGTTCGTTACCACAACACGTTTGCAAAGCAAAAACGCTATTGAATTAATAGCTTCTTGCGCAAAATCCACGGGGGCTAGGGGCCAATTTTGCTTGCAACTTCCTCTCACAAGCCTGCCTGCCACCACTCTCGAACGCGTTTGAACCGAGTTATCGACTGCGCTTGAGCAGCACCAAAGCCATGGCTGCGGCGCAGCAAATCATTGCGGAAATCTCCAGTGGACCCAGTGGTTCAGACCGGATGATGGCACCGGTCAGCATGGCGACCATTGGCACCATCACCGTGGACAGCCCCGAGACGCTGGTGGGAAGACTGTTGGCAATAGAAAACCAGGTCACGTTACCCAGCGACATAGGCATGATGGTTATGTATGCGATGACCAGCAGGGTTGTCCACGATGGGATAAAAAACTCTCGCGTGCCCAATAGGAGGGCAACCAGCGTAATCGGTACACCAGCGATCAGCAATTGCCATCCCGTCGAAACAATGACCGGCACGGTCAGTTGCGCACGCTTGAGCATCAGTGTTCCAACGGCCCACCCCAGCCCTGCGGAAAGACCGGCGATAAATCCAAGTGGCGCCGATGCGAATGCGGAGCGGGCCGCAAATGCAAGCAATCCCACGCCACAACTTGCAAGAACGAGGCTCAAAAGAAGTCTCGCAGAAGGCCTCTGGTGCAGAAATATCCACGACAGCACAGTGGCCCAGATGGGCATGGTGAATCCGAGCACAGCCGCCTGGCCCGATGGCAATAAAACGGCTGCATAGGTGCTCGCCACATTCCACACAAACAGATAGGTCAGGCCAGCCAAGGCAAGTGGCAAACGCTCATGGGATGGCACGGACAACGAAAGCCCGCGTGCACGTGCAATCAGAAGCACCAAGGCGCCAGCACCCAGAAGACTGATGCTGCGGAAAGTCCATACAGAGACCTCTGCAACGGCCAGTGGAAAGAGTACCCAGTTGGTACCCCAAACCAAAGTGAGAAGTGCAACGAGGATCAATATTTTTGTGTGGTGGCGTCTGGCTGCGTGCATAGCTTGATCATGCCATTGGCGAGCCTCGATGTTTTGAAAGACTCGCTCCCGGCCCAAAGCCGCGGTGGAGACAAAACCGGCATTCGATTTGGTGTACAAAGTGCATCCGGGCAGACATCTGACCTGGTACCTGCTTCGCAGGTCAAAAAAATGAAGAAAATAGACAAGGCCCAGCGACTCCGAATACGGCAGTCGGGTCATTACTTTTATCGAGGTTCCGAATGAAGCAATCCGCCACCGAACGTCCAGACCCAACGACCCAACGCAAGGCTGCCATCGCCCGTGGCGCCGCGCTTGAGCACACCGGCAAGGTGCAGATCAAGCCGATTCCGAACTTCGACCTCGATCGCACCATATTCAAGACCCTGGAGGGCAAAGCGGCACGCTTCGTGATGACCACCCGCGTGGGCAAGGGAGCACACTGGGACGCCGCCACCGCCCAGTCCGTGCAGGCCGAATACGCGGCCGCACGCGCGGCGCACGCACTGCCCGCCGTGAGCCCGGAACTGATGAACTTTCTGGTCACCGAATGCGACTTCAATGTGGAGCACGCCGACGGCTCGTTCCTCGACCACCTGTACTTCTGCTTCGAATACAGCGTGCAGCACTACCCCCAGCACTCCGCACTGGTGATGCTGCTGCATTCCATCCTCGGAACCGGCACCAACACCTTTGCAATGACCGCCGACAAAATCCCGGCGCTGCGCCCGCTGATGACACCCTGGGAGTGGAACCAGGTCGAGGCCTTCCCGTCGGTGTTGCGGCTGCTCTACGCCGGCCCGCTGCGCCAGGAGCTGCGCGAAAACGCCCATCGTGCCGATGCCATTGCCTCGATCCGCTTTCACCGGGTGATCGACAACGCGCCGATCACCATGAGCGGAGCAGACCTCTGGATCGCGCTGAACTACCAGCTCATCCACCTGGTGGACTTCTTGCCAGCCGTGAACTGGCCCATGCACCAGAACGACACGTCATTCATCCTGTTCCGTGATCTGTACGACCTGCTGGAGAAGGCCGGCAAGAGAGAGGCGAACGTAGGCTACACACCCAGCGCAGGCCCGCGCAAGCCGGAGGGTGAATCGCAGGGCCTGGGCGAATGGCTCACCACCTTGATCCCAGTCAGCGTCAGCGAAAAGATGGCGGCCAAGTCGGTTGCCCGCTTCTCGGAGCGTATTGGGCATTCCCTCGACTATCAGATCACCTGGGCCTGATCCGGCTGCGGATGGAGGACGGCACAGCGTGTCGATGCGAGCGTTCGGACAATGGTGCGTAGGGGGCCAAGTTCAATTTGCGAGCTCGCATTCGATCCATAACGGAAATCTATGTGTTATATCGAGTTACCCAAAAGCGGACACTCCTAAACTTCTCTGCTTGGTCTTTTCAAAGGAATTCGCAAGCACCAGTGAGGCAAGAGGCGCCGACTCATACCTTAGTGTCTGACCGGTTTGTCGACGACACAAATTCCAAGGCCATCCACAGATCGGATCTGTCGGGCAGTTCACCACAATGTTGGTTACGCCCATTGGTACTTCATTGGCTTCAGCGACCTGCAGTCCCAATATCCTGAGATATACACTTCAAGAGCTTTTGGCAAGACACTGCAAACTGAGCGCCTGCAACGGAGCACTGGTCTTGGCATTTGTGACCACGAGGTTAATCTGTCTAGGATGTTCGGGTTGGCCGGGAACAGCGTCAAGCTTTAAGAGTTGCGGTCCATCAAACGTCCCCATTGGTACGAACTGACGAACCACAAAATCGTGCTTCAAATAAGAGCCGTTGTTTTCTCCGGCTTTGACTTTCGAGACATGGCCGTGCTCGGTGATAGTCCAGTATGCACTCCATCTAGCAACACCCGGCAATGGGTTTACACGCGCCTCGTACATGTCGCTCACACCAACCCGTTGCAGGGCGATCTGTACTCTCGCACGTTCACCAGCCTCTGGTACCTGTCCTGCATAGTCACGCCAGTCCTTGCCGTCACGCACGATTTGGGGGGTGTATACAAAACGCGCGCCCTGCTGCTTCGCCAGTTCACGGTGCCTAGCATTGAACGCTGGACTGGAGAAGCGATCTGTCCAGCCCATGTAATCCCAATAGCTCACATGAAAGGCTTGCACCACCAGTGATTTGTCTTTGAGGGTACTTAGCCAACGGTCCGCGGGTGGGCAAGAGCTACATCCCTCGGAGGTATACAACTCAATCACGGGGGTGCGTAGGGCGCCAGACTCTGCAGAACACCGGGGCTGAGCCATTGCACCACCGGCCAGAGCGACGGCAAAGACCAAAATTACCTGGGTGCGGAAGGCGAAATCGTTACGCAAGCGGGCGTCAGGCATAAACGCTTACCAAAGAACCCAATGTTGATATCGGCGCCACGGATGTGGCGGGTGCCGGGACCAGTGATGGGGCTGAATTGTTTGAGGAATTTGTGCCCATTCGAGACTCAATACTCCCAATCTGGGCGCGCAGATTGGCAATTATTTTTTTACCCTCAGGCGTTTTGCCGGAAGGACATGCAACCCAATCGCCCAGCTGGCGATTGCATCGCGCCAGCTGATCTTGCAATGCGACGGAACTGGCACCCCGGATGGGATCAACAGACGCCGATCTGTCGGTCATGAAAATGGATGCTGCCACGTAAGGCTCCTTCCGGACATTTGATGGGTATCAATGCCGGTTTGTCGGACGGTAGGCAAAATTCTTACAGACAACGAATACGAACATGCCGCTGGACAAACGCTGCGGCAGGTTGCCAGACAGGAGCCTTGGCCGAATAGCCCCATGACGGCAGCACCAACGTTTCGAAAAAAAAGGGACGCATTCAGGTTAAACGTGGATCCCGCCCAGGCAAACACTTTGTCGATGACGGTGCAAGAGATTGCAAGGCCGTCTTCTGGCGCAATCAAACGTGCCACTTCCTGGCAATGAACCGATGAACCCAAAAGAGACATGGCGCTGAAAAATCATCATGTCTTCAGATGCAAAAGAAAGTCGAAAAATTGGCAATAAAGGGCAATCGGCAAAGGCAAGCCGCATAACGTGCCGACCAGGTACCTTTTGAAGCTGATACCCGACATTGCCAAGGCGAAGTTCAGCGCTGGCAGTGTTTGAAAAACGGTTCGCAGTAGCACCACACTTTGAACAGGATGCGCGTGGAGCCGCTGCATGACACGCAACGCAAAGCGATTTCTGAGCGATTGCAAAGCGTTTCCGCCCAACAAACGGATCGTCAAAAAAGTTACCGAGCAGGAGATGGTGGCAGCTAGGTAGGTGATAAATCCTCCGGCGACCTCGCCGAAAGCCAAGACCGCAGCAGCCAGAAAGATCCACCCCGGAATTTGAATCAGATTGCCCAAACCGAACAGCAGCACAAACACTGTGACGCCAGTAACCGGATTGGTCGCGAGAGTCTCACGTAAAAACACCAGCGTGAAATGTGCGCGGAGGCCAGACAACTGCGCAACCACCAGCAATGCGACAAGGAACAGTACAACTGCCAGCAACCGGGCATTACGTTGAAGTTTGGGGGTGATTTGGATAGGCATGTGTTTCAGTGGCAAGAACCTTGCTGCTAGACAGGCAAACGGTCTAGCGTAACTCGCCATCGTGACGTCGCGCTCGCGCAGGCGTTGCGATACGAGGTGTTCCACCGTGAATTGGGTGAAGGCTAGTCCCCTTCCGACGAACAGCAACGAGATGTGGACGCTTTTTACAGTATTTGCGATCACTTTGTAGTCAGGGACTTGCGTAACAACCAAGTCGTGGGCACCTACCGCATGCAAACCGGCATGGCTGCAAAGTGCAATCTTGGCTGCTACAGCGCACAAGAGTTTAATTTGACCGTGTTTGAACCATATGAGTGTGGTTCATTTATCCAAAGCAGTAGGCCAGTTTTTGTCTGCAGACTTGACGAACTCGGGAATGTTCTTTTCCCACTTCTTCTGCACTTCAGCGTCGTAGTTCAGGTAGAGCTTGTTATCGACAATTTTCCAACGCTGCGGGTCACCCGAGGCGGTGTAGCCCTGGGCCACAGCCCATGCGCAGTAGCCACCGTATTGGGGCGCGAAGTGCTCCGGATCCGCCAAAAATTTATTGCGGTTCTCCACGCTAGAGAAGCGCCATTCGACGCCTTTGTAGGACGCGGCAAACTGTGCTGCTCCTTTGACCGGTTTTTGTTCAGTGAAATAGGCTACGGGGTCGTAGCCGCCAAGTGCGGTCTTGCTCAAGAATGCTGTGTAGACGGCAGCCTCTTTGGCTTGTGCAGGCAGGCATGCCACGCTCAAAAGACACGAAACCGACAACACCAGTGCGCGAAATGCCGCCGCCATATGTTGCTCCTTGTAGATACCTCAAACCACAGGCCGGTGATTGCCGGTATGAGCGTAAGTCGGGCAAGCGCGTTGTTTCTTACAGGGATGAGAGAAAAGTGTGAGGCCCACCGATAAGCCGGGTTCTGAGCGTGCAGGTTGGAGTGTGAGCGATGCCCATAGCTGCTTTTGATCGATCTCTGCTTGGGGTCAGGCCGTTCGGTTCGCATGCTTCAAAGCTCACGGGTGTCGATAGCCCACGTCTGGCATTAAAGCGACCCGATTCGAACTGGCTAGTGTGGGTGCGAACCAGCGGGCTCCAACGGCGGGCGCCGAAGGCGTACAAGCCCAGGCCCTGAGAACAGCCCAGGTGCGGATGCGCATCAGGCAGTGCAGTGTTTACAGCTTGCCATCCACAAAGCGGTCATTCGCGAAAGGCAACACTTGCCCCGTAGCGACAGTTGCCCTCAAGTGAGATACGCCCTAGGCTGTAATGATTCTTCAGAGAAATTCATTGTTCCGATGATCCGTTGGAAAACAGCTCTCGTATGAGATGTCGTTCGAACACTTCGGGCGCACTCATCATGCTTAACACAGAGACTGCCCTAAGGTTTCGCAGCAGCCTTCTTCATAGGCTCTTTCTTCTCGTTTTTTGCCGTGGCATTTTTCTTCAACTCACCATTTTTTTCGCATTCCTTACTCGTGGGGTCTTTCTTCATGCAGGCCATCAATGTTACATTTTTATCTTGGGGCTGTGACATTGCGGCGGAGCCGGCCAACAACATACTTGCAAAGAGAAGAGTTGGAGTCAGTTTCTTCATGGTCAATCCTTAAGTGATTTGGAAGTTGAAGTGAATGGCGGAAACGCCGGTGTTTGGGCATACCTGAGCGAACTCAGTTAACCCGAACCAGTTGCACCCCTGGACTTTCCAAACGCAGCCAAGGTAGTTTAGGTAGCGATATTCGTCTGGATTAGTGCGATTGGCAAGTGAGGAAGGTAAGCGCATGCCAATCCCTACTCCAAGATTTTTGGGCCAAATATCAGCGTACGACCCGAAGCGCAAGATGACGCCGATAGACGGATTGCTCAATAGCGGACCTTCCTGCAAGCCTACGATAGTTGAGCGGATCTTTCTTGCTGGGGCAGCTAATTCGACCAAAAAGTAGCGCAGATATGTAGCAGCGCGCCCACCCACTGCTCGAAGACTACTATTGGGCGCGCGTGAGGGTCGAAGTTCCAAAGTGAAACGGCGACGCCGCAGGTCGATCAGAAAATTTCGGGGATGAATATGCCTTCTGGCAGTGTTTGGCGGGCATAGTCGCCGTGACGTTCGCGGTCGGGCAGTTCTATCGTGGGGTGTGCCACTTCTTCATATGGCATCTGCCCCAGTAGGTGGTGTATGCAGTTCAGTCGCGCACGCTTCTTATCGTCAGCATGCACGACCCACCATGGCGCTTCCGGTATGTGAGTGCGTTCCAGCATCACTTCCTTGGCTTTTGTGTACTCCTCCCAGCGGCGGCGTGACTCCAGATCCATGGGGCTGAGCTTCCACTGTTTTAATGGATCATGGATGCGCCCTAGAAAACGCATCTGCTGCTCTTCATCGGAGATGGAGAACCAGTATTTCAGTACCTGAATGCCGGACCGCGCCAGCATGCGTTCGAACTCAGGAACAGAACGGAAAAACTCTTCGTACTGCGCGTCGGTGCAAAAACCCATGACGCGCTCCACGCCAGCGCGGTTGTACCAACTGCGGTCAAACAGCACGATTTCGCCCGCCGCTGGCAAGTGCGCCACATAGCGCTGGAAATACCATTGAGTGCGCTCACGATCATTCGGTGCCGGCAACGCCGCGACACGGCAAACGCGGGGGTTGAGCCGTTGCGTGATGCGTTTGATGACGCCGCCCTTGCCAGCTGCGTCGCGTCCTTCGAAGAGGATGACCACTTTGTGCTTGCTGGCGACCACCCAGTCCTGGAGTTTCACCAGTTCTGCTTGCAGACGGAACAACTCACGGAAGTAACGCTTGCGTGCGTCGTGCTCGTCATTCGTAACAGGTATCCCGCCGGTGCTTGGCACATTGCGCTGGTGGTCTTCCAGCTCCAGTTCCAGCTCTTCGTCCAGACTGTCGCGCAAGTCGCGGTGAATGCGATCCAGCAAATCATCATCCAGGGTTTTCACAATGGCCTCTCGAAACTTCAACAAATGTGAAGTTCACTGTAGGCCGAAAAGAAGTCAATACGGTGACAGTTTGCGGGCACTCACGGCAGGCCCAACAATCCCTTCTTCAAACCCGCATCCACTGGACGCTCACCCACAAAGATGCTCAGCACGGCAGCATAGAAATCAACGCCAACGATAGCTGCTCCTCTGACTTGGCCATTGACCGACAGAACCGTGCCTACTTCAGGCAGGTAGTCGAAATCAATGACATCGCCTGCCGCCGTACGTCCAATGACACGGATGTTGCGCTCCAGTTGAGCAAGGCGCTCCACGAGTGCCGCCTGTTGTACCGGACTGGTATTGCGGCGTATGCCGGGCAGCAGCGCTTCAATGAAATCGTCCGGACTGGCACTGTGCAACATGCGCAGTTGAAGACGTTTGGGCCCCCCCAGTGCTGCCACACCTCCGGGTGTGTCCGTCTTGCCGGCTAGATAAAGCCCGGCAGCATACACGTCGATGAACAACAACTTGCGCATCCCCATGCCGTTAAGCCGCAGTTCCTGGTTTGCCAGGTACACACGGCTTTCAAACGGCGAGCCTGTCAGCGTGGATGCATGAATGGCACTGATGGATAGCGTCCAGATCAGCAAAATGATAAGAATTCTTGTTGGCAAAAACCAGCGTGTCATTTGCAATGCCATGGGCCTGAAAACTTTCCTTCTTGAGTTGACTTTTCTGTCGCCAATAACATTCAAAACAATTCGATTCCACCGTCTTTAACATCGGTTTCAATCAGACCATTTTCAACAAGACTCATGTAGCTGCACACTTGATTCCGGCCATGGCGCTTGGCATAGTACACAGCCTGATCTGCTTTGTTGCACACAACATCTGGTGGATCTCCGCCATTGATGATGTTCATGCCAATGCTCACGGTAATACAGCCAACTTGCGGAAATAAATACTCTTCCATGTTTTTTCTAAAACGCTCGAGAGTGGCCATCGCTGTATCGTGCCAAGCGCTCCGCATCAAAATAACAAACTCCTCTCCGCCAAAGCGATATACACGGTCATAGCCACGGAAAGTGTTTTTCATAATCCTTGCAATCAGGATCAGTACCTCATCCCCAATTTGATGGCCATATTTGTCATTTACTTGCTTGAAGTGATCCACGTCAACCATGGCAAGCCAGAAGTGTTCATTTGTCTCGCTGCTTCGGCGGTCAATATTTTTGTCTGGAGCAATGCCTTTAGCCCAGGATGCATAGAAATTGGGATTCTCGTGCAAGGATTTATAAAAAGTTTCTTCGAATGACTTGCGATTGGCAAGCCCCGTAAGAACATCACGTTCACTATAGAGAAACATGCTGTGCATGTTTCGATACACATGCAGCATGCGATCAACGATCGCGAGCTCGTGCAATGGCAGACGATTGCTTGATGCGATCTCGATGATCCCACTGTCGGCCTTGGCTCCACCCACAAAGAGAGGCAGGATAGTCAAATGAGTCGCGCCGCTTTCTGCAGCATCTACTGCCACGGGCAAATTCATCTCAAGGCATCGAAACCGCGGCGTTCCCTCCCTGACTTGATCCAGAGACAAAAAATCTGCATGCAGAGGGTCCCGCAACTGGATTGAGGCGTCAGGCCTCAAATGCAACACAGGAATCCAGCGGTAATCATTTCGGTCGCTCATTACCAGACTGACAGAGATGCTCAACGGCTTGATGACGTCCATCAACATTTGCGCCAAATGCATGTTCAGGCCATCCCGTTCCCGATGGTCTGTCAGGGTAGCCAATTGATCGATCAAATGGAAATTCTTGACGCTCGTATGATCTGTCATGTCTCTTTAAGCTCCCATAGTCCCGCGATGCACATTAGTGCCATTCCAGATTCGGGTGTTGCAGCCGATGGAGCCAATAGTTTCCGGAACCGTCAAACGCCGACGAGCTTCTTAAAGGTGGCGATCACAACGTCACCCTTGAATGGCTTGACGATCCAGCCTTTGATACCCGCAGCCTTTCCTCGTTCTTTCATGGCTGGTGAGTTTTCGGTGGTCAACATAATGATGTTGACGGCAGCGTTGTTCAGATCGCTGCGCACTTTTTCCGCCATCGTCAGCCCATCCATGTTAGGCATGTTCACATCGCAGATCACCAACTTGATTGCCGGATCAGCTTGGAGTTTCTCCAGGCCATCTCGTCCATCCACCGCCAAGGCGACGTTGAGTCCGGCAGCCTTCAGAAAGTCGCCGACTTCATTGCGGACGGTGCTCGAATCATCAACGACCAGTACTTGTGCCATTTTTATATCCTCAAAAATCAAAATAATTCGAGCTCGCCGGAGTCGATGAACTCATGGACCGATACTTCGTTCTCCGAATAGTCTTCAGGTGACCAGTTCAGATTGAAAACGAATCGTTGGTAGATCGTCAGATGCTGTAATCCCGCGTTTTCCTGATCTACCAAGGTGTACTTAAAGCACAGTTGCGGGTTTTCTGAACCAAACGATATGTAGCGATGGCTGTGGTTGATCACGATGGGAACCTGTCCAACGTAATTGCTGTTCGTGTCAGTGGCGATATAGCGGTTTTTGAAAGAACCCCAGATCAAATTGGTGATTTCGCCCAGCAGGCTATTGAGGTTTCTAAAGTCTCCAATGTCCTGCGGAGCCACGGGCGTTCTATTGGAGCGTACCAATTTCATCAATGGCTCTTCAGCCACCTGAAGCATCATGTAGCCGCGGCACCAACTTCCCTCAATGGGGATCAGCGTGTAAATCTCCCCAAAAATCAGTCTGTCGCGCACGGTGTAAGGCGTTTCAATTTCGGAAACCAAGCCCTTGAATTGGCTGTCGATGGCAATTTTTGACATCTCCGCGATACCGCGGATGAGCTTGCTGGGGTACGACAGGCTGAATATGCAGTCCTGAATGGCACAGGCTAACGCATCCATTTCATCGATGCTGAAGGCCCTAAAAAATACCTTCTGGTCCTTGTCCTCCAGTCCACTCAAGTTATTCGACTCACGACGCAGAAAGATTGGCAAATCGGGGCGCATTGCATGGACCATGCGACCCAATTCCAATCCAGCGCCAGGGCTACCGTCGAAGTCTTCCGCAAGGAAGACGCACCCAAGGTCTATGTTGGAGTTCAGAACTGACTGAACTGTATGGGGTTGAGCCTTTACACCGACGAGGCTATTGGCCTCGCAAAAGTTCTTGATTTTTACCAGGCACTGCTTGTTGTCATCGAGTACGAGTACCTTGCTGACCAATGCTGCTTTCTCTTCCATTGTTATTCTCCTGTCGCGGACAGTTTCTATTTCAATCAAAACAGTTCCAATTCACCGCCGCCAATATCGGCGTGGTCCGAAGCCCACTGCGGCCCATCAAAATCCAGGTCTTCAAATTCACAAACATAGAGACTGGCGTGGAACATATGCGCCCTGTTGAAATCCACTCGGAAATGCTGGCTGTGCCCATGGCGCAGCGATTGCAAGCAGTGAGCACTCTCTGCTCCCAGAATATTTGGGGTGGACAACCCGACGTGGTTAAAAACGGATCCAAATTCCCGATTGAGAGCACCACCACACATATTTGCGCATTCACAGATGGCATCCATGAACTCTTTCTCGCTCATACTCTCCGCATCAGAACGGCTCAGTTTTGCCAAATGTTCTCGTGTGGCTGCGTTGAGTTCAAAGTGAATCAAAGTGAACGCCCGGAACAGGTAGGATGAAGAGGTCAACATCACAAATCTGCTTTCGAAAAAGTCTGCGTTCTGCTCAACCGCTTCGACGCTGCACAGATCTCCCTGACTTCCGGACAAAGCGCCTTTCAGTGCCTTTGAAAACCATTGGTTCAATCCGTTTTTGGCGCGTTGACTGATCATTGTCAGAACCTCAGACAGTAGCCATATCGTGGGATTTTTTGTTGATCCGGCTCAAGCCAATCACGGCGCCCGTGATCATCTTTCCACCAGCCTGCAAATCCTGGAAAGTTGCGGTGGTGACCAAGTCGCTTTCAAAAAGGCTCTTGCGGTAGTCCTTGGCAAGACCGTCTGCACGATTGGCAAGCGTGCGCATTTCATTGGCGACCACTGCAAAGCCACGCCCTTGCTCACCGGCGCGGGCGGCCTCAATGGAAGCGTTGAGCGCTACGATAACGACCTGCTTAACGATGGACGCCAGGTCATCGTTCCTGGCATGCAAGGCCCGGTTATGCGTCACCAAGAGACTCATGTCGGCATGCCAGCGCTCGAAGGTCTTGACGAGCCCCAAGAGTGCATCAATCTCCGCCGCCAGTTCGGTGGTATTCACCAAAACCTTCGATTTCAATGCGATGGATTGCTCTTCTGCCCTTTGTAGGATCAGGGTGGTAGCGGCCTTTTTGTCGTGATCTGCATGTGCACGCTTCAGCCCTTCTTCCAGGGCTTCGCGTGCGCTTTCGCTGCTCTTTTTCAATTCATCGATGACACTCTGCTGTTGCGCACGGATGCCTTGACTGGATGCTTTTTCTTCGGTGAGAACGTCCTGCAGTCTTCTGAGCTTGCGTATGTGCAACATCGGCAACACCAAGCCAAGTGCGACACCTATCAGCAAATGCGAAACCAGCTCCAACATGAAGGAATCCACCCAGGTCAGACTAAAACCAGATGTGGCTTCGCAAGGGCATCGACGGGCCTGGATTGGACCGCGAGTTTGGCTGGCAGGGTGATTACTGTCTCAAAAGGCCGAAACGCCGCACCGGCGGCTTCCGTCGTAAAGTGCAGTGCAATGCTTCCGCCTTCAGATGTAATGAATCCGCGGACTGCATCCATACCCACGCCACGCCCCGACACTTCGGTTACTTGCTCTGCAGTGGAAAAGCCGGATGCAAATACCATCTCTGCGACGTCCGAGTCTTCCAAGACTTGGTCTACACCGATCAGACCGGCATCCATCGCGCGTTTTTTGATGGAATCGACAGCCAATCCACGCCCATCGTCTGCAATACGCATCAGGAGATGATGCTTGTCCAGGTTCATCGAGATTCGGATCGAACCTTTACCCGTCTTTCCGCTTGCGACTCGCACCTCAGGCTTTTCGATGCCATGGTCAACGGCATTGCGCAGTAGGTGCATAAACACGTTCTTTAACAAGTCGGATGCCTGGCGGCGCACCACAATTCCATGGTCCTCGATGAGCACCAAGGGGACTTCCTTGCCCAGCTCGGCGGCTAGCGACGGTAGTGAATCCAGTATTCCCGCGAGAGTGTCCGAAACCTCTTCTGTGCCTAGCAAGTCCATGGCATGCCGTAAGAAGTCCAACTGCATGGACATAGCTCTCGTGTTGGTGCGATCAATCGCGTCAATTTCAATCAAGGCGGCATCAATGCGGGACTTCTCAACCATCAAATATTTTTCGGCGTCTCCGCGGCGTCCCGGTCCCTTGCGCCCGAGTTTTCCTTCATTCAGTTTTTCGTATTCCGCGAGTACGGTGGCCACTTCAACCAATTGCCCCCGCATGTGAGATACATCCCAGATAGTCTGGGGTACTGCGCGCAGGTCATCGTAAGTCTGCTCGGCCTCATGCACCTTGTTGGTGAGATGCAGCAAGCCATAGGTGCGCGCATTTCCCTTGACGGTATGCATGTTACGAAACAGCAATGCAATGGTGTCCGCATGCTGTGCGGCCGATGCCCCCTCCCCAACCTTGTCCAGCAACGCCAGGTTTTCCGTGAAAAACTGTTTGGAGCTCTCTACAAAGCCGTGAAACTTCTCCTGGCTCACCGCCAAGATTTCACCAATCATCGCCATTTCGCGCTTCTGCTTCTTGGCCTGGAATTCCAGTTCGCGCAATGCGGTGGCATCCCAAACGCACAACATGAGGCGCACCACCGTGCCAGCGTCATCAGCCATCGGAGACCAGCTCAGTTCCAGAATCTTGATGCGCCCATCCGGCATTTCTTTCTCGATTTCAGTCACCAGAAGATGTGAGTTGAATTCGAAATTCATGCTGTCTTCACCAATGCAGGCCGCGATGGTTGCATCCACTTGAGACAGAGTATCTGCACCGCAATGGGTATTGCTGAACAGGAGCTCCATGACATTGCGACCACCGATGTCCCGGGTCTCAAGGATGTCTTCCAGGTACTTCGAATATTCCGGGTGGATTGAACCGCCATTCACGATAGTCAAAATTCCTTGCGGAATGTTGTGAAGCATGGCGTGGATGTCTGCATTTTTTTGCTTGATAAGTTCAGCCCCCTCCTGGATCTTTCCAATCATTGCATTGAAGGCTTCGATGGAACGACCAATCTCATCCTGTCGTGTTACAGGAACGCGGTGCGTGAAGTCCTGGGTGGTGGCAATCTCAGTCATCTTCTTCTGCATATCGCGCATAGGGACCGTAATTTGGCGATACAGAAAGATTCCTATAGCGGTCAACGCCAGAATGGCAAAGATGGTGACCAACATCAGCGTTGTAGAGGTGCGCGTCAAACTGTCATTGAGACTGCTGATAGCCTCGTCTTTGCTACGCCGCTTTTCAACTTGGACTGTTTCAATGATGGAAACCTGCTCCCGCAGATACTGGTCCACCGTGGCTTCAAGATTGGCCTGCGCCATTTCTGCCTGGCCTGCCAATTTGAATTTTGCGGTATCGTCAATCGCGGAAAAATAATTCACCAAACTCTCTTGGGCCTGCTTGATTAACCCGCGTTGTGCATCGCTATCAGCCTGAGCCAACTGCTGCGTTAATGCGTTTTCAAGAGCCACTTTCTTTCCATTCAACACTTCCTGAATGCGTTTAATTTGGTCCGCATCTTTGGCGGCGACCATATCCAATGTAGTAATTTGAACGTCTTTGAGTTGACTCATGAGCTCCACAGACGCCAGTGCACTTGGCACGACACCCATGGTCACGCCTTTGACCTGACCTGTACTCTCGCGTGACTGATAGACAGCGAAACCTCCAATGAAAACAAGCGCAATGAAAGTTAGTGCAATGAGAAGAGTAAGACGTTCACGAATGTTCATAACAGTTGGCCACTTGTGAAAAATACGAGAATTGCAACGAAGGAGCTTCGGGACGCCCGAAGTGGTTGCTTGGAGGTGATGAATTGTTGCAATCCAGTGTGACCGCCGCGTGAAAGCGCCGAGGGCGTAACCATCTCATGCCACTTTTACCGTCTGAACAAAGGTCAAAATTTAATACCTTTGACACATTGAACTGCGCCAATAGAGATTTGGGCGCAGCACATGAGGTTAGCGAAGACCGCCAAAGCCAAGGATGAGCTGAAGCCAGGTGTCAGAACACTTGGACAGCGTGAGCGAGCGCTTCTTCTCCTGATTGACGGTGAAAAGACACTCACCGACCTGGCCAAGTTTTTCCAGGACGATATTCAGATGCTCGCCTTGCAACTGATACGCGATGGGTACCTGCTCGAAGTCCAGCTTTCCGAAACGCGACTTTCGGTGAGTCCAGATCACGGTCCTGTCGGTACAAGACCTCAACAAGCCCTACAGCCCCCGGTCTCTGCAGATCAATTCAACGGCAAACGCTCTCTGGCTACCACACGCATGTTCTTGTTTGATATGTGTGAACGCATGTTTGTGAAGCGTTCTCCCGAGCAGGCTGAATCCTTCCGCGAAGCATTGCGCAATGCACGCGACAGGGAATCCATGCTGGCTGTGGGGCGAGCAATGATTCTGGAGATTGAAAAAATCGCAGGACAAGATCGCGCCAATTCAATCTCGGAACGCATCAGCCTGCTGCTTCCAGATGACGTTGTTACTGAAGCGAGCTTTTGATGTATTCGTGTGCAGCAGCTTGCGCAGGTTATTTCTTTCAATGCCAGTGATGACGAAGCCCCCCAAAGACCGTGCGCGAACCTTCGCAAGGCTTTATGCCCTCTTGGTAGGTGTGCTGGCTGTCATAGTGAGTGCAGCCCTATTCACTTTGTATGTCGCGGAAAACTACTTGCAGAAAATGCGAGAGGTGCAATTGACCATGGCGACTACCACCCAAGTCGTTGCGGCCGAAACTATCGATCTGCTGCTGCGCCTAAATAAGACCTACACGCCTGAGTGCTTTGAACAAAATTTAAGAGCATTACGGATGGAGGCATTTGGAACCGCCTACCAAAGCGACATTGGCATTTTTGACGAAAAAGGACGGCTGCTTTGTTCATCGTTACTCGGAGTATTGCCGGTTCCGTTTGAAGCGACTCCCCCAGATACGGTGCATGAGTACCAAGGGCACAAAGTTGAAATCAACAACCAAGTTTCGGTAGTCATTGGCGGCGGGCGTTACAAAACCACGGTGGTCCGAATAGGACGATTCAATGCGGTTGTAAATCCCAGAATACTAGGGACCTTGTTTCCCCAAGACCAGGATGTCATTCGCTTCGTTCTGCCCGAAGGAGGCTCTTTTCCCATATACGCGAATCCGGCGCTCTCCACACGATGGATCAATCTTCTGAGCACTAAGGAAATGCAAGAGGAGTCGATGCATTACTTTAGCTGGACCTACATGGCATTCATTGCGTCGGAGAAAGTGACAGAAACGCGATTTGTCATCCAGAAAGTGACTCCGCTTGGTGAGTTTCTCAGGATGCACGTGGCGATCTTGACGAAGCTAATGTTGCTGTCTTTGATCCTGGGTTGTGTTGTCTACTTCCTCATAAAACCAACTTTTCAACGTTGGAATGACTTGGAGCACAGGATTGAGGCATTGCTGACGATAGAGCATGTGGTGTGCATGTACCAGCCCATCGTAGATCTCAGGACAAATGCAATAGTGGGATGTGAGGTACTCATGCGCCTTCACGACAAGGGCGGTGTAGTTATTTACCCCGACCAAGTATTACCCATCATCATTGCGCGCAATCTCACATGGCGGCTGGATCAGACAGTTGTTCGCAAGGCCATCCATGAATTGTTCAATGGATTGCCCCCGTGTCAGGGCTTCAAGGTTGCCTTCAATCTTTTTCCGAAGGATATTCGGTACGCGGAAATAAGGGATCTCATCGAGAGTGAACTACCTAAATCTGGGCGTCACAATTTCCAGTTCAACCTTGAGGTGATTGAACAGGCTTACCAAAGTTCGTTGTTCACAGAGATTGCGCAACTCAAGGAAGCCGGGTATCAGATTTCGGTCGACGATTTCGGAACTGGATTTTCCAATCTGGGAAGCATCAAGTCTCTATCTCCCAATTTTTTGAAGATAGACAAATCCTTTGTTTTTGACATGGAAGACTCCACCATCCGTTCCTCGTTGATTCCGGAAATCATTGGAATTGCGCGAGCTGTTGGAGCGGCGGTCATTGCAGAAGGAATTGAAAACGATGCACAACGCCAAATGTTGCTGAAGTTAGGCGTGGAGTTTGGACAAGGTTATTTTTTCGCAAAACCGATGAGTGTTGGGGAGTTGCATGACCTGATGAAAGCTGCAGAGAACACATACGCGTAAAAGATATGTTGCGTCGCCAACCAACGATTGAGAAAATTGGGAGAAACGTTTTCTGTATGTCTAAGCATTTAAGTCATGTGTTGTTCGTTTCAAAAAGCAACTCCACAAGAAGTCTATTGGCAGAGGCCTGTTTAGATCACATCGGGGAAGGAAAATTTCGAGCGTTCTCCTGTGGCCATCCAACTTTTACAAAGCAAACCCTAACCACTGGGCATTACTGACACTGAACACTGCGGGGATCAGCACCACGGGATTGCGATGCAAGAGCTGAACAGCCCCATTGGCCGGGTCAACCAGCAACGACCCTTTGGGACTACCAGCCCTTGCCAGCCAGCATTAGGGCCGCGGGTATTGCGGTCATACAGATGTTGCACTCATTGCGGCGCAGACTAGAACTTTTCGTAGAGCTTCATTCCATGATCGCAAATCGATCGGACTTACTGCACGATTTGCGCGATTTGGCCCACATATAAAAAGTACGCTGACCGCGCAACACCCTGTGTCAATCGACATCTGGAAGCAGTCTTTTGCCAACGATCACCTCTGACAAGAACTCATGCGTCAGACATTCCAACGTTGACACGATGCTGTAACAGGCGATGCCTAGTATTCGCTTCCCCCCGAACATCCTTTGGGTCAGGAGGTTGATGTGGAGACGCTGAATTACCGAATTGAAAGTTCAGCCCCTATGGTGGGGCCACTTCTGCCTGGATCTGGCATCACAAACATACTTATTCATGATCGCGGATTGGCAATAGCTGTCGCCGCAAAAAGCGTGACCATTCCGTATGGACGGGAAATTCGGGTGGTTCTTGTTTCAACTGGTGAAGTTCTTTTCCGAAAAACGGCCGCGCATACTGCAGCAAGCTAACTCGATTAGGTTTAACTTCCGTATCCGCTGGATAGCGCACCATTGCCGCTATCGCTGTTTTAGCAATCCCAAAATCAGTCTTCACGGAGTACGGTTAACGATAGAGTCGAACCAATCCAAAAATGTACGTGGGTTTATTTTCTTCGCTGGACGAACAAGCAGTGCTGGGGAAATTGCCACTATTGCTGCTTTGCAGCATATCTACTAGGATGAATTGAGAACTGGGCAAATCACCTGCCGAGTGATGTCACCAATATCTGTGTCACATAGCCTCCGCAACTGTCGAAATTTGGAGAATCAAAATGGGTAAGAAAACCGAAAAACTCCGCCGCGTAGTGGCGAAACTATCTGATCGTTATGGAGCAGAGGATCAAGATGTTTTACGCCTTGGATTGGAACTGAAAGTTCTTGAGTCCCTGGAGGTTGCTCGTCCAGAAAGGCGGGCTTACAAAGCTCAGGAGCTCATGTTCCAGACGCCGGCAAAACAGTTGTATTTCGCTTCCATGTCGGATCTCACTCATTAATGTGTCTCGGCTTCCCTTGCTTGAAGATGAAAATCGTATCTGCGGTCCCGCGGGTTCACTGTCATTTCTGTGAAATGGGTACCTGGTAATTACGCACACAGGTCTCATTTTCAATAACCAAGTTTTCATTTTTGGGAAGTCGTATGCGTACTGAAACGCGTCGAATAACTTCAGCGATAAAGGATCTGCGAGCATTTCGCCGCGCTCTTGTTGGTATCCCACTGTTGCCACGCGTCGCAGTGGTTTGGCTTGTTTTTTCCTATTCGTACAGTCCAGATACCAGTGGTGAGCCTTTCGATAGCGCACAGTGGAAAGCTCGCTCGGGTGCCTATGGTGCGAATCTTGGCCCAGGATGCATGCGCGGAGGAATGGCTAAACGTTTGCTAGATGGGCAAGTCCTGACTGGAAAAGCACAACAAGATGAGCGAACTCAGTTAACCCGAACCAGTTGCCCCCCTGGACTTTCCAAACGCAGCCGAGGTAGTTTAGGTAGCGATATTCGTCTGGATTAGTGCGATTGGCAAGTGGGGAAGGTAAGCGCATGCCAATCCTTACTCCAAGATTTTTGGGCCAAATATCAGCGTACGACCCAAAGCGGTCTTCGCTCAATCCCGTTTCATGGCCGGAAAGCGGGCGTTCAGGACTGGCGCACTAGGCCCGTACGATGAACAGCCGATATGTGGGGCTGATTCAGACATGACGCCTACAAACTGATTGCATCTCCTGTTTTAGCCAGACACGCGAAATACCGCAACGACCTGGGCCAGCCGTTGGGCTTGATCGTGCATGGCAGACGCGGCCGCGGCAGATTGCTCCACCAGTGCAGCGTTTTGCTGGGTCATTTGATCCAGCCGGGAGACCGCTTGGTTGACTTGACCAATGCCTTCGCGCTGCTCGGTGCTGGATGCCGTGATTTCCCCTATCAAATCGGTGACAGATTGCACACTCCGCACGATTTCCTCCATGCTGTGTCCGGCCTGTGCTACCTGCTTGGCACCTGACTCCACCGTCTCCACCGACAGGCCGATCAGTGTTTTGATCTCTTTGGCCGCAGCCGCCGAACGCCCCGCCAGAGACCGCACCTCGGAGGCCACAACGGCAAAACCCCGGCCCTGCTCTCCTGCACGCGCTGCCTCTACGGCTGCATTCAAAGCCAGGATGTTTGTCTGGAAGGCGATGCCATCAATGGTGCTGATGATGTCCACGATCTTGCGGGATGACTCGGAGATGTGCTTCATGCTGTGAATCACCTGCCCAACCACTTCACCGCCACGGGTGGCCGCAAGGACTGCCGTAGTGGATAGCTGGTTTGCCTGGCGCGCCGTGTCCGCAGACTGGTTGACCGTATTGGTCAACGCTTCCATGCTGACGGCGGTTTGTTGCAGGTTGGATGCGGTTTGCTCGGTGCGCATCGAAAGATCCTGGTTGCCATTGGCAATTTCACTGGATGCAGTGGACATGGACTCCACACCGGTGCGCACCTGGGTGACCACACCCCGGAGCGTGGTCACCATCTTGGAAAGCGCGCGCATCAACTCGCCAAACTCATCGCGACGTTCGTCCTGAATATCCTGTGTCAGATCCCCCGCAGTAATGACTTGGGCCATTGCCACCGCACGCGCCAGCGGCCGTGTGATAGAGCGCATCAGCAGCACGATCACGCCGCCACTCAAGACCAGCACCAAAGCGACACTTATAAACGCCACCGTTGCCACGTCGTTGCGTGCCTGGTGTGCTAACTGTATGGCGCTATCCCGCTGCGTTCGTTGCCAGCGGATGTATTCCTCAATATTGAGAAAGTACGCAGGTACTCTGGGCAGCTTGTTGGCAGTCGCTTTTCCCAGCGCGGACTTCTCATCTGACGTATTGGCGAATTGGGAAATCTCCCGCTGAAGTGTTTCGATCTTGACGAGCAGACTTTTCACGCGGTCGTCAAAATCCGTGACCAATGCTTCATCCGTTGACGAAGTGCTGGCTGTGGCCATGGCTCCTGCCAATTGCGCCAGCCCATGCCAGCGTGCTGTCAGATCGCTGATTTTTTCGTACTTTTGGGTCTGCTCCTCCGCCTCTTCAGTCACCTGGAGCAAACGCACCTGCGTCCACACAGTCACCGCCATCATGAGAAGCCAGAGCCCCAAGATCACCAGCCACAGTTTGTGCGCCACGCGCAGATTGTCAAATTTCATGGCTACCGTTCGTTTGCAAATGCCCTGGGGCGTTGCGATAGTTCCCCATGCAGGCACTTAGCCACCGAATGTTTTGTGCCTTGGATGGGGAAAGAATGGGTCCGGGCATGCTCAATCCTCGACAAATGCCTCTTCCCGTTTGGACTTGACCGAGGGCAAGAGCACGATGACCAGCAACAACACGGCGGCAGCCAATAGACCCGCCGACAACGGGCGTGTTAGGAACACGCTCCAGTCACCGCGACTGAGCAGCAGGGCCCGGCGCAGATACTCTTCCATCATCGGCCCCAAGATGAAACCCAACAAGAGCGGCGCAGGTTCAGTGCCCAGCTTGATGAAGATGTAACCAATGACGCCAAACAGGCCCACCATCCAGATGTCCCACGTGTTGTTGTTGGTCGAGTACACGCCAATGGCGCAGAACAACACGATGGAGGGAAAAAGCCATCGGTAGGGAACCGAGAGCAGCTTGATCCAGATGCCTATCAGCGGAAGATTCAGGATGACCAACATCAGATTGCCAATCCACATGGAGGCAATCAGGCCCCAGAACAACTCGGGGTTGGACGTCATAACCTGTGGCCCGGGCTGAATGTTGTGTATGGTCATGGCACCCACCATCAGCGCCATCACCGCATTGGGCGGAATGCCCAGCGTAAGCAGCGGGATGAAGGAGGTTTGCGAGCCGGCATTGTTGGCGGCCTCAGGCGAGGCCACCCCGCGGATATTGCCTTTGCCAAAGGGCACTTCACCAGGACGCAGTTTGGTCTTCTTCTCCAGCGTGTAGGCCGCAAAGGCTGCCATCACGGCACCGCCACCAGGCAAGATGCCTAGCGCTGAGCCCAGAGCGGTCCCGCGCAGCACGGCGGGGAACATGTCCTTGAAGTCTTGCTTGGTGGGCATCAGGCCCGATACCGAAGCGGTAAAGACTTCCCGCTCACTCTCGCTCTTGGACAGGTTGCTGATGATCTCACCGTAACCAAACACACCCATGGCGATGACGATGAAGCCAATGCCGTCGGTCAGTTCGGGGATGTCAAAACTGAAGCGGGCCACGCCCGAGTTCACGTCGGTGCCCACCATGCCCAGCAAAAGGCCCAACACGATCATGGCGATGGCCTTGAGCAAGGAGCCAGAAGCCAGCACCACCGCACCAATGAGGCCCAGGACCATGAGGCTGAAATACTCGGCCGGGCCGAACTTGAAGGCCAGTTCGGTCAGGGGTGCCGCAAAAGCCGCCAGGATGAGGGTGCCCACGCAGCCGGCAAAGAAAGAACCCAGGCCGGCGGCCGCCAGTGCAGGACCGGCGCGGCCGTTGCGCGCCATCTGGTAGCCGTCAATGACGGTGACCACGGACGACGACTCTCCAGGCAAGTTCACCAGGATGGCCGTGGTGGAACCACCGTACTGGGCGCCGTAATAAATACCGGCCAGCATGATCAGCGCAGCCACCGGGGGCAGTGCGTAGGTAGCAGGCAGCAGCATGGCAATGGTGGCCAAAGGACCGATGCCTGGGAGCACACCAATGAGGGTGCCCAAAAGGCAGCCAATGAAGGCGTAAATCAGATTCTGAACGGTGAAGGCGACGCCAAAACCGAGGGCGAGGTTGTTAAAGAGATCCATGTGCAGTGTCCTCACGCAGCGAACAAGTCGGGCCAGACGGGGAACTGCAACTTGAGCAGCAGGATGAAGGCCACATAACTCAAGGCCGCCAGGACGACAGCGAGCACGGCCACCTCCTTGAAGTTGTGCTCATCACCTGCGTGGCTGGCGATGTAAGTAAGCAGGCAGATGCCCACGATCAAACCCAGAGGTTTCAGGCCGATGACCGGCAGGCCACCGATAGACGCACCGAACACCAGGTTCGCTGTAATGATGAAGAACAGCGGCTTCCACGCAATCTTGCCGATCTTGTCGCCGTCAGCCGTAGGGGTGGCCAAGCTTTTAAGGGAAATGGCACAGCCCAGGACGGCTAGCAGCAGGCCCAGAATGAGAGGGAAGTAGCCTGGGCCCATTTTTGCCCCATTGCCCAGGCTGTACTGGCTGGCCCCTGCGGCAAAGCCGCCGCCCGCCACGGTGAACATCAAGCCTGCATAAAAGTCTTTTTGACTTTGAATCCGAATAGTCAATTGCTTGCCCCAGTTGCTGTTGTGTGTCACAGCCGAAATGGCCTCTGTGCAGTCGGTTGACTGCATGCAGCGGACATGTGGAAAAAAGTTAGAGAAGACTGCGCCGCGCGAAGCGCACCACCGTCACGCCAGTGCGAGCCTGGCGTGTGGATGGCATCACCAGCACGCAGTTGTCGTACGGTGTGCGCACGGGCTCGCCGTCGTTGTCGCCAATCACCGTGCCAGCCGTTTCAAACAGCTCCAACCCTGTGTACGGCGCTGCAAAGCGGAAGGCACTGCTGCGCGCCACCACCGGGCCGGTAACTTCCAGCGCCCATTGGCGCGGCGCATCGGGTAGTCGCCAATGCGGCAACAACAGGGACAGCACCTGGGCACTGACCGCGCCCGACTGCTCCAGGAACCGCACACACTGGTCGCGTGCCACATCGCGGCTGGCCGGGTCGCCATGAAATCCGCATTCGACCAGCAGCGAGCGCGTGTCGCCCCCCGCTTCGTCCGCCCAACCAAAGCGACCGTAGTCGCGCATGCGCACGCCGTCTTGGTGCCCCGCATCCACCACCACGTGCTCGGGCGAGCGCATGGCGCGTGCCAGCGCCAGGTTACGTGGTTGTATGCCGGTCAGTAGCAGCGGTGCCGAGGGTTCATGCATGGAATGCAGGTCCAGCAGCCAGTCTGCCCGCGCCACAAAGGGTCGCAGTGCGGCGGCGCGGCGGCGTTCGAGTGTGTTGCCGGTGTCAATGCGTGCATCGCTCCACTGGCGGTTCAAGTCCTCGTCGGTAAAGCGCGATGCGTCATGGTTATTGGCGTCAAAACGGTCAAACGCCTCCAGATTGCAAAACGCCAGCGTGAGCGTGCCCACCTCCGGCCGCACGCCCGCCTCCAACAGCCCCAGCAGTGCCCAGGCCCCGCAGACTTCGTTGCCGTGGACCAGCGCGCTCACCATGACGTGCCGCCCGGGCACGCCAGAGTCAAAGTGCCATACGCCTTCCGTGCCCGTGTTGCCCGTGCGCCAGGTGCTCAGGTCCGGAGCCGGCAGCGCAAATGTCAGTGCCGGTGCCGTGCTCATTCTTCAATCTTGGCGAATTCAACAATCTTTTTGTACTTGGCTGCTTCGGCGCCCCAGTACTGGCCCAAGTTCACGCTAGGTGATGCCACGATGGAGCCACTGGCCTCCAGCTTCTTGCGAAAGTCGGGTGACTGCAGGATGTCATTGAGTGCCTTCTTCACCTTGTCAAACACCGGCTTGGGCAGGTTGGCAGGTGCCAGCAGCGCAAACCACACCCCAATGTCCACGTTCTTGAACTGGGGCGACTCGGCCAGCGCCGGAATGTCGGGTGTGATGGCCGAGCGCTTGGCCTCGGTGGTCCCCAGCGCAATCAGCTTGCCGCTCTTGATGTGGGGCAGCGCGCTGGACAGCACAAACATGCCGTACTCGATGTTGTTGCCCATCAGGTCGCTGCTCAGCGGTGCCACACCACGGTAGGGAATGTGTGTCATGAACAGCTTGCCCTGCTCCTTGACCATTTCTCCTGCCAGGTGCAAGGATGTACCCACACCGGAACTGCCGTAGCTGTACTTGCCGGGGTTTTGCGCCACTTTTTGCGTAAATTCCGCCACATTCTTCACACCCGCGCCGCTGGATGCGACCAGCACCAGTGGCTGCGACGCAATCAGACCAATGGGCGTGAAGTCCTTCATCTCGTACTTCACCTTCTTGGTCACCAGCTTGTTGATGGCCAGCTCATTGCTGGCACCCACCAGCAGGGTGTAACCATCGGCCGCCGCACTGGCCACCTTTTGCGCGCCAATGGAACCACCGGCGCCACCAATGTTCTCGATCACCACCGGCACACCCAGCTTGTTGCTCAGTTCAGTAGCCACGGTGCGCGCGGTCAGGTCGGTGCTGCCGCCCGGCGGGTAGCCCACCACCACGGTAATCGGCTTGGAGGGGTACGCCTCTTGCGCCAGCAAGGGGGCGCTCATCAGAGCCAGGGTACAGAGCAGCGCAGTGCGGCGCAGGGGGCGGGGGGTGTGCATGGAAAAAACCTTGTGGAAGAACTTGGAAGCTTCATTGTGAAAAGTTCACCTCCTGTCGTTGGTGCCGAAACGGCACCAACTCCTGCCAATTCGGAGCAGTGGCCAAAGTGACCAAAATGGGTTCAGCGCTGCGCCAGCGCCTTCCACAGTGCTTCGGCCAGCGGGCCCAGCCGCCGCTTGGGCCGGTACAGGCGCACATCAAAGCGCACGTCCATGCTCGCGTTGCCCGCCAGCGCCAGGCGCTTGGACTTGCAATCCGCATGCACCATGGACCAGGGCAACCAGGCCACGCCCAAACCCTTTTGCACGTACTCGTAGTGCGCGTCGGCCGAGTCGCACTCCACCACGCGCTGTAGCCGTGGCGCTTGGGGGTTGTTGCTCAGGTGGTCCTCCACCAACCGGCCCAGTGCCAGTTGTGGGGCGTAAGCCAGGTAGGGCACAGGCGCAGCACCCGCCGTAAACCGGTGCAAGGCCACGCCCTGCGGGGTAGCGCGCGACACCGGCACCAGCCGGTCGGACGCCACGTTCATGTGGGTGAACTGCCGCGCGTCCAGCCGGATCGCCAGCGCGGGGTGGTGGTACACCAGTGAAAAATCGGCTTCATTGCGCTCCAGCATGGCCACGGTGTCGGCCAGTGAGCGGGTGCGAATGCACAGCTCCCCGCCTTTCAACACCGGTTGCAGCCGCACCAGCCAGTCGGCTACCACGGTGCGCGCCAGCGTGCGGCCCGTGGCCATCGTTACCGTGCGGGCCTGGCGGCCAGCCAGGCTTTGCAGCTCTTCGTGCGATTGGCCTAGGCTGCGTGTCATCTGCCCCGCAGTCTCCAGAAAACTCTGGCCCGCTGGCGTCAGGGTAACGGGTCCACCACCACGCTGCACCAG
The DNA here is from genome assembly GCF_001955715.1 of Rhodoferax saidenbachensis. NCBI lineage: Bacteria > Pseudomonadati > Pseudomonadota > Betaproteobacteria > Burkholderiales > Comamonadaceae > Rhodoferax > Rhodoferax saidenbachensis. The sequence goes on along the minus strand of NZ_CP019239.1, from coordinate 1,655,350 downwards.
CGGTGTACCCGCCCAGGCCTCCAGTGCGCGAATGCGCCGCCCAAAGGCCGGGTGCGTCACATGCCGCAGCTCGGCCGCGCGGGTAAAGCTGCGCTCCTGCGCCAGCACCATGAAGTCTTCAAGCCACTTGAGTTGCATTGTCAATGCGCGCTTATATGTTGATCAGTCTTTATAGACCCTGGGATGGCCGACGCAGTGCAAGAAAACTCCATCTCACGTCGTCGCGGCCGAGCATATCCTCGCGCTCACAGTGAGCGTGGCAGTGCAACTCATGCTGGGCAGCCAACCTTGTTGTTTCGTCCGCAGAGACATCAAACATTCTTCTGCCTTCTGGAATCGGTCCATGTCGCAGCGATATGAAGACTTGACCGCCATCTGCCACCAAATCGGCGACGGCGGTCATGGCCGCTTCGCGCTCGGACAAGTCCAAGTGCATCCACACAGCGGTGAGTAAGACCAGATCGAATTTGCGCTGCGCTTGCCGCAGCACGCTCAGATCTGGAAGATGGTCGTTTATCCACTCGATGGGCATTGCACCGTGTAGACGTTGGCCTTCGTGGCGTAGTTCGTCGGTGGGCTCTACTGCAACGACTTTATGACCTCTGCGTGCCAGCGCAGCTGCGTCACGCCCAGACCCCGCCCCGATGTCGAGTACTGTGATGGGTGACAAGGGAAGCAAGTGAACCAGATCGCAGTACACCTCAGCAAACGTAATGCTTTCATACTGGGATGCGAGAGCGGATGCATTCGTACCATAGCCGATGGTGCCGGGAACTTCAGTGGTCATAAGCTAGAGATGGATGGGGAGAAACTGTACTTAAAACGGGTGAGGTACGACTGTGTCCAGTCGCCGATTACGGTAGTTCATCGTACTCGCCAAGAACATACGGCCGGAATGGCAGCTATTCGGCAATAGTGCTGGAGCAGCGGCACTCCTTGCCATGGCTCGTGAATTCAACATCATTCGGGTGAAACTTCTAACTCGGCTTCCGCCATCTTGCAGAAGGTCGAATCCACCACCCAAAAGCATACATTCCCCTGGATCCGCTCCTGGCCCTCTACGGACGTAACGCCGCAAACCGTAAGCCCGCCCTGTTCTCTTCAGCGAAGCCAACCACAGTGGAGCGGAGCGGCACAATACTTCACCCCCCAAAACCCGCTATTGAATTAGTAGCATATTGCGCATATTCCACGAGGGCCAGGGGCAGATTTTGCTCGTAACTTCCGCCCCTCACGCCTACGAACTCCCAAACACGGCCTCGCGCAGGCGGATGCCCCATGCCCTTCTCATGGCATGCGCAAGCAAACAGCATCACAGCATCACAGCACCGTCAACGGTTATGGGGCCGAAAAGCGCAGAAAATAACGCGCAAGACCATGCAGTCCGCGTGAATCCATCCGTGGCCTCCAAGCCATTCTGAATCCCTCTCTTTTGAAAGACCCGACATGACTCCCAACTCCAAAGTAGCACTGGTCACAGGCGCCGGTACCGGTATTGGGCGGGCCGTGGCCCAGGCGCTACTGCAAGACGGCTATAGCGTTGTGCTGGTCGGGCGGCGGGCCGAGCCCTTGAACGCGGTGGCCCAGGCAGACGGTAGCGGGCGCGCCCACCCGTTTTGCGCGGATGTCAGCCAGCCGGAATCGGTGGACCAACTGTTTGCCATGATCAAAGACAAGTTTGGCCGGCTGGACCTGCTGTTCAACAACGCAGGCCTCGGCGCTCCCAAGGTCAACATCGAAGACATCACATTTGCCCAATGGCAAGACGTGGTGAATGTGAACCTGACGGGTTCTTTCCTCTGTGCGCAGGGCGCCATCCGGATCATGAAGAACCAGACCCCACAAGGGGGACGCATCATCAACAATGGCTCAATCTCCGCGCACGCACCACGTCCGAACTCTGGGCCCTACACATCGACCAAACACGCCATCACCGGTTTGACCAAGTCGATTTCACTGGACTGCCGCAAGTACAACATTGCCTGCGGTCAGATCGACATTGGCAACGCATTGACCGAGCTGTCCGCGCGCATGACCAAGGGTGTGCTGCAGGCCCACGGCGAGATCGCCGTAGAACCCATGATGGACGTGCAGGAAGTGGCGGACGCCGTGCTGCACATGGCGAAATTGCCGCTCTCCACCAATGTGCAGTTCATGACCATCATGGCGACCAACATGCCGTTTGTCGGGCGCGGTTAGCCGCAGAGCATCTACCTCACATCTGGCTCATGCCGCCGTCGGCAATGATCTCGGTGCCGACGATAAAGCCAGACTCCTTGGACACCAGGTGCAGCACGGTGGCGGCGATTTCTTCGGGGGTGCCAAAGCGGCCCAGCGGAATCTGCGTCTGGATGCTGGCGGCCATCGCCTGCAACTGGTCAGAAGTCATGCCCAGTTTTCCGTACAGCGGCGTGGTCACCGGGCCGGGGCTCACCACATTCACGCGTACGCCCTGAGGCAGCAGCTCGGCCGACAAGGTCTTGGCCAGCGAAATCAGCGCGGCCTTGCTCGCGGCGTAAACACTGGAATTGGGCATGCCGATGTGCGCGTTGATCGAACCGTTCAGCACGATGGAGCCACCGCGCGTCATCAGCGCGGCCAGGCGCTGGATCAGGAAGTACGGGCCTTTGACATTGGTGTCAAAGCTGCTGTCCCACAGCGCTTCGTCGATCTGCGCCAGTGGGCCGAACTTGGCCACGCCAGCGTTGATGAAGACGCCGTCGATCACGCCCATCTGCGTTTTCAGCGTTGCGACCAAAGCGGCCTGGGCCGCCGTATCGCCCGCGTCGCTCACCAGGGTCAGCCCCTGTGGGCCCAGCTCGGCGGCCACACGGGCTAGGCCTTCGGCGTCACGGCCGGTGATGGCCACACGGGCGCCTTCGCGGGCAAAAGCGATGGCGGCGGCGGCGCCAATCCCACTGCTGCCACCGGTGACAAAAATGTTCTTTCCTTCAAAGCGGTTCATGATGTTTCCTTCAATTGTTTCGTTGATGATTTACGAGGTTTTCAACCCCCACTGCAGGGCTGATGAAGCAAGTGTCTGGCGTTTGGCTGGGCTACAGACACCATGATTTCGATGAACTCATGCGAAAATATCGAATATGTTGAGTTTGGAAGATCTTCAGCTGCTGGAAGCGGTGCGCGCCACCGGCAGCCTGTCGCGCGCGGCGGAGCGTCTGGGCAAGGCCGCGTCCACCGTGTCCTATGCCGCGCGCCAGCTCGAAGAGAGACTCGATGCGCTGCTGTTCGACCGCGCCGGTTACCGTATTGCGCTCACGCCCGCTGGCCTGCTGCTGGTCGAGCAAGGCGCACAACTGCACGCGCAGGCGCGGCGCCTGACCGAGCGCGTGAAGCAGGTAGCACGCGGCTGGGAGTCCGAGCTGCGCATCGTGACCGACGAGCTGGCGAACATCGAAGCGCTGCTGCCGCTGGTGAGCGACTTTGACGCACTCAACAGCGGCGTGCGCCTGCGCTTTGCCCACGAAGTGTTGGGCGGCACCTGGGAGGCGCTGCTGGACCAGCGCGCCGACCTGGTCGTAGCCGCGACCAACGAGCCGCCGGCCATGGCGCATTTGCAATGGTTTGAGTTGACGCAGTTGGAATGGGTATTCGCCGTATCACCGCGGCACCCGCTGGCGCAAGAGAAACAGCCCCTGTCGATGGAGGCGATCACCGCGCACCGCTCGGTCGTGGTGGCCGACACCTCGCGCCTGGCGATTGCCCGCAGCTACGGTGTGCAGACGCACCAGGAGCGCCTGGCCATGCCGAGCATGCGCGCGAAGATCGCCGCCCAGGTAGCGGGCCTGGGCGTGGGCTGGTTGCCATTGGAGAAAGTGCGACACCATTTGAAGAAGGGCGAACTGGTAGCGCTGACCACGCAAGACCCACGCGAACCCAATCTTTTGTTTGTCGGCTGGCATTCCCACCGTGCCGGGCCCGCCTTGCAGTGGTGGGTGGAGAAGCTGCGCGATCCGCGCCTGGTGCCACCGCTGTTGCACCACAACTACTGAAGTTTCGCGTAGAAAATAGTGCTTTAGACAAAAAGGTCCTTGTGAACACATCCGTTGCCCATGCCGAACTTATCGCCGCTTTCAGGAGAGCGGAAGCGGACGCTGCACACAAGTTCGGATTGATCAAAGTCGTTGCCAACAAGGGGCCCAAGGCCATTCAGGCAGCGGTGGAGACAGCGGCCAAGGCAGCCAAACGCAGGGATTCGTTTGCGAAGAAACTCAGTGCGCTGGGTGTCAGCCTCAAGGATTGATTGCGGCACCTAGATGCTATTGAATGAATAGCTGGCTGCGCATACTCCATGCGGACTAGAGGCCGATTTGGCTTGTCATCCCGCAGCCCTCACGCCTGCCAGACCCCAAACCCCGCCTCGCGCAGGCTGATGCCCAGCTCGACCTCCATGTCGCGCGCAGCCTCGTACGACAGGGGGTTGTAAGCCTCATACAGGTCGGGCAGCAGGCGCAGGCCAAACTTCTGCGCGTAGCGGTTGGCCTGGATACCGGCCTTGTGTTTGTCAAACCGGATGTCCGGGTCCAGCCCGGTCATGCCCACGTAGACGCAAGGTTTGCCGGGGATGTAGTCCGGGTTGGCGCGCATGAAGCGGGCCTCGTACCGCACGTCGGGCGACAGCTCGATCACATACACATGGTGATGGCCGCGTTTGCCCATACCCGGCGTTTTACTTGTCCGCGCGGACGGACGTCTGCAGATCGACCAGGCTCTTCTGGCTGACCTGGATCAGGCCCCGGCGCGGGCGGTCCAGATCCAGAATGATGAAGACCAGCACGACGATCAGCGCCACCATCACGTAGCTCGCCATGGAAGGCCGGTGGCCGGCCACACCACAGGCAAACCCGACAATTACGCCCGCCATCAAAAGCGTGCCGTACAGCAGGAACAGCACCACCTCGGGCACATGCCGGCTGAGCGCTGCGTCGCGCGTGCTGAAGTTGTCGATCAGCGTGTTGAGCGATTCGATGTACAGGAACGGTGCCAGGGCGTCGGGCTCCAGTTCGGCAACGCGCCGGGCCTGCTGCCACAGCGCTGTCTGCAGCTGCGTGGCCTGCGCCAGCAAGGCATCAAGCTCGGCCCGATCAGCCAGGTGGTGGGCGCCGGTCTGCACCCGCACGTCGACGTAGCGGTGCAGCAGGGCCTGCGCGTCACTGCGGAACGCCGCCGGCAACAACTGGGCCCGCAGGTAGGCTGTGCCAATGGCATTGGCCTCCTGCACCACGGCTTCGCTGCGGCTGTCAAAACGCTGCAACGCCAGCGAGAAGGTAAACCCCAGCAGCAACGCGAGAATGCCCAGGATGGACGACTGCAGCCCGTTGATGTGGGCACGCGAGGCGTCGTCCACACGGTCCTGGCGGGCGCGCCCGACGCGGTAGCCCAACTCGATGACCAGCCCCAGGGACACCAGCAGCGCAGCCGCGATCAGGGTGCTGTTGATGTCATAAAAAAATTCGTTCATGGGGCTCCCGCAACACAAAAATAGTGCGCAAATTAGACCGCAAAAGGAAGCGGGGTTTCTCCCGGTTCTGTGGGATTGGACCTTTGCACAACCCGCACTGGCCGCAGATGCGGGTGCCGAGCAATCGCGCCAGCGCTCCGCTGGGCAGAGTCTGAGCCCGTTGTGCGGGCGTGGTAGCACGTAACCACTACTAAATGAATAGCTGCTTGCGCATACCCCATAAGGGCTGCAGGCACTTTTTATCCAAAATTACGCCCTGACGGCCCGGCTCAGACCAGCCTGGCGCCCTTTTCCTGCAGCAGCGCGCGCAAGGTGGCGCGGTGGCAGTGGTTCTCGTCTTCGCAATAACAACCGACCGAGAAATTGCTGTGTTGTGACAAGGCCGCCAGCACCTCCAGCGTGCGACTGGCCTCGGGTGTGTTCATCTCGCTGCGGTACTTTTTGACAAAGGCGGCCCACTGCGCGGGCGTGGTCGCCTCTTGCCCCTGCTTCATGGTTTCGGCACTCGGCGCGAGGTTGGGGTACCAAACGTCGTACCAGTTCTGCGTTGCAAATTCGGCCTTGGGCACGCCCCGCGGCGGGCGGCGCACTGTGCCAATGCGGGTGCCCTCGTCTGCCGCACGTGCCGATCCCAAACGTACTACCCGAACCACCATAACCGCCTCCATCCGCTCAAAAAACCCAGTTTAGCCAAGCCAAACACCTCGGCAAAGGGGGACGACCCGCAGGCCCGTACACAGTCCTGTAACAACTAATTGGGCCGAATTACTACATTCACTCCATCGCAATCACAGCGCTGTTGGCAGGGGCCAAAGCCGGATGCCACCGTTTTTTCCAACGACCACTTTCAGGGAGTATTTCATGGACGTTCACAACCAAGTCACCCAACCGGCCAGCCTGTACATGCTGGGCGGGCAGCCCGTAGACACCGATTCCAACGAGTACCTGGCGTTTCGTCTGGGCTCTCAGGAATACGGCGTTGGCATCCAGCAGGTGCAGGAAATCCGCAGCTACGAGCGGCCCAACCGCATCCTGCGTGCGCCGGTCTTCCTGTCGGGTGTGCTCAACCTGCGCAGCACTATCGTTCCGATTGTGGATCTGCGCATCCGCCTGGGCCTGCCCACCACATTCAACAGCCGCACCGTCATCGTGGTGCTGAACCTGTCCTCCGGCACCGTGGGTGTGGTGGTGGACGCGGTATCTGACGTGCTGGAACTGCGACCCGACGAGATCCAGCCCATGCCCGGACTCAACGATTCGCCCGATGCCCGCCTGTTTGAAAGCATGGGTTGCAGCCACCAGGGGGACACCGAGCGCACGCTGGTGATCCTCAATTTCCAGGACCTGCTGCCGCGCGACACGGTCCAGTCCATCACCGCACGCTAACCACACACACGAGGAGAGCACCATGACATTCCGCAACATGAGCATTCGTACCAGGCTGAGCCTGGCTTTCGGCGGGCTGGCCGTCATGGTGATGGCGGTAGCCGCGCTGGCGCTCACAGCGCTAGCCGACGCCAATACCCGCTTCACCAGTTACACCAGCGGGCTGAACGCCCGTGCTGGCATGGCCGCCCATGTGCGCGCCGCAGTGGACGACCGCGCCATTGCCGCACGCAACCTGGTGCTGGTCACCAAGGAAGCCGACCTGGCCATTGAAAAAGCCGCCGTGGCGCGCGCCCACCAGGAGGTGCAGGACAGCCTGGCGCGGCTCAACAAGATGATTAACAGCGGCACGGATGTGTCCGCGCAGGGCCGAAAACTGGTAGCCGAGATAGACAAGGTGGAGCAGTCCTACGGCCCGTTGGCGTTGGCGATTGTGGATCTGGTGCTCAACAACAAACGTGAGCAGGCCATCACCCGCATGAACGACGAATGCCGCCCCCTGCTGGCCGCGCTGATCAAAGCCACCAACGAATACGAGCAGTTCACCCTGGGCCGCACCCGCGACCTGGAACAGGCTGCAATCGCGGACTATGCCTTGCAGCGCAACACCTTGGCGGCACTGTGCCTGCTGGCCGTGGTCGTGGCCGTCATCGCGGGCTGGCTGATCACCCGCAGCATTACCGGCCCGCTGAACCAGGCCGTGGAAGCCGCCGACCGCATCGCCGCCGGTGATCTGGACGCTGCTATCAGCGTCAACTCCACCGACGAAACCGGTCGCCTGCTGGGCAGCCTGCAACGCATGCAGCAAAGCCTGGTCGACACCGTAAGCACCGTGCGTGGCAATGCAGAAAGCGTGTCCCTGGCCAGCGCCCAGATCGCCCAGGGCAACAACCACCTGAGCCAGCGCACCGAAGAGCAGGCGTCCGCCCTGCAACAAACCGCAGCGTCGATGGAACAACTCGGCGGCACCGTGCGCAACAACGCCGACAACGCCCGCCAAGCCGGCCAACTGGCTGCCGCAGCCTCCAATGTCGCCCTCAAGGGTGGTGACGTGGTGGGCCAGGTGGTGCAGACCATGAAGGGCATCAACGACAGCTCACGCCAGATTTCCGAAATCATCAGCACGATTGACGGCATTGCCTTCCAGACCAACATCCTGGCGTTGAACGCCGCCGTGGAAGCCGCCCGTGCCGGCGAGCAGGGCCGGGGCTTCTCGGTGGTAGCCGCTGAAGTGCGCAACCTAGCGCAACGCAGCGCCGAAGCCGCCAAGGAAATCAAAACCCTGATCACCGCCAGCGTGCAACGTGTGGAGCAAGGCACGACCCTGGTCGACCAGGCCGGCAGCACCATGCAGGAAATCGTGGACTCGGTCAAACGCGTGTCCGACATCATGGGAGAGATCAGCGCCGCCAGCGCCGAGCAAAGCACCGGTGTCGGCCAGGTCGGTGACGCCGTGAGCCAGATGGACCACGCCACCCAACAAAACGCCGCTTTGGTGGAAGAAAGCGCCGCTGCCGCCACCAGCCTGCAGATGCAAGCCGAACAACTGGTGCAGGCCGTGGCCGTGTTCCGCTTCGCACAGCAGGCGCTGGCGGTGCGCTCCGAATCCGCAGTGCCCTACATCGGCCCAGAGCGCCGCAGCGTAGACCGCGCCAGCAATGTCACCCGCCTGCAGCCCACCGCCAAGGCCGCAGCCAAGCCACTCGCAGTGACCGCAACCGCAGGTCTGCGCACCGGCACCCACGACTGGGAAACTTTTTAAGCACGCCTGTACCCGGGCGCAACAACTAGAAGGGCGTCGTTGGAACTGGGGAGCGTTGTGACAGCAACGCTCCCTTTTTTTGTCTACGCCGCCACAAAGCCCTGCATCGCCTGCACCACCGCTGCGGGGGCGCTGATATGGGGCAGATGGCCGGTGGCATCCACCACGGCCAGCTGACTCCCCGCAATGGACTGGTGCAGGTAATGGGCGACACCCAGAGGCACCGCCAGGTCCTCGTTGGCATGGATCAACAAGGTCGGGTGGCGGACCTTTTTGACATCGGCGCGGTGGTCGGACTGGAAGATGGAATACAACACGGTCAGCGCACGCTCCTGCGGGATGGACTTGATGCTCGCTGCGAAGTGCTGGCTCAGTCCAGGCCGGTCTGCGTTGCGCATGACGGCGGGGGCAAATTGGTCTGCCCACTCGGCGTACGAAGTCTCCATGGCACTGTAGAGCCCGTTCAGGTCTTCCTTGGAAAAGCCTCCGTGGTAGTCCGTGTCGTTCAGGTACCGGGGCGATGCGCCGATCAGTACCAGGCGCGAAAACCGCTCCGGCTGGCGCAGGCTTGCCAGCACGCTGATCATGGCTCCCACCGAATGCCCCACCAACACCGCATTCCTGATTTGCAAAGCCTCGCAAACGTCCAGCAAATCCGCTGCATAACGGTGCAGATTCAGGTAGTGGTGCTGAACAAAAGCCTCTGGCGGTGTGCTGCCTCCGCCCACGTTGTCCAACAGCACGATCCGACAACCGGCGGTGAACGCCGCCTGCACCTCCCGCCATGCCGTCTGGTCCGTCCCGAAGCCGTGCACGAACACCATGGTCCGCTCGGCGTCGGCAGGCCCGAGGACGGTCACGTGGTTCTTGATCAGGGGGTCCAGATGGGCTTTGGCTGACACAGGCGTTGCTCCCAAGAATGGTTTGTTGGTGCAATTTTCAGCATATGGAAACGATCTGCCAATCCCCCAAACGGGTGAATTTACGGACCACACCGCTCCGTGCACGGGGCAGCCATGGGCGAAAAACACGCCGCATGGTGCTACGCGCACACCTAAATTGCTACAAATTCAGGAGCTGCTCGCGCAATCTACATGAGGGCTAGAGCCACTTTTTACATGCAAGCGCAACATCCGGAGGTGTTAGCGCCGCGACACCCAGTACACGCCAGGCAGGATCAGCGCCGCCCCAGCCACGTGGTGCCAGCCCAGCGGCTCGCCCAGCACCCCATACGCCGCCACCGCCGCGTACAACGGCCCGAGGTACAGCGTGACCGCCACGCGGCTGGCGCCCAGCACCTTCTGCGCCCAGCCGTAAATCCAGTAGGCCACCAGCCCCGGCGCCAACGCGGCAACGAGCACCAGGCCCAACGCTTCGGTGCCAAAGGCCGGTGTGCTGGGTTGTCCCCATTCCCAGGCCGCACACGGCAGCAGCACGACCACACCACCGGCGCAGATGGCCGCCAGCCGCGCCGTGGCGCTCAAGGTACTGGACCAGACTTTTTGCAGCAGTGCATAAAGCGCCCAAGACACCATGGCCGCCACGATCCAGGCGTCCCCCACGACCCATTGCACCTGGGCCAGCGCGGTCCACTGGCCTTTGACAATCACATGCACCACACCGACCATGGCCACCACCACGCCCACAGCCTGCTGCCAGCGAAAGCGCTCACCCAGCCACAGCACGGCCCCCACGGCAATCAGCACGGGAGCGGCGGAGTAAATCAACGCAATGTTCATGGCCGTTGTGGTTTTGGCACCCACATACACCCAGGCGCCGCACACCAACATGCCGCAAAAACCCAGCACCACGTACTGGTGCCAGACCCGGGCAATGGCCTGGCGCTGCGCCCACAACTCGTGCCGCGCCATCAGTCCCAGTAGCAGGCCTGCCACGGCCCAACGCCCCAGCGCCAGGGTGTAAGGCTCCACCACACCCGGCGCACGCCGCGCAACGATGACGTTCACCGCCCACAACGAGGGCACGCCCCACAGCGCCAGGCGGGCGAGCCGTTCTGTGCGCGCCGTAGCTGCCGCAGTCTGTAGCGCAGTCTCAGGCTGCGGCAAGTTCGACTCCGCGGGCCTGGGCCATCACTTCGCGCGCTGGCAGACCCTTGAGGCGGTGGTCGCTCCACACCTGGCGCCAGCGGCGTGCGCCGGGCATGCCGTGGCGCAGCCCCAGCATGTGGCGCGCAATGGCGTACCAGGAGGTACCGTGCTCGGCTGCCTCACGCTCCATGTAAGCCACCATTTGTTCTTCCACGATGTCGCGGCTGAGCTCCGTGGGGCTGGCACCGTAAAACGCCGCATCCCATTCGGCCAGCCACCAAGGGTTGTGGTAGGCCTCGCGGCCCAGCATCACGCCGTCGACATGCTGCAGTTGCTCGGTGATCTGGGCGCTGGTGGTCAGGCCGCCGTTGATGGCAATGGTGAGGTGCGGAAATTCCCGTTTGAGCTGGTGCACCAGCGCATAACGCAGCGGTGGGATTTCGCGGTTTTCCTTAGGAGAAAGGCCTTTGAGCCAGGCATTGCGCGCATGCACGATGAACACATTGCAACCGGCTTCGCTGACCGTGCCAATGAAGTCGCGCACAAAGTCGTAGCTCTCATTTTTGTCGATGCCAATGCGGTGCTTCACTGTCACCGGTACATCCACCACATCGACCATGGCCTTCACACAATCGGCCACCAGCGGCGCCTCGTTCATCAGGCAGGCACCAAAGGCGCCGCGCTGTACCCGTTCGCTGGGGCAGCCGCAGTTGATGTTGATTTCGTCGTAACCCCAGTCCTGGCCCAGCTTGGCGCACTGCGCCAGATCGGCCGGCTCGCTGCCCCCCAGTTGCAGGGCCAGCGGATGCTCTTCGGCGTTGAAACGCAGATGCCGCGGCACATCGCCATGGATCAGCGCGCCAGTGGTCACCATCTCGGTATAGAGCAGCGTGTGGCGGGTCAGCAGGCGGTGCAGGTAACGGCAATGCCTGTCCGTCCAGTCCATCATGGGTGCCACAGAGAGGCGCCAGGGGGTGTGTGCGAACATTTTCTTTGAAATCAAACGGTTACCTGATTTTCGCAGATGAACGCTACCCCCCACCAACAGTTCATTCAACACCCTACTCTGCGGTGCCTCAACATTCATGCGCTGGCCACCGAATTAGTTTACAAATCTTGCTCAAAAGTCTGGGCCACGACTCCCTCACTCTGAGTGAGTTCACTACTGCGCTTTGCATTGATTGACCTAATGCGCCAAAAATTACCCAGGGCGCTGAAATACGCTTGGTTTGGCGAAATACTCATTAGCCTTTGTAGCTCACGTCCAACGGAGGTGAAAAGAACAGTAGGAAATTGAATTAAGCCGCCAGGCGGAACACTCAATTGAATAGAGATGCCATTGTTTGAGAGGAAAGCAAATTTCGGCCCGTCAGAATCATCTAAAGAAGGCGACTTATATGTTCTTTTGAGAGAGTCGCCACTGGTCATTAGACCGGCATCACGCAGCCGAATCAAATCTCCATACGCAATCCCAAAAGGAACTAACGCAGAATTCAAATCGTCCCCAGGTATTGCAATAGAACCATCCGACATTGCAATTGAACAAGCAGTCCTAAATGTTTCTGCCTCATGTGCGCTCAACTCACGAAGCACACTCAGCGTACGAAGACTATATGTCCCAGGTGAACTGACTTCACCAGCGAGAATTTTCCCCCACAAAAGCTGCATATCCTCATCACACACATTTTCGGCTTCTTGAAAAAATTTTCGCCTCCAGGTTTCATTTACTGGGGCTTCAGACACTGACAAAGGTAAGGCGACATAAGCCTGTTCGACTACTGCTTCGAGATTCTTTTGACCTTCAACTTCACGAATTAGTAAACGCTGTCTTGCGCGCTCTGCAAGTTCGGGATTTACAGTCGAAATTTCTTGAATCCGCGACAGTGAAGCATCAATATCAATGTTTCTTCGAGTAACTTCCGCGTTCGCTTGAGCTTTTGCAATCGTCTGAATTTCGTAGGCCCTCGCATCAGCTTCCCGACGAATTGCCTGTGGACGCCATAAAACCCCCAACCCTTTGGATGCGACATCCATCAATTTTGTGAGCGGCTTACCTAGACCCGTCAGATCTTTGATCTCAAACACCATTCGGTCCTCCCTGTTGACTTGAAAGTTCTATCGAGCGGACTATATCAACTAGCTAAAAAATCTAGCAGCACTCAAAAGCGCGAGTCATACGCTGGTTCGGCGCTGAAGGAGCTCGTGCCTATGTGTGGTAACACACTGACAGAAGTAGGCCTTGCGGTCACACTGAATCCACACAGGCATTCGCCTGAAAAGGAGCCTCTCATGTTCAAACGTATTCTGGTTGCAACCGATGGAACCACCTTGTCCAAAAAGGCCGTCAACAGCGCCGTCGCGCTGGCAGCGCTCAATGGCGCAGAGCTGGTGGCTTTGAATGTGGTGCCGCGCTACCCCATGAGTTACTTCGACGGGGGTATTGCCGTGGACGCGATAGACGTCAGCCGCGTGGAAAAGCTGTGGGTCGACAAAGGCCAGGCGGTGGTGGATGCCGTCAAAAAGCTATCCCTGTCCAAAGGCGTGAAGGCCAAGGCAGTGACCATCAAATCCGACATTGTTTCCGACTCCATCATCGCGGCGGCCAAAAAGCACCGCTGTGACCTGATCGTGATGGCATCCCATGGCCGCAAGGGCATCAAACGCCTGCTGCTGGGCAGTGAAACCCAGCATGTGTTGACACACACCACCATTGCGGTGCTGGTACTGCGGTAAGCGCACACGGCTAAAAACTGTGACGCAGAGCGGCTTGCCGCACGAAGCCTGTTGGTGCACCGGCCCATCCACATGGCCCACACCAAGCACACCTACAGTGCAATTTGCACCCGGTTGCGACCATTCAGCTTGGCCTGATAGAGCGCTTGATCGGCCCGCTCCACCAGCGAAGCTGGCGAGGCCATCGGATCCGACAGGGCGGCCCCCACACTCACCGTCACCGGGCGGTGCAGGCCCGTCAGCGACTGCACGGCCAGCCGGATACGTTCGGCCACGGCACGCATGTCGGCCAGGTGGGTGTCGGGCAGCACAACGCCAAACTCTTCACCGCCGTAACGCGTCACGTGGTCATAGGCGCGCGCCTGGGACTGGATCGCTGCAGCCACCGCTTGCAGCGCCTTGTCACCGGCCTGGTGGCCATACTGGTCGTTGTAGGCCTTGAAGTGGTCCACATCCACCATCAGCAACGCCATGCCAGAGCGCGCACGCATGGAACGTGCGTACTCGTTGGCCAGAATGCGGTCAAACGCACGGCGGTTTTTGAGGCCGGTCAGCGCATCCATCACAGTCTGCTGGGCCAGCGCATGGTTTTCTTCCTGCAACTGCTTTTCATGTTCTTCCAGCTCCTGCTGGCGTGTCCTTTGGAGGCGCGTCAGTAGTTGCAGTTCGGTGTTGGCGCGGTGCAAGGCCAGCAGTTGCGCCACCTGACGCGATAACGCCTTCAGCGCCTTGTTTTGCGCCTCGGTCAGTTTGCGCGGTACCGTATCAATCACGCAGATCGTGCCCAAGGCCGAACCGGAAGCAGTGACCAGAGGCGCACCCGCGTAGAAGCGGATATCCGGATTACCAGTGACCAGCGGGTTGTCCACAAACCGCGGGTCTTCCAGCGCGTTGGGCACCTCCATCACATGTTCGGGGTCAATGATGGCGTGGGCGCAAAAGGCCATGCCTCGCGGGGTCTCCATATCGTTCAGACCAACGCGGGCCTTGAACCACTGGCGGTCTTCATCAATCAGGGAAATCAGCGCAATCGGGGTGTCACAGATGTAGGCGGCCAGGCTCACCAAATCGTCGTAAGCCTGCTCCGCGGGGGTATCCAGGATGCCCAGCGACTGCAACTCCAACAGTCGCAAGGCTTCCGACGCAAGTACAGAACTATCCATGTCAGGAACTGTCCTCGAAGAGTGAATGGGGCGTTCACTGGGGTACGCACCAGGGAGCTTGATTGTGCACCAGCCCCATCCACAAAGCCCATGCCGAGCTGACCGCCAGGGCGGCACCGGCCAGGCGCACCCCCCAGGCACCGCTGCCCTGCCCCGCAACGTTGCCACGCAGGCGCAGCCAGAGCCAGGGGCCCGCCGTCATGGTGACGCTGGTGCCCAGTGCAAACAGGGCCATCACGGCCATGCCGTCCAGCACGCTACCGGCCATGGCCGCCACCAGTAGCGCTGAATACAACAGCCCACAAGGCAAGAGTGCCCACAGGCCGCCCAGCAACAGCGGCGCACCGCGGCCCCAGCCATTGCCCAAAGCGCGTGCCTTGGCCCAGATGCTGCGGCCCGTGGCTTCCAGCCATACCGGTTGGCGTGCCTGCCACAACAAGACCAAACCGAGCACCATGGCAGCCACGTGGAATAACGACCACACCGGGCGCAAGGCCGCAGATTGCACGGTGAGCCAACCCAAGCCTTGCATGGAAGCAGCGGCAAGTCCGCCCAAAGCGGAATAGCCCAGCACCCGCCCGGCCTGGAAGGTCAGCAGTGCGGAATTTTTGCGCGGACCCGCAGCTTGACCGATGCCTGCACAGGCGGCGCCACACATGGCCACACAATGGGGGCCGCCGACCAAGCCCATCAGCAGTGCAGTCAGCGCCAGTGAAGATTGCATGGATGCATGCTAAATGATCTTGGAAAACCGGGCGCGGGTACGGTCGGTTTGCAAATGGCGGTCAAACACCATGGCCAGCGCGCGCACAAAGAACCAGCCTTGCGCCGTGACCTGGATGCCCGCGTCGTCCAGCACCACCATGCCTTGCTGCGCCATCTCGCGCAGAGTTCCCAGTTCGGCAGCGAAGTAGGACTTGAAGTCCACCAGGTGCGCGAGTTCTATCGATTCGTAGAGCAGTTGGCCCTGGCACATCAGCGCCATGATGACGGCGCGGCGCAGGATGTCATCGCGGGTCAACGCCAAACCACGCACCACGGGAAAACGGCCCTGGTCCAGAAAATCGTAATACTCGTCCAGGGTTTTGGCGTTCTGGCTGTAGGTGGCGCCAATGCGCCCTATGGACGACACGCCCAGACCGATCAGGTCGCAGTCTGGCTGTGTGCTGTAGCCTTGGAAATTGCGGTGCAGGCGCCCCTGGCGTTTGGCCACGGCCAGTGCGTCATCGGGCAAGGCAAAGTGGTCCATACCCACGTACACATAACCGGCCGACAAAAATGCCGCCAGCGAACGCGACTGCATGGACACCTTGGCTGCGGCATTGGGCAGCTCGACGGTGGCAATGCGGCGCTGGGGCTTGAAGCGCTCTGGCAAATGGGCATAGGCGTACAGGGCGATGCGGTCGGGGCGCAACTGGTTCACCTGGGCCAGCGTGCGATCAAACGACTCGGGGCTTTGCTGCGGCAAGCCGTAAATCAGGTCCACGTTGATGGACTCGAAGCCGCGCACACGTGCCGCCTCCACCAGCGCAAACACCTGCTCGGCCGGCTGCACGCGGTGCACCGCCTTTTGCACTGCCGGGTCAAAGTCCTGCACCCCAAAGCTCAGGCGGTTGAAGCCCAACTCAGCCAGCGTGTCCAGCCGCTTCACGTCAATGGTGCGGGGGTCTACCTCAATGGAGTACTCACCACCTGGCGCAAAGTTGAAACTGCGGCGCAGCATGTCCATGAGCTCCCGCAGTTCCCCGTCGTTCAAAAACGTGGGGGTACCGCCGCCCAGGTGCAACTGGCTCACCGTTTGCCCGCGCCCTATCAGTGCGGTGTGCAGGTCCACCTCGCGGCTCAGGTACCGCAAATAGGCGGTGGCACGGTCATGGTGTTTGGTGATGATCTTGTTGCAGGCGCAGTAGTAGCACAGTGATTCACAGAACGGTATGTGCACGTACAACGACAAGGGCAAAGCCAGCGCCGCTGCACCGCTGCGCCGCTGGGCAAGTGCCTGGGCGTAGTCGTCGGCGCCAAAAGCTTCGACAAACCGGTCTGCGGTGGGGTACGAGGTATAGCGCGGCCCTGCCACATCAAAGCGGCGCAACAGGTCATCGGGTATGCGTTCTACGGTGGGCTGCATGGTATTTCCTCTACGAGCAGCCACTGTGCCGCAGGCGGTCCGAAATGCCATTGACGTGTGTCAAGGAACCTTAAGGTTAAGAAGCACATAATCGGGTTTGTACTCAGGGGACCCCATGCTTGAAAACGCCAAACCTAGCTCTGTAGCGGCCGCGCCAAAATCTGCGCAAGTCGAGACGACTGGCAAGGTGATCGCTATCACTCCCTTGACCATCAAGGTCGCCTGCTCCAACTGCAATCTGCGTGAGCTGTGCATGCCCATGGGGCTCAGTGATGCCGAGCTGGACCGCATCGACGATGTGGTGGCCAGCCGCCGCAAGGTCAAACGCGGCGGCATCCTGTTTCGCAATGGCGAAAAGTTCACCAGCCTCTACGCGATTCGCACCGGCTTTTTCAAGACCTGTGTAGCGTCCGAGGACGGGCGCGACCAAGTCACGGGCTTCCAAATGGCCGGCGAAGTCATGGGGCTGGATGGCATCGTGAACGACTACCACACCTGCGACGCCGTGGCACTAGAAGACGCCGAAGTCTGTGTGATGCCGTTTGACCGCATCGAAGAACTGTCGCGCGAGATCAATTCATTGCAACGCCATGTGCACAAGATCATGAGCCGCGAGATCGTGCGCGAAAACGGCGTCATGCTGTTGCTGGGTAGCATGCGTGCTGAAGAGCGGCTTGCCGCCTTTTTGCTCAACCTGGTGCAGCGGCTGCACGCGCGCGGCTTCTCGCAGTCGGAGCTGGTATTGCGCATGACGCGCGAAGAGATTGGCAGCTACCTGGGGCTGAAACTCGAGACGGTGAGCCGCACCTTTTCAAAATTTGTGGACGATGGCATTGTGGAAGTCAAACAGCGCCACGTGCGCATCCTCAACGCTGAGAGCCTTAAGGACATCGTGAATCCCAAGGTTTGTGACTAGCGCACCTCAAGAAGACGGTGTCTTCGCTGCCTCCACGTCGTTGATTTCTTTGGCGGACAAGGACAGCAGCAGCGTCAGGGCTCCGCCGAGGCCCAGTACCAGCCAGAACACGAAAAACGACACGGTGTAGACCGTCTGGCGTGACAGCTCCAACTGTTGTCCAAACCAGGAAAGCTCTTGGGGATCAGCCAGACTGAACACCAATACTTCCATCACGCCCGCCATCAAGAAAGCGGGCCAGATGATCCACATCAGACGCTTGTACAGCATAGGTGCGCCTTTCTGTTCAAACGACAGTGGCGGCATTCATGGCGCATCTGTCGGCCGGGGCACACCCGTGGCGGCATGGTTGCGCCCCTGCATGGCGGGCGCCAGGCTGGCCGGGTCGGCGCTGAGTTCCTTGTTGATTTCCACGCCTTTGCGGTAGTAGTCCTCATCCATGACCGGGTCCGGGCGGGTTATCGCCAGATAGAGGGTGATGAAACTCGCCACCACCACAATCGCGGGCCCGGCCACCACCAGCCAGACGTGGCCGAATTTCCACCAAGGTGCAGGCCGGACTTCGGAATGGGGGGATGCAGACATGGCGACTCCTTAACGGGGAACAATAAAGACCGATTTTTCGGACACGGTCGCAGTACCGGACTGCGCCTGCACTTCAAACTGAATGGTGTGGGAGCCGGGTGATGCAGCATCGAAAGGTGCCTGCAATCGCACGGCTACCCAGCGCGACTGGGTGGACTCCACGGTCACATCCTGCTCGGACGCCACCTGCAAGCCGGGCACACCACCCGCCGCAATGTGGAAGGTTTGAGAGGCCTCGGTCGCATTCATGATCTGCAGGCGGTACACGTTCTCGATACGCCCACCCGCAGCGATACGGGCCAAAGATCCGCGGTCACGCACCACGTCCACCTTGAAAGGCGTGCGCAGTGCCAGGCTCACCAGCATGGCCACCACGATGGCGCCCAATATGGCGGTGTAAATCAATATCCGCGGCCGCAGCACATGGCGCAGCACCTGTTTGCCCGTCCACTTCTGGTCCACTGCGTTCTGGGTGGAGTACTTGATCAATCCTGGCGCATAGCCCATCTTGTCCATGACGGTGTCGCATACATCGGCACACGCACCACAGCCGATACATTCGTACTGCAACCCATCCCGAATATCGATCCCCGTGGGGCACACCTGCACACACAGGCTGCAGTTCACACAGGCCCCCAGATTCAGCGAGACCGGATCGGCCTTGCGCGAACGGGCACCGCGTGGCTCGCCGCGCGCCTCGTCGTAGGTCACGATCAGGGTGTCCTTGTCGAACATCGCACTCTGGAAGCGCGCATACGGGCACATGTGTTTGCACACCTGCTCGCGCATGTAACCTGCGTTGCCGTAGGTGGCGAAACCGTAGAACAAGGTCCAGAAAACTTCCCACGATCCCATATTGCGCTGGACCACTTCCAGGCCCAGGGCGTGGATGGGCGTGAAGTAACCCACAAAGGTAAAGCCAGTCCATAGCGCGACAGCAATCCAGAGAAACTGTTTGGCGCTCTTACGCCACACCTTGTTCCAGTTCCAGGGACCCGCGTCCAGTCGCATGCGTGCGGAGCGGTCCCCTTCGGTCTGTTTCTCCAGCCAGAGAAATATCTCGGTATAGACGGTCTGCGGACAGGCATAACCACACCACAGGCGTCCCGCCACCGCCGTGAACAGGAACAGCGAGAAAGCCGAGATGACCAACAACCCGGTGAGGTAGATGAAGTCCTGCGGGTACAGAACCAGATTGAAGATGTAGAAGCGCCGCGCGCCCAGGTCAAACAGCACAGCTTGGCGCTGGCCCCACTCCAGCCAGGGCAAGCCATAAAACACGATCTGGGTCAGAAATACGAAGATCCAGCGCCAGCGCGTGAAACGCCCCGACACGCTGCGCGGGTAGATCTTCTTGTGCGCCTCGTACAGCGACACCATCTCCGCATCAGCCCCTTCTGGTGGCTCAATCGGCCCCCGGTCGGGTGACACGGCGATGGGAATCACTGTTCGGGGAGAAGCGTCGTGGGATACCAAAGCAAGGTCTCGGTGTATAGGTTCCTACTTGGCCTGCGAGCGGTTGGACAAACCCCACACATAAGAGGCCAGCACGTGGATCTGGGGTTCGGTCAGCTTCTCGCCCTGCGCAGGCATCTGGTTGACTTTGCCATTGGTGACCATGGCAATGATGGCGTTTTCACCATAACCATGCAGCCAGATGTCGTCTGCCAGGTTGGGCGCACCCAGGGCCGTGTTGCCCTTGCCATCCATGCCGTGGCAGGCCGCACAGGCCGCAAACTTGGATTTGCCCAGCGCTGCGCGCACCGAATCATGCGGACTGCCCGAGAGGCTGAGCACATAGTTGGCGACGTTTTTCACATCGTCGGCCGTGCCGACTGCTGCCGCCATGGGAGGCATCTGGCCGATGCGGCCCTTGGTGATGGACTCGACAATCTTGTCAGGCGTTCCGCCGTGCAACCAGTCAGCGTCCGCCAGGTTGGGGAAACCCTTGCTCCCGCGGGCGTCCGAGCCGTGGCACTGCGCGCAGTTGTTCATGAACAGGCGCTCACCAATGGCTTGGGCCTGCGGATCTTTGGACGTATCTTCCACCGACATGGCCGTGAACTTGGCATACAGAGGTGCCACTTCCGCGTTGCCTTTGGCAATTTCGCGGCTGTACTGGTCTTCCTGCGACCATTTCAACTGGCCTGCAAAATTGCCCAGACCCGGGTAAAGCGCCAGGTACACCAGCGCAAATACCACCGTGATGACAAACAGCCACACCCACCAGCGCGGCAAGGGGTTGTTCATCTCACGCAGGTCACCATCCCAGACGTGGCCGGTGGTGTTGTCATGCGCTGTCATGGCCCGGGCCTTGCCACTGAACCAGAGCAGCAGCAGGCAGGCCAGGATGCCGACCAGGGTGATGACCGAAATAAATACGGGCCAGAAATTGCTGGTGAAGTCGCTCATGGGAATTCCTTGTTCGGGGTTCAGTCCTGCTCGAAGGGCAGTTGTGCAGCTTCCGAAAAATCATCGGCACGGCGCTTGGACCAAGCCCACCAGACGATGCCGATGAAGGTGACGAAGCTGACCACGGTGGCCAGGGAGCGAAGGGTATTGATGTCCATGTTGTGCACTCCTTGGGGGGTTATTTGAGCGCCAGGCCCAGAACCTGCAGGTAGGCGATGGTGGCCTCCAGCTCGGTTTTGCCCTTGACGTCTTCCACGGATTTGGCGATCTGCTCGTCGGTGTACGGCACACCCACGGTGCGCAGTCCACGCATATGGGCGGGCAAGGCTGCAGCATCCACCGGTGTCTTTTCAAGCCAGGGGTAGGCCGGCATGTTGGACTCGGGGACCACATCACGCGGGTTGTTCAAGTGAATGCGGTGCCATTCGTCGCTGTACTTGCTACCCACACGGGCCAAGTCAGGTCCGGTGCGTTTGCTGCCCCACTGGAAGGGGTGGTCATACACCGACTCACCCGCCACCGAGTAATGACCATACCGCAGTGTTTCGGCGCGGAAGGGTCGGATCATCTGCGAATGGCAGTTGTAGCAACCTTCGCGCACATAGACGTCGCGCCCAGCCAATTGCAATGCGGTGTAAGGCTGGATGCCCTTGATCGGCTCAGTGGTGGACTTCTGGAAGAACAGCGGAACAATTTCCACCATGCCGCCCACCAGCAAGACCAGCAGGATCAGCACAATCATCAGAAAGTTGTTGGTCTCGATCTTCTCGTGCGACAAACCGGAGTTTTTGGATTCATTGGCCATTTTTGGTTCTCCTCAGGCGTGCGCCGCAGTGGCAGGAATGGTCACGGTACTGGCACGCCCGGCTGTAGCCGTTTTCAGGGTGTTCCACAACATGATCAGCATGCCGCCCAGGTAGAGCAGGCCACCCAGCAGGCGCAGCACATAGAAGGGGTAGGTCGCTTTCACCGATTCGACAAAGGTGTAGGTCAGCGTGCCATCGGGGTTGATGGCGCGCCACATCAGGCCCTGCATCACACCGGCAATCCACATAGCAGCGATATAGATCACGATACCGATGGTGGCCGTCCAGAAATGCACCTCAATGGCCTTGACGCTGTACATCTGCTTCTGGCCAAACAGGCGTGGAATCAGGTAATACATGGAGCCCATGGTCACCAAACCCACCCAGCCCAGGGCACCAGAGTGCACATGGCCAATGGTCCAGTCGGTGTAATGGGAGAGCGCATTTACAGTCTTGATGGACATCATGGGACCTTCAAACGTGCTCATGCCGTAGAAGGACAGCGACACGATCAGGAAACGCAGGATGGGGTCGTCACGCAGCTTGTGCCAGGCGCCGCTCAGGGTCATGATGCCGTTGATCATGCCGCCCCAACTGGGGGCCAGCAGGATGAGGGAGAACACCATGCCCACGGACTGTGTCCAGTCTGGCAATGCGGTGTAGTGCAGGTGGTGGGGGCCTGCCCACATGTAGGTGAAGATCAGCGCCCAGAAGTGGACGATGGACAGGCGGTAGCTGTAGACCGGGCGACCGGCCTGCTTGGGGATGAAGTAATACATCATGCCCAGGAAGCCAGCGGTCAGGAAGAAGCCCACCGCATTGTGGCCGTACCACCACTGCACCATGGCATCCTGCACGCCCGCATACGCCGAGTAGGATTTCATCCAGCCCACGGGAATGGCGGCGCTGTTGACCAGGTGCAGGATGGCCACGGCCAGAATGAAGGCCCCAAAGAACCAGTTGGCCACATAGATGTGCTTCACCTTGCGGGTACCCACCGTGCCAAAAAATACGATGGCAAAAGACACCCATACCAGCGTGATCAGGATATCGATGGGCCATTCGAGTTCTGCGTATTCCTTGCCAGAGGTGTAACCCAGCGGCAAGGAAATGGCTGCCGCCAGAATCACCAGTTGCCAACCCCAAAACGTGAAGGACGCCAGCTTGTCACCAAACAGGCGGACCTGGCAGGTGCGCTGCACCACGTAATAGGCCGCCGCAAACAGGCCGCAACCACCGAACGCGAAGATCACTGCATTGGTGTGCAGGGGGCGCAGTCGGCCGTAACTGAGCCAGGGAATGCCGAAATTGAGCTCCGGCCATGCGAGCTGGGCAGCGATGATCACCCCCACCAACATGCCCACTACGCCCCATACCACGGTCATGATGGCGAACTGGCGCACAACGGTGTCGTTGTAGGTCGTTGCCTGCTGGTTTGGAAATGCCATAGGGTCCTCTTCTTTGGATAACTGCATGAAGTTTCCCGCGCATTGCGCTGTGCCTGCTTGACCCATGTCAAACGCGGGTAAAAAAAACTGGTTTCAACGCCGGGCCGCCCCAAGCAGAAACGCACCTCCTCGGGGGGCAGCGACCCGCGCAGCGGTGGAGCGCGGGGGCCACACCCTATTCAGGGGTCGCGCAAAATGCGCTCGCCCTCAGCCTCAATGTCTTCAAACTGCCCGCGGTCTATGGCCCACCAGAGCCCCCCCAGGATGAAAAACACCAGCACAACCGACAGGGGAATGAGCAAATACAAGATGTCCATGGCAATGTCTTTCAGGCCGCAGCCGTCGCCTCCGCCACCGGGGCCAACGGCGGCATGCCGCGGGCCAGCCGCAGTGCATTGAGCACCACCACCAGGGAACTGGTGGCCATGCCCAAGCCCGCCAGCCATGCCGGCAGCCAGCCAGCAACCGCCAGCGGTACACAGGCGGCGTTGTACAACAGGGCCCACCAGAGGTTTTGCCGCACCACCCGCAGCGTGCGGCGGGACAGTTGCAGCGCCTGTGCCACGGCCTCCAGACGGTCGCCCTGCACCACATAGTCCGCCCGGGCCTGCGCCAGTGGCACACCCTGCCCCAGCGCAAAAGACACATGGGCACCCGCCATGACCGGGCCGTCGTTGAGCCCGTCCCCCACCATGGCCACCGTGCGGCCCTGCTTTTGCAGCGCGCGCACACGGGCGAGTTTGTCCGCAGCGGAGCAGTCCCCAAAGGCATGGGCCTGGGCAATGCCTGCCTGCCGAGCGATACGCACTACCGATGCGGCACGGTCCCCCGAAAACAGGTGCACGTCCACCCCTTGCAATTGCAAGGCACCGACCAATGCCATCGCCTGCGGGCGCAGCGCCTCCTGAAAGGTGAAGCTGGCCAGCCAGCCATGCGCATCGCTAAGGTGTACGCCCACCGCATCCAGGGGCGGCACTTGCACACCACACCAGGCCGCCGAGCCCAGTCGCAAAGCTTTTTGCGCTTGTGTTCCCGGGACATTGCTGGCCTGCGCGGTGCCTGAAACGCCCTGCCCGGCCACTTCTGTCACCGCTTCACAGACCCATGAAGCCTGAGGAGCTGCACCGGGCATCTGGGCGGCGCGCCACAAGGAGCGCGACACCGGGTGCAGCGAGTGCTGCGCCAATGCCGCCGCCATGGACAAGGCCTGCGCAGCCGTGGTGCCAGCGCGCACCTCCACGCGGTCAAGTACCAGCGCATCCTGGGTCAGGGTACCGGTTTTGTCAAAAACCACGGTATCCACCACCGCCAGCGATTCCAGCGCCTGCAGATTGCGCACCAGCACGCCACCCCGCGCCAATGCGCCCGCAGCGGCCAGCATGGCCGCCGGCGTCGCCAATGAAAGTGCGCAGGGGCAGGTCACCACCAGCACCGCCACGGCCACCATCAGGGCATGCGCCGGGTCGTGCGGCCACCACCAGGCGCAGGCGGCCGCTGCGGCGAGCAGCACCGCCATCAAAAACGGCTTGGCCAGGCGGTCTGCCAACAGGGCCATCTGCGGCTTGCTGGCGGAGGCACTTTCCATGAGCGCAACCATCTGGGAAAACCGAGTGTCACTGCCCACCTGGTGCACACGCACCTGCACGCTGGTACTGAGGTTGTGGCTACCAGCCACCACGGTCTCGCCCGGGCCACGCTCTACGGGCCGCGATTCGCCCGTGAGCAGAGCCTCATCCACCTGGGTCGTCCCCTGCTCCACCACCCCATCGGCAGCAAAGGTCTCGCCGGGGTGCACGCGCATGAGATCGCCCACGGCCAAGCGCCTCGCCGCCACACGCGCAAACTGGCCATCGCTGCCCAAGCGCTCCACGCTGTCGGGCAGGCGGTTCATCAGCGCTTCCAGCGCACCCGCTGTGCGGTCACGCAGCCGCAGCTCCAGCCAGCGCCCGGTCAGCAGGAAAAAGACGAACATGGTGAGCGAGTCGAAATACACTTCGCGCCCCCAGATGCCCTGGGGTTCAAACGTGCCTGCGGTACTGGCCACAAAGGTGATCAGGATGCCCAGCGTGACCGGCAAATCCATGCTGATGCGCGCCTGCAGCAGATCGCGCAGGGCGTTGCGAAAGAAGGGGCCGCAGGAAAACAGCATGACCGGCAGCGTGAGCACCCAGGAGGCCCAGCGCAGCAGTTGTTCCATCTCGCCGGTCAGGTCACCCGGCTGGGCGATGTAGGCCGGGTAGGCATACATCATCACCTGCATCATGCACAGCCCGGCCACCAGCCAGCGCCAAAGCGCCTTGCGGGTTTCCTGCTTGCGGCGTTCGCTGGCAAACATGTCGTTGGCAGGAATCGCGCGGTAGCCTGCGCCCTGCACTGCCTGCATCCAGCGCGACGGCTGAACCTGCGTGGCCGACCACACCACCTGTGCCCTGTGGCTCGCGGCACTCACCTGGGCGCTGATAACACCGGGTACCCGGCGCAATGCATCTTCCACTGTTAACGAGCAGGCCGCGCAGTGCATGCCCTCGATCACCACACTGGACTCCCACTGCGATGGATCATGGGCGCTGGCGCGGCTGAACGCGCCCCACTCCTGCGGGTCATCGAGCAGCCCCAAGTGGGCGTCGCTATGCAACAGCCCGACACCCGTGGCAAGGCCGCTCACAGGCGTGACAAGGGGGGGCAGGATGCTGGCGCTGGGCATGGTGTGACAGTGTGCAGGACAAGTGTGCTGCATCCCTTGATACAGATCAAGGCCCAAAGACACATAAGGGGTACGCTGTGGACTCTCAACCAGCAAGGAGTCTTCCATGTACAAACGCATCCTGGTCGCCACCGATGGGTCCAAACTCTCCCAGACGGCGGTTCGCAGCGCCATAGAACTGGCAGCGCTCAGCGGCGCCGATCTGGTGGCCGTCAAGGTGGTACCCCGTTACCCGCAGAGTTATTTCGAAGGCGGCGTGGCGATGGACCCTGCCTACATCCAGAAGATCGAACGCCAATGGGCCGAAGACGGTCAGGCCGTGGTGGATGCCGTACAAAAGGCGGCGCTGGCCAAGGGTGTGAAAACCAAAGCCGTGACCGTGAAATCAGACCTGGTGTCTGACGCCATCATTGCGGCCGCCAAAAAACACCGCTGTGATTTGATCGTGATGGCCTCCCATGGCCGCAAGGGCATCAAGCGCCTGCTGCTGGGCAGTGAAACCCAGCACGTGTTGACGCACGCCACCGTTCCGGTACTGATACTGAAGTAGCCCTACCGGGCGTGTCCTGCGGCTCAGGTGCCGGTTTGGTACTGGGCCCGCAGCAGGTTCTTTTGTACCTTGCCCATGGCATTGCGCGGTAGCTCGGCAACCACTTCGCAGCGCTTGGGCACCTTGAAGTTGGCCAGCGTGGCCTTCAGCGTGGCGATCACCTGCACGGGGTCTACCCTTGCGCCTGCCAGTGGCACGATGACAGCGACGCCCACCTCGCCAAAATCGGCATCCGGCACCGCCACCACGGCGCTCTCGGCCACGCCAGGCAGGTTGTTGATATAGCCCTCGATCTCTGCGGGATAGACGTTGTATCCCCCGCTGATGATCAGGTCCTTGCTGCGGCCCACGATGGTGACGTAACCCTGTGCATCCACGTGCCCCACATCACCGGTCTTGAAAAAACCGTCAACGGTGAACTCCTGCGCGGTTTTCTCAGGCATTTGCCAGTAACCCTGGAACACATTGGGTCCGCGCACCTCGATGCCGCCGGTTTCACCCACGGGCAAGTCTTTACCCGCCTCATCACGCACCCGCAGTAACACGCCAGGCAACGGCTGTCCCACTGTTCCCACCACGCGTTCGCCGTCCGACGCACGGCCGGGGTTGGAGGTCAGCATCACCGTCTCGGACATGCCGTAACGCTCCAGAATCGTATGGCCGGTGCGCTGCTGCCATTGGTGGTGCGTATCCACCAGCATGGGCGCCGACCCGGAAACAAACAGACGCATGTTCTGGACGGCCTGGGCATTCAATCCGGGCTCGGCCAGCAGACGGACGTACAGCGTGGGCACGCCCATGAACACGGTGGCACGCGGGAAATGCTGCAGGACCACCTTGGGGTCG
The DNA here is from genome assembly GCF_001955715.1 of Rhodoferax saidenbachensis. NCBI lineage: Bacteria > Pseudomonadati > Pseudomonadota > Betaproteobacteria > Burkholderiales > Comamonadaceae > Rhodoferax > Rhodoferax saidenbachensis. The sequence continues at coordinate 1,628,384 of NZ_CP019239.1, read as the reverse complement.
AACTTGGCGCACCACACCATCTTGCTGCCATTGATCAACGCGCCATGGATGGCGACAAACAGGCCGTGCACGTGGAAGATGGGCAGCGCATGGATCAGCACATCGCCGGGCTTCCAGTCCCAGTAGGTTTGCAGTACCCGCGCGTTGGACAGCAGGTTTCCGTGTGACAGCATCGCACCCTTGCTGCGCCCGGTGGTGCCGCTGGTGTAGATGATGGCGGCCAGATCATCGCTCTGGCGCTGGGCAATGGTGTGTGTCCTGGGGAATTGCGCTGCGCGCTCCAGCAGCGAGCCGGTGCGGTCGTCGTTCAGGGTGAACACATAGGCGGTGCCGGCCAAGAAGGCCATCTTGCTGACCCAGCCAAAGTTGCGCCCACTGCACACCACCACGGCGGGCTGCGCGTCTTCGATGAAGTACGCCATCTCGGCGCTTTGGTAGGCGGTGTTCAGCGGCAGGTACACCAGCCCGGCGCGCAGCGTGGCCAGGTACAGCACCAGTGCCTCCACCGATTTTTCCACCTGCACGGCGATGCGCGCACCTTCGGGTAAATCCAGAGATTCGAGCAGGTTGGCCACCATGGCGGTGGCGTGCTCCAGGTCGCCCCATGTGTATTGCAAGCCGCTATCGGTCTCCACCGCACAGGCAGCAAGGTCGCTGGGAAAGGCGGCGCGCAGGGCGGCGAAAAGATTGGCGTTGTCAGAAGCAGGCATGCAAGTGTTTCCAAAAAATTACACCGTTCGGGCTGAGCCTGTCGAAGCCCTTCCCTGCGACAGGCTCTGGGCGAACGAACAGGGTCGGCGGCGCACGGCGGTTAGGGTCTAGAACTGGGGTTTGCGCTTTTCCGTGAAGGCCATGACCCCCTCGCGGTGCTCGGCGCTGTTGGCGTAGGCGTACGGATTTGCTCCTGATTCAATAGCTGCTTGCGCAGTATCCATAAGGGCTGGAGGCCGATTTAATGCTCTAAATGTCTGTTTATTCAAACGTGCAGCCTGGGGCGCCAGCGCCGCCATACGGATGGTGAGCTGCAGCGCCTGGGTGGCAATTTCCTCTTCGCTGAATATCTGCATCAGAAAATTGCGCCGCTGCATGTAGTCTGCGTCAAAGATCTCAGCCGCCAGCAGCATGGCCCGGGCCGTGCTGGCACCGACCGCCTGCGCCACCAGGGCCGCCTCTTTGGGCGCCATAGGGAAACCCAGGCGTGCAATGGGTGCGCCAAACCGGGCCGCGCTGCTGGCAATGCGGATATCGCAGCAGCTCGCTATCTCCACCCCCGCGCCCATGCAGAAACCTTCGATCTGGGCGACGATGGGCACGTCACAGTCCAGCATGGCCTGCAGGCCGCCCCACACTTCTTCCTCGTGGAATGTTTCCAGCTCGGCCGCATCGAAGCGGAACGATGGGTACTCGGCAATATCGCCCCCCGCGCAAAAGTGCCCGCGTGCGCCACGCACCACCACGCAGCGCACCTGAGCGTCCTGCTGGATCTCCTCAAACACGGTTTTGAGTGACCGCCACATCGCGCGCGACATGGCGTTGTACTTGCGGTCATGGTCCAGCGTGACCCAGACCACCTGCCTGTCACGGCGCACCTGCACGCTGCCTTGAATCTCCATCCAACCTCCACTAGGGCCCGTCTATTTAATCCAGCTTGGCGCCGGAGGCTTTCACCACCGCAGACCAGCGCTTGACCTCAGCATCCACAAAGGCGCCAAACTGTACAGGCGTGAGTTTGCCAAACTCGGCACCGTTGCTGGCCCAACTGGCCTTGATCTCGTCAGCCGCCGCGAGCCGGTTGATTTCTTCGACGATACGCGCCTGCACATCCGCCGGTGTGCCCTTGGGTGCCCACAGGCCGTACCAGGTGGTCACCGTGTAGTCGGGCAGGCCGAGCTCCGCCGCGCAAGGCACATCCGGAAACGCCGGATTGCGCTTGCTGCCCGACACCATCAACGCCTTGATGCGCCCGCCCTTGATATGGGCCGCCGAAGAACCCAGACCATCAAACATCATGTCTACGCTGCCCGCCATCAGGTCCTGCAGCGCAGGACCGGCACCCCGGTAGGGAATGTGGGTGATGAAGGTGTTGGTCTGCTGCTTGAACAACTCGCCCGCCAGGTGATGCGATGTACCACCGCCCGCCGAGCCGTAGTTCATCTTGCCGGGGTTGGCCTTGACCTGGGCCAGGAAGGCCTTGAAGTCACCGGGCACGTTTTTCGGGTTGACCACCAGCACCTGGGGCACGTTGGCCACCAGTGCCAGCGGGATGAAGTCTTTCTGGATATCGTAGTCCAGCTTGGGGTACATGCTGGGGGCAATCGCATGGTGCACCGCGCCCATGAACAGCGTGTAACCATCGGGCTGGGCCCTGGCTGCAATGCTGGCGCCCAGCGTGCCGCCGGCACCGCCGCGGTTGTCGATCACCAGTTGGGTACCGGTGAGTTTGGCGAACTGGGCCGACATGGGACGTGCAAACGCGTCGGTGCCACCGCCAGCCGGGAACGGCACCACCAGCGTGACCGGCTTGGCCGGCCAGCGGCCCTGGGCCAGTGCGGCCAGGGGCGAAAGCGCCCAGGCAGTGGCCGCGGCGGCACCGGTGGCCAAAAGGCTGCGACGGCTGGTGCCGCCAAAGTTTGGGAATCGGGTCATGTTTGTCTCCTGCTTGTTATATATAAAACGCTGAACCACACACTAGAAAAACAGCTCCTGGATGGCCGGTGCCACCGGAATCTTGCCCTGGGACAACACCTCGCGGTGTTTGTCCAGGCGCTTGAGGTCGTAGAGGTAATTGACCATCAACCCATACGATTGTTTGAGCCCTTTGGGCGACGGATCACTGGCCCAGTTCAGCCGCTCCACGCGTGCGCCATTGCCCAGGTGAAAACGCGCCACCGCATCGAGGGGCCGGCCTTGCACCGTCTCCTGCCCCAGGTACTGCGCGGCACTGCGCAGCAGCATCTGCCGCACAGGCGATGCCGCTTTCAGCACCAGTGGCGACTCGGCTGCGGCCAGAAAATGCGCGGCTGTGACCGGCTCAAAACCCACCGCCCGACCCAGCTCCTCGCGGCTCTTGGCATCCAACCGCTCCAGCAAACCCGTTACGTTTTTGCCCAACCAGGACCTGAAACCGGGGATCGGTGACAACGTGGCAAAAATCTTGAGTTTGGGAAATTCAGCCTTGAGCGTTTCCACCACACGCTTGATCAGCGAGTCGCCAAAACTCACACCACGCAGGCCATCCTGTGTGTTGCTGATGGAGTAAAAAATGGCGGTGGTGGCCGCTTTCAGGTCCGACGCGTCGGCCGATTCGTCCAGCAGCGGCGTGATGCTGTCGGCCAGCGCATCCATCAGTGCCACCTCCACAAAGATCAGCGGCTCGTCCGGCAGGTGCGGATGGAAAAAACCGTAACAACGGCGGTCCGAGTCGAGCCGGTTCTTCACGTCGGCCCAGCTCTTGATGTCGTGCACGGCCTCGTAACGGATCAGCTTTTCCACCAGCGAAGCCGGCGAGTCCCAACTGATGCGGCGCAGTTCCAGAAAGCCCACATCAAACCAGGTGGAGAACATGTACTCCATCTCCACGTCCAGCGCCTGCAGGCGTTTGTCGCCTTTGAGTGCAGGCTGCATCTCGGCACGCAGATTCACCAGAAAACGGATGCCTGCGGCGTCCGCACTGAAGCGCTGCAGCACACGCCGACGCGGCGACACCGTGGCGCGCCGGTAGTGCACCTCGGCGGCGGCCTCGTCGGGCGTGCCCAGCGCGGCGGCAAACTGTGCCTGTGCGGCCTTCACCTTCTGCGCATCGGCCACGAACATTTCGCTCATCAACAGCCACATATCCTGGCGGCGCTCCGGTGTGGCCCCGGCGTACCAGTCCATCAGCGCCGCCGCGCGGCGCCCGCCTTCGACCTCGCTCACGCGGTCGTCGATCACGGCCTGCAGCTCATTCAGCGTGCGGCGCAGCATGCGCGGGGACAAGGCCTCACCGGCGTGGCGCAGCGTGGCCTGCAAGCGTGTGCGGGTGCTGCGCTGCCCCCCGGGGGCTTTGTCGGCCACCGCACCGGCAGCTCCATTTGCTACTTTTTTAGGAGCTGCTTGCGCAGACTCCACGCTGGCTACAGCCTCTTTCGGCTTGGAATTCCCGGGCATGAGCCGTGCCACATTGCGGTTGATCCACGAATCTTGGTTCATGCGAGCAACCTGCTTTTCTGGGTACGGGCCAGCTCGCGCAAGGCCTCGCGCTGGCGCAGCAAATGGGTGCGCATGGCGGCGTCGGCGGCCTCGCCATCGCGTGCCTTGATGGCAGCAAACACGGCCAGGTGTTCGCTCAGGCTTTGCTCCAGCCGGCCCGGCGCGTGCAACTGCTGCAGGCGCGCCAGCTTCAGGATCTTGCGCAGGTCGGCAATGCTTTGCGCCAGCCAGCGGTTGTTGGCCAGGGTGATGATGGCCTCGTGGATCGTGAAGTTGACCGCGTAGTAGTCGGTAATGCGTTTGGCTGCGGCGTGTTGCTGCAAGCTGGCGTGCAGGGTCTCCAGCGCGGCAATGTCGGCGTCTGTCGCGTTGCGCGTGGCCTCCAGCGCGCAGCGGCCTTCGAGCAGCGCAATGACCGGGAATATCTCGTCCAGGTCCTGCTCGGTCACCTGGCTCACAAAGCTGCCGCGCCGCGGCTCGTGGCGCACCAGGCCTTCGGCCGCCAGCACCTTCAGCGCCTCGCGCAGCGGTGTGCGCGAGATGGCCAGATCGGCACACAACGCCGCCTCGTCAATAAAACTGCCTGGCGCCAACACACCATCAAAAATCCGCGCACGCAGGCCGTCGGCGACTTCGTCGTGCAGGGAGTTGTGGATCAGGCGCATCACGTAATTTTCTGTAATTACGGATAATTACAAGTCAATGTCGCACACCGGTCAAGCCTTGGCAGGCCGGTGTTTACCCTAGGGCCTGTTCACACTAATTTTCCGAGTGCGAACAGGCCCTATCAGATTCAGGATTACGCGGTACGGGTGCTGGCCCAGCGCCACAACACGGCGCCACCCACAATCATGGGCAGGCAGAGCCACTGGCCCATGCTCATGCCGGACTGCTGCTGCAGCCACAGCAGGTGGGCATCGGGTTCGCGGAAGAATTCGGCAATGAAACGGAACACGCCATAGCCAAACAGGAAGGCCGCAGCCACCTGCCCCTGCTTGCGTGGCTTGCTGGCGTACCACCACAGCAGCACAAACAGCAGCAGTCCCTCCATCAGAAACTGGTAAATCTGCGAAGGATGGCGCGGCAGCGGGCCGCCGTCACGAAACACCATGCCCCAAGGCAACGCGGGATCGGCCAGACGGCCCCAGAGCTCGCCATTGATGAAGTTGCCGACGCGCCCAGCGGCCAAACCGGTAGGCACACACGGCGCCACAAAGTCGGCGACCTGCCAGAACGACCGACCGCGCGAGCGCGCAAACCAGGCCATGGAGGCAATCACACCCAGCATGCCGCCATGAAAACTCATGCCGCCCTGCCAGACATAAAACACCTCCAGCGGGTGGGTTGCGTAATAACCGGGCTTGTAAAACAGGCAATAACCAATACGCCCGCCCAACACCACGCCCATGACGCCGAGAAACAAGATGTCTTCGACATCCTTGAAGGCCCAGGCCTGCGGGCCGGTCAGTGCATTGAACGGCGCATGGCGCAACCGGCGGTAGCCCAGAAACATGAACAGCGCAAAGGCTGCGAGGTAGGTCAGGCCATACCAGTGCACGGCCAGGGGGCCCACTTGCAGGGCGATGGGGTCAATTTGGGGATGGATCAGCATGGCCCGCATTGTGCCCGTTGGCGGCATGGGCAATGTCGTGAAAGGCCATGAAACGCTCCAGGGCCGGACTGCTGCGTTGCCACACCAGGCTGGTCTCGCAGCCCGGCACGGCTCCCACTACGCTGCGGTAGACCACGCCAGGCCGCTGAAACTGCTGCACGCTGGCCGGCACCCAGGCCACGCCCAGCCCGGCCGACACCAAATTCACAATGGTCTGCATCTGTATCGCCTCCTGCGCCACCACCGGCAGCTTGCCCGCGTCGTGGTACATCCCAAAGATGGCGTCAAACAGCGAGGGCACGATGCGCCGCGGAAAGGTCACCAGCGGCTGCGCCCAGACATCCTGCAGGCGCAGCGTCTTGCGTTTGGCCAAGGGGTGCGATTCGGGCAGCGCCAGCACCAAAGGCTCCTGCGCCACGGTCAGGCGCTGCAGGCCTTCGGTGGCAAAACCACTGGCGTGCAACACAAAACCGGCGTCCACCTCATCCGACTTGAGCAGCTGCAGCTGCACATCGCCCGTGGCTTCCACCAGATCGAGCTGTACGCCCGGAAACTCCTGGCGGAACGCCATCACCCACTGCGGCAGCAGCGAGAAGCCGACGGTGGACACAAAGGCCAACCGCAACCGCCCCGACTCGCCCACCGCCAGCGCGCGTGCCTGCACCACCAGACCCTGGGCGCGCTGCAACAGCTCCTGCGCTTGCGGCAGCAGCGCCAGACCCTGCGGCGTGAGCTGCACGCTGCGCTTGGTGCGCGCGAACAGCGGCAACCCCAGGCTGCGCTCCAGCTGGGCAATGGCCTGGGTCAGCGGCGGCTGCGTCATGTGCAGGCGCAGGGCCGCGCGGCCAAAATGAAGTTCTTCGGCCACGGTGACGAACTGGCGCCACAGGCGCAGCTCTATCCAGGGCAGTTGCGGGATGGGCTTACTCATATGCAAAACATATTAATACACCTTAAAAAATGGATTGGAACCAATCACCGACAGCAGGCATACTGCGGCCAGCTTTTTGAATACGCCACCCTTGGCACCACCCAGCGAGAGACAACCATGACCACCAAACCCATCGTCCTGAACCCCCGCAGCAAGAACATCACCGAAGGCAAGAGCCGCGCGCCGAATCGCTCCATGTATTACGCGATGGGCTACGAAGAAGGCGACTTCAAGAAGCCCATGGTCGGCGTCGCCAACGGGCACAGCACCATCACGCCCTGCAACAGCGGCTTGCAAAAACTGGCCGACGCAGCAATTGCCGGCATTGAAGAAGCCGGCGGCAACGCGCAGGTGTTCGGCACGCCCACGATCTCCGACGGCATGGCCATGGGCACCGAAGGCATGAAGTATTCGCTGGTATCGCGCGAAGTCATCAGCGACTGTATTGAGACCTGCGTGCAGGGCCAGTGGATGGACGGCGTAGTCGTGGTCGGGGGCTGCGACAAGAATATGCCCGGTGGCCTGATGGGCATGCTGCGTGCCAATGTGCCCGCCATCTATGTCTACGGCGGCACGATCCTGCCGGGCACCTACAAGGGAAAAGACCTGAACATCGTGAGCGTATTTGAAGCCGTGGGCGAAAACGCCGCGGGCCGCATGAGCGACGAAGACCTGTTGCAGATCGAGCGCCGTGCCATTCCTGGCACCGGCTCCTGCGGCGGCATGTACACGGCCAACACCATGTCTTCGGCGTTTGAAGCGCTGGGCATTTCGCTGATTTACTCCAGCACCATGGCCAACCCGCACGACGAGAAAATGAACTCGGCCAAAGAGTCCGCCAAGGTGTTGGTGGAAGCGATCAAGAAGGACCTGAAGCCGCGCGACATCGTGACCAAGAAATCCATCGAAAACGCCGTGGCCGTGATCATGGCCACCGGTGGCTCCACCAATGCCGTGCTGCACTTCCTGGCGATTGCCCACGCAGCGGGCGTGGAGTGGACCATTGATGACTTTGAGCGCGTGCGTGTGAAGACCCCCGTGTTGTGCGATCTGAAACCCTCCGGCAAATACCTGGCCGTGGACCTGCACCGCGCAGGCGGTATTCCGCAAGTGATGAAGACGTTGTTGGCGGCAGGTCTTTTGCATGGCGACTGCATCACCATCACTGGCCAGACCGTCGCCGAAGTGCTGAAGGACATTCCCGATGTGCCACGTGCCGATCAGGATGTGATCCGCCCGATCGACAACCCTATGTACAAGCAAGGCCACTTGGCCATCCTGAAGGGCAACCTGAGCCCTGAAGGCGCGGTCGCCAAGATCACTGGCCTGAAAAACCCGGTGATGACCGGCCCGGCCCGTGTGTTTGAAGACGAGCAGTCCGCACTCAAGGCCATCCTGGACAACAAGATTGTTCCCGGCGATGTGATGGTGCTGCGCTACCTGGGCCCCAAGGGGGGCCCCGGCATGCCGGAAATGTTGGCGCCCACAGGCGCGTTGATCGGTCAGGGTCTGGGCGAAAGCGTGGGCCTGATCACCGATGGCCGTTTCTCTGGCGGCACCTGGGGCATGGTGGTGGGCCACGTGGCGCCCGAGGCCGCCGCCGGTGGCGTGATCGCGCTGGTGCAGGAAGGTGACTCCATCACCATCGATTCACGCCAGCTGATTCTGGAACTGAATGTGCCCGAGGCCGAGATTGCCAAGCGCCGTGCGGCGTGGACAGCACCCAAGCCGCGCTACAACCGCGGTGTGCAAGCCAAGTTTGCGTTCAATGCATCCAGCGCCAGCAAGGGCGCCGTGCTGGACAACTACTAAAGCAATATGTGTAGAAACGCCACTGCCCTAGCGGCGTTTTTTGGAGTTCAGCGTGCCGACCGCCGCACGGTTGCGGTCGATGCGTGCCTGGCGGCGCGCTTCATCTTTTTGCATGGCTTTTTTCTTGGTATAGCCTGAAGCATCTGCCCACGCCCACCAGGCGACTGCCAGACCAAAGGGGGCCAGCACGATCGGCCAGGACCAGGCAGCCACCGGGCCCATCTCCAGGTATTTCATGACCAGAAGAATCAAACCCAAACCCAAAAAATACATAAACGTCTCCGCCGACTCTACCGTTACCAAAGGGGCAACGCCTGTCAACCGCCCTTATTACAATAGCGTTGAGCAACTGTAACCCAACCTCCAAAGGCAAACCATGAAACGCATTCTGATCACCGCAGCCCTCAGCGTCACCGCAATTCTGTCGTCTGCGCCGGCATTTGCCGATCTGGCTTTGGCCACATCCAAGAACTGCATGGCCTGCCATGCAGTGGACAAGAAATTGGTCGGCCCCGCTTTCAAGGACGTCGCCGCCAAGTACAAGACCGATAAGACTGCCGCCGACAGGCTAGCCGCCAAGGTCATCAAGGGCGGTAGCGGTGCTTGGGGTGCCGTCCCTATGCCAGCGAACCCCCAAGTGAGCGAAGCCGAGTCCAAAAAACTCGTGGCCTGGGTTCTGAGCCAGAAGTAATCGGCAGGCATCGCCTGCGTCATGAAAAAAGCCCGCTTATGCGGGCTTTTTTTCGTCCAAACGTTTATCGCCTTGAAATTCACCCATATGGGGGATGGACTTGCACTAGCACGGTGCCTAAACTTTGACCATTTCAAACTGTCTCCATGGCGCATGTGCGCGGATGGCGGAACATGAGCGAATGGAGAATCACGTTGCGCAGTCTTTCTCAAGCAGCATTTCAGCTTGCGAGGCGTATCCCGTCCTGCACGGCGGAAGACCACACGTTGCAGTGACGCAATCGTGATGACTGCTTGAATCATGATTCCGTCAAAAGCGCAATCGCATCAGGCCAAAGGGCGCTCCCTGCACACTTTCCTGGCGCAGGTGATATGGCTATGCGTGACGCCCATGGTGTTGGTTGCTGCTTTTCTGGCGATCGATGACGTCAACGACGTCAATAAGGCCCGCAACGAAGACGCGATCCGGCTGACGACCAATATGCGCGATGTCGTCGACAGTTACCTTCGCGCCCGCATCAACGCACTGCAAATGCTGGCCGACACCACGCCAGTAGGCGAACCTTCACGCCTATCGGGGCTCTACCATCAGGCGCAGGCGTTTCGCAAGAGCTTTGGTGGGCACGTGGTGCTGGCCAGTCTTGATACGCAAATGCTCTTCAACACGCGAGAGCCGTTCGGGGCGTCACTGCCCAAGCTACCCCAACCCAAAGGTCGTGCGGCTGTACCTCTCGCACTGAAAACAGGAAAACCCGCGGTAGGAGACGCCTTCATGGGTACCATCGCACGCGAGCCCCTGATTGCCGTCGCCATGCCGATCATGCGCGATGGCAACCCCCAAGGATTGCTGATCAGCACATTTGAAACACGGCAGTTCGATAGTCGCCTTGCCGTGCAACCGCTGCCCGATGGCTGGACACTTTCCATAGTGGACAGCAAGGGCGAGGAGATTGCACGCCGTGGCCCGCAACGCGCCCGTATGGCCAATGCTGATATCCAGGACCAACGTTTCGTGGCTGCCAGCAGCATGTCGGCCTGGACGGTGGTGTTGGAGGTGCCACCCCATATTTTTCGTGCCCCCATGCTGGAAGCAGGAATTCGTCTGGCCATTGCCATCGCTGGAGCAACCTTGGTGGGGGTGATCGGCGGGCTTCTTGCCAGTCGCCGTCTGGGCGAATCGGTCGCCTCGCTGGCCCTTCCATCAGCACAGGATGCGCAAATACTCGATATCCAAGAAATTTCTGCCGTGCGTGAACTGCTGGACCAGACCGCACACAAGCGGGCCCTCGCCGAAGCGGCATTGCGGGACAGTGCGGCGCTTTACCAGCACACGCTGGACAACATGCTGGAAGGCTGCCAGATCATCGACTTTCAGTGGCGCTACCGATACCTCAACGCTGCGAGTGCACGCCAGGGTCACCAGACTGTGGAAGGTCTGATTGGGCGCACGATGATGCAGGCCTACCCCGGCATTGAGCACAGTGCCACGTTCGCCATGCTGAAGCGCTGCATGGAGGAGCGGACCGCACAGTTCGGCGAAAACCAGTTCGACTTCCCCGATGGCACCGTGGGCTGGTTTCACATCAATGTGGTACCCGTGACAGAGGGCATTGCCGTTTTCAGCATGGACGTTACCGAACGCAAATCAACCGAACTGGCCCTGCAGGCCAGTCAGGCGGCGGCGCTCGAGAAGCAGCGCCAGGCACATGAAAAAACCCTGTTGTTGATGAATGAAGCTGTGGCCGCCCGCGCCCGTGCGGAATCGGCCAACGCCTCACTGCGTGAGCTTTCAATGGCCGTCGAGCAAAGCGCCGAGAGTATCGCCATCAGCACCTTGGATGGCACCCTGGAGTATGTGAATGCCGCCTACCTGAGTACCAGCGGATACACCCGCGAAGAATTGTTGGGACACAGTGCCATTCCCGCACTGGCCAGCTCCTTGCCTTCGGGTGCGGGCAGCGGACTGCGGGCGATGCTGATGCGCGGAGAAGTCTGGAAAGGAGAGCTCAACAGCCGTCGAAAGGACGGCAGCGCCTACACCGAGTTTGCAGTCATCAGCCCCTTACGTCAGGAAGACAACCGCATTACCCATTTTGTGGCGGTGAAGCAGGACGTCACTGAGAAGAAGCTGCTTAACCAGGAGCTGGAAAAGCACCGCTACCACCTGCAGGAACTGATTACCCAGAGTACAAACGAATTGCAGGAAGCGCGGGCTGAAGCCGATACGGCGAATCAGGCAAAAAGTGCGTTTCTTGCCAACATGAGCCATGAGATCCGCACACCGATGAACGCCATCATCGGACTGACATGGCTGTTGCGCAATGACACTCCCACGCCGGAGCAGGCCGGTCGTCTGGAAAAAATAGACAATGCAGCGCGCCACCTGCTGTCCATCATCAACAATATTCTGGATCTGTCCAAGATAGAAGCCGGGAAGCTTGAGCTTGAGCGGACGGACTTTGCATTGGGCAGTGTTCTTGACAATGTGCGCTCCATGATCATGAACCAGGCACATGCCAAAGGACTGACGATAGAAGTCGAAGGGGATGATCTGCCTCTCTGGCTATGCGGAGACCCCACACGGTTGCGCCAGTCCCTGCTGAATTTCGCTGCCAATGCAGTCAAGTTCACGTCACAGGGAACCGTGTGGTTGCGCTGCAGAGTGGAACAGGAAAGCCCGCGAGGCATCATGATTCGCTTCGAAGTGCAGGACACGGGAATCGGTATTGCCCCAAAAGATTTGCCTTCCCTCTTCAATGCTTTTGCCCAGGCAGATGTCACCACCAGTCGCAACTTTGGGGGGACGGGTTTGGGCTTGTCCATCACCAGACACCTGGCCCAGCTCATGGGCGGCGATGCAGGTTGCGAAAGCCAGGAAGGCCACGGAAGCACCTTCTGGTTCACCGCGTGTCTGCAACCCGGCCATGGCCCGGCGACGAAAGACCCTCTCAAAAAGTGGACCGATTCCGCAACAGAATTGAGGCAACGCCACGAAGGTGCACGCCTGCTGCTGGTTGAAGACAACCCGGTGAACCGTGAGGTTGCGACCGAACTGCTACGTCGCTTGGGGTTGGCGGTCGACACTGCCGAAAATGGCCTGGTGGCGCTGGAGATGGTGCAGGCCCATGCCTACGACCTCATTCTGATGGACGTCCAAATGCCCGTCATGGACGGGTTACAGGCGACCCGCGCCATACGCCAGTTACCCACCTCACCATCTCTGCCCATTCTGGCCATGACAGCCAACGCATTTGAAGAAGACAAGCGTGCGTGCCTCGCCGCCGGCATGAATGACTTTGTCAGCAAACCCGTCATTCCGCAGGACCTGTACACCACGCTGCTGCGTTGGCTGGAAACCGCGAAAAACGAAACCCGACACTGACTTGGTGGCGCGCGGATTGACTCGATCCGCGTAGCGGTCAGCATAAGCCCGGCTTCCTCCACCGCTCACAACCCACCCCTCCGAATCGCGACTCAAGGGTTGGGCACGCCCCTAATGGGCTTGCACAGTGTGATCAAAGTGTGACGCGTAAATGGGCTGGAGTTCACAGTCCTGTCACGATCTTTTGGACGTTCAGTTTCAGAATTCATTCCGTCAACAGCGAAACACGAACCCGCTTCACCCAACACCGCACACCGAAGGAATGATCATGACAAAGACTCGCAACATTGTTCTGGCTCTCACCACCAGCATCGGCCTTGGCCTGACTGCACTGAGTGCATCCGCAGCCGGCACCATGACCGGACAGTTGAACGCCCAAATGGTGCTGCAAGCCGGTTGCATCATTTCCGGTGCGCCAGGTGCGGGTAGCTCCGGTGTGAACTTCGGCACGCTGGACTTTGGCAGCCACCCCAGCACCTTCACCGGTGTGTTGACTGCAGCCGCCAACGGTGGTGCAGGCGGCGCAGGTGCAACACAGATCACCTGCTCTACGGACATCACTGCACTGAACGTGAGCGTCAGCGGAGGTAACAACGTCGGGCAGGGCGCCGCAGTGGGCACCGGCGCACGTGCCATGAAGCTGGGCACGTCCACTTACCTGCCGTATGACGTCTACAGCGACTCTGCCCTGACCACGCCCTACCCCACCGCAGCGTCCTCCGTTGGTGTAGTGCTGCCTGGTACCGGTGCTCCCTTCCCATTGCCCATCTTCGGCCGTATCAACAAGACCAGTGTCAACGCCATGCCATCGGGCACCTATACCGATGTTCTGCAAGTCACACTGAGTTGGTAAGACCTGCCCCCGGGTTTCCCCCTCCGGCCCGGACTTGCAAATTTTTGATACGCGATTCACAATGAAATCGAAGAGACAGCAAGGGGGGAAAGTATCCATGTACCTGCAGGTAGCGACGACTACCATGGGACTGTGGTTTGGCTGTGCACACGCGGCCACACCAGTGCCTACCACGGCCACCTTTGCGGTCAACGCAACGGTGGTGGCGGGTTGCATGGTTGTCGGCAACCCTTCCCAAACCACAGGCGTCGGTTTTGGCATGTTGGATTTCGGCACCCACTCCGCAGTAACGAACACCAACATCAACACCAGCATGGGCCTGAGCGGGGGCAGCATGGCGCAAATGCAATGCACCTCGGGTGTTGCGGTCACGATGACGCTGGACGGTGGGCAGAACGCCTCCGGTACACAGCGCCGTATGAAGATGGCTCCTAACTACTACATCCCTTACTCGCTACAGGCATCTGCCAGCGGCAACTCTGCCATCGCGCCAGGCGTCGGTGTCACGATCAACACCACCAACGGAGTCATGACACTACCCGTATGGGGAATCGCCAGTCCGCCTGGGTCCGGTCTGCCTGCAGGCCAATACAGCGACACCGTGCAGGTTCTGTTCAGTTGGTAAGTAGCTGATTCAAGGAGTACCCGGCATGCATATCCGCTCACAACACATACACACGTGGCTTTGCGCTCTGGTACTCGCCGGCACCTGCGCTTCAGCGGTGCGGGCACAAACGTCTGTGATGATCTGGCCACTGGATCCGGTGATCGAAGAAGACCAGCGGGCTGCTGCCATGTGGCTGGAGAACCGGGGGGCACAAACCGTATCGCTGCAAATACGCGTGCTCGCCTGGACACAGGCCAATGGCGAAGAAAGTTATGACAACCAAGATGGCATCATTCCCAGCCCGCCATCTGCCGTGATCCAGCCAGGCCAGCGACAACTGGTGCGCCTGATGAAAGCCTCCGCTATCCCCGATGCCAAGGAGCTGGCCTATCGCATACTCGTGGACGAACTTCCCTCCGCCGCCGCAGCAGCGGGCCAGGACGAATCCAATGGCGCTGCCGCAGGCAACTCCATGGGCATCAAACTGCAGATCCGCTATTCAGTCCCCCTGTTCGTCAGCGGCAAAGGGCATTGGATGAAACCCCGCGCGGACCGTAAGAGGGAGCCGGCCACGGCAGCGCAGCCCGTGCTGAGCTGGCGCACCCTGCGAGAGGGGCCAGACAACTATCTGGTGATACGCAACACTGGCAACGCCCATGCCCGCCTGACTGCCGTGCAATGGGTACGGGGGAACGAAACCCAGCCCATCAACCCCGGCTTGCTGGGGTACGTGCTGGCCAACACACAGATGCGATGGCGGCTGGAACGACCGCCTCCCATGGGTTTTGTCCCTCAAGTCCGTGTCAATGCCAGCGATAAGCCTGTAGAACTTGCCACGCAATGAAGGGCCAAACATGGTGCAGTCCATTGTTTTGCATGGGGCTGCTCATGGGAGCAGAAACCGCCCTGTCTGCGACCGGCTTGCCCAATGCACCTGCCCAAGCCCCCGCCACCATGACCCTCTATCTTGAACTGGTGATTAACGGACAGGCCAGTGGCCAGGTCGTACCGGTACAAGTGCGCGGTGGACACTTTTACGTCGAAGCCGATGTACTCCAAGAGTTGCACGTGCGGACGCCTCCAACACCTGACGGCATGGTCGCAGTGGACCAGATCGCAGGCGTGACCGTGGAATATGACAGTACGGCCCAGCGACTGGAACTGATGCTGCCCCCCGACTGGCTGCCGGAACAACAACTGGGCGCCGAGCCGGCCCAATTCCCCGGTTCCGCAACCGGCGGTCAAGGCTTCCTGCTCAACTATGACCTCTATGCAAGCGATCTCGCGCGCCCCGGGGCTTATGCCTCCATATGGAGCGAGCAACGTCTCTTTGGCAGCTGGGGGGTGGCGTCCAACACGGGCGTCTACCGAACCGCACTGGACGGGGGCTACAGCGACTACCTGCGTTACGACACGCGTTGGACCTACTCCGATCCCGCCACCGTACGCACCCTGACGGTCGGTGATTTGATTACCGGCACCCTTCCGTGGGGCAATGCGGTGCGGATGGGCGGCATCCAGATTGCCCGCAATTTTGCTGTGCGCCCTGATCTGGTCCCCTACCCGTTGCCCCGCTTTTCCGGTCAGGCTACCGTACCTTCCGCCGTGGACCTGTTCATCAATGGCTACAAAGCGAGCAGCGAGGTAGTGCAACCGGGTCCGTTCACCCTGAACACCATGCCCTTCATCAATGGAGCGGGCGAGGCGTCCGTGGTAACCACCGATGCCCTGGGGCGCCAGGTGCTCACGACAGTTCCGTTTTACGTGTCCAACACCTTGCTAAAGACCGACACCACTGACTACTCGCTCGCGCTGGGGGCCTTGCGCCAAGACTACGGCATCAAGAATTTTTCCTATGGGCAGATGGCCACCTCCGGGTCTTACCGACGTGGCATGGGGGACGCATGGACACTGGAAGGCCGTGCGGAGTTGACAGATGGACTGGCAGCAGTCGGCATAGGTAGTGTTGCGGCGCTGGGCCGTTTTGGCGTTGTTAATGTGTCGCTCACAGACAGCCACCACAGCGATGAACAGGGGCAACAGTGGAGTTACGGCTACCAATACAATGCCCAGCGTTTTGGTTTCGGCGCACAACATACACAACGCAACTCGGGCTTTGCCAGCCTGGGTGCCATGGGCTCGGGTGCTGCAGCGTTGAGCCTGGGCACTACCCAGCTCAATCTCAGTGGTTCATTGGGCCCCGTCGGCTCCATCTCGCTAGCCTACTTTGATCTTGAGGCTGCAGACGGGCAACATACCCAAATAGCCACACTGAATTTCACCAAGGCCGTCAACAGCAGCAACTTCTTTTCGGTCAACCTGAGCCATGCGCTGCTCACCCATGAATACAACCTGCAACTGCAATGGACCTTGCTGCTGGACAGCCTGGGCAGTGTCAGCGTCACCGGCACGCGCAACCGCCAGGCTGAAGGCAGCCAGGTCCAATACAGCCGCAGCCCGCCGCCCTCCGGTGGCCTGGGCTGGAATCTGTCGCATGCATCCACCGGTGGTCAAGACGAATACCGCCAGGCCAGCGCAACCTGGCGCGCTGCCTCAACCCAGATTCAGGCGGGTGTCTACGCACAGGGACGCCAGAGCGCAAGTTGGGCCGGTGCTACCGGCTCCTTGGTTGTCATGGATGGGGGCATATTCCCTTCCAACCGCATCAATGACGCATTTGCCCTGGTTTCCACATCGGGAGTGCCGGGGGTGCCCGTGCGCTTTGAAAACCAGTTGGTAGGCCAGACCGACGAAGACGGACACCTGCTGGTCACCGGCGTCAACGCCTACTACCCCTCGCGCTTCGAGATTGACACGCTGGAACTGCCTGACTTCATGCGGGTGCCACAGACCGAGCAGCGCATCGTGTTGCGTTCGGGCAGTGGTGCCGTACTCCGATTTGAGATTTCTCAAATTGTGGCCGCCAGCCTGACCCTGGTGGACGAACGGGGACAACCACTGCCAATGGGCATGCAGGTCCAGCATGTAGGCAGCGGACAGACCGCCGTGCTGGGCTGGGACGGACAGGTCTATCTGGAGGGCCTGGGTCTGGAAAACGAACTGGTAGTCCGCGGCGCCAATCTGCCGACATGCCGTGTGCGTTTTTTGGTGCCGGCCAGTGCGCCCACGGTACTGCGACTCGGACCCCTGGTATGCCGCCCCCAAGCATCGTTTGCCGGCCTGGAGTGGTCAGACACCGAATCAGACTTTGTAAGCCGTGCAGACGTATTCCAGGACATTCTTGACCCCCTTCCCGTGGCAGCAGGAGACACGCCATGAAAGACTTTCAATTTTTACAGATCGTCCGGCGGCAATGCTGGCCTCTGCTACTGGGGCTGGTGCTTGCGGCAGCCAGCACACAAGCCGCCAACGCCTGCACTGCATCTGAAACCGGTGGCACTCTCACGCCGGCATCCTCACAACGCGTTTCTGGCGGCCCTACCATCACCGGCTCTGGCACTTTCGCGTTCAACTGCGGTTCCACCGTGCTGTCGGTACTGGGCACACCCACGCTCAAAGCCACGCTGCAACCCTCGGTTTCCGGTTTGACGCTCAAAAACGGTGCCAATACCATCGGGTACCAGATCTACAGCAACGCTGGCGTCAGCACGCCCTACGTCGGCGGGGCGATTGTGATCAACCTGTCGGGCACTACGCTGCTCGGGGTTCTCAACGCCGGTGTGGGCAACACGCTGCCGATCTACATCGCGACAACACCCGGTGCCAACGTACCGGCAGGAACCTATACCGACACAGTCCAGGTGACCTGGGAGTACCACAACATCTGCGAAGGCCTGCTCGGCGCACTGGGCATCTGCGTGGGTGTGGCCAACAACGGCACAACCGTACGCAACATGACGATCAGCCTGACCGTCACCAACGACTGCACGATCAACGCGCCTGCGGTGAACTTCGGCTCTGCCCCCCTTGTCAGCGGCTTTGGCACAGTGTCACAAAGCATCAGCCTGCTGTGCAGCAAGGGCATGACCTACACCGTGGGCCTGAGCACCGGGGCCTACCCTGCCAATGGCCGCCGCCGCATGGCCTCCGGCGCCAACCGGCTTGAGTACGATATTTTCAAAACAGACAGCACCGTCTGGGGCAACATAGGCTCGGCGCGGGCCAATGGTCCGGCCATGGCGGATGGCGTCAGCTTGCAAACCATTGGCTACACCGCCAGGGTCTACCAGGACCAGGCGACACCCCCGGTAGGCAGCTTTGCAGACAGCGTGGTGGTAGATGTCAGTTTCTGAACGGGGAAAATCCGCTTGCAAAAAAGAGCGTTGTTCGTACCATGAACGGATCGGCCTGCGGCACGTTCAGCCGCATGGTTCTATTATTTTTCTGACCAACCGGTACAGGCTGGCACCAAAGTAATCAGGGAGAAAGAATGCACATTGGAATACTCGAAGATGACCCAGTGCAACGCGAGTTGCTCGAAACGCTGGTGCGACAGGGTCAGCACACCTGCCGCTCTTTTGAGTCGGCAGCCAGTTTCCTGGAGGCGCTGAAGCTGGAAAGCTTCGACCTGACCCTCATCGACTGGGTCTTGCCCGATGGCAACGGGGGTGAAGTGCTGCGCTGGATCCGCAAAAACATAGGCTGGCAACTGCCCAGCATCGTCATCACCGCACGCGATGAAGAACCCACCGTCGTGGCTGCGCTGGAAGCAGGGGCGGACGACTACATCGTCAAGCCCGCCAAACCGCTGGAGCTGCTGGCCCGGGTCAGTGCCGCCTCGCGGCGCGCGCGCCCGGGGAGCCTGCCGGTAATACGTGCCGGCGACTACGAAATCGACATTGAACGCCAGCGCCTGTCGATTGGCGGCAAGGTCATTGAGCTCACACAAAAGGAGTTTGACCTCTCGGTCTGCCTGTTCCAGAACCTGGGCAAGCTGCTCTCCCGCGACTACCTGCTCAACAAGGTCTGGGGCATTTCGGCCGATGTGGACGTACGCACGGTAGACACCCATGTCAGTCGCGTGCGCCGCAAGCTCTCCATTGATGGCAGCCGTGGTTGGAAATTGGTGCCGATCTATGGCTTTGGTTACCGCTTTGAACGGGTGGATCTGGCGGAACCCACCTAACCCCAGGGGCAGGCATTTAATCCTGCAGGTGCCCGTCAATGGCGGCGATCAGCGTGTCCAGTGCGCTGCGTAATGCCAGGGCCTGAGACAGCAGTTCTGGCAACACCGTGTTCTGCGCGACAGCGTGCTCCAGTTGTTTGGTCATGCCCAGAATTTCTGTCGCACCGATGGTGGCACTGACACCACGCAGCGAGTGCAGCAGGCGGGCCGCCTCCTCGGTTTGGCCAGACTGCAGTTGTTGCACCAGGTTAGCTCCCGCATCCCGGTAATGCGCGGTGAACTTCTGCATCACCCCCATCAGGATGCTGGCTTGCCCGGCGCAGTATTCATAGGCTTGGTCCAGATCGACCAGTTGGCCCATGTTGGCCAGTTTGCTCTTGGGGCTGTGCATCAGTGGCACCGTTTCCGGCAGTGCCTCCAGGGTTTGGGAGCCAGGCGACGCCAGCAATCGCTGGGGTGGCAACCAGCGCACCAGGGCCTGATGCAAGAGGCGTGGATCCACAGGCTTGGCCAGATGGTCGTTCATACCAGCGTCCATGCAGGCGTGCCGGTCTTCCTGCAATGCATTGGCCGTCATGGCAATGATGGGTAACTGCGACAGCGCCGGGTCCTGTCGCAACAATCGGGTCGCCTGCAGCCCGTCCATGCGGGGCATCTGTACGTCCATCAACACCAGATCGTAGGTTTTGTTGCGCACCATTTGCACGGCTTGCTGGCCATCCCCCGCCACATCCACCCTCACCCCCGCGGACAGCAGCAGTTGGGTGGCAACTTCCTGATTCACCGGATTGTCTTCCACCAGCAATATTTCAGCGCCCAGGTGGCTTTCGGGCAAACGGTAGTCCACCGGCAGGGAGGCGTCTACAGGTATGTGGAGCGCAGGCCCACTTTTCAGCAAACGCATCAGGCAATCCAGCAACAGGGAGGGCGTCACCGGTTTGAGCAACACCGCGCCAAAGCCGGCATCACGGGCCAACTGGTGCATGGAGATATGGTCGCGCGTGGACACCAACACCATCACCTGGGGTGGGTTGAGGGTGTCGCTCAGGCGCACACCGGTCTCCAGGCCATCCAGACCCGGCATCGCCCAGTCCAGCAGCGCCACCCGGTAGGGATCGTTCTGGGCATGCGCATGGGCAACAGCCTCCAGCGCCAGCGTTCCGTTGGCAACGCTGTCCACCCGCAGGCCCAGCCCCTCCAGCATGGCACTCAGGGCTTTGCGCGCCTCCGGCAGATCGTCAGCCACCAGCGCCCGCAGGCCACGCAAATCCGGTGTGGGTACAACCTCCTGCTGCGCCACGCTACCCAGGCGTGCCGTGAACCAGAAGCGACTGCCCTGCCCCGGCTCGCTCTCCCCCCCGGCCTGCCCGCCCATTTGCTCCGCGATGTGCCGGGTAATGGCCAGCCCCAGGCCGGTGCCCATGTGCAACCGGGTGCTGCTACCTTCCGCCTGGGCAAACGGATTGAACAGCCGTGCGAACTCGGCCTTTGCAATGCCAATGCCGGTGTCCACCACCTCAAACCGTATCAGCAGAGTCTCCGTGTCCTGCTCCAGCAGGACCACACGCAACGATACGGAACCGCTTTCGGTGAACTTCACCGCATTGCTCAGCAGGTTAAGCAATGCCTGCATCAACCGCGTGGGGTCGCCATGCAATCGGTCTGGCAAAGGCGCAATGTTGACCACCAGCTCAAGCCCTTTGTCACGGGCCAGCTCCACCACCATCGAACAGGTGCGGGTCAACAGGGCATCCAGCGAAAAGTCCACACGCTCCAAAACCAGTTTGCCAGCCTCGATTTTGGACAGATCGAGGATGTCATTGATGACCTGCAGCAGGTGGTTGGAGGCAGTCCCTATTTTTGCGAGACGCTGCTGCTGCAACGGGTCCTGAATCTCACGGCGCAGCATGTAGGTGAAGCCGATGATGGCATTCATGGGTGTGCGGATTTCATGGCTCATATTGGCCAAAAAGGCACTCTTGGCCTGGCTGGCCGACGTGGCCCGGTCCCGCGCCTCGGCCAGTTGCCCGTTGATCTGCTGCAGCAGTTGTTCCGACTTCTTTTGCTGCGTGACATCGGTCGCCAGTACAAAAAATCCTTGCACTTCGCCATCACGCAGATCCGGCACGTAATGCGCATGCGACACCACCAACCGGCCATGGCGGCCGGTTTCACTGCGTTCGAATTCCTGTGGCTCACCGCGCAAGGCCGCCGTGATGTAAGGCTCCAGACTTTCATAATATGCGTCGCCACGCGACTCGCGCATGGTGCGGCCAATGATCTCCAGGGGCTCGCTGTCAAACCACTCGCAGTAGGTCTGGTTGATAAAACGACAGCGCACGTCCTTGTCCCAGTAGGCGATACGTCCGGGAATGTTATCGGCCACCAGGCGGTTGAAGCGCTCGGTTTCCAGCAACTGCACATTCAGCGCCTGCATTTGCCGCTCCACCTGGGCACGGGCCTTGATCTCCGTGGTGAGCTCACGGGTGCGCTCGCTGACCGTGACTTCCAGGCGCTCCTGGTGCAAACGCAACTCCAACTGCGCACGCCTGCGTTCGGTGACATCGCGAAATGACGAAACCACTGCGGTCAACTGGCCGTCGGCATTGCGTACAGGCTCGGCGTTGACCAGCAGCCAATGTGCCTCCCCGCTGCGTCCCGTGGCCTCAATCAGCACATCACGGCAGGCCTCCCCGGTAGCCAGCACCTTGGACACCGGTGTGTTCTCCCAGGCAAGGTCGCGGCCCTCGTCGTCTTTGAGCGACAGCTCCCACAACCGCGAAGGCACGCC
Source organism: Rhodoferax saidenbachensis (assembly GCF_001955715.1). Taxonomy (NCBI): domain Bacteria; kingdom Pseudomonadati; phylum Pseudomonadota; class Betaproteobacteria; order Burkholderiales; family Comamonadaceae; genus Rhodoferax; species Rhodoferax saidenbachensis. Next base: position 1,606,432 of record NZ_CP019239.1, on the reverse strand, counting down.
CAGCAGTACCGTGCGCGGTACACCCAGAACCCGTTCGGCCGAAGGGTTGCAGCCCGTAACGCGGCCACTGACTTCGAAGGTGAGAACCCCTTCATTCAGCGCAGTAAGGGTCTCGCGGTGAAATTGCTCGCTGAGCTCCAGCGCTGCACGTGCACTGCGAACATCCTCCACATCCACACTGCTGCCAAACCAGCGCACGGGCTGGCCTTGCTCATTGTGGCTGACGCCGAAATGGGCATTGAACCAGCGGTACACCCCATCACGGCGACGCATGCGGAACTCGGGCAGTGAAGTTGCCCCCTGATTGACTACGTTGGCCCATTGGGCCACGATGGGTGCCACATCGTCCGGGTGCATCACTTCTCCCCACCCTTTGTCCAGCAAGTCCTGCAGGGAGATGCCGGTGTACTCCACCCAGCGCTGGTTGTAGTAGCCAATTCGCGCCTGTGCATCACAGGTCCAGACCAGTTGCGGCAGCATGTCCAGCATGCGCTGGAACTGGGCATCGTTTTCGTGCAGGGCAGTCTGTGCGGCGCGCAATTCGCGGTTGTTCCTGGCCACGCCAAAGCCCAGCAATGTCATCGCGGTGAGTGCCAGCAGCCAGCCGATGGCGTAACGCATCTGCTGACGCTTCAGCAGGTCGTCCAGGCGCTCTGCGGTAATGGCTTCCAGCCGCACCATCTCGGAATTGAGCGCCAGAAATGCCTCTTGCAACTCCGTATGCTCCACCGTGAAAGGGGGCGGTGTACCCGCCGACAGACGCGCTTGCAGAGCGCTCACGTTAGCGTCCAGGGTGTTGGGCAGGCTCTCTGTTCCGCTGCTGATGGCACCAGCATTCATCTGCAGGCGCCGCAGTTCCTGCAACAGGGACTGACGCTCCATCTCCATCTCCGATGCACCGGTAGAGTCCCAGTCGGTGCTCATGCGCTGAAAGCTGGAAAGCAGGTTATTGCGGGTTTGCTCAAAGTTGCGCACCAGCATCATGGACTGCTCAAACTGGTAGGCGTGGAACCGATCCAGTGCCGCCATGGCCAGCAAAATCAGGGCGCAAGCCGCCAAGGTCAACACCGGCGCCAGACGGGCCCGGCGTGAATTGCGGTTCCAGATTTTGTATTCCATCCCCTGCTCCCTGTCAGTCCATGGGGCGCTATGCTGCGCTTTTTTTTCTTCAGCCATGCTACCTCCGATGACAGGCAAATGCCACTTTTGATTCAGCCATGGGGTTTAAGGAAAAGTGTGGCAAGACTGTGACACGATGCATGCGCCCACAAAAAAGCCCGCTTGCGCGGGCTTTTTTCAGGGAAGCGGGAACTTCAATAGGCTTGGCCTAGTTGATCCAGGATGGCGGGGTTTTGGTGATCACATCACATTGCTACGCAATATGAGTGATCCCCCGAATCCGGCTACGCACCGCTGGTGCGCAGCGCTAACGCGCTGACTTGATCAATAGGCCTGGCCTAGTTGATCAAGAATCGCCGGATTCTCCAACGTAGACGTGTCTTGCGTGACGGCTTCGCCCTTGGCCAGCGAGCGCAGCAGGCGGCGCATGATCTTGCCGGAACGGGTCTTGGGCAGGTTTTCGCCGAAGCGGATGTCCTTGGGCTTGGCAATCGGCCCGATTTCCTTGGCCACCCAGTCGCGCAGCTCTTTGGCAATCGCCTTGGCTTCGTCGCCTTTGGGCATGGGGCGCTTCAGGACCACAAACGCGCAAATCGCTTCGCCCGTCAGATCGTCCGGACGGCCCACCACGGCGGCTTCGGCCACCAGATCGGTTTTGGAGACCAGCGCCGATTCGATTTCCATCGTGCCCATGCGGTGGCCGGACACATTCAGCACGTCGTCGATGCGTCCGGTGATACGGAAGTAGCCGCGGTCTGCGCTGCGCACCGCACCGTCGCCGGCGAGGTACATCGTGCCGCCCATTTCCTCGGGGAAGTAGGCTTTCTTGAAACGCTCGGGGTCGTTCCAGATAGTGCGGATCATCGACGGCCAGGGGCGCTTGACGACCAGGATGCCGCCGGTGCCGTTGGGAATGTCCTTGCCCACCTCGTCCACGATGGCGGCCATGATGCCGGGCAGCGGCAGCGTGCAGCTACCGGGCACCAGCGGTGTGGCGCCGGGCAGCGGCGTCATCATGTGGCCGCCGGTTTCGGTTTGCCAGAAGGTGTCGACGATGGGGCACTTCTCGTGGCCCACGTTCTTGTAGTACCACATCCAGGCTTCGGGGTTGATGGGTTCGCCCACCGAACCGAGGATGCGCAAAGACGACAGATCGCTGCGGTCCGGGTGCACCGCCGCATCGCCTTCAGCAGCCTTGATCAACGAACGGATGGCCGTGGGCGCCGTGTAGAAAATCGTGCACTTGTGGCGTTCGATCATCTGCCAGAAGCGGCCCGCGTTCGGGAAGGTGGGGATACCTTCAAAGATGATCTGCGTGGCGCCCGCGGCCAGCGGACCGTAGGCCACATAGGTGTGGCCGGTGATCCAGCCAATGTCGGCGGTGCACCAGAACACATCGGCGGGCTTCAAATCGAAGGTCCAGTCCATCGTCAGCTTGGCCCACAGCAGATAGCCGCCCGTGGAGTGCTGCACGCCCTTGGGTTTGCCGGTGGAGCCGGAGGTGTAGAGGATAAACAGCGGGTGCTCTGCGCCCACGGGAACCGGTGCGCAATCGGTGCTCTTGCCGGCCAACGCTTCGTCAAAGGTCTTGTCCCGGCCGGCCACCATATTGCAGGCGGTCTTGGTGCGCTGGTAGACGTACACGTTTTTAATGGTGTCGCAGCCGCCCAAGCCCAAACCTTCGTCCACGATGGCCTTGAGTGGCAGTTCCTTGCCACCACGCATCTGGTAGTTGGCAGTAATCACCGCCACCGCGCCGGCGTCGATGATGCGCTCCTGCAGCGCCTTGGCAGAGAAACCACCAAACACCACGCTGTGGGTTGCGCCAATGCGCGCGCAGGCCTGCATGGCGATCACGCCTTCGAGCGTCATGGGCATGTAGACCAGCACGCGGTCGCCCTTCTTCACGCCGTCAGCCTTCAATGCATTGGCAAACTGGCTCACGCGGGCCAGCAACTCTTTGTAAGTAGTCTTGGTGACCGTGCCGTCGTCGGCTTCAAAGATCACCGCCACCTTGTTTTCGGTGGGCGTGCCGATGTGTTTGTCCAGGCAGTTGGCGGAGGCGTTGAGTTCACCGTCGTCAAACCATTGGTAGAACGGCGCGTTGGATTCATCCAGCGTGCGCGTGAAGGGTTTGTTCCAGACCACGTTTTCGCGCGCCAGGCGGGCCCAGAAGCCTTCGAAGTCTTTTTCCGCCTCAGCGCAAAGGGCGTTGTAGCCCTCCATGCCGGACACGCGGGCGGCCTTGACCATGGCCTCGCTGGGTGGGAAAACGCGGTTTTCAACCAACAGGGATTCCATGGCCGATGTGGATGTACTCATATTTTTGTCTCCTCTCAAGTAAACGCAGGGCCGCCCCAAGTGGACTTGCACCCCCTCGGGGGGCCAGCCGCATGGCTGGTCTGGGGGCAGACAAACCAATCAAAACTGCCCGCACTGTCGTAGCCTGCACTTACAAGCCACTGACTGGCGGCAAGCTTACAAATAGGTGCGCAAAGTGCCGGTCGGCCAGTCAGGCCTGAATTTCAAGCCAAATCGGCCTACAGCCCTTATGAAATATGCGCAACCAGCTATGAATTAGATAGCATCTTGCGGCCTGTCATATCCCCCGGAACGACCCACTGGTCAAATTGCTCCGCCGTCAAATGGCCGCTGGCGATCGCCGCCTCGCGCAGACTGGAGCGCTCCTTGTGTGCTTTCTTGGCAATGAAGGCCGCTTTGTCGTAACCGATATGGGGGTTCAGCGCGGTCACCAGCATCAGCGAACGGTCCACCAGTTCGGCAATGCGTTCGCGGTTGGGTTCAATTCCTACGGCGCAGTGGTCGTTGAAGCTTTTCATGCCATCGGCCAGCAGGCGCACGCTCTGCAGGAAGTTGTGCGCCACCATGGGCCGGAACACATTGAGCTCGAAGTTGCCAGACGCGCCGCCGATATTGATCGCCACGTCGTTGCCCATCACTTGCGCGCACAGCATCGTCAGCGCCTCGCTTTGGGTCGGGTTCACCTTGCCCGGCATGATGGAGGAGCCCGGTTCGTTCTCTGGGATGCTCAGTTCCCCTATTCCACTGCGCGGGCCGCTGGCGAGCCAGCGCACATCGTTGGCAACCTTCATCAGACTGGCGGCCAGCGTCTTGAGCGCGCCGTGGGCGTGCACCAGGCCGTCGCAACTCGCCATCGCCTCGAACTTGCTGGGTGCGGTGACAAAGGGGTGGCCGGTCAGGCGCGCCAGCTCGGCCGCAACGTCGTGCGCATAGCCGGTCGGCGCGTTGAGGCCCGTACCCACTGCCGTACCGCCCAGAGCCAGCTCGTACAGGTGCGGGAGTGCGGCCTCTATGTGCTTTTCGCCGTGCGCCAGTTGCGCGGCGTAGCCCGAGAACTCCTGGCCCAGCGTCAGTGGCGTCGCGTCCTGCAGATGGGTACGGCCAATCTTCACGATGTCATGGAAGTCGCGCGACTTGTGCGCCAGCGTGGTCTTGAGCAACCCCAGCGCAGGCAACAGCCGTTCGCGAATCGCCGTCACCGCCGCCACATGCATGGCCGTGGGGTAGACATCGTTGCTGGACTGGCTGCGGTTCACGTCGTCATTCGGGTGCACCAGGCGCCCTTCCCCGCGCTGGCCGCCCAGCAGCTCGCTGGCGCGGTTGGCAATCACCTCGTTGACGTTCATATTGGTCTGCGTGCCGGAGCCGGTTTGCCAGACCACCAGCGGGAATTCGTCCGGGTGTTGGCCGGCAATCACCTCGTCCGCCGCGGCCACGATCGCCTCGGTCTTTTTTGCGTCCTGCAGGCCCAGCGCATGGTTCACGCGCGCCGCGCTGCGTTTGGTCTGGGCCAGCGCACGGATGATCTCTACCGGCTGCCGCTCACCCGAAATGTCGAAGTTTTGCAAAGAGCGCTGGGTCTGGGCGCCCCACAGCTTGTCGGCAGGGACTTCAACGGGGCCAAAAGTGTCGCGTTCGGTGCGGGTGGGGCTTGTAAGAGACATGGAAGGCTGGGCAGGGGTGGACCTGTCAAAATAGCGGTTGGAAGATTTTCAGCATAGCCCTCAATCAAAGCAATGTCCCGCTCAGGGAGATTGCCCTCACCCGCCAACAGCCATGACCACTATCCGCCAAGCTGACCTGATCGAATCCGTCTCTGCCGCGCTGCAGTACATCAGCTACTACCACCCCGCCGACTACATCGCCCACCTGGCCCGCGCTTACGACCGCGAGCAAAGCCCCGCGGCCAAAGACGCCATTGCGCAGATCCTGACCAACAGCAAGATGAGCGCCACCGGCCACCGCCCCATCTGCCAGGACACTGGCATCGTCAACGTATTCCTGAAGGTCGGCATGAATGTGCGCTGGGAAGGTTTCACCGGCAGCCTGGACGACGCCATCAACGAAGGCGTGCGCCAGGGTTACAACCACCCGGACAACACGCTGCGTGCGTCTGTGGTCGCCGACCCCGAATTCCTGCGCAAGAACACCAAGGACAACACGCCCGCAGTGATCTTTACCGAACTGGTGCCCGGCGACACCGTGGAAGTAACCGTGGCCGCCAAGGGCGGTGGCTCCGAGAACAAAAGCAAGATGTACATGCTCAACCCCGGCGACAGCGTGGTCGACTGGGTTTTGAAGACGGTGCCCACCATGGGCGCGGGCTGGTGTCCGCCCGGCATGCTGGGCATCGGCATTGGCGGTACGGCCGAAAAAGCGGTGCTGATGGCCAAGGAAAGCCTGATGGACGACCTGGACATGTATGAACTGCAGGCCAAGCAGGCCTCCGGTGCAACACTGGACAACGTCGAGAAACTCCGTCTGGAGTTGTTTGAAAAGGTCAATGCTCTGGGCATTGGTGCGCAGGGCCTGGGCGGCCTGACCACGGTGCTGGACGTCAAGATCAAGATGTACCCGACCCACGCGGCCAGCAAGCCCATCGCCATGATCCCGAACTGCGCGGCCACGCGCCACGCGCACTTTGTGATGGACGGCAGCGGCCCCGTTTACCTGACCCCGCCGTCGCTGGACCTGTGGCCCAACGTCAACTGGACACCCGACTACCAGCAAAGCAAAAAGGTCGACCTGAACACGCTGACCCCCGCCGAAGTGGCGAGCTGGAAGCCCGGCCAGACCCTGCTCTTGAACGGCAAAATGCTGACCGGCCGCGACGCGGCCCACAAACGCATCCAGCAAATGTTGGCCAAAGGGGAAAAACTGCCCGTGGACTTCACCAACCGCGTCATTTATTACGTCGGCCCGGTCGACCCGATCAAGGGCGAAGCCGTCGGCCCCGCCGGCCCCACCACCGCTACCCGGATGGATGGCTTCACCGAAATGATGCTGGCGCAGACTGGCTTGATCTCCATGGTCGGCAAGGCCGAGCGTGGCCCGGTTGCCATTGAAGCCATCAAGAAACACAAGAGCGCGTACCTGATGGCCGTGGGCGGTGCAGCCTATCTGGTCTCCAAAGCGATCAAGGCGGCCAAGGTCGTGGGCTTTGCCGACCTGGGCATGGAAGCGATTTACGAATTCGACGTGGTCGACATGCCCGTCACCGTGGCGGTCGATTCGGGCGGCACCAGCGCCCACATCACCGGCCCGGCCGAATGGCAAAAGAAGATTGCCACGGGCGAGTTCAAGAGCATTCCAGTCACCTCGCGTTAAGCCTTTGACCATCTCCGCATCCAGCCCCATCGGGGTCTTTGACAGCGGCCTGGGCGGCCTGAGCGTGTTGCGCGCGCTGCGCGCCGAGCTGCCCCACGAGCGCTTTGTCTACGTGTCCGACAGCGGCCACGCGCCCTACGGTGAGCGCGATGACACCCACGTCATCGCGCGTTCGCACGCCATCACGCAGCACCTGCGGGAGCAGCACCAGATCAAGGCCATGGTCGTGGCCTGCAACACCGCCACCGCCGCCGCCATCCGGCTACTGCGCCAGGACCATGCGGACCTGCCCATCGTCGGCATCGAACCGGCGCTGAAACCGGCCGCCGCCAGCAGCAAGACCGGTGTGGTGGGCGTGATGGCCACGCGCAGCACGCTGCAGAGCGAGAAATTCCTCGCCCTGCTAGCCACGCTGCACGGCCAGGCGACCTTTGTGCTGCAGCCCTGCGACGGTCTGGTGGACGCCATTGAGCGCGAAGATGCTATCAAAACTGAAGCTGCTTGCGCAGGCTACGCGCGGGCTATGGGCCAATTTGGCTTAAATTCTGAGGAGATGGACACCCTGGTGCTGGGCTGCACCCACTACCCTTTTGTGGAGGCCGAACTTCGGCGTACCATCGGTGACCAAGTGGTGCTGCTGGAAGGCGGCGCCCCGGTGGCACGCCAGACCCGGCGCCTGCTGGCCGAGAAAAACCTGCTGGCTGCCACCTCCGCGGTCGAAGAGGACGTGACGTTTTTCACCACCGGCAAGGCCGATATCCTGGCCAACGCGGTGCGGCGCTGGCTGCAACTGGAAAGACCGGTCAGCGCGCTGCAGATTGCCTGATTGGCCCAACAGACCATTGCGCGACTCCGGTGCCGCAACCGCATCGTCGCCAGTCGGGAGCAGGCCGGATTGGTGGTGAACCTACAAGCGCGCAAGCGCAAGATTGTCTGTTCACGGTCTCTATGGCAATCAAACCATCGTCACGGCGTTTGGACTCAGCGCGCAACCCGTAATGCGCCAGGATTTGTTTTTCTGTTTCTGCAGCGTATAGACGGCAGTCCAGAGGTCACCGTCCTCGTCGGTCAACTGCACATGGAGTACTGCCTCCCCGGCTTGCCCGCTGGGCCTCAGGAATGTGGCAGATGCCGGCCGGTAGACCACTTCGTATTGGGTGCGGACCATCTCCATGAACTGCTCTGCCGTCCCCACCTGGCGCCGGATGTTCGGTGCTGCGTAAGAAAACGCTTTGGCGGCATCACCGTGGGCGAACGCATCCAGTTGGCTGCGCACCACACGGAGAATCTGCTTCTCGTCCTTGGGGGGCAACCCTTCGGCATGTGCGAATGAGGCTGCAACCGGCAATACGATCATTAGCAGCAGTGCGAAAAACTGCCTGGGCCAACCGATGGATCGCTTGTTCATGGAAACCTCCTGCACAAAAGCACTTGCTTGCATTGTGTGCTTTTTCACCCGCCCTCACGCATTACGCATCACGCCGCCAAACGGTAAGCCCGCGGGGTTTTGTCAAAGTGCAATTTGAAGGCCCGCCCGAAGGCGGCCTCGGACGCATAACCGCACCGCTCCCCCACCATACCAGCCGTGGCATTGGTTTGAACCAGCATGCGGGCCGCCAGCTCCATGCGCAAGCTGGTCACGACCTCCAAAGGCGTAAGACCGCTCACTCGCGAGAAACGCTTGGCAAAGTTGGCCCGTGACATATGGCAATGCTCGGCCAAGGTGGCAACCGTCCACGGCTTGGCTGGTTCCACCAGCACGGCATCCACCACGGCCGAAAGGCGCGCGTCCGCCATCAATGCCAGGAATCCTTGGGTGATGGTGCGGTCCGCCATCAGCTTGCGCAGCAGCACCGTGAAGAGTGCCGTCGACAACTGCCCGATGATGGCTGCACTGCCCGGGCGCACGAGCTCGACCTCCGTACGCATCATGCTGGTGAGATGGTTGAGCCAGACGCAATCTTCTCTCCCTGCGGTGTGGATGCAGACCACTTCAGGAAGGTTGCGCAACAAAAAGCCGCCAGGGGCGTCCAGCACAAAATTCCCACACAGGATGTCCATTTTTTCATCCGCGCTGGCGTGGAAAACCTCGGTCACTGCACCGTTGAATTGACTTTCCAAAGGAACTTGAGGCGGCGGCAGCTCACAACCACCCGGCCCCAGGCTTTGCAGGATGTGTGCCGCTCCATGGGGAAACACCACGATGTCGCCAGAGGCTAAATCCAGCTCCTGGCTGCCCGTGCGTACCCGGCCACAACCAGCCAGTACCACGTGGTACGGCATATGGCCCGGTGGTGCTGGGCCATGGTCAGCAAGCCACCCCCCTGCAAACCGGCAATGAAGCTCCAACATGCCTTGGGGTGCCAGCACCCGAACCAGATTGCTCAGATTGTCCATAAGCGCCCCAAAAAGAGACTATGAAGCAAGAAACATAGACGATAGTATGCTCGATAAATACCCCGAGGACCTAATATGAAGCCATGACCGCGATGCAATGCAACACCCCGCAGGCATCGGAAATGGGTCGGCCCCTTATCAGGAGAATGGAAGATGACGTCCTCAGCTGCAGTGATTCAACACCCCGCAACATCCGCAAACCATATGGAATACGGCATGGAGGCCGAAGACTTTGACATCCTGATACGGGTCGCGTCACTGGTCACGGGGGCTCCCAATGCTTTCATCACGCTGGTGGATCCCCATCAAAACCGGTTGTGCGATGAGAGCTATTGCTCCGCCGCACTGAAAGAAGATGACATCCTGGTCATCGAGGATGTCCGCAAAGACACGCGCACCAGTGCGATTGCAGCCCGACGCCAGGATGCCGCCATCGTGACCTACGCCGGTGCTTTGCTGAAGACCGAAGACGGCACCAAAGTCGGAACCCTGTGCGTCACAGACCACGTGCAGCGCACGTTGACTGAGGAGCAAATCAGGCTGCTGCGCGGTTTGGCCAAACAGGTCATGAGTTTGCTGTCGCTGCGCAACACCCAACGCGAACTGACCGACGCACTGGCCCGAATGACGCGGCTGGCCACCACCGATGATCTGACCGGTTTTTTAAACCGCCGCGCTTTCTTTGAAGAGGCCGAAAACCTGCGCAAACTGGCCGTCCGCCAGGGTGGTGCGCTCAGCGTCGTGGTGGTTGACCTGGACCATTTCAAAAAGGTGAACGACAAACACGGCCATGCGGCGGGCGACGCGGTATTGAAAGAGGTAGCCCGCCGGTTGCGCTCCAAGCTGCGTTCTACCGACCGGATCGGCCGGATCGGGGGCGAGGAATTCGCCATTGCCCTGCCGTTTACCAGCCAGGACACCGCAATGGAGCTCATGCGGCAACTGCAGCTGCGCGTCAGCCGTGATCCGGTGGCGTATGGGGACATTGCCATTCCTGTGACGTTCAGCGCCGGCATTTCCGAGTTGGGCGGTGACACTCCGCTGGATGAGGCGCTACGGCTTGCAGACAAGGCCCTGTACCGGTCCAAGGCAGCGGGGCGTAACCAGATCACTGAAGCCGAACCGCTTGCGGCGTGATTCCGAGAAGCACAGGACTATGTATGTCGCACTCTGAACCGCTTGAAAAGCCAACTGCGGTGAGAATCCGCCGCCTCGCCGTGGGCTTGGGCCTGCTCTGCCTGTCTGCCCTGTGCTCCGCACGCATCTTGACCATCTGTGTCTCCCAAAACCCGGTGCCCCCATTGACCTACCCCGATCGGGAAAGCGAGGCGCAAACCGCTGTCCGGCGGGCCGTAGAGCACCAGGGCGACAGCGTCAGTTTTGTGGTGGCACCCTGGATGCGGTGTCGGCTTGGCGTCAAAGCCGGCATTTATCTTGCCGCCATGCCTTTTGCGGCCACGCAGAGCAATCTGACGGACTTTTCGCTTCCTTTGAAGAATGGGGACATCGACCGAACCCGTAGCGTGGGCAACCTGACGATAGGCGTCGTGCGCCGTATTGGTAGCCCGATTACTTGGGACGGTGTCGGCTTTTCGAAGCTCACCTCGCCGGTGATGGTGCTCCCCGGGCAAATGAACGCCAGAGACAAATTGCAGGCACTGGGTGTGCCACAAGATGCAGAGTCGATACGCGCAGAATCGCTCTTGCAAAAACTGGCACTGGGGCGCGGCGAGCTCGCAGTGTTGCCCGTGGGCATTATTGAAGTGGCGCTGAAGTCTGAAGCGTTCCGCAACTCTCTGGAAATGCTGCAATTGCCTCTGACGTCGGACATCACCTTTTTAGGCTTTAACCGCGAGTTCGAGCGCGCAGAGCCCGCGTACACCAAAGCGGTATGGACGGAGGCAGCCCGAATTTCCACCGCCAAAAATCGCAAGGCAATCACGGCATCGCTGGAGCCATGACGGCGTGGCGCCAGGACCACGCAGACCGGCCTGCCCATCGCCAGCATCGAGCGTGAAGATGCTATCAAAACAGAAGCTGCTTGCGCAGACTAGAAGCGGGCTATGGGCATATTGTGCTTAAATTCTGGAGCGGCGAATTTGCTGAAAGGTGACGCCCCGGTCAAAGCCCTGCAGATCGACTGACTAGCCAAACAAACTGGCTTGGGGCTGCGGCGGCGCAGTGGCGCGCAACGCCTCTGCCGGGTAAGGCAGCAAAAAATCCATGCTGTCCCGCACCGGGGCATGTAACCAGTCGGCATAACGGTCCTCCGGCAAGACCACCACCATGCGTTTCTCCTCCTCAGGCCGATGGAAATGCCGCATCAGCGGGTGTGCATCGGCGTTGATGGTGAGCATGGAATAACTGAACACATCCCCCTGCGGCGACTTCCAGCACGACCAGATACCGGCAATACCCATGGGCTGGCCGTCGGTGCGTTCAATGCGCGTGGAGACAGCACGCCCGCTGCGCCAGTCGGGTTCAAAAATGGCCTGCGCGGGAATGATGCAATGTTGGGCTGACATCCAGGCGTCGCGGTAGCTGGGCTTCTCGCCCACGGTTTCGGAACGCGCGTTGTAGTTGTTGCGCGCCATCTGGGTGTGGGTCGCCCAGTGGGGCACCAGGCCAAACAGGCCGTTGCACGCCTCCAGGGCAGCAGCATCGCGCGGCTGGCGCCGGATGAAACTGCCTTCGTAACCCGGCCACAGGTCCTGCTTGCCCGGCTCTGGGGGCTGGTCCACCCCAAAGAAGCGCTGGTAGTCCTTCGCGGATTGGAGGGCATGGTACTGAACACACATGGGTGACATCCTAGCCGGACAGGCAGCCATCCGCCGCGGGGACCATGCGAGCTTGCATGCATTTTCCCGGTTGTGTGTGCGGACGCACGGATGGTTCTCTCTTTTTGCGCCACTCTCAGGCATCCATCCCACCGGAGCCCCCCATGACCCCAAAACCCGCCCTTACACCCGTCAAGACACTTCGGATGCATGCGCGCAAACACCTGGAGCGAGGTGCGGTGACCGACGGTTACACGGCTGACCGCACAGAAGTCATCAAACAACTGAACGAGGCGCTAGCCACCGAGCTCCTATGTGTACTGCGGTATCGCCGCCACTATTTCATGGCCAAAGGCATCCACGCCAAGAGTGTTGCCGCAGAGTTTCTGGCGCACTCCAATGAAGAACAAGCGCATGCGGACCGCATCGCTGCCCGCATCGTGCAACTCGGTGGAGCCCCGGACTTCGCACCCGACGGACTTGCCGGACGCAGCCATGCTGAATATGTAGAAGGCGATACGCTCAACGACATGATCCTGGAAGACCTGGTTGCGGAGCGCATTGCCATCGACAGCTACCGGGACATGATCACCTTCCTGGGCCACGACGACCCGACCACCAGCACCCTGCTCAAGGAGATTCTGGCGGTAGAAGAGGAGCATGCCGAGGAGCTGGCCGACCTGCTGGAAGGACTGCCAGAGAAGGCGTAAGCAGACGCACTCCCGCAGCATCCCGTTGGGGATGCGCTCAGGCCCGCCTGTAGGAGGAGGCCGACACGCGATTGCGGCGTGCGCCGATAGGGCGATCATGGGGAATTGGAGAACATAGGGCTTCCATTGTTTCGAGGAGAGGTCCCATGCATACAGTCCACATTCCCCTGATTGCCGCACAACAAAACCAGTTGCTGGCAGCTCTGCCCACAGAGGACAGGGACCGCTGGCACTGCCGTATGGAACTGGTGGAGTTGTCGCTCAACCAGGTGCTGTACTCCACCGTCCGGGCGCCTGAATATGTGTATTTCCCCACCACCGCCATCGTTTCACTGATGTCCACCACACGGGACGGCGCCTCGGCCGAAGTCGCCGTAGTGGGCAACGACGGCGTGGTCGGTGTCTCATGGTTGCTGGGCGCGGATTACGCCGCCACGGATGCCGTGGTGCAGAGCGCAGGACGCGCGTTTCGCATCAGTGCGGAGTTTGTCAAAAATGAAATCGAGCACTCTTACGGCGTCATGAAAGTGGTGATGCGTTATGCCCAGTCCGTGCTGGGACAAATAGCCCAGACCGCCGTGTGCAATCGTTACCACTCCATCGACCAGCAGCTGTGCCGTCGTCTGTTGACCGGGCTGGACCGTTTGTCGTCTGATGAACTGGACATGACCCACGAACTGGCCGCTAACCTGCTGGGTGTGCGCCGTGAAGGCGTGAGCATGGCGGCACACAAGCTGCAGGAGGCCGGACTGATCCGCTACAGTCGCGGCCATATTGTCGTTCTGGACCGCGAGCGCCTGGAAGAAAAGACTTGCGAGTGTTACGCCGCTTCCCAAAAGGAATACCGTCGGCTACAGCCCGTTGCCATGGTGGCGTGAGCGTAAAGTGAGCTGGCCAGCCAGGAGGGACTCGAACCCTTGTTCCGGGTCAATCCTGTGAAGATTCGATGGAATTGCAGAATCCACTGGCAAAAGTTACCTCTAATAAATACGCAACTGGTTGCGCATTTACTCACTATACTGGACATCTGCACTCTCAACGCCAAACCAGAGGCCGACCTATTGCCCCTTTGAGGGGATGCAATTAGCACGGGCTCCTGGGCAGACAAACACACGCCAGGGACCACCAACGGCTACCAAATGAAGTGTTAAGAGCCCGCGATTGCCGCTTGGTGCAGTATTGGTAAGGCCGAATCCATTGGCCTGATTGAAAGTTACTTCTCGGCTGTTAGCTCTACAGCTTGCTTTACGAGCTCATTTATTTCCAAGCCCAAAGAGTCCGCAAGGCGAACTATTACGGCCAACGTAGGGCTCGCCTGGCCTAACTCAAGCATTCGGAGGTAGCGACGGGTGATTCCTGAATTTGTCGCAAGTGCAGTTGCAGTCAAGTCTCGGTCTAACCGGTGTTTTCGTAATAGCCTTCCAAAGGCCTCATCAATTTGCATGCTGGCACCAAAGTGGAGCCGCAATATTGAGCTATACAAAAACCAAAGTGGGAAGTATAGTTCCCACTCAATGCGTATTCTGCAAACTTTTTATGAAAAAACCGACCTCGGAGTCCTTTTACTGGGTGACTGTTGAATTCCGTCGAAATCTGACCCACTTAGGACAGTAATTTCCATTCAAAACTGACCCACGTAGGACCTACCCTGCTAGTTTTTAAAGCGGGGGGAATTTAGGAGTGATAAACGTGGCGACATTGAATGTCATCAGGCGTTGGGCATTGCGAGAAAACATGTCCATCCGCGAGATTTCCAGGCGTACAGGCATGGCTCGCAACACCGTAAAGAAGTACCTGCGATCAGATGAGACTGAGCCCACCTACGCAAAGCGGGTGAGCTCAAGCAAGCTCGATCCATTTGCCGAGAAGCTGGCCATCTGGCTCGGAATGGAGGCAACTAAATCGCGGAAACAGCGGCGCAATTTGAAGCAGATCTACACAGCCATATCCTTGAAACCGGAAACGACAGTTATCGGTTCAAAAACAGTACTGCAAAAACTCAACCCAAGAAGAAGGAGATCAAGAACTTATCCACAACGTGAGCACCTTGTGCACACAAATCGTGTGGGTCAAGATTTGATGGAAAGGTTGGGTCAGGGTTCAGCGCAATTCAACAAACTGGGCAAGATACCGGCTGTAGAGCTCAAGGGTGTTTTTGGGCTTGCGCGAATAAGCTTTCACGAATGCAGCGAAAGGCTCATTCGGAACCCCAGTTGGCCCCAGAAGCTTCCAAGTGCTCCGACCGTTTTTCAGTTCCCGAAGCAGCGTGACGTTTTTTAACATTCAGCTTGGTAAATATGCAACTGAATGCACTGTACCAAGTGTCACGGAAAGCTGCAAATGAAGCGCGCTATGTGCGAGGGATGAGAATCGAACTCATAACCTATGGCTTAGAAGGCCATTGCTCTATCCGGTTGAGCTACCCCCGCCTAAAAAACAAATGTTACAGCACTTAATTTCCAACGAAATTAAATACGCAACTGGAATGACCTGTAAAAAGAACCCCCTACCCCGAACTTAGAAGGTTCGTGCTCTATCCGGATGAGCTACTGGCTGTGGCGCAGGCTGAATGATACCGCCCCCTCGGGGCGGCTCAGTACTTCAGCGCGGTGGATTTGCCCCAAAACACCCGGTACGCAAACACCGTGTAACCAATGATGACCGGCAGCACGACCACCGTGCCGTAGAAAATCACCATCAAGGCCTCGGGTGCACTGGCTGCGTTCCAGACCGTCAGCTTGTCCACCACCAGCCATGGAAACAGGCTGTAGGCCAGACCATAAAACGCCAGCAGAAAAATGCCCACGGTGCAGGCAAACGGCACGGCGGCGCCGTACTGGTTGTTTTGCGCCAGACGCGTGGGCAAGCGCTTCAGGCTGCGCGCAATCACCACAAACAGTGCCACTGTCATGGCAGGAATGGGCAGCAACATCACCACATTGGGAAAACTGAACCATTTGTCAAAAATGCGCTGGCTGACCCACGGTGTGGCCAGCGAAATCGCCGTCACACCCGCAGCAGTGAGCCACAGGCTGGCCTGCGCCCAGCGCACGGCCTTGAGTTGCAGCGCGCCTTCCGTCTTCATGATGAGCCAGCCCGCGCCCAGCAGACAGTAGGCGGCCACCAGGCACAGGCCGATCAGCGCATTGAACAACTGGCTGCCCCAGTCACGGGCGAAGCCCGTAACGAGGGCACCGAGCATGAAGCCCTGCGACCAACCGGCCAACAGTGAGCCCGCGTAAAACGCGCGGTCCCACAAGGGTTTGTGTTTGTCACGCGCCTTTACGCGAAAGTCAAACGCCACACCGCGCAGCGTGAGCGCCACCAGCATCAGCGCCACGGGCAAGTAGAGCGCACCCAAAATCTCGCCATGCGCCATCGGGAAGGCCACCAGCAACACGCCCACGCCCAGCACCAACCAGGTCTCATTGGCATCCCAAAACGGGCCAATGCTGGCGATCATGGTGTCCTTTTGTTCGGCGTTGTCGGCCCGGCGCAGCAACACGCCCACGCCCAGGTCGTAGCCATCCAGAATCACATAGGCCAGCATGGCCAGCGCCATCACCAGTGCGAACACCAGTGGCAGCCAGCCAGCGGGCTGGGTCAGGTCGGGGATTACGAGCAGGTTCGCTGCAAGTGTGTTGGTTGCATCAAGCATGGGCCACCTCCGGCAATATGGGTTGTGGAACGCTGGCCTTGCGCGCCAGATAAAACAGCACACTCACATAGGACGTGAGCAATACGGCGTACAGGCTCAGGTACATCACCAGCGTGAAAGCGATGTTGCCCGCGGGTATCTTGGAAGCCGCTTGCGCAGCCGTCAGCACGCCTTGCACCAGCCAGGGCTGGCGGCCAATCTCGGTCACATACCAGCCAGCAATCAGTGCCACCCAGCCGGCAAAGGTCATGCCCACCAGCACGCGCAACAGCCAGGTGCTGACCGCGCCTTTGCGCACTTGCCACGCGCCCAACCAACTTACCGCCAACATCAGCAGGCCCACGCCCACCATGGTGCGAAAGGCGAAGAAAACGGGTGCCACCGGCGGGTGCTGGTCACCGAATTCCTTAATGCCTTTGATCTCACCGTTGATGTCATGCGTCAGATAAAACGACGCGAGCTTGGGTATGGCAATCTCGTACTTGTTTGTCTGGGTGGCCTTGTCAGGCCATGCCAATAACACGGCGGGCGCGCCTTTTTGCGTTTCCCAAATGCCTTCCATGGCGGCAATCTTGGCAGGCTGGTGGTGCAAGGTATTCAGGCCATGGAGGTCACCCACCACGATTTGCAGCGGAATCAATACAGCCGCCACATACAGCCCCGTGCGCAGCGAGGCCTGCACGGCCTTGCCTCTGTCGCCTTTGAGCCAGCGGTAGGCCGACAGGCCCGCAAGCAGAAAGGCCACGGTAAGACCCGAGGCAATCAGCATGTGTGTCAGGCGGTACGGGAACGACGGGTTGAAGATCACTTCCAGCCAGCTTGTCACATGCGCCTTGCCGTCGATCATCACAAAACCGGTGGGCGTGTGCATCCAGGAGTTGAGCGCCAGAATCCAGAAAGCCGACATGGTGGTGCCAAACGCTACGAGAAACGTGGCCATGGTGTGCACCCGTTCGCTCACGCGCCCGCGGCCAAACAGCATGATGCCCAGCATCGTGGCTTCCAGGAAGAATGCCGTCAGCACCTCATACGCCAGCAGCGGCCCGGCGACATTGCCAACGGTGTTCATGAAGCCCGGCCAGTTGGTGCCAAACTGAAAACTCATGGTGATGCCGCTGACCACGCCCAACGCAAAGGTCAACGCAAACACCTTGACCCAGAACTGGTAGGCGTCCATCCAATGTTGCTGGCCGGTAGCCGTGAAACGTGTCTTGAAGAACAGCAGTACCCAGCCCATGGCAATGCTGATGGTGGGAAACAGGATGTGGAACGTCATGTTGGCCGCAAACTGGATGCGGGCCAGCACGATGGGGTCAAAGCTGTCCATGGTCGGCTCCTTCGGTACTGGGCTTGGCGGGGGTGAACACACTCTTCACCCGGTCTTTCATCTCGAGCAGTTTTTGCACTTTAGCCCCCATCTGCATCAGGCTGGCCAGTGTTTCCGAGTCCATCTTCTGCACATCGTCCAGCCAGTCGGTCATCAGCTCAATGAAGGCGTGCATCTGTTTCATGCGCGCCTGTGCATGGATGTCTTCGGCCACGCTGGGTTGCTCCATCAGTGCGTCGCGCAGCATCGACAGAGTGGGATCAATTTCCCGCTTGCGCCGCTCATTGGCCAGCGTGCGGAAGATGGCCCACACGTCTTCGGGGGCCTGAAAGTACTCGCGCCGGTCGTTGGGCTGGTGAATCAGTCGCACCAGATTCCACGACTGAAGCTCCTTGAGCCCCATGCTCACGTTGGAGCGGGAAAACGCCAGCGCCTCCCCGATCTCATCCGCATTGAGGGGTTTGGCCGACACATAGAGCAGTGCGTAAATCTGCCCCACCGTGCGGTTGATACCCCAGCGGCTGCCCATTTCGCCAAAGTGCAGCACAAAGCGCTGGGTGAGCGGTGGTAAGTTCATGGCGACTCCATTTCCTGTAGTTTCAGTATTTTCTGAAATTACAGGAAACTTCGCCAGCCAATAAATGATCCCTGATCCAGATCAAGGGTTATTGCTTGTGTAGGAAGTTGCTAAAAGGCAAGCCTTTGGAATCCAAAGGCACAAAAAGAAATGCCAATGACGGTGCATTGGCAAAAAAATGGTCGGGGCGGTGGGATTCGAACTCACGACCCTCTGCTCCCAAAGCAGATGCGCTACCAGGCTGCGCTACGCCCCGACAGCTGGTATTCTAACCTCTCCAAATGGGCTCTTTCGGGGTCCGCAAAATTTTTTGCAATTTCACCCTTCTCGCAATCCTCCTCCATGTCATCTTCCCAAGGTCTTTACCTTCCCTGGATGGAGCCCGGCCACCCGTTTCCGCCGCCCGACCGTGCGTGGAATGTAGAGTCGGACGCGCCCGGTCTACTGGCCGCAGGCGGAGATCTGGAAGTATCCACGCTGTGCAAAGCATATGCACAGGGCATCTTTCCCTGGTTCAGCGATGGGCAACCGATTCTTTGGTGGAGCCCCGATCCGCGCATGGTGCTCACGGTTGCCGATTTCAAGCTGCACCGCTCCCTGCGCAAAAAGCTGCTGCGCTTTCGTGACGACGTGCAGTGTGAAATCCGCATTGACTCGGCCTTTGCACAGGTCATCGCGGCGTGTGCCGGCACACAACGCAAAGGCGCACCCGGTACCTGGATCGTGCCGGACATGGTGCAGGCCTATACCGACCTGCACGCGGCGGGCCACGCCCACAGCGTGGAAGCCTGGATTGGGGGTGAGTTGGTCGGCGGGCTGTATTGTGTCTCTCTGGGACGCGCCGTGTTTGGCGAGTCGATGTTCACACGGGTGCCAGATGCCTCCAAGATAGCGCTCGCCGCGCTGGTGGCGTTTTGCCGACACCACGGCATTGCACGGATTGACTGCCAGCAAAACACCCGGCATCTGGCCTCACTGGGCGCCGCAGAAATGCCGCGCAGTGTTTTTGTGGAGGCGGTACAGCAGGCCCTGAAGGAACCCGCCCCCCAGTGGCACTTTGACCCCCTATACTGGAAACCTGTTTTGTCTGCCTGAAGCGTCCTCCATGACAGACCTCAAAGACCTACCGCTGCAAACACTGCAGTTTTACGCCACAGCGCCGTACGAGTGCAGCTATCTGCCCAACCGTCAGGCCCGCTCGCAGGTCGCGACGCCCAGCCATCTGATCAACAACTCGGCCTATTCAGAGCTCGTTGCCAAAGGGTTTCGCCGCAGCGGCATGTTCACCTACCGCCCGTATTGCGATGGCTGCCAGGCCTGCACCCCGTTGCGGGTGGAAGCCGCTGGGTTCACACCGACCCGCAGCCAACGCCGCGCCTGGAGCCGCCATGGTGGACTGACCGTTCGGGTGCTCAAACTGGGCTTTGTCGCAGAGCACTATGCGCTGTACCTGCGCTACCAGAACAGCCGCCACGCCGGCGGCGGCATGGATGAAGACAGCGTGGACCAGTACACGCAGTTCCTGCTGCAAAGCCGGGTCAATTCCCGCCTGGTGGAGTTTCGCGAAACCACAGCCGATGGCTCGGAAGGTCCGCTCAAGATGGTCTCCATCCTGGACGTTCTGGACGACGGCATCTCCGCGGTTTATACGTTTTTCGAACCCGATGAAAAGGCCAGCTATGGCACTTTCAATGTGCTGTGGCAAATTCACCAGGCGCGCCAATTGGGGTTGGCCTATGTGTACCTGGGCTACTGGATAGAAGACAGTCCCAAGATGAGTTACAAGGCGGGCTTCACCCCCATGCAGATACTGACCCACGGACAGTGGAGCGCTCCGGGCCGCGCAAGCTAAGATACACCCGAAGATTGCCACCATGACCAAAAAAGATCCAGACGCCCCCAACACACCTACCGTTCAAGTCATCGAGCGCATGTTCACGCTGATGGATGTGCTGGCGTCGCGCGAAGAGGCCATCAGCCTCAAGGAAATCAGCGAAAAAGCCGGGCTACACCCCTCTACGGCGCACCGCATCCTCAACGACCTGGCTACCGGCCGGTTTGTGGACCGTCCTCAGGCCGGCACATACCGTCTGGGCATGCGTCTGCTGGAATTGGGCAATATGGTCAAGGGCCGACTCAATGTGCGTGACGCTGCGCTGGCCCCGATGCGCGAACTGCACCGACTGATCCAGCAGCCGGTCAACCTGAGCATGCGCCAGGGCGACGAAATCATCTATGTGGAGCGCGCCTACAGCGAGCGCTCCGGCATGCAGGTGGTGCGTGCCATTGGTGGCCGTGCGCCTTTGCATCTGACATCCGTGGGGAAACTGTTCCTCGCGGCAGATGACCCGCAACGCATCCGCGCCTATGCCACACGCACGGGCTTGCAAGGACACACAAAAAACAGCATTACCTCGCTGGACCATCTGGAACGTGAGTTGTCCAAGGTGCGCCAGTACGGGCAAGCCAGTGATAACGAGGAGCTGGAGCTGGGGGTGCGCTGCATGGCTGCAGGCATTTACGATGACCAGTCCAAACTGGTCGCCGGGCTGTCGATTTCGGCGCCGTCAGGACGCCTGGAAGACGAGTGGCTGCCCAAGTTGAAGGAGACCGCGCGTCAGATCTCCGAGACGCTGGGGCACAAACCGGGTGCCAATCGCTAGCACCCCGGAAATTCGGTTCGTCTAGACCTTCGGGGCAGCTTCGTTGCTGGCCAGCGGAGACACTTTGGGCGCCACCGGGATGGACTCCACCCAGCGCCGAACACGCTCGGCATCGCCCAAGCGACTGAACTTGCCTGCTGAATCCAGGAAAACCATGATGATCTTGCGACCAGCCACCTTGGCTTGCATCACGAGGCATTGGCCTGCTTCGGAGATATAACCAGTTTTCTGCAGACCAATCTCCCACGCAGGGTTCTTCACCAGGCGATTGGTGTTGTTGTACTGCAAGGTCCGGCGGCCCACTGCGACTTGGTACCCGGTGGAAGTGGAGTACTCACGCAACGTAGCGTCACCATAGGCATAGTTCACCAGAGTGGCAAGATCCCGTGCGCTGGACTGGTTTTTGCTGGAGAGCCCGGTGGGCTCCACATAACGGGTGTCATGCATGCCCAGCATCTTGGCCTTGGCATTCATGAGGCTGACAAACGTCGCCAAGCCGCCCGGATACGTACGACCCAAGGCATGGGCCGCACGGTTTTCGCTGGCCATCAACGCGAGGTGCAGCAGCTCGCCGCGGCTCAACTCAGTGCCTACGCTCAAACGAGAACTACTGCCCTTTTCCGTATCAACATCAGCCTGCGAGACGGCAATGACTTCATCCATCGGGAGCTTCGCCTCACTGATAAGCACACCTGTCATCAGTTTGGTAATCGAAGCGATGGGCAATACCGCCGATTCGTTCTTGCTGAAAAGCACTTCATGGGTGTCCTGGTCCATCACCAGAGCCACGCTGGACTTGAGGTCGAGGGCGTCGTGTGCGCCATGCAATCCAGCCATCTGACCAAAAGAAAGTTTTGCAGGTGCGCTCACCATGCGGATAGAGGCGCGCTTGCGGACAGCGACTTTGACTTTCTTGGCGGGCGGTGCCCGTTTGACGGACGCCTTGCTTGCGCTGGCGGACTGGCGTTTCGCGGTGGCAGCATTTACAGGCGCCAAGGCCAGCAAGCTTGCAATACCCACAACCCAGCAAAGAAAAGTAGCTTTTTTCAAATCGAATCCCAACGGTTTGACGGGAAGGAGGCCTGCAATATCGGCGCAATCCAAGCCTAATGGGCAGAGTTTAAACAAAAAAACCGCGCAAGATCAACTACTTGCGCGGTAAAGTTCAACAAATTTATTGCTGATAGGTATAAACCCTAGCCTTGCGCGGCTACGCGATCAGCTTTGCTCTGTAACTTGTTGAGCGCGCTCAGGTATGCCTTGGCTGAGGCGACAACGATGTCTGGATCTGCCCCCACACCATTGACCACGCGACCACTGTTTTGCAACCGTACCGTCACCTCACCCTGGCTTTCCGTGGACCCGCTGATAGCGTTGACAGAATACAACACCATCTCCGCGCCGCTTTTGACATGGGCTTCGATGGCCTTGAGAGAGGCATCCACCGGGCCGTTACCTTCCGAGCTGCTTTTGACTTCCTTGCCGTCCATGGTGAACACGATGGCCGCCTGTGGGCGCTCACCGGTTTCACTGTGCTGCGACAAAGACACGAAACCAAACTGCTCTTTGTCGTCGGACACACTTTCGTCACTGACCAAGGCCAGAATGTCTTCGTCAAAAATTTCGCTTTTGCGGTCTGCCAACTCCTTGAACCGGGCGAACGCGGCATTGACTTCCGTTTCACTCTCCAGCTGCACACCCAACTCCTGCAAGCGCTGCTTGAACGCGTTGCGACCACTGAGCTTGCCCAGCACGATTTTGTTGGCCGTCCAGCCCACGTCTTCGGCACGCATGATTTCGTAGGTGTCACGCGCCTTGAGCACGCCGTCTTGGTGAATGCCGGACGCGTGCGCAAAGGCATTCGCCCCCACCACCGCCTTATTGGGCTGCACGACAAAGCCGGTGGTCTGGCTCACCATGCGGCTGGCGGCGAGGATGTGCTTGGCATCAATGCCAAGTTCCAATCCGAAATAGTCCTTGCGGGTTTTGACCGCCATGACGATTTCTTCAAGGCTGCAATTGCCGGCCCGTTCGCCCAGGCCATTGATGGTGCACTCCACCTGGCGTGCGCCGCCGATCTTTACACCCGCCAGCGAGTTGGCAACCGCCATGCCCAGGTCATTGTGGCAATGCACCGACCAGATGGCCTTGTCCGAATTGGGGATGCGTTCACGCAAAGTCTTGATGAATTCGCCATACAGCTCGGGGATGGCATAACCCACGGTGTCGGGCACATTGATGGTGGTGGCACCTTCGTTGATCACCGCCTCCAGTACACGACACAAGAAATCAGGGTCGCTGCGGTATCCGTCTTCGGGACTGAACTCGATATCTGCCACCAGATTGCGCGCAAAACGCACCGACTGCTTGGCCTGCTCAAACACCTGGTCGGGTGTCATGCGCAGCTTCTTTTCCATATGCAAGGCAGAGGTCGCGATGAAGGTGTGGATGCGTGCATTGTTAGCGCCCTTGAGCGCTTCTGCTGCGCGCGAAATATCACGGTCATTGGCCCGCGACAGCGAGCAAATGGTGGAGTCCTTGATAGTGTTGGCGATCAACTGCACCGCCTCAAAATCCCCGTTGGAACTGGCCGCAAATCCTGCTTCAATGACGTCCACTTTCAGACGCTCCAACTGGCGTGCAATGCGCAGCTTTTCGTCACGGGTCATGGAGGCGCCAGGAGACTGCTCTCCATCACGCAACGTGGTGTCAAAAATAATCAGTTTGTCAGCCATACCAGTTCTCCTGTCTTCCAATCACATGTGCAAGCCGCGCTCTTCGGGCTCATCCGTTGACGTGCTGATCACGCTGGTGCGCACCCCGCGCGCCCGGCGTACCACGTACACCACATAACCACTCAGGCCGTACACAACAAACACGCCAAACATTACGGTCGGCGGATCGATGTTGATGACAGCAATGCCCAGCGCAATCAGCACGATCACGGCAAAGGGCACGCTCTTCTTCATGCTCACGTCCTTGAAGCTGTAGAACGGCACGTTGGTAACCATGGTCAGCCCCGCATACAAGGCGAGCGCAAACATCACCCATGGCACGGACAGCGCAAAGACTCCAAACTCCAACACGCCGGTTCCCTTCAGACCACTTTCTGTGAGCAACCAGATGAAGCCGGCGACCAAGGCCGCAGCGGCGGGTGACGGCAAACCCTGGAAGTAGCGCTTGTCCACCACCGTCGTATTCACATTGAAGCGCGCAAGGCGCAGCGCTGCACAGGCGCAGTACACAAAGGAAGCAATCCAGCCCCAGCGACCCAGGCCCTGTAACGCCCACACATAGGAAATGATGGCTGGCGCTGCACCGAAAGACACCATGTCAGACAGCGAATCCATTTGCTCGCCAAATGCACTTTGCGTATTGGTCATACGTGCAACACGGCCATCCAGGCTGTCCAGTACCATCGCGCAAAAAATGCCTACGGCAGCCTGATCAAAGCGACCATTGATGGCCATAACGATTGCGTAAAACCCACCAAACAGGGCTGCAAGCGTGAACAGATTCGGCAACACATAGATGCCTTTGCGACGTTTTCGCAGCACCTCACCCTCTTGTGGCGTTGGCATTGATTCAGATCCATCGTGCATAAATTCTCCTTGCGCTTACAGCTGCCAGTGTAAGTCAGCCGCCACCATATATTGACTAAGCGCCAGCAACAACAAGGGCCACCGAAGTGGCCCTTGTCAACACGCCGTAGGCGTATTAGTTGCGGGTCTGGTCAACCAGCTTGTTCTTCGCAATCCAGGGCATCATGGCGCGCAGCTTGGCGCCCACAACTTCGATGGAGTGTTCAGAAGTCAGACGGCGGCGCGCGGTCATGCTGGGGTAGCCGGTGCGGCCTTCCAGAATGAACATCTTCGCGTATTCGCCAGTCTGGATGCGCTTCAGGGCGTTGCGCATGGCAACGCGGGATTCGGCGTTGATCACTTCAGGGCCGGTCACGTACTCACCATACTCCGCGTTGTTGGAGATGGAGTAGTTCATGTTGGCAATGCCGCCTTCGTAGATCAGGTCAACGATGAGCTTGAGCTCGTGCAGGCATTCGAAGTAAGCCATTTCAGGGGCGTAGCCGGCTTCCACCAGGGTTTCGTAACCCATCTTGATCAGCTCAACGGCACCACCGCACAGGACGGCTTGTTCGCCGAACAAGTCGGTTTCGGTTTCTTCCTTGAAGTTGGTTTCAATGATGCCGGCCTTGCCGCCACCGTTGGCCATCGCGTAGGACAGGGCCAGGTCACGGGCCTTGCCGGTCTTGTCCTGGTGCACTGCCACCAGGTGGGGCACGCCGCCACCTTGGGTGTAGGTATTGCGCACGGTGTGGCCAGGCGCCTTGGGAGCGACCATCCACACGTCCAGATCGGCACGTGGCACGACCTGGTTGTAGTGCACGTTAAAACCGTGGGCGAAGGCCAGCGAAGCGCCTTGCTTGATGTTGGGTTCGACGTTGTTCTTGTACACGCCAGCGATGTCTTCATCGGGCAACAGGATCATGACCACGTCAGCAGCCTTGACCGCGTCGTTGACTTCCAGCACGTTCAGGCCGGCCTTGCCAACCTTGTCCCAGGAGGCGCCACCTTTGCGCAGACCAACCACGACCTTCACGCCGCTGTCGTTCAGATTCTGTGCATGGGCATGGCCCTGGCTGCCGTAACCAATGATCGCAACGGTCTTGCCCTTGATCAGGCTCAGATCGCAGTCCTTGTCGTAAAAAACCTTCATTTTCTCTCTCCGTTGTAAAAAATTAAACTCTCAAAATCCGTTCACCGCGGCCCACGCCGCTGGAACCCGTGCGTACGGTTTCCAGAATCGCGGCGCGTTCAATGGCCTCCAGAAACGCGTCGTTCTTCGATTGGTCGCCCGTCAACTCAATCGTGTAGCTCTTCTCCGTGACATCGATGATGCGACCCCGGAATATATCTGCCATGCGCTTCATCTCTTCGCGCTCCTTGCCCACCGCACGCACCTTGACCATCATGAGCTCGCGCTCGATGTAAGCGCCTTCGGTCAGGTCCACCACCTTGACCACTTCGATCAGGCGGTTCAGGTGCTTGGTGATTTGTTCAATGACGTCATCCGACCCGGAGGTCTGAATCGTCATGCGCGACAGGGTGGGGTCTTCGGTGGGAGCCACCGTCAGGGATTCAATGTTGTAACCACGGGCTGAAAAAAGGCCCACAACGCGGGAAAGAGCCCCAGGCTCGTTTTCCAGCAAAACTGCAATGATGTGTTTCATGGATAGATTCCTCTTTTCGTTGCCCTCCCCCTGTGGCGGTAACCACAGGGCTTGGCAAACAATAGATTCGTCAAAAGTTAAAGTGAAGGAATGCTATATTTTCAATAGCTGGTTGCGCATATTCCACGCGGGCTAGAGGCCTTTTTTATTAAAGATCCTCACTCCCCAGCAGCATTTCGGTAATGCCCTTGCCGGCCTGCACCATGGGGAACACGTTCTCCGTGGGGTCGGTCCGGAAGTCCATGAATACCGTGCGGTCCTTGAGTTTGCGGGCTTCGCGCAATGCGGGCTCCACATCGCCCGGCTTTTCGATCAGCATGCCGACGTGACCGTAAGCCTCGGCCAACTTGACGAAGTTGGGCAGCGCGTCCATGTAGCTGTGGCTATAGCGGCCTTCGTACTCCACCTCTTGCCACTGGCGCACCATACCGAGGTAGCGGTTGTTCAACGAGCAGATCTTGATCGGCGTGTTGTACTGCAGGCAGGTCGAGAGCTCCTGGATGTTCATCTGCACCGAGCCTTCGCCGGTGATACAGAACACTTCGCTGTCCGGCTTGGCGAGCTTGATGCCCATGGCGTAGGGAATGCCCACGCCCATGGTGCCCAGACCACCGGAGTTGATCCAGCGGCGTGGCTCGTCAAACTTGTAGTACTGCGCGGCCCACATCTGGTGCTGGCCCACGTCCGACGTGATGTAGGTGTCCACGTCCTTGGTCATGTTCCACAGTGTTTCCACCACGTACTGGGGCTTGATCACGTCGCCCTTGCCCATGCCGTACTTCATGCAATCGCGACTGCGCCAGCCTTCGATGGTGTCCCACCAGGCGCCCAAGGCGTTGGCATCGGGTTTGACGCTGCCTTCGCGGATCATGGCGATCATCTCGAGCAGCACGTCTTTGACGTCGCCCACGATCGGAATGTCGACCTTGACGCGCTTGGAAATGCTCGACGGGTCAATGTCGATATGGATGATCTTGCGTTCGTTCTGCGCAAAGTGTTTGGGGTTGCCAATCACGCGGTCGTCAAAACGGGCGCCAACGGCCAGCAACACGTCGCAGTTCTGCATCGCGTTGTTGGCTTCCACCGTGCCGTGCATGCCCAGCATGCCCAGGAACTTGCGGTCGCTGGCGGGGTAAGCGCCCAAGCCCATCAGGGTGTTGGTGCAGGGGTAACCCAACATGTCCACCAGGGTGCGCAGCTCTGCAGAGGCATTGCTCAGCAGCACACCACCGCCGGTGTAGATATAGGGGCGCTTGGCCGCCAACAGCAGCTGCAGGGCCTTGCGGATCTGCCCGCCGTGGCCTTTGCGCACCGGGTTGTAGGAGCGCATTTCCACCGTTTCGGGGTAGCCGTGGTACGGAACCTTCTTGAAGGACACGTCCTTGGGGATATCCACCACCACAGGGCCGGGGCGGCCGGTGCGCGCAATGTGGAACGCTTTTTTCATGACCTCGGCCATGTCCTTGGCGTCCTTGACCAGGAAGTTGTGTTTCACGATGGGGCGGGTGATACCCACGGTGTCGCATTCCTGGAAGGCATCCAGGCCGATGGCGTGGGTGGGCACCTGCCCACTGATGATCACCATGGGAATGCTGTCCATGTACGCCGTGGCAATACCGGTGACCGCATTGGTCAGACCGGGGCCGGAAGTGACAAGCGCAACACCCACATCGCCGGTAGCACGGGCATAACCGTCGGCCGCGTGGACCGCAGCCTGCTCATGGCGCACCAATACGTGCTGAATCGTGTCTTGTTTGTAGAAAGCGTCGTAAATGTGCAGTACCGCACCGCCGGGATAACCCCAGACGTACTTGACGTTTTCGGCCTGAAGGGCCTTGATGAGAACTTCCGCCCCGCGCAATTCGAGGGGAACAGACGTTGACGCGTGTTGTTTGCTGCTGGCAGCATGCGCCGAAGCGATTTCGGCTTTTGAAATTTCCATGATGAACCTTTGTGAATTTCTCTAACGAAAAACCTTGGGTGCCCCTTCACAAACCCTTGTGGGGCCGCGTCAGGACTTAAGACCAAAACCATAAGCGCATTGAATGCTGCGCCGAGTCATGACCCGTTTGCCTTTTGATGTGCAAAGCGCATTATCGCACTGGTCTGGCCCGTTTTGCGCTGCAGCATCCGGAAAATGCAGGCACCAATGCCATAATCCGACACCCCATGGCAGGCACAGCGCCTCCTTTTGGGCACTGTGCATACCGATCACGACCCTGGCTGACCCCACTTGGCATCCGAACGCGAACTCTCCGAATTCCTGAAAAGTGTCGAACGACGCGCTTTCAAGCGCTCGGTCTACCACGTTCGCAACGACGAGGCGGCATTGGACATCGTTCAGGACAGCATGATGAAGCTGGCCGAACACTATGGCCACAAATCGGTCGAAGAGCTGCCCATGCTGTTCCAGCGCATCCTGTCCAACTGCACGCTGGACTGGTTTCGCCGGCAAAAAACGCAAAATGCCCTGTTCTCCAACATGGGGGACTTTGAAAATGCCAATGACGATGGCGATTTTGATTTGTTGGAGGCGGTACACGCCTCCAACAATCCAGAGCAAAATGAGAGCGCAGAAACGCACACAGAGCGGGCACAGACCTTGCGGGAGATCGAAACAGAGATTGGACAGCTTCCAGCACGTCAACGCGAAGCCTTTCTGATGCGTTATTGGGAAGAGATGGATGTTGCCGAGACCGCTGCGGCAATGGGCTGCTCACAGGGCAGCGTCAAAACGCACTGCTCCAGAGCGGTGCACGCCCTCGCAAAAGCACTGACGGCAAAGGGAATACGACTATGACAAACGCGCAAACACCCCAAAGCAATGGCTACCAGGACTCGCTGGGGCGTAATATTGCCGCCCGCCTGTCGGCATCCACGGACAACCTGCCCCACGATATTTCCGAGCGACTGAAGGCTGCACGCATGCAGGCCCTGGCCAAGCGCAAGGTCGTCAAACTCCAGGCGGCCAGTTCCACCGTCGTCATGGGCAATGGTTCGGCCACGCTGGGCTTGGGCGGCGGATTTTCCGGCTTCAAGGCCTGGTTCGCGTCTGTTATTCCTCTGCTGGCACTGGTGGGCGGACTCCTGGCGATTGCCGTGTTTGAAGAAAACAGCCGCGCGCAAGAGCTGGCGGACGTAGATGTTGAGCTTTTGACCGGTGATCTCCCTCCTGCGGCCTACACAGACCCTGGGTTTGCACAATTCCTGCGCCTGAACCAGAGCAACTGACTGCCTCTCGCATTTCGACCATCTGCATGCCAACTCTTGCGACTTCCAGGGTAGCCCCCACTCTCACACAGGCCCTGCCACTGCGCGGTCTGCTGATTGGCGTGGCCTGCCTGTTCGCCATGCAAGGTGCGTTGTGGGCACAAACCAAGGCCACACCTGCCACCGCAACCGCGCCAACCGTACTGCCAGGCACAGGGCCCTCCGCCCCCACATGGGCTGAGTTGTCGGGTGCCCAGCGCCAGTCTTTGGCTCCTTTGGCAAGCAACTGGGACAGTCTGGGTGCAGGGCAGCGGCGCAAATGGATTGCGTTGGCCCAAAACTACCCCGTGATGGCCGCGCCCGATAAAGAGAAGCTGCACAGCCGCATGGCCGAATGGGCTGCGCTGAAACCCAAAGACCGGGAAATGGCGCGCCTGAATTTCGCACAGACCAAGAAAATTGCCCCGTCCGACCGCGCAGCCAACTGGGAGGCTTACCAAGCCCTGAGCCCGGAAGAAAAGAAAAAACTGGCAGAAGGCAGCGCCAAGAAGCCTGTGGGTGCCGCCGTGGCGGTCAAACCCGTATCCGCCAGCAAACTGGCCAAGGTGCCTGTCACCCGCCACACGCCGGAGACCGAACGCGCCTTGGCCACTTCCAAACAAGGTGTGGATCGCAACACCTTACTGCCCCAGCGCCCCCAGACAGCGGCCGTTCTGCCTGCACCGACAAACGACGTCGAGCCTGCCAATTAGCCCTTCACTGGTCGGAGATAGCGCCAGAGGCGTCCCCTACAATGCGTGGTCGCCGAAAACCGGCCTAAACCGGGGCCCGAGCCCCACGCAATGCAGAACGAATTGATCACCCCGAGTTTGTGGCGCCGCATGGCCTCCTGGATGTATGAAGGCCTGCTCCTTTTTGGCGTGGTTTTTATTGCCGGCTACCTCTTCGGCACCCTGAGCCAGACCCGCAACGCCATGGACAACCGGCACGCCCTGCAGGCCTTTCTGTTTGTCGTCTTTGGTATCTACTTTGTCTGGTTCTGGGCCAAAGGACAGACCCTGGCCATGAAAACCTGGAATATCCGCGTAGTGGACCGCCACGGCATGCCCATCACCCAAAAACGCGCCCTGGGCCGCTACATCCTGAGCTGGCTCTGGCTTCTGCCTCCCCTCGTCGCCATTGCACCCTTCCAGTTGAGCGGTCCAGAAACGGCGGTGATCCTGATCGGCTGGGTCGCCGTCTGGGCGCTGCTCGCCCGCTTTCATCCGCAAGGCCAGTTCTGGCACGACGTCTGGGCCGGTACCCGGTTGGTGCATTCGCTCCCGTTGAGCCGCTGATACATCCCCCCATGCATTCGAACCTCCGCTCCGCAACCGTCAATCCGCAAAAGGACCGCAAGGGCTTCTCCCGCATGTGGCATGCCACCGGTTACTCCATGGCCGGGCTGCGCGCAGGCTGGGGCGAGACCGCCTTTCGCCAGGAAAGCCTGGCCGCCATGGTGCTGATCCCCGTGTCGCTCTGGCTCGGTGGCAACTGGGTCGAAACCGCGCTACTGGCTGGCAGTGTGGTTCTGGTGATGGTGGTGGAACTGCTCAACACCGCGGTAGAAACCGCCATCGACCGCGTAGGCCCCGAATGGCATGACCTGTCCAAACGGGCCAAAGACATGGGCAGCGCCGCCGTGCTGCTGAGCCTGTTGCTGTGCCTGGGTATCTGGGCTGCAGCGCTTTACCAACGATTTGTATGACCCAACCTGCTTTCTCCCTTTGCGTCTACTGTGGCTCGCGCCCCGGAGCAGACCCGGCTTTCACCCAAACGGCGCGTGAGGTCGGCACCTGGATTGCCGAGCGCGGCGGCCAACTGGTCTACGGTGGCGGCAACAACGGGCTCATGGGCACGGTCGCAGACGCGGTGCTGGAAGCCGGTGGGCGCGTGGTCGGCATCATCCCCAAGGCACTGGTGGAACGCGAATGGGCCAACCGTAGCTGCACGGAGCTGCACATCGTGGAAAACATGCACGAGCGCAAACGCATGATGGCCGAGCGGGCCGATGCCTTTTTGGCATTACCCGGCGGCATCGGCACATTTGAAGAGCTGTTTGAAGTCTGGACTTGGCGCCAGCTGGCCTACCATGACAAGCCCATCGGCATTCTCAATACCGCAGGCTACTACCAGGGGATGATGGATTTCCTGGCCACGTCCGTGAAGCAAGGCTTCCTGGGGGATTGGCAGATGGGCCTGGTGCAGGTGTCTGACCAGGTACCTACCCTGTTGCAGGACCTGGTGCAGGCAGCAGGCTTTGCGCCTGCCACCCGTCTGGACCAGATCTAAACGCTCCCAACGCGTGGCCCGGGCGGCTCAGACCGCCGACTCGTCCTGCTCACCGGTGCGGATGCGCACCACGCGCTCCACGCTGGTCACGAAAATCTTGCCGTCACCGATCTTGCCGGTGTGTGCCGCCTTGACGATGGCATCCACGCAGCGGTCCACGTCGTCGGTCTTGACGACCACTTCGACCTTCACCTTGGGCAAGAAATCCACCACGTATTCGGCACCGCGGTACAGCTCGGT
The DNA here is from genome assembly GCF_001955715.1 of Rhodoferax saidenbachensis. NCBI lineage: Bacteria > Pseudomonadati > Pseudomonadota > Betaproteobacteria > Burkholderiales > Comamonadaceae > Rhodoferax > Rhodoferax saidenbachensis. Next base: position 1,574,526 of record NZ_CP019239.1, on the reverse strand, counting down.
GTGGCCCTTCTGGCGGCCAAAACCCTTGACTTCGGTCACGGTCAGGCCTGTCACGCCACAGTCTGCCAGTGCTTCACGGACTTCTTCGAGTTTGAACGGTTTGACGATGGCGGTAATTTGTTTCATCAGGATTCCAGATTAAAGGTCGAAGTAGCGCAGGCGAAGACGCCTGTCACGCACCCTTCATGCACGAAAGCGGCTGGTAATAGGATAACGCCAATCCTTGCCGAAGCTGCGGTGGGTAACCCGAATGCCCACGGGCGCCTGGCGGCGCTTGTACTCGTTGATCTTGATCAGGCGCGTGACCTTCTCCACATCGGCCCGCGCAAAGCCAGCGGCCACGATGGCTTCCATGCTCTGGTCGTTCTCCATATAGCGCTCCAGGATCGCGTCCAGCACCTCGTAGGGCGGCAGGCTGTCCTGGTCGGTCTGGTCGGGGCGCAGTTCGGCGCTCGGTGGGCGGATGATGATGCGCTCAGGGATCGGGTTGCTGCCCGTGCTGTACGGATCGTGCGCATTGCGCCAGCGCGCCAGCTTGAACACCAGCGTCTTGGCCAGGTCCTTGATCACGGCAAAACCGCCGGCCATATCGCCATACAGCGTGCAGTAGCCGGTGGCCATTTCGGACTTGTTGCCGGTGGTCAACACGATGCTGCCGAACTTGTTGCTCATGGCCATGAGCAGCGTGCCGCGGATGCGGGCCTGGATGTTTTCTTCGGTCGTGTCCTCGGCCCGGCCCACAAAGTGCGGGGCCAGAGAGGCCTTGAAAGCTTCGAATTCCGGCACGATGGAGATTTCGTCGTAACGCACACCCACCCGCGCGGCCATCTCGCGCGCGTCTATCCAACTGATGTCGGCCGTGTAGGGCGAAGGCATCATCACCGTGCGCACCTTGTCCGGTCCCAGCGCATCCACCGCAATCGCCAGCACCAGCGCCGAGTCGATACCCCCCGACAGGCCCAGCAACACGCCGGGGAAGCCGTTCTTGCCAATGTAGTCGCGCACGCCCAGCACCAGCGCATCCCACAGGTCGGCCTCAGGGGTGCGTACCGGCTCCACATTCGCTACGATATTGATAGCTGATTGCGCATGTTCCACGCGGGCTACAAACAGATTTTCCTTGAAACTGGGGGCACGACCGGCCACGGTGCCATCAGCGTTGAGGACAAACGAATGCCCTTCAAACACCACTTCGTCCTGCCCGCCCACCAGATGCGCGTAGACCAGCGGCAGACCGGTGGCGCGCGCGCGTTCACCCATGGTGGCTTCGCGCTCGTAACCCTTGCCCACGTGGAAGGGCGAGGCGTTGATGACGGCCAGGATTTGCGCCCCGGCCTCTTTGGCCAGCCGCGCAGGCTCTTCAAACCAGGCGTCTTCGCAGATCAGCAGACCCACACGCAGGGCATCCGCGCCCTCCCCGGCTTCAAACACACACACACCGTCGCCCGGTGTGAAGTAGCGGCGCTCGTCAAACACCTGGTAGTTGGGCAACTCGCGCTTGGCGTAGGTCGCAACTACCTGGCCTTCGCGCAGCACGCTTGCGGCGTTATAGCGCTGTTGCACTGCGGTGGAACGCGTTCGGCTGTCGCCCCCGGTGGGGTGGCCAACCACCACGGACATGCCTTTTAACCCGGCCAACGCCTGGGCTACGGCTTTCACGGCATCATCGCAGGCTTGGATAAAGGCGGGGCGCAGAAACAAGTCCTCAGCGGCGTAGCCACAAATGGACAATTCGGGGGTCAGCAGCAGGCGGGCACCGTCCGCGTAGGCTTGCTGCGCGGCCGTCACGATTTTCTGGGCGTTGCCGTCCAGGTCACCTACATGGAAATTGAGTTGCGCGATGCACAGTTGGAGAGTCATGAACCAGCAAAATTGGGTTAGCGGAATCACTGACGGTGACCCCCTCACACAGCGGGTACGCTGTGGCTGAAACTGATTATGTCACCCGGGTATTCACCTCGCCGCTGGAGGTGGACGCGCAGGCCTGGGACGCGCTGTTGCAGCAGCAGGGCCTGACCAGCCCCTTCATGCAACATGCCTATCTGGCGGCTATGCACGCCAGTGGCAGCGCCTGCCCCGCCACGGGCTGGGCGCCGCACTTCATCACGCTGGAAAGCGGTGGCCAGATGGTGGCCGCCTGCGCGCTCTACCTCAAGGACCACTCGTATGGCGAATACGTGTTCGACTGGGCCTGGGCCAACGCCTACCAGCAGCACCGTGTGCCCTACTACCCCAAGGCCGTGGTGGCCGTGCCGTTCACGCCCGTGCCGGGTGCACGCCTGTTGGCATGCAACGCGCAAGCACGCGCTGCGCTAGTGCGGGCCGTGGTGCAGTGGTGCGAAGCGCAGGGCCTGTCGTCCCTGCATTTGCTGTTTGCAGCAGATGACGATGTGCAAGCCTGCACGGACGCCGGCCTGATGCTGCGCCACACGGTGCAGTTCCACTGGACCAATGTGGCCCCCACGCTCGGCACTGACGTGTCCTCGCTGCCCCCCGAGGGGGCGCATTTTTCCTTGGGGCGGCCCAGCGGAAAAAACGCTCCCGGCTACACAGACTTCGACGCTTTTCTGGCTTCACTCGCGCAAGACAAGCGCAAAAAAATCCGCCAGGAGCGGCGCAAGGTGGCCGAGGCCGGGGTCACCTTCCGGCACGCCGAAGGCCACGCCATCACGCCTGCCGACTGGGACTTTTTCTACTGCTGCTACGAGCGCACTTATCTGGAACACGGCAATGCGCCTTACCTGAACCGCGACTTCTTCCAGCGCATGGCCGACACCATGCCGCAGAACTGGCTGCTGTTCATTGCCGAGCGCGATGGTCGCCCGATTGCTAGCAGTTTGATAGCTATTGGCGCACATTCCACGGGGGCTACAGGCCTAAATGATTCAAAAGTAGCCTATGGCCGCTACTGGGGCGCGCTGGAGCGTGTGGACTGCCTGCACTTTGAGGCCTGCTACTACCAACCGCTTCAGTGGTGCATCGCCAACGGTTACCAGCGCTTTGAAGGTGGTGCCCAGGGTGAACACAAGATGGCCCGCGCCCTGCTGCCGGTTAAGACCACCAGCGCCCACTGGCTGGCGCACCCGGCCTTTGCCGATGCCGTAGCCCGTTTTCTGGAGCGTGAGGGTGAAGGCATTGGCGACTACCTGGAAGACCTGGGCCAGCGCAGCCCGTTGCGCAAGCCTTCATGAATCTCAGGCCAGCTTGAACACCGCCACGGCCTGCACCAGCTCGTTGGCCTGAGATTTCAGACTGCTGGCGGCGGCGGCCATCTCTTCCACCAGCGCCGCGTTTTGCTGCGTCGCCTGGTCCATCTGTGTGACGGCTTCACCGACCTGGGCCACACCCAGGGACTGTTCGTTGCTGGCCGCGCTGATCTCGCCCATGATCTCAGTCACGCGTTGGATGCTGCTGACCACTTCTGTCATGGTGGTACCGGCGCGGTCTACCAGCGCCGTGCCCTGTTCGACCCGGGTGACGCTGTCGCCAATCAGCATCTTGATTTCCTTGGCGGCTTCTGCAGAGCGCCCCGCCAGGCTGCGCACTTCGCTGGCCACCACGGCAAAGCCACGGCCCTGTTCACCAGCACGCGCGGCTTCTACCGCCGCGTTCAGCGCCAGGATGTTGGTCTGAAACGCGATGCCATCGATCACGCTGATGATGTCGGAAATCCTGCGTGAGCTGTCGTTGATGCCCTTCATGGTGTCCACCACCTGGGCCACGACTTCACCGCCCTGCACCGCCACGGTGGACGCACGCATGGCCAGTTGATTCGCCTGACGCGCGTTGTCGGCGTTGTGTTTCACGTTGGCGCCGAGTTCTTCCATCGAAGCGGCCGTTTCTTCGAGGGCGCTGGCCTGGCTTTCGGTGCGGGCGGAAAGGTCATGGTTACCTTGGGCGATCTCCGAGCTGGCGGTCGCCACACTCTCCGATCCGTGGCGCACCTGGGTGACCACGGTGACCAAACCGGCTTGCATCTCTGACAAAGCGCGCATCAACGCGGCAATTTCGTCGGAGCCTTGTGTCGGAATAGGGGCGCTCAAATCACCGTGCGCTACGGCGTTGGAAATTTCCACCGCCCGCACCAGCGGCTTGGTAATGCTCTGCGCCAGTACCCAGCCAAAGACGATGGCAAAGCCCAGCCCCAGCACCATGGAGGCAATGGAGACACCGCGGATGGTTTGCGCTCTTTGGGTCGAGGTATCGAACTCGTTTTGGGCCAGCGCCACCTGCAGTTTGATCAACTCACCGAGCTTGTCCCGCGCCTGTGCAAACAGCGGGCGCAGTTTCTCGTCCACCGCCAGTGTGGCCACATACATGTCATTGGCGGCCTGGGCCGCCAAGGTAGGTTGCAGGCCTTCGCTGACAAGCTTCTTGTTGAGGGCTGCAACCGCAGCCGCCAATTGCGCCTCTTCCGGCGTCAGTTGGGTGGCCATATACGCAGCCCACAGCACATCAATTTGCGCCAGTTGCGTCTTCACGTCAGAGGCCGATTTGGTGATGTTGGCCTCGTTGGGCTGTGTTTGGGCATCGGCGATGGACATCAGATTACGCAGTTGCAGATACCGGATGTCGCTGAGCTGCTGAATGGGGACCGTGCGGTCGGAATACACCGCGTCCAGCGCTTCGTTGCTTTTGCCCATGCCGTACAGGCCGATACCCCCTACTAGCAGCAATAACGCACTCATGACACCAACCAGCAGAACCAGACGGGAGGAAATTTTCAATTTGTTCATATCTTTGGGGCAATAACTGGCGCAGAAGCGAGAAGATGCAGGAAATGCTTCACAGCACCTATTGCGACTTACGCAAGATCCGGACCGGACGTACCGCCCAGCCACAGTCACCTAAGTGACGAAAACCCCGATTTTCCCCGACAAAACAACGCCTGCGTCAGCCAGCCCCCCGCCAAAAGCTGCTACCGTCGAACGCAGTACCAACAACCGCTACGGCGTAACACACGCCGTGCACCCCGAAGACGATGGCGAAAGCATCCAAGGCAACCCCGAGTGAACACGCCCCCGCACCCAACGCGCTGCTGATGGCACTGGAATTTCGTGCACCCTGGGAGTTTTGGTCTTTGCTGCCGAGCTGGCCCGCCCTGATGCGTGCCCCGGTGGGCGATGGCCATCCGGTGATTGTTTTCCCCGGCCTGTCTGCCAGCGATGGCTCCACGTTGCCCCTGCGCGGCTACCTGCAAAACCTGGGTTACGACGTATCGGGCTGGAACCAGGGCTACAACTTCGGCCCGCGGGCCGGCATCCTGGAAACCGCCAAACGCCAGGTGCTGGACACCTGCGAAGCAGCGGGTGAACCGGTCAGCCTAGTCGGCTGGAGCCTGGGCGGCGTGTACGCCCGCGAGCTGGCCAAGGAATTGCCCCAGTGCGTACGCAGCGTCATCACCCTGGGCACACCCTTTTCCGGCTCGCACAAAAGCACCAATGCCTGGCGCCTGTACGAGCTGACCAGCGGGCGCAGCATCACCCAGGAGGTGGAAAACTTCGACCTGCCAACCGCACCGCCCGTACCCACCACCTCGATCTACTCACGCACCGACGGTGTGGTGGCGTGGAGCGCCAGCCTGCAAGCCACCAGCCGCGCCAACCCGAACACCGAAAACGTGGAAGTGTTTGCCAGCCACATTGGCTTGGGGCTCAACCCCACGGCCTGGTGGGTCGTGGCCGACCGGCTGGCGCAGACGCCGGGCACCTGGAAGCCGTTTGAGCGCGCCGGCCGGCTGCAGCAGTGGGTGTTCCCCGACCCGACACGCTAAGGCCCGTTGGCCCGGCCCAGCACGGGGCCCCAATAAAAAGAGCGTTACCCTTCGCAGGGAAACGCTCTTTTTTTGATAGCTGCTTGCGCACTATCCATGCGGGCTAGAGGCCTTTTTAACCCCTAAAACCCGCCGCAGGACGTATTACGCCTGTTGTTTGTTGTAGTTGGCGATGCCGTCCATGATTTCTTTCTGGGCGGACTCTGGGCCTTCCCAGCCTTGCACCTTGACCCACTTGCCTTCTTCCAGATCCTTGTAGTGTTCAAAGAAGTGGGCAATGGTCTTCAGGCGGAAGGGGTTCAGGTCTTCGGGCTTTTGCCACTGGCTGTACAGCGACAAAATCTTGTCCACGGGCACGGCCAGCACCTTGCCGTCTTCGCCGGCTTCGTCGGTCATCTTCAGGATACCAATGGCGCGGCAGGTCACCACCACACCGGGGATCAGGGGCACGGGGGTGATCACCAGCACGTCCACCGGGTCGCCGTCACCGGAGATGGTCTTGGGCACATAACCGTAGTTGGTCGGGTAGTGCATGGCGGTGCTCATGAAGCGGTCCACAAAAATGGCGCCCGAGTCCTTGTCCACTTCGTACTTCACCGGATCGGCATTCATGGGGATTTCGATGATGACGTTGAACGCGTCGGGGACTTTGCTGCCGGGGGTGACTTTGTCGAGGGACATGCTTGTTCTCTTGATGTTGAAAGTAAGAAACGAAAAACCTAGGGATTAACCCGGATTTTACTGACTTGGCACTTGCGTTTACCCAAGACCGTCATCAAAGCACGCTACATTCGGCCGGTTGGCCAATCATCTCCCCTTGCTTTGTGGGGTTGGAGCATCGAGGAAGCAACGCAGCGGGGGCCTCGCTAGCGTTGCTCCCATCTTTGCGAAACAACCATAGAGGAGTATTTCTATGACGGGCAACTCAGCGCTGTTTCTGGCGCTTGGCTGTGGACTGATTGCCGTGGTGTACGGTGTTTGGGCCCGCAGCTGGATTCTTTCCCAGGACGCCGGCAATGCGCGCATGCAAGAGATTGCAGCCGCCATCCAGACCGGTGCCGCGGCCTACCTTTCTCGGCAGTACAAGACCATCGCCATCGTGGGCGTGGTGTTGACCATCCTGATCGGTATTTTTCTCGATCCCCTGAGCGCCGTGGGCTTTGTCGTGGGCGCAGTGCTCTCCGGCGCCTGCGGCTTCATCGGCATGAACGTGTCGGTGCGCGCCAACGTGCGCACGGCGCAGGCCGCCACCAAGGGCATTGGCCCGGCACTGGACGTGGCTTTCCGCGGCGGCGCCATCACCGGCATGCTGGTGGTGGGCTTGGGCCTGCTGGGCGTGACTGGCTTCTACTGGTACCTGGTACCGGACGGCATGGTCACGGTTGCCAAGCTCAACCCGCTGATCGGTTTTGCCTTCGGCTCGTCGCTGATTTCCATCTTCGCCCGTCTGGGCGGCGGCATCTTCACCAAGGGCGCTGACGTAGGCGCCGATCTGGTGGGCAAGGTCGAAGCCGGCATCCCCGAAGACGACCCGCGCAACCCGGCCGTGATCGCCGACAACGTGGGCGACAACGTGGGTGACTGCGCCGGCATGGCCGCCGACCTGTTTGAAACCTATGCGGTGACGCTCATCGCCACTATGGTTTTAGGAGCACTTCTCGCAAGTGCAGCGGGGGCTACAGCCGTTTTGTATCCCCTGGCACTGGGTGCGGTGTCGATTGTGGCCTCCATCATCGGTTGCTTCTTCGTCAAGGCATCGCCCGGCATGAAGAACGTGATGCCTGCGCTGTACAAGGGCCTGGCGATTGCCGGCGTGTTATCGCTCATCGCTTTCTACTTCGTCACGCAATCGCTGTTCCCGGCGGCCATCACGCTGACCGACGGCCACGTGATCACCGCGGGCAAGCTGTTCGGCGCCTGCGTCGTGGGCCTGGTCCTGACCGGCGCGCTGGTGTGGATCACCGAGTACTACACCGGTACCCAGTACGCGCCGGTGCAGCACATCGCACAGGCATCGACCACGGGCCACGGCACCAACATCATTGCCGGTCTGGGTGTCTCCATGCGCTCCACCGCCTGGCCCGTAATTTTTGTCTGCGCCGCCATCTACAGCGCCTTCAGCCTGGGTGGCCTGTACGGCATCGCCATCGCAGCCACCTCCATGCTGAGCATGGCCGGCATTGTGGTGGCGTTGGACGCCTACGGCCCCATTACCGACAACGCCGGTGGCATTGCCGAAATGGCCGAGCTGCCCGCCAGTGTGCGCGACATCACCGACCCGCTGGACGCCGTGGGCAACACCACCAAGGCCGTGACCAAGGGTTACGCGATTGGCTCCGCAGGGCTAGCCGCGCTGGTGCTGTTTGCCGACTACACCCACAAGCTGGACGCGTTTGGCAAGCACATCACGTTCGATTTGAGCGACCCGATGGTCATCATCGGCCTGTTCATCGGTGGTTTGATTCCCTACCTGTTTGGCGCCATGGCGATGGAGGCCGTGGGCCGCGCCGCCGGTGCGGTGGTGGTGGAAGTACGCCGCCAGTTCAAGGAGATCAAGGGCATCATGGACGGCACGGGCAAGCCCGAGTACGACACGGCAGTGGACATGCTGACCACGGCTGCGATCAAGGAAATGATGATCCCGTCGCTGCTGCCGGTGATCGTGCCCATCGTGGTCGGTCTGGCACTCGGTCCAGCGGCATTGGGTGGTTTGCTGATGGGCACGATTGTGACCGGCCTGTTTGTGGCGATCTCCATGTGTACCGGCGGCGGTGCTTGGGACAACGCCAAGAAGTACATCGAAGACGGCCACCATGGCGGCAAGGGCTCCGAAACCCACAAGGCCGCAGTGACGGGTGACACGGTCGGTGATCCGTACAAGGACACGGCCGGCCCGGCCATCAACCCGTTGATCAAGATCATCAACATCGTGGCACTGCTGATCGTGCCATTGATGATGAAAATCCACGGCGGTTGAGTAGCCCCGAGCTAAAAAGCCCGCGCAAGCGGGCTTTTTTTCGCGTACGCTAGCCATTACGTAGTTACTTCGGGTGCCGATTTGAAAATTCTTGTGATCGACGACCACGCGCTGGTGCGTGAAGGCCTGCGACAGGTCCTCAAGGGACTCGACGAAAACGTGGATGTGCTGCAGGCGGGAACCTGCGAACAGGCATTCGCATTGGCCCAGTCCCACCTTGATCTGGATCTGGCGCTGCTGGACTACCACCTGCCGGACATGACAGGCTTGCAGGCGCTGGACATATTTGCCGAACGCCATCCCGAGTTGCCTATCGTGATGTTGTCAGGCTCCGCCAACTACCAGATCATGCAGCAGGTGTTGAAGTCCGGCGCTGCAGGTTTTATCAACAAATCCAGCTTGAGCGATGAACTGCTGCGTGCCGTGCGGCAGGTACTGGACGGCAATGTCTATTGGCCCGAAGACCGGCAGCAAGGCCCCCTCACGGTACCGAATGAAAACCCCAATCCCAAATCCACGCTGACGCAACGGCAGGAGCTGGTGTTGCAAGGGCTGCTGGATGGTCAATCCAATCGCGAAATTGGCAAGTCGCTGAGTCTGTCGGAAGAAACCATCAAAACCCACGTCACATCGATACTGCGGCACTTCGAGGTACAAAACCGTACCCAGGCCGTGGTGGCCGCGGCACGCAAAGGTTACAAACCCCGGGAAACCAGCTAAGCGTCTTGCTGTGGTGCGGCTGCTCCGGCCTCTGACTCGGTCAACGGCGCCAGACGCCTGAGCAAGCTGCGCAATTTGGCAGGGCGCACCGGCTTGTGCAGCAGTGTCAAATTGGCATCTTTGGCGGCCTGCATCAGCACCCCATCGGTGTCTCCACTCATCAGGCAGGCCGGTATTTCGGATTGCGCCAAGGCCCGCAAGCCGTGAATGGCCATCAGGCCATTCTCACCATCGCCCAGACGGTAATCACTGACGATGATGTCGGGCACAAACCCCTCGCGCACCAAATCCATGGCTTGGCCCACCGATGCCACGGCCCGCACGCCGTAACCCCACGTAGCCAATAGCTCCTGCACGGCCTCCCGGGCAAAATCGTCGTCCTCCAACACGAGAACCCGCAAGCCCCGGTTATCTTGCACGGCAATCACCTCGGGGAGCACCGTGGTCATGGTGTCGGGCGGCTCCGCCATGGGCAGGGTCACCGAAATCCGCGTGCCACAACCCAGCCCCGAACGTATGCATACGGTATGCCCGAGCAACTGGGCGCTGCGCTCCACAATGTTGAGTCCCAAGCCCAGACCATACGCACGCCCCCGTGCGGAATTCCCAACCTGGTAAAACTCTTTGAAAATTTCAGTCTGGTGTTCGGGCGAAATGCCGATGCCGCTGTCCCACACCTCAATGCGCAGGTTCTGCCCCGCATCCACCCGCCGGCAAGAAATCAGAACGGTGCCCGCTTCGGTGTAACGCAATGCGTTCTGCGCCAGGTTCATCACAATGCGTTGCAACAAAATCGCGTCCGTGTGCGCCCACGCGTCGCTCGGCCGAATGTGCAGGCGCAAATTCTTGTCTGCGGCAATCGGTGCCAGCGCAGCCTGTAAACCATTGAACAGGGAGCCAATGGATATCCGGGCGAGTTGCACCTGGACTGCGCCAGACTCCAGCCGCGACAAGTCCAGCAAACCATCCAGCAAGTCCTGCATGGACTGCACCGAGGCCTGCAGATTGCCCACCAGCTCGCGGGTCTGGGCGTCCAATGTGAGTTGCTCCAGCCGAGCCACAAACATGCCCAGCGCGTGGGTGGGCTGGCGCAGATCGTGGCTCGCTGCGGCCAGAAAGCGGGACTTGGCCAGTGTCGCGTTTTCGGCCTCTTCCTTTTTCAGGCGCAACTCCTGGGTCACCGCGGTCACTTGTTGCTCCAGCTCGTCGCGCCCCCACGCGAGGCGGATCGCCATTTGCCGCAAACCGGCTTGCAGCTCAAACAGCGGATCCTTGGGATTCAGCGGGCGATGCGGAGAAAAGCTGCCCCGGCCAATACGGCCAATGGTTTTGGAGACCTGCAATATGGGATGGACCACCCCCTCCCCCAGGCGCAGTGCCAGAAAACCTCCCAGGGACAAACCGAGCAGCCCCACCAGCAGGGCAATGGAAAGCAGGTCCCGCTCTCGCGCGGCCAGCCCCCCTCTGGAAATTTCCAGTACCGCATGCCCCAAATGGGTCGACGGCGAGAATTTATCGGTGCCCTGGTTGGCAAACAGGTCATCGAGTTGCACATTGCTCAGATTGATGGATTCCGTCAGGGTGTCCACGCCACGGTTGTGCTGTTGTGCAATATAGACCGAGTCCTGCAACGAGCCGTAGCTGGTAAATGCCGGCGTTCCCGCACTCGCCAGCATGGCGCCATTGGCGTCAAAGACTGCCACAGCACGTACGTCTGGCTCGCGCAAGACCGCGTTGACCACGGCTTGCAAGCTGGCAGTGTTGCCGGAAAACACCCCGTACTCACTGGCCAGCGCCACCTGCCGGACCAGTAGTTTTGCGCGTTGCTGGTGTGCCTCATCCAGGTCTCCCAGGCGGCTGGCCCAGAAAGCACCAACAACAGCAACCACCACCAGCGTGACCGGAAGTAAGGCCGCGAGCAACATGCGTGAGCGGATGGTGCGCAGCATCAGGGCTTCCTCTCCATTCTGCGCAAACGCTCTGACAGAGCGGCGGCGTTGATCTGGAGCCCGAGGGAGCGAGCTACCTGTTCGTTGACAGTGACCGTGAACTCCAAAGGGTACTGCGCTGGCGCAACAACTGCTCCCGCCAAAAGGCTGCGCGCTATCCCCGCTGACTGCACCCCAATCTGGCTAGGGGTGGAATGCAATGAAAGCAAGGCGCCGGCTTTTACATATGCTGGGGAAAACGCCACCATGGGGATGTGAGCCCGATAGGTGGACAACAACAGATTGGATATGGATGAGCTGTTGAACACCTGGGTATCCGGTACCGCAAGTAGCACATCTGCAGACTCCAGCACCACGCCGAGCGGTGGAAACGAACTTCCGTCAGGGGCAACACTGCTGACCATCTCCAACCCCCGCTCCTGAAGCGCGGAAGCCAATGCAGGCTTTCGAATGACAGACTCCGCGCCAAATAAAATGCCAACTCGGTGTGCGTCTGGCAGTGCCAGACGGACCATATCCAGTTGACGGTCCCATGGCTGGTCCAGATACAGCGCGGCGAGAGTGACGGAGCTCCTCTTCCCGCTGTCCCGGACAACACGCTCAAAGCTGCCCCGCGGAATCAAGGCTGCCAAGACGGGAAGGCGTGATTCGCGGGCCAGCACTTTCTGCAACGCATTGGTCCCCAAAGTAACCAGTATCTTGGGCGCCGACGGGCCTACCAGGTCAATGCCTGCCACTTCATCCACGCTAATCTGTGCCAATTCTGCTTTCGCCATACCGGTCCGCTCCAAGACGCCGAACATGGCCTCGGTTACCTCGATGGAGGCTGCGCTGTGCTCTCCCGCAACGACCAGCACAGTAACAGCATAGGCCCGGCCAGCCCCAATCCAGAGGCACGCCATGCAGAGCAATGTTCTGACTATTGCGCGGGTCACTCGGTGCGCCTCAGTTCTCAATCCTGAGCGTCACGAAACTGCGCGGTTCAAAGTAGAACTTCTTGTCGCTATCTAGGTAAGGAGAATCGATATTTTGCAGAGTCCAGGCGAGTTCCGCCTTGCTGCGCCCGACCCTGAATTGCCGCGCCAGACGCACGTCAACGCGCTGTCGGGAATATAAACCGCCGTTATCAGAGGTAAGGGCATAAACATCCGCGTTCTGGTACGTCAATGCGACATGAATACCCCCCGAAAACTGGTGCAACAGTGCCATAGAGCTGGACGACAGGGGCGAGCCATGGATGGCCCGCACCCGGGCATCCGCCCCAGCCGATGACTGCACATCGATGGTGGTGATGGTTTGGGATACAAACAACTCGGTTCCGGGAGAGGGGCGCCAGGTCAATTGGTACTCGCCCCCCGTGATCGTGCTTCTCTCAAAATTTCCATAGTCAGTCGGCGTTCCCGTGGACGACTGGATACCATCGCTGATCTGTTCGTCAAAAAGGCGTATGTCCAGCGACGTCCGCATGCTTTTTAGTTCCCCCAAATACCCCAGTTCTCGCGCCACTATGCGTTCTGGCACCAGGTCTCCAGAAGCCAGCGTGTAGTAAGTGGTTGCCAAAGCACCCGTAACGTCGTAGTAGCGGCGGGCGCCAAATTTTTCGTAGGCACTGGGTGGACGGAAGCCGCTTGATGTGCCCGCGCGCAAGGTATGCCCTTCCATGGCTTGCCAATTCAGCATCAGCCGCGGAGCCATGTTGAACCCGCCCAAAGAACTGCGTTCAGCCAGAGCCCCTGCATTGAGCAGCCACGAGGGCGCGAAGCGCCACTCTGCATTGCCAAACAAACGCACAAAATCCGAAGTAACCGATCCCAAGGTATCAAAACTTGAGCGCGAGACTATCAGTTCCCTGCGCAGTTCGGTGCCCATCACCGAGCGCAGTGTTGCGGAGTGCTGAAGTGTGCGCCGCAGCGACACCACATCATTGGTTTCCTGCGCGCCAAAGTCGATCAAAGCATTCTTAAAGGCCCCACCGCCACCAGCTGGCTGGTATGGGAAGTGGTCATTGTTGTTGATCAGGGTTCGAGATATCCCGAACGCATAGTCTTCGCCTTCTCCGACGCTCTTGGTCACGTCCAATTGCACAAACGCGGTGTCCATGAAGCGGAAACGTGCCAAGTTGCCGCCACCCGGATCATCGACCGTTCCGCGACCAGCAGCGACCTCCAGCCCCCCCATTTTGAAGCTGTAAACCAATCCCGGATCCAGGCTGCCATCCGTAACGAAATTGAAGCGGCCTATCCGGTTCTTGCCGAAGGCACCCCGCAAACCATTGTCTTCGCGAGAATCTGCGCTGATGCGATACATTGACGCGCTTTCACCCCAACCTACGCGCAGCCCGATATCGTCAATCCCGTTCTCGCCCTTCGCAATCGAATAGGCCGCACCCGCGGTTGTGCGCGTGTCACGCGACACGATGTTGACCACCCCCAGAAACGCCCGCGCACCGTAAGCCGCAGAGTTTGTGCCGCGCAGTACCTCTATTCGCTCGATATCGTCTATCGCAAGGGTTTGAAGCCCCAGCCCCGCAGAACCGAAGAGGTGCCCGGAATACACCGAGCGACCGTCCACGAGCACCTGGATTCTGTTGGCCCAAGCATCACTTCGTCCGTGGTAAGTCGCCAGGGGCGCTTCTTCCTCGAATGACTGCGTTGTCTGAAAGCCAGGAACAAACCGGAGTACGTCTGTAACGTCTCTGGCACCAGTTTTTCGGATGAAATCGCGGTCCAAGATGGTCACGGCGCCAGGAATCTCATCCAGCCGTTGGGCAAGGTGGGAAACCGACAACACAATCGGCATCTCATTGAGGAAATCCTGCTCTGAAAGCGCAGATGCGCTGCCCTGTGCTTGCGCACCGGCCAGACTCCCATACACCAGCAGTAAACCGACGAGATACTTTTTATACATGGCTTGCTCTCCAAGCGAGGTGGGCTCTCATGAAGATGCCGCAATTTTGCACTGAGCCGCGTAGCGAATTAACCACAGCCGGTGGACAATAGCGTCCATGACCGAACGCGCCCCATTCCGCATATTCCCGCTGCAAGACCAACGTACGGCCGCCATACCGCCCAGTGTCCCAAGGCCCCTAGGTGGGACAGAGGTAGTGGGTGACGCCTTGGGGCGCCCGTTGCGTGACCTGCGCATCAGCGTGACCGACCGCTGCAATTTCCGCTGCAGCTACTGCATGCCCAAGGAAGTGTTTGGCAAGGACTACCCCTACCTTCCCCACGCGTCGTTGTTGTCATTTGAAGAAATCACCCGCATAAGCCGGCAGTTTGTGGCACTCGGTGTGCAGAAAATCCGACTGACAGGTGGAGAGCCCCTGCTGCGCAAGAACATCGAAGTGTTGATTGAACAACTGGCCGCTCTGCGCACCATCGAGGGCAAACCGCTGGACCTGACGCTGACCACCAATGGTTCGCTACTGGCACGCAAAGCCCGGGCCCTGAAAGCCGCAGGGTTGCAACGCGTCACGGTCAGTCTGGATGGACTGGATGACGCCGTCTTCCGGCAAATGAACGATGTGGACTTTCCGGTGGCCGATGTGCTGGAAGGCCTGCAGGCAGCACAAGAGGCCGGATTGGGCCCCATCAAGGTCAACATGGTGGTCAAGCGCGGTACCAATGACCATGAAATCCTTCCCATGGTGCGCCATTTCAAGGGCAGCGGCACGGTGCTGCGTTTCATCGAATACATGGATGTGGGCGCCACCAATGGCTGGCGCATGGACGAAGTTCTGCCATCGTCCGAGGTCATTCAGCGCATTCAGCAAGAGTTCCCCCTGATCGCGCTCGATCCCTCGACCCCGGGAGAGACCGCCCAGCGCTGGGGGTTTGCAGATGCCAGTGGAGCGCACGACCCGAGCGTCGGAGAAATCGGTGTGATCAGCAGTGTGACCCAAGCGTTCTGCGGCGACTGCAACCGCGCCCGCCTGTCCACCGAGGGCCAGCTCTATCTCTGCCTTTTTGCCAGCCAGGGGCATGATCTGCGCAGCCTGCTGCGCGCTGACGCATCCGATGCCGACATTGCGGGTCGCCTACAGGATATCTGGCAAGGCCGCAGCGACCGATACTCGGAACTGCGCGGCTCCCGTGCGAGTGACGTGGGTACCGGCGCACGCCGTATTGAAATGAGTTACATCGGCGGCTGAATGCCTCCCTCTTCCAACATCCCTGCGCAAAATGTGTGTGCTGTAGTCCTGTCTGGCGGGCAGGGTTCACGCATGGGCGGTGTGGACAAAGGCCTGCAGACCTTCCGGGGCCAGGCACTGGCCCTGAATGCGGTACAGCGCCTGTCTGGGCAAACCACAGGCAGCCCTGCCCAGATCGCCATCAATGCCAACCGCAACCTGCGCGAATACGCAGCTTGGGGCCACCCGGTCTGGCCCGATGCCAGCGCCGATTACGCGGGCCCGCTGGCGGGATTTCTGTCTGCCCTGCGGCATTGCACGCAAGACACCCCCGCCTTTGATTACCTGCTCACCGTGCCCTGTGATGTGCCCTTGTTCCCTTTGGACTTGCTGGAACACATGGCGCAGGCGCTGATGCACAACGGGGGAGAGATAGCAGTGGCTGTGGCGCCCGAGCCAACACAGAGTGGACAACTGTTATTGCGTTCACAGCCGGTGTTTTGCCTCATGCAGACACAACTCGTGGCGAGTCTGGACACGTATATGGCGACCGGCGGGCGCAAGGTCAATGCGTGGATCAACCAGCACCACACGGTGGAAGTGCCTTTCAACCGCGCAGAGGACGACCCACACGCTTTCGCCAATGCCAATACGCTGGAGCAACTCCGTCAGTTGGAACAGCCGTAACGAGCAGAGTCCGTTTCAGGCGCGGCCCAGTGCCCGCTCCACGCCCATGTTGGCCAGCGCGTCGGCACGCTCGTTGCCAGGATCACCGGCGTGGCCCTTGACCCAGCGCCAATCAATGGCATGGCCTCCGTTTGCCACCAAGTGATCCAGTTGCTGCCACAAGTCCACGTTCTTCACGGGTTGTTTGGCAGCGGTCTTCCAGCCCTTGGCTTTCCAGCCCGCCAGCCATTCCGTAATGCCCTTGAGCACGTATTGGCTGTCCAGATGCAGGGTTACCTTGCAAGGCCGCTTGAGCACAGTCAGCGCCTGGATCACAGCCATCATTTCCATGCGGTTGTTGGTCGTACCCAGCTCACCGCCAAACAGTTCTTTCTCTGTACCGTCACCGGAGCGCAGCAGCACACCCCAACCACCAGGGCCGGGGTTGCCCTTGCAGGCCCCATCGGTGTAAATCACAACCTCGTTCAAACTCATTTCTCCCCATTTTCAAAATCACTGACATGGTTGGCAATGGACACCGGTTTGCCTGCACGCGCAGGTGCGGTCTTCCAGGCCGGGCCCAGCAGGCGCATGCCGCGCACCCGTTTGACGGCCACCAGAAAATACGCGGCGCCAAAAATGGGCCACCAGCGCGCACCCGCGCCGTCCATCCACTCCATGCGCTGCAACCATTTGTCGCTACGCACCGCAGGACGATAACAGCCCAGTTGCCCCACTTCGACCTCGAAGCCGAGCAAACGCAGCCAGTCGCGCAGACGCCAGTAACCAATGAAATCACCGCTGTCCGGCAAAAAGAGGCTACCGAAGCCCAGCCTCTGGCACAGCCGTCCACGGCTTTGGCGCAAGCCCCACAAACTGGTGGGGTTGAGTCCGCAAATCACCACGCGCCCATCGGGCACCAGCACACGCTCCACTTCGCGCAATGTGGCGTGCGGGTCAGAACTGAACTCCAGGGTATGCGGCAACAGCACCAGGTCCAGGCTGCTCGCAGGAAAAGGTAAAGCCGCGAAATCGGTGTGTAAAGCTTGGGGACGCCCGGCCAAGTCCGTGGACGGCGGCGTATGCTCGGTAGCGAGCCACTGGTGCGGCATGCGGTTGGCCTGCAAGCCATCCAGCTCGGGCACCCCCAGTTGCAGGGCGTGGTAGCCAAAAATATCGGCGACTGCCGCATCCACATGGGCGCGCTCCCAGTCCAGCAGGTACTGCCCGGCCGGAGTCTGGAACCATTGGTGCAAATCTATAATTTGATCGCTCATGACGTTAATACCGCTACCCGCTTTTGCCGACAACTACATCTGGATGCTGCACGACGGGAAAAACGCGCTGGTGGTGGACCCCGGAGATGCCGCGCCGGTGTTGGCCGCGCTATCGCGCGAGGGCGTGCAACTGCAGACCATTCTAGTCACCCACCACCATGCGGATCACACGGGTGGCGTTGATGCATTGCGCGAGGCGACCGGCGCCCAGGTCTATGGCCCGGCGCGCGAAACCATTCCGGAGCCCCTGCAACGCCTTCAGCAAGGCGACACCGTGTCTGCCTTGGGATGGACGTTTCAAATCCTCGATGTGCCTGGTCATACCGCAGGACACATTGCCTATTTCTGCGCGGAGACTGGAGAAACACCACTGCTGTTTTGCGGCGACACGCTCTTCAGCGCGGGCTGTGGCCGCCTGTTTGAGGGCACACCCGCGCAGATGCTGGCGTCTCTGGAATCGCTGGCCGCCCTGCCCGGTGACACCCGCGTGTGTTGCACCCACGAGTACACGCTGAGCAACCTGAAATTCGCGCTGGAAGTCGAGCCCGATAATGCAGCATTGGTCGCGCACAACACGCGCTGCCAGACCTTGCGTGCCGACGGCCAGGTCACCCTGCCCTCCAGCATCCGGCTGGAGCAACAGATCAACCCTTTTTTACGCAGCCAGCAACCCACCATCATGGCCTCGGCCCGCAGATTTGACGCGGCCGGTGTGGACCAGCATGGGGTGTTTGCCACACTGCGCCAATGGAAAAACCAGTACCGATGAATCTTCTCAAAGTCAGTTGCCTCGCCAGCCTGTTATGGCTCACCGGTTGCGCCACCACCGCTGTCAACAACGACCAAGGGGGCGCAACAGCCCCTGACGGCCTGCGCCTTCAGTCCAGCCGCGAAATCGCACCGACGGCGTCCGCAGCAGCAGCCCGACCTATTGTGGAGCAATCCGCTACAGACGCGCGCACCCCACTGACCCCGATTGCAAGCCAGCAGACCTCGTCACGCACGGTGGTGGCCATGGCACCACCTGCCGATTTGTGGGAGCGTATTCGCCGTGGTTATGCCATGCCCGATCTGGACAGCGATCTCGTGCGTGACCGCGAGCAGTGGTACACCACACGCCCGGACTACATCTTCCGCATGACCGAACGGTCCAAGAAATACCTGTTCCACATCGTTGAAGAACTGGAACTGCGTGGCATGCCCACCGAACTGGCCTTGCTGCCCTTCATCGAGAGCGCCTTCAATCCGCAGGCCGTGTCGGGTGCCAAGGCAGCGGGCATGTGGCAGTTCATGCCGGCCACCGGCAAGTACTTTGAACTGAAGCAAAACGCCTTCCGGGATGACCGCCGCGATGTGCTGGCTTCCACCCGTGCCGCGCTGGACTACCTGCAAAAGCTCTACGGCATGTTTGGCGACTGGCACCTGGCACTGGCCGCCTACAACTGGGGTGAAGGCAGCGTGGGCCGCGCCATTGCCAAGAACAAACGCGCTGGGCTCGACGCCGGGTACACCGACCTGAACATGCCCATGGAGACCCGGTTTTACGTGCCCAAGCTGCAGGCCGTCAAAAACATCGTGGCTGCACCGGATGCCTTCAACTCCAAACTCCCGCTGATCGAGAACCACCCTTACTTCCAGACCGTCACCATCCGGCGCGACATCGATGTCACGCTGGCTGCCAAGCTGGCCGAGGTACAACTGGACGATTTCAAGGCCCTGAACCCCTCCATCAACAAGCCCGTCATCATGGCGGCCGGCACACCCCAAATCCTGCTGCCCTGGGACAACGCGGCCATCTTCCAGAGCAATCTGGAAGGCTACAGCGGCGGACGACTGGCCAGTTGGACGGTGTGGATTGCACCGGCCACCATGCGCCCAGCAGACGCCGCCAAACGCGTGGGCATGAGTGAAGCCGAGCTGCGCAGCGTCAATAATATTCCGCCGCGTGTGGTGATCCGTGCTGGCTCCAACCTGCTGGTGCCGCGCAGTGCGCACATGGAACACGATGTCACCGAAAAAGTGGCGGACAACGGGCAGATTTCGCTGGCACCTGAGGTGGTGCTCAAACGCACCGTGGTCAAGGCGGGCAAGTCTGACAGCGTCGCCAGCGTGGCCCGCAAATACAAGACCACGGCCGCCAATGTGGCGCAGTGGAACAAGGTGGGCACCGCGGCCAACTTCAAACCAGGTCAGCAGGTGGTGCTATTCCTGCCAGCCAAGGCGGCAGGCGCCAAATCCGCTATGGCAAAAGGCAAACGCGCCGCGCCGACGCGTGTGGCCAAACGCTAGAGCCGTCAGGTCAGCGGTAACCGACGAAAAGAATACCCACGTTCACCAGCAGCGCCAGCGACCACAGGGCGGTGCGCACCGTGGGCAGGCCGGCGACGTACATCATGATGTACATCATGCGCAGCACGACAAACAGGAAGGCCAGAATGTCCAGCCGCGCCTGGTGCGCACCCAACTGATGCGCAATGATCACCGCACCGATAAAAAATGGCAGCGCCTCAAAGCTGTTGGCCTGTGCCGCGTTGGCGCGGGCGCGCCAGTCGGTCTGCCGGGCCAGCCAGCCGCGCGGGTTGGCATTGTCAAAGCCGCCCTCACGGCGCGGCTTGCCAAACATGCCGTACTTGGCAAGCCCGGCGCAGGCAATCGGCAACAAAGCGGCCACGAGCACACACCAGTAGGCCAGGGTGAAATGGGCATAAGGCATACGAAAACAGCTTTCTAGGTATGGGAAAAATCGGTTTTAGCGGCGGTCCACCAGTGCGTGCGCAATGGTGCCCAGGTCCACGTACTCCAGCTCGCTGCCCACCGGCACGCCGCGCGCCAGCCGCGTGGGCTTGAGGCCGCGCGCCTTGAGGCCTTCGCTGATGACATGGGCCGTGGCTTCGCCCTCGGCGGTGAAATTGGTGGCCAGGATGACTTCTTGCACCACGCCATCACAGGCGCGGTCAAACAGCTTCTTGAAACCCAGATCATTCGGGCCAATGCCGTCCAGCGGGCTGAGCTTGCCCATCAGCACAAAGTACAGGCCACGGTAGGCGCCGGTGCGCTCCAGAGCGGACTGGTCCGCCGGGGTCTCGACCACACACAACTGGCTGTGGTCACGCCGCTCGTCCAGGCAAGTGGCGCAAATTTGCGCTTCAGTGAAGGTGTGGCAACGCTCGCAGTGGTGCACATGCTCGGTGGCTTGCTGCAACGCGCGCGCCAAAGCCTGCGCGGCGGGCCGGTCGTGCTGCAGCAGGTGAAAGGCCATGCGCTGCGCCGACTTCACCCCCACGCCAGGCAGGCGTTTGAGGGCCTGGACCAGGGCATCAAGCGAGTGGGTATCAGACATGAACAAGTAAGCTTCGTGGGGCGTCGCGAGCAAGCGTCAGGCAAGGCGCGGGTGGCGGGGAACCGGAACGTACTTTCGGTACGTGAGGATTTCCCGACGGGCCCCGTAACGCCGCATCACGCTTGCACAGTAGCCCATCAGAAAGGGAGTTTCATGCCACCGGGGAGACCGGGCATGCCTGCAGAGATCTTGCTCATCTTGGCGTTGGATGTTTCTTCGGCGACGCGCAATGCGGCGTTGAAAGCGGCGGCCACCAGGTCTTCCAGCATGTCCTTGTCATCGGCCAGCAGGCTGGGGTCGATGGTGACACGGCGCACCTCGTGTTTGCAGGTCATGGTGACCTTGACCAGGCCGGAGCCGGACTCACCGCTGACTTCGATGTTGCCCAGTTCGTCCTGGGCCTTTTTCATGTTGTCCTGCATCGCCTGCGCCTGTTTCATGAGGCCTGCGAGTTGTCCTTTGTTGAACATGGGTTTCCTTCTAAGGTTATGAAACTTTGCGGGTCAGACCACTTTGCGTAGCAAATGTGCTCTGACCCCAACGAACTAAGACTTGCGGGGCAGATCACTCGCGCAAGCGATGTGCTCTGACCCCAACTGACTAAATGGGTTTGATGGTTCCGGGCACGATTTTCGCGCCAAAGTCACGCATCATGGACTGCACAAACGGATCGTCAAAAATAATCTTCTCGGCGGCCGCCTGCTTTTCAGCCGAAGCCGCATTGTTGCGCCGCCCCGGGCTGTCGGTCACACGGCCAATCTCCACCACCAGCTTCACGCCAAAACCCGCCGCCTGCAGGGCCGTGGTGAGCCGGTCGCGGGTGCCGGGCTGGTTAAGCGACTCGCGCTCCACGCGCAGTATCCACTGGTCGGTATCGCGCGCGATCAACTGCGACTGCAGGGCCAGTTCACGCACCATGGCATTGATGGCTTCAGCCTGTATCAATTGCTGCACGGTGGCGTGCCAGAAGTCGCCCTCTTCGGTGGGAATCAGTACCGGAGCCGCCTGCGCAACGCTCGCGTCCGCACGGTTCTCGGGTTGCGTGCGCACCGGAACCGCTACAACTTTAGTAGCTGCTTGCGCAATCTCCATGCGGGCTGGAGGCATATTTTCTTCATAATCCTCGTCGGGCTCTGCATGCGTGGCACTGTCACGCACTGGCAGCATGTGGCCCGGTGGCAGGTCTGTGGCGGCCGGAACGGCAAGCACGGGAGCATCGTCCCAGGGCTGTACTGCGGCGGGCTGGGCTGGCACAGGCGGAGCAGCCACAGGAGCGCGCACCACGGGTACGGCAGCGACAGGCGGCGCCGTTGGCACTGTGGCACGCGCCGGTATTGCTGCGGGCGGCGCGACAGTGGGCAGCTTGACAGGTGCCGGCGCGGGCGCCGCAGGACTAATTAGAGTTTTTTTTTCCGCCGAGGCCGATGGGCCCTGGGGTTTGAAGGCCAGCAAACGCAGCAGCACCATGGTCAGCGCGGCGTACTCGTCGGGCGCCAGGCCCAGGTCACCGCGGCCGTGCAGGCAGATGCTGTAGAGCAACTGGGTTTCGTCCACGGGCAACAGCGCGGCCAGGCGGGCGGTGTCGGCCGCTTCCGGGTCGGTATCGTCGTCGGCCGCCGCAGTGGTCTGGGCACTGGCACTTTGCGCCAGGGTTTGAATCACCGCCATGCGCTGCAACACCGTGGACATTTCTTCCAGTGTGGACGCAGCGCTCAGGCCATTGAGGCGCAGCGTTTCGCAGGTTTCCACTACGGTTTTTCCATCACCCGTAGCCAGCGCTTCGATCAGGCGGAACACGTAGGAGCGGTCCACACTGCCCAGCATCTGGCGCACCGTGGCCTCCTGCAACTGGCCGGAGCCAAAGGCGATGGCCTGGTCGGTGAGACTCAAGGCATCACGCATGGAACCGCGCGCCGCACGGGCCAGCAGGCGCAGCGCCTGGGTTTCCGCCTGCACGTTTTCCACCTCCAGCACCTTGGTCAGGTGTTCACGGATGGTCTCGGGCGCCATGGGCCGCAGGTTGAACTGCAGGCAACGGCTCAAAACGGTGACCGGCACCTTTTGCGGATCGGTCGTGGCCAACACAAATTTCAAATACTCGGGCGGCTCTTCCAGCGTTTTCAACATGGCGTTGAACGCCGTGTTGGTGAGCATGTGCACCTCGTCGATCATGAAGACCTTGAAACGCCCCTGCACCGGCTTGTAGACCGCCTGCTCCAAGAGCGCCTGCACTTCGTCCACGCCGCGGTTCGATGCGGCATCCAGCTCGGTGTAGTCGACAAAGCGACCGCTATCAATATCAGAGCAGGCCTGGCATACACCACAAGGGGTAGCGGTGATTCCACCATTGCCATCGACACCCTGGCAGTTGAGCGACTTGGCCAAAATACGCGACACCGTGGTCTTGCCCACGCCGCGCGTCCCGGTGAACAGGTAGGCATGGTGCAGGCGCTGGGTGGTCAGCGCGTTGGAGAGGGCTTGCACCACATGGTCCTGCCCCACCATTTCGGTGAAATTGCGCGGACGGTACTTGCGGGCGAGCACGAGGTAAGACATGGCTCTGATTCTACGGTGCTGGAGTGTTGCTGGATTCCTTAAGGCTCTGCTGATTAAGTCCGTTCGCGTTGAGCTTGGCCTGTCCTGAGCGTGTCGAAGGGCGAAACGCCCCACGCACAAATCAAGGACTTATAGAAGGCTTCGACAGGCTCAGCCCGAACGGAGGGGCCTGTTCAGCGTTGCCTGAAGTGCCACTCGTACCTCTTCCACCACCGGAGCCCAGTTTTCACTAGCAGACTGACGAAACAGCCGCATGCAGCCTGGGTACCAGAGCGAATCCGTGCGATCTTGCAGCCAGCGCCAGTCGGTCTTGTAGTACGGCAGCAGCAGCCACACCGGTTTGTTCAAGGCCCCCGCCAGATGCGCCACGGCCGTGTCCACGGATATCACCAGGTCCAGTTGCGCGACAACGGCCGCCGTGTCTGCAAAATCGGCCAACTGCGAACCCAGCGGCAATACATCAAAACCAGTAGGAGGGCACAGCGCCTCTTCTTCGCCCTGCCCTTTTTGCAGGCTGATGAAAGACACCCCCTCCACCTGCGTCAGCGGCGCCAACATATGCAGACCTTGCAGCGAACGGTCGAAGTCATTTTCAAACCTCGGGTTGCCCTTCCACACCAGCCCCACGCGCAAACCCTGTGCAGGCAACCGCGCCCGCCACTGGGCCATCAATTCTGGTGCTGCATGGAGATACGGAAGTGATGCAGGAATCGCATCTATCCGTGTGGCGCAGTGCAGCGGAATGCTGATCGCCGGCGTCCAGCAATCCCAGCCCGTGCGGGGAATGGCCTCGTCAAACGCCAGAACCTCATCCACCCCTTGCAAACTGGTAAACAGCGTCTTGAGCGAGGCGTGGCACAACAGCGTGACCCGCGCGGCACCACGGCTTTTGAGCAGTGCGGCATAACGGGCGAACTGGATCATGTCCCCCTGCCCGGCCTCCAGACCGATCAGGATGGATTTGCCCGTCAGTGGCTCGCCCTGCCAGCGCGGAATATCCAGATGCGCCTGCAGTGGTGCATACCAGTCCCGAGCCTCAAGGCAGACCCAGCCCTCTTCCAGCCGACCCTGGCGCAGCAACACACAGGCCAGGTTGAAACGCGCCTTGGCATGCTGCGGGTCACGTAACAAGGCCTGCCGACAGCAAAGCTCGGCCTCAGCGTTGCGTTGCATGCCCGAATACAGACCACCCAGGTTGGACCAGCCCCCGGCCACATCCGGCTCCAGCGTGATGGCGCGGGTGAAAGCGGCCTCCGCCTCCATCAGCCGCTTTTGCACGGTCAGCAAACTGCCCAGGTTCAGATGGATTTGCGCAATGTCCGGGTTGCAGGCAATGGCACGCTGGTAACAGGCTTCGGCCTGCGCCACATCGCCAGAAGCATCCAGCAAAAATGCCAGATTGGCGTGTATCTCTGCAGTATCGGGCGCCAACTGCAGCGCGGTGCGAAAACAGGCCTCTGCCAGCGCGTTGTCGCCCTCGGCCATGGCCTGGTTGCCCTGGTCAAAGAGCGCCTCCACAGAAAGTGTATTCAGCGCGGGCATCTGTTCAGGCAAGGGACTTTGAAGCCACTACAATAACGGCTGACGGGCCTCCTCGCATGAGGAAGCGGCCAACCGGGTCAGGTGGGGAACCAAGCAGCCCTAACTGTGGACTTAGTGCCGGGGTAAGGCTCGTCAACCCCCATTCTTTGCGCATTCTGCTGTCGGGCTCGCCTTCAATCGGCAGAGACCCGAATCTGTAGCAGGCGCCGCGCCGCACGGCTGGGCGCACTGCTGTAGCTGCCCGCCACCGGGCTTTGGCCTGACGTTGCAATCACCACCCAATATTCCAATGGCGCGGTCACTGTGGTGGCCACCTGGCTGCGCGACTGGGCGGGCAAATCACTTCCCTTGCGGTCTTCCACGTCGGAGGTCTGCACTTCCACCTCCACCGTGACGGGCGACTTGCCGCCGGGCCAGCGCGGGGTGAGGGTGATGTTTTGGCCCGCGTCCATCCAGATCAGGGCGTTGGTGACACCGGCGCCACTGTTTGCACCGCCGGACTGCACGGATTGCACCCACTGCAGGGGCAAAGACTGGCTGATGCGCAGGCTGGCTTTTTCCCCATTGCGCACCAGTACCTGCTGGGGCACCAGGCCCGGGCGGCTGGGTTGGGTGCTGGCGCTGTAGCCACTGGTGTCAGTGTCCTCGACCTGGCGCAGTTCTACGGTCAGGTCACGCTTCGGCAATTGGGCCCAGGCGGGCAGCGTCAGCAACCCCATGAGGGCGAGAGCAACGCAGTGCTTGTGGACGAGGGTCTTCATGCCCCCCATTGTTCCACTATGCGTTCCACTGCGCAGCCGTTTTAAACCAGTAACTTCCGCGGGAAAAGCCCGCAAATCCTGCGCTTCAGGCCTGGGCGTTCAAATGGGCCAACGCGCCCAACCCGGCCTGGCGCCCGCTGGCAAAGCAGGCCTGCAGCAGGTAACCGCCGGTTGGGGCCTCCCAATCGAGCATTTCACCGGCACAGAAGACGCCGGGCAACTGTTCCAGCATGAGGGCGGGGGTCAGCACTTCAAACAGCACACCACCGGCGCTGCTGATGGCCTCGTCGATCGGGCGGGCGGCCTGCAGCGTGATGGGCAGGGCCTTGATGGCTTTTGCCAGCTCCGCAGGCGACTCGAACACGGCTTTGGGCAGCAGCTCGTGCAGGATGGCGGACTTGATGCCTTCCAGGTGCAAACGGCTTTTGAGGTGGCTGGAAAGCGAACGCGAACCACGCGGGTGGCTCACCTCGGCCAGCACGCGCTCGGGCGCCATATCGGGCAGCAAATCCAGATGGAAGGTGGCGCTGCCGGTGCGGATGATTTCGTCGCGCAGCAAGCTGGAGACGGCGTAGACCAGGCTGCCCTCCACACCGGTGGCCGTGGCCACGAACTCGCCCTTGCGGCGCAAGGTCTGGCCCATGCTGGTGGTCAGGGACACGGCAACCGACTTGAACGGCTGGCCCGCGTAACGGCTTGAGAAAAATTCGCTCCAGCCCTTTTGCACATCAAAGCCGCAGTTGGCCGGCAACAGCGGTGCCACGGCCACGCCTTTTTGCGCCAGCAGTGGCACCCAGGCGCCGTTGGAGCCCAGGCGCCCCCAACTTCCACCGCCGAGCGCCAGCACGACAGCGCGCGCCGTGACCTGCACAGGGCCTTGGAGCGTATCGAACGTCAACGCGCCCTGCTCGGTCCAGCCGGTCCAGCGGTGCCGCATGTGGAACTGCACGCCTGTGCCGCTGGCCGGGCGGCGCAGACGCTGCAGCCACGCGCGCAGGAGCGGCGCAGCCTTCAGGTCCTTGGGGAAAACGCGGCCCGACGAGCCCACAAAGGTTTCAATGCCCAGGCCCTGCGCCCAGTCGCGCAGGGTTTGCGGGCCAAAGTCGGCCAAAAGTGCCTCAATGTCTTTGCGGCGTGCACCATAACGCTCGGCGAAGACATCGGCGCTGTCGGAATGGGTGAGGTTGAGCCCGCCCTTGCCGGCCAGCAGAAATTTACGTCCCACCGAGGGCATGGCGTCAAACAGGTGCACAGTGCGCCCGGCGTCCGCAAGCACCTGCGCGGCCATCAGCCCCGCAGGGCCGCCACCGACGATCACCACGTCGGCCTGCAAAAGGGCCGTCGCGGCGGTGTGGGATGGGGAGAGTTCAGAAGTCATTCAGCAGTCAATTCAATCAGTCGGCCTTGCGGCGTCAAAAACGCGGCGCGCACGGTTTGCCCTGGATAAGCCAGGGCCACCGCTGCGCGGTAGGCGTGGAGTTGACCACACAAGTCGGGCTGGTCCTGCGGGCTGGCGGTGGATTTGTAGTCCAGCACCCACCAATCGCCGCTTTCGCGGTGCTGCACCAGGCGGTCCATGCGCAGCAAACGTCCGCCCTGCGCCAGCGGCACCTCGTTGGCGTGCCAGGCGAGCTGGCCCACATCCCACACCCAGGCGCCCTCGCCTTGCAGAATGGCCTGCGCCATCTGGGCAGCTTGCCGGGTCTGGCTTTCGTCCAGCGCAAAGGTTTGCGCCACACGGGCCATCTGCGCGGCCGACCAGGGCGCTGTGCTCACCACGGAAGCGGGTTGCACACATTCCAGCAGGCGGTGCATGGCCTGGCCAATCCGGGAATCCAGGCTGTCGGGCACTGCAACGGCCAGAGCACCGCTTGTTTTTGCTATTGAATCAGTAGCTGCTTGCGCAATATCCACAGGGGCTAGAGCCCGTTTTGGCACTATTTTCAGGGTGATGGCCTCATGGCCACTCTGCTTCTCAACAGGCCCGGGGGGAACGGAATCCTCATCACGCCCCAAGGGCCAAACCGCATCCTGCGCATGGGCATGCAGGCGCTGCCACCAGCTGCCGGGGTTCTCACGGTGCGGTTCCATGCTGGAGACCACCAACGTCTGCTGGGTGCGCGTGAGCGCCACGTAGAGTGCGTTGAGTTCTTCGCGGCTGCGGGCGGCCTGCTCCAGCGCCAGCGTGTCGACCACGCAGGCGGGTGGGTTGGATTCGCTGGCCAGAAACACAAAACGGCGCGGGTGCGCGGCCTCGCCCGGCCAGTCCACCAGTACCCCCATGGTTTCGGACTTGGGTGCCTCGCCATCGGTGTCGAGCACCAGCACCAGCGGCGCCTCCAGCCCCTTGGCACCGTGGATGGTCAGCAGGCGCACCGCATTGGCCTGGTCCCGTACCGGCGCCGCAATGCCGCCCGTACGCAGCGCGCGCACCAGGCCATACGCGGTGCTGTAGCGCCCGCCGTCCACCTGCAAGGCAGCGCCCAGCAATGCACGCAAATTGGCCAACACGCTGGCACGCAGTACCGGCGGAGAGGCGACGGCATAACGGGCCAACACGTCGCCGTCTTCATAGATGGCACTCAGCGCATCGTGCGGTGGCAGCGTGGCCAGCCATTGTTGCCAGCGTGTGAGCGTGGCGCCTATCGGGGCCAATGCAGGTGGCAGACCAGCAGCTTCTTGCAACACCTGCAGCCAGGTCACAACTGTGGGCACATCGTCAGATACCGGCGCAGAAGCCTGCAGGGCGCGCTGCTGCAATACCAGCGCCACCAGGTCGCTGTCCTGCACACCAAACAGAGGCGACTTGAGCGCGCGTGCCAGCGACAAGTCGTGGCGCGGCGACACCAGTGCGTCCATCAAGGCAATCAGGTCCTGCACTTCGGGGCATTCGCCCAGCTCATTTTTCTCGGGCTGCTGTGCGGGAATGTGCAGCTTCGCCAGTTCCTCCTGCATCAGACCTAGGTGCGCGCGTCGGCGGGCCAACACCATGATGCCCTGCGGCTTGACACTGCCCTGCCCAAGCTGCTGCGCCAGCCAATGCGCGGCCTGACGACACTCCAGCGTTTTACGGGTGTCTTCCACCACATGGCGCGGCGTGCTGAGCGAGTCACGCCACGCGGGCTCCGCGTCCAATACATCCACCTTGGCCTCGCGCGTGATGCGCGGCAGCTTGAGCACCTGGCCTGGCTCCAAAGATTCAGTGCTGTGGGCGCGGAAGTCCTCAAACTCTTTGGCCTCCTGCGCCTGCAGCATTACGGTGTTGACCAGGTCGATGATGGGCGGCGCATTGCGGCGCGTATGGTCGCAGCTCAACACATCGCCGCCTAAACCATCGACCACAAAGGCTTTGGCGGCGCGGAACACCTGCGGCTCGGCACGGCGGAAGCGGTAAATACTTTGCTTGGGGTCACCCACGATAAAAACGCTGGGTGCATTGCCAGCCCCCGCGTAGGACGCAAGCCAACTGCTCAGCGCCTGCCACTGCAGCGGGTTGGTGTCCTGGAACTCATCAATCAGCAAATGGCGCACACGCGCGTCGAGCCGCTCCTGCACCCAACCGCTGAGTTCCGTGTCCGACATCAGCGCCAGCGCGGCGCGCTCCAGATCGCCCATGTCGATCCAGCCGCGCTCGCGCTTCAGGGCCGCGTAGTCATCCAGCAGGCCACGCGCGAGCCGTGCCATGCGCTGCTGGTGCAGCCAGGCCTGGTGCTGGTCCTGTGCCTGCTGCACCTCCAGCAGCAGCGCCTGCGCGGCTTGTACGCTGCCCAAATCCACCAGCTTGTCGGTCAGCTTGCGTGCGGTGCCCGACTTGGTGAGCAAGGCGTCCATGCTCCCCGTCACATTGCCATCCGTCAGCGCGCGCTCCAGCGTACTGGCGGCTGTCAGGCATGTCTTACCCGTGCACGTGCCCAACGCACGCGCGCTGTCCCACAGGAGTTGCTGCACCGCGGGTTGGGCCAGCCGGTCCAGTGGCGCCTGCAAACCCTTAAAGGCCGGGAACTGCTCGGCAAAATGACGCACCGATGTAGCCACCACGCCATGGGCATCGGCCAGCGCAAATTCGGTGCGCTTGGACAACGCTGCTTCCAGCGCCTTGTGCGTCTGGTGGCGACCAAAGGCGGTCACCGCGTCCAGGTAGTCGGCTTTCGCGGCGGCGTCCTGCACCACACGGGTCTGGAAACGCCGCCACACCTGCGCCACAGCCTGGGCATCGTTCTCCAACAGCTCGTACTGCGTGGGCAGGCCCAGCTCATGCAATACAGCCAGCGGCGCACTGCGCAACAAGGCGGCAAACCAGCTGTGGAAGGTGCGTATCTGCACCGGGCGGCCACTGTTCAACAGTTGCGCATGCAGGCCACGCAGGGTCTGCAATTGTTCAGCGGTGGGTTCCGTCAGGAGGCCGCGTTGCAGCAGGGCTTCACGCAGCGTCGCGTCATCGGCCTGCGCATAACTGTGCAGCCATTCCTGCAGGCGCTGGCGCATTTCGCCAGCGGCCTTTTTGGTGAACGTGATGGCCAGGATTTCCTGCGGCGCAGCGCCTTCGAGTAGCGCCCGCACCATACGCGAGACCAGCATCCAGGTCTTGCCGGCACCGGCACAGGCCTCCACCGCCACGCTGCGCCGCGGGTCACAAGCAATCTCGTAGAAACGCTGGCGCGCGACCAGCTGGCCGTTGTGTTCGAAGGCTGCGCTGCCATGGGATATTGCGGCATTCATCTCAGCACCTCACAACCGTTCGCCCTGAGCCTGTCGAAGGGCAGGGCTTCGGCAAGCTCAGCCCGAACGGTGTCATGCGTTTGAAATTCGTCACTAGACATTCCAGA
The DNA here is from genome assembly GCF_001955715.1 of Rhodoferax saidenbachensis. Taxonomy (NCBI): domain Bacteria; kingdom Pseudomonadati; phylum Pseudomonadota; class Betaproteobacteria; order Burkholderiales; family Comamonadaceae; genus Rhodoferax; species Rhodoferax saidenbachensis. Next base: position 1,544,010 of record NZ_CP019239.1, on the reverse strand, counting down.
AATCCTTGCGGCACAAGCCTCGGGCCTGGCAGTAGTCACAAGCAGGGCCTTCGCCCAGCGCTGGTAACGCAACACCGTCCGCAATGCGCTGCATGTCCTCCAGGATGCCCGCAATCAGCGCGTCGCGGGCGTGCACCACTTCGGGCTGTTCGCTCATCACGGTACCTTCGCGCTCGCCCACATTCACGTAAGCGGCACGCAGCGTGTCGTTGGGTAACAGCGCCGCATAAAAAGCGATCTGCGTGTCTTCCAACGGGTCTTTGACGCGTTGTTTGGTTTTGGCACCCGGCTCGGTCTTGTAGTCGAGCACCATCACCGTACCGTCGGGCAGAGTGTCCATGCGGTCGATACGCCCCACCAGTTTCAAATCACCAATTGGCTGGCTATGTGAAGTCTCACCACTGGCAAAGACGGCGCCCTCCAGTTCGTGTTTCTCCAGCCAGTCCAGATACCCCTCGCGCACCGCAGGCCAGGCGGCCGCAAACGGCAAAAATTCGCCCTCGGGCAAACCCATGGAGGCCGTGGCTTCTTCACTCGCAAGGTTCAGCAGACGGCTGCGACCGGCCCGGTCTGCAATGGGCTGGGCGGCCAATGCGTCGTGAAAATGTTGCAGCACCGCGTGTAACCAGACACCAAAGTCGCGTTTGTCGACTTCCGACTCCAGCTCGTCCACGGTCTTCAGGCCCAACTGACGCAATGCAAAGAACCGGTAGGGGCACTGGCGCAAATCTTCATAGGCGCTGGCAGACAGATGTTTCACCGGCAGTTGCTCACCCGTGGGCATGGGTGGCAACGTTGGGGCTGCCGGAAGCGTGCGCACATCGCGCGGATCTTTAGCCAGCGGCACATCTTCGTGTGCCAGCTGCAGCAATTGCACCAGGCTGCTGGGCAACAAGGTTTCGCCGCTGTCATCGCTGGTGCGCCACAGCACATCACACTGCGGCGACTGCAGCGCGTGTTGCCAGGCAGCACGCAACTGCGCATCCAGCGCTTCGCGCGCAGGCAGACCCAACGCAGCGCGTTGCGCGGGCGTCCACTGGCCTGCGGGCTCGGGTGAGGGGTTCAGGCGCACCTCGTCACACCCAGCCAACACCACGGCCGCAAAGGGGCGCCCCAGCATCTGGCTCATGGGCAGGATCACCAGCTCTTCTTCTGCGGGGTAATCCGGTTGAAAACTGGCGCTCTCCAGCGCCTGGTTCACCCAGGCCGTGAACTCTGTCAGATCCAGGCGGCGCTGGGCCCAGAGCGCACTGCCTAGCAAAGCCTTCCATGCGCCAGGGTCCGCAGGTGCAAGGCGCAGCGCGCCCAACACCTTGGTGCCTGCGCCGTCCTCCAACAATCCATCCCACAGACCCGTGCTCTGCAAAGCCTCTTGCAATGCCGTGAGCCATGCGGATACCGGGCGACGTCCAGTGAGCAATCCGCGCACCTGGTCCACGGCGGCGCATGCGGCCAAAAGCGCATCCTTCTTCATGGAAGGAGCGGCAGTCGCATGGCGCCAGTCGCGCACCTGGTCTCGGCGCAAAGCGGCTTCCAGTGCATCCCCCGTGTGCTGCAAGGCGGGGGCCCGCTTGACCAACGCCAGCACGGCATCCGCAGAGGCATTCCACACTGCGGCGCGCAGCAAGGCCATCACGGCAGCAGCGGCGTGGCTGGTCGAGAGCTTCCAGCCGTTTTCATCGCGCATCTGCACACCGGCACTCTCCAGCATGGCACGCACACGGCGCGTCAATGCACGATCCGACGACACCAGCGCCACGGGATACCGGTTGGCCGCAATATGGCGCAGCGCACATGCTGCAGTGCGCTGGGCTTCGTCCTCTGCATCCAAACAGGCGTGCAGACTCAGATGATTTGCTGCAAGCGGCTCTGTTGCATCAACCGGTGACAGTGGCAACACCACCAGCTTGTCACCCCACACGGATTGCAGCCCCGCGGCCAAGGGATCTGCAGCCAGCCCTTGCACCACCACCAGACAGTCCAGCGACTGCAGCACATCGGCATCAAACAAGGCGTCGCTCGCATAACCGGAAATGGCCGCCCATTCCACCGCCACACGCGCCACTTGCGCCTCCCAGGCCAGCGCTGCACCGTCCATTCCCAACACTGCATCGCGTCGCGCATCTGCAGCCCAACGGGCGCGCCCCTCGGGCCCTGCCGCCGCGGCGAGGGGGGCCAATTGGTGCGCGGCTTGCACCAACAATGTCGCCAGGCCATCCTGCTCGGGGAGTCCGCTGTGCGACAGCAGTGCTTGCGCGGTCAGGGTGTCCAGCGCGGTATCGAAGGAAATATCTGTGGCCGCAGAGTTGTGGCCACCCACGGAAACCACCCAGTTCTGGGTCGTTTCAAAGCGGGGGGCAAAACCATCTGCAAAGGTCTTGCCCCACAGGCGATTGGCCAGAGGGAGCAATTGGGCATAAGGCAACAAGACCAGCGTGCGCGCTGGATGCGCGCCCAATCCCTGCATGGCATCCGCGATGCGTGCCAACAGACCGGTTTGGGGGTGAACCCATAGCGCCATGGCCGGGTGATCCGGCCCATAACTGAACGCCCGCAGCGCCTCTGGGGCATCGTTTTTCGCTATGTCGTTCATAGCGAGGGCGTCGGGGTCGTGGGGCTTGGTTTCTGTCACAATGCCGCAACTTTAGCCGTATCGCAAACTCCCAAAGGAACCTTCATGGCCAGCGAACTCATTAAACACGTGACCGACGCCACTTTCGAAGCCGATGTGCTCGGATCAAAACAGCCCATTCTGGTGGACTACTGGGCTGAATGGTGCGGCCCCTGCAAAATGATTGCCCCTATCCTGGACGAAGTGTCCAGTACTTACGAAGGCAAGCTCAAGGTCGCCAAGATGAACGTGGACGAGAACCGCGACATCCCGGCCAAGTTCGGCATCCGTGGCATCCCCACATTGATGCTGTTCAAGGACGGCCAACTGGCAGCCACCAAAGTCGGCGCCATGAGCAAGGCCCAGTTGACGGCCTTTATCGACCAGCAATTGGCCTGAGTCCCTGCGGGACAGACCGGTGTGTAAAACACCGCTCTGTCCCTGCACATTAAGAGGCTCGCAACGGACCTCTTAGGAATATTCCAGGATCGAATATTTTCCTGTCATAATTAAATCCGTTCACCAGCAACCCAAAAAGGGCTGGTTCCAATTCCCTGGTTAAGAACGCCGAGGCCAAACCACTGGTCTTGCCTCAAATCCCCTCCCCTGATTTTTTGCCATTTACCGACATATCGGTCAACTCCCCCCACGGGACACATTCCATGCACTTAAACGAACTCAAGGCACTGCACGTGTCAGAAGTCCTGAAGCAGGCCGAAGAGCTTGAGATCGAAAACACCGGCCGCATGCGCAAGCAGGAGCTGATGTTCGCCATCATCAAGAAGCGCGCCCGCACCGGCGAGCAGATCATTGCGGACGGCGTGCTGGAAATTCTGCCCGATGGTTTTGGCTTCCTGCGCAGCCCCGATACCAGCTATACGGCTTCGACTGACGACATCTACATCAGCCCCAGCCAGGTGCGCCGCTTCAATCTGCACACCGGCGACATGATCGAAGGCGAAGTGCGCACCCCCAAGGATGGCGAACGCTACTTTGCACTGAACAAACTGGACAAGGTCAACGGCGACCTGCCCGAGAGCAACAAACACAAGGTCATGTTCGAAAACTTGACCCCCTTGTTCCCCAAAGTCCAGATGAAACTGGAACAGGACATCAAGGGCGAAGAAAACATCACCGGTCGCGTGATCGACATCATTGCCCCTATCGGCAAGGGCCAGCGCGCACTGATCGTGGCACAGCCCAAGAGCGGCAAGACCGTGATGATGCAGCACATCGCGCACGCCATTTCGGCCAACTACCCTGACAGTTACCTCATGGTGTTGCTGATCGACGAGCGCCCGGAAGAAGTGACCGAAATGCAGCGCACCGTCAAGGGCGAGGTGATTGCCTCCACCTTTGATGAACCCGCCGCACGCCACGTGCACGTCGCCGAAATGGTGATCGAGCGCGCCAAGCGCCTAGTCGAACTGAAAAAAGACGTGGTGATCCTGTTGGACTCGATCACCCGCCTGGCCCGCGCCTACAACAACGTCGTGCCCTCCTCCGGCAAGGTGTTGACCGGTGGTGTGGACTCCAACGCACTGCAACGCCCCAAGCGTTTCCTGGGCGCGGCCCGCAATGTGGAAGAAGGCGGTTCCCTGACCATCATCGCCACGGCACTGGTCGACACCGGCAGCCGCATGGACGAAGTGATTTTTGAAGAATTCAAGGGCACCGGCAACTCCGAAATCCACCTGGACCGCCGCCTGTACGAAAAACGCGTGTTCCCGTCGATCCAGCTCAACCGCAGCGGTACCCGCCGTGAAGAGTTGCTGCTGCAACCCGAAATCCTGCAAAAGACCCGCATCCTGCGCCAATTCCTCTACAACATGGATGAAGTGGAAGCCATGGAAATGGTGCTCAAGCAAATGCGGGCGACCAAAACCAACAACGAATTCTTCGACATGATGCGTCGGGGTGGCTGAAGACGTGGCCCCCACGTTCGCTCACTGCGTGTAGCTTTCTGCCCCCCAAGGGAGCTAACCCGGCTTGGGGCGGCCCGGCGCCGGATTGCCCTTCTCAAAGTAGTGCAAGTCGTTGATTTAGTTGTATAATCGCGAGCTCAGCGGAAAGTACGCCAGATGGTCTGGCACGGCTCCCGCATACGACCAAGGAAAGAATATGAAAGAAGGCATTCACCCCAATTACCGCGAAGTTTGCTTCCAGGACATGTCCAACAACTTCAAGTTTGTGACACGTTCTTGCGCCAACACCAAGGAAATGATCAAGATGGAAGACGGCCGCGAACTGCCGCTGTACAAGCTTGATACGACCAGCGAATCGCACCCTTTCTACACTGGCACACAAAAATCCGTGGACAACATGGGTGGCCGCGTGGAGAAATTCCGCAACCGTTTCGGCAAGACTGCTGTCAAGACCGAAGCAGCATAAGCGAGTTTTCAGGGTTACACCTGAATCGCACCAAAAAGCAGCCCGGCTTTCCGCGCTGCTTTTTTTTCGCCTGAAAATACCCGGAACACCGTGAACCATCCCAACCCCGCCATCGTTGCCCAAGCTGCCGTCAGACGCCTGCCGCGTTTCGCGTTGCTGCTGTTTTGCGTGGCCTATGTACTGTCGGGTTTTATCGGGCGCGAAGCTTGGAAAAGTGCGGACATGGCGGCACTCGGTTTCATGGATGCCCTGGCACACGGTTCTGCGCAATGGCTGAAGCCTACGTTGGCTGGCATGTCTGCCGAGACTCCAGGGCTGCTGCCCTACTGGTTGGGTGCCTGGGCCATACAGGTCGCGCCGGCCTGGATCCCCGCAGACTTTGCGGCCCGCATTCCTTTTGGGCTTTTGCTCGCGCTGACCTTTTTGGGCTGCTGGTACGGCACCTACTATTTGGCGCGCAGGCCCCAGGCACAGCCGGTGGCCTTTGCGTTTGGTGGTGAGGCCCTGCCTGCCGATTACGCGCGCGCCATGGCCGACGGCGGCCTGTTGGCCCTGATTGCCTGCCTGGGCCTGGCCCAGCTCTCTCACGAAACCACGCCAGCCTTGGCGCAATTGGGCTTCACAGCACTGTTCTTCTACGCCATGGCGGCACTCCCCTACCGGCGTGTTGTACCGGCTTTGGGGGCTGTGCTGGGCCTGTTGGGTCTGGCGCTGTCAGGCGCACCCGCCATGGCCGTGTTGTTTGGTCTGGGAAGCAGCCTAGTCCATGCACTGGACCGCCCCGACGATACAGACAGTGGTTCTAGCAACGACCGCATCCTGCTCGAAAGTACCGGCCTGGTACTGCTCACGGTATGTGTAGGCATGGCCTCCACGGCCCTGGATCTATGGAGCTGGAAGATTACGCTGCCCCATGCCCAATGGTCCGACTGGAATGGTTACGCGCAGTTGCTGTTGTGGTTTACCTGGCCCGCAGGCCCCTTGGCCTTGTGGACCGTATGGCGCTGGCGCCATCAGCTGTTTCGCGTACGGACCAGCCGCCACCTGGCGCTGCCGGTCTGGTTTGTCGCCGTGACCGTCGCCGCAACCCTCAGCACGGGCTCTTCCGACCGCAGTCTGCTGCTGGCCCTGCCCGCCCTGGCTGCGCTGGCTGCATTTGCCCTGCCCACGCTCAAACGCCAGGTGGCGGCACTGATCGACTGGTTCACCCTGCTGTTCTTCTCGGGCTGCGGGTTCATCATCTGGGTGGTGTGGCTAGCCATGCAAACCGGCTTCCCGACCCAACCGGCGGCCAACGTGGCCCGCCTGGCGCCTGGATTTGAAGCCCGTTTTTCTACGCTGGCATTCGCGATTGCCGTTCTGGCTACTATCGCCTGGGCATGGCTCGTGAAATGGCGTGTGGGACGCCACCGCGCAGCCATCTGGAAAAGCCTGGTACTACCCGGCTGCGGCGCAGCACTGTGCTGGCTGCTGTTAATGACCTTGTGGATGCCCCTGCTCAATTACTCGCTGAGCTACAACACACTGGTCACTCGCACTGTGAAGCAACTCGGCCCTACGGACTGTGTGGAAGTGTTCGGCCAGAGCCAAGGGCAAATTGCGGCCTTCCAGGTCTACGGCAAGCTCAAAATCATGCCCATGCAAATCGAGCCCGTATGCAACTGGTTGTTGGTGGAGCCCGGGCCCGATATGGCCCCTCCCCTTACGCTGGACCAAACCCACTGGGTTCAACATGCGGTACAGCACCACCCTGCCGACGGCAATGAATCCGTGCTGATATTCCGACGGCGCTAACAGCCTGCTCAGTGACGAACCACGTTCTCGCGCACGCGTTGTGCGGGGAAGGTGATGGAGAAGCGGGAGCCATTTCCGGGCAGGCTTTCTATGCCCAGTTCCGCCCCATGACGCTGGGCCACATGTTTGACGATGGCCAAGCCTAGCCCTGTGCCCCCGGTCTCGCGGGAACGGCTGCGGTCCACGCGGTAAAAACGTTCGGTCAGCCGCGGAATGTGTTCCGGTGCAATGCCGGGGCCCTGGTCCTTCACACTGAACACCGCTCCACCATCGGGCAAGACCTGCCATCGCACGTCAATGCTCTTGTCCGCAGGGGTATAGCGGATGGCATTGCCAATCAGGTTCGACATGGCGCTGTGTAACTCGGTGGAGGACCCGGCGATTTGCGAATCTGCATCCTGCTCAAACCGCAATGCCTGGGGCCGTGTCCACAACAGTCCCGACAGGTCACGCGCGTCCTGTTCGCACTGCGCCATCAGCGTCTGCACAGACACCCAATCCTGCGTGGTCGGCAGTGGGCTGCCTTCCAGGCGCGACAACGTCAGCAAATCATTGACCAGTGTTTGCATACGCAGGGCCTGCTGCGCCATCAGGTCCAGGTAACGCTGGCGCTCTTGTACTTCGAGTGGCAGGGACTGCAGCGTTTCCACAAAACCTGATAACACCGTTAGTGGTGTGCGAATTTCATGGGACACGTTGGCCACAAAATCACGCCGCATGGCCTCGGCCTGCTCCACCGCGGTGATATCACGCGACAGCAACAGGCTGCGCCCTTCCCCATAGGGGTGCAGATGGACCGAAAGTTTGACCGGTTTGGAACTGGTGCTTTCGCGCCCCGGCATGATCACATCGTGTCGGAAATCGTGCGCTGCGTAATAACTGGCAAAACCGGGGTCACGCACCAGATTGCCGAAATGCTGCAGCATGTCGCGCCGTGCATCAAAGCCAAAATGCGTGGCCGCTGTCTGGTTAAACCACTCTATGCGCCCGCCGGCATCCAGCAGGACAACCCCATTGGGCGAGGCCTGCAACGCGGCAAGAAAATCCTGCAGGCGTGCTTCACTTTCGATGTTAGCGCGGTCACGTGTGCGCACCAGCTTGCGCACACGGTCAAACACCTCACCCCACAGTCCGCCACCCAAGGGCGTGTCGGCGGTGTCACCGGCCTTGAGCCACTCCAGCAAGCGCGCTCCGCGCAAAACGTCCAACAACAGCCAGACATAACTGCCCAGCAATGCCGCCATGAACGTTGAAAGAAGCTGGTACGGCGGTGCAACAAAGCTCCACGCGACCAGCGCGGGCAGTGCCTGGCACAGCACAAAGGAGAAAAACCGCCAAAACATGTGTGGTACGTCGTGCGACTCAGGCGCTGGTCTTTTCAGCCGGCACTGCGGCGGGAGCGGGTTTGGCCGTCAGCCGGTAGCCCGCACCACGCACGGTTTCCACCATGGCACCGGCCTGGTTCAAGGATTCGCGCAGACGCTTCACGTGCACATCGACCGTCCGCTCTTCGATATAGACGTGGTCGCCCCACACCTTGTCCAGCAGTTGCCCGCGGCTGTGCACCCGCTCGGGGCTTGCCATCAGGAATTGCAGCAGCTTGAATTCTGTAGGTCCGAGCTTCAGGGGTTGCTCTTCAAACGACACTCGGTGTGTGGAAGGGTCCAGCACCAACGCGCCTACCGTCATGGCCTCACCTGCCTGCTCCGGGGCACGGCGGCGCAGCACAGCGCGCACGCGGGCCAGCAATTCTTTGGTGGAGAACGGTTTAGCAATGTAGTCATCTGCACCGGCATCCAGGCCCGCCACGCGGTCAGCCTCATCGCCACGCGCGGTCAGCATGATGATGGGGATGGCCTTGGTACGCGGATGGGCACGCCAGCGCTTGGCCAGCACCAGACCGCTTTCGCCAGGCAACATCCAGTCCAGCAGAATCAGGTCTGGCAAGGCCGCATCCAGCTCGCGCTGGGCCGAGGCGCTGTCCAGCGCCCAGGTGGTGCGAAAGCCGTTGTGCCGCAGATTGACGGCGATGAGCTCGGCAATCGCCGGTTCATCTTCAACAATCAGTACTGCGGGCATGTTTCTCATAAGACCTCCCGCCGGGCCGCCCCAAGGGAGGGCTGCGACCCCATGGGGGGCAGTGACCCGCGCAGCGGTGGAACGTGGGGGCACATTACTTAACCACCGATTCGATTTTCTCCATGCTGGAGTGGCGAATATCTTCGCCCTTGACCACGTAGATGATGAATTCTGCAATGTTCTTCGCGTGGTCACCGATACGCTCAATGGCCTTGGCCAGGAACAGCAGGTCCAGGCTCGGCGAGATCATGCGTGGATCTTCCATCATGTACGTGATCAGCTTGCGCACAAAACCATCAAACTCCTGGTCAATCAGGTCGTCCTCTTTGAGAATGGTGACCGCGGCATTCACATCGAGTCGGGCAAACGCATCCAGCGCCTTGTTGAGCAGACCGGAGGCCAGATCGGCCGCAACGCGCAACTCCAGCGACGGCAGCGAGCGTGGCGCGCCACTCTGGATGATGGAGCGCACCATGCGCGCAATTTTTTCAGCCTCGTCACCCACACGCTCCAGATTGGCCGTGGTCTTGGAGATGGCGATCAGCAGGCGCAGGTCACGCGCGGTAGGCTGGCGGCGGGCGATGATGCTGGAGAGATCACGGTCGATCTCCAGTTCCATTGCATTCACGCGGGCTTCGCGGGTTGTAACCTCGTTGGCCACTTCCACACTGAACTGCGACAGCGCGTAGATGGCCTGACGGATCTGGGATTCCACCAGACCACCCAGCTCCATGACCTGGGCCGAGACGGAGGTGAGTTCGCTGTCGAACTGGGTAGACAAATGTTTATCGGACATGGTTTTCTCTCTGACGTTCAGCCGAAACGGCCAGTGATGTAGTCTTCGGTTTCCTTGCGGCTGGGCTTGAAGAACATCTGTTCTGTGGCACCAAACTCCACTAGGTCGCCCAGGTACATATAGGCGGTGTAATCGCTGCAGCGCGCAGCCTGCTGCATGTTGTGGGTCACGATGACCACGGTGTAGTCGTTCTTCAGCTCGACGATCAACTCTTCCACCTTGGCGGTGGAAATCGGGTCCAGTGCCGAGCAAGGTTCGTCCAGCAGCAGCACTTCGGGCTTGATGGCAATGCCGCGTGCAATACACAGGCGTTGTTGCTGTCCGCCCGAGAGGCTGGAGCCGCTTTGGTGCAGCTTGTCTTTTACCTCCGACCACAAAGCCGATTTGCGCAGCGCCCATTCAACGCGCTCTTCCATGTCGGTGGCGTTGAGCGACTCAAACAGCTTCACGCCAAACGCGATGTTGTCGAAGATGGACATGGGGAACGGCGTAGGTTTCTGGAACACCATGCCGACCTTGGCGCGCAGCAAAGCTACGTCGTCCTTGCTGGTCAGCAGGTTCTCGCCATCCAGCAGCACCTGGCCTTCGGCACGTTGCTCCGGGTAGAGCTCAAACATGCGGTTGAAAATGCGCAGCAGTGTGGACTTGCCGCAGCCCGAGGGGCCGATAAAGGCAGTGACCTTCTTCTCGGGAATTTCCAGGTTGATGCCCTTGAGCGCATGGAACTTGCCGTAATAGAAGTTCAGGTCCTTGACCGATATCTTGGTCTTTTCCTTGGCAAGGGCGGTGCCGTTGCCGACTGCAGAGGTAGTGATCATGGGGTTGTCTTTTTCAATAAGGAGGCTTTAGGGCCCATCAAATCTTGTTGCGGGTCAGTACCCGGGCGAGGATGTTCAGCACCAGCACAGCCAAGGTGATCAGGAATACACCTGCCCAGGCCAATTTTTGCCAGTTCTCATAAGGGCTCATGGCGAACTTGAAGATCGTGACTGGCAGGCTGGCCATGGGTTCGCTCAAGGACGAAGTCCAGAACTGATTGCTCAACGCCGTGAACAACAAAGGCGCAGTTTCCCCAGCGATACGGGCCACGGCCAACAGCACACCGGTGATGACACCAGCGCGTGCCGCCTTGAGGGTGATGCTCAAAATCACCCTCCACTTGGGTGCACCCAGTGCGTAGGCCGCTTCCCGCAAACCGGCAGGGACCAGTTGCAGCATGTTTTCGGTGGTGCGGATCACCACCGGAATCACGATCAGCGACAGCGCCAGAATGCCGGCGTAACCCGAGAAGGACTTGAAGCGCGACACGACCACCGAATAAACAAACAAGCCGACCACAATGCTGGGTGCCGACAACAGGATGTCGTTCACAAACCGCGTGGTGGCCGCCAGCCAGCTCTTGGTATCGAACTCGGCCAGGTAGATACCTGCCATCACACCGATGGGCGTGCCCACACAGGTAGCCAGCGCCACCATCAGGAACGAGCCGTAAATGGCATTCGCAAGGCCCCCCTCTTCGTTCGGTGGCGGCGTCATCTGGGTCAGCGTGGCGAAGGTCAGACCTTCAAAACCCAGACGGATGGTTTCCCAGAGTATCCAGAACAGCCAGAACAGGCCAAAGGCCATGGCCGCCAGCGCGAGGGCTGTGGCGACGGTGTTGACCCGTTTGCGCTGTGCGAACTTGGCGACACGCGCCTGGTGGGTTGCAGCATTACTCATGTTTTTGCTCCTTCGCTCTTGCGCAACTGCGACAGCAGCATTTTGGACAGCGACAGAATCACAAAGGTGATAAAGAAAAGTACCAGCCCCAGATACATCAGCGAGGCCTGGTGCAGGCCTTCGCCCGCCTCGGCAAACTCATTCGCCAATGCAGAGGTAATGCTATTGGCTGCCTGGAACAGGCTTAAGCTGTCGAGCTGGTTGAAATTGCCGATGACAAAGGTCACGGCCATGGTCTCGCCAATGGCGCGCCCCAGGCCCAGCATGACGCCGCCGATCACACCGGTCTTGGTATAGGGCAGCACCACCTTGTAAACCACTTCCCAGGTGGTAGCACCCAGGCCGTAGGCTGACTCCTTGAGCAGCGGGGGCGTCACTTCAAACACGTCGCGCATGACGGCTGAGATGAAGGGAATGATCATGATCGCCAGAATGATGCCGGCGGACAAAATGCCGATGCCTACGGGCGGGCCCGATACAAAGGCACCCAAATACGGCACGCCGGTCAGCAAGGCCTGCAGCGGCTGCTGCACATAGGTGGCCAGCACGGGGCCAAACACCAGCAGACCCCACATGCCGTACACGATGGAGGGCACGGCAGCCAGCAGTTCAATCGCGGTACCCAGTGGGCGCTTGAGCCAGGCGGGAGAGAGCTCGGTCAGGAACAGCGCAATGCCGAAGCTCACCGGCACCGCAATGATCAACGCGATCAGCGATGTGGCCAGGGTGCCGTAAATCATCACCAGGCCGCCAAACTCCTCTTGCACGGGGTCCCAGGTGGTACTGGTCAGAAAACCCAGACCGTACTTGCTGATGGCAGGCCAGGCACTGATGGTCAAGGACAGAAGAATCGCAAACAGCAGACCCAGGGTCAGCAGGGCCGCGCCTTTGGCCACCCAGCCAAAAATGCGGTCAAGCATGGGGCCGGAGCGGGCCTTCTTCACGGGTGGAGGCTGTGTCATGGCGCGTATGGGCTGGTTTACAGGAAAAAGTGCCGGGGAATCCCCATGCAGGATGGTAGACGACATGGGGTACTCCCTGGCAATTGCCAACAAAAGACAGTGGAATTACTTGAAAGCGACTGGCTTGCCAGCGCCGTCCTTGATCTCGCCCCAGGATTTCTGGATGGCAGCGATCACCGCAGGAGGCATAGGCACATAGTCCAGATCAGCCGCTGCTTTGGCGCCGTTGGCGTAAGCCCAGTTGAAGAACTTCAGCGTTTCCGTCGCGTTGGCGGGCTTGTCCTGCTTCAGGTGCATCAGGATAAAGGTCGCGCCGCTGATGGGCCATGCATCTTTGCCAGGCTGATTGGTCAGGATTTGGTAGAAGGACTTGCTCCAGTCCGCACCAGCGGCTGCGGCCTTGAAGGCTTCGTCATCGGGCTTGACAAAGTTGCCAGCAGAGTTTTGCATGATCGCGTAGTTCAGCTTGTTCTGCTTGACGTAGGAATATTCCACATAACCCAGGGAATTGGGCAGGCGACCCACAAATGCGGCCACGCCTTCATTGCCCTTGCCACCGGCGCCCACAGGCCAGTTCACGGCCGTGCCCTCGCCCACTTTGGACTTCCACTCAGCGTTGACCTTGCTCAGGTAGTTGGTGAAGATGAAGGTGGTGCCGGAGCCATCAGCGCGGCGCACTTGGGCAATGGCAGCGTCAGGCAGTGCCAGTGTGGGGTTCAGCGCCTTGATGGCGGGGTCGTTCCACTTGGAAATCTTGCCCAGGTAAATATCGCCCAGCACTTGGCCGGTCAGCTTCAGTTGGCCGGGTTCAATACCCTTGACGTTGATCACGGGAACCACGCCGCCCAACACGGTGGGGAACTGCATCTGGCCCTTGGTCTTGAGCACGTCGTCGGTCAGAGGGGCATCGGATGCGCCGAAGTCCACGGTCTTGGAATCAATCTGTTTGATGCCGCCGCCGGAGCCGATGGATTGGTAGTTCACCTTGACGCCGGTGGCTTTGTTGTAGTCAGACGCCCACTTGGCATAGATGGGGGCGGGGAAAGAAGCACCCGCACCGGTAATTTCCTGGGCGCTGGCACTCACACCGGCAAAACTCAGGGAAGCAGCGACGGCGATCGCCAGAATCGGTTGTTGGAACAATGTCTTCATCAAAATCCTCTGCAGGTTGGTTAAGGAATACGGTGACTCTAAGAAGGATTTATGACATCTATGTGACATACGAAAAAGAATCCAAAAAAATGCGTACCCAGGCTGTCACCGCTGCTTCAAGCCGCTGTCACATTGCTGTCATACAAGCTTCCTACGCTCATGGTTTTTCAACCGGAGAATTGCCATGAACACCCCCTCTTCCTTCACTCTGTCTTCCGGCCGCCGCGCCCTGCTGGCCACTGCCCTGCTGGCCCTGATGACCGGCTGCGCCACCGTGTCCACCCCTGTCAGCGTGGCAGACACCCTGGCCAACACGCCGTCCCTGAGCACACTCAACGGCCTGGTCGCCTCTGCGGGCCTGACCAACACGCTCAAGGGCAGCGGCCCCTTCACCGTGTTTGCCCCCAACAACGACGCCTTCAAGGCCGTCCCCGCCAAGACCATGGACGACCTGGCCAAACACCCCGAAAAGCTCAAGGACCTGCTGACCTACCACGTGCTGCCCGGCAAAACCCTGGCCGCCCAGGTGAAAAACAGCAATGCCAAGACCGTGAACGGCGCCGAACTCGCCCTGGCCAAGGCCGGCGACATCGTGACCGTGGAAAACGCCATGGTCACCCAGGCCGACATCCAGGCCACCAACGGCGTGGTGCACATCATCGACACCGTCCTGCTGCCGCCAGCGAAGAAATAAAGCCGCGGACCCCAGCCGCCGCAATGGCGGCTGGATTTTGAATGAAATAGGGCTCTAGCCCTCATGGATAGTGCGCAAGCAGCTATTTATTTAATAGCGTTTTCACCACCCACCCGAGCCTCCCAAAAAAAATGTCGTTGATCACCCACCCCGGCCGCCGCCTCTTTCTGGGCTCCCTCGCCAGCCTCGCCGCCGCCAGCGCGGCCCCCGCCTGGGCGCAAGGCCCCAAACTGACCACCGGCGCACCGCCACTGGCTCTGGTGCAAATTGCCGACATGTCCGCCGGGCAGATCGATGTGAGTAAAGATTTTTTGGTCGGCGCCCGCGCCGCCTGGCAGGACATCAACGCCAAAGGCGGCCTGCGCGGCCGCCCCATCCAGCACCTGACCCTGGAAGTGGACGGCAGCGCCGCCAGCCTGCGCCAGGCGGTGGACAGCGTCCGCAACCAGCCCCGGGTGCTGGCACTGCTGGGCACCGTGGGGGACCGTGCCGCAGCCCAGGTGACAGACCTGTTGCGCCGCGACCTGCCTGACATGGCCCACGTCGCGCCCTGGCTGCAAAACACGTCCTCCAGCGGTGATGGAAACACCTTTGCCATCTTCGCCTCGCGCCAGGAACAGATCACCCACGCGGTGCGCTCACTGTCCGTCATGGGCGTGGCAGAGCTGGGCGCCGTCTACGCCTCCCCGGCGGAATACGCCACCTACCGCGACGATGTAGAAAAAACGGCAGCCTCCCTCAAGCTGCGCCTGCGCTCGTACGGCCCGGTGGCCGACCTGCAGCAACTGGGCCGCACGCTGAGCCCAGACAGCCCGCGCATCCTGATTTTTCTGGGCGGCACGCCCGAGCTGCTGCAGTTCACCCAAGGCATCGACAAACAGGCAGCCCAGCGTTACATCATCGCCATGTCCGACGTGAACCTGCAGGCCCTGCAGCAAATGGGCCTGTCGCGCCACGCCCCGGTGATCGCCACGCAGGTGGTACCGCTGGTCAACTCCCCTGCTCCGGTGGTCAAGGCCTACCGCGACACCCTGGCCCGTCTGTTTGACGAACCGCCCACACCGCAAAGCCTGGCCGGTTTTATTGCCGCGCGCTACAGCTATGAAGTGCTGTTGGGCCTGGAGGCCAGCCCCAGCCGTGCCAGCGTATTGCAGGCCTTTGCGCGCCGCGCCGTGGTCGACGTAGGTGGTTACCGCATTGACCCCGACCCGCGCCGCAAGAACAGCGCCTTTGTCACTCAAAGCATGATTTCCAGCGACGGACGGCTGGTTGGCTAACACGGCACGCGGAACCCATGGCCCGGTGCTATGCTCCGCTGCGTCAAACACCCTGAAGAATCGGAAGTTAATGCAAACGGGACAACGTCTGGCCGCCGTGGATCTGGGCTCCAACAGTTTTCGCCTCGAAATCGGGCGCGTCGAACACGGTGACTTTCACCGCATCGAATACCTCAAGGAAACCGTACGCCAGGGCGGCGGCCTGGACGAAGAGCGCAATCTCACGCCCCAGGCCATGCAGGCCGGCTGGGACTGCCTGGCCCGTTTTGGTGAACGTCTGGCCGGCTTCAAACCCCACGAAGTACGCGCGGTCGCCACCCAAACCCTGCGCGAAGCGCGCAACCGCGACGTCTTCCTGCAACGTGCCAATACCGTGCTGGGGTTCCCCATCGACGTGATCTCCGGCCGTGAAGAAGCCCGCCTGATCTACCAGGGCGTGGCGCATATGCTGCCCCCGTCCGACGAGCGGCGTCTGGTGATCGACATTGGCGGGCGCTCCACCGAACTGATTCTGGGCCAGGGGCTGGTCCCCCGCGTCATGGAATCCTTCCGCGTGGGCAGCATTGCCTGGTCCAAACGTTATTTTGCCGACGGCCAGTTCACCAAAAAATCGTTCGAAATCGCCGAAATTGCAGCCACCGCCGTGCTGGACGAAGCCTTTGACGCCTACCGCCCCGACAACTGGGACACCGCCTATGGTTCCGCCGGTACCGTGGGCGCGATTGGTGACGTACTGGTGGCCGCCGGCTGGCCCGCTGGCAACATCACCCAGGAAGGCCTGGACTGGCTGCTGGAGAAACTGATTGCCGCGCAAAGCGCAGACAAGCTACGCCTGCCTGGCATGCGCGAAGACCGCAAGGCCATTATTGGCGGTGGCGTCAGCGTGATGCGCTCGGTGTTCCATCTGCTGGGTATTGAGCGCATGGAAATGGCCGCCGGTGGCCTGCGCCACGGTTTGTTGTGTGACCTGCTGGGCACCTCCGAAAAAGCCGGCGACCTGCGTGTCAAAAGCGTAGAGCGACTGGCCACCAAATTCCAGATCGACCGGGTCCATGGCGAACGCGTCGGCAAGGTCGCGCTTCATCTGTTCGCCCCCCTGCTGGCAGCGCACAGCGATGCCAGTGGCCTGCCGCCCGACCGGCTGCAGCGCAAGCTGCTGTGGGCCGCGCAGCTGCATGAGATTGGCAGCCATATCTCGCACAGCGATTACCACAAACACGGCGCCTATATCCTGGACAACGCTGACACGGTAGGCTTCTCGCTGTCGGAAATGCACCGCCTGAGCCTCTTGGTGCTAGGCCACCGTGGCAAGCTGCGCAAGCTGGAAACCGAGCTGGCAGACGACAGCCTGACCTTGCAACTCATGAGCCTGCGGCTGGCCGTACTCCTGTGCCACGCCCGGCGTGACCCCGATCTGGACGGCCTGCAAATCACGCAGGTGGATGCACCGGCCCGCCATATCCGCCTGCGCTGCCGTGCCGGCTGGGCCACCAGCTACCCGCAATCAGCCCACCTGCTGCGTGAAGAAGTCCAAGCCTGGCAAAAGACAGCCTGGACACTCGAAGTCACAGGCCTTTAAACGGCAACGGCGCCCCATACGGGCTGGCTACGACGACGGACTTTCGTAGAGCCCGGCACCGGCCTGCTTGGCCGCATGCTTGGCCAGTGCCGCCATATTGGCCACCTCTTCCGCCCGCGAATACCGGCTGGCATCAATGGCCACCGCACCGATGGACAGCGTGGTGCACGGAAAGAAACGCATCACACCATGCCGGTCTTCCGCCTCAATGCCACCCGCACTGCGGGCTTCGTCGTCGTACATGGTCTGTGCGCGCTGTGCAAATTCAGCCACCAATTTTTCACAGCGGACGCGCCAGTCGGTGCTCTGGAACAGCAGGATGAAATCGTCCCCGCCCACGTGCCCCAGAAAGTCCCGCTGCGGGTCACACTGCTCCATCGCAATGCGCGCCAACAAACGCAGCATCTCATCACCACGCCAGTAACCATAGTGGTCGTTGAAGGGCTTGAAATTGTTCAGGTCCGCATAACAGGCAACAAACCGCACTTCTTTCTTGAGCAGGCGTTCCATGTGCTGGCTGATGGGGATGTTGCCGGGAAGAAACGTCAGCGGGTTGGCGTGGCGTGCAGCTTCAATGCGCGTCTCGGTGACCGAACGCACCAGTTGGTCCCCAGTACCCAGACCTCTGTATCGCCCGTTTTCGGTGACGATGAAACCATCACTCAGGTAACGCTGGTCCTGTGAGGTCAGGATGCCAACGAGTTCGTCCACGCTGTGATCACGCTCGATCACACGCGGCTCGCGGTTGGCGTGAATCGCACACGACTTGCGACCCCAAACTTCGCGGTAATACAGCTTGGTGTATTCGTTCATGAAGTGTGCGCGGTTGATGATGCCCAGTGGGCGCTCACCTTCGAGCAATGCCACCGCATGCAATTCTTCGTGGGCCAAAAAGAGAGTGGCCAGTTCGTCATTGGTGGTTGTTTCGGTGACCGAAGGGGCGGGCAACAAGGCCACATGGCGCAAGTGCCCACCCTGCGATGAACGACTGAGCTCCGGGAACACCACGACCTGGCGCTCGCGCAGCACCCGCAAGGCATCCACACCCAGGTACTTGATGGGCTGGCGATCCGGGTGGCCCAGGAAGTACCCCTGCCCGTAATGGATGCCCAGATCACGCAACACACGCAGGTCGTCCGCCGTCTCTATGCCTTCGGCCACCAGCTCGCTGCCAAACACCGAAGCAATCTGTTGCAGGGCCTGGATGGTCTTGAGCTTGTCGCCATGGGCACTGATGTCTTTGGTGAAGTACTTGTCGATCTTCACAATCTCGGGTTTCAACTGCGACCACAGCCGCAAGCTGGAACGGCCGTCACCAAAGTCGTCCAGCGCCAGCGACACGCCGGCTGCGCGCGCCTGTTGCACCACCACAGCCAGATGGTCCATGTCGGCCACGCGTTCATGTTCGGTAATCTCCAGCACCAGCATGCGCGGCAGGATGCCAAAGCTGGAAATCAACCGGGACAGATTGGACTGCCCATGTTGGGCGTGCAGCTCGGTCAAGGCGTTGGCACTGATATTCACAAACAGGCGGCCTGGCGCCTTCAACTGGCCCCAGGCCTGCATCGCGGCCACCACGCAGGCGTACTCAAACTTGTTGCCCAGGTCTTCTTCGGCAGCAGCCCGCAAGAGCGCATCGGGCGTGTGCAGGGCGGTACCCTGCGGCCCACGTATCAAAGCCTCATGGGCATACACCGCCGCGCCTTCCAGATTGACGATGGGTTGAAACACCGGGTAGAGACGGCGCTCCTGGAGCAGTTTCTCCAGCGGGCCCTGACCACCTGATATGACGGAGAGAGGAGCGGACGGGTGCCGCTGCAGAGATTGCATGAGGTGAACTCTCGATGGTGATGCAGTGAAAAAGTTTAGGCCTTGCACATGACAACTTGGTGACAGTTTCATGAAGTCGCCAGGGCGTTTTGGCGTTATGAAGTAAACGATATAAACTGTATATACCGTTTAACCCAAGGATTTTTTTGTGACTACTGCAGCACCCAAGACCACAACGACTACAAAAACCGCGACCGCAACCGCAACTGCCAAGACGCCGCTAGCCAAGACCTCCGCGAAAGCTCCGACCCCGGCGAAAAAACCCGCAGCTCCGGTCAAAGTGGCTACCAAGGCCAAGCCCGTTGCAAAAGCCAAACCAACTGCCAAGCCTGCACCGGTCAAAACTGCCAAGGTCAAGAAACCCAAGATGGTTCGGGACAGCTTCACCATGCCCAAGCCAGAATTTGCGGTGCTCGATGTGCTGAAGGCACGTGCCTCCAAACTCGCCCACCCGACCAAGAAGACCGAGCTGATCCGGGCTGGCATCAAGGCCCTGGCTGCGATGTCCGACGCAGCCTTCTTGGCTGCCATCAAAGCGGTGCCCAACCTCAAGACCGGGCGCCCTGCCAAGTCCAAATAATTTGGGCTAGAGCACTTCGGGTGACTGCACGGTCACCACCACCGTCTGGGCACCGTTCTCACGCTCGCGGTGGCGCAGCCACCAGACTGCACCTTTTTTGACCGCGCAGTCGCTGTCGTGCAAACCCAGCAGTCTGGCAATGGCCTGCCCCAACACAGGCTGATGCCCGACCACCAGCACACACCCTTTGGCCTGCGGCCATTGGGTGAGTTCCAGCAACTGGTCTACGGTGGCCAGGGGTGCCAGGGCGGGAGACGTCTTGAACTTGCGCCCCAACGCGCGTGCGGTCTGTTCGGTGCGCAACGCGGGGCTGGCCCATATCTTGGCGCCGCCGGGCATTTGCCGGTCCAGCCATTCGGCCATACGCGCGGCCTGCTTTTCCCCGCGCGGCGTCAGGCTGCGCAGCATGTCGTCACCGACCAGCTCCAGATCAATGGCCTCGGCATGCCGCCACAAAATCAGGTCCATGGCTCAGTTACCGCCTTGTGTGCCTTCGTTGCGGGCATAACGCGCCATGAGCGCTGCCTGTGCACCATGCGCAACCTTGTCGCCCTGCGGCATGCTGCGGGTGTAGCGGCCATCGGCCCCCAGATCCCAGGCATCCACACCGTCGTGCAAATAGGCCACCAGGCACTCGTCCACAATACGCTGGCGCTGCTGTACATCGGTCACCGGCCAGGCCAGCTCAATACGGCGCACCATGTTGCGGTTCATCCAGTCGGCACTCGACAGGTACAACTCTTCAGTCTCGCCATCGCGGAAATAGAACACCCGCGAATGCTCCAGAAAGCGGCCAATCACCGAGCGCACACGGATGTTGTCAGTATGCCCCTCCACCTGGGCCGGCAGCATGCAGGCACCCCGCACGATCAGGTCGATCTTCACGCCCTGGCGCCCGGCCCGCATCAGGCTGCGGATCAGGGCTTCATCAGTCAGCGCATTCATCTTGGCCACAATGCGGGCTGAGCGCCCCTGGGCCGCCGCAGCGCCCAGAGCGTCAATCTTGGCAATCAGGTTGCGTTGCAGATGGAACGGTGCCATCCACAGCTTGCGCAAGGGCGGCAGCTTGCTCTGGCTGGCCAGGTGCACAAAGACCTGCTCCATATCCGTCGTGAGAGCCGTGTCTGCCGTGATGTGGCTCAGGTCGGTGTACAGGCGTGCGGTACGCGGGTTGTAGTTGCCAGTGGACAAATGGCCGTAGCGCTTGAGTGCCTTGCCCTCGCGCCGGGTCACCAGCATCATCTTGGCGTGGGTCTTCAGCCCCACCACGCCGTAAACCACCTGCGCACCAATGGACTCCAGCATCTCGGCCCAGTTGATATTGGCCTCTTCGTCAAAACGCGCCTTGAGCTCCACCACCACGGTCACTTCCTTGCCGCGGCGCACCGCTTCGCGCAACAGGTCCATCAACGCCGAGTCCGGCCCGGTGCGGTAGATGGTCTGCTTGATAGCCAGCACCTGCGGGTCGTGCACGGCCTGGCGCAGAAAGTCCAGCACACCATCAAAACTCTCGAACGGCTGGTGAATCAGAATATCGCGCTGCTTGAGCTGCTCAAAAATAGAATGTGCAGGGTTCAGTTGGAAGGGAAACGACGCCTTGTAAGGCGTAAAACACAGATCGGGGCGCTCCACCAAATCGATCAGCTGTGTCAGGCGCACTAGGTTGACGGGCCCATGCACGCGGTACAGCGCCTTGGGCGGCAACTCAAACTGCTGCAGCAAAAAGTCCGCCAGGTATTCCGAGCAACCCGCCGACACTTCCAACCGCACGGCCTGGCCATAGTGGCGGTGTTGCAGGCCCTGGCGCAGCGCAGTGCGCAGGTTCTTTACGTCGTCTTCGTCCACCGCGAGGTCGGAGTGGCGCGTTACGCGGAACTGGGAAAACTGGCCGACGCTGCGCCCCGCAAACAACTCACCCAGATGCGCGCGGATCACGCTGGACAGCGACACCAGCAACGTACGCCCACCGGCCACCTTTTCAGGCATGCGAATCAGGCGCGGCAGTACGCGCGGCACCTTGACGATAGCGATTTCGTTTTCGCGCCCGAACGCATCCTTGCCACCCAGACGCACGATGAAGTTGAGCGACTTGTTGGCCACCTGCGGAAACGGGTGGGAGGGGTCCAATCCCACCGGGATCAGCAGCGGACGCACTTCGCGCTCGAAATACTGCTTGACCCATAGCCGCTGTGCGGCATTGCGGTCACCGTGCGAAACAATCTTGATGCCTTGTTTCTCGAAAGCCGGCATCAATTTTTCGTTGTACAGCGCGTACTGGCGCCCCACCAGGTCATGCAGGGAGGTAGCCAGCCGCTCAAACGACTCCACGGTGTACACACCCTTGTGGTCGTTGGCCCGGTTGGCCGTCAAATGCGGCTCGGCACGGACTTCAAAAAACTCGTCCAGATTGCTGGACACGATACACAGGTAACGCAGGCGCTCCATCAGGGGCACGTCGTCGCGCACCGCCCAGTCGAACACCCGCTCGTTGAAAGCGATAAGGCTGTGGTCCCGGTCCAGCAAATCCGGTGTTGCCGTTTTGGACGAAGCAGGGGAAGACTTGCGAAGAAGCGACAACATGGATACGGGCCCAACTATGACAAAGCGATGCCTAATTGTTTACAAGTTTGATGACAGTCTTGTGACAAACCCCGTAACCGGGTCGGTGCGCTGGAGAACGTCACCTTTGCGGGCGGGCACCAGATAACTCGCAAACAACTGCGTGGCATGGGCCCAGGTGAAATCCAGCGCCCTGGCCCGCGCTTCATGGCGCGGCAGGGTTACGGCGCGGTACCAGGCCGTGGTCAGGTCATGGTTCAGTGCGCCGCCCTGGGCAGGTGTCCCCAAAACCTCCAGTGGACCCTCCACCGGGTAAGCCGCCACCGGTGTGCCGCAGGCCATGGACTCCAGCATCACCAGGCCAAAGGTTTCGGACTGGCTGGGCATGACAAACACATCGGCCGCCGCATACACCTGCGCCAGCTCGTCACGCGGCAGGACGCCCAACCAGCGCACATGCGGGTGACGCTCGCGCAGCGTGGTCTCCAGCGGGCCCACGCCACACACCACCTTGGTACCTGGGACATCCAGCTTCAGGAAGGCATCGATATTCTTTTCGTACGACACGCGCCCGACAAACAGCGACACAGGCCGGGCCAAGGTACCCAGCGCCGCACAGGTCTGCGGCGATTCCTGGTAGGTGAACAACTGCATGTCCACCCCGTGTGTCCAGCTGCGCAAATGGCGGAAGCCCCGCGCATCCAGCATGCGCAGCACGCTGGGCGTAGGCACCAGCACACCCGCAGACGGTTTGTGGAAATGCCGGAACAGCGCGTAACCTAGCCACAAAGGCACTTTGAGTGCGGCTTTCAGAATCTCGGGGAAACGTGTGTGAAACGCCGTAGTGAACGCCAACCTGCGGCGCAGGCAGTAGCGCCGCGCAGCCCAGCCCAGCGGGCCTTCGGTGGCCAGGTGGATGGCATCGGGCGCCAGCGCGTCAAGTTGCTCTGCCAGTTGCTTGGCCGGGCGCACCGCCAGGTCAATGCCGTCGTAACCCGGGCACGGCCGTGTCTTGAACAGGCTGGGGTGGATTACCGTGACCTGGTGGCCCAGGGCCTCCATCTCGCGCACCAATTCCACCAGCGTGGTCACCACGCCATTGACCTGGGGTAACCAGGCATCTGTCACCAAAGCCAGTTTCATACCGGGAGCTCCTGCAGGGTTTCGATGGGAGAAAGACGCTGGGTCTGCGGTGGCTCGCCAGCCCAGAAGACCAACTCCAGTTGGCCATCCATGTGTTCGACCAGTGCGCTGCGGCTTTCCACCCAGTCACCGTCGTTGCAGTACAGCGTGCCGTCGATCTCGCGCATCTCGGCGCGATGGATGTGGCCGCAGACCACGCCGTCGTGTCCGCGCTGGCGTGCCTCGTGGGCCACGGCTTTTTCAAAATCGGTCACGTAGTTGAGTGCCGTCTTCACCTTCTGCTTCAGATAGGCCGACAGCGACCAGTACGGCAGGCCCATGCGGGCGCGCAGGCTGTTGAGGTGGCGGTTCAACCGCAGCGTGAACTCGTAGGCGTTGTCCCCCAGATAGGCCAGCCACTTGGCGCACTGGATCACACCGTCAAAGTAGTCGCCATGCGTGACCCACAGGGTGCGGCCATCGGCGGTGGTGTGCACGGTGTCCTCATGCACTTCAATGCCACCAAACTGGTGGCCCACAAACGCGCGTGCAAACTCGTCGTGGTTGCCCGGGATAAACACCACCTTGCAGCCCTTGCGCGCGCGACGCAGCAGCTTTTGCACCACGTCGTTGTGTGCCTGTGGCCAGAACCAGCGGCGGCGCAGTTGCCAGCCGTCCACGATGTCGCCGACCAAGTACAGACTGTCACTGGGGTGGTGTTTGAGGAAATCCAGCAAGGCCTGTGCCTGACAGCCGGCGGTGCCCAGGTGGATGTCGGAGATAAATACCGCGCGGTAGCGGCGCGCACCGACTGCGTCGTCGTTGTCGGGTGCCATGCCCTGCCCGTCGTTGCCAAAGGCTTCGAAGGCGGCGCGCATCAGGCCCCCAGAAAGTGTTTGCGGTAGCGCGACGGCAAGTCGGCAATACGCATCAGCATGGGCAGGTCCGCCGAGTTGAAATCCGGGTCCCAGGCCGGTGCGCCCAGCACCTTGGCACCCAGGCGCAAATAGCCTTTGATGAGGGCCGGTGGGTCCACTTCCAGTGAGCTGTCGAGCTGCTCGATGGGCAGCGGCAAACGCGGCCGCACGTGGTATTCAATCGGCGCCAGGTGTGTGGCCTGCAGTTGGCGCCAGATGCTGGCCGCCGCATTGCCGCTGACCATGCCTTCATGCAGCATGGGTACGCTGGCGCAGCCGATCATGGTGTCGAGCTGGTTACGCACCATGAACTCTGCGAGGGCACCCCACAGCGCCATGATCACGCCGCCGTGCCGGTGCTCCGGATGCACGCAGCTGCGGCCCAGCTCCACCATGCGTTCACGCAAACCGCGCAGGCGGGTCAAATCAAACTCGGTGTCGCTGTAGGTGCTGCCGACACGTTTGGCCTGTACCGGCGTCAGCACGCGGTAGGTGCCAATCACCTGGCCACTGGCCTGGTCGCGCACCAGCAGGTGTTCGCAATAGTTGTCAAACAGGTCAATGTCGTGCCCTGCCAGCGGTGTATTCAGGCGCGCGCCCATTTCACCGGCGAACACGTCAAAACGCAGGCGCTGGGCCGCGCGGACTTCGTCCAGGTGTCGGGCCCAGGACACGACGATGCCGGGGCGCGCATCGGCACTGGACTGTGGTGTGGTGGTGGCGCCCTGTAGCGCTGGCGTGGCCAGTGCGGGGGGAGTGTTGAGCGGGTTTTGCATTCTTGTGTCTCCTTCCGGTCCCATAACGTTGCACTGGCTTTGGAGTCTGCGCACCCTGTGTGACCTGCGCATGGCAGAACCATGAAGATTTGGTGACAGTGCGTTGGTGATCTAGTACCAAGCCTGCAGCGCCTGCGCATGCATCGGCGCACGGGTTTCATCGGTAGGCAGCCACAACGCATGCCCGCAAGCTGCACGCGAAAGGAAGTCCAGCAGCGACTGGTGCTGGCGCAGCACACGCTGCTGACGGTGTTCTATGAGCGGGTTGAAGATGCCGTGGCGCGAGAACAGCTGGCGCGGGTTTTTCTTGACCCACAACCAGGAACCCATCTCCAGCGTGAGTGGCAAGAACAGTCCTTGCGCCTGCGTGCAGGACTGCTGGTACAGGTGGTCCCACAGATCTCCGTGCGCCAGGTACTGCTGGCTTTGCGGCTCAAAGATGTAGCGGTGGTGGCTGTGCGACTGGAAAAAGATGTTGCGCAGTGCCTGCACCTCGGCCAGATGCGTTATCGGCGCGCGCGTGTGTGCGTACGGAAACCAGATGCGGTCCCGCGTGCCAAAGCCCGAGTGGCAGTCGACCGCCAGGCTGAATGCGCGCGACAACAACTCGTCTTGCACCAGCGTGCACACGGCCTGGTTTTCAGCCTCCATGGGCTGGCCCGCCAAGCCACGGTACCAGGGCAGGCGCGCGCTGATGCGCTGGCCACCGACCAGAAAAGGCACAGGCTCGCTGGCCTCGACCGGCGCGTTGCGCATCAAATCCACGCCGCGCGGATTGGCGCGCGTGCCCAGTGCCATGCCACCCGGGTTGACGATGGGCATGAAAACCAGACGCACGGATTCGAGTTGCCGGTGCAGCGTGCTGTCCCACTGCAGGCGCATCACCAGGCTGTGCAGGTAGGCAATCACCACCTCGGCGCCAATCCGCTCCAGGCCGTGCACACCGCCGAAGTAGCCCACGGCCGGCACATCGCGCGAAGGGTTGCCGAGGGCAATGGTGTACAGCGGATAGCTGCGGCCCGCAGGACCGGGCACGTGGTCGGCCACCTGGCATTTCAGTTGGCCGGCACCGAGTTCCATGATGCGCTCCAGCGCGGCCAGTTCGGGCAGGTCAACGGTGGAATGGGGCATGGCGCAACAGCTTAGGGCGCGCGCTGTGCCTCGTGACTATCTTTTGGTGCTTGTAGTTTGCCCGGCACAGTGACATGAAACTGTCATGCAGCAGGGCTATGTTGGACCCCATTCATTCGAACAAGGGAGCCAACATGCTGCACAGAAACACCTTCATCCGCTGGATCGCCCTGCCCGCCTGCATCGTCTGGGGTGTGGTGGAGTTTGTGGCGTTGCAACGCGCCCACACCGTCCAGCGCGGCGACGCAAAACTGTCACAGTAAATTCGTACGCTTCAACCAGTTCCACTCCGCCACAAGGTGACACCATGCTCTGGAAACTTCTGGGTCTGCAGAAAAAGCTCGATGCCCTGTTTGACGACGGCTGGGTGACGCTCAGCCTATCGTCCCGCCCCAACCTGCAGGCGGTTTATAGCGTTCAGGCGAACAGGCTTGTGACATCGATGCTGGAGTGACGCCCCACTGCGCTGGCGCTTTGCGCCAGCCATTGCGCACCACACACCCGGCCCTGCTTGTTCAGTGTCTCGAGAAAAGGGCCATGGGCCAGCATCTTGGTTTCCGCACGACGCAAGCTATCAGTCGTGCTGGTGTCGACCATGTGAAAGCGCATTTCGCGCAAGCGGTGCTCCAGCGGACCCGCCCCCACGGCTGAGGTATTGGAAAACGCGGTGGTCCGCGCAAACATCTGCATCTCGCGCATGAAGTGGGCCTTGAAACCCAGCTCTTCCGTGCGAATCTGGATTTCCTCCATAGTCTGCGGCGTGCCCTTGTGCACCAGCGGGCTCAACAGCACCAGCAGCACATCGCAGGCCGCGCAGTCGTAAAACAGGGGGAACACCGCCGGGTTGGCCGAAAAGCCGCCATCCCAGTACAACTCACCCTCAATTTCCACCGCGTGGTGGATCTTGGGCAGGCAGGCCGAGGCCAGCAGCATGTCCACTGTGAGCTCGTTTTCACGAAACACGCGCAGCTTGCCGGTATTGACCTGCGTGGCGCCGACAAACAGCTTGAAGGGGCTGTGCGCACGCAGGGCTTCAAAGTCGATCTGCTTCTTCAGCAACGTACGCAAGGGGTTGAGCGCCAGCGGATTGAGTTGGGTGGGCGCAAATTGCCCGGCCCAACTGGCAAACATCCGTGCAGCAGGCAGCAGGCTGATGGCATCACCTTCCCCCTGGGTCATCAGGTTCCAGGGCATTTGTTGTCCCAGCGCGGTCCAAAAATCGGTTAGCGCCTGGCGCGCACCGTCACGGCCGCCCTGCATCCAGCCATGGGCCAGCACCACCGCATTCATGGCACCGGCACTGCTGCCGCTGATGCCTTCGAAGGTGATGCGTGGGTCTTCCAGCAAGGCGTCGAGCACGCCCCAGGTAAACGCGCCGTGGGCACCGCCGCCCTGCAGGGCCAAGCTGAGCCGGGGTTCAGCGTTTGCGGCGCGTGGTTTGTGGGTACGCAGCAGGCGCTTGAGCATGGCCCGCCCGGCGCGGGTGGCGATGGCGGGGCGTTTGAAGAAGGTTCCGCTGTCGATCAAGGAGGGACCTTTCGGTGCGCGCGAAGATGCGCGCTCGGGCCAGTATAGGGTTTTCCCTAGATTTTCTGATGACAAGGTTATTATTTCAATAATTCAAGTATTATTGAAATATGAAAAGCACAGACACCATCCTGAACGAAGCCAGTGCGCTGACGGCCCTCACCGCGCTGGCCCAGGCCCAGCGCCTGCGCACTTTCAAGGCGCTGGTGGTGGCTGGCCCCGAAGGCCTGACGCCCGGCACGCTGGCCCAGCAACTGGAGAGCTCGCCCAGCGCCCTGTCCTTCCACCTCAAGGAACTGGCGCGCTCGGGCCTGGTGGACATTGAGCAGCGCGGACGCAACCTGATCTACCGCGCCAACTTTGGCCAGATGAATGGTCTGCTGGCTTATCTGACCGAGCACTGCTGCCAGGGTGCGGGTTGCACGGTTGACGATACCTCCGTCGCCTGCTGCTAGGTCCGCGTCCCATGCGCACGGTTCCCTTAAAAAAGCGCCTGCTCGCAGAGTTCTTCGGTACAGCCTCGCTGCTGTGCGCCGTGATTGGCTCAGGGCTTATGGCCCAGCGCATCAGGGGCGGCAATGACGGTGTGGCGCTATTGGCCAATACGCTGGCCACGGTATTTGCGCTGTATGTGCTGATTGAAACCCTGGGCCCGGTGAGCGGCGCCCACTTCAACCCGCTGGTCACTCTGGTTATGTGGTCAAAAGGGCCTCTGGCCCGCACGGAACCTGCGCAAGCAGCTACGTTTTTTATAGCATTTCAACTGCTCGGCGCGGTCGCTGGCGCCGCCTTGGCAAACGCCATGTTCGACCTGCCCCTGCTGCACGCGAGTCAGCATGTGCGTGGCGGGTGGGGCCAATGGCTGGCGGAAGCTGTGGCAACTTGCGGGCTGGTGTTTGTGATCTTGCGTGCCCCACCGGGCAAGGCCAGCGCGCTGGTGGCCTGCTACATCGGCGCCGCCTACTGGTTCACCGCCAGCACCGCGTTTGCCAACCCCGCAGCCGTGCTGGGCCGCATGCTGAGCGACAGCTTTGCCGGCATCGCCCCCGCCAGCGCACTGGGCTTCGTGCTGGCGCAGTGCGTCGGCGCCTGGGGCGGCTTGCAACTGGCCCAGCGTCTGGACACCCATCCCACTTCTCCGGAAACACCATGACCCAGATCACCATCTTTCACAACCCGGCCTGCGGCACATCGCGCAACACGCTGGCCATGATCCGCAACAGCGGCGTGGAACCCGAAGTTATCGAGTACCTGAAGACCCCGCCCACCAAGGAACGCCTGCAAGCACTGCTTGCCGCCATCGGCTTAGCCCCACGCGCCCTGCTGCGCGAAAAAGGCACGCCTTACGCCGAGCTGGACCTGGCCAACGCCAAGTGGAGCGACGACGAACTGCTGGACGTCATGCTGGCCCATCCGATCCTCATCAACCGCCCCATCGTGGAAACGCCCCTGGGCACACGCTTGTGCCGCCCGTCCGAGCTGGTGCTGGACATTCTTCCCAACACTCAGCAGGGCGCATTCACGAAAGAGGATGGCGAGGTCGTCATCAATGACAAAGGCCAACGTGTCTGAACCCAACATCGCCCTTCTCCATGCGCCCATCCCGCAACTGGAGGCCACGCACTTTCGCGTGCCTGAGATGGCGAATCTGCAAGCCCACGCTCCCAGCACCCACGCGCCGCGCATCGCCCTGCTCTACGGTTCGCTACGCCCGCGCTCGTTCAGCCGTCTGCTGACCGAAGAAGCTGCCCGCCTGCTACAGGCCATGGGTGCGGAAACGCGCGTCTTCAACCCCACCGGCCTGCCATTGCCCGACGATGCACCCGACACCCATCCCAAAGTGCAAGAGTTGCGCGAATTGGTCACCTGGGCCGAGGGCATGGTGTGGACTTCCCCCGAGCGGCATGGTGCGATGACGGGCATCATGAAATCGCAGATCGACTGGATTCCGCTGAGCCTGGGCGCGGTGCGTCCCACGCAGGGCAAGACGCTGGCGGTGATGCAGGTCAGCGGCGGCTCGCAAAGTTTCAACGCCGTGAACCAGATGCGTGTGTTGGGCCGCTGGATGCGGATGCTCACCATCCCCAACCAAAGCTCGGTGGCCAAGGCCTTCATGGAGTTTGGCGACGACGACCGCATGAAACCGTCGAGCTATTACGAGCGCTTGGTGGATGTGATGGAAGAGCTGATGAAGTTCACGTTGCTGACCCGCGACGTGGCGCCGTATCTGGTGGACCGGTACAGCGAGCGCAAGGAATCGGCTGAGCAACTGGCCAAGCGCGTCAACCAGCGCTCCACTTAAGTCCTATGGGGTTGAGCGGCTCCACGTCCACCGTATTGACGGGGCACGGCGCAGACACTGACTTAGCCCTGGTTGCGCCCTAGATGCTGTCCACAACGGAATCTACAGGGCACGTCAGCCAACACGATGCGAAAGCTTGACCTTGCGCAAACAACGGCGCTACAGCGTGCGGCGGGGTACGCACAAACCTGATTCATTCTGCGAACATCCCCGGCATGCACACAGAAAAAGAACAAGCCCCTGCGCCCTTGGGCTTGTTGACCGCCCCCACCCGCCACCTGTTCTTCACCGGCAAGGGCGGCGTGGGCAAAACCTCGCTGTCCACCGCCTGCGCGATTGCGCTGGCCGACCGGGGTAAACAGGTGCTGCTGGTGAGCACGGATGCGGCCTCCAACCTGGACGAGATGCTGGGCATCACCTTGGCCAACACCCCGGTGCCGGTACCCGGTGTGCCCGGCTTGTCGGTACTCAACATTGATCCCGACAACGCCGCCCAAAGCTACCGCGCCCGTGTGCTGGCGCAGATGGACCCGACCAGCACCGAGGCGGACCGCAGCCAGGTTCGGGAGCAGTTATCGGGCGCCTGCACCACCGAGATTGCCGCGTTTGACGAGTTCGCCAACCTGCTCAGCGGCGACGCTGACGGTTTTGACCACGTGGTGTTTGACACCGCGCCCACCGGGCACACGCTGCGACTCCTGAGCCTGCCCAAAGCATGGACTGGTTTTCTGGCAGACAACGACCGGGGCGCATCGTGTCTCGGGCCGCACTCGGGACTCAAGATGCAAGAAGCCCGCTTTGTCCAGGCTTTGCAGACGCTGAGCGATACCGCCCAAACCACGGTGGTGTTGGTCACCCGGCCGGATGCAGGCGCGATTGCCGAGGCGGCCCGCACTTCGCTGGAGCTGCAAGACCTGGGCCTGAACAACCAGCGCCTGGCGATCAACG
The DNA here is from genome assembly GCF_001955715.1 of Rhodoferax saidenbachensis. Lineage (NCBI taxonomy): Bacteria > Pseudomonadati > Pseudomonadota > Betaproteobacteria > Burkholderiales > Comamonadaceae > Rhodoferax > Rhodoferax saidenbachensis. Next base: position 1,513,264 of record NZ_CP019239.1, on the reverse strand, counting down.
GCGTGTTCCACGCCAGCTTGGCAAACGATGCGGTGGCTGCGGCATTTGAAGCCCTGGGCACCCAGGCACTGGCGGCCATGCCCGCGCATTTACGGGCCCTGCCACAAGACCAGATTCCACTGCGCGCATTTGACACGGTGGGCTTGCCTGCGCTGCGCGCACTGCTGCAAACGCAGGAAGGCATTGCACCACCATCCACTCCCACGCCGACCACTCAGCCAGTGGACGCGACGCATACACTCGCCGCGCTGACCGATGCCTTGGCCGCACCAGGGCGCGGGCTCATCATGGTGATGGGCAAAGGCGGCGTAGGCAAAACCACGGTGGCGGCGGCCATTGCCGCCGGGCTGGTGCAGCGCGGCCACTCGGTGCACCTGAGCACCACCGACCCGGCCGACCACCTGCGCGTCACGGTGGACGGCAGTCTGCCCGGCCTGAAGGTAGACCGCATCGACCCCAAGGCCGAGACCGAGAAATACATCGCCAAAGTGATGGCCGTCAAATCGCCAGGCCTAGATGCGGCAGGCATTGCGCTGCTGCGCGAAGACCTGCAATCGCCCTGCACCGAAGAGGTGGCGGTGTTCCATGCGTTTTCACGCATCGTGAGTGAGGCGCGCAGCGCCTTTGTGGTGCTGGACACCGCGCCCACCGGCCACAGCCTGCTGCTGATGGACGCCACCGGCGCCTACCACCGACAGATGCTGCGCGAATACGGCGACGCCAACCCCGGCCACCTGGTCACCCCGCTGATGCGCCTGCAAGACCCACAGCACACGCGCATCGTGCTGGTCACACTGCCCGAGGTCACGCCCGTGTCGCAAGCCAGTGCACTGCAGGACGACCTGCGCCGCGCGAAGATTGAACCCTTTGCCTGGGTCATCAACAAAAGTATGGCCACTGCAGGCACCCACGACCCGCTCTTAGCCGCGCGGCTGGCGGGAGAGCAAAAACAAATGGAGCGGATCACCACCGGCCTGTCCGGCAACACCTACCTGGTACCGTGGCTGGCCGAGCGGCCGGTGGGCATTGCGGCACTCAGTGCATTGGCATCGCTATCAAAAGAGTAGCTAGCTGCGCAATATCCACGGGAACCAGAGGCCAAAAATGCTTAGATTTTCGGTGCCTCAGGCCAGCCACTTCTGCATGAACTGCGCCTGACCCATAGCCGGGTCCAGCTCGTACTGGGCAAAACCCACGCGCTTGTACAGCCGGGCCGCACCGGGGTTGCCGGACAGCACTTCCAGCGTGAGTTTGCAGGCGCCGCGGGCGCGGGCCTCGTCTTCGGCGGCTGCCAGCAGGCGTTCGCCGATGTGCTGGCCGCGGTGGCCGTCCATCACCGCGAGGTCGTGCACATTCACCAGCGGCTGGCTGGCAAAGGTGGAGAAGCCTTCGATGCAATTGATCAGGCCCACGGGCTGGTCGTCACCCGCTCCCGCAAACGCCACGAAGCTGAAGGCGTGGGGCCGCGCTGCCAGCCCCGCCACCACATTGGTTTTGGCAAAGTCGCTCAGGCCCTCGCCGCCGCCCATGGGATCGCGTGCGTAGGCGTCTAGCATGGCGACCAGCGCTTGTGCATGGGATGGGTTGGCGTAGTCCACGCGGCTGATACGGATGTTGTTGGTCATATTCATACTTTGAGGGTGTCGGCAATGCGCTGGGCGCTGGCTTGCGCCTGGGTGGCATCGCGCGCTTCCACCATCACCCGCACCAGCGGCTCGGTGCCACTGGCACGGATCAACACACGGCCGGTATCGCCCAGCTCGGCTTCTACCGCTTTGGTAGCGGCTTCCATCTGCGTGTTCGATTTCCAATCCTGCCCCGGCGCCAGGCGCACATTGATCAGGGTTTGCGGGAACAGCGTCACGTTTTTCAACAAATCAGCCATGCTCTTGCCGCTGCGCACGCAGGCCTGCAGCACCTGCAGCGCGGAAATCAATCCATCACCCGTGGTGTGTTTGTCCAGCGCCAGCAAGTGGCCCGAGCCCTCGCCGCCCAGAATCCATTTGTGTTTCTCCAGCTCTTCGAGCACATAGCGGTCGCCCACCTTGGCGCGCACAAACTGCACGCCACGCTTCTTGAGCGCCACTTCCACCGCCATATTGGTCATCAACGTGCCCACCACGCCGGGCACGTGCTCGTCGCGGCCCAGGCGGTCATCGGCCATCAGGTACAGCAGCTCGTCGCCGTTGTACAGGCGGCCCTGTGCGTCCACCAGTTGCAGGCGGTCGGCATCGCCGTCGAGTGCCACACCGAAATGCGCCTTGTGTTCCTTGACGGCCTGCACCAGCGCGGCAGGATGCGTGGCGCCCACGTCCTTGTTGATGTTCAGGCCATCGGGTGCGCAACCAATGGCGATCACCTCGGCGCCCAGTTCGTGGAACACCTTGGGGGCGATGTGGTAAGCCGCACCGTGTGCCGCGTCGACCACAATCTTCATGCCCTTGAGCGTCAAATCATTGGCAAACGTGCTCTTGCAGAACTCGATGTAGCGCCCGGCCGCATCGTCCAGGCGGCGCGACTTGCCCAGGCTGGCAGAGTCGGCCCACTCCGGGGGCTTGGCCAGTTCGGCCTCTACCGCGAGCTCCCACGCGTCGGACAGCTTGGTGCCCTGCGCGCTGAAAAACTTGATGCCGTTGTCAGCAAACGGGTTGTGGCTGGCGCTGATGACCACGCCCAGCGACGCACGCTGCGCACGGGTCAGATAAGCCACGCCTGGTGTCGGCAATGGCCCGAGCAGAACCACGTCCACACCGGCAGAGTTGAAACCACTCTCCAGCGCACTCTCCAGCATGTAGCCCGAGATACGGGTGTCCTTGCCAATCAGCACCGTGGGGCGCGCCTCGGCCCGCTTGAGCACATGGCCAACGGCATGCGCCAGGCGCAGCACAAAGTCCGGCGTGATGGGTGCCTGCCCTACCGTGCCGCGAATGCCGTCGGTTCCGAAATACTGTCGTCCCATACCACTTACCTCTATTGTTTTGAATGTGATGAATCTGTTTATGCGGCTTGCATGGCCGCCAACACTTTGAGTGCCTGCACCGTCTCGCGCACGTCGTGCACGCGCACGATGCTCGCGCCGTTCTGTACCGCCAGCACGGCAGCGGCTACGCTAGGCACCATGCGCTCGTGCACATCCAGCGTGGCCACTGCGGCCAACGATGTTTGTGTCACCGCGGCCAGCGACGACTTGCGCGACCAGCCCGCCAAGAGCGGATAGCCCAGCGCCAGCAGCTCGCGCTGGCGTGCCAGCAGTGCAAAGTTCTGCGGCACGGTCTTGCCAAAACCAATGCCGGGGTCTATGCAAATACGAGGCTTTTCAACCCCCAGCCCTCGCAGATCCTGCGCAAGCCGCTCTAAAAACGATAGCACCTGCGGCACCACGTCACCCTCCATGGGCGCCACCTGCATGGTCTGCGGGTCACGGTGCATGTGCATCAGGCACACCCCGCAACTGCCATGCCGGGCCACGACTTCCTGGCCCGTGACATGGAAGGATGGATCACGCCAGCGCAGCGCCCAGATGTCGTTGATGATGTCGGCGCCCATGTCCAGCACGGCCTGCATGACCTGTGGCTTGTAGGTGTCCACCGATACCGGCACACCCAGCGTCACGGCGTGGCGCACCACGGGCAACACACGCGCCAGTTCTTCATCCACAGGCAGCGTCAGTGCGCCCGGGCGGGTGGACTCACCACCAATGTCCAGAATGGCAGCGCCGTCCTTGAGCAATTGGTCGCAATGGGCCATGGCCGCAGCGCTGGAGGCGTGCTGCCCACCGTCCGAAAACGAATCGGGCGTGACATTGACGATACCCATGACCAACGGCTTGGTCAGGTCAATCGGGTAACGCGTGGTGTGCCAAAACATGGGAGCTACTGTAACGCTTGGAGTGAGCAAGAAAAAAGGGGCCGGAGGGCCCCTTGGGTGGGCCGCACATCACTGTGCGACCTGTTTTGAGACTACTTAGACTGCAGTCGGTGCGGGGTCGGTAGCGGCGGGTGCCGCATCCGCGCCACCACCGCCATCACCGCTGCTACCCGGGTAGGGCGCACGCGGCGTCCAGTCCTTGGACGGACGTGGCTCTTTGCCGGCCATGATGTCCAGCACTTGGTCACGGTCAATGGTTTCCCAATCCATCAGCGCCTTGGTCATCATCTCGACCTTGCTGGCCTGTTCACGCAGAATTTTCTCGGCCACAGCGTATTGCTCGTCCAGGATGCGGCGGATTTCCTGGTCCACCTTGAGCATGGTGGCTTCGGAGATATTGGTGGTCTGGGTCACGCTGCGGCCCAAGAACACTTCGCCTTCATTCTCGGCGTAGACCATGGGGCCCAGCAATTCACTCATGCCGTAGCGTGTGACCATGTCGCGGGCGATCTTGGTGGCACGCTCGTAGTCGTTCGATGCGCCGGTGGAGATTTTCTTGACGAAAAAGTCTTCGGCAATACGGCCACCGAACAGGATGCTGATCTCGGCCAGCATCTGGTCGCGGTAGCGGCTCAGGCGGTCACGCTCAGGCAACTGCCATGTCAGGCCCAAAGCCCGGCCACGCGGCATGATGGTGACCTTGTGCACCGGGTCGGTATTGGGCAGCGACTCTGCCACCACGGCATGGCCCGACTCGTGGTAGGCGGTAGCCCGCTTTTCCTCGTCGGTCATCACCATGGAGACACGCTCGGGGCCCATGTAAATCTTGTCTTTGGCCTTCTCGAAATCCTGCATTTCGACCACGCGCGCATTGCGGCGTGCGGCCATCAGGGCGGCTTCGTTGCACAGATTGGCCAAGTCAGCACCGCTCATGCCGGGTGTACCGCGGGCGATGATGCTGGGCTTGACGTCCTGGCCCAAAGGGACCTTGCGCATGTGCACGTTAAGGATCTGCTCGCGACCGCGAATATCGGGCAGGGTGACATAGACCTGGCGGTCAAAACGACCTGGGCGCAGCAGTGCAGCATCCAGAATGTCAGGGCGGTTGGTGGCAGCCACCACGATCACACCGACGTTGGTCTCAAAACCGTCCATCTCGACCAGCATCTGGTTCAGGGTCTGTTCGCGTTCGTCATTGCCACCGCCCAAACCAGCGCCACGCTGGCGACCGACGGCGTCGATTTCATCGATGAAGATGATGCAAGGGGCGTTTTTCTTGGCGTTTTCGAACATGTCGCGCACGCGGGATGCACCCACGCCGACAAACATTTCCACGAAATCAGAACCCGAGATGCTGAAGAAAGGTACCTTGGCTTCGCCCGCAATGGACTTGGCCAGCAGTGTTTTACCCGTACCAGGAGGGCCGACCAGCAACAAACCACGCGGAATACGGCCGCCGAGTTTCTGGAACTTGGAGGGGTCTTTCAGGAAGTCCACGACTTCCTTGACTTCTTCCTTGGCCTCGTCGCAACCGGCCACGTCGGCAAAGGTCACGGTGTTGGTGTTTTCGTCGAGCAAACGGGCCTTACTCTTGCCAAAGCTGAACGCGCCGCCCTTGCCGCCGCCCTGCATCTGGCGCATGAAGTACACCCACACGCCGATCAACAGCAGCATGGGGCCCCAGCTGACCAGCAAGGTCATGAGCAAGGAGCCTTCTTCGCGGGGTTTGACGTCGAACTTGACGTTGTTGGCTATCAGGTCGCCGACCAGACCACGGTCCAGGTAAGTGGCGGTGGTGCGGACTTTGCGGTCATCGGTGGTAACGGCCAGAATCTCGGTGCCGCCCTGGCCTTCCTGGATGATGGCGCTCTTGATCTGCTTGCTGCGCACCTGCTCCAGGAAATCGGAATAGCCGACCAAGCCCGTGCTGCCCGCGCTGCGCGAATCGAATTGCTTGAACACGGTGAAAAGCACCAAGGCAATCACCAACCACACTGCAATTTTCGAAAACCACTGATTATTCAAGCGAAGCTCCAAGAGGACGCACTAAGACATGCGATGCGTACTTGGGCCCCATTTTAGGCGTTTCAAGACACAGGGAGGCGCTTTTTAGGGCTTTCATCCACAGAAACTACAAGGTTTAAGCCGACGCGCAGCAGGCCTGTCCAGAGCGGGCAAGCCGCCGCTGGGCCGCCCCAAGGCGGGTTAGCCCCCTCGGGGGGCAGCGACCCGCTCACGCATCTGCTGTCGCAGATGCGCTCACATTGTGGCAATACGCCCGGCACGGCCGAAGGGCCGTGCATGGGCGGAGCGTGGGGGCTATCGCAAGCCAAGACCCACCAAAAATGTCTCAGAGGAGCGGTCACGCGACGCCTTGGGTTTGAGCGGCTTAACCGTTTGAAACGCCTCCTTGAAGCGTTTCACCACGTCGTTGTAACTGCCGCCATGGAACACCTTGGCCACCAGCGCGCCCTGGGGTTTCATGTGGTTTTGGGCAAATTCAATGGCCAGTTCCACCAAATACTCGATACGGGCCGCATCGGCGGACGATATGCCAGAGAGGTTGGGTGCCATGTCCGACACCACCACATCGGCCTGCCGGCCGGCCAAAGCGGCTTCGAGCTGGGTCAGAACCTCCGCCTCCCGAAAGTCACCCTGGATGAAGGTCACGCCCTCGATAGGGTCCATGGGCAACAGGTCCAGCCCAATGATGGTGCCGTTCATTTCGCCCACTGCGGCACCGTTGGGCGACATGCGCCGGCGCAGGTACTGGCTCCAGGCGCCGGGGGTGCAACCCAAGTCCACCACCAGCTGACCGGGTTTGATCAGGTGCAGGGTTTCGTCAATTTCCTTGAGTTTGTAGGCCGCCCGTGCGCGGTAGCCTTCCCTGCCCGCCAATTTGACGTAAGGGTCGTTGATGTGGTCGTGCAGCCAAGCCTTGTTGACCTTGGTGCCGCTTTTCTTGATGGAAGACATGACTACTTTCTGAGGGGGCAGCTCTACCACCCCGTTACCGTTGCAGGGATAATACCCATATGCCCTTAATTCAACTGACTCCCGCCCAGCGCAAAGACCATCGCGCTGACGCCCACCACCTGGACCCCGTCGTCATGGTGGGTGGCGATGGCCTCACTGCCAACGTCAAAAACGAGATCGACGCAGCCCTCAACGCCCATGGCCTGATCAAGGTACGCGTCTTCTCCGATGACCGTGTCGCCCGGGAAGAAATGTTCCAGACCCTGGCCAACGACCTGAACGCGGCCCCCATTCAGCACATTGGCAAACTGCTGGTGTTGTGGCGCCCCAAGGTGGAAAAGGAAAAAACAGTCGACGAAAACCGCATGCCCGGCCCGCGCGACTTCAAGGTGTTGAAGTACAGCAAACGCGCCGGTCAACGCCCCGAAGTCAAAACCCTGCGTGTGTTGGGCAACCAGCGCCTCACGCCGGGTGGGAACGTCAAGCGGGCCAAACCGAAGCCACCGGTCAGCGTCAAGAAACGCAGCCAGACTTAAGTCGACGTCGCACTGCGCGCTGCAGCGAGTTTTCCAAAAACCACCAGCGCGCACACCCACTGCAGTACATACATGGCACTGCCTACCCGGTGCCACAGGGCCAGGTTGTCACGCGCCACGATGTGGGGCGACACACCAAACTCCACCAAGAGCGCCAACAAGGCCCCAGCCACTACAAAAAGTGTAGCTGCTCGCGCAGTATCCACGGGGGCTAGAGGCCTATTTGACCTAAAAACCAGCAGCAGACCCAAGGCACATGCCGTGGAAACGCCGGTTTGCAGGCTGAAGAGTTTCGCCGCCATGCCGCCTGCGATAGCCGGTGTGGGCAAATGCACAAACAGCATGGGCACCACCAAGAAACCCAGCGTGGTCAGGCTGCCCGCCCAGGCGGCTGCCAGCCACAGCGGTAGCGTACGCATCAGATGTAGTGAACCGCGACGACTTCGTAGACTTTCTCGCCGCCGGGGGCCAGCACCACGGCGGTGTCGCCCTGCTCCTTGCCGATCAGGGCACGGGCAATCGGAGAGCTGATGTTGATGAGGCCGTGCTTGAGATCGGCTTCGTCTTCGCCGACGATCTGGTATTTCACACGGTCGCCCGACTCTTCCTCTTCCAGCTCTACCGTGGCACCAAACACCACACGGCCATCGGCCTGAATGCCGGAGGGGTCGATCACCTGGGCGATGGACATCTTGCCTTCAATTTCCTGGATGCGGCCTTCGATAAAGCCCTGGCGCTCTTTGGCCGCGTCGTAGTCGGCGTTTTCACTCAGATCGCCCTGTGCACGTGCTTCAGAAATCGCCTGGATCACTCCGGGGCGCTCCACGGTCTTGAGTTTGTGCAGCTCGGCCTTGAGCAGTTCTGCGCCGCGTTTGGTGATGGGAAAGGTTGCCATGGTCTCAATAGTGTTTTGTCGGGCCTCAAAGTACAAGGACAGTGCGGCGCTTGCGCGCGGCACTGTCCAAGCAGTAAAAGCAGATTATGCCAAGGTTCTCGGAGCCCCACGCTTGTTACTTCGTGTGCTGCATTGCCTCCAAAGAGCTTCGTTTCCCTCGGGGCGGCCCGGCGGTAAAGCCGGGCGCGTCACTTAAGCGTGCAATTGGGCATGCATCTCCTGCACCGAGATCACATCGAGGTGGTCCAGGTACTTCATGCCCTCGACCGCAGCCTCCGCACCGGCAATGGTGGTGTAGGTGGTGACACGGGCCAACAGGGCCGACGTGCGGATCTGGCGCGAGTCGGCAATCGCGTTGCGGCGCTCTTCCACGGTGTTGACCACCATGGCGATTTCCTCGTTCTTGATCATGTCCACGATGTGCGGGCGCCCTTCCGTGACCTTGTTGACCACGGCGCAGGACACACCCGCCGCGCTGATGGCGGCTGCCGTGCCCTTGGTGGCCACCAGTTCAAAGCCCTGCGCTGCGAGCTTGCGGGCCACTTCTACGGCACGCGGCTTGTCACTTTGCTTGACCGAGATAAACGCCTTGCCCGAACGCGGCAGCTTGGCGCCTGCGCCCAGTTGCGATTTCACAAAAGCTTCGCCGAAAGTCTTACCCACGCCCATCACTTCGCCGGTGGACTTCATCTCGGGGCCGAGGATGGTGTCCACGCCCGGGAACTTGACAAACGGGAACACGGCTTCCTTGACGCTGAAGTACGGCGGAGTGACTTCCTTGCCAATACCCTGGCTGGCCAGCGTCTGGCCGGCCATGCAGCGCGCTGCGACCTTGGCCAGCTGGATGCCAGTAGCTTTGGAGACAAACGGCACGGTGCGGCTTGCGCGCGGGTTCACTTCTAATACATAGATCACGTCCTGACCATCCACGGTCTGGATCGCGAACTGCACGTTCATCAAGCCGACCACGTTCAGAGCTTGCGCCATCGCCGAGGTCTGGCGTTTGATTTCGGTAACCGTCGCAGCGCTCAGGCTGTAGGGCGGCAGTGAGCAAGCGGAATCTCCGCTGTGCACGCCCGCTTGTTCGATGTGCTCCATCACGCCACCGATAAAGGTCACGCCCGCGGAGTCGCGGATGCAATCGACATCGCACTCAATCGCGTCGTTCAGAAAGCGGTCCAAGAGCACCGGCGAATCGTGGCTCACCTTGACCGCTTCGCGCATGTAGCGCTCCAGGTCGCGCTGCTCGTGGACGATTTCCATCGCACGGCCGCCCAGCACATAGCTGGGGCGCACCACCAGCGGATAGCCTAGGGCAGCCGCTTTTTCCAGCGCTTCAGGTTCAGTACGCGCTGTCGCGTTCGGTGGTTGGCGAAGCTTCAGTTCGTGCAGCAGTTTCTGGAAACGCTCGCGGTCTTCGGCGGCGTCAATCATGTCGGGCGATGTGCCGATGATGGGCACGCCATTCGCTTCGAGATCCAGCGCAAGCTTCAAAGGCGTCTGGCCGCCGTATTGCACGATCACGCCGACCGGTTTTTCCTTGTCAACGATTTCGAGCACGTCTTCCAGCGTCAGCGGCTCGAAGTACAGGCGATCCGAGGTGTCGTAGTCGGTAGAGACGGTCTCCGGGTTGCAGTTGACCATGATGGTCTCGTAGCCGTCTTCGCGCATCGCCAATGCGGCGTGCACGCAGCAGTAATCGAACTCAATGCCCTGGCCGATGCGGTTCGGGCCACCGCCCAGCACCATGATCTTTTTCTTGTTGGTAGGCGCCGCTTCGCACTCGGAGCCTTCGGCTTCGTAGGTCGAATACAGGTACGCGGTGTTGGTGGCGAACTCTGCAGCGCAAGTGTCCACACGCTTGTAGACCGGGCGCACACCAAGGGCACGGCGCTTGTTGCGCACGGCGGTGTCGGTGGTTTTGAATTGCTTGGCCAGGCGGCGGTCCGAGAAACCCTTTTGCTTCAGGGCGCGCAGAGTGGCCGCGTCGATGTTGTCCAGCGCGCTGCCAGTCGCAGGCTGCGGCAGGTTTTCGATTTCCAGTTCCAGCTTGACGATCTGTTCGATCTGCACGAGAAACCACGGGTCGATCTTGGTCAGCGCGAACACTTCATCCACGCTCATGCCTTGCGCAAAGGCGTCGCCCACATACCAAATGCGCTCGGGGCCGGGCTCGCCCAGTTCTTTTTCGAGAACTTCGCGGTCCTGCGTTTTCTCGTTCATACCGTCCACGCCGACTTCGAGGCCGCGCAGGGCTTTCTGGAACGATTCCTGGAAGGTACGGCCCATGGCCATCACCTCGCCCACAGACTTCATCTGTGTGGTCAGGCGGCTATCGGCTGCTGGGAATTTCTCGAATGCGAAACGCGGGATCTTGGTGACCACGTAGTCGATGCTGGGCTCGAACGAAGCCGGCGTCGCGCCACCAGTGATGTCGTTGCGCAACTCGTCCAGCGTGAAGCCAACCGCCAGCTTGGCCGCGACTTTGGCAATCGGAAAACCAGTCGCCTTGGAAGCCAGCGCGGAAGAACGCGACACGCGGGGATTCATCTCGATGACCACCATTCGGCCATCGACCGGGTTGATCGAGAATTGCACGTTGGAGCCCCCGGTATCCACGCCGATTTCGCGCAGCACCGCCAGAGACGCGTTACGCAAGATCTGGTATTCCTTGTCGGTCAGCGTCTGCGCCGGGGCCACGGTGATCGAGTCACCGGTGTGCACGCCCATCGGGTCCAGATTTTCAATGGAGCAAACGATGATGCAGTTGTCCGCCTTGTCGCGTACCACTTCCATCTCATACTCTTTCCAGCCGAGCAGCGACTCTTCAATCAGCAGCTCGTTGGTGGGCGAGGCTTCCAGGCCGCGCTTGCAGATAGTCTCGAATTCTTCTGCGTTGTAGGCAATGCCGCCACCGGTACCGCCCAGCGTGAAGCTGGGGCGAATGACCGTAGGGAAGCCCAGCGTCTTTTGCACGCCCCAGGCTTCTTCCATGCTGTGCGCAATGCCCGAGCGCGCGGAGCCCAGACCGATCTTGGTCATCGCGTCCTTGAACTTCAAACGGTCTTCGGCCTTGTCGATGGCTTCGGGCGTGGCGCCAATCAGCTCCACCTTGTATTTGTCCAGCACGCCGTTGTGCCACAGGTCCAGCGCGCAGTTCAGCGCGGTCTGGCCACCCATGGTCGGCAGGATCGCATCGGGGCGTTCCTTGGCGATGATCTTCTCCACCGTCTGCCAGGTGATGGGTTCGATGTAGGTGACGTCCGCCGTGGCGGGGTCAGTCATGATGGTCGCGGGGTTGCTGTTGATCAGAATGACCTTGTAGCCCTCTTCGCGCAGCGCCTTGCAGGCCTGCACGCCGGAGTAGTCGAACTCGCAGGCCTGGCCAATGATGATGGGGCCGGCGCCAATGATCAGTATGCTTTTTATATCGGTACGTTTTGGCATTTCTACTTCTCTACTCTTCTTAATCTCAATTCAGGCTTGCGGTCGCCAACTTGGCGCCGAACCACATAAACAACGCGCCCACGCTGCTGGACAGGCTGGCCGACAAACGCTTGCGCTGGCTAAAGGCCTGCGCGAGGCGCGCGCCGGCAAATATCAGCGCCGACAAATACAGCGCGCTGAAGGCCATCACGATGGCGCTCAAAATCAGAAACGGCACGGCCGGTGTCTCGTACGTCGGATCAATGAACTGCACAAAGAACGACAGCAAAAACAAAATCGCCTTCGGGTTCAACAGGCTGATCACCAGCGCGCGCTTGAACGGGTGCGCCAGATGGGCGGGCGTCTCGGCCACTGCCGCCACGGGGGCTTCGGTACTGCGCCACTTCTGGATCGCAGACCACACCAGATGGAGGCCAACCCAAGTGAGGTAAGCCGCACCGGCATACTTCACCACCATAAACAACGCCGGGTTGCTGCGCAGCAATCCGGCAGCGCCCAAAGCTGTGCAAATGAGCAAAATGGTGTCACCCACAAACACGCCCAAGGCGCCCTGGTACCCGGCCTTCACACCGCGCGCCGTGGCGACCGACAGTACGAACAACGAGTTGGGGCCGGGCAACAAAATGATGCCCAACGCGCCAATCACGTAAGTCCAGATGTCGGTAACGCCGTAAAAGCTCATGCGCGTGTTTCCATTTCCTTGATGAAACGGTCGAACAGGTAGCCGATGTCATGCGGGCCGGGCGATGCTTCGGGGTGGCCCTGGAAACAGAACGCAGGCTTGTCGGTGCGCTCCAGGCCCTGCAGCGTGTTGTCAAACAAGCTGATGTGTGTGGCGCGCAGATTGGCAGGCAAGGACGTTTCATCCACCGCAAAACCGTGGTTCTGGCTGGTGATCGATACGCGGCCGTTATCCAGGTCTTTCACCGGATGGTTGGCTCCATGGTGACCGAACTTCATCTTGAAGGTCTTGGCGCCAGAGGCCAGCGCCATGATCTGGTGGCCCAGGCAAATGCCGAAAGTCGGCGTACCGGTTTCGATCAGTTCTTTGACTGCAGTAATCGCATAGTCACAAGGCTCTGGATCGCCAGGACCGTTGGACAGGAAGATGCCATTGGGCTTGTGCTTCAGCACTTCTGCAGCAGACGTTTGCGCAGGCACCACAGTGACCTTGCAGCCGCGCTCGGCCAACATGCGCAGAATATTTTTCTTGACGCCGAAGTCGTAGGCGACCACATGGAACTTGGGTGCGGTTTGCTGGCCGTAGCCGGAGCCAAGCTTCCACTCGGACTCGGTCCAGGCGTAGCTCTCGCTGGACGACACCACCTTGGCCAAGTCCAAACCGGACATGGAAGGCGCGCCTTGCGCGGCCGCAACCGCCTTGGCAATCGCTTCCTTCGTCACGGCCTCACCGGAAGCCAGCGCCAGAATGCAGCCGTTTTGCGCGCCCTGGGTGCGCAACTGACGGGTCAGTTGGCGGGTGTCGATATTGGCAATCGCAACCGTACCTTCGGCGACCAAGTATTCGGTCAGCGTCTGTGTGGATCGGAAGTTAGACGCCACCAGTGGCAGGTCCTTGATGATCAGACCTGCGGCGTGAACCTTGTTCGATTCAACGTCTTCCGCGTTGATGCCGTAGTTGCCGATGTGGGGATAGGTGAGCGTGACGATCTGCTGGCAATAGCTGGGATCCGTGAGGATTTCCTGGTAGCCGGTCATGGACGTGTTGAACACGACTTCGCCGACTGTGGAGCCGGGGGCCCCGATGGAATTGCCGATATAGACCGTGCCGTCTGCGAGCGCCAGGATGGCGGGTGGGGTGGTTCCCTTGAGAGACAAAAGCACTGGTTTCTCCGAATGGGTTACGGGTACGCCCAAACGCGCTCAAGAATGGCTCTTGGCGGGTGCTCTGTAGAGGGGATATTGCTTAAAAGGCGCTTGGGACGGCTGTTTTCTGGAAAGCCGCCCATTATAGCCGAGCACATGGTGCCCCACGCTCCGCCGCTATTTGGATAGCTGCCTTCGGGGCGCTATTTTTCGGACCTAAAGCTTGCCCAAACTACTCGCGTGCAGGCAAATCGCGGCGGCGGCGGCCACATTCAGGGACTCTTCTCCGCCCGGCTGCCCAATGCGGGCGAAATGGCTGGCACGGTCCATCAGTTCCTGACAAACGCCCTGCCCTTCATGGCCCATAGCCCAGGCGCAGGGTTGAGGAAGCTGGAGGTTCTGGATCAGTTCCCCTCGGTGCGAGCTGGTGACCACAATGGGGACTTGCAAAGCGGTCAGGTCTTGTAGCGAGGCGCCTTCGATCAGATGCAGCCCGAAATGCGCACCCATGCCGGCGCGCAGCACCTTGGGGCTCCACAACGCCGCAGTACCGCTCAGGGCAATCACCTGCCGAAAACCAAAAGCGCCCGCGCTGCGCAGGATGGATCCGACATTGCCAGCATCCTGCACCCGGTCCAGGATGACGCTGGCTGCCAGTGGCTGCAGTACCGCATTTGCTGGCAATTCCAGTACAAAACCCACCTTGGCGGGCGACTCCAGACCGCTCAGTTCGTGGAACAGCGCGTCCGGAATTACTATGCTTTTGATAGCTGCTTGCGCATATGCCACAGGGGCTAGAGGCAAAAAAGACTCTGAAAATACAGCGATGGCGGGCTTAACACCGCGCTGCAGGGCTGCGCTGCACAAGTGGTCGCCTTCAATCCAGAAACGCCCGGCCTTGCGGTAGGCGGTGTTGTCATGGGCCGTCTTGCGCAGCTCCTTGAGCAAAGGGTTGTCGCGCGATGTGACTGCAGTGGGTGTGCTCATGCCAACATCCCGAGTACCTCGGTCACCGGGCGAAAGGTCTTGCGGTGTTGCGGGCAAGCGCCATGTGCCTTCAGCGCAGCCAGATGCTCCGCCGTGCCATAGCCCTTGTGGCCGGCAAAGCCGTACTGCGGGTACTGCGTGTCCAGCTCAGCGCACCAGCGGTCGCGGGTGACTTTGGCAAGGATGGAGGCGGCGGAGATGGACGGCACCAGCGCATCCCCGCCCACAATGGCCTCGGCCAGTACGTCCAACACCGGCAGGCGGTTGCCATCTACCAGCACTTTGGCCGGCTTGAGCCGCAACCCCTCCACCGCACGGCGCATGGCCAGCAGCGTGGCCTGCAGGATGTTGATTTCGTCAATCTCCTCCACCGTGGCCTGTGCGATGGAACAGCACAGGGCTTTGGCGCGAATTTCATCAAACAGCTTTTCCCTTTGCCTGGCCGTGAGTTTCTTGGAATCGTTGAGGCCCTTGATAGGGTTCAAATCGTCCAGGATGACCGCCGCGGCGACCACCGGCCCCGCCAGCGGGCCACGCCCAGCCTCGTCCACCCCAGCAATCAGGCCGGGCGCGTCAAAGGAGAAGGCGGCTTGCTGGGCCAACAGCAGCTCAACCTTGTAGGACTTTTTGGATCGCATCGGTGGCCAGGGTTGCGGTGTCGCGCTGCAGCGTGCGGTGCAGTGTGGTGAATTTTTGTTGCAGGGCCTGTATTTTCGCAGGCGCAAAGTCTTTGGCATCGATCCAGGCCAGCACCTCACGGGCCAAGGCTTCGGGTGTGGCAGCGTCCTGCAGCAGTTCGGGCACCACAAAGTCCTGACACAGGATGTTGGGCAGGCCCACCCAGGGTTGCAGTTTCTTGCGCTGCATGATCTGCCAGGAGAGCCAACCCATGTGGTACGCAATGACCATGGGGCGCTTGTACAGCGCAGCTTCCAGCGTGGCAGTGCCGCTGGCAATGAGGGTGACGTCACAAGCCGCCAGCGCAATGTGTGATTGCCCGTTGAGGATCTGCAAATCACCCTGCAGGCCAGCCTTCTGCGCAATCGCTTCGATCTGGCTCTTGAGCCCCGGCACTGCGGGCACTATGAATTTGATAGCTGGTTGTGCACGTCTGATAAGGGCTGCAGCCCGAAAGAAGCGCAAAGCCAGGTGGGATATCTCGGACTGGCGACTGCCCGGCAAAAGCGCCACGACCTTGTCATGCGCCCCCAGACCCAGCGCAGCGCGTGCGGCGGCGCGGTCGGGTTCGATGGGAATCACATTGGCCAACGGATGCCCCACATAGGTAGCCGCAATGCCGTGGCGCGCCAGCAGTTCAGGCTCGAAGGGAAAGATGCACAACACATGGTCCACGCTGGCGCGGATTTTCTCCAGCCGCTCGGGCCGCCAGGCCCATACCGAGGGACAAACGAAGTGCACGGTCTTGATGCCCTGCCCGCGCAGATTGCGTTCCAGGTCCAGATTGAAGTCGGGGGCATCTACGCCAATGAAGATATCTGGACGTTTCTCGCCCAGACGCTTCAGCAACTGGCTGCGGATACCAATGATTTCGCGGTAGCGGCGCACCAGTTCCCAACCAAATCCGTGGACAGACAGCTTGTGGTGGGGCCACCATGCCTCAAAACCCTGATGCACCATGTTGGGCCCGCCTATGCCGCCGCTCTGCAGCGCAGGCCAGCGCCTGCGCATGCCCAACAGCAACAAACCGGCCAGCAAATCGCCAGAGGCCTCACCGGCCACCATTGCGACCGTGGGGCTGGGCTGCGGCGCTGGAGCCGCTTGACCGGGCAGCGCAGTGTGCATGACCGGCCCTTAACGAACGATGCCGCGCTGGGGCGAGACATTGTCCAGGAAGGACTGCATCATGGCCACATCGGCAGCGGTTTCGGGCTGGCTGGTCGCCAGCTCGGTCATACGCGAACGCGCCTGCTCGAGCGTGAGGTCATCACGGTACAGCGCTTTGTGCATGGCCTTGACGCCCGCAATACGCTCCGGGCCAAAGCCACGGCGACGCAGGCCTTCAAAGTTCATGGAGCGCGCAGCAGCCGGTTGGCCCTGGCACATGACGTAAGGCGGCACATCGGCGAACAACAGCGAACACATCGCCGTCATCGCGTGTGCACCAATGCGCACAAACTGGTGGACGACAGTAAAACCGCCCAGAATCACCCAGTCGTCCACACGCACGTGGCCGGCGAGTTGCGCGTTGTTGGCAAAAATGGTGTTGTTGCCCACGACGCAGTCATGCGCCAGGTGCACATAGGCCATGATCCAGTTGTCATTGCCGACAACGGTCTTGGCAATATCACCCGGCGAACCGATGTTGAAGGTGCAGAACTCGCGGATGGTATTGCGATCACCAATGATCAGCTCGCAAGGCTCACCCGCATACTTTTTATCCTGCGGAATCGCACCCAGCGAATTGAATTGGAAGATGCGGTTGTCGCTGCCAATCGTGGTGTGACCTTCAATGACGCAATGCGGCCCAACCGTGGTGCCCGCGGCAATCTTCACATGGGGGCCAATGACGGTGTAAGGCCCCACTGAAACCGAACTGTCCAGCTCGGCTGCAGGATCAACGATGGCGGTGGGGTGAATCAGACTCACGTGTGCCATCCTGCCTTAGGCAATCGTGCGCATAGTGCACATCAACTCGGCTTCACACGCCACATTGCCATCCACGCGCACGGTGCCCTTAAATTTGAAAATACCGGCCTTCATGCGATCCAGCGTCACGTCCATGATCAGCTGATCCCCTGGCTCCACGGGGCGCTTGAAACGCGCACCATCAATGCCGGCAAAGTAGTACACCGTCTTATCGTCGGGCGTGACACCCAGCGTGTCAAAAGCCAACAAGGCGGCGGCTTGGGCCAGGGCTTCGAGCATCAGCACACCCGGCATGACCGGACGGTGCGGGAAGTGGCCATTAAAAAAGGGCTCGTTGATCGTGACGTTTTTCAGTGCCTGAATGGATTTGCCTTTTTCCAGGGAAATCACGCGGTCCACCAGCAAGAACGGGTAGCGGTGTGGCAGTTGCTTGAGAATTTGGTGGATGTCCATCATTTTTGTGTCTCTTTTTCCAATGTTTTGATGCGGTCGCGCAAGCTATGCAGTTGCTTGAGCGTAGCGGCATTGCGCTCCCACGATGCGTTGTCATCGATGGGAAACACGCCAGTGTAATGACCGGGCTTCAGAATGGACTTGCTGACCACGGTCGCCGCGGAGATATTCACGTTCGGACCGACAGTAAGGTGTCCCAAAATAATGGCGCCACCGCCCACGGTGCAGTTCGCGCCAATGGTGGCACTGCCCGCTACGCCCACACAACCCGCCATGGCGGTGTTGCGCCCAATACGCACGTTGTGGCCAATCTGGATCAGGTTGTCCAGCTTGACCCCATCTTCAATCACCGTGTCCTGCAGGGCACCCCGGTCGATACAGGTGTTGGCACCAATCTCCACATCGTTGCCGATGCGCACGGCACCCAGTTGTTCAATTTTCTCCCAGGCATCGCCATTGGGCGCAAAACCGAAACCGTCGGCACCGATGACCACGCCAGAATGAACCATGCAACGCTCACCGACAACACAGTCTTCCCCCACCGTGACACGTGCTTTGAGCACGGTGTTGGCGCCAATGTGTGCCCCACGCTCCACAACACACAGTGCACCGATCCTTGCCGAAGGATGAATTTCTGCGGTCGGATCAATCACTGCACTAGGATGAATGCCAGCGTCTACCTGGGGACGTGTTTGCGCCTTCCACCACTGTGTCAGCCGCGCAAAGTACAGATAAGGCTGGTCGGCAACGATGCAGGCGCCGCGCTCCTTGGCGGTGGCCTCCATGTCCGGCGCAACAATGACGCAACCCGCCCGGGAAGACAATAATTGTTGACGGTAGCGGGGATTGCTGAGAAAACTCAGCTCGCTTGGCCCGGCTGTTTCCAGTGATGCCAAGCCGCTGATTGTGGTGGTGGAAATGCCATGCAACTCCCCACCCAATGCCTGCACCACCGCGGCCAAGTCAACCGACATAGCTTGGCCCCCAGCGCCCAAAACTTACTTGGCGCCAGCGTTAAGGATCTTCAGAACCTTTTCGGTGATGTCGTGCTTGGTATTGCTGTACACGGCTTCCTGAATGACCAAGTCATATTTTTCAGCCTCAGCCACTTGCTTGACCGCCTTGTTGGCCTTGTCCAGCACTTGCTGCAGCTCTTCATTGCGACGACCGTTCAGGTCTTCCTGGAATTCGCGCTGCTTGCGCTGGAAATCGCGGCTTTGCTCGGCAAATTCCTTCTGGCGAGTCGCACGCTGGCTCTCGGTCAAAGTAGGCGCGTCACGCTCAAACTTTTCGCTGTAAGACTTCAGCGAAAGTTGCAGATCCGCAAGGTCTTTCTGGCGCTTGGAAAACTCCTGCTCCAGTTTGACTTGCGCCGCTTTGGCTGGCGCCGATTCTGCGGTGATGCGCTGGGTATTGATGTAGCCGACTCTGGAGTCTTGGGCCACGGCGCCCGCGGCAGAAACCGCCAGCACGAGACCCAGCAACCAATTGCTTTTAAGTGTATTCATTAGAAAGAGGTCCCAATTTGAAATTGCATGGTCTGGATTTTATCGTTTTCAAATTTGTTGATCGGTTTTGCAAATGCGAGCCGTAAAGGCCCGACCGGAGAGATCCAGCTGATCCCAATGCCCACCGAGGTGCGCAAGTCACCCAATTGAATGGATTCATTCGTTCCGTAAATGCCGCCTGCATCAAAAAACCCGTACATGCGCAAGGTACGGTCATTGCCGCCACCCGGCAAAGGCGTCAGTATTTCTGCATTGAAGTTGATCTTTTTGGCGCCGCCGGTGGCCAGTGCATCCGTGGTCGCTTGATCTGCTGCCCTCTGTGCAGCCGTTGTCAAGCTGCCTTGTTCAAAGCCGCGCACAGAACCCAGGCCACCCGCGTAAAAGTTCTTGAAGACTGGGTAAGACATGCTCGTCGTACCAGCGCCCAAGGCAATTTCACCGTTGAATGCCAAGGTGGTCTTTTTGGAAAGCGGGAAGAATTGTTGGTACTGGGCAGTGCCCCGTACATAACGCAGATCACCTGCCACACTCCATTCACCGGAGGTACGCATGACTTTGCCCGTGCTGGGCACCAACGCGCTGTCTCGTGTATCACGGGACCACCCCACCGTCAAAGGGTACGCATTCACGGTGTAGCCATATTCATTGGCAAAGGTCTGGTAGACCGCAGGCAAATAGCTTCCAGTCACGATCGTCGTCCGGTCTACCCCACCGCCCAGGAAAATCGTATCGGAGTCCGTGATGGGCACGCCAAACCGCACGCTCGCGCCGGCTGTTTCCAGAGAATAACTATCAATGTCGGTGTAGGGCTTCGAGGTCCGCTGGTACACATCGATGGTACGTGACACCCCGTCTTCCGTGATGTACGGATTGGTCGTGCTTAAGACAAGCGTGCGGTTGTACTTGCTGGTGTTTATTTCCATCCCGAGAGAACTGCCTGATCCAAACGCATTTTCCTGCTTGAAGCCGAATTGCAGCCCCAAACCATCCGAGCTTGACAGACCCGCCCCCAAACTGATGCTGCCTGTGGGTTTTTCCTCCACTTTGACCGTCAAATCCACTTGGTCCGGCGCATCTGCAACTTCCTGGGTTTCCAGTGAGACTTCCTTGAAGTAGCCCAAACGGTCTACGCGGTTGCGCGACTGGCGAATCTTCTCACCGTCATACCAAGCGGCTTCCAACTGCCGGAATTCCCGGCGAATCACTTCGTCACGGGTCCGGTCATTGCCTGCAACGTTGATCCGTCGGACATACGCACGGCGCGAGGGGTCTGCCTGCAGAATGATGTCTACCCGATTGGTTGTGCGGTCTATTTCCGTACGCACCTGGGTCCGTGCAAACGCGTACCCAAAGTTTCCAAAATAATCCGTAAAGGCTTTGGTGGTCTGCGTCACCTGATCGACGTTATATGCCTCGCCGGCCTTGATAGCGATGAGTGACTGAAACTCTTCTTCCTTACCCAAGTAATTTCCCTGCAACTGGATCTTTGACACCACGAAGCGCTCACCTTCGGTCACGTTGATGGTGATGCTCACATCCTGCTTATTGGGTGAAATGGCGACCTGGGTAGAGTCCACGCGAAACTCAAGATAACCTCGCGTCAAATAATAAGAACGCAAGGACTCAATATCTGCATTGAGTTTGGTGCGGGAGTAGCGGTTGGACTTGGTGTACCAGCTCAGCCAGCTCCCAGTATCCTGGTCAAACTGCCCACGCAGCGCCGACTCTGAAAATGCCTTGTTACCAACGATCCGGATTTCACTGATCTTGGCAGTATCACCCTCAATCACGGAGAAGCTCAGATTCACACGGTTGCGCTCGATTGGGGTGACAGTTGTCACTACCTCTGCGGCGTACATGCTGCGGCTGATGTATTGGTTCTTCAACTCCTGCTCGGCCCGGTCTACCAGTGCTTTGTCAAAGGGACGGCCCTCGGCCAGGCCAATGTCACGCAGGGCCTTCTTCAGAACATCCTTGTCAAACTCCTTGGTTCCAGAAAAGTCGACATCCGCGATGGACGGACGTTCTTCGACAATCACAACCAGAACGTCTGCGTTCACTTCAATGCGCACATCCTTGAAGAGTCCCAACGCAAACAAGGCGCGAATGGAGGCTGCGGCCTTGTCGTCGCTATAGGTGTCTCCCACACGCACCGGCATGGAAGCAAACACGGTCCCGGCCTCTACCCGCTGCAGGCCTTCCACGCGAATGTCGCGAACTGGGAAAGGCTCGATCGCCAAAGCGGACTGCATGGCCAAGCCTACGGCAACCGCCAACAAAGTCTTGCGCAAAAATTTGGATTGAAGTTGCATGTTTGCCAATTGAAATGTTCTGGAATATTCAGTACGAACCGGACGGTCAGCCCAATAATCGCGCTACATCGTTATAGACTGCGACGGACATCATGACGAGAAGCATTGCCAAGCCCGCACGCTGCAGCCCTTCCATCCAGGAATCGGACACGGGCTTGCCGGTCATAGCCTCCCAAAGATAATACATCAGGTGCCCGCCATCCAGCACCGGCAGAGGAAGCAAGTTCAAGACGCCCAAGCTGATGCTGATGAGTGCCAGGAAGAGCAGAAACGGCGTCACTCCCATGGATGCGGATTTCCCGGCGTAGTCAGCAATGGTGACAGGGCCACTCAGGTTTTTCAGAGATGCCTCACCTGTGAGGATTTGCCACATCATGTTGATCGTCAAACCGGATATTTCCCAAGTCCGCAGAAACGCCTTGGCCATTCCATCCCAAAGACCATAACGCACCACGACCGAACGGGGAGGTGCACCGATCATGGCACCGACGCGCCCAATGGCGACATCGCTTTCCGTCACAACTTTGGGAGTCACCTGCACGGTACGCACAAGGCCATCACGCTCCACCAGCCATTGCTGGGCATGCACAACATCGGCTTTTCCAGAATTTCGTATCAATTCACGGAGTTGGCTGGCATCAACAATGACCGTCTGGTCCACACGCAACACAACATCGCCAGACTGCAATCCGGCCAGCATGGCCGCACCATCAGGGCTTACGCTTCCCAACTGGGCCAGAGACTGGGGGCCTAGAAACCCGATACTGCGAAACAACTGGGCATCTGCGTGGCGGGTATCGAGGTCTTCCAGCTCGAGTACCGCCGTCTCCACCACCGCACTCCCCGAGCGTGTGAATTCCACCTGCAGATTGCGATGCGCCAGGGCGGCCCGTGTCAGCCACCAGCGAAAATCGTCAAATGAAAGAACGACGCTATCTGCACCCGCCGCATTGAAACCAACGCGCAAAATGCGTTCTCCACCTGAAAATCCAGCCTGGGCAGCAACAGACCCAGCCACAGGAGGTGCGACGATAGGTTGCGGTTGCATCAAGCCCACCCAGTGCACCCCCGCATACAGCAAGATTGCCAGCAGGAGATTCGCCACAGGTCCCGCAGCAACAATCAACGCACGACTGCGCAGGGGTTGTGTATTGAAGGCCCGGTGTTTTTCATCGGCAGGGACTTCGGCCTCACGCTCATCAAGCATCTTGACGTAGCCCCCCAGAGGCAGCAGGCTGAGGACGAATTCGGTACCCGAATGCGCGGACTTCCATCCCCACACACGGGGACCAAAACCTACAGAAAACCGCAATACTTTCACGCCACAGGCCACTGCCATGGCGTAGTGCCCGGCCTCATGCACCGCGACGAGAATGCCTATGGCAACAATAAAGGCGGTGATGGTCAGCATATTGGCCTTACTTGGTGAGCCGCTGTATCAGGCTATCGGCCACACGACGCGAATTCTGATCCAGCGCCAACAAGTCTTCCAGTGAAGCCGGCGGCTGCGCAGACACCGCACCCAGCGTTTCAACATTCACACGATGGATCTGGTCATAACGAATTCGCCCATCCAGAAAAGCCGCTACCGCTATTTCATTCGCGGCGTTCAGTACCGCAGGACTCCCAGGCGCAGCATTCAAGACCTCCCATGCCAAACCCAAACCGGGAAAACGGAGCTGATGCTCTGCACTGTCAAAAGTTTCAAAAGTAAGGGCTGCCAAGGTCGAAAAATCCAGGGCCGAGGCCCCCGATTGCACGCGGTCCGGCCACGACAAACCATAGGCAATGGGCCCCCGCATGTCAGGCGTACCCAACTGCGCGACCACAGAATGGTCTATGTATTGCACCATGGAGTGAATCACACTCTGCGGGTGGATCAGAACCTGGATTTTTTCGGGATGCAAGCCAAAAAGAAACCGAGCCTCAATGACCTCCAAGGCCTTGTTCATCATGGTGGCAGAGTCCACAGAAATTTTTCGCCCCATCACCCAGTTGGGGTGCGCGCAGGCTTCCTGTGGTGTCACATCTTTTAATGTCGACGGGGCACGGGTGCGAAAAGGCCCGCCCGAGGCGGTCAGGATGATCTTGTCAACGCGCGCGTCCCAGGTACCTGCATCTTCCGGCAAGGACTGAAAAATAGCGGAATGTTCGCTGTCAATAGGCAACAAGGTCGCGCCTCCTTTGGTGACAGCATCCATAAACAACTGTCCGCCAACGACCAGCGCCTCTTTGTTGGCCAATAGCAGCCGTTTCCCCGCGTGTGCGGCTGCAAGACAGGACTCCAGGCCAGCCGCACCCACAATCGCGGCCATCACCACGTCGGTCAACTCATGCGCTGCCACCATGGCGATGTTGCTTGCTCCCCATAACACGTTGGTAGCAAGCCCAAGGCTGCGACAAGCGGACTCCAACTGCAATCCATGCGCCTCACTGGCCATGACCGCGAAACGCGGTCGATACTTGACGCACTGCGCCGTCATGGCATCCACGCTGGTCGCGGCGGTCAACGCAAAAACCTCAAACATCTCCGGATGCAGGTCAATCACATTGAGCGTGTTGACGCCAATGGATCCTGTTGATCCGAGTACGACTACGCGGCTTTTGGCACCCTTCATAAGGTCGCCAACATCATGGAAAGTGGCAGGATCGGGAGCAAGGCATCCACACGATCGAGCACTCCGCCGTGCCCAGGCAGCAAATTGCTGCTGTCTTTAACGCCCGCGCTGCGCTTAAAGAGTGATTCCACCAAGTCCCCGACAACACTCATCGATGCTAGGAATAGCACCGCCAAGACCATAAAAACCGTGGACACCAAACTCAGCCGTCCATACAAACTGATTTGCCCCGCCATATCTGCGCCCTCCAATCCGCGCCAGACAAAGGCACAGACCACAACACCGACCATGCCGCCGCATACACCCTCCCAGGTTTTCCCGGGACTAATGGAAGGCGCTAGCTTATTGACGAAAAACCGGCCGCCCATGGCCCGACCAGCGAAGTAGGCAAAAATATCTGCAATCCAGACAAGCACGAGGACAGAGAACAAAAAATTGATTCCCACCATCCGCGCCTGGATGACCGCGAGCCATGCAACCCACAATGCAACAACACCACCGACGAGGCGTACCGCCCGTGGCACACGAAGCCATGTACCGCTGCCGCCTCGCAACAGCCAGGCCCCCAGCAAAACCCATGCACTGCCAGCAATTATCCAAACCAGTTTCAGTTGCATGTACAACACACCACCGTACCAGGAGGCTGCACACATCGCGGCACACAACACGCCGATAGATACGGCCACAGTAGCCCCATACTGATTTAGGCGCGCCCACTCCCATGCGCCAGCCGCAATCAACACCAGCGCCACAACCGCAAATGCGGCGGGCTGTGGGTAAAAGACAGCTGGCAAAAGGATGCCCAGCAGCACAAGCGCGGTAATCACTCTTTGCTTCAACATATCGAAAACCCAGGGTTAGACAGAAACGCTCGAACCGTCAGCCAACTGGTCCGACGTTTTGCCAAAGCGGCGCTCCCGTGAAGCATACGCCGCGAGGGCTGCGTCCAGCGCAGCCTCATCAAAGTCAGGCCATAGCAACTCACTGAAGTAGAGCTCGGAATAGGCTAACTGCCAAAGCAGGAAGTTGCTGATGCGCATTTCGCCACCGGTACGGATCACCAAATCGGGGTCCGAGCAGTGGGCCATGGCCATCGCCCGAGACAGGCTCTCTTCGGAGATTCGCTCACCCAAGGCGGCCAGCCGCTGCGCAGCGTCTGCGATGTCCCAGCGCCCGCCGTAATTGAAACATACGTTGAGCACCAGTCGCGTATTCGCCGAGGTTGTGGCTTCCGCTTCTTCGAATCCTTTGCGAACACGCTCGGACAATCCTTCACGCGAGCCGACAAAATGCAGTTGCACACCATCCCGCTTCAGTTGCGACACTTCACGCGATAAGGCCAATGCCAACAGCTCCATCAAACCCGAAACTTCATCAGCAGGGCGATTCCAGTTTTCCGAAGAGAAGGCAAATACGGTCAGCACCTCAATATGGCGCTGCGCACAGGCGCGCACCATCCGCTTCAGTGCATCAACACCTTGCTTGTGGCCGGCTATACGGGGGAGAAATCGCTTCGATGCCCAACGTCCATTGCCATCCATCACGATGGCGATGTGGCGCGGTACAGCGATAGAGACTGACATAACGGCTATACCGCCATGATGTCCTGTTCTTTGGCGGCAACCAGGCGATCCACGTCACCGATATGTTTGTCGGTAACCTTCTGGATATCGGCTTCCGAGCGTTTCTGCTCATCTTCAGACGCCAACTTGTCTTTCACCAGCTTTTTCACGGCCTCATTGGCATCGCGGCGCAAATTGCGAATGGCCACTTTGGCATTCTCGCCCTCTCCGCGCACCACCTTGGTCAATTCACGACGACGCTCTTCGGTCATGATGGGCATAGGGACGCGGATGAGGTCACCCATGCTGGCCGGATTTAAGCCCAGATCGCTCTCGCGAATGGCCTTTTCAATTTTTGCACCCATGCCTTTTTCCCAGGGCTGGATGCTGATGGTTCTGGAATCCAACAGGGAGAGATTGGCCACCTGGCTGATGGGCAACATGGAGCCGTAATAGTCCACCTGGATGGAATCCAGCAAAGCCGGATTGGCGCGGCCCGTGCGGATTTTGGTCAGATTGTTCTGGAATGCAGCGATGGACTGGTCCATCTTGCTCTGAAGATTTGTCTTGATTTCATCAATTGCCATGATTTCCTCCTCGCATGATCAAAGTCGGCATGCCTTCGCCGAATTGCCCATTAAACGTGTACCAACGTACCTTCGTCTTCACCCATGACCACACGCTTGAGCGCGCCATGCTTGAAGATGGAAAATACCTTGATGGGCAACTTCTGGTCGCGGCACAAGGCGAATGCTGCAGCATCCATGATGCCCAGATTCTGGTTCATGGCGGCATCAAAAGTAATCTTGGAGTAGCGTGTCGCACTTGGATCCTTCTTGGGATCAGCAGAGTACACGCCATCCACCTTGGTCGCCTTGAGCACAATTTCCGCACCGATTTCTGCACCACGCAAAGCTGCAGCCGTGTCAGTTGTGAAAAATGGGTTACCGGTACCCGCAGCAAAGATGACAACCTTGCCCTCTTCCAGATACTGCAAGGCCTTGGGACGCACATAAGGCTCCACGACCTGCTCAATTCCAATGGCCGACATGACACGTGCCGTCAATCCGGCCTTGTTCATGGTGTCACCCAACGCCAACGCGTTCATCACCGTAGCCAGCATACCCATGTAATCGGCGGTGGCGCGGTCCATGCCGACCGAACCGCCCGCCACACCACGGAAGATATTTCCGCCGCCGATGACCACGGCGACCTCAACGCCCAAGCGCGTGACTTCAGCGATTTCGTCCACCATCCGCACGATGGTGTCGCGGTTGATGCCAAATTGATCGTCCCCCATCAGGGCCTCACCAGACAATTTCAGCAAAATTCGCTTGTATGCGGGCTTTTCATTGTGCATGGAGGGCTCCTGAGGGTGATGGATTAGTGGACTGGTGCGCAAGCTGGAAATCAGGCCGTTTGCTTGGCAGCTGCAATCTGCGCAGCCACTTCAGCTGCAAAGTCGTCAACCTTCTTCTCAATGCCTTCACCCACCACGTACAGCGTGAAACTCTTCAAGTCAGTGGCCTTCTCCTTCAGCATCGCGCCAACGGTTTGTTTGCCATCAGCGGCCTTGACGAAGACCTGGTCGACCAAGGAGACTTCTTTCAGGTACTTCTGAACGCCGCCTTCGATGCGCTTGGCAACGATTTCTGCAGATTGCACGGGTTTGCCTGCAGCGGTGGCCACGGCAGCATCTTCAGCAGCCTTAGCGGTCGCAACCGAACGCTCACGCTCGATCAGTTCGGCTGGCACCTCAGCACTGGTCAGCGATACGGGTTTCATCGCGGCCACGTGCATTGCCACGTCTTTGGCAGCGACTTCATCACCGGTGAATTCAACAACAACACCGATGCGGGTCCCGTGCAGGTAAGACGCCAGCTTGTTAGTACCAGCGTAACGCTTGAAGCGGCGGAATGTCATGTTCTCGCCGATCTTGCCGATCAGACCCTTGCGCACGTCTTCCAGTGTCGGGCCAAAGCCGTCTTGCTCGTAGGCCAGAACGCTCAGGGCAGCCACATCGGCCGGATTGTGCTTGGCAACCAGTGCGGCGGCAGCATTGGCCAAAGCCATGAAACTGTCGTTCTTGGTCACGAAATCTGTTTCGCAATTGGTTTCCAGCACTGCACCAGCATTGCCTTCAAAGGCAGTGGTGATAACGCCTTCCGCGGTCACACGGGCTGCGGCCTTGCCGGCCTTGCTGCCCAGCTTGACGCGGAGCAACTCTTCAGCTTTGGCCATATCGCCAGTCGCTTCTGTCAGCGCCTTCTTGCATTCCATCATGGGGGCATCGGTCTTGCCACGCAGTTCAGCCACCATGCTTGCGGTAATTGCAGTCATTTGTATTCTCCGAAATCAGTTCAACAGTTTAAATAAGGGCTAAAAAAAAGGGGCAACGAAGCCCCCTTTTTCGGGTGCAGCAAACTTCAGGCAGAAGCTTCGCTCACCTCGACAAACTCATCGTTGCTCTCAGCGGCAACCGCCTTGACCACATCGTCAACGGCGTTTGCACGGCCTTCGAGAATGGCGTCCGCAATGCCGCGGGCATACAAAGTGACAGCCTTGGAGGAGTCATCGTTGCCAGGGATCACGTAATCGATACCTTCGGGGGAGTGGTTGGAGTCCACCACGCCGATCAGAGGAATGCCCAGCTTCTTGGCTTCGGCAATGGCGATCTTGTGGTAGCCCACGTCGATCACGAAAATCGCGTCAGGCAAAGTAGCCATATCCTGGATACCGCCGATGTCTTTTTCCAGCTTTTCCAGTTCGCGAGCGAACATCAGCTGTTCTTTCTTGCTCATGGCGTCCAGGCCAGCTTCTTGCTGAACCTTCATATCCTTCAAACGCTTGATGGATGTCTTGACCGTCTTGAAATTGGTCAACATGCCGCCCAACCAGCGTTGGTCAACGAAGGGAACACCAGCGCGTTGCGCTTCGGCAGCCACGGTTTCGCGCGCTTGGCGCTTGGTACCCACCATCAGGATGGTGCCGCGCTTGGCGGACAGCTGACGGACAAACTTGGCCGCGTCCTGGAACATCGGCAGGGATTTTTCCAGGTTGATGATGTGAATTTTGTTGCGATGGCCAAAGATGAACGGAGCCATCTTGGGGTTCCAGAAGCGGGTTTGGTGTCCGAAATGGACGCCGGCTTCCAGCATTTCGCGCATTGTTACAGCCATGAATTACTCCAGTAAGGTTAGGTCTTAAATCCAGTCCGTACATTGCCGGGCAGGAAGTTAGAATTTCCTGATCGGACAACACCTTGGCGGGACTGGTTTGCGATTTGAATTGCAGCCGGATGCACCGTCAGCAAAACCCAAAGATTATAGCATGGCGAGTGATTTCTGCGCTTCCCCGGCCCGGCCCGGGAAGCTAACTTTCAGCGACGGCACAAGATTTTCATGAAAATTGCTGTCATAGGTGCCGGGATTGTCGGCATCACTACCGCTTACGAGCTGGCAAACGACGGACATGAGGTCAGTGTTTTTGAGCAAAACACCATGGCGGCCGAAGAAGCCAGTTTCGCCAATGCAGGGCTGATTGCGCCGAGCCAATTGATACCGCTGTCCAGCCCGGCTTGGCCCTCCACTTCCATGATGCAGATACTCAGGCGGCAAAGTCGGCTGGACATACGTGGCATGCCGACCATCCGCGATCTCAAATGGCGATGGAAATGGAATCGTTCGCTGAAGAACGATGACTTTTTGGCCAACTTCGCAAGCACGCAAAACCTGATCACCTACAGCCAGGCGCGCATTCATGAAATTTCGGCGGGTGCTTCGCTGGAATACGAACGCAGCGATGGCCAGCTGGTGTTGATCCACTCGGAAGCCGACCGCAAGTCCATCCAACCTCTGCTCACGCACCTCAAAGAAACCGGCGTAGCAGCCAAGGACCTCAGCGCGGAAGAAGCCCGGAAAATCGAACCTGCGCTCAGCGCATCAGCCCCCATCGATTCCGCGGTTTATTTTCCAAACGATGAAGTCGGCAATTGCCGCCAATTTGCGTTACTCCTCAAGGCAGAAGCAACGAAGTTGGGCGTGAAATTTCATTTCGACACCGAGGTCACAGCCATCGATGCGACGCTGCATATCGCGCTACGTACCCGTGACGGCGTGGCGGCACAGGCATTTGACGGTATCGTGGTGTGTGCCGGGCAACTCTCGCACAAACTGCTCTCACCAATAGGCGTCAAACTCCCCCTGATTTCCGCCTATGGATACACCATCAGCGCAGCTATCGGTGAGCCACTGAACGCCCCGCGAAGCGCCGTACTGGACCTGCAGAAGCGCATTTCCATCTCCCGATTGGGAAACCGCATCCGCGTGTCCGGAGGCGCCGAGATGGGCGACAACGCGGGAAGCAAAAATACCAAGACAGTGGAAAGCCTGTACCGCGCCCTGCAGCAGTACTTTCCCGGTGCGGCGCGTTATCCCTCGGGAACCCAGGTCTGGAAAGGCACCAGAACGCTTGCAACGGACGGACTCCCTCTCATTGGTGCTTCGCAGATTCCCGGAATCTGGCTGAATGTGGGACATGGCGCGAACGGCTGGGGAATGTCTTGCGGATCCGCCAGAGTCCTCGCCGACGTGATACAGCGCAAGCAACCGGATATTGATCTCACGCGCCTGAACCCGGCACGATTTGCGACCTGAAAAAGAGCTTCTCCGACGCGCCATGTACTGACACAATGCAACTACCGTAGTCCCCAAAGCGTATGAGCCCAGAAATTTCTCAAAAACTCGCCGCTGCCGTTGAGGGCATGCCCGCCTTTCCCAAAAGCGTGCAGCGAATTCTGGA
Organism: Rhodoferax saidenbachensis; assembly: GCF_001955715.1. Classification (NCBI taxonomy): domain Bacteria; kingdom Pseudomonadati; phylum Pseudomonadota; class Betaproteobacteria; order Burkholderiales; family Comamonadaceae; genus Rhodoferax; species Rhodoferax saidenbachensis. The sequence goes on along the minus strand of NZ_CP019239.1, from coordinate 1,482,869 downwards.
ACTCACCCGCGATGTCAACAGCACCCCCAAGGATCTGGTGGACGTGATTGACAAGGACCCGGTGGTCACGGTCAAGATACTCAAGGTCGTCAATTCGGCGTACTACAGTCTGCCCAAACAAATCACGTCCATTGGCCATTCCGTGGTGTACCTGGGGTTCAACACCATCAAGAATCTGGCCCTGAGCATTGCAGCCATCGGCATGCTGCCCAAGGACAATGCGGCTGAGTTTGATGTACAGCAGTACTTGCTGCATTCACTGGCCACGGCAGCACTGGCCAAGCAATTGGCAAGCAAGGTAGACGATGCAGACCCTATGGATTGCTTCATTGCCGGTCTGCTGCATGACTTCGGCAAAGTGGTGTTTGCCCAGTTCATGCCGGAGGAGTTCAAGGCCGCCTTGCTGATCAGCAAAAACACCGGGACATCCCTGCATATGGCATTGCAGCAGACGATTGGTGCAGACCACGTGGTTGTCGGTGCCATGCTGGTTGAGAAATGGCGTTTTGCTCCCCGCTTGATTGAAACCATCCGGCACCAGCACATTGCCGACTTCAAGGACACCGACATGATTGCCTGTGTTTTTGGGGCCAACCAAATCAGCAAGAAACTGGAGTTCGGCTTTGGCGGCAACCCCTGCATTGACGAGTTTCCTGCGTCTGTGCAGAAGCGACTGGGTGGCACGCTGGACCAGGTGATTGCTGCCATGGGCGATTTGACGCCCCTGTTCGAAGAAGCCAAAATTTTCGCGAAACTCTAGAGAGGCTTCCATGAAAGTCAAATTTTGGGGCGTACGCGGATCGATAGCCTCTCCAGGCCCGAAAACCGTGCGGTACGGCGGCAACACCACCTGCATTGAGATTCGTACCGACAACAACGAACTCATCATCCTGGACGCAGGAACCGGCATCTTTCCCCTGTCCCAGACCCTGCTGGCTGAGCTGCCCGTCACTGCCAATGTACTTATTACCCACTCGCACTGGGACCATATCCAGGGGCTGCCCTTCTTCATCCCCAACTTCATTCCGGGCAATACCTTGCGCCTGCATGGATGTTTTGACCCGGTGTCGGGCAAAGGCATTGAGCAGGTGATGGCGGTGCAACTGCAGTACAGCTACTTCCCCGTGCGCGAGGCGGAGATGAAAGCCCGCATCGAATATGTAACCCTGATGCCGGACCAGCCGGTGCAGGTAGGCTCTGCCACGGTGACGCCCTGCCTGCTGAACCATCCGGTGATCAACTTTGGCTACCGCATTGAATGCAATGGCAAGTCCGTATTTTTTACGGGTGACCATGAGCCTCCGTACAACATCTACGAGCCCGGTGACGAGGCCTACGACGAGTACCAAATGTTCATGGAAGAGAAAGAACAGTCTATCCAGGACGCCATCCGCGGCGTGGACGTCTACATTGCCGACAGCTCCTACACCGACGCAGAATACCCCGCTAAAAAGGGCTGGGGCCACGGCACTTTCAGCAGCAGCATCGCCAGCGCACATGGCGCAGGCGCCAAGCTGCTGTTTTGCACGCACCATGAGCCCACGCGCAGCGACGATGCATTGGAAGCCGCCTTTGCCGAAGCACTGAGCACCAACGCTGCACTCACCAAAGACATGGACATCCGCCTGGCCCGCGAAGGTGATGTCTACGAATTCTGAGCAGGTGCTAGGGCCCCTGGGCCCGGTGGCATCCCACGCCTACCCGCTGTGCACCGTACAGCACACCCGGCTGCTTGAAACCCAGGCTGCCAGCAGCCTGGTGACTCACACGTTAATGCAACGCGCCGGCTTGGCGCTTGCCCAACTCACTCTGGCCCACGCGCCGCACGCCCGCACCTTTTGGGTGGCCTGTGGACGTGGCAACAACGGTGGCGATGGTCTGGAGGCCGCCATGCACTTGCAGCAATGGGGCAAGACAACCATCGTCACGTTACTGGATGGCCCCACTGACTTGCCTGCCGATGCGGCCCAGTCATTGGAGCGCGCCCGCCAAGCTGGCGTTGTGGTGGCGGATGCACCACCGGCGCAATGGGATGTCTGCATAGACGCCCTGTTAGGCATCGGTCTGCGGCAAGCCCCAACGGGCGCCACGCTGCAACACATCCGCGCCATTCGCGCCGGCTCAGGCCTGGTGGTGGCCGCAGACTTGCCCAGCGGGCTGCAAGCCGACACCGGGCATACCCCGGGAGAATGCGTGCACGCAGATGTCACCTTGTCCTTTCTCACGCTCAAACCAGGACTGCTCACCGCACAGGGGCGCGATGCTTGTGGCGACCTCTGGCTCAACACGCTAGACGTTGCACCACCCACCGCACCCGATGCCTGGGTCAATGCACCCGGCGCAACAAGCGCGCGTGCCCACGCGTCCCACAAAGGTTCGTTCGGCGATGTCGCGGTGCTAGGTGGCACAGCAGGTATGGCGGGTGCGGCCCTGTTGGCGGCCAGTGCGGCCTTGCATGCGGGTGCGGGCCGGGTCTACCTGGGGCTGTTGGACGCTACGCAGGCGGGCTTGGCCTTGGCTTTTCAGCCAGAGCTGATGGTGAAGCCTCTGGCGCAGTGGGACTTGGGCACCATGGCTATCGTCGCGGGCTGCGGCGGTGGTGCAGAGATTGCCGCACACCTGCCGCAGCTGATCCAACACGCCAGGCAACTGGTGCTGGATGCCGATGCGCTGAACGCACTGGCAGCGCAGCCCGCCTGGATTGGGCTGGTAGCAAGCCGCCAACCCGGCAGCACCGTGCTGACGCCCCACCCTCTGGAAGCAGCCCGCCTTTTAGACACCACAACAGCCGCTGTGCAAGCTGATCGCCTGGCCAGCGCGCAGGTATTGGCGAACCGGTTTGGCTGCACCGTCGTCTTAAAAGGCTCCGGCAGCGTGATTGCCGCGCCGGGGCAAATCCCCCGCATCAACCCCACCGGCAATGCATGCCTGGCCACGGCGGGCACAGGCGATGTATTGGCAGGCTTGGTGGGCAGCCTGATGGCGCAAGGCCACTCGGGTTGGAAGGCCGCCTGCCTGGGCGTCTACCGCCACGGGCAGGCGGCAGACCACTGGCAGCAGCCCCACACTCTGACAGCCGCCGCCTTGGCCAAATACATATGAAAATGGCCTCTAACCCTCGCAGAATATGCGCAAGCAGCTGCTATTTTTATAGCAATTAGCGTCGCTTTTTGGCTGCTTTCTTCGGCGCGGAACTGGTCTTGGGTTCGGCCTTGGCGTTACGTGCCGGTTTGGCACTGGTGTGCTGGCGCACCTTGCTTTTGTAGCTGGTGTTGCCGGGCATCTCCGCATCGGCTCGGTCCGCAAACTCGCCGCGGACCTTGCCTTCGCGCTGTGGCCCTTTGTCAGGGCCAGGCCTCGGTTGCAAGCTTTGCCCCTCCTGCACCAGACGGAAATCGATCTTGCGACCGTCCAGGTCCACACGGCTCACCTGAATCCTCACCCGCGTACCGATGGCGTAACGGATGCCGGTGCGTTCACCGCGCAGTTCCTGGCGCGCCTCGTCAAAGCGGAAGTATTCACCGCCCAACTCGGTGATGTGTACCAGGCCTTCCACATACATGGCGTCCAACGTGACAAACAAGCCAAACGTCGTGGCCGAGGTGACCACACCGCCGTATTCCTCACCCAGATGCTCGCGCATGTACTTGCACTTGAGCCAGGCTTCCACGTCACGGCTGGCTTCGTCGGCACGGCGCTCATTGGCACTGCAATGCAAGCCGGCTGCCGCCCAGGCCATGCCTTCGGCATTGGTCTTTTTGGGCTTGATGCCCGGCTCGCCCACCTTGGACGCCAGACCTTTTTCCAGCCGGCGCGCCAGCTTGGCATGGGCTTCACCCGGTGTCGGCAACGTGGGCAACTGGTAACGCGTCTTGGCCAGAATCGCCTTGATCACCCGGTGTACCAGCAAATCCGGATAACGCCGGATTGGGCTGGTGAAGTGGGTATACGCGTCGTACGCCAAGCCAAAGTGGCCGCTGTTGATGGGCGTGTAAATCGCCTGCTGCATGGAGCGCAACAACATCGAGTGGATTTGCTGCGCGTCCGGGCGATCCTTGGTGGCGTTGGCAATGGCCTGGAACTCACCCGGCGCGGGATCGTCGCTGATCGTCATGCCCACGCCACTGGCCTTCAGGTAGTTGCGCAGGATTTCCTTCTTCTCGGGCGTTGGCCCTTCGTGCACACGGAACAGGCCAAAATGTTTGCTCTGGGCAATGAAGTCTGCACTGCACACGTTGGCCGCCAGCATGGCCTCTTCAATCACGCGGTGGGCCACATTGCGGGTGCGGGGCACGATCTTTTCAATACGCCCGTTCTCGTCGCAAATGATCTGCGTCTCAGTGGTTTCAAAGTCCACCGCGCCACGCTTCTGGCGTGACTTCAGCAAGGCCTGGAACACACCATGCAGATTCAGCAGGTCACCCACACGTTCCTTGCGTTTTTGCGCCTCCGGCCCACGGGTGTTGCCCAGGATTGCGGCCACCTCGGTATAGGTGAACCGTGCGTGACTCCACATCAGCGCCGGGTAAAACTGGTACGCCTCGACCTCGCCATCCGCCGTAACAAACATGTCGCACACCATGCACAGGCGTTCGACTTCCGGGTTCAGCGAACACAGGCCGTTGGAGAGTTTTTCCGGCAGCATGGGAATCACCCGGCGCGGGAAATACACACTGGTGGCACGGTCGTAGGCATCGACGTCGATGGCCGATCCGGTTTCCACATAGTGGCTTACATCGGCAATGGCCACCAGCAGGCGCCAGCCTTTGACGGCAGACTTGCCGCGGCCTTTGGTGGCCGGTTCGCAATACACAGCATCGTCAAAATCGCGCGCATCTTCACCATCAATGGTGACCAAGGGCACATCGGTCAAATCCACACGGTGGCTGCGGTCCTCGGGCCGCACTTTGTCCGGCAGCGTGCGCGCCAGGGCCACACAGGCTTCCGAGAACTCGTGCGGCACGCTGTACTTGCGCACGGCAATTTCAATCTCCATGCCGGGATCGTCTACCTCACCCAGCACTTCCTTGATGCGCCCCACGGGCTGGCCAAACAAGGCTGGCGGCTCCACCAGTTCCACCACCACCACCTGCCCTGCTTTCGCAACGCTGGTAGCCCCCTTAGGGATGAGCACATCCTGGCCGTAGCGCTTGTCTTCGGGCGCAACCAGCCATACGCCGCTTTCCTGCAGCAGCCGCCCAATGATGGGTTGCGTGGAACGCTCAATGATCTCGGCAACGCGGCCCTCGGGTCGGCCCTTGCGGTCGCTGCGCACAATGCGTACCTTGACGCGGTCCTTGTGCAGCACCGCGCGCATTTCATTGGGGGGTAAATAGATGTCGGGGGCACCGTCGTCGCGGGCTACGAAACCGTGCCCGTCGCGGTGGCCTTGCACGACGCCTTCAACTTCGTCCAGCAGTCCGCTGGAATGGCTAATGTTTTTGATAAAACCCTCTCTCTTTCCCGAGGTGCCGTGACGGCTGAGTTGGATAGACGCTTATAAGTATGCGCTAGAAATGTTGCGAATTTGACAGCACGCCGAAGCCAACGAACTGCAATGTTGTTTTGTGGAAGCACCCGCCGTGCAGCCATCAGCCCCACTGTCTATAGACCGATTTTGCATCGGTAGCAAAAAAGTTGCGAGGCCCGCCAAAAGAGCATTCAGACCAGTGCTATAATTTGAGACTTGCCCAGGTGGCGAAATTGGTAGACGCACTAGCTTCAGGTGCTAGCGGTTGCAAGACCGTGGAAGTTCGAGTCTTCTCCTGGGCACCACAACAGATAAGGCCTGTGACGCAAGTCACAGGCCTTTTTCTTTGCCTGAAATTCCCTTTTGGGGAATGCGCAGCATCCCCCTTCCCTCTTGCATTTAGATCGGCAGCGCGATCAGGTCGTGCCCCTGCACACTCACAATGCGTGCTTTGGTGAACTCGCCCACTTTCAGTGTCTTGCTGATCTTCTCGGGCGGCAGCAGCCGCACCACACCATCAATCTCGGGCGCATCGGCATAACTGCGGCCCACGCCCCCCTTCTTGCCCATGCCCGGCGCGGAATCCACCAGCACTTGCATGGTGGAGCCGACACGGCGCTGCAGGCGCTGTATCGACACTTCTTCCGCCACCGCCATGAACCGTGCACGACGCTCTTCACGCAGTTCAGCGGGCAACATGCCCGGCAATTCATTGGCGGCGGCGCCATTGACGGGGCTGTAGGCAAAACAACCGGCACGGTCAATCTGTGCTTCGCGGATGAAATCCAGCAGGTGCTGGAACTCTTCTTCGGTTTCTCCGGGGAAGCCGGCAATAAAGGTGCTGCGAATCACCAGCTCCGGGCAGGCCTCGCGCCATTGCTGGATGCGGTCCAGATTTTTCTCGCCACTCGCAGGGCGCTTCATGCGGCGCAACACATCGGGGTGGCTGTGCTGCAAAGGCACGTCTAAGTACGGCAACACCTTGCCAGTCGCCATCAGCGGCAGGATGCCGTCCACACTCGGATACGGATACACATAGTGCATGCGCACCCAGGCGCCGTAGGGCTCGGCAATTTCACCCAGCGTCTGCACCAGCTCCAGCATGCGGGTCTTGACCGGTTTGCCGTCCCAGAAGCCCGTGCGGTATTTCACATCCACGCCGTAGGCGGACGTGTCCTGGCTGATCACCAGCAGTTCCTTCACGCCGCCTTCAAACAGGGCTTTTGCCTCACTCAACACATCGCCAATCGGGCGCGACACCAGATCGCCACGCATGCTGGGGATGATGCAGAAAGTACATCGGTGGTTACAGCCTTCGCTAATCTTCAGATACGCATAGTGGCGTGGCGTCAGCTTGATGCCCGCTACGCCAAAAGCGCCAGGGATCAAATCGGTAAACGGGTCATGCGGCTTGGGCAGGTTCAGATGCACCGCATCCATGACTTCCTGCGTGGCGTGTGGGCCGGTGACGGCCAGCACCTTGGGGTGCATCTGGCGCACCATGTTGCCACCGTCTTCACCGGTTTTGGCGCCCAGGCAACCGGTCACGATCACGCGGCCGTTGGCGGCCAGCGCTTCGCCAATCGTGTCCAGGCTCTCCTTGACGGCATCGTCAATGAAGCCGCATGTGTTCACGATCACCAGATCGGCACCTTCGAAGGTTTTGGACGTCTGGTAACCCTCAGCGCTCAGCTGCGTGAGGATCAATTCAGAATCGGTCAATGCCTTGGGACAACCCAGGCTGACAAAGCCCACTTTGGGGATGGCATTTACGGGGGCTTGGGGGGAAAGTACTTCGCTCATACCCCTATTGTCCCAGCATTCCCCCGGGAGCCCAACCTAGGGGCTGCTCACCCGCATTTTCCGAGAGCGAACGAGGTGAAAACAGAGCCAACTCAGCGCTTAAGGCCAAAGGTACCCAAAAACTGCTCGGTTTGCTTCTGCATCTGCTCCTGCATTTGCTGGAACATGTTGTTGCCCATGACACCCTGCATGGGAACCTGCATGTCCATCAGGGCCTGCATGTTTTTCTCCAGGTACCCGCCCATCATCCCCTGCATGGCGTGACCATAGAAACGAATGATGTTGGAGAGCACGGGGGCTGTGAACATGGGCGAGCCATTGGCTTCCTCTTCCAGAATGATCTGCAAAAGGATGCTGCGCGTGAGGTCTTCGCTGGTTTTCGCGTCCAGCACGGCGAACGCTTCGCTGTCCATCACCAACTGCTTGATTTCTGTCAGGGTGATGTAGCTGGACGTATCGGTGTCGTACAGGCGCCGATTGGGATACTTCTTGATGATGCGCTGGGAGCGCTTGCCATCTTTGGATGTTTTGTTTTGCATAGCGAGCGGAACCGGCCCCCCTGAAGAAGCCGAAAATGTATTGCAGTGCAGCACATTCTAGGTAGAGACCAGCCACCCAAAACCTAGGTTTACCCTAGGCGTCAGGCGCAGGCAGGCCCGAAAAACAGAAAGCCCTGTTTTCCAGAAGAAAACAGGGCTTTGAATTTGGTAGGCGCAATTGGACTCGAACCAACGACCCCCACCATGTCAAGGTGGTGCTCTAACCAGCTGAGCTATGCGCCTAAATCGAAGCCTCAAATTATAGCAGCATAAGAAGCACCCTCCGCCATCGACCGACAAGCTTGATCAATTCATCGCACGCATACGCCATAATTGACGTTAACGTAAACGTCAATCAACCCTCACTCTAGGAGTTATTCATGGACATCGCAGGCAAAGTATTTATCGTGACCGGTGGCGCATCGGGCTTGGGCGAAGGCACGGCACGCATGCTGACCGCCAAGGGCGGCAAGGTTGTCATTGCCGACATGCAGGTCGAAAAGGGTGAGGCCATCGCCAAGGAAATTGGTGGTGCTTTCGTCAAGTGCGACGTCAGCAATGAAGCCGACGGCCAGGCCGTGGTCGCCAAGGCGGTTTCCATGGGCAAGCTCATGGGCCTGGTGAACTGCGCTGGCATCGCGCCCGCGGAAAAAACAGTGGGCAAGAACGGTGCACACAATCTGGGCGTATTTACCAAGTGCATCACCGTGAATCTGGTGGGCAGCTTCAACATGATCCGCCTGGCTGCCGAAGCCATGTCGGCCAACGAACCTGAATCCACCGGCGAGCGCGGCGTGATGATTTCCACCGCATCGGTGGCGGCCTACGACGGCCAGATCGGCCAGGCCGCTTACAGCGCGTCCAAAGGCGGCATTGTCGGCATGACCCTGCCTATCGCGCGTGATCTGGCCCGCAGCGGCATTCGCAACATGACCATCGCTCCCGGTATCTTCGGCACGCCCATGATGTTTGGCATGTCGCAAGAAGTACAAGACTCGCTGGCCGCCGCTGTGCCCTTCCCTTCGCGCCTGGGTACACCGCTGGACTACGCCAAACTGGCCACGCACATTTTTGAGAACGACATGCTCAACGGTGAAGTGATCCGCCTGGACGGCGCTATTCGCTTGGCACCGCGTTAAACCCACCAATAAATTCCGTTCGCGTTGAGCTTGGCCTGTCCTGAGCTTGTCGAATGGGCGAAACGCCACCCCTACAAATCAAACACTTGTAGGGGGCTTCGACAGGCTCAGCCCGAACGGGAATAAATACGCACTCCTTTCAAGGAGTCGCGGCGAAGCGTGGGGGCTATCTGTGCGCTCGGATGGACGCCAGGATACCGAGCACAAACAACACACTGGCCACGATCTGCGCCAATGTGAAGCGCTGGCCCAGCACGGCGAAGGCGAACGCGAGCCCAAACAATGTTTCGCTCACGATGAGCTGACCGCACAGGCTGGCGCTCAAACGGCGGCTGGCGCGGTTCCACAATACCGTGGCCAGCCAACCTGAGCCGACACCAATTGCTATACAAACCATAGCTGCTTGCGCAATATCCGCCTGGGCTAGCAGCACTTTTGGCTCTGAACCTACCGCAGCCCATAGCACCAGCGCGGCAACCCCGGCGGCCACCCCCATCCAGTTGGCCCAGTCGGTGGTGGAAATGTCGCGGTGGGTCTTGAGCCACGCCGAATTCAGCACCGCAAAGAACGTCCAGCTCAGCATCGCGGCGACGGCGTAGGCCACACCGCGCCAGTAGGTCCAGGCCTGCGCGCCGCCGTCCTGCCCGTCTGCGGCGTGCGGGACTTCCACCATCAGCACCAGCCCCAACGCGGTCAACAGCAGGCCCGGCAGCAATTGCCGCCATTGCAGATGCTCGGGTTTGCCCAGCAACATCACCCACAGCGGAATGGTGCCCACCATCAGCGTGGGCAGTGCAGGCCCCGCATCACGAATGGCCAGCACCAGCAGCAGGTAATAACCAGAGAAGCCCAGCACGCTCAGGCCTGCGGCGGCTCCAGCCTGGCGCCAGGTGGGCAACGGGCGCGAACGCATCTGCACCGCCATCACCAGCAGCGAGGTGAGTCCGTAAAAGAGATAACGCCCGGCCACCAGGTCCACCGCAGACAGACCCGGCGCCAACTGCGGCGCGATGAACACCAGACCCCACAGGGCCCCGGCCCCCAGGCCGGCCAATATCCCACCTAACACTTAAACACCAAATCCATCGTCCGCCGCAATCACTGCGCCATTGATGAAATGGCTCTGGTCGGAGCACAGCATGACCAGCAGCGCATCCAGATCCTTGGGGTGGCCCACACGTTTGCGCGGCAGCATCTGCACCAGTTTTTGCCCGGCGTCGGTCTTCCAGTGGCGGTGGTTGATTTCAGTGTCGATGTAACCCGGGCAAATGGCGTTCACGTTGATACCGTATTTGCCCCACTCCAGCGCCATGGCCTTGGTCATCTGCACCACAGCCGCCTTGCTCATGCAGTACACGCCGATCTGCGGCAGCACGCGCAGCCCCGCCATCGATGCGATGTTGATGATGCGCCCGCCCGTGTAGTTGCCGGGCGCGGCGCCCTTGGCGCGGGCCAGCATGCGTTTGCCGACCTCTTGCGCCACGAAGAATGCGCCTTTGACGTTGGTGTCAAACATGTAGTCGTAGTCGTCGGGTGACACATCCTGAATGCGCTGCGTGGTACTCACGCCCGAGTTGTTGACCAGGATGTCGATGGAGCCCACTTCGGTCTCGGCGTGGGCCACGGCGGACTTGATGGAGTCATGGTCCAGCACATCCAGTTCAATCACATGCGCGTCACCGCCTTCACCTTCAATCGTCGCGCGCAGGTCCTTCAGCCTGTCCACTCGGCGACTCGCCAAAATCACCGCTGCGCCTGCAGAAGCCAGCGTGCGTGCAAACTGCGCCCCCAGACCACTGCTGGCGCCAGTGATAAAAGCCACACGGCCAGAAAGATCGATGCTGTAAGCCATTTAGAGTGCCTCTACTTATCAAAAAGAACGACCGTTCGATTTCTTTCATTCAGCGAATAAAATCAGCCGCTAACTGCACCCCATTATTAAGCGAGACTCCCCATGACAAACCAGGAAATTCTGGCCCAGTTCGGCCCCCGTGAATCCATGGAATACGACGTCGTCGTCGTGGGCGGTGGCCCCGGTGGCCTGGCAACGGCCATCCGCCTCAAACAACTGGCCGCAGAGAAGGGCACCGACGTCTCCGTCGTTGTGTTGGAGAAGGGCTCCGAGCCCGGCGCACACATCCTCTCGGGCGCCATCATGGACCCCAAGGCCCTGACCGAACTGATTCCCAACTGGAAAGAACTCGGCGCCCCGCTGAACCAGCCCGTCACCGATGACGCCTATGTGTTCCTCGGTGAAAAGTCTGGCTTCCGCGTGCCCAACGTGTTCCTGCCCCCCTTCGCACACAACGACGGCAACTACATCGTGAGCCTGGGCTCCGTCACCAAGTGGATGGCCGAACAGGCAGAAGCCCTGGGCGTGGAAATTTTCCCCGGCTTCAGTGCTGCCGAAGTGCTCTACAACGACGACGGTTCGGTCAAAGGCGTGGCCACTGGCAATCTGGGTATTGGCAAAGACGGCGAACCCATGGAGAGCTTCCAGCTCGGCATGGAGCTGCTGGGCAAGTACACCGTGTTTGCCGAAGGCGCACGTGGTCACCTGGGCAAACAACTCATTTCCAAGTTCAAGCTCGACGAAGGCCGCGACCCGCAAAGCTGGGGCATCGGCATCAAAGAAGTATGGGAGATCGACCCGTCGCGCCACCAACCCGGTTTTGTCATGCACACCGCCGGTTGGCCCATGGAGTCCGACACCTATGGCGGCGCATTCCTGTACCACCTCGAAGGCAATAAGGTCGCCATCGGTTTTGTCACCGGCCTGGGTTACTCCAACCCGTACCTCAGCCCGTTTGAAGAATTCCAGCGCTGGAAGACCCACCCCAACGTGCGTTACTACTTTGAAAACGCCAAGGGTGAAGTCAACGCCAAACGCTTGGGCTACGGCGCACGCGCCATCAACGCCAGCGGCATCAACGCCCTGCCCAAAACCGTGTTCCCCGGTGGCGCACTGATCGGCTGTAACGCGGGTTACCTGAACGTGGGCCGTATCAAGGGCAGCCACGCCGCCATCAAGACCGGCATGCAGGCCGCCGAAGCCGCCTACGACGCGGTTGTGGCCGGCCGCCAGCACGACGAACTGAGCGCCTACCCCGAAGCGTTTGAGAAGAGCTGGCTGCACACCGAGCTCAACAAAGACCGCAACTTCAAGAACTGGTTCAAGTACGGCCTAACCGTGGCCACGCTGATGAACGGCTTTGAGCAGTTCGTGCTGCGCGGCCACATCCCCTGGACGCTGCGCCGCACCAAGCCCGACTACGCGTACCTCAAGCCCGCAGCCGAGTGCAAGCCCATCGTCTACCCCAAGCCCGATGGCAAGCTCACGTTTGACAAACTCTCCAGCGTGTTCATCAGCAACACCAACCACGAAGAGCAGCAACCGGCCCACCTGACGCTGAAAGACGCTTCGGTGCCCGTGGCCATCAACCTCGCCAAGTACGCTGGCCCGGAAGCGCGCTACTGCCCCGCTGGCGTGTACGAATTCGTCAAGAACGAAGACAACACGGACCGCCTGCAGATCAACGCGCAAAACTGCGTGCACTGCAAGACCTGCGATATCAAGGACCCCACGCAAAACATCGTCTGGGTCACGCCAGAAGGTGGTGGCGGACCGAACTACGCGGGTATGTAATTGAAGCTAAAGCGCCTCGCACTCATCGCAACGCTGCTGGTCTTTGTAGCCGCAGCGGCGGGAGTGTGGTGGCTTTCGCGCAATCTGGACGACATCGCCAAAAGCGCCATCCAGAACTACGGCAGCGCGATGACGCTGGCCAAGGTGAAGGTCGGCACCGTCCAGCTCTCGCCCACCACGGGCAAGGGCAGCATCCGTGATCTGAGCATTACCAACCCCAAGGGCTTCAAGACCTCCCACGCACTGAAGGTGGGCCGCATCGAGGTGGACGTGGACATCTCCACCGTGACCGACAAAGTCATCGTCATCCGCAAGATCGCCATCGAAGCACCCGATGTGGTCTATGAAAAAGGCGATCCGCTCACCAACTTCGACGCACTGATGCGCAACATCACGCTCTACATTGGCGAATCCACACCGTCCAGCTCCAGCAGCGGCCGCAAGCTCATCGTTGACTCCCTGACCATCCGCAATGCCAAAGCCCAGGCCACCGCCCCGCTGCTTAGCGGCAAAACCGTCACTGTGGACTTGCCCGACATCACGCTCAAAAACGTGGGCCGCGCGCAAGGCGGCGTCACCCCTGGGGAGCTGGGCGGCATTGTCGCCAACGCCCTGCGCGACCGCCTCGCCGCGACCATCAGCTTCAACCGCCTGTGGCAGTCCGGCGGCCAGATGCTGGACAAGGCGGGCTCGGCCCTCAAGAACCTGTTTGGCAAATAAACACGGCGCACGCTGTGGCACATAAGGGCACCACGTGGTGCCCTTGGTTTTTTGGGCACCATTCAGGAGCGTTTTTGCTGGGCACAGGATTTGCTTAGGTGTTAGTACCTACTGCATTCACCTACCCAGGAGCCCCCCATGAATTCGATCCAACGCAACAAACGCCACTTCAGCCTCGCCCTGGCACTCACCGCACTGCTGGCCGCCAACGGTGTCCACGCACAAACCGCGCTGGACGACATTCTGAAAAGCAAAGTACTCAAGGTCGCTGTGCAAACCGACTCCGCGCCCTACGGCTTTGTTGGCACTGATCTGAAGCCCATCGGCTTGGACATCGACATGGCCAACTACATCGGCAAGAAACTCGGCGTGGCCGTGGAGCTGGTGCCCGTGGTCAGCGCCAGCCGCATCCCCGCGCTGCAAACCCGCAAGGCCGACCTGGTGATCGCCACTCTGGGCAAGAACCCAGACCGCGAAAAAGTCATCGACTTCGCATCCGCCTACTCGCCCTTCTTCCAAGCCGTGTTCGGCCCCAAGAACATGCCCGTCAAGAGCTTTGCCGATTTGGCAGGCAAGTCCGTGGGCGCGACCCGTGGCGCCATGGAAGACCAGGAACTCGGCAAGGTTGCGCCCCCCAGCACCGACATCAAACGTTTTGAAGACAACAACGCCACCATCGCCGCCTTCGTGGCCGGCCAGGTGCAGTTTGTCGCCCTGGGCGCCTCGGTGGCCGGCAACATGATGACCAAGAACCCGCAGCTCTCCAGCGAATACAAGCTGCTGCTCAAGGAAAGCCCCAACTTCATTGGCGTGGCCAAGGGTGAAGACAAGCTCAAAGCCCGGGTCAACGAAATCGTGGCCGAAGCCAAGAAGTCTGGTGAGTTGGACACCATGGCCAAAAAATGGCTGGGCCGCCCCGCTGGTGACCTGCCCCTGTAATCGCTGAACCCTCCGGGCACTCCTGCCATGCGGATTCAACTCGATTTCATGGCGGTGCTGTCCGAATGGCCACTGCTGCTGACCGGTGTGGCGTGGACCCTCTCGCTCACCGCCATCTCGGTGGTCATTGGCACCTTTTTGGGCACGGCCTTCGCCTGGGTGCGGGCGCGCGGCTTTGGCGCCACGCTGGCCCCGGCCTGGCTGCAAGCGTTTGTCGGCGCGTATGTGGAGCTGATCCGCAACACGCCTTTCATCGTGCAACTGTTCTTCATCTTCTTTGGGCTGCCTGCGGCGGGCGTCAAGATTTCTGCCGAGATGGCATCCGTCATCGCCATGGTGATCAACCTGAGCGCCTATGCCGCCGAGATCATCCGCGCCGGGCTGGAGGCCACGCCCAAAGGCCAGATGGAAGCGGCGCAAAGCCTGGCGCTGAACCGCAGCCAGACTTTTGTATGGGTGGTGCTGCCACCTGCGCTCAAGAAGGTATGGCCCAGCCTGGTCAGCCAGATCATCATCGTGATGTTGGGCTCCTCCGTCTGCGGGCAGATTTCCACCAAGGAACTCAGCTACTCCGCAGATCTGATCCAGAGCAACAACTTCCGCTCGTTTGAGGCCTTCATCATCGTGGGCGGCATCTATCTGCTGCTCTCCATTGGCACGCGGCAACTGCTCAACTGGGCGGGCGCCAAATTTCTCTTCGGGCGGAGGTAAGCCATGGTTGACTTCTCGCTCTGGGACATCCTTCGCAACCTGCTGCTGGCCAGCCGCTGGACCATCGGCCTGTCGCTGATCGCCTTTATCGGCGGCAGCACGGTGGGCCTGCTCTTGCTGATGCTGCGCCTGACCAAGTTGCCCGCGGTGGAGCCCATCGTCGCCGCCTACGTACAACTGTTCCAGGGCATACCGCTGCTGGTGCAACTGTTTTTGGCCTACTACGGGTTGGGCCTGTTTGGCATCAACACCTCGCCCTGGGTGGCGGCGGGCATCGGCCTCACGCTGTATGCCAGCGCCTTCCTCACCGAAATCTGGCGCGGTTGTGTGGCCGCCATTCCGCGCGGTCAGTGGGAAGCTTCCGAGAGCCTGGCGCTGAGCTTTTACGAGCAACTGCGCTACATCATCCTGCCCCAGGCCATCAAGATTGCGGTGCCACCCACGGTGGGTTTTCTGGTGCAGGTCATCAAGGGCACGGCGCTGGCCTCCGTCATTGGTTTTATGGAGCTCACCAAGGTGGGCAAGACCATCGCCAACGCCACCTTCAGCCCGTTCCTGATTTTCAGTTGCGTGGCCCTCATGTATTTTTTACTGTGCTACCCCGTCAGCCTGTACGCCAAGCACCTGGAGAGGAAGATTCATGTCCATCGTTGAAATCACGGGCTTGCGCAAATCGTATGGCACGAACGAAGTGCTCAAGGGCATTGACCTGCAGGTCCAGCCCGGTGAAGTCATCGCCATCATCGGCAAAAGCGGCTCGGGCAAAAGCACGCTCTTACGCTGTATCAACGGCCTGGAAGAATTCCAGAGCGGCAGCCTCACCGTAGACGGCAAACCCCTGCTGCACAAAAACGCCGCCGCCATGCGCGAGCTGCGCCAGCACGTGGGCATGGTGTTCCAGAGCTTCAATTTATTCCCCCACCTCACCGTGGGCAAAAACATCATGCTGGCGCCCGGCCTGGTGAAGAAGAAAGACAGCGCCGCCAACGAAGCCCTCGCGCGCAAGCTCCTGGAGCGCGTGGGCCTGGCAGAAAAGTTTGACGCCTTTGGCGAGCAGCTGTCCGGCGGGCAGCAGCAGCGTGTGGCCATTGCCCGCGCGCTGGCCATGGAACCCGCCGTGCTGCTGTGCGACGAAATCACCAGCGCGCTGGACCCGGAGCTGGTGGGTGAAGTGCTGCGTGTGGTGGAGACACTGGCCGACGAGGGCATGACGCTGCTCATGGTCACCCACGAAATGAGTTTTGCCCGCAAGGTGGCAGACCGCGTGATCTTCATGCACCAGGGCCTGGTGCACGAGATCGGCCCACCGGCAGAACTGTTTGCCAACCCGCAAACGCCAGAGCTGAAGCAGTTCTTGAGTTCACTCCACGACTGACACCGGCGCCCCGCCCTGGGGCTGCTGCGCAGCCCGCACAGCGGGTTTAGGCATGAAATAGGCCTCTAGCCCGCATGGAGTGTGCGCAACCAGCTATCAAAAGCATAGTAATTTGAGGCGTATGTCAGGCCGTTTGCGCGTCCAGCTCGGCAATACACGCCACCATCTGCGCCCGGCAGCGCTCCATCAGCGCAGGCATGTCGTCCAGCGTCAGGCCCGTGGTGGGGATGGGCGGCAGCGAACGGATGCGTAGCTTGCCGCTGCGCCAGCGGTTCAGCCGCATGTCGCGCTTATAGCTGCTGGCGCACAGCGGCACGATAGGCACCCCGGCGTTGATCGCCATCTGGAACGCGCCCTTCTTGAACGGCAGCAGCCCCTGCCCCAGATTGCGCGTGCCCTCGGGGAACACCCAGATCGACGTGTCCTGGTGCTGCATCACCTCGGTGGTCTTGAGCATTGCCTCTTTGGCCTTCTCCGCATTGTCGCGATCGATCAGCACATTCCCCGCCAGCCAGTACACCTGGCCGAAAAACGGAATCCACTTCAGACTCTGCTTGCCAATCGTCACCGTGCGCCGCGGCACCACACTGCCCAGAATGAACAGGTCGTAGTTGGACTGGTGGTTCACCACCATCACATACGGATTGGGCAGCGCCGTCAGGTCACCCACCTCCAGCGTGGTCTGCAAACCCAGGATGCGGAGGGCCGGCAACGAATAGACCCGGCCGCACAGGCGGCTGTTGTCGGGGTTGCGGGGGCGGGCCAAGCCGATCAGCAGGTTGATGCAGCTGGCGATGAGGAAGTGGATGGCTAGGAGGATGTGGCGGAGAAACTGAAGCATGGGTTCTTGGCGTTGGACATTGCGCCTGTTTTCAAATAACAAGCAGTCTAATGTCAGCTCTTGCAACCATAAGCGGCTTATCTTCTCCCCAGAAATTGCGTTTGGAGGCGCACGACCATCTTTCAATGGATGCAGCCTCTTGAAGAATTGGCTCATGCTTCCGCAGTGGGCTATCTCACGAAACACGTGATCGACCGGTTTGGATCCGTGAAAAAAATATGCAGCACGAATCCGGCAACCTGAACCTCGCATGTGACCCCAGAGTCACGCAAAATCGCCAATAGCCTGATCCGTCAAGCTATCGGCGACAGAATCTCCTACATTGGGATACGGCTCGGCAATCTCGATACCAGTGCTGATCTAAGCGTGCTTACTTCTGTTGATAAGCACCTTAGCCCGTTCCAGCGCTTCAGACCGACCAACCGAATCGACTTCGAACATCAGGTCTTTCATCGTGAGTGAAAGATCGACCAACACGTCTCGCAGTTCATTCAGTGCGGCAACAATATCTTCGATGCTTTCATCGGAACTATCACTGCGGGCTAAGTCAGTCATTTTGGAAGATCCTGCTGATTTCAAAAGCTTGACCAATCACCATCCGTATCCACCACCGCAGACGGCGGTTTCTTGGTCTGTGGCGCTGTAACACCACGAACAGGACGCAATGGGTTGTTGACTTTCTGCGTCCTCGGCGCTTGCCGCACATTGGCTGGCTGTTGTCGCGTAACGTCTTTCATCTGATTCCCCGTAGCGCTTGCGCCAAGCTGAAACACACTGACCGCTTGAACCAAGTCTTGTGCCTGGCCTTTCAGACTGGTTGCAGCTGCCGCCATTTCCTCCACCAGCGCCGCGTTCTGCTGTGTGACTTGGTCCATTTGTTGGATCGCTTCACCGATCTGTGCAACGCCTTGGCTTTGTTCGGTGCTTGCCGCGCTGATTTCGCCCATGATATCGGTCACACGGCGAATGGAGCCAACTACCTCAATCATCGTGACACCTGCCTGGTCCACCAGAGCCGTTCCCTGTTCCACACGTTCCACACTGGCGTTAATCAGCCCCTTGATCTCCTTGGCCGCTTCGGCAGAGCGCCCAGCCAAGCTGCGTACCTCGGAAGCCACAACCGCAAAACCCCTACCTTGCTCTCCCGCACGTGCAGCCTCTACCGCTGCATTGAGCGCCAGAATGTTGGTCTGGAAGGCAATGCCGTCGATCACGCTGATGATGTCGCTGATCTTTCTGGAGCTGTCGTTGATGCCTTTCATGGTTTCCACCACTTCACTCACTACTTGACCGCCCTTCACCGCTACGCTGGACGCACTCTGCGCCAACTGGTTGGCTTGGCGAGCGTTGTCTGCGTTTTGCTTGACTGTAGAGCTGAGTTCCTCCATGGAGGCTGCAGTTTCTTCGAGCGCGCTGGCCTGCTCTTCCGTACGTTGGCTGAGGTCGTTATTACCCGAGGCAATCTGGGCGCTTGCCGTGGCAACTTCCTCGGAACCAGAACGTACGGTAGACACCACCTTCGCCAAACCTTCTTGCATTCTGGCCACGTTGGCCAAGACGCTAATCGTATCGCTAGGCGTTACCGCTAGACGCTGACTCAGATCACCTTCCGCCACGCGGGCCACGGCGGCACTCAAATCTCCAGGTTCTGCCCCTAGTGCGTTGCGCAGGTTACGCGTCAGAAAAATTCCCACCGCAGCACCCAAGATCGCCATAACGCCCGCCAAGACTGACATGAAAACGATGCCAGTATTTGAGGACTTTGATGCAGCCTCTCCCAGCTCGTTTGCGGCAGCTTCTTGCGCCGCAATGGAATCATCTACCGCCTTAAACAAGGTCGCCTGCATTTTCCTTATGTCACCCAACAGCAAAGCAGATGCAGCGGCATTCTCATTCTTTATGGCGAGGGCAACTGTTTTCTCCATGGCGATGTCGTAGTCTTTGCCTGTTTCT
This sequence comes from Rhodoferax saidenbachensis, assembly GCF_001955715.1. Classification (NCBI taxonomy): domain Bacteria; kingdom Pseudomonadati; phylum Pseudomonadota; class Betaproteobacteria; order Burkholderiales; family Comamonadaceae; genus Rhodoferax; species Rhodoferax saidenbachensis. The sequence continues at coordinate 1,463,733 of NZ_CP019239.1, read as the reverse complement.
TTGATGACTTTCAGCAAATCTCTGGCCACAGGGAGTGTTATCAGCGTGTCCAGCTTTTGCAAGAGCTCACCGTTCTTGGCTTTGAGCGCAACGATCTGTTGTTGTTCCGCTTGATAGGCTGTGAGGTCGTTGTCGATGATGAGTATGTTTCTGGTGAGACTGGCGATGGTTTGCAAATTGCTGCGATATTCGTCGAACAAGATCACCTTAACCAGTCGATCCTCCAAAAGCAGGTCAATGTCCGCGTTGAGTGACTTCATACTGAAGGCGGCGTATGCCACGATGCTGACACCGAGTACGACGACTGCACCAAATCCCAGTGCCAAGCGCTTTGCGACCGTAAGAGTTTTGAACATGCGTATCTCCTAGCAAAGTGCGCGAAAAAATTGGATTTGAAAAAGCTTCATGTGTTATTTCCATCTAGTCTTTGGATAAAAGATTACGTTGATCACTAGGTGCCACTTCACATTTGCGAGTGAGCACTTGAATGCGTCATGACGACAATCAGCTTACGAGTTGATGGGGCGCAGAGGATGAAAACAAGTCGCCAAAACGCAGGCCAATCCAAAAAACGCAACTTTATTTACCTGCATCGCCATAGCGGCTAGACGTGGCTCGCCAATGTGCCTATTTCTAGGCGGGTTGAATGGGCAGGAAAAGGGAAATTTTGGAAAGTTCGCCCATACTGAGCCATGCTGGCGGATGTCTGGATGGCGGGCGTGTATGGCTCCACCGCATCGGAGAAGCCCCAACCGCGGCGGAAAGCTTGCCAGGGGCCTTGACACGTTTGATGCTGTTTTTTGCATCAACGACCAAGTGCTATATCCCCTCAAAGAATGGGGTAGCAATTCCCATAAACACAATGAATCAGCATTTCAAGCTCATGAAAGATAGTGTGCGTTGTAGAAAAACATGTCCACATGGGTATTTCCAATGATGGACAAGCCCTCAAAATTCCACATACGCTCAACCAATCCAGACGAAGCCAGCGACTTCTTATCCAGCGCCTATGCCCCAGTCAAGGCGCGTTCCATTGGTTGCGCGTTCGATATTGATGTCAAAGGTGTCGCCCGTAGCGGGGTGGGGGTGTTCCAGACACAAAGCGCAAGCGGACTCACGTTCGAATGTGAAAGGGACTTCGATGGCTATACCCTAGCCGTTGCACATTCAGGGCACCTGGCCGTGAATTTTTCCTCAGGCCACAAGCCTGGACATCCTTCCCCGGGAACACTGGTTGTAGACCGGCAAGGTATCAAAGGAGCTCAATTCGCTGCAGGCCTTCAGTTCAAAGGCCTGTCGTTTCGCAGCGATTTGATTCACCGACAGTTGGCAGAAATGATTGGCACACCGGTACACGGTCGTGTGCAATTCACTCCGAACCCGGCACAGCAAAGTGGTGTGGTACCACTCATGATCGCAATGGCAGATGTCTGGATGGCAGGCATGCATGACTCCTCCGCACTGGAAGACGCACCAACCGCCATGGCAAGTTTGGCAGAGTCGTTGGGGCGTTTGATGCTGGAGGGTATTCCCAACAATTACACTGAACGGCTGAGGGGGCGGGCCAATTTGTTGCCGGCACCCCACCATGTGATACGGGCCATTGACTTCATGCGCCACAACGCGCGCCAACCGCTCACCCTGACATCTATCGCCAGTGCAGCGGGCACCAGCGTTCGATCACTCCAAGAAGGCTTTCGCAAGTATCGATCGGCTACTCCAATGGGTTACCTTCGCAGCATCAGATTGGAGGGAGCGCGCCAAGATCTAAGTGACCCGACTCAAACTAGCTCGATACTGTTGATCGCACATCGATGGGGGTTTGCGCACGTAGGAATGTTTGCCGGGTATTACAAGTCTGCCTTTGGGGAAGCACCCAGTGCGACTTTGAAAAAGAGACAATGAATAACCACGGTTTGAGACTCCTACAGGTCACATTTTTGAGACTGAAACTAGGTGATCATGAACAACCAAAAGCAGTCCCTATAGTCCACGCGTGCAATAACCAGATATCGTTGATGCATGCAGGGGCTTGGGTTGGCCGCTTGCATTTGATTGCAGTGGATTTCAAAAAATTGGTGCAGTTCGCGGCCACAACCCTATATCTCCGCTTTCCGGCAATGCGCCGGGCATTGTCAAGGATTCATTTGAATCGACGATAGACATTCTTGCAATCGTCCCGGTACGCGGCTGGTTTAGAATCCCACCCAGTCAGGAGAGAGTTTCCTTCGAGGAAACCGCCGAAGGCGCAAGATTGCTGATTGCAGCGGTCTGAACGCTCAGGCAAAAGGACTGACCCGCGTTGATCTCCCTCACCGGAGTTGACGTTTCCCCACTGGAGAGAGGCTGCATGCACTGCAGCCCACCGAAGGAGCAAACCGCAGTCTGCGCACCCCTTTTAGGCGTGCACGCAGGCCCGGCGAATCTCTCAGGTAAAGCGGACAGCGGGGGCAGCACCGGGCGTGCGCAATTATGCGTGCGCCTCGGGTTTTGATTTGCCCCCTCCAGCGCCCCGCGCTGGGCCGCCTGGTACCCGCCATGTCCGCTCCCGCTACTGACACCCTGCTAACCACGCCGCTCAACGCGCTGCACATCGAATTGGGCGCCCGCATGGTGCCCTTTGCCGGCTATTCCATGCCCGTGCAATACCCCGCCGGCCTGATGGCCGAACACCATCACACCCGCAAAGCTGCCGGCCTGTTTGACGTGTCTCACATGGGCCAATTGCGCTTGGTGGGGCCCGATGCCGCCGCAGCGTTTGAAACGCTGATGCCGGTGGACGTGATTGACCTGGCGGTGGGCAAACAGCGCTACGGCCTGCTGCTGACCGACGAAGGCACCATCATTGATGACCTGATGTTCTTCAACAAGGGCAACAACGAACTCTTCGTGATCGTCAACGGCGCCTGCAAGGTGGGCGACATTGCCCACATCCAGGAACGCATTGGCAACCGCTGCGATGTGATCACCATGCCCGAATACGCTCTGCTGGCGCTGCAAGGCCCGCAGGCCGTCACCGCCCTCTCCCGCCTGGCACCCGGCGTGGAAAAGCTGGTGTTCATGACCGGTGGCAATTTCACCGTGGACACAGGCACGCAAAAGATCGACGTGTTCCTCACCCGTAGCGGCTACACCGGCGAAGACGGATTTGAAATCTCTGTCCATAACGACCACGCCGACGCGCTGGCCCGCGCGCTGCTGGCCCAGCCCGAAGTCAAGCCGATTGGCCTGGGCGCACGCAACTCGCTGCGCCTGGAAGCGGGCCTGTGCCTGTATGGCAATGACATTGATACAGGCACCACGCCGGTCGAAGCCAGCCTGTTGTGGGCGATGCAAAAGGTGCGCCGCGCGGGTGGTGCGCGTGAAGGTGGCTTTCCGGGTGCTACAAAAATACTAGCTGCTCTCGCACAATCCACGGGGGCTACAGCCCAAAATGGCATAAATACAGGCACTCGAAAACGCGTGGGACTGATCGCCCAGGAACGCATCCCCGTGCGCGACCACACCGAGCTGCAAGACGGCGCGGGCAACAAGATCGGCGAAGTGACCAGTGGCCTGCTGGGCCCGACCATCGACACGCCGGTGGCCATGGGTTATGTAGATGCCGCCTGGGCGGCTGTGGGCAGCAAAGTGGTGGCCATCGTGCGCGGCAAGCCCGTGCCCATGGTGGTCAGTGCCATGCCTTTTGTGCCCACCAACTATTTCCGCGGCTGAAGCCCGGGCCAGCGGCTAAAGTCTGCGCTGGCAGGTTCAATTTTTTGGTTTTATTCAATTCAGTTTCATCTTTCAGGAGTTCTCCATGTCCCTCAAGTACACCCCCGACCACGAATGGCTCAAGGTTGAAGGCGGCATCGCCACCGTAGGCATCACCACCCACGCGCAGGACGCGCTGGGCGACGTGGTGTTTGTGGACCTGCCCGCCGTGGGCGCCACCTTTGCCGCCAAGGACATCGCCGGTGTGGTCGAGTCCGTCAAGGCCGCTGCCGACGTCTACATGCCCGTGACCGGTGAAATCACCGAAGTCAACGAAGCGCTGCGCGACGACCCCTCCCTGGCCAACACCGACCCGCTGGGTGCAGGCTGGTTCTTCAAGGTCAAGCTGTCCAACGCCGCCGAACTCGACGGCCTGATGGACGAAACCAGCTACACCAGCTTCGCCGCTGCCGCCTAAACAATGGGCGGGGGAGCATCCCCCCGTTCGGGCTGAGCCTGTCGAAGCCCTTTCCTCTTTTACTGTTTCGCTTGCCCTTCGACAGGCTCAGGGCGAACGGTTTGATAGATAGCCGCCTGCCATGCCTACATCTGCCCCCACCCTCACTGCGCTGGAAAACGCCAGCGAATTCCACGCACGCCACATCGGCATTGATGCTGCCGACGAAGCGCTGATGCTCAAGGCCATCGGCGAGACCTCGCGCCGTACGCTGATCGACAGCATCGTGCCGCGCAGCATTGCGCGCAGCAGCAAGATGGACATCCCCGCCGCGATCACCGAAGCAGCAGCGCTGGCCGAGATCAAGGTGTTGGCTGGCAAGAACAAGGTGCTCAAGAGCTTTATTGGCCAAGGCTATTACGGCACGCACACGCCCGGCGTGATCCTGCGCAATATTCTGGAAAACCCCGCCTGGTACACCGCCTACACGCCCTATCAGGCCGAGATTTCCCAGGGCCGCATGGAAGCGCTGGTGAACTTCCAGACCATGGTGTGTGACCTGACCGGTATGCCCATGGCCAATGCGTCCATGCTGGACGAGGCTACCGCCGCCGCCGAAGCGATGACGCTGGCCAAACGCAGCGTCAAAAGCAAGAGCAATGTGTTTGTGGTGGCCGGCGACTGCCACCCGCAAACCATTGAGGTGATCCAAACCCGCGCCGCGCCGCTGGGCATTACCGTCCTGCTTGCCAACTCCGCCCCCGAGTGGGAAGCCGCGCTGGCCGGCGACTACTTTGCCGTGCTGGCCCAGTACCCCGCCACCAGCGGCCGCATTGACGATCTGCGCGCTGACGTGGCGCTGGTGCACGGCAAACAGGCCGCCTTCATCGTGGCCGCCGACCTGCTGGCGCTCACGTTGCTGACACCCCCCGGAGAGTTTGACGCGGACATCGTGGTGGGCACCACCCAGCGCTTCGGCATGCCCTTGTGCAACGGTGGCCCGCATGCCGCCTACATGGCCTGCCGCGACGAATACAAACGCTCCATGCCCGGCCGCATTGTGGGTGTGAGCATCGACACCCACGGCAACCCGGCCTACCGCCTGGCGCTGCAAACGCGCGAGCAACACATCCGCCGCGAAAAAGCCACATCCAACATTTGCACCGCGCAGGTGCTGCCGGCCGTTATCGCCAGCATGTACGCCGTGTACCACGGCCCCGAAGGTCTGACCCGCATCGCCCAGCGCGTGGCCAAGTTCACTGCCATCCTGGCCAAGGGCCTGGAGCAGCTAGGCGTCCCCGTGCGTGCGCAGGCCACCTTTGACACGGTCACGCTAAAGACCGATGGCGCTACGAATTCGATAGCTGCTAGCGCAGTATCCGCGGGTGCCAACCTGCGAATTTACTTTAAAGACTACCTGTGCATCAGCCTGGACGAAACCACCACGCGTGACGACCTGGCGCTGGTGTGGAGTCTGTTCGCCAAGCCCGGCCAGGCCCTGCCCAGCGTGGACGCGCTGGAGGCAACAGCCGAGTCGCTGATCCCCGCCGCACTGCGCCGCACCAGCAAGTTCCTCACGCACCCGGTGTTCAACACCCACCACTCCGAGACCGGCATGCTGCGCTACATCCGCATGCTCTCGGATAAGGACCTGGCGCTGGACCGCAGCATGATTCCACTGGGCAGCTGCACCATGAAGCTCAACGCCACCAGCGAGATGATCCCCATCACCTGGCCCGAGTTCGCCAACATTCACCCCTTCGCCCCCGCCGACCAACGCCAGGGCTACACCGAGCTGGACGCACAACTGCGCGCTTGGCTGTGCGCCGCCACCGGCTACGCCGGCATCAGCCTGCAACCCAACGCGGGCAGCCAGGGTGAATACGCAGGCCTATTGGTCATTCAGGCGTACCACGCCAGCAAGGGCCAAGCGCACCGCAATATCTGTTTGATCCCCAGCAGCGCACACGGTACCAACCCGGCCAGCGCGCAGATGGTGGGCATGCAAGTCGTCGTCACCAAATGCGACGACAACGGCAACGTGGACATGGCCGACCTGCAAGCCAAGTGTGAACAACACAGCGCCAACCTGGCCGCAGTAATGATCACCTACCCCAGCACGCACGGCGTGTTTGAAACGTCGGTCAAAGAACTGTGCGCGCTGGTGCACCAGCACGGTGGCCGTGTGTATGTGGACGGCGCCAACATGAACGCACTGGTGGGCACCGCCGCCCCCGGCGAGTTTGGCGGCGACGTGAGCCACCTGAACCTGCACAAGACCTTCTGCATCCCCCACGGCGGTGGCGGCCCCGGTGTCGGCCCCGTGTGTGTGGTGGCTGATCTGGTTCCCTTCCTGCCCGGCCACGCCACCGGTGGTGTGCCCGGCACGGGCGCGGTGAGCGCTGCGCCCCTGGGCAATGCAGCGGTGCTGCCGATCAGCTGGATGTACTGCCGCATGATGGGCGCCGATGGCCTGCAGCACGCGACAGAGGCGGCCATTCTGGCGGCCAACTACATCAGTTCGCGCCTGGCGGACCATTACCCTACGCTGTACGCCAGCGCCAACGGCCATGTGGCACATGAGTGCATTTTGGATTTGCGCGGTTTCAAGGACACCTGCGGCGTGATGGCCGAAGACGTGGCGAAGCGCCTGATGGACTATGGTTTCCACGCGCCCACGCTGAGCTTCCCCGTGCCCAACACGCTGATGGTGGAACCCACCGAGAGCGAAACCCTGGCCGAACTGGACCGCTTCATCAACGCCATGATCGCCATCCGCGGCGAGATTACCCGCGTTGAAAAGGGCGAATGGCCGCAAGACAACAACCCGCTGAAACACGCCCCCCACACCGCCGCCAGCCTGCTGGGTGCAGAGTGGGACCGCCCCTACAGCCGCGAGACAGGCGCCTTCCCTGTGGCCAGCCTCAAGGCCGTGAAGTACTGGCCCAGCGTGGGCCGGGTGGACAACGTGTATGGCGACCGCAACCTGTTCTGCAGCTGCGTGCCGCTGAATGAATACGCCTAAAAATCGCGAGTATGACGATGTCACACCGAGTTCGTTTGCTGTCGGTCTTGATCGCGCTCATCACGCAATCGGTATTGGCGGAAGACAAGTTGCCAGTTGTTTACCAATCTCAACTTGCGGGTAAAGACATCGTTTTAACCTTTTCGAAGCTGGAGTCCTTTGGCGACGATGGTGAATCAAAACCTCAGATCAAGGCACGCTATTTTTATCGTCACATTGGAAAAACCATTCCCTTGGTTCTTCAGTCCGATGGAAAACTAGTCGAATGCATAGAGACATTCAATGATCTGGACTGCTCGAAGCCAACAGGCTTCTGGCAAGTCGATCTTCCGCAAGAAAACCAGCCCCCCGAAAGAGTCTCTGCCAAATGGCAGGCCAACGCTCAATCCAAACTATCTCCTGTCGAACTACGACTAACGACCGGTCAGCAATCACTGAATTTGGGGGCTTGGCAGACATTGCTTGGGTCGGGGCCTACCAAGCTCGTTGGCATCAAAGAAATGAATGGTGTTACAGCCGGATTTTTGATGGATACCCGCTCGGGTGCAAAGGTCCCCCAACTAGTATCTGGGCTAGCGCAGGATGTCATGCAAGCATTCAATGCCCAATTTAAGTTGGAGCTTCTAGGGCTCGCCGCCGCAAGATTGGAAAACCATTCTTTGGATGGTCGTGAATACGATAACTCCAGCATTCACTACGTTTCAAAAAAAATACTCACCCTAGGCGGTGGGAGTGGTGGCTATTACGGTGGGGCACACTCAGTAGATGGGTATGGATCATCCACGCTGGATATTGAAACAGGCAAAAGCGTGGATGTTCGCACCACTTTTTTCAAGCACTTGAGTGCAAAGGATGTGAGCCCATTTATTAGCAAGCACGGCTTCATCACGATCCCTGGGAAGTTCCTTAAACGTAAGCAGACTATCGAGAGTCTCACACTGTTGGAGTTGAGTAGATTCCCAGCTAGCAAAACTCCTTCAGCCAAGGAGCAAGCAACGGGCGATCAGACGCGTGCCGATTGCTTTGAAGAGTGGAAAAATGGCCTGCTGTATTCAATGGACGATGGGTTGCCCGATTTGGATGCCCACAAATGGGGCGATCGTATTGGTTTTTCATTTGAATTTATGCCAACCCGAACGGGTCTGGCAATTTACACAAACGACACAGCAGAAGCTAATAGGGGTTGTCGAGGCGTAATGTTCGTCATACCTTGGAAAAAGGTTCAAAGGTATATCGTCATGCCACTTGATGACGAATGAACAGGTACTTGATTTTGCAAGTGTGACACCTTGCCGATCTTTGCAACACATAAAGAATTATGACCACCACATTCCAACTTACACCAACGCGACAGCAATTTGCCAGCGACAACTACGCGGGGACCTGCCCCGAGGCGATGCACTGGTTCATGGAGGCCAATGCCAGCGGCCACGAGCCGGCCTACGGCGATGACCGCTGGACCCAGCGCTCCACCGACATGCTGCGCACGCTGTTTGACATCGAGTGCGACGTGTACTTTGTGTTCAACGGCACGGCAGCCAACTCGCTGGCGCTGGCCTCGTTGTGCCAGAGCTACCACTCGGTGATCTGCAGCCCGGTGGCGCACATCGAGACCGACGAATGCGGTGGCCCCGAGTTCTTCTCCAACGGCTCCAAGCTGATGGTGGCGGAGGGGCAGTCGGAGAGCGCCCGCCTGGGCAAACTCACACCCGACGCAGTAAGCGCGCTGGTGACCAAGCGCAGCGACATCCATTACCCGCGGCCCAAGGTGGTGTCCATCACCCAGGCCACGGAAATGGGCACGGTCTATACCGTGGAAGAAGTGCGCGCCATTGCCAACGCCGCTAAAAAACACCAGCTCAAAGTGCACATGGACGGCGCGCGTTTTGCCAACGCCGTGGCGCACCTGGGCTGCGCCCCCGCCGACATCACCTGGCGCGCGGGCGTGGACGTGTTGTGCTTCGGTGGCACCAAAAATGGCCTGCCCGTGGGCGAAGCCGTGGTGTTCTTCGACAAGGCCATGAGCGAAGACTTTGCCTACCGCGTCAAGCAGGCTGGGCAACTGGCCTCCAAGATGCGTTTCATCTCCGCGCCCTGGGTGGGCCTGCTGGAAAACAATGTCTGGCTGCGCAACGCGACCCACGCCAACGCGATGGCGCAGCGCCTGTACCACGGCCTGCAAAAGCTGCCCGGCGTGAGCGTGGCCCACACGCCCGAAGCCAATGGCGTGTTTGCCCACTTGCCCGAAGCAGCAGTGCATGCCCTGCACGCCAAGGGCTGGAAGTTCTACCAGTTCATCGCCGGTGGTGGCTGCCGCTTCATGTGCGCGTGGGACACCACCGAGGCGTCGGTAGACGCCTTGCTGGCGGATCTGCAAGCCCAACTCAAAGGTTGAAACAGCATGGCCGTTTCCGTCTTTGACCTGTTCAAGATCGGCATCGGCCCCAGCAGCTCCCACACCGTGGGGCCCATGCGGGCCGCGCGGCAGTTTGTGGCGCGGCTGCAGCACAGTGGTGTGCTGGACCAGACCGTCACGGTGCGCTGCTGGTTGCATGGCTCGCTGGGCGCGACCGGCAAGGGCCACGCCAGTGACGTGGCGGTGCTGCTGGGCCTCTCTGGCCACGAGCCCGATACGGTAGAGGTAGACCGCATCCCGGCCCTCTTGGCCGAGGTGCGCGACAGCCGACACATCACGCTGGCGGGCACGCAGCGCATTGCGTTCCACGAGAAAGACGACCTGCTCTTCATGCGCGCGCCGCTGCCCTTCCATGCCAACGGCATGCGTTTTGTGGCGCTGGATGCGGCGGGCCAAGAACTGGCCGAGCGCATTTATTACTCGGTGGGTGGTGGTTTTATCGTGAGTGACGAAGTGGCTGCGGACGGTACGCGCCAAAAAGTCATCGCACCCGACGCCACCGTGCTGCCCCTGCCCTTTACCAGCGGCGACGCGCTACTGGTGCTGGCCCAGCGCGAAGGACTCTCCATTGCGCAAATCATGCGGCGCAACGAACAACACTGGCGCAGCGATGCGGACATTGATACCGGCCTGCTGCGCATCTGGCAGGTGATGCAGGACTGCGTAAAACGCGGTTGCGCCACACCGGGCTTTCTGCCCGGCCCGTTCAAGGTGAAGCGCCGCGCGCAGGGCTTGTACCAGGCGCTCACCGCCAACCCGGAAGCTGCCTTGCGTGACCCGCTGCAGGTGATGGACTGGGTGAACCTGTACGCACTGGCGGTGAACGAAGAAAACGCCGCCGGCGGGCGCGTGGTCACTGCGCCCACCAATGGCGCGGCCGGCATCATTCCGGCCGTGCTGCACTACTACACGCGTTTCGTGCATGGGGCCAATGACAAGGGTGTGGTCGACTTCCTGCTCACCGCTGCGGCCATCGGCATCCTCTACAAAGAGAACGCCAGCATCAGCGGCGCAGAGGTGGGCTGCCAAGGCGAAGTGGGCGTGGCCTGCTCCATGGCCGCCGCTGCCCTGTGCGCGGTGATGGGCGGCACGCCCGAGCAGGTGGAAAACGCCGCCGAGATCGGCATGGAGCACCACCTGGGCCTCACCTGCGACCCCGTGGGCGGGCTGGTGCAGATACCGTGCATAGAGCGCAACGCGATTGCCTCGGTCAAGGCCATCAACGCGGCGCGCATGGCGCTGTACGGCGACGGCACACACCAGGTGAGCCTGGACAAGGTCATCAAGACCATGCGCGAAACCGGCGCCGACATGAAGACCAAATACAAGGAAACCGCGCGCGGCGGGCTGGCTGTCAATATCGTGGAATGCTGAAACCGCCTGAAGAGCGCGAAAAGTACCCGAAATCACGCCGGGTTGCCCAGAAACGTCACAGTGGGCCTTTATCATCCTTGCATGAATTTTCGCCGCTTCCGTAACAGCATTGCCGCCCGCATCATCCTGGTAGGTCTTTGTCTGATACTGGCGGGCAATGTTGCGCGTTATCTCACACTGGGCAAGTACCTGCGTGAAAACATCTCCGAGGTCAAAGCTGAACAGCAATTGATGCTGGCCAACTACGTCGCCCGTGAGGTAGGCCAGAAGATGCTGCAGCGCCAGCAGATGCTGACCCAGATGGCCACCACGCTGCCGCTGGAGTTGCTGCAACAGCCCCAGGCCCTGCAAAACTGGCTGACCCTGCGCCACCAGTACCAGCCGCTGTTTTCCGAAGGACTGGTGCTCTACACGCCCGATGGCAAGCCCGTGGCCAGCGACACGCGCCACGCCGGCCAGGCGCTGCTACCCAGCGGCGCGCTGGACTGGGCGCAGTTGGCCAGCACAGGCACGTTGGAAGTAGGCCGCCCAGTGCGAGACAGCACCAGCCAGCAAGCCCTGCTGCCACTGGTGGCGCCCGTGAAAGACACCTCGGGCAAGGTGCGTGCGCTGCTGGTGGGTGTGACGGCGCTGGCCGCGCCCGGTTTTTTGTCTTTCTCCGAGCAGGACCGAATTGGCGAGACAGGCAGTTTTTTGCTGGTGTCGGCCCGTGACAAATTGTTGATTGCCGCCACGGACCCCAAACTGGTACTCACACCCAGCCCACCGCCCGGCGCCAATGTGTTCAATGACCGGGCCATGCAAGGCGATTGGGGCAGTGGCATCACGGTCAACGCCTACGGTGTGGAAGAGATCGCCGCCATAGCGCCGGTGCCCAGCACTGGCTGGTTTGTGGTGGCCCGGGTGCCGACCGCAGAAGCCTTGTCGGTGGTTTCACGCGTGCAGCGTTTTGTGGCCTTGAACAGCGTGTGGACCCTGTTCCTGTTTCTGTTCATCACCACCATCCCGCTGTACTTCGTGTTCCGCCCGCTGTTGCAAGCCGCCGAGCAGGCGGATCGCATGACGCTGGGCGAGATACCGCTGGAGCCGCTGAACGTCGTGCGCCAGGACGAGGTGGGGCATTTGACCGAGGCCTTCAACCGCCTGTTGGCCAAGTTGCGGGCCAGCCAATCGGAAATGGCCCACATGGCCCACCACGATGTGCTGACCGGCCTGCCCAACCGCGCGCTGCTGGCCGACCGGCTGACCCAGGCCATGGCGCGCGCCGCGCGCCATGGCAAACGTGTGGCCTTTTTGTGCATTGACCTGGACCAATTCAAACCCATCAATGACGAGTTGGGTCACGCGGTGGGTGACATGGCCCTGAAGGAAGTCGCGCGGCGCCTCAGCGCCGTAGTGCGCAGCTCGGACACGCTGGCTCGTATCGGTGGGGACGAGTTTGCCGTGTTGCTGACCGATCTGGATGCCGACCCGGTCAGCGCCCAAATCGCAGCGACCGTCGTAGCGGAAAAATTCCTGGTGGCGATGCGACCCGACTTTGTGCTGGAGTCCCACACACGTGCCCTGGGCGCGTCGATTGGTATTGCCATGGGCAGCGGTGCAGTGTCACCGCACACCCTGCAGCTGACTGCAGACAGCGCCATGTACAAGGCCAAAAACGCCGGTGGCCAGCGCCATGTGATGGTCACCGCACCACAAACCACGCCGGCTTAAACACATCCGTTTTCGCGTCCGCTTTTCGTCACGCCACAGATGGGGGGGGATTGCAGGCTTTATGGAGTCACTGCGTGCGGACCATTGCGCTATGGTCATTGGCAGCTACAGGACCCGCCATGAACATCTCGCAACTCACCTCCAGCACCAGTACCAGCACCAGCACAAACGCCAACACCACCAGCAGCCAGGCCAGTGCGCAGACATCGGCCAAGGCCACCAGCAGCGCGAGCCCTGCGTCACTGGCCATGCAAAAGGCCGGGGCCCGCCTTCAGTCGCAGCTCGATACCACCAGCGCGCAGCTCTCGTCGTTTGGCAAGCTGAAGTCTTCGGTATCGGACGCGCAACTGGCGGCCAAAACACTGGGCGGCCTCACGGCAACCAGCAGCGTGGCAGACGTCAGAAGCGCCGCAGACCGTTTTCTGACCAACTTCAATGCCGCCGTGACCACCGCCAAAGCCGCCGCGTCCGTAGCGGGTGGGTCTGCGGCAGAAGCCAGCAACGCCAACCGGGTCACGGCCGACTTGAACCGGACGCTGCGTTCCAACACCGCCAACATGGACGCGCTGCGCAAGATCGGCATCAAACAGCTGTCCGACGGAACCCTGTCCGTGGACGTCACCAAATTCGACGCAGCCCAGAAGGCCAACCCCGCCGCCGTGCAGTCGGCGCTGGCAAAAATAGGGCAACTGGTCGACAAGGCCGCGACCAAGGAACTCGCCACCGGCGGCAACGTGAGCGATTCGATGGCGTCGCTGGGTAAACGTGCCAGCACGCTGCAGGCACAACAGGCCGGCATGTTGTCCATGGTGGAGAAGCTGTCCACCGCCAGCTCCGGCAGTACCGGCTACGTAGGCTATGGGCTCTCGGCCTACCTGAAGTAAGCCGGACGCACTAGAACGCTATTAATTCAATAGCTGCTTGCGCACACTCTACAAGGGCTGCGACCATTTTTGACTACTATTTTTCTTGTGCAAGGTACTTTGCCAGGAAGGCTTCGTAGCTCATCTTCTTGTTTACCTTGGCGTAGGCCTTTTCAAACGTGGCCAGGTAACGCGGCGCGCTGGCCTTGACAAACGCCGAGTACAACCCGTCTTCTGCCAACGGCAGGCTGACCACGCGCACCTGGTCTTGCAGACCCAGGTTCTTGATCTGGTGGCGCAGCGAATGAATGTCGGGGTTGTAGAAACCGTCCAGGCGTTTCGTCACCACCATCTGCAGCCCGCGCTGTGCGAGTGCCTCGATGGGCATGCTGTAAAGCGTGAGGCGTGTGTCACGCATCAGCGCGCCGCGGTAACCGGCATCCCACACACCAATGGTCAGGTTCAGCAGGTCATCGGCCGTGTCGATGCGGGTCAGCGGGCTGTTGGTGTCCACTGCCACACCGCCTTCCATTTTCATCAGCGGCTGGCGCGGAAAATCAAACTTGAGCAGCCGCTCGGGGTTCTTGCCCATGTAGAGCACCATGTCCACCTTGGGGTCCAGCAGCAGGCGCGCCATGGGCAGTTGCGTGTAGCGGACGCTGACGCCCATTTCTTTCGCGATCAGGTTGAAATAGTCGATGGCCGCGCCCTGTGCCTGCCCGCCGCGCGCAGTGGTGGCATGTGGCAGCAAGTCAAAAAACCCCACTACCAGCGTCACCGGTGCGGCAGCCGATGGCGCCGCCGCTATCGCACTGGCACCCGACAACACGAACAACGCAAGCACCCAACACCGCTGCAGCAACCGCGCTGCCGCACGCACAGAAAAGCAGAATTTCACCATAGGCCTCCATCCTGCCACAGCATCAACCACCCGCCGTGCAGGCGATGCGCCAACATCTGGAAACGCTATATTTTCAGTAGCTGCTTGCGCAATCCACATGCGGGCTTCAGGCCATTTTCATTGCAAAGTGAAGCTGTCCATGGCGAGCATGCTGTACATCACCTCGCGGCTCAGGTAGTCGGGCCGGGCCTGGGCGCCTGCGGCACCCAGCGTAAAAAACAGCGGCAAAAAGTGGTCTTCGCTGGGGTGCGCGCGGTGGGCGTGCGGCGCCTGTTGCCGATAGTCCAGCAAGGCATCCAGATCTCCGGCAGCCAGCTTGCTTTCGATCCAGCGGCTGAACTCGGTGACATACGGCGCCACGGCGCGCTCGCCACCAAAAAATTCGCCCAGGTTGTGCGTCATGGAGCCTGAACCCATGACCAGCACGCCCTTGTCGCGCAGGCTTTGCAGCGCCTGGCCCATGGCATAGACCTGGCGCGCATTCCAGCCCATGGGCAAGGCCACCTGCACGATAGGCACGTTGGCCTTGGGCAGCATGTGCATCAGCGGCACCCAGGTGCCGTGGTCAAAGGGGCGCTGCGCATCCGCCTTCGCGTCCATGCCGGCACCGGCCAGCAAGTCCATCACCTCCTGCGCCAGCGCAGGGTTACCGGCAGCGGGGTATTGCAGCTCGTACAGCGCAGGCGGGAAGCCACCAAAGTCGTGCCAGGTTTCGGGCCGCGCCGTGGTCATGACGGCCGGTGTCCGCGCCATCCAGTGCGGCGACATGATGACAATGCCCCGCAAATCGGCGGGCAAGGTCTGGCCCCAAGCCGCAAGCGCTGGGCCGGTGCTGCCGGGCTCGATCGCAAACAGCGGCGCACCGTGCGACACGAATAACGTGGGCAGATGGGCAGAGGCCGTTGTGGCCGTGGCAATAGCGGAAGCAGTCATGAAAGTCTCCTGGAGGGTGTCTGGTTTGGACTTTATCTGTCAACAGATTAAAGATAAATAGCATCTTCATTTACTCAATAACCCTAAAATATTGACAATCAACGGAGCCTGCCTATGCAACCCCACCTCCCCTCGCCCTTCTGCTCCATCGCATCGCCCCCTGAGCACGGGGCCTGACCATGGACGTGTTCCGGCAAATGCAGGCCTTCACCGCGGTGGTGCAGGCAGGCAGCTTTGTGAAGGCGGCGCAGCGACTGGACACCTCCAAGGCCGTGGTCTCGCGCCTGGTGCTGGAGCTCGAAGCTGCGCTGGGCACCCGCCTGCTCAACCGCACCACACGGCGCCTGTCGCTCACCGATGCAGGCAGCGATTACTTTGAGCGCAGCCGCCAGATCCTCGAAGACCTGGAAGACGCCAACGCCGCCGTCAGCGATGGCGCTAGCCACATCAGCGGACGGCTCAAGCTCAATGCGCCGCTGACCTTTGGCAACCTGCACCTGGCGCCGCTGTGGGGCGAGTTTCTGAAGCTGCACCCGCAGGTGGAGCTGGACATCACGCTGACCGACCGCGTGGTCGACCTGGTGGACGAGGGCTACGACATGGCCGTGCGCATCAGCACCCAGCCCAGCTCCAGCCTGGTGTCGCGCACTCTGGCGCATGACCGTGTGGTGCTGTGTGCCTCGCCCGGCTACCTGCGCACTGCGCCCCCCATTCATTCACTGGAAGACATCACCGAGCACAGCGTGATGGCCTATTCGTGGTGGTCAGGCGGCGACGTGTGGACCTTTGAAGACGCGCAAGGCAAGGCCCACAGTGTGGCCACCCACCCGCGTCTGCGCGCCAACAGCGGCGACACCTGCCGCGCTGCTGCGTTGGCGGACCAAGGTGTGATCTACCAGCCAGCCTTTCTGGTCGGGGATGACTTGCGCAACGGCCGCCTGGTGCAAGTGCTGCCCGAATTGCGTGGCCCGGCGATCGCCATCCACGCCATCTACCCCAGCCGCAAACACCTGCCCGGCAAGGTGCGTGCGATGGTGGACTTTCTGGTCGAAGCCTTCAAAACGCCTGCGTGGCGGCGTTGAGCTAGAACGAGGCCCAGTCGTCGTTGGCCTCGGCCGAAGATGCAATAGCAGTGGGCGCACGCCGCGGTGGTATGGCCGCTGCTGATGGGCGCGACTTGGGAGGCGCCAGGCGCGCAGCTTGGGGTACAGGCAACTTACGCGAAGGCTGCGGTGCCGACGCCGCGGCATGGGTGTCGAGTTTGAACACACTGACAACGTTCACCATGCGGCCGGCTTGCTGGTTCAGGCTGTCAGCTGCCGCAGCAGCTTCTTCGACCAGCGCAGCGTTTTGCTGGGTCACGTTATCCAACTGTACGATGGCTTGGTTGATCTGCGCGATGCCGCTAGTCTGCTCGTGCGCAGAGGCACTGATCTCGCCAATAAGCCCCGCAACCTGCTTGACTTGCGTCACGATGTCCTGCATGGATTCGCCTGCGGCGCCCACGAGGCGGCCACCGGTTTCAATTCTTTCTACGCTGGCATTAATCAGGTTTTTAATTTCCTTGGCGGCTTCGGCTGAGCGCCCCGCCAGGCTACGCACTTCGCTGGCAACCACGGCAAATCCACGGCCCTGCTCTCCAGCGCGGGCTGCCTCTACAGCGGCATTCAAGGCCAGGATATTGGTTTGGAAGGCGATGCCGTCGATAACACTAATGATGTCGGAAATCTTCCGCGAGGAAACACTGATGTCATTCATAGTGGAAACCACTTGCCCCACTACCACGCCGCCATTGACGGCAGCGGCACTGGCAGATGCAGCCATCTGGTTCGCCTGGCGCGCCGTCTCGGAATTGTTCTGAACCGTGGAACTGAGCTCCTCCATGGAAGCCGCTGTTTGCTGCAAGCTACTAGCCTGCGTCTCGGTACGCTGAGACAGGTCGGCATTGCCAGCGGCAATCTCGTTGGCACCCGTGGAAATATTCTCCGCACCGGATCGCACTTGGCTGACCAATTCGGCAAGTTTGTTGCGCATTTCCAATAAGCCACCCAATAACTGTGCCGCTTCATCACGACCGCTCACGGCAATGCCGCTCACCAAATCGCCATCGGCCACACGGGCGGTGGCATCTAGCGCAACGTGCAATGGCCGGGTAATACTCACAGTGAGGCGCCAAGACATCATGGCCGCAATCAAGAGCACAAGTACCCCAGCGGCAACGATGACACCGACTACCTGCTGATTGCGCGCATTGGCTTTCGCGGTTGCCTCTTCGGTATGTTGTTTTTGCAATGCAACGAATGCCACCAGTTCCGATAACGACTGCTTGAGCAGCGGGTCAATCTTGCCCGTAATCACAGCGGCTGCCTGCTCCGTGTTGAACTGCGCAGCCAAATCGACGGCATCTTTAAAAAAGGCATCGGTCTTGGTATCAATGTCTGCCAGACGGGCAAATATTTCCCGCTCTTTGGGCTCCAATCCTGCAGCCTCCAGCTTCCCGCGGGCTGCCAAGTACGACGCACGGTACTTCTTGGCTTCGGTTTCGTCTTTCTGAACCTCTTCCACCTTGGTCTGCAGGCCCATATTGCGGATGGAGACTGCGCTACTGAGCAACGCCTGCCGCATTTCTTCAGCTAAGTCCTGCTGCACTGCGGCGCGTTGCAGTGTCTCCAGCAACGCAGCCCGCCCGAGGCTGTTGCTAATCAGCGCACCCGACACCATGGCGGCAGCCGCAAGCAGGATGACAGCAAAGCCCAAGCCTAGCCGCAACCCAATCTTCATATCACGTAAATTCATTCAGGGACTCCAGGACCAGAGCGCACACCATAGAAAAACGCCACCCGCAAGTGGTGGCGTTTTCAGCATTACTTTTTGTAGATACCGCAGCCGACAAAAGTGTCGCCCACTCGCTCAAAATAAATCACTTTGTCTTCCATTTTTTCAGTCATTGGATTCCTGAATTTAAAGGTATCCGACCAGCCCTTGCCCTTACTCTTTGCCACCTCAATCAATGGGGGCAGGATCAATTTTCCGTCCGGGTCTTTCAGACCGATCAAATCCTTTCCTACCAACTTGGGGTTGGCACCATGGGCCAGATTTTTGCCGGTGAAGTCATAGGCAAAGATGTAGAGGTCACGGTCTTTGAAGGACTTTCCGTTGGTGAATTCCTCATAGGCCTTTTCAGGTCCGTTGGCTTTGATATAGGCCACGGCCTTCTTGACCATGGCCTCTGCTTCGGCGGCAGTACCTTGCTCTGCGGCATGGGAAGCCCCAACCATCATCAGACTCGCCACAAATGCGGCACATATACCCTTGAACATCGAATTTATACGCATGATATGGATTCCTCTTATTTGTTAACGGGGTTTACTTATTAGCCCTTGTAGATGCCACAACCCACGAGGGTGTCACCTACACGTTCCAGGTACATAGCCTTTTCTTCCAGTTTTTGGGTCACAGGATTCAGGAACTTGTAACCCTCTACCCAGCCTTTGCCCTTGGACTTGGCCAAGTCCACAAACATTTGAATGAGTGGCTTGCCATCAGGGTCCTTCAAACCAATAAGGTCCTTTCCAACCAGCTTGGGATTCGCACCCTGGGCTAGATTCTTGCCATTCAGGTCATACACAATGATGTAGAGATCTCGGTCCTTGAAGGACTTCCCGTTTGTGAATTCTTCGTACGATTTTTCCGGTCCGTTAGCCTTGATATAGGCCACAGCCTTCTTGACCATAGCTTCTGCTTCAGCGGGGGTACCTTTGTCCGCAGCGTGGGCAGCACCCATCAACAGGAAACTCATGGCAGTTGCGCCGAGCAGAGATTTCATCAACGAAAAAAACTTCATGGGGAGCGTTCCTTTGGAGATCAGATTAAAAATGCCACACAACGCAGTACGTTGAAAGGTGGCAGCAAGCGCTTTTTTTGGCTTAGCGCTACTAGGATACGCCAGTTCGACGGGCTAATCGATGAGCATCGCCGCCACGCGCGGTACCACTGTAAGAAGTTTGCAAGGAAACCAGATGGGGAAGTTGCTCACAGAAGATGCTTTGGGATCGCCAATGGAATATTGAAAAGGGGCACATAGGAATGCGACCACCAGAGGTTTTCAGAGGTGGTGCGATGCCATCTTGAATACCAGATTACTGATGTGCTCAATGGCCTACACGTTACTTCAGGCGCAGTTCATCACGTAACATGGAACTTACTCACATTGGTACGTGCACTCGACTACGGCACCAAGTGTAAGATTTCTGCAGTGTTCAATCTTGCGCTCATCTTTTTTGCGCTAGATGGCCACTCCTGGAATGCCAGCACACTACATGGTGCGCAGTTGGCAAGAGCCAGACCGCCGGATTAAGAAAAATACTGGAAAACTAAACTATGGCCCCAGCATCTAGTGCCCAAGAATTTTCTGAGCTGGTCCGCAGCCGGCGTAGCACACGCGACTTTCTGACTACTCCAATTCCTCAAGGCTTGCTGGAAGCTGTGCTTGCGGACGCCAATACGGCACCCAGTTGGTCCAACACCCAGCCCTACCGTTTGGCGATTGCTTCAGGTGCCGTGCGTGACCGGTTGGCTGCAGGTTTGTGCGAACGTTTTGACACCGCCACGCGCGCACAACAAGGCGGTTTGCTGGGCAAACTCAAATTGCTGGCCACGCGCCACGGCCTGCCGGACGGCGACTTCACCACCAACTTTGAATACCCAGAGGACCTGCAGCCACGCCGCCGCGCCACCGGCCACGGTCTGTACGAGTTGCTGGGCATTGGCCGAAAGGACCACGCGGCACGCCATCAGCAGATGCGCAAGAACTTTGAATTTTTTGGTGCCCCCACGGCCATCTTTGTGTTTGTGCATGCGGGCCTGCGCGAGTTCTCCATCCTGGACGCGGGCATCTTTGTGCAGACACTGATGCTCTCGGCCCACGCCCACGGCCTGGCCACCTGCGCGCAGGGCGCACTGGCCACCTGGGGTGGCCCGGTACGCGCGGAGTTTGATATTCCCAAAGACTACAAGTTGATCTGCGGCATCTCCATCGGTTACGCGAGTGACCATGCCGTCAACCAGTTCAACCCTGGCCGCCATGAGGCCGGCGCTTTGCGACTGACCGCCTGATGGATACCCCTAAGCCCTCCCCCGGCCGCTTCCGCAACAGCGATCTTGCGGTGGTCATTGGAGACTTCCCCTGGTACGAAATGGTCTGGCGCAGCCTGCGCGGTGACTTCAAACCCAAGGCCGACCCGGAAGGCGGCTACGACGCCTTTGCCAAGGCCTGGAGCGTGGCGCCCGATCTGACGCGCCTGCACCAGCGCCAGCAAGCGCCAGTGGTCACTTGGTTAGGCCATGTGAGCGTGCTCCTGCAAGTGGCAGGCCTGAACATCCTGACCGACCCCACACTGGCCGACTTTGCCGGCCCCGGTGGGCGCGTAGGCGCCAAACGCCGTGTGCCCGCGCCGCTGAAGCCGCAAGACCTGCCGCCGATTGACGCGGTGCTGATCTCGCACAACCACTACGACCACCTGTGCGACGCCACGATCACACAATTGCTGGCCAGTGGACAGCGACCCCATTTTTATGTTCCCCAAGGACTCAAGCCCTGGTTTGTGCACCGGGGTATTGCGGAGGTCACCGAAATGGGCTGGTGGGACCAGGCCCAACAGGGACCGTTGCGCTTGCACTTCACACCCGCGCAGCACTGGAGCCGACGCACCCCGTTTGACACCAATGCGTCGCTGTGGGGTGGCTACATGGTGGAGTGGGAACGCGGCACGCCGGAACCCTGGCGCTTTCTGTTTCCGGGCGACACCGGTTACAGCGCAGATTTCAAGGCCATACGCCAGCGCATTGGTGCGGTGGATTTTCTGGCCCTGCCCATAGGGGCCTACCTGCCGCGCGACTTCATGAAACCCATGCACGTCAACCCGGCCGATGCGGTGCAGATGATGCTGGACCTGGACGCCCAACAGTGCATGGGCGTGCATTGGGGCACGTTCATGTTGACGCAGGAAAGCTTTGACCAACCACCGCGCGATCTGGCGGTGGCACTGCAGGAACGCGGCTTGCCCCAGGAAAAAGTCTGGCTGATGCGCCATGGCGAGACGCGCGTAATTCCCTTGCCTTGAATTTCACCGGGAGACAACACCATGCTGCTGCACCACCCCATTCGCCAATGGCTTCTGACCCTGGCGGCCACCGTCCCGCTGCTCCTGCCATCCTCCGTGCTGGCACAGAGTGTTAGCCCGGTACCGGGGGTCGTGGTGATGCATGGCAAGGGAGGCAGCCCGCAACGGCATGTGAACGAGTTGGCCGCTGCGCTGGCGTCGCAAGGCTACAAAGTGGCGAATCTGGAAATGCCCTGGTCGGGGCAGCGTGAATACGATGCGCCATTGGACGCCGCAGAGAAGCAGGTGGACGAGGCTATCGCCAGCTTGCGCAGCCAGGGCGCGGCCAAGGTGTTTGTGGCCGGGCACAGCCAGGGCGGCCTGTTTGCGCTGTACTACGCCAGCCGCCACACAGTTGATGGCGCCATCGCCCTTGCGCCGGGAGGTGACCCCGGCAGCGCCACGCCACGCGAAAAACTGGCCGACGCCGTGCAAAAGGCCCACACCCTGGTGGCCGAGGGCAAGGGCAACGATAAGGTGCAACTGGCCGACTACGAAGGCTCCAAGGGAACCACCCCACTGCACACCACCCCAGCCATCTACCTGACGTGGTTTGACCCGAACAGCGCACTGGGCATGCTGGCCTCCATCCAGCGCATGCCGGCAACCACGCCGGTGCTGTATGTGGCACCGCGCAATGACTACCCGGCCTTGGTCAGGATCAACCCCTCCCTCTTTGCCGCGCTGCCGCGCCACCCGCTGACCCAGTACTACGAGCCCAGCGTCTCGCACCTGCGTGCGCCGACGGCATCGATTCCCGAAGTGCTGGAATGGACACGCGCGGTCAGCGCCGCACGCTAGCGCGCAGAGTTATTGCATGCCGGCCAGGCCGGCCACAGCCAGCGCATAACCGTTCACACCAAAACCGGCCATCACGGCTTTGGCTGCAGGCGAGATGTAGGAGTGGTGGCGGAAAGCTTCGCGCGCGTGCACATTGCTGATGTGCAGCTCGATCAACGTGATGCCGGTGCCCTTGATCGCGTCGTGCAGCGCCACGCTGGTGTGGGTGTAGGCGCCAGCGTTGAGGATCACGCCCGCCAGCTTGCCTGCGGTGTGCAACTTGCCGGCTTCATGCAGCCAGTCGACCAGCGTGCCTTCATGGTTGGTCTGGCGAAAATCCAGTTTGAACCCATTGGCCAGGCAGGCGCGTTCACACAGGGCCTCCACGTCTTGCAGGGTTTGCGCGCCGTAGACCGCGGGCTCGCGCGTGCCGAGCAGGTTGAGGTTGGGGCCGTTCAGGATGAGTGCTGTTTTCATGAAAATTCCAGTGAATCGAACGCCAAGCTTAGCAAACGCGCGACCCGTTGCCGCCAGGAATTGCCGCACAATCATTCCAATCAGGAGGAGCAAACCGTGACAGATGCAGACGAACTGGCAGAACTGCTGGCACAGCGCCGCCGCGCGGGGACAGACCGGGCCGCCACAGACGCGGCGATCTTCGCCCGTTTTGGCCGCACGCAGGCCGTCATGTTTACGGACCTCGTGGGGTTTTCGCGGCTGGTGGAGGCTTTTGGCATCCTGCATTTTTTACAACTGATCCAGGAATCCGAGGCGCTTTTTCTTCCGCTGATCACAGCGCACCACGGACTGTGCCTCAAGCGCGAGGGTGACTCGCTGATGGCCGTGTTTGACCAGCCCCGAGATGCACTCGCCTGCGCGGCCGCCATGGTGGCCGCGACCGATGCGGCCAACCCAGGCCGCGTGCCCGAAGAACGCATTGCGGTCTGCATAGGCCTGGGCTACGGCACTGTGCTGCGTGTGGGCGACCATGAAGTCTGGGGCGCTGAGGTCAACGCGGCATCCAAACTGGGCGAAGAGATGGCCCACGGCGGCGAAATCCTGGTGACCGACCTGTTTCACGCCACCATGCCAGACCGCACTTGGGCGCCGCACGGCACGTTATTCGACACCCGCCCTGTGTACAAACTCCTGAACGAAACTGCCTCTTTGTGAAAACCCGATTCTTTGCCCAGCTCGTCGCACTCTCCGCCCTGTGGGGTGCCTCCTTCATGCTGATCCGCATTGCCGTGCCGGTACTGGGCCCCAATGTGCTGGCGGCCCTTCGTATCGGCCTGGCCACGGTGACACTGGCGCTGCTGATGCGGCTCATGCGGCACCGCTGGCCGCTGGCGCACTGGCGCGAACTGACACTGCTGGGCCTGCTGACCGTGGCACTGCCCTTTCTCTTGTTTGCCTGGGCCGGGCTACAGATTCCGGCCGGCTACAGCGCGTTGCTCAACACCACGGCGGTCCTGTTCGGCACCTTTGCATCGGCCTGGCTCAAGGAAGACACGCTGACCCCACGCAAGCTCTTCGGCTGCCTGCTGGGCTTCGTCGGTGTGGCGCTGATCCTGCGCCTGGGGCCGGTGGCACTGACCGGCCGCGTGGTGCTGGCAGTTCTGGCCTGTGTGGCCGCGTCCGCCTGTTACGGCGTTGCCACGCCGCTGATGAAGCGCGCCACCACACGCATGCAGCCGCTGGAAATTGCGATGGGTATCCACAGCGCGGCCCTCCTGATGCTGCTGCCCGGCGCCGCCTGGAGCCTGCCGCAGGCCCAGTTCACGCCGGGCGCACTGGCGGCGGTGGCCATGCTGGGTATCGTGACTTCGGGCATCGCCTACTGGATGCACCTGCGCATCATGCGCAATATGACACCGGTAGCGGCCATGAGCCCGGTGTTCATGGTGCCGGTGTTCGGCGTCGCCTGGGGCCATGTATTTCTGGACGAACCCCTGGGTGCGGGCCTGTTCTGGGGCGGTGCGCTGGTGCTGGTGGCCAGCGCGCTGGTAAGCGGCTTCAACCCGCTGTCGCGCTGGCTGGATGCTGTAGACGCCAAACCTTGAAGCTGCAGAGAAACGCTATCAAACTGATAGCTGCTGTCGCCCAGAACACGCTGGCCAGGCCGTATTTTGTGCTCAAAACGCCCCCCAGAATGCCACCAATGACACCCGGAAAACCGTAGCCGATCACGGTGTACAAGGCCTGCCCGCGTCCGCGCAACTGGCCCGGGAAATGGTGCGACAGCAAGGCAATACACACGCTGTGGTGGGCGGCAAAGGTCAGCGCATGCAGGGTCTGCGCCAGCAGCAACAACGGCAGGACCGAAGCGGCGCTGGCCGTGATGCCCATGCGCAGCGCCATCACACCCGCGCAGACCACCAACCAGGCGGTCAGGCTCAGCAGCGGCAACCAGCGGCTCTGGGTGAAGAACCAGGCAATCTCCACGATCACCGAGACGGCCCACAACACCCCGATCATGGATTTGCTGTAACCCAGCGAATCCAGATACAGCGAGAAAAACACATACATGCCCATGTGTGAAAGCACATGGAAAAACAGCGAGGCAAACAGCCACTGCACCGGGCGCTGCTGCAGGATGGGCCAGACCGATACCTTGGCTGCGTGCGGATGGACCGCCTCTTTCAGGTCCGGCAGGCTCCAGACACTGGCCACCACTGCGAGGAGCGTGAGCGCCGTCCACGCCGGAAAGTGCCGCATGCCATACCGCTCGAACCAGCCCCCCGCCACAAACACCGTGACCAGAAAACCCAACGAGCCCCACAGGCGCACGCGGCCGTAACGTTTGGCATCAAAGGCACCGCCATTGCTCACCAGGTGCGCCATGGCGGCTTCGCTCATGGGCATCATGGAACTGGTGTGGGTGAACATCAACAAGAGCACGGCAGCCAGCCACCACACGCCAAAGTCAAACCACAGCCCCGCAGACACCAGCAACGCAGCCGTGGCCCCGTAACGCAAAAGTTTGACGCGTTCCCCCGTGTGGTCGCTGAGCCAGCCCCAGCCATAGGGCGCAAACAGGCGCGTGGCGGCCTGTACCGACGTGAGCAGACTGATGGCAAACAGCCCCAGCCCCAAGTCCTTGAGCCACAACGGCAGGTAGGGGTTGAAAAACCCGATGTGTGCGAAGTAGCTGGCCGAGAGGGCCGAGAACGGGATCAGGTGCCGACGATTCCCGGCTATGGGCATGCCTTAAATCGATCCCGGGATAGGCGTGAGCACAGGCACCACGTCACCACACTGGGCCCGGTGGCGCAGCGCATGCTCCATCACCACCAGGGCCAACATGGCCTCGGCAATCGGGGTGGCGCGTATGCCCACGCACGGGTCATGGCGGCCTTTGGTGATGACCTGGGTCGGGTTGCCCTGTACATCGATGGAATCACGCGGCGTGATGATGGAACTGGTGGGCTTGATCGCAATGCTCACTTCCAGGTCTTGTCCGGTGCTGATGCCACCGAGCACACCACCCGCGTTGTTGCTGGCAAAACCTTGCGGGGTGAGTGAATCGCCATGAACCGTGCCGCGCTGCGCCACGCTGGCAAAACCGGCGCCAATCTCCACGCCCTTGACGGCGTTGATGCCCATCATCGCGTAGGCGATGTCAGAGTCCATCTTGTCAAACAGCGGCTCACCCAGCCCCACAGGCACGTTAGACGCGCTGACGCGGATGCGTGCGCCGCAAGAGTCACCGGCTTTGCGCAAGGCGTCCATATAGTCCTCCAGCACCTGCACATCGGCAAGCGGCGCGAAGAACGGGTTATGGGGCACATGCTCCCACGACTCAAACGCAATCGGCAGATCACCCACCTGCGTCATGCAACCGCGGAACGTGGTGCCGTATTTTTCCTTGAGCCACTTCTTCGCCACGGCACCGGCCGCCACCATGGGCGCAGTCAAGCGCGCGCTGGAACGGCCACCGCCGCGTGGGTCGCGGATGCCGTATTTCTGGAAGTAGGTGTAGTCGGCATGACCGGGGCGGAAGGTCTCCAGGATGTTGCCGTAGTCCTTGCTGCGCTGGTCGGTGTTCTGGATCAGCAGCGCAATAGGGGTACCAGTGGTCTTGCCCTGGTACACACCGCTCAGTATCTGCACGGTGTCAGGCTCGTTGCGCTGCGTCACATGGCGGCTGGTGCCGGGGCGGCGGCGGTCCAGGTCGCCCTGGATATCGGCCTCGCTCAGTTCCATGCCGGGGGGGCAGCCGTCAATCACGCAGCCAATGGCCGGGCCGTGGGATTCACCGAAGTTGGTGACTGCGAAGAGTTGTCCGAAGGTGTTGCCGCTCATGGAGCAGGATTATCCCCCACGGGTGGGCCCCCCCTGCTGCGCCATGCGGCGCGGCGCAGGTCGGCTGAGAACAGGGGATTTTTGGCATCAAAATGGCCCCCAGCCCTTTGGGGATGTGCGCCAGCAGCTATTAAACTCATAGCAACTTAAAGGCTTGCCATGACCCACGCCACCCCACACGACTTCCTCCTCGACCACCGCTGCAAGAGCTATCCGCTGACCGCCACGCCCTGCCTGGCCTCTGAGCTTGCGCAAAAAAACTGGAATGTGCTGGCCGACGATCTGGCCTATCCGCTGGCCGTGCTGCGCCGCTCCGCGCTCGCGCACAACCTGGCCTGGATGCAGGACTTCGCACACCGCAAGGGGGTGGACTTCGCGCCACACGGCAAAACCACCATGGCACCCGCGCTGTTTGCCCAGCAATTGCAGGCCGGCGCCTGGGGCATGACGGTGGCCACGGTGTTCCAGTTGGCCGTGGCGGTGGACGCCGGCGCGCGCCGCATCATCCTGGCCAACCAGTTGCTGGCCGATGCCGACCTCGACGGCCTGCGCATGTTGCTGGAACAACATACCGGGCTGCGCGTCTGGTTCCTGGTCGATTCACCGGCCCAACTGGCGCTTGTGGAGGACTGGGCCGCGCGCCGCGGCTTTGACGGGCGCCTGGACGTGCTGCTGGAGATGGGCATCCCAGGCCAACGCACGGGCTGCCGCACGCTGGAAGACGCGATCACCCTGGCCCAGGCCATGGCGCGCTCGTCGGCGGTACGCCTGGGCGGCCTCGAATGTTTTGAAGGCGGCGTGGCCCGCTGCGACACCGACCACGATGCGCGCGAAATTACGGCACTGGTGCGCCGCGTGACCGACGTCGCGCGCGCCTGCGATGCCCAGGGCCTGCTGCCGCAGGGCGAAGTACTGGTCACGGCCGGTGGCTCCGCGGTGTTTGACCTGGTGATTCCCATGCTGCGCATGCAGGGGCTCTCGCGCCCAGTGCGCGGCATCCTGCGCTCGGGCTGCTACCTCACACACGACCACGGCAGCTACAAGCGCTTCCTGGCCCAGGTGGAACAGCGCGAAGGGCTGGACCATTCGCTGCGCCCCGCGCTGGAAGTCTGGGCGCTCGTGCAGTCCCTGCCCGAGCCGGGACTGGCCCTGCTGAGCTGCGGGCGGCGCGACATTTCCTACGACACCGAAATGCCCATTCCCGCACGCCTGGCGCGCCGCAGCCTGCGCACGGCCGAAGAAGCGCCCGCAGGCTGGAAGATCACGGCACTCAACGACCAGCATGCTTTTCTGCGCTTTGACCCCGCGGGCGTTGCCCCGTGCGTGGGGGACCGCGTGGCGCTGGGCGTCTCGCACCCCTGCACCACGTTCGACAAATGGCGCTGGATGGTTTTGGTGGAAGACGACTGGCGCGTGACAGGGGCCATAGAGACGTTCTTCTGATTAGGGCCTGTTCACGCTATTTTTGCAAAATGCGTTGCGGATCAAAAAGGCCATGGGCAAGGCGCGAAACGCAGCCGGGGTTGGCCCCCGGCAAGGCTTCGCAACGCCGCGCATGGCCTTTTTGGCCGCAACCCGAAGGGAACGGGGTTAAAACAGCGCCACTCGTTGTTGCACTCCTAGCCCAGACAGTCAGTCTGGGCGCCAAAGCAAGAAATTCTGTGCGCCTAGATTGGCGCTGTTTTAACCCCGTTCGCACTTGCAAAAATAGTGTGAACAGGCCCTAGTCTGCGGCCGTGGACTGGGTGGAACGTTTCATGCTTGATGCTGCACCGCACCAATTCAGTGTTTCATCCCCTTTTTCCGAAAGGAGCACCCCATGCTGGACCGCACAACCACCCTGTTCTCCCATGTGAAGCCCGAAGACACGCAATTTGTCTCCGGTGGACTGCGGGATTTTTTCCTCTACAAGGACCTTGGAATCGCCGCCGCCACGCACGGCAAAGTGATTGCGCACCTGGTGAAGGCCAATAAGGCACCAGAAACAGGCACAGGATGGCACCGCCATGAGGCGGATTTCCAGATCGTGATCATGACCAAGGGCTGGGCCAAGTTCATGTACGAGGACAAGGAGACCCTGGTGCAAGCCGGTGACGTGGTGCACCAGCGCCCGGGCATTCGCCATTTCCTGTTCGACTACTCGCCCGACATGGAGTACCTGGAAATCGTTTCGCCAGCGGACTTCAAATCGATTGATGTGGACCCGGTCTGCGACGTGCCGGCGCCTACGCCCTGGAAATAGTTAGCGCCCGCTCTGGAGAGCCTGCCCTGGCATTGAGGGCTTCGACAGGCTCAGCCCGAACGGATTTACCCATTCAGCGCTCTTCTAGAACTCCGCGTCGAGCTCGTCGATTTCGTCGGGCTCGGCCTTGGCCGCCGCTATCCACTCCTTCATCGCGGGCAGCTCCAGCATGCGTTTGGAGTACGCGGTGCAGGCCTTGTCCAGTGGAATGTCGTAGGTCTGAAAACGCGTGACCACGGGGGCGTACATGGCATCGGCTACGGTAGGCGTCTTGCCAAACAGGTAGGGGCCGCCGTAGGTGCTCAGGCACTCGGTCCAGATTTCAACCACGCGGTCAATGTCGGCCTGGGCACGTGACCAGACTTTGAACTTGGGGAAATGGGCCTTGATGTTCATGGGCAACGAGCCACGCATGGAGGCAAAGCCCGAGTGCATCTCGCCACAGATGGCGCGGCAGTGCGCGCGCGCCTTTACATCGGCTGGCAACAGGCCCGCCTTAGGCTTGATTTCATTGAGGTATTCGGCAATCGCTAGCGTGTCCCACACCTTGACGGAGTTGTGCTGCAGCGAGGGCACCAGCATGCTGGAAGAGAGCAGCAGCATTTCGGCTTTCATGGCCGGGTCGTCCGCAGAGATGACCTTCTCTGTGAACTCCAGACCCGCCAGCTTGGTGAGCAGCCAGCCGCGCAGTGCCCAGGCTCCGTAGTTTTTGCTGCTGATCGTCAGGACGGCTTTGGCCATGGAACTTGCTCCTCAAACCAGAATTGGGTTGTCCCGCACCCGCAAGGGTTGTGCCAAGTGTGGCCCCCACGCTTCAACGCTCCGCGGGTCGCTGCCCCGAGGGGGCTAACTTGCCTTGGGGCGGCCCGGCGGCAAGTTGCCACAGGTGGCGTAACGCAAACTGGCCCATAACTTGCCTGCATCTGGCCTGTCCGGGCCACAAGCTCGCTTTTTGCGCAGGAACACCATGCTCTACCAGGCTTACCAATCCCAGTCCGACCTGATGTCGCCGTTCCGGCTGCTGGCACAGGGCAGCAGCGCAAACCTCTGGATGGACAACACCGAAGGCAGCTGGATGCGCAAGCTCTCTGCGTCCATGGAGGTGTTCTCGCGCATGCGACTCACCCATTCGCGCCCGGCGTACGGCATCACGTCGGTGAAGGTCGGGGAACAGGAATTGCCGGTCACCGAAGAAAAAGTGCTGACCATGCCCTTTGGCACGCTGCTGCGCTTCAAAAAGGAAACCCCGGCCAACCTGCCCCACCAGCCGCCGGTGTTGCTGGTGGCGCCCCTGTCGGGCCACTTTGCCACCCTGCTGCGCGAAACCGTGCGCACCCTGCTGCAGGACCACGACGTCTACATCACCGACTGGCACAACGCGCGTGATGTGGCGCTGAAACACGGCCCCTTTGGCCTGGACGATTACATCGACCACATGATCCGTTTCACCGAGACCATTGGTCCCGGTACCCACATCGTGTCCGTCTGCCAGCCCTGCGTAGCGGCGCTGGCGGCCACGGCCATCATGGCCGAAGACGACAACCCGGCCCAGCCGCGCAGCCTGACCCTGATGGCTGGCCCGGTGGACTGCCGCGTCAACCCCACCGAAGTCAACAAACTGGCGGTCAGCAAGCCCATCGAGTGGTTCGAGAAAAACCTGATCAGCCATGTGCCCATGCCCCACGCCGGTTTCATGCGCCGGGTGTACCCGGGCTTTGTGCAGGTCAGCGCCTTTTTGAGCATGAACCTGGACCGCCATAAACAATCGTTCAAGGACATGTACCAGCACCTGGTCAATGGCGACCTGGAAAAGGCCAACATCATCAAGGTGTTTTACGACGAGTACCTGGCAGTGAATGACCTGCCGGCCGAGTTCTACCTGGAGACGGTGGAAAAAGTCTTCCAGACCTACGACCTGCCACTGGGCAAACTCACGTACAAAGACCGCATCGTCAACCCGGCAGCGATTCGCCGCACCGCACTGATGACGGTGGAAGGTGAGCGGGACGACATTTGTGCGGTAGGACAGACCGTGGCCGCACAGGACCTGTGCAGCAACATTCGCCCCTATATGAAGACCCACCACATCCAGACCGGTGTGGGCCACTACGGTGTCTTCAGCGGCAAGAAATGGAACCAGCAGATCTACCCGCGCGTGCGGGAAATGATCCACGCCAGCACGGCGTGAATCGGGGCTGAAAAGCCTGGATCAGGCTTTCTCGGCAGGCTCTTCGCCCTCGGGCCAATCGCGGATGTAGGCCTTGAGCATCTTGTTCTCGAAGTTCTGGCTGTCCACAACGGCCTTGGCCACGTCGTAGAAGCTGACCACACCCATGAGCATGCGGTTGTCGATGACCGGCATGTAACGCGCATGGCGGTCCAGCATCATGCGGCGGACTTCGTCCATTTCGGTTTCCATGGTGCAGGTCAGTGGGCCGGGGTCCATGGCGCGGTACACCGTGGTGGTGCCGAAACTGCCGCCGTTTTTCACGACCGCCTGGATCACTTCACGGAAGGTCAGCATGCCCACCACCAGGCCGTGGGAGATCACCACCAGCGAGCCAATGTCCTTCTCGGCCATCAGTTGCGCGGCATCGGCCAGGCTGTCTTCTGGCTTGATGATGAAGAGCGTGCCGCCCTTGACGCGCAGGATGTCGCTGACTTTCATGGTTTTTCCTCGGGGTGCTCGGTTAGGACTATGACTTTAATATAGCCCACAATCCTGAAGATTCATTCCTAGTTGCCTGCGGAGAACACTATGCCCGGCTACGCCGACCCCGGTTTCGACACCCTCTCCCTGCACGCGGGCGCCGCGCCCGACGCTACGGGCGCACGAGCCGTCCCCATCCATCTCACCACTTCCTTTGTTTTTGAGTCCAGCGAACACGCCGCTTCGCTGTTCAACCTGGAACGTGCGGGACACGTCTACTCGCGCATCAGCAACCCCACCAACGCCGTGCTGGAGCAACGCGTCTCGGCACTCGAAGGCGGTATTGGGGCCATCACCACCGCCAGCGGCCAGGCCGCGCTGCATCTGAGCATCGCCACGCTGATGGGCGCAGGTGGGCACATCGTGGCGTCCACGGCGTTGTATGGCGGTTCGCAGAATTTGCTGCATTACACACTGCGCCGCTTTGGCATTGAAACCACCTTTGTGCAGCCGGGCGACATTGACGGCTGGTGCAAGGCGGTGCAACCGAACACCAAGCTGTTCTTTGGCGAAACCGTGGGCAACCCGGGGCTGGACGTGCTGGACACACCCACGGTGTCACAAATCGCACACGAAGCCGGTGTGCCGCTGCTGGTGGACTCCACCCTCACCTCGCCCTGGCTGGTGCAGCCGTTCAAGCAAGGGGCCGATCTGGTCTACCACTCGGCCACCAAGTTCCTCAGCGGCCACGGCACCGTGATTGGCGGCATCGTCGTCGACGGCGGCAGTTTTGATTGGGATAAATCGGGCAAATTCCCGGAGCTGAGCGAGCCCTATGCGGGCTTTCACAACATGGTTTTCACCGAGGAATCCACGGTGGGCGCCTTCCTGCTGCGCGCGCGCCGCGAGGGGCTGCGCGACTTTGGCGCCTGCATGAGTCCGCACTCGGCCTGGCTGATCTTGCAGGGCATAGAAACCCTGTCGCTGCGCATGGAGCGGCATATGCACAACACGGCCAAGGTGGTGGAGCTGCTGGCGTCACACCCCTTTGTCTCGCGTGTGGGCCACCCCATGCTGGAGAGCCACTCCAGCCACGCGCTGGCGCAAAAGCTGTTGCCCAAGGGCGCAGGCTCGGTGTTCAGCTTTGATTTGAAAGGCTCACGCGCCCAGGGCAAGGCGTTTGTCGAAGCGCTCAAGGTGTTCAGCCACCTGGCCAATGTGGGCGACTGCCGCAGCCTGGTGATCCACCCGGCCAGCACGACCCACTTTCGCATGGACGACGAAGCATTGGCCAAGGGTGGCATTACACAGGGAACGATTCGCCTGTCGATTGGATTGGAAGATTCTGCGGATCTTTTGGATGACCTCAAACGCGCTCTGAAGGCGGCGGAGAAAGCAGCATGAAGCTCACCGTCAACGGCGCTGCCGCGTACTGCTATACCGGCGGCAAGCCCTTCAACCCCACACAACCTACTGTCGTATTCATCCACGGCGTCATCAACGACCACAGCGTCTGGATTTTGCAGAGCCGCTACTTTGCGAACCACGGCTGGAATGTATTGGCGGTCGACCTGCCGGGCCATTGCCGCAGCGAAGGCGAAGCACCCGCCAGCGTAGAAGCGGCGGCTGCCTTCATTGCCGCTTTGCTGGATGCAGCGGGCGTGCAAAAAGCGGCATTGGTAGGCCACAGTTGGGGTTCGCTGATTGCGCTGGAAACAGCCGGGCAACTGAAGGATCGCATCAGCCATCTGGCGCTGGTTGGCACGGCCTACCCGATGAAGGTCTCGCAACCATTGCTGGACGCGGCGCTGAACGAGTCTGAGAAGGCTTTGCACATGGTCAATGTGTTTTCACGCAGCTCATTGGCGCCGCCCGTGGCGCCTGGCACCTGGAGTTTTGGTGGCGGCCTCGCATTGGGACGCCGAGTGATTGCCAGCAACACAAAGGTCAACGTGTTTCACCGCGGCTTCTCTGCCTGCAACAACTATGCGAATGGCGAACAGGCCATGGAGCAGATCACCTGCCCCGTGCTGTTCTTGCTCGGCGCGATGGACCAAATGACGATGCCGAAGGCCGCACAAACCCTGATCGACAAAGCGAAATCCAGTGGGAAAATGCATTCAGTCGTTCGGCTGGCTGTGGGCCACAGCCAGATGACGGAAGCGCCTGAGGCCACATTGGCTGCGCTCAAAGCGTTTCTCAACGCTTGATCGCGCGACACAGTAGCACCATAACAACCCGGACCCACCAGGAGACAGACCATGAACACCGCCATTGAAACCAGCGCCGCGGCAGACCCGAAGCAAATGACTTCGTTTGCCGAGTTCTACCCGTTCTACCTGAGCGAACACAGTGACCTGACCTGCCGCCGCCTGCACTTCGTGGGCTCGTCCCTGGTGCTGGCCAGCCTGCTGCTGTTTTTTGTGACCGGTCTGGTGATCTTCCTGTTCACCGCACCGCTGTGGGGTTACGGTTTTGCCTGGATCGGCCATTTCGGCTTTGAGAAAAACAAACCCGCCAGCTTCAAGCGCCCGCTCTACAGCTTCATGGGCGACTGGGTCATGTACAAGGACATCCTGACCGGCAAGGTCAAGATCTGAACTGATTCGAATGCCCCCAGCCCAGCCTGGCGGCTGCCCCCCCGATGGGGTGCAAGTCAACTTGGGGCGGCCCGGCGTTGACTTCGATCGCTATTGCTTTCATAGCGCCTCACGCAGGCTGGATGCCGACCACAGGCCTTTTTTGTATATATTTTCGGTCACCAGATTGACCGGCAGCAGCAAGGTACGCAACAACGGCTCCAGGGTCGTCTGCTGCGGATCGACCAGCAACACAAACCGCGCCTCGCCTGACGCATCCCGGGTCTCTTGCAGTTGCGCAATCCAGTCCAGCCCCACCAGAGATTCCAGTATCGGCTCCAGACGCAGCGAATCGCTCTGCAGCGCCGCGCTGAGTTGCCCCATGGTCAGGCCCTTCTGCTCTCCCTGGCGCACCCGATCGAGCTGCTGCAGTATTTCAAGCGCCACCTGAAATTCCCATCCATATCCGCTGCGCTTGCGCGGGATGCCGGCAATCAGGCTGGGCACATAGGCCGTCAGCGCTGCACCCAGCAGCACGATGACCCAGGCCACATAAATCCACACCAGCAGAATCGGAACGGTGGCGAAAGCGCCGTAGACCACCGAGTAGGTCGGCACCTTGCTCAGGTACAGCGCCAGCCCTTTTTTGGCCACCTCCAGACAGGTCGCGACAAACAGTCCGCCCATCCAGGCATGGCCCCAGCGCACATAGGTGTTGGGCACAAAGCGGAACATCGCCGCCATGCCGCACGCCACCAGCGCAAATTGCAAAATGTCGAGCAACAAGGCCACACCACCGGGCAAACCGCCAACCACACTCCGGGATGCCGAGATGGCATACGAGGTCATGCTCAGGCTGGCACCCAGCAGCAGCGGCCCCAGCGTGATGGCCGCCCAGTACAGCAGCACGCGTTGCGCAAAGGGGCGCGGTGTGCGCACCCGCCAGATACTGTTGAGCGTGCGGTCAATCGTGAAGATCAGCGCCAGCGCGGTCACCAGCAGCACCGCCAGACCGGCCACACCCAGTTTGCTGGCCTTGCCGGCAAATTGGTTGAGGTAGCCCAGCACCTGGCGCGCAATGTTGTCGGGCACCAGGCTCTCTATCAGCCACTTCTGCATCACGTCCTGGAACTTGGCAAACATGGGGAAAGCGGTGAACACCGCCAACGCCACGGTGATGAACGGCACCAGCGCAATCGTGGTGGTAAAGGTCAAGCTACTGGCGGTCAGGCCCAGACGGTCCTCGCGGAAACGCTCGCGCAGGGTGGTAGCGGCGTCCAGCCAGGGCACCTTGGCCACATCCTGCAGCCAGACTCTCAAACGTTCAAGGGTTCGCATCCCGCTATGATGCCACCGACATGAACGCACACCGCCCTTCCTCCCCGATTACTCCTCCCCCAAATTACGCTTTTGACACCGTACGACTCACCCGCTGGCTGGCCGTGGGCAGCCTGTTGGGCCTGATTATTCTGGGCGCAGCTTGGGAACTGGTGCTGGCCCCGATCCGCCCCGGCGGCTCCTGGCTGGCGCTCAAGGTACTGCCCCTGTGCATTCCGCTGGCCGGCCTGCTGAAGAACCGCATGTACACCTACCGCTGGGTCAGCCTGATGGTGT
This sequence comes from Rhodoferax saidenbachensis, assembly GCF_001955715.1. Taxonomy (NCBI): domain Bacteria; kingdom Pseudomonadati; phylum Pseudomonadota; class Betaproteobacteria; order Burkholderiales; family Comamonadaceae; genus Rhodoferax; species Rhodoferax saidenbachensis. The sequence continues at coordinate 1,428,027 of NZ_CP019239.1, read as the reverse complement.
GGATCTACTTCACCGAAGGCGTGGTGCGCGCCTGGAGCGACCGCGCGCCCGGCAACTACCTGGCCATGCTGGAGGTCGCCTTGTGCCTGGCCCTGTTTGTCGCCTGCGCCCTGCATGTGCGCCTGCGCTTCAAGAACGCGCGGGCACTGGCAGCCGACTCTGGAGATATCACACCATGAGTACACACGCAGACTTGTTGGAGACCCTGCGCGGCATCGTCGGAGCGGCAAACGTATTGACCGAAGGCGACCTGAGCGCCTGGGAGATGGACTGGCGCAAGCGTGAACGCGGCAAGGCTCTGGCTGTGGTGCGTCCTGGGAATACCGACGAAGTGGCCCAGGTGGTGAAAGCCTGCGCCGCAGCCAAAGTCAGCATGGTGCCGCAAGGCGGCAACACCGGCATGGTGGTGGGCTCCACACCCGACGCGACCGGCGAACAGGTGGTGCTGAGCCTCACGCGCATGAACAAGATCCGCACCATGGACGGCGGCAACCTGACCGTCACCGTGGAAGCCGGCTGCATTTTGCAGACGCTGCAGGAAGCCTGTGAAGAGGCTGGTTACCTGTTCCCACTGAGCCTGGCGGCCGAGGGCAGTTGCACCATTGGCGGCAACCTCGGCACCAATGCCGGCGGTACGCAAGTGGTGCGTTTTGGCAATACCCGCGAACTGTGTCTGGGCCTGGAAGTGGTCACCGCTCAGGGCGAGGTCTGGAACGGTCTGACTGGCCTGCGCAAGGACAACACCGGTTACGACCTGCGCCATCTGTTCATTGGCTCCGAAGGCACGCTCGGTGTCATCACTGCCGCGGTGATGAAGCTCTACCCGTTGCCTGCGGCACAACTCACTGCCCTGTGCGCGGTGCCGTCGCTGGACGCGGCCGTGGAACTGCTGGGCCTGGCGCACAAAACACTGAGCTCTGGCCTGACCGGTTTTGAGGTCATGGGCCAGTTTGCGCTGAGCCTGGTGGTCAAACACTTCCCGCAGCAGCGCGTGCCGTTTCACGAAACATCGCCCTATTGCGTGGTGCTGGAGCATTCCGACAACGTGTCCGAGTCGCGCGCCCGCGAGCAACTGGAGCGCCTGCTCGAAGCCGCGCTGGAACAGGGCTGCGCCACCGACGCGGTAGTGGCCGAGAACATCACACAAGCCCGCGCGTTGTGGCACATCCGCGAGAGCATTCCGCTGGCGCAGGCGCAGGAAGGCCTGAACATCAAACACGACATTTCCATTGCCGTGTCGCGCATTCCCGCCTTTGTGCAAGAGACCGATGCCGCGCTGGCGCAAGCCTTCCCCGGTGCGCGTCTGGTCAACTACGGCCACTTGGGCGATGGCAACCTGCACTACAACGTGCAAGCCCCCGCAGACACCGACGCGGAGGCCTTTTTGCGCGACCAGGAAAAACCCATCAATGCACTGGTCTACGCCGCAGTGGACCGCTACAACGGCTCCATCTCCGCCGAACACGGCATTGGCAGCTTGAAGCGCGACAAGCTGGCAGAACACAAATCGCCGGTGGCGCTGGCGCTGATGCGTGACATCAAGAAGGCCCTGGACCCGCACAACCTCATGAACCCTGGCCGCGTGGTGAATTTGTAAATGTTGCATTGGATTCTGCTGGGCATTGTGTATGTGTCCTTTATCAGTCTGGGCCTGCCCGATGGGGTTTTAGGCGTCGCCTGGCCCGCCATCCGGGCCGACATGGGCCAGCCGCTGGCAGCCGTGGGCGTCATCACCATCACCATGACGGTGTGTTCAGCCAGCGCCAGCCTCTTTGCGAGCCGCATCGTGCAGCGCATCGGCACGGGTGCTGTGGTCGCCAGCAGCTGCCTGATGACGGCACCGGCACTGGTCGGTTTTTCCTACGCGCCTTCGTTTGCCTGGCTGGTGCTGCTGGCCATTCCGCTGGGCCTGGGTGCCGGTGCGGTGGACGCCAGCCTGAACCACTTTGTCGCGGCGCATTACTCGTCACGCCACATGAACTGGCTGCACGGTTTCTGGGGCGTTGGTGCCACCACCGGCCCGCTGATCATGGGCCTGGCACTGGCCAGCGCCGCCGGCTGGACTGCGGGCGCACGCGCCATTGGGTTCATACAACTAGGGCTGGCCGTGGTGCTGTGGCTCACGCTGTCACTGTGGTCCAAGGAGCATTCCAAACCACCGGTCGAAGAAGGTGCACACGACACGCCCCACCACGTCAAACCCGTGCGCCCTGTGGCGCTGTGGCTGGCACCACTGACCTTTTTGTTTTATGTCGCCGCCGAGATGGGCACCGGCCTGTGGGCTGCCAGTATTCTGGTCGGCACGCGCGGGCTGACCACGACCGAAGCGGGATTGTGGGTGTCGCTGTATTTCGGTTCTATCACCGCAGGGCGCTTTGGCGTGGGCCTGGTGGCCAACCGCCTGGGCAACCGCAAACTGGTGCGCTTGGGGATAGGCTTGGCCACCGTCGGGGCAGCCGTGTTTGCCCTGCCCGGTGTGCCTGCGGCTCTTTCCATGGCCGGGTTGGTGCTGATGGGCCTGGGCTGTGCGCCGGTATTTCCGTCCCTGATGCATGAAACGGCGCGCCGCTTCCCCGACCGAATAGCCAGCATGGTGATAGGCCGCCAGATGGGTTTTGCCTACGCTGGTGGCTCGGTCATACCCGCGATTTTTGGTTTGCTGGCCACCTGGGCCGGACTGAACGCCGTGATGCCCGTCGTGGTGGTGTTGCTGCTGGCCCTGTTGGCACTCACCGCGGCGCTCGACCGCATGACCTGAGCGCCCGTCCTCGCCCCTCTAAAATCGAACTTATGACCACCGACGCCCCCCAGCACCCCATCCGCAGCCAGTACGAAGACTTCATGCGCCACGTGTACACCACAGGCGTGGCCAAATCCGACCGCACCGGCACGGGCACGAAAAGCGTGTTTGGCTACCAGATGCGTTTCGATCTGAATGAAGGTTTTCCGCTGGTGACCACCAAGAAGGTGCACCTGCGTTCCATCATTCAGGAACTGCTGTGGTTTCTGACCGGATCCAGCAACAACAACTGGCTTAAGGAACGCGGCGTATCGATCTGGGACGAATGGGCCAAGGCCGATGGCGATTTGGGCCCGGTCTACGGCGTGCAGTGGCGCAGTTGGCCTACGCCGGACGGCGGCCATATTGACCAGATTGCCGACGTCATCAAGACGCTGAAGACCAACCCCGATTCGCGCCGCATCATCGTCAGCGCCTGGAACGTGGCCGAACTCAACAAGATGGCGCTGATGCCGTGCCATGCTTTCTTCCAGTTCTACGTGGCACCCGCAGAGACCGCAGGTGGCAAAGGCAAATTGAGCTGCCAGCTGTACCAGCGCAGCGCAGATATCTTCCTGGGTGTGCCCTTCAACATAGCCAGCTATGCGCTGCTGACCCACATGGTCGCGCAGCAGTGTGACCTGGACGTGGGCGACTTCATCTGGACGGGTGGCGACTGCCATATCTACAGCAACCACCACGAACAGGTGGAACTGCAATTGAGCCGTGCGCCCATGGCCTACCCCACGCTCCACATCAAGCGCAAGCCGGATTCGATCTTTGATTATCAGTACGAAGATTTTGAAGTGCTGGACTACCAAAGCCACGCGGCCATCAAGGCGCCTGTGGCGGTCTGACCCATGGCAAGCGTGAACACCGCAGGCCCACGCCTGCATCTGATCTACGCCCGCGCTGCGAATGGCGTGATTGGCAAGGACGGCACCCTGCCCTGGCATTTGCCGGAAGACCTGGCCCATTTCAAGCGCACCACGCTAGGTTGCCCGGTCATCATGGGGCGCAAGACCTGGGACTCACTGCCGCCGCGGTTCCGCCCGCTGCCGGGACGTACCAACATCGTCGTCACACGCCAGGAAAATTGGCATGAAAATGGCGCCCAGCCCGCACAGGACCTGCACAAGGCGCTACAACTTTGTGAGCAATCTGCGGATGTGTGGGTGATCGGTGGTGCCCAGTTGTATGCACTGACCGAGCCACTGGCCAGCACGGCAGTTGTCACCGAGATCGAGAAAGACTTTGAAGGCGATGCCTTTGCCCCCGCCCTGGGCACGGCCTGGCGGGAAACGGCGCGTGAACGGCATGTGGCTGCGAGTGGACTGCCGTTCAGCTTTGTGACTTACACGCGCAACCAAGTTTGATTCCAGGAGCTCCCAGCCCCTGGAACCACGGCGGGCTTGCTGTTATTTGCCGACCTGATTGCCGATGACGCCGCCTGCTGCTGCACCGGCTGCAGTACCCAGCACACCACCACCCATCACGCTGCCGGCGACACCGCCAATGACCGCGCCTGTGGCTGTGCTTTTTTCGCGGGCCGTCATGCCAGCGCATCCGGTGAGAGCGACAAGCGCCAGAACAGTCATTGCGGTGGAAAGTGTTTTGTATGTAGTTTTCATGGTGTGACCTTTTGGTAAACATCAGGGTGATCTGATGCCTCCAGTGTCTTGCGCCAGCCCTTTCCTGCCCAGCGGACAAGGCCGCAACGTGGTGTAGTAGTTGTCCTACACGGCACGTACGACTGACCATGCCCCGAATGCAATGCCCACCTGCGCTCTACAGGATGTAGGTGCCGTCCTACATACTCTCGGCTCTACCGCCCATGGAAGTTCGCCACAATTCAGTGCACACTGGGAACCTTCCACAGGAAATACCCGCCCCTCCATGCAAGCGCTCAAGGCCTATCTGGTCGAAGACAGTCCCGTCATACAGCAGAGCCTCATCGCAACGCTGGAGGAATTGGCGTCGGTGAATGTTGTGGGCATTGCCGAAGACGAACAAGGCGCCGTGCAGTGGCTGTCGGAGCCGGGCAACAAGGCCCATCTGGTCATCGTGGATATTTTTCTCAGCGGTGGTTCAGGCTTGGGGGTCCTCAAGGCAGCCCACCAGATGCAGCAGGGGCGCCACCTGGTGGTGCTGAGCAACTACGCTACCAAGGACATGCGCACGCGATGCCTGGCACTGGGCGCAGAGCGGGTATTTGACAAATCCACCGAGATTGATGCGCTGATCGAGTACTGCACCGAACTGGCCGGCCATGATGTCTCCGGCCCCTCCGAATTGCGGGCATGAGCTTACTGAATCAGGCCGTTCTTCAGACCGTAGTAGGTCAGGTCGCTGTTGGACTCCAGCTTCATCTTTTCCATCACACGGGTGCGGTAGGTACTCACCGTCTTCACACTCAGCGACATGCTGGTGGCGATATGGCCTACGGTTTCGCCCCGGGCCAGCCGCAGGAAGACCTGCAGCTCACGCTCCGACAGTTGTTCATGCAAGGGCTTGTCACCGCCATCGCCCAGGCCTTCAGCCAGCAGCTCAGCCACCCCAGGTGTGATGAACTTGCGCCCGCGGTGCACGGTGCGGATAGCCTTGACGATGTCTTCGGGATCACAGTCCTTGTTCAGGTAACCGCTGGCGCCCTGGCGCAACAACGTGGTGGCGTAATGCACTTCCGCAAAACCGCTCAGGATCAGCACCGGCAGGTCCGGTGCCCGCGCCTTGATCGCCGCCAGCGCGTCCACACCGCTGTGGTCCGGCATGGAAATGTCCATCAACATCACGTCCACCTCACCTTGGCGCACGATGTCCAACGCCTCGCGCCCGTTGGTCGCTTCCGCCACCACACAGAAGTCCTCCTGGTCGGCAAAAAACTGCCGCAGTCCGGCACGGACCATGGCGTGGTCGTCTACGATGGCAATTCGAATCATGCGGTGCAACCCAAGTTCATGCTGCATGATCCCATACTTTGGGACACAGGCAGTACATCGCGATGATTCGCACCATTCAACGCAACCCGCTCCTGATTGCACTGGCCTGCGCAGCCGCTGCGGCCATGGTATTTGTCAGCGAAGGCTCTTACTGGCAATCCGTTTCCACGCTGGAGAACCTGAACAGCATGGGCACCGCGCGTTCACAGATCCAGTCGCTGGAGCGCAGCCTGCTCAATGCCGAGACCGGCCAGCGCGGCTACCTGCTGACCCAACGCCCCGAATACCTGGAACCTTACAAGAAGGCGCTGACGGATATTGAAGCCGCCTACGGTGTGCTCAAACCATACTATGGCGCAGACCCTGCTACCCAGGAAATCCTCAAGCGCCTGCAGGGTCTGACAGAGACCCGACTGTCCGAGCTGGCGCTGACGCTGAAGCTGAGTCAACAGGGCCAGGGCAAGTCGGGCCAGGAAATCCTGCTCACCGATATTGGCCGGGAAAAGATGGATGCCATCCGCGCCACCAGTGCCGAGCTGCTGGATTACCAGACCCGGGCCGTCGCCTCGCGCCGTGCGGCGCTTTTCCAAACCCTGGCACTGGGTCGCATCGGTATTGCGCTGCTCAGCGCATTCAGCCTGCTGGCGCTGTTTTTCTACCTGCGCCAGTCTTTGGCCTTCAAATTGCAGCA